>JBGPGO010000001.1:0-524582 GCA_041483895.1 Fimbriimonadia bacterium
TGCCGCATCAACCTAACCAATTCTTCTCGTTGCAGTTCCACCGTCGATTTCCTCCATGGCATACCTCCATTGTGTCAACGATGTCTCCGAACATGTGTCAACGATCTATCCAGTCTGAACAGCAAGCGGGGGAGGGGATTTGGGGAGGTCCGCCAGCGGGCGATGGGATTTGGGGTTGGACGATATGAACTTTCCCACAACCGTCAAGATCGTCGAGGTCGGGCCGAGGGATGGGCTGCAGAATGAGTCAATGGTCGTCTCGACGGAGGATAAAGTTCGGTTCATCAATATGCTCACGGCGACGGGGTTATCGGTGGTGGAGGTGACGTCGTTTGTCAGCCCCAAGTGGGTGCCGCAGCTCGCGGATGCGGCTGAGGTTTTCCGGCAGATCGACCTGCGGGAGGGTGTCCGATATCCTGTCCTAACCCCCAACTCTAGGGGATTGGAGCGGGCCTTGGAGTCTGGCGCGAAAGAAGTGGCGTTCTTCACCGCGGCCAGCGAGACGTTCAACAAAAAGAACCTGAACATGAGCGTCCGGGAATCGCTTGCCGAGATAAGGGAAATGGCGGCGACCGGCAAGTCAAAGGGATTGTGGATGCGCGGATACGTATCGACGGCGTTCTACTGCCCCTACCAAGGCCGAGTAGCTCCGGACAAGATCAGGCCGATTGTGGAAGAACTGCTTGACTTCGGCATCGACGAAATCTCGATCGGCGACACGATCGGCTGGGCAACCCCAGGGGAGGTCACCGAGTTGACGGAGGCGTTGCGAGACACGCTACCATTGGAAAAATGGGCCTACCATTTCCACGACACGAGGGGGACAGCGCTCGCCAACGTCCTGATGGCGATGTCGCATGGAATCCACATCTTTGACTCTTCTGCCGGTGGTCTTGGCGGTTGCCCGTTTGCCCCCGGCGCGGCGGGGAACCTGGCGACCGAGGACTTTGTGTACATGCTGAACGGTATGGGGATTGCAACGGGCGTAGACATGGATAAGCTGGTCGATGCCTCACGATTCATCGGCTCGAAGCTAGGGCGAGCTCTGCTTGGCAAGTACCTGGGGTCGCATCGCCAGTAACGCCGGCAAAAGTCAAAAAGGCATTGGCGAATTCCCGATTCCGTGTTATTATATAGTCGTTTTCTGCATTTGTACCTGCTCTTCCCCTGATCTGTATGGAGACAGTGAAGGAGAGCGTGGAAATGGGACAGACATGTGTTCGCCGCGGTGCAGCGACCGCCGCAATGCTATTAGGAACGATCGCTGCCGGACTATCGGCCCCAAACCCTTTGGAGTCGGGTTGGTCGGTCAGAAAGGTGGCCGACGGCTTCAGCCAGAACTTCAACGGTCTCGCGTATGATCCGGTGTCGACGGATCTGTTCGTGACGGATTATAGTGCTTCTACGATCTACCGGGTCACCCAAGCAGGCGTCAAGACCGCCATCTATAGCGCGACCGACATTGCGTATGACGAGATGGCCTTTAATCCGGTGACACGAAGGATCTATTTTGGCGGTGTCGCGCAGACCAATCTGCGTGTCATTGATGAGTTCGGTAACTTTATAAAGGACGTGACATCACCGAATAAGTACACCGGACTCGCCTTCGCACCGGACGGGTACTTATACGTGAACTCTGCGTTTACGAACGAGATATCCAGATTCGATGACACATTTGACACATTCACGGTCGTTCACACTGGGGTAGGAACCAGCACTCTCGAGGGACTGGGTTTCGACGCCCTGGGCAACGCTTACGTCGCCGAATACGATAGCGGCGAGGCGCTCAAGGTGGATCCGGGAGGAACGGTCACGAACCTTGGTGCCGTCTTCAACATAATTGGTTCGACGTTCGGAGACGGCAGTATGTTCGCGACGGACTATGGCGGCGGCAACATATGGCGCATCGATCCTAGCGGCGGAGGAATCACGAAATTCGCCGATGGTCACATTTCGTCTTCTGGCCTGAACTTTGCGAGCAATGGAAGGCTATATGTGAACGCGGACGGTCTTGGCGCCCTCTACGAGTACAGCTATGTACCCGAACCGTCCACGATCTTAGGTCTCGGTGCGGGTTTGAGCCTCTTAGCCGGAGCTCGACGGCGGCGGCGATAGCGCCCAGCTGCAGTCCCATGGTGCGGGAAAACATGGAGAGCATCACCGGGAAAACCTGGCGGTGACCAACGGCCTCAATATCTCTTCGGCCGGTGGGCTGCGGGGATGTCCGTTGGCGCCTGGTGCAGCCGGTAACCTGGCGACTGAGGACCTGGTGTATATGCTGCATCGTAACGGCAGTGAACTTCCGAGCAGAGAGATCGTCGAAAACCATTGCGCGAATGAATAAGCTGTATCTGCTGGCAATCGCGTTACTCATTGGAAGTCTCGGCGTGGTCGGCCAACGGGAAAGGCCTTCCCCCGGCGGACTCACGGTCGGGGCCGCCGCGCCGGACTTCAACCTCTCTTCGCCAGATGGCAAGACAAAGTTCAAGCTTTCCTCCAACTTTGGCAAGCGGCCGACCGCGCTCATATTCGGGTCCTACACCTGACCTCCGTTCCGCCGCCAGGTTGGCGAGCTGGAGCGACTGGCGAACAAATATAAGGGCAAAGTTGATTTCTGGATCGTCTACATCCAGGAGGCGCATCCGTCGGACGGATGGCAGGTGCCGCAGAACGAAATGCAGGGCATCGTCTATAAGAACCCCACCACGTCAAATGAGCGCGGCAAGGTCGCGAAGGCCTGCGCGCTTGGGCTGGACATCAAGATCCCGATTGTGCTGGACAACATGGAAAACACCACGGAAAAGGCTCACTCCGGCTGGCCCGATCGCCTCTATCTTGTCAATACGGAAGGCAAGTTGGTTTTCATCGGCAGTCCCGGTCCGGCGGGATTTATGCCCGCCGAACTTGATTCCGCGCTCCAGCGGCTGCTGACCGGCAAATAGGGCTCGCATCCCCAATGGTAGACTCCGCGAGCCATGGCCAAGAAGACCAAGCAGCAGGAGGCGCCCAAGGGTCCCGCGACAATCCTCAACCGCAAAGCGCGGTACGACTATGAGATTGTCGAGACCCACGAGGCGGGGATCGCGCTCCAGGGACCGGAGGTGAAGTCCGTGTTCCTCGGCAACGTGCAGCTTCTGGACGGGTTTTGCATTATCACCAACGGAGAATTGTGGCTGCACGGGGTGTATATACAGCCGTATGAGCGGTTGGGCTACGCCAAGGTTGAGGTCCGGCGGCCGATCAAGCTTCTGATGCACAGGGCGGAGATCAAGCGGCTGGACGCCAAGGCGAAGGAGAAGGGGTTCACGATTATTCCCCTGAAGATGTACTTCACCCGCGGGAGGGCGAAGGTGGAGATTGGGTTGGGGCGGGGGAAGCGGCAGTATGACAAGCGCGACGCGATAGCGGCGAAGGACGAGCGGCGGCGGTCGCAGCGGGGGCAGGACTGAGTCCGGGGATAGGACGTATAGGACTCATAGGACCTATACTTGCGACCTTGCGCTGTCCTTGCCTTGGCTGGTAAACTGCGCAAATACGGGCCGGCGATGACCCGCGGGAAAGAGCGATGACGCCCTGGCAATGGTAGCTGGCCAGTGGGCGTCTTTCCTTTTTAGTCCCCGTGTTCCGATGGCCCAAACCGCTAGGAGGACCCAATGAGCCCGCGAGAGCTTGTGCAGTATGCCCGCGAGAACGACATCAACATCATTGATTACCGATATGTAGACCCCCTGGGCGCATGGCAGCACTATTCGACCCCCATCCATGTCTTTGGCGAAGATATCTTTACGGACGGCGTCGGTTTCGACGGCTCCTCGATCCGATGCTTCCAGCCGATCGAGGCGTCCGACATGCTCCTCATCCCGGACTCCACCAAGACGTTTATCGACCCGTTCTCGAAAATCAAGACCCTGTGCATCATCTGCGACATCATTGACCCGGTGACGAAAGTGCCGTACAGCCGGGACCCGCGTCTTGTCGCCAGGCGGGCCGTTGATTTTATGAAAGGATCTGGCGTCGCGGACACCGTGTACTTTGGGCCGGAGCCGGAGTTTCATGTGTTTGATGAAGTGTTCTACAGCCAGGACAACCATTCTTCGCAGCATTTTGTGGACTGCGCCGAGGCGGTGTGGAACAGCGGGCGCACGGACAAGCCGGGTCCGGGACACAAGATGCCGATCAAGGGTGGATACGCGCCGGTGGCCCCTGCCGATACGCTGCAGGATTTCCGCGGCGAGGTGATGGCGATCCTCGCGGACTGCGGCGTTATCACCGAATCGCACCATCATGAGGTGGGCGCGGCGGGACAGTGCGAAATTGGGCTGCGATTCAATCCGCTTTTGGAGATGGCGGACAACGTGATGATCTATAAGTATGTTGTGCGGAATGTGGCGTACCAGAACGGACTGACAGCCACCTTTATGCCCAAGCCGATCTATGGGGACAACGGCAGCGGCATGCACTGCCACCAGAGCCTTTGGAAGAACGACCAGAACCTGTTCTTTGACGAAAAGGGCTATGCGGGGCTGTCGCAGTTGGCGCTCAACTACATGGCGGGGTTGCTCGAGCATGCGCCGGCACTGTTGGCTTTCTGCGCGCCGACGACGAACTCGTATCGGCGATTGGTGCCGGGGTATGAGGCGCCGATCAACCTGGTGTATAGCCAGCGGAACCGGTCGGCCTGCATTCGCATCCCGACGTTTAGCCAGGCGCCGAAGGCGAAGCGGATCGAGTTCCGCGCGCCGGACGCGTCGTGCAATCCGTATCTTGCCTTTTCCGCGCAACTGATGGCGGGGCTGGATGGGATTCGACGCGGGCTGACGCCGCCGGATCCGGTCGATAAAGACGTGTACCATCTTCCGCCGGACGAGGCCGCCAAGATTCGCAAGACGCCGGGGTCGCTGGAAGAGACGCTTCTGGCGCTTGAGAAGGACAACGAGTTTCTGATCTCGGGCGGGGTGTTTACTCCGGACCTGCTTTCGGAGTACATCGCGTTCAAGCGCCAGAACGAGATATTGGAGCTTTCGCTGCGTCCGCATCCTTACGAGTTCCAGATGTATTACAGCAGCTAGCGTTTCTCGTGTTGGGGTCTTTGGCGGTCGGCTCTTGTTCGGTTGCGGCTGGCGAGGACCCCAACACAACGGTGGTACTCTCCCCCGCTATATTGGGGTTCTCGACTGGCAAATCGTTGTGATTTCCGACCACTGAAGACCCCAATACAGCGGGTGCACGGATATCCCCTGACAGTCGGACTGCCAGGGGTTTTTCGGAATGATAGATTTTAATGCGGACGAACCCCCACCCTAACCCTCCCCCTTTTTCGGCTTTGGGTCATCTTCTGGCCGTGGGTAGTTGAAACAGGCCGAAAAAGGGGGAGGGGATCCGGAAATTCAATGATTTTTGAGATTGGTGGTCCCGATTTTCATCGGGGCCACCGCTTCCCTGTTCCCGTGGGCGCCGGCGTGATGCTTATTAGGCGATCCGCTGCCACCTCGGATGGTTCGTCATGCATGACGAGCTTGTGTTCTGCCTGCGCGCATTGAGGTGAATTGTACCAGATGATATAGACGTGTGTCTACTCTTTGGGACTTTTGGTCCGGCGTTGCGGGCATCAGACTGCCGATAAGCAGTTGCAACGGGCTACCAGTCGGAGACCGGAAAACACTTTGCACTGGGCGCGATACCCCGGTTCGTCGGGGCGCATTGACCATACTGCCTCGAAAAACAAGAAATGCTAGACTATGCGGTCATGTGGATGTCATTATGGCGGACGAGGCGGTCACGGCGACATACAATGATTATTCGTACGAGGTAGTGAGAGATGATGGATGGAGTTGAAATCAGGCACTTTGATGGCTACTGTCGAGGCAAGGACCCGGAGCTGGTCGGTCGACTCCGAGAGATTGTTGATCCGGAGAGCCTGACCGTAGGCGGGAAACTGTTTGATGACAAGGATGAGTTGCAGACAGGCAGTCAACAGTCTGGGTTGCGAGGGTGGGAGCTTTGCGCCGAAGATGGGAATGCCGACCGAAATTGTTTCTATGTTAGGCCTGTCGTTGGCGCAAATTTTGCTACCAGCGGGCTAGATATCAGCCGAGCAGTTTCTGAAACTCATGGCAAATTGCAAAGAGCGTTCAAAGGTAAGGGCTTTCAAGTATCAGCGCACGATCTGAACACAATCAAAGTGTGTTTGTAGTATGATATGCCCAGTGGTCGGAGCGGAGATTCGGTCGTCTGCGGCAGGATGCCAGCAGCGCCAAGGTGAGGGGAGGGGACACCTCAGTTCATTGTGGGTTCCGGACGTCGGTCGGTCGATATGCACCTGCGATGAGCTACCGGTCCGAGACCGGGGGACATTTCGCGCAGGGCGACACCCTGGCGCATCGTGATAGAATTTCAAACCAATCCTGGTAACCGAGTAAACTTGACAGCAGGAGGGGATGCGTATCCATTCTGAAAGGAACAAAACTCGATGTCGGACTTTGTATTCAGGGATTTGAATAATGAAATTCGTGTTCTCATGGTTGCTGAGATCGAAATGGATATTCGTGACGATGTCTTAGTGCCGAGTAAATTGTTCAACGATCATGGCCATTCGAAATATCCGCATCTCATTTTGCGAGCGGCGCAAGCCTTTGATGAACGGTGGTTAGCCGGGAACTTAGTCGGTGCATTTCATGAATGCCATCCGGGGACAGGTAGGCGTGTTCGGTCTGACCAGCATGTGTTTTTTTCGCAATGCGAATTCAATCGATTTTACGTCCGGGCTGTTTGCCAATTCGCGATAGAGCGTCCAGAATTCCGCGCCCGGGTTTATCGGGCGAGGGCATCGGAAAATCCGCGACCGGAATCTGAAGCATTGATCGGCACTTTTGTTGTTCCAGAAGACGTGCTAAGGGATCTTCGGACGAGACTTGGGACTACTCCGCAGTTTGGCGTAGCGCAGGTAAGCAGCGGTCTTAGCCTCGAATTGGTGGAAGATGGCGATTCCTTCTAGTAATTCCCAGATAACTTGGCCGCATCGACTGACCACCGACCGTAGGATGCTAGGGGCAAGCTGCGATGTCTGGTACGACTTCGATTGGTTGGCCGTTATTGGCCACAACCAGCCGAAATTCGCAGGATGCACCGACTTGACTGACGCCATTTCTCGCTTTGCCCAACAGAGGCGCAAAGAACCGATATTACTGCTAACCGACAAGTCCGAAGTTGCCTTTTCGGAGATCGTCACACGCGACAAGTATATTGCCGTCGTGCGAGCCGAGGATTTCCTGCGGCACGCCACTGAAAGTGATCGCTCCGCGTTGTTTTTCCTCAACATAATTAGCGCATCTGGGGCGATTTCCAGTACGGGAAGTTCTCCACTTGCCTTAGATAGAATCGTAGCGAGAGTCGACGATGATCAGACAAGGATTTCATTAAAGACGTTAGTGTCCGGCATTTGGCATAAGCTATCCGCCGTCTCGGACCGAAAGGCACTCCACGATCTTATCCGGACGGAAAAATTCTTGCCAGACGATGTGATGGACGTCGCCGTCTTGCGGAGCCGCCAGGATTCAATCGTAGAATTGCGGAAGATGGTACACCGAAACGCTGTGGAGCAGCAATTTCAACAGTGGTTCTTAGGGAATCCATGGGTCTTCGGAACGGACTGCGTCCGAATACTGGACGACCGCCGAATCGACGTTGAAAACGTGGCGGATTGCCTCACGGCAAGCTTTGACGGCCACCTCGACATCATTGAGCTAAAGAGACCGGGCTCCAAATTCTGGAGCAAGAATCGGGACCATGACAATCTCGTTCCACATGCAGATCTCGTGAAAGCTATCACGCAGGCGGTGAACTATCAGTATCAGCTGGAATTGCAAATGGACAACGTATCAACCGTGGAACGACTCGGGGGGCATCCAATTGCAAAGCCCCGGTCCTGGCTTGTCCACGGAAGAAGCAATGGCTGGGATCCATCTGAA
Source organism: Fimbriimonadia bacterium (assembly GCA_041483895.1). Taxonomy (GTDB): domain Bacteria; phylum Armatimonadota; class Fimbriimonadia; order Fimbriimonadales; family JABRVX01; genus JBGPGO01. The sequence continues at coordinate 7,968 of JBGPGO010000001.1, forward strand.
TTCCGCGCTCAGCGCCTTCTAAACGGCAGCTACGCCAGTATCCAGGTATTGACCTACGACCAGGTCATAGCACGTGCTGCAAGATTTGTCTCGGATCATTCTTAGAGCCTTCATTCATAAACAATCGCATCTTTGACTGATTTTGTGTTAAGGTCTTGACGATAACTTGCCGACCGCAGCACTGATGTCGCCCACGGTCATGATTTTTGCTTGCGACTCAAACGCAGCACTGCCAGGAAACTTAATTGCAAACCGATCCTCAAGTGCTACGAGAATCTCCTGTAGGTCGAGGGAATCCGCACCTAGATCTAGCATTAAGCGACTCTCGATCGAAATCGCGTCGGAATTTAGGCCCAGCTTATCGGTGAGGACTTCAAGGACGCCCTGGGGGATCACCGAGACATCTCCTTCCGCTGTCGCACGGTTTTGGCTTGCCATGTTACGTAATGTAGCTTCGCACCATTTGTATTTACCTGCCTCCATAGCGTAGTTCCCCATAACGCTTGCGCCTGGCTCCACATTCTTCGTTACCCCAGTCCTGCCGTAGACCGTTACCGCCTCACCAATTTGGACACCAGCCGCGACACCAGCTTGGCCGTAAACCGATGCCCCCGCACCGATGAGTACATCGCCCGCGATGGCGCAATGGCTTACAATGAGGACGTCGTGAGCAATCATCGCGCCATGACCAATTTGCACTCCATTTCCAATTCTGGAACCGCGACCGATCGACGTGATGTCCGTGATGCATCGATCAATGCTACAGAGGGCGCCAATTTCAACGTCGTTGGCTATTTCGACGTTCCCGATGGCGTGATATGACAGGAATGAACCGTCCTTTCGCCTGTATGCATTTGGTCTGCCACCTATCACAGATCCAACTCCGATCACCACCCTTTCACCGATTTTGACACCGGCCTCTATAGTCACGCCGGCGCAAATACGGCAGTCTCCCCCAATTTGCGCATCGCATCCGACACTGACGTTTGGCCCCATTATTGACCCTGCGCCGATAATAGTACGAGGACCAAGGGATACGCTGGGATGAAGCAGCGCGGTTTGATCAACCGCAATTCCGATAATGTCCATTCCAGGTCGGTCAGCGTCCATATACGGGTCAAATGTTTCGCATATTTGGCGAAACCTTAAGAATGGATCCGGGCAGATGATGATCGCGATGTCTCCTGCCTGGACTTGCGATGCAAGGTCTCGTGTCGTAATGATGGCGGTTGGACGCTTCGACTTCGCCCTTTGAAAATATCCTTCGTTATCGGCAAATGTCAGATCTCCGTCCTTTACTTTCGCTACCACGTTCAGACCCGCGATCAAGGGAGAACGACCCGCATGTAGCTCATCGTCGGAAAACAGGTCCGACAATAGCAATGGTCGACTAAACTGCACTATTCAACACACTCGCTCTTCATGATCGTCTCTTTGAGGATGCGTCAGCGGTCCTGGTGCCAAGTTCATTCACCCGCAGCAGGCAGTTGCATTTTCTTTCGAATTTGTGACCAAAGTACCTTTAATATCTGCTGAGTTCCTATTGCTAGTCCGCTTTCCAGCACCAGGACGATGCAGTTATAGTGCGACTGGTGTATCCCGATGTTAAAGGTCTGTACGATTCTAATAGGGTTCTTGTTTTCTCTCGGCAGTTCACCCGGTCCCGGAAATAATATCACCTTCAATCTCTTAAACCTTGGTACAGTAACCTCATATATCGCCTTTTTCTGAATAACAACATTCGTGGCCGGCTCGTCATACCCCGTTATGAATCCGTAGTGGTTCGTGATAACAAATATGTCCCCACTTTGATGTGCATAGTCGTCGACGGTGTAGGCGATCTCGTATGTGCGCACGGAATATGGTGGGATCACAAAATGCTCATCCGGTTTGGGGGGAACGATTTCGAGTAGGCTGTCTCCAGCGCCACGCACGAGTTGACATCCCATCGGCCGGCGCTCCTTGCCTTCTCTGGTGTCCCATTCGACGTGAGCCTTCAGGTCTTGCGCATTCACGCGAATTCGGTCGCAATAGGGTGCTCGTAGGGACAGTGCGGTACCGGACCTGTTTGTTACTGTTTTCCGGTCGACAATTGACGCCGACCGACCACTGATCCGGTACGTAATTTCCGCTTGAATGGTGGTTGAGGCTTCCACGGTGTATCGCTGGCTCACCTTCTATTGCAGTTTTATGATAGATGTAGGCTGGAGGTATTTTACCAGGTTTCCGTGCCCGCACGGGTCCAACTGCGGAGGCTCCATGCAGTTGGATGTCCGGGAGAAGCAATGGCGTCAATCCGTCGACCGATTGAGGCATCCACCGATGTGTTGGGGTCTAGATGGGCGCCGGGCCGGGGTGTGGTGGTCGCAGTGAACCCCAACACATCGGCCCTCCTTCACAATGGGGATTGTGAGGGCAGAAATTGATAGAGACGCGTGCAAACCGCAGCCGCTTGGGTTCGCAGTATTTCACAGCCTCTCTCAATCGGGGCTGCGGCTACCGGGTTGCTGGTTGGTCGGGTTGGACGATCTCCAGCGGGCCGTATTTGCGCAGGCCGGATTCTATTTGCTTGCGCTCTCCCACCGCCATCAGTTGGATGCGATTCTTCCCCAGGTACTTGCGCGCGACGCGTTGGATGTCCGCAGCGGTGACCTTTTCTATGCGCGAGGGGTAGGTGTCCCAATAGTCCAGCGGCAGGCCGTTTTGCACCAGCTCCAGCGTGCGACCCAATATCCCCTCCGCGCTCTCCAACGTCAGCGCAAATCCGCCGACCAAGGAGCGCTTGGCGGCCCCCAATTCCGAAGGCGGGACCGGCGTATCTTGCAGGCGGTCGAACTCCTTATAGAACTCGCCCACCGCCGGCTCGGTCACCTCGGTGCGGACGCTGGCGCTCGCGCCCCAACTGCCCGTCCACTCGTTGGCGGTGAGGCTGCTGTACGCGCCATAGGTGTAGCCCTTTTGCTCGCGGATGTTTTGGAACAGACGCCCGGACGAGCCGCCGCCCAAAATGCGATTGGCCACGACGAGCGCGATGTAGTCCGGGTCGTTTCGCTTGACGGCGAGGTTGGAGAATTGCAGCACGGTCTGGGCGGAGCCGGGCCTGTCTATCAGATAGATTTTGCCCTGCTCTTTCGGCTTGAAGTTGGCGGGGGGCAGCTTGGCGGTTGTGGGTCCGGGCTTCCATCCGGCGAAGGCCGCTTCCAATTTACTCTTCAGCGTCTTCATATCTATGTCGCCGCTGATGCCCATGATCGCGCCGTTCGGGGTGAAGTAGGCCTTGTGGAATGCCATGAGATCATCGCGGGTGATGGCGTCAATGGATTCCGCGGTGGGGACGGGGCGGCCATAGGGAGTGCCGCCATAGAACAGCTTGTTGGATAGCTGGCCGATGAGCATTTGCGGATTGGTTCGCATCTGCGCGAGGCCGGACTTTTGCTGGAATTTGGCGCGGTCCAGCCGGTCCTGCGGAAAGGCGGGATGGAACAGGCGGTCGGTCATCATGGCGAGCAAGGTGTCGGTGTATTCCGTGAGGCCGGCGGCGCTGATGTTGGCGTTTTCGTTCCCGGATCCTGCGTTGACGTTCGCGCCGATGTTCTCGGTGTCTTCGGCCAGCTGCATGTAGGTCTTTGTTGTGGTGCCTTCGTCCAGTTGGGAGGCGGTCATTCCCGCGACGCCTGGTTTGTTTTCGAAGAGGGAGCCCGCGCGCATTTGGAGGTTGAAGCGCACGACGGGCACCTTGTGATCTTCCAGCACGTAGACTGTGACGCCGTTCTCCAGCCTGAATGATTTAGCCTTTGGGATCTTTACTTTCAGGATCTCTTTGGCGACAGGGGCTTTGCCTTTGATTACCGCGCCGGGCTGGTCGCTGACGCCGGGGGTGTCTTGGGCGTAGACAAGGATCGGAAGGACGGCAGCGATTACGAGGAGGCTTGGACGGATGTGTTGGGGTCTAGGTTTATGGCACACCCGGGGAAGCGGACATAGTGAACCCCAACACATTGTAAATCTCATTCTCAATGATCTCATAGCTCATCCTCCGGATCGCAGATGATGACGACGCGATTGTTCTTGTTCAGATATTTGATGGCGACGCGCTTCACGTCCTCGGCGGTTACGGCCTCCAGCTTGGCTAGCTGGGTGTTCATGCGGCCGGGATCGTTGAAGAAGACGGCGTTTTGGGTGAGCTGGTTGGCGCGTCCGAGAGCGGTCTGGATACCTCCGCGACCACCGCCACCCCGCCGACCGCCACCTCCGAATCCGATGAGAGTGGTGGCGCGGGCTTGGGTCTTGGCTTTGCGGATTTCGTCGGCCGTTATGCCGTTCTTTTGGATGTCGGCGATGATGTCCTCAAACGCCTTTTCCACCGGGCCATAGTCCGCGCCAGGCGGGATGGTGGCGGAGAAGGAGAAGAGGCCGGGACCGCGCCCCATCTGCCCGCCGGCGTTGGCGTTGGTGGCGAGGCGCTTTTCGGTGATTGCCATGGTGATGCGACCCGTGCGTCCGCGACTGAGGATGCTGCCGAGGATGGTGAGGGCATAGCTGTCCGGGTCGTCGCCACTCACAGTTTTGTATGCGGCCTCATACCTCGTGAGGCGGGCGAGTGGGTCGGTGATCTCCTTGCGCTTCTCGCCGGATGGTGGTGGTTCGTTGGTGTCGACGGGCGGCGGGTCGGGCTGGCGGGCGATGCCGCCGAAGTACTTTTCGACCAGCTTCTTTGCTTTGGCTTCGTCGAAGTCGCCGACGACGGCCAGGGCCGCGTTGTTGGGGGCGTAGTAGGTTTGGAAGAAGGCCTTCACGTCGTTGAGAGTTGCGGCGTTTAGGTCTTGCATGGAGCCGATTGTGGTGTGCTTGTAGGCGAAGCTGGAGTAGGACAGATCGGACATCAGCTCGCTCATTTGGCCATACGCCTGGTTGTCGTAGCTTTGGCGCTTTTCTTCTTGGACCACGGCGCGCTGGTTGTCCAGGTTGGCCTGGCTGATGTCCAACGAGCGCATGCGGTCGGATTCTAAGAAGAGGCCGAGCTCGAGCTGGTTGGCGGGGAGGGACTCGAAATAGTTGGTGCGGTCGGTGTTTGTCGTGCCGTTGAGGGTGCCGCCGTTGTCGGAGATCAGCTTCATGTGCTCGCCTTTGCCCACGTTGCCCGAGCCCTGGAACATCATGTGCTCGAACAGGTGGGCGAAGCCGGTGTGGCCGGGGCGCTCATTGCGGGAGCCGACGTTGTAGGTGACGCTGACGGCGACGACGGGGGCTGTGTGATCTGTCGACAGAAGGACGCGCAGGCCGTTGGGCAGCTTGAAGTCGGTGAATTTGACCTGTGGGATTTTGACCTCTTGGGTCTTGTCGGGCATGCAGGCCCATGCGCCGGTGGCGATGGCGGCGGCCGCAAGGAATACGGTTAGTCTCATGTAGTCCCTCCTCTATCCCATTATGACGTACAATTTGACGGTGCGTTTAGCACTACGCTCAATTATCGCCTATTGTCCCGAAGTTGCGGAAGGCGATTTGGAGGTCGAGGAGATCGGTGGCACCGTCGCGGTTGAGATCGGCGCCCTCGCCCTCGAAGGATACGAAGATTGCTGAGATGTCTTTAAGGTCCACCCGGTTGTCCTCGTTGGCGTCGCCGTTGATCAGCGCATAGGATAGATCCGTGAGATCGCCAGCCCTGGAATCTAGATCATGGATTGTGCTGCGGAGCCAGTTCGTTGTTTTCAGAAGAAGATCAAATTCGCCGACGGGCAGGTCAGACGCGAAGGAACCTTCAGGTGCGATTGGAATGCTCCAATCCAGCTCGGGATATACCGGATTGCTGAACTTCAATCGGAGGTCCGCAACTTCGGTTTGCGGCAGGGCGCTAAGGTCAGTACGAGCGACCTGTCCCGCCGCCCTTCGAGTCCAAAATTCTACCGCCGACAGCGTCCCTCGTACCGAAGCGAATGCTCTGTTGCCATACGATTTTGGACTGCGCCACAGACCGTTTCCCGGAGTAACCGCTGCGTACCGAATGCTTCCGTCCTTCTCGACACACTGGAAAGTGGAATTGTTGTCGAAATAGATCATGCGTCCGAACTCATCAAACGATACTTTCTGGTTCGTGTTCCAATCGCGAAACTGATAGCGAACGTTACCCGCGCTGTCCAGCATAGTGAAATAGGACGGATCGTTTTGGCTTGGATAGGTGCTCACGTACACGTCGCCTCCCCGTCCAAATGTTGCCGGATATTTCGTTGTATAGGGAAGCTTGTAGGACCAAATAAGATTTGCCTCAGAATCATACAGCGACACAAGAGAGCCATTGGTCGCCAAAATATGACCGGACGAATCAAATTCGAACTTCAGGGTCTGGGGTATCAGTTTCCTCCACGCCTCCGTGCGATCCGGATTCAACCTGATTGTCGAATTGTCGATGAGGCCAATATAAAGCGATCCTTCGTTATCAGATTCTAATAAGCGCACTCCCAAATCGAGTCTGTTCGAATCTATATTGTAGGTCCAAATAATCTTCCCCGTAATCGGATCGTATTGCAGGACCCTTCTGCCTGATTGAGTCTCGTAGATCGTTCCGTCCCAGGCAAGAATCGGTCCGACCGTCGCCAGACCGCCCGGAAGGGTCCGGCGCAGCTGGCCCCGCCGATCGTAAACGAAGATCGACTTCCCGTCCCACATGATCACGGTCCCGTCCGCGCGTGTTCCAAGTCGCTGGATGGACGAGCCTGATGTCAACGTCCACTTCTTGTTGCCACGCATGTCAAATGCGTCGACTTGGGTCCTGTCAATCGTCGATGTCAGGATAGTGTCTTCATCGGCGACCTCCACATAGGTTGCCTGATAAGTGAGCGGCAATGTCCGACGCACGTTGCCATCTAGATCGAAAGACAAAAGCCGGTACGGATACGTTGCGGTGCAGTAGACAATCCCGCCAGGGCTGATATCAATGTCCATTGTGTATCCAAGCGCGGAGGGGGTGGACCAGACAACGTGACCGGCTCGGCGGTAGATGATTCCGTTGCCAACCAAACAGCCATCCGCGCTGAGCGCATACGTTCCGGCTGGCGCATACCACTTGATCGATCCATCTGGGGCTAGGACTTGGTTGCCGGCATACAGGGCGCCATCCTTTGCAATTGCCGGCGTATACGACGCCCCGGCCTTCCATATGAGGTTCCCATTGTGGTCCAATGCAACCAGGAATCTTGTCGAATCGTAGCTGACCGCGTAGGTCGTATTGCTGTTGCCGGTAGCTAAATCGAGCTGGCCGGATTTAATATAGTACGTCCAGGCGATGGTGCCGTTTGGAAAAAATGCAAAAGCGTTGCTGTCGGACATGGTCTGCTTGGAGTGCACGACTACGACGCCGTCTTCTCGGACAACGGGCGAGCCAATGTCTATCGCCGGAATCTCATATTGCCACTTGAGGTCTCCGTCCGAATTGATGGCGGACACCGTGCCGGTTCCATCGCAGACAAAGATCGTTCCGTCGGCCGCAACGGCGCAAGACGTTTTGATTTCACCACGCAGCGCCAATCGCCACTTTTCAACTCCTTGCGGGCTCACTGCGTACATATTCTGGTCTCCGCTGCCGATATATATTGTCCCATCGTAGCCGATGGCGGGCGTTCCGTAGATTGGACCGTTTGTGTGAAACGTCCAGTCAACTGAGCCATCTCGGCGCAAAGCCAATAGGTCCCCGTTATCACCTCCGACGTATATGTGCCCGTCTGCCGATATTGCCGGACCGGCAAGATAATACTGCGAATGCTCGATTGACCACTTGATCTTTCCGTCAGAACGGAGCGCGGCAAATCGATTCCCCCATCCGATATAAATCGTTCCATCGGAATCGAGCGCAAGAACTTGGCCGGGCACTTCGAGGTTGACGTAAGACATCGTTGGATTCAGAATCGCTCGGTCCGAGCGATTGGTATGCTGGGCGTCGTGGCGGTACATCGGCCAGGGGCTTCCCGGCTGAAGCTGGGAATGCCCGGCGATGGCCGCGACGAACCCAAAAGCGATGAGGATAAGTTTCATGACACTGCTCCGCGCCAAAACTACCGCGAATTCCATCGAATCGTGGCTGAGTTTCGTACGAACCATTATAACAGGTTTCAGCCACATTGCAGCCACCTGGAACCAATAACGTTCCATTTTTATTGTTCCCACGAGGCTATCACAGCGTATTCGGTTGGGCTACTGTTCCGCTATCCTAGCGCTGCGCAACTCGCATCAGGCGCTGGTCCATTCGGGTGGTGCGGTCATGCCGCTGAGAAGGAAGGGTGCGCCCCCCCGGCTAAGCCGATTTCATGGCTTCGCCGACTTGAAGTACTCAATCGTTCGGTATTCAGTGAACTTCCAGTGCGTTGCGGGGAGGTGCTTGTAGTTTTCGTAGCCGCCTGGATTGCGGTCCTCTTCGACGGTCCTTTGAATCCAGTTTCCGTGGGCGTCGAATTGATAGTTGGAGTAGCGGGTTTTGTCGTCACTGTTGTCGGAGCGATCCCTTTCGTAATTCAGGTTGCCCTGGGTGTCATACTCGTAATTGGTGACCTGCTCGCTGGTATATTTGCCCGTGGTAATCGAAGTCTGGACAATCGTCTTTCGACCCTGGTTGTCGTATACGTATTTCTTGCGAGTCGTGACATCCTTCCCCGTCATTGTTTCTTCGACAACGCGGCCATCGGAATCGTGATTGAAGGAAACCCCGGCACCTTGTCTGCTCTGATGGTCGCCGGTTTTGCCTGCAAGGAACCCCGTCACCCTTATAAGCATGCCTGCCTTATCGTAGATGTAGTCGCTGACCACATGATCCGTGGACTCTATCGCTTTTCCGTCAGGGCCTTTGAAATCGACAGAATCATCAACCATCCTCTGAGTCGGTTTGTCCGATGACCCCGCATACTTGTACGTTGTGGTTGTGACGCTCGAGTACAAATTGGACATGACGATTTTCTGGACCTCTTTCGTATCGCGACCTTCGTCGTCATAAGAATAGCTGGTGGTTACGCGGCGGCCATCCCTTCGCGTTGTTGATGCAGAGAGGAGATGTTTGCGTTCGTCATATTGCCACTCGCCTGTAACCCGTTTTGGCCCATGCCCGCTCGCAGTGGCATCCGCTTCTTCCATGCGCACGGACTTCACCGGTCCATTGAAAGAAGCAGATATTGGGATGCTAGACCGGTTTGTCCCCTTCATCGAGGAACCAAATCGTGAGCAACCAGAGGCCATTAGCACGATGGCGGCGGCCAGGACAATCCGAGACATGACTCGTTATACCTGGTGGTTGTCGCGCGGAGCAGAACTGACTCCTGGTACGATCACTGTCGCCCGATACCGTTCATGCTGCGACTGACGTACCTAGATTCGAATGCCAGACAGAGACATCAACCCGATCTTCTTTGATCCGCGCCGGCGGCGCTGGCCTTGGATCGTCCGAATTGTCACCGCGCTCAGCATCGTTGGTACTTTGGTACTGATCCTGTTCGGCGTCAGCGTCCTCGGCGCACCCATGCTCCAGATGGTCACGATTCCCAGGCCAAAGTTTCTTCCGCAGCCGGATTCCCTGGTCCCTGGGCTGAAGGGGCGGGAGAAGAGCGTGCGCAACTACGTGGCCGCCAAGGCCGAGCAGCGGCTGCGGGAGCGGATCCGCGCGAGAAAGGCCGTGCCTCTAAAATCGGTGCAGGCGCTGCAACGGCCGGTGGTGGCGGGGTTCTATGTCAATTGGCAATCCACGAGCCTCTCCTCGCTGCGCGCGCACGTCGGGGAGCTGACGCATTTGATGCCGGAATGGTTGCACCTGACGAAGACCGGCGACGGGATGGTCAATCTGGGGACGGAACTCAACGATCCGACGGCCGCCGACCTGGCGCGCAAGAACGGTGTCGCGATTGTGCCCATCCTCAACAACTACTATGGGGATGGGTGGAATTTTGACTCGCTTCACCAGATGCTTCATCGTCCGGCGTGGCGGTCGGCGGTCATCGCGCAGGTCCACGATTTTCTCATCAAGAACCACTATCAAGGCATCAACATCGATTTGGAGACGGAGCGGACGGATGATCGGGATGCCCTAACGGATTTTGTGGGGGCGATGAGCGATGCTTTGCGGCCCGACGGTCTGTTGGTGACCGTTTGCGTGCCGGTTGACGATGATGCGTTTGATGTCGGCGCGCTTGCTCGCGAGTCGGACTTTATCATTCCCATGCTATATGACGAGCACTACGAAAGCGGCGAGCCAGGTCCGATCGCTTCCCAGGGCTGGTACGAGGAACAGTTGGCGAAGGTGATGCAGGAGGCGCCGGCGGACAAGGTGGTATTAGCGGTTGGAAACTATGCGTATGATTGGGTGGTGGGTAAGAAGGGAGCGGACTCGCCCACCTTTGGCCAAGCGGTGATGACAGCGAAAGAGTCCGCGGATGGCACCGACGGCCGAATCGAGATGGACCCCCAATCGCGCAATCCGCGATTCACCTATGAGGAGGATGGCAAACGGCACGAGGTGTGGATGCTGGACGCCGTGACATCTTACAACGAATTGAAGGCCGCCGCGAAGTATCCTGTTCTTGGCCGGGCGCTCTGGTACATGGGATCGGAAGACCCCAGCATTTGGTCGTTCTTCGGTCGGTCGGATGTGATGTCGCCGCCTGCGGAATTGGAGACGGTTCGGTATCCATTCGAGGTGAATTTTGAGGGAGAGGGGGAGATACTGGATGTAGCCGCGATGCCGACGGATGGTCAGCGTTCGCTCTCCGTGGGCGCGGATGGGCAGATTGTTCGCGAGAGCTATACGCAGTACCCGACGACGTGTGTGATTCGGCGTTCTGGCTTTGTGCCCAAGACTGTCGCGCTGACTTTCGATGACGGTCCAGACCCTGAATGGACGCCGCAGATTCTTGACATTCTGCGACAGAAGGGCGTTAGCGCGACGTTTTTTGTCATCGGCGCTCATGTCAAGAGCGACCCAAAACTGCTGAAGCGGATTTGGGACGAGGGGCATGAGGTCGGAAACCATACGTTCTTTCATCCAAATGTCGCGGCGGTTAGCGACATCCGATCGCGGTTCGAGCTCGACGCGACGCAGCGGGCGATTGAGGCGGAAATTGGCCGATCCACGCCTCTGTTCCGGGCGCCGTATTTGGCGGACGCGGAACCGTCCACACTGGAGGAAGTGCTGCCCCTTATCCAAGCGAAGAAGCTTGGCTATCTGACCATCGGCGAGTCGATCGATCCGGAAGATTGGGACACGGAGCATCATATCACCGCGGATCAGATCGTGGCGCGGGTTTTGCGCGATCGGAACGCAGGAAACATGATCCTGCTGCATGATGCCGGCGGGGATCGGGAGGAGACGGTTAAGGCGCTGCCGGAAATTATCGATAGGCTGCGGGCGCTCGGGTATCGATTCGAGACGGTTTCGCAAATTATGGGCTACAAGAACCGGGACAATCTGTTCCCTGCTGTTTCGAATCAGGACCGATTCTTGGTTGGCGCGGATCGGATCGTTTTCGAGGGCGCGTTTTGGTCTGAGCGGCTGTTTTACATCGCGTTTTGGCTTTCTATTTTGTTGGGAGTGGCCAAGATTGCTGTGACGGTGCCGCTTGCGTTGATTCAGGCGCGAAGGGCGAGGCGAGCCCGATTTGATCCCAACTATCAGCCTTCGGTTTCCGTGGTCATCGCGGCCTATAATGAGGCGGCCGTGATTCGGCGGACGATTCACTCCGTGCTGCGATCGGATTATCCGGATCTGGAAGTGATTGTGGTAGATGACGGGAGCACGGATGGCACGTCGGAGGTCGTCGATCGGGAATTTGGCGGCAACGCGAAGGTGACGCTGAACCAAAAGCCGAACGGAGGAAAGGCGTGCGCGCTCAACCTCGGTATTGCGAAGGTGCGGAGCGAGATCATTGTCAGCCTGGACGCTGATACGCTGTTCTTGCGGAACACGATCCCCAACCTCGTACGGCACTTTGAGAATGACAATGTGGGTGCGGTATCCGGCAATGTGAAGGTGGGGAATCGGTCGAATCTGCTCACGCAGTGGCAGTCGATCGAATATATCACGAGTCAAAACTTCGACCGTCGCGCGTTCGACGTTATGAATTGCATGACGGTTGTGCCGGGCGCGGTGGGTGCATGGCGGCGCAGTGACGTAATTGACGTCGGCGGCTATTCGCGAGATACTCTTGCCGAAGACATGGACCTCACGTGGCGGATTCGATTGGCCGGAAAACGGATTGTGACAGAGAACGATGCGCTCGCCTACACCGAAGCGCCGGAGGGCCTGGGAGGATTTTCTCGGCAGCGGTTCCGATGGGCGTTCGGCACGATGCAATGTCTGTGGAAGCACCGGGGCGCGATGCTGCGGGCGAAATACGGTGTTTTCGGCATGTTCGCCTTACCCAGCCTTTTTGTCAATCAGATCCTGTTTCAGGCGGTCGCGCCGGCGATCGATTTGGCGCTCATCATTGCTCTGTTCGCGGGCAACTTGCCGCAATTGCTTTTTTATTACGCCATGTTTCTGGTCATCGAGATGGTGGGCGCGCTGTTTGCGTTCTCAATGGATCGGGAGCGGAAGCTGCCGATTTTTTTGCTGATGCTGCAGCGATTTGTGTATCGGCAGATCATGATCTACGTCATCCTTCGATCGATCGCGACGGCGTTGCGCGGGATGCGGACCGGATGGGGTTCCGTGGAGCGGAAGGGCACGGCACGGGCCCCCGGCTAGAAAGCAGGCAAGTATTTGAGCGCGTCGAAGCATATTTGAAGAGGAGATGAATATGGAAACACTCGATCGCCGACAGTTTTTGACCACCGCCGCGGGTACCGCAGCAGCATTCGCCCTGTTCCCGGCCGCTTCGCGCGCCGCAACGACCCAAGCCGCCGTCCAGCCCAAGCTGGTCCGGGTCCCAACGGAAGACGACATCAAGAAGGCGCTCGGCACCGCTTCCGCCGGCATCAGCGAGGCGACTCACAAGATGCACCTCGGACTATGGCAAGGCTATGCACGCAAAACGAACGAGATTCGCCAGGCGCTGGCCGAGCTGGATACCGATCCCGCCAAGGGCAACCAGATTTACAGCCATACGCGCGCACTGAAGGCCAATTACGGCTTCGCGCTCGGGGGATATAAGAATCACGCGGTCTACTTTGACACGCTTGGCGGCGCGGGTGGTTCGGCTTCGGGCGATGTCGCGACGCTGATCAACGAGGCGTATGGATCGTTTGACAAATGGGCCGCGGACATGAAAATCACGGGTCTTTCTGGCAGGGGATGGGCGTTTCTGGCGTACGACCGGGACGAGCAGCGCGTGTTCAATTTTATTGGCGACGCGCAGGACAGCTTCCCTGCTTGGAACTGTTCGCTGATCTTGGCGCTGGATGTGTATGAGCATGCGTACCTGCTGGACTTTCAGGCGGCACGGGCGAAGTACATAGATGCCTGGTTCAAGGTGATTGACTGGAGCGCGGTGAACGCGCGTCTAGCACGTGGGAGGTAGATTTCCTGGGTCGGCGAATGGGGATCTCGCTGAACCGTACACGGACTGTGATACGCTTGCCGGTGGTAGTTAAAGCTCGGGCCGCGATGCGGACGATTTCGCGCTTGGGATCGAAATCGTTCCACGTCTTGCCGTTGACCATAACCGCCTTCATGGGGAGCCCCTTTGGATGGCGAATGCGGATGACGATCGCTTTCGGGGTACTTCGTTGTGGTGGATCGATAACGGCCTCAATGACGCCGCTATTAACGTGCGAAAAGATGCGGAAGCCGACCGGGCCGAACAACGTCGGCGCCCGCTTCACCTCGACAACCATGCCGTCTTTCATCCAGTTGCTGGTCACGAACGGGGCCAACCATAGTTCGTCGCCACGCTCTTTCACAAACATGAACCGAGTCTGTTGCAAGAAGACACCTGTTTCGTGCGTCTTGTCGGGCGCGCCGGAGTGATGGAAGTGCTCCCAAAGGGTTAGGTTTCGCTGGTTGAGCATTGCGGCGAGGGCATTGAAGTATGACCGAATGAACGGCTTGACGTCGTCGCGCATCGCATACACCTCGGCAAGACGGGCATAGTAGGGCTGGACCTTTGAAAAGCCTCCCTTATCGAACCAGTCTTCGTGGTTTGTGTCGGCGGGATAGTCGAACCAGCCGTCAGATAGGAACATCACGTCTTCCATGTGGTTCGCGATTTGCCGGGCATCGGTTCCATCGGCGGGCAGGATGCCTTGCTGGACCAGGTTGTGCGCGCCTATCTCGACGTCGTAGGCCCAGGATCGCGAGCCGTCGTCTCCTGGGAAAAACCGTCCGAGCGGTCCCGGGCAGTCCACCTGCGATGGGTAGCCGGGAATCCAGGTCCCGTCTTGCAAGGGAACCACTGGCGTGCGGGCCTGAGTCCATCGATAGGCTCGAAGGATGTCCTGTTTGTAGGCGCGTGCTTCTTTGATGAAGCCATCCGCATCGGCGTGCCCTACCGCTTTGAGCGCCTTGCCCGCAAACTCGAGACCCGCGCAGAACATGCCGTTAGAATAGTAGTAGTACTGGTAGGCGTTCCAGTCGGCGATGACCCCAGGCGGGATAAGCCCGAACTGTGGCGGTTTGCGCCCCAAGGGATCCAGCTTCATGGTCTTGCGCCGTTGCGCGATGACCCATCGGCACACGCGAGCGACTTCATCCGCGCGCGGCTTTAGCCACTCTAGATCCGGGCTGAGTGCGAGCGCTTCCCCTAGAGTCCAGAGGTGCCATCCCGTTCCAAGCAACGTGTAGCCGGTGGTGAGGAAGCCCTCGCGGTTGTAGAGATGGATGAAATAGTCGAGGCACTTCTCCGCGAATTCGCGATGCCCGGTGAGCGCCATGCCGCGGATGATGGTGTTGGCCTCGCTTTCGAGCGGCCCATAGTGAATCTGAGCGATCCAAGGCGCAATGCGATCGCCGTCGTTTCGGGCATCCACGATGCACCGCATCTGGGAGCTGACGATGACATCCTGAAGCAGCTTATCCGGGATATTGACCTGCATGCCTTGCGACGCTGTCGTTTGCCAATATGCGGCGAACGACTTTGCGAAGGATTGTTCATCGATGCTCGTTAGGCTCGGGTCATCGGCTTTCGGGTTCCACCCAGGGATCGCGACCAGCAACACGCCTTCGCCTGACCCGGTTATGTGAAGAACTCCTTCGCTCGCAGTGGCCTTTAGCGATCCGAGGGAATCCAGCTTGACAACTGCCACCAGCGTTTCGCCGTCCATTACTTGCGCTCGACCCTTCCCCAACTCCACTTTGGCCATCGTGCCCACGTTGCGATCGCGGAAGAACGGCAAATCGAATTGGATCGGCCCGCCGTGAAAGGCGAAGGACGCCAGAAACAGACCCCGTCCGTTTTCGGGCGCGACGAATGCCCGGTACTCGGATCGAGCGTCAACTGCCATCACCTGACAGCGGACCGACGGCATCCAGCGCTTCATGCCATCGGCAAGCCCGGCTGCCCCCAGGATTGCCTCGAAGGGCTTGCCATTCAAGCGGGGTTGAAAGCCGTACTTGCGCTCGGCAAACGGCAGCTCCCGATCGGGCGGTTCCGGGGCGCCCTTCCAGCCCGCGCCGCCGTCTTCCTCAACAAGCCACTTCCAGTTGTCCGAACCGAGCGCAAGCAGCGTCGGGCCGTGGTCTTGAACCGGATTGTGCGTGCGCTTCATTGCGCCCGCGAAGGTCTGATCCGGCATCTTGCGCACGCGATCCAGCACGGTCTCTTTCTTTGCGATGGCTTTCTTGTAGGCTGCCAAAGTCATCGCTTTCGGTCCGCCTGAAACGAATATACCCAGGTCCTTCACGTACACGGAGCCGTTCGCCAGCACGTCGCTCAGGGCGACGCTGAAGCCGGCATTCGGCGCCTCGAAACGGAGCATCGGCTGAGCCGGGGTATCGTCCCAACCTAAGGACAGTGGGTAGCGGATATTCAAAGTGATCGGCTGAGATGTCTGCCATTTCTGTGGAGTCATTGCGGCGTTGTAGGCGGCGACGGCGATCGACCGGGCTGCTATCTTATCCGCCACCAGCTTCGCCGTCAGGGTATGCATTCGGCAGCTTTGCAGGGCGCGCAGCCGAACGTTAGCGGGCAGGCATTGGAGCACCCATCGCACTTTGCGGAAACCGGCGCCGAGGCGTTCTGCCTGATCCAATTCGAACTCCAAGCTGCTGCCTTCAAGTCGCACGACACCGGCAAGGGTTTTCCAGTCGCCCTGAAATGGATACGGACCGATCCAGGCCTGTACGCGCACATTGGCCGCATCCGGCAACTTCGCGCCTGGCGGATACTCGAGGACCAGGCGCTGAATCCGCCGCCGCTCGAGCCACGTAAGGCCGATGCAACCGTTGGCGGGCAATGGGTAGGTCCCCATGCGGTTCGGCTTTACCGGCTGGTCCAGATACACATCCTCGGCGTGGAACTCCTCGATTCTGCCGGCCCTCGCGCCATCCATCCTTGACGGATCCCACGTCGTCACCTGGCCGAACGGCGCGATATCGAACCAATCTCTCTTGTCCGGCATCGCATTCGGGGACAAGGTAAGTCGCGCATCCGCCCAATCCGCACAGTCGCAATTGATTCCATCGCCCGCGCTGCCGGCTTGAAGCCGCAACTCCTTCGCACCCGAAAGCGGAATGTGCACGGCCTTTGCCGCTGTGGACTGGTACATGACGCCGCTCTCGAACACTTTCTTGCCGTCGACAAGCACGAGGAAGGCGACCGAGCCCTCCGTGGAATTCTGTTGCTGGACCCCGACTTCGGCATCGAACGCATCGTATCGCCCTTCGAGGTCGACGACGATGACGCCAGGCGCGTGATGCCCGAGACCCTTGGCATATGGCTTCGAGCCAATCTGCATTTTGAGCGGCTCCTGCCCGGAAGCGTGGGCGCTGACGTTCATTCCCAGTTCGCCCCAGCCCTGCTCCACGTGGACAAGCCGATCCGGAATATCGCTGAGCCACTCCATTTTTTGAAGCCCTCCCGTCAAAACCGCGCAGACTAAAGCCAAGATCATTGGGTTGCTCCTAAACGCATACCGACCCCTTTCAACCGCTAACTACTTCGTGACCTTCACCAAGACGACGCCATGGCGCTCGACGTTCGCAGAAAATTTGCCTTTGTAAACGCCCAGATTTTTCTGACGCCACAGATCGCGGACCAACATTTGACCCTTCTTTCCGAAGTCTTTCCATTCGACATTAACTTGCTGAGATACATCGCCCAAATTGAACAGGCCTACCGCGTAGCCTCCACCCTCGAGCGGTTTCGCCCAGACTTCCCTATCGCCGTCCTTCGAAACCCGCTTTGCGGCTTTGACGAGAGGGTCTTGATCCACCGCCAGAACCTCGTCATTTGTTAGGAGGCTCAACGTGAACGGATCAAGGCTGGTGATATCTCCGCTCAAAATCAGTGGTGCGGCGAGCAGGCACCAGAGGGAGACCTGCGTATATTGCTCATTCGGTGTAAACGGCGTTTTTCGAAGTTTGCCGCCGGCGCCGGCGATATTCCCCAGCAGAAGATAGTCAGGATCATTGAACGCTCCAGGCCCGGCCCACTTCTCCAGATGTTTCTTGGCATACAGCTCAAAACCGTCTTCGAATAGGGTGAACCCGGAACCAAGGTCTCCTGCGGTACGCCAGCTATGCCCGCCGACGTCCTTTCCCCACTTCCAAACCTGTCCCATTCCGTACTGGCATAGATTGAACACAATGTCTCGCTTTTGGCGCTTCAAGATGTCGCCCATCAGGCTGTAGGGTTTTTGTAGCCCAGCCACACCTTCCGACTCGGCATGATAGCTGCACCAGTCATACTTCAGGAAGTCGAAACCCCAATCGGAAAAGGTTTCAGCGTCAAGCTTCTCGTGGCCGAATGCGCCCTCGTATCCCGCACACGTGGTCGGCCCGGGCGACGTGTAAATTCCAGCGCGCAGCCCTTTGCCATGTATGTAAAGTGTCAGCGCGCGCATGTCCGGGAACTTTCCGTTGGGCAAGAGCCGACCGTCCGCGCCGCGGGTCGGTGCGCCTAGCACGGGGTCCGCGCTTCCCGGCGCGCGCGCCCAGCAATCGTCAATGTTGACGTACTGCCAACCGTGCTGGATGAGCCCGGTGCGAACCATGGCATCCGCCGCCGCGCGCATAATCTTGTCGCTGACCTGATCGGTCCACACGTACCAACTGTTCCAGCCCATGTGTGGCGTGAGAGCGATCTCGTTGCCACAGATGAATCGTATCGACCGTTGGGCGGAGCCCCGCGCGTTCGTTGCCGTGAACTTCACCGGATAGGTTCCTGGTTTCGAGATGGTCCCGGTTACAAGACCACTCGCGGGATCGATCTTCAGCCCGCGCGGCAGGCCCTTTGCGGAATATCGCATCGGCCGATCTCCGGTAACGGGAAGGCTGTAGAGGACGGGCGATCCGGGGCGCCCGCCGAAGAGGCTCGGGCCGTTGATCCTCGGCTTCTTTGGCGCGGGCGGAGTCAGGATGACGGGCTTCTCGACCGCTGGGACGAAGGAGGCCGGAGCGCTACCCGAGTACTCGATCGTTGCCTCAGCCCAATCAGCGTGGTCGAACGAAATCCCATCTCCCGCGTCGTCGACTTCGAGGCTAAGAAGTTTGACACCGGCGAGCGGCACGTCCAGTTCGAGCGCCGAGTGTTTCCAGGAAACCACCCCGCTCTTCCAAAGGAGCCTTCCGTCACCAACAATCCGGAACTCGATGCTGGCCTGCGCCGATTTCGCGTTGTCGTCCACCCCGGTGAACGAATGGAAACGCTTGGCTTTGCCGTCCAGTCGAATTTTGAACACGCTCTTGGCGTGGGTTCCAAGGCCTGTGGCGAACTCGCGCCCAGCTATGATGAGCGGTGTCATGGTGACCGACATGTTGCGCATGGGCTTTCCCCAACCTTGGCGAACATTGGTGAGGTCGAGGTCTGCCACTGCAATGGAAGCACTGGTGGACTGTGGTATCGCGAAGACGAGGAGGGCAAGTAGCATGGGCGTCGATTCCTTTCGAGTTGACGTCCTAGTCTAGCCCATCTTGTCTAGCATGGAAAACCCTGGCGTCCGGGCGGGAGGACAGACCCGTCGGCGTGTTGAATCAAATTGGACATGACCACGGTGGGCCTCGTCGGCATCGGGCTGGACACCTATTGGCCGCAATTCGCGGATCTGCGCGAGCGGCTATTAGGCTATCAATCGAGAATCCGCGAGCGACTCGAAGACAACGCAAAGGTGGTCGACGCCGGGATTGTCGACAGTCCAACGAAGGCCCGCGAGGCTGGAGAGCGGTTCCGAAAGAGCGACGCCGAGGTCCTTTTACTAACCATCTCCACGTACGCGCTCTCTTCGACGGTCCTTCCTATTGTGCAAGAGTCGGGGCTGCCCGTCGTCGTCCTGTGCCTCCAGCCGACAAGCGCCATTGACTATGAAGCGTTCAACGCTCTCGCTGACCGCGGAAAGATGACCGGCGAATGGCTTGCCTATTGCCAGGCCTGCTGCGTGCCCGAGATTGCGAGCGTGTTCAATCGGGCGGGAATTCCCTACCGTCTCGTGATCGGCACTTTGGACGATGTTGACGCTTGGAAGGAAATCGAAGCGTGGACGCGGGCCGCCGAAGTCAAAGCCGTCATGCGGCGCAACCGGGTAGGCGTCTTGGGCCACTACTACTGCGGAATGCTCGACGTCTACAGTGACATGACGCGGCAATCCGCCGTTTTCGGCAGCCATTTCGAGATCGTGGAGATGTGCGAATTGCTTCAGTTCCGCGATTCGGTCACCGAACGGCAGGTCACGGAAAAACTGGATGAATTCCGCGCCGCGTTCGACGTATCGCCGGAATGTTCGCCAAGCGAATTGGACCGAGCCGCGAAGACTTCTTGCGCCCTTGACGCGCTCGTCGAGAATCATCAATTGGGTTCGCTTGCATACTATTATGAGGGCGCGCCTGGCAATGAGTACGAGGACATCGTCACTTCCATCATCGCCGGCAACTCACTCCTCACGGCGCGGCACGTCCCCGTCGCCGGAGAGTGCGAAATCAAGAATGCGCAGGCGATGAAGATCATGGACGCATTTGGCGCCGGAGGGTCCTTCTCGGAGTTCTATGCCCTGGATTTCGAAGACGACGTGGTGTTGCTCGGGCACGACGGACCGGCCCATGTCGCCATCGCGGAAGGCAGGGTCGGCCTCGTGCCGCTGCTCGTCTACCACGGAAAGCCCGGCAAAGGCCTGTCCATCCAGATGACTGTAAGGCATGGTCCCGTGACTCTGCTCTCGGTCGTGCAGAATCGGCAGGGCGACCTATCGCTTCTTGTGGCAGAGGGCGAGTCGGTTCCCGGCCCTGTGCTCCAAATTGGGAACACGAACAGCCGCTATCGCTTTTCTCTGGGCGCAAAGGAATTTGTGACGCAGTGGTCGAAAGCCGGCCCCTCGCACCACTGCGCGATCGGCGTTGGGCATATTGCGCACAAGCTTGAGAAACTGGCCTCACTCCTGGAGATAAGGTGCGAAACGATCTGTTGAATGGATAATCGAACTTGAACCCCTTACTCGGCGTTCTTCTTCATGCCATCGGCGGCCTGGCCGCCGGCAGCTTCTATATTCCGCTTCGGAAAGTCAAAGAGTGGTCGTGGGAGAGCTACTGGCTGATTCAAGGTCTCGCCGCTTGGATCATCATGCCGACCGTCGGTGCCTGGTTCACCACGCCGAAACTCTGGGACGTTCTCGCCGCCAGTCCGCCTAACGCTCGGCTCTGGACCTACATCTTCGGCGCACTTTGGGGCATTGGCGGTCTTACGTTCGGGCTCAGCATGCGCTATTTGGGCCTCTCGCTGGGTTATTCTGTGGCGCTCGGCTTCTGCGCGGCGTTCGGGACGCTGATTCCGCCCATCTTCACCGGCTCGGCGGAGTCGCTGTTCACAACCGCGTCCGGCCTGACGGTTCTCGGCGGCGTGGCGGTATGTCTCATCGGCATCACGACTTGCGGGTATGCGGGCGTGTTGAAGGAGCGTGAGCTAAGCCAGGAGCAGATTCGCGAGGCAATCAAGGAGTTCGCACTCGGCAAGGGATTCGCGGTCGCGATTTTCGCCGGCATCATGAGCGCCTGCATGGCCTTCGCGATCGTGGCGGGGAAACCGATCGCGGCGGCGGCGGTCGCGGCGGGAACGCCGACCATCTACCAGAACAACCCCGTCTTCATCCTCGCGATGGCGGGCGGTTTCTCAACGAACCTCGTCTGGTGTCTGTACCTCAACGTCCGAAATGGCTCCCTCCGCGACTACATCAGCGGTCCCGTCATCGTCAACTTCCTGCTCTCCGCGGCCGGAGGCGCAATCTGGTACGCGCAGTTCTTCTTCTACGGAATGGGAACGACGCGTATGGGCAAGTATGACTTCGCGAGCTGGACGATCCACATGGCGTTTATCATCGTGTTCAGCAACCTATGGGGTGTCTGGTTCCACGAATGGCGCGGCGCCGGACGGAAGACCATTCGATTCCTCGTGACCGGCATCGTCGTGCTGGTTTTATCGACCGTTGTGGTGGGCGTGGGCAACTACCTCGCCGCACCGAAGTAGCCTGTCACGGCTTCGCCACCGTCACCTTCGCAACTGCCCTCAAGACCACCGGACCGAGCAGCCCGGACTCCAGGAGCGGGGAGTCCTTCTTCCACAGCTTCCAACTGCTGAACGTGTACCGGCCGGTCGGGCTTTGCCCGCCATCCAAGACCCAATGCGGCCATTCCTTGAGCGTGCCATCAGGGTTGCGGTTGCTGTCTTCCGGCAGGCGCTCATCGCCGATCATGCGATTCGGCCAGAGGTTGACCACCTTGACCTCGAGGGTGTTCTCGCCGACGTGCACCGCGTCCGTCACATCGAGGCGATACGGCGGCTTCCACGAGATGCCGAGGTTCTTGCCGTTCAGCCGCACCTCCGCGATCACCTGCACCCGCCCCAAATCGAGGTACAGCCGCTGGTCGGCCGCAATCATGCCTGATGGAATGTCAAACCGTTTACGATACGTGGCCGTGCCGGAGAAATACTTGACGCCGGGATCGCTGTGGTCGCTCCATGAAATCAGCTTGTCCAGCGTCACGCTCTCGGGGGCTCCCGTGTTCGGCGGAAATCGCAGCTCCCACGGACCAGCGATCTCTAACGGCTTTGGCAGCGCCGCAACCTCAAAGCGGCTGACCTTCCCCGTTGCGGTCTTCAGCGTATACACGCCGGGCTTCCACACCTGAGCCTCTATCCTTCCATTGTCTATGACCTCGATGGTTGGATCGTCCTGCCGATCAACAGGAACCTGCGTCGATGTCATCTGCTTGACGATCTCTTCATCCGTCAGCGCCCGGTTGGACTGTTGGAACGCGCCGATATCCCCACGGAAGGGCTCGACGCTTCGAGTATGTTGAACGCCGACCCCCGGATGAACGATGAACGTGCTTCGCAAGCCCTTGTGAACAAGTTTGCCATTTATGTACAGGCTCGTCTCGCGATCCCGATACACGACGGCGACATACGTCCAGCCCGTGATCGGTCCATTGTAAACCAGCAGCGGCGCGAAATAGTTGGCCGAATGTTCGTAGACGCACACGCCGTTTGTGCCCACGGAGATGCCCGCGCCCGAATGGCCTTGTTCCGGATAGACCTCATGACCCGGCGGCGGGTAGATGGCGTCGTTCCTATCGACGCTGAGTCCGGTCGCGCCGGTGTTTGCTTCCTCAGGCAAGCCGATGGCAACCTCCGGCTTGATCCATGCCGCCATGGTAAACGTGTTGGTGACATTCCGGTTGTTGTCTGAGGGCTGCTCCTTGCCGGGCTTCCAGGCGGTATCCATCAGAGTCTTCCCGTCGCGGGAAACCGATGTGATGCGGCTTGCATCCGCACCGTGGGACGGGCGGAAAACGACGAAGACTGAGCCGGTCTGATCGAATCGTATTGGAATTCGAACGATGCCACCTGACTCGTCGTACACCGCCGGTGCTGCTATCCGGCCGGTGTCGGGCCACCATAGTTCGGCGCGTTTGCCGTGAGCGCGGAAGGCGCATACTGTCTCCTCAGGTCGGTTATTCTTGTTCGCGACGAAATACACGTCGGCATCGCCGATCGTCTTGTGGATATACCGCAGGTTCTGCCCGCCGGATTTGCAGCTATACGTGAAGTCCGGCCGCACACCCATCTCGGCCAAGACCTCCTCGACAGCCTTGCCCCAGATCACCTTTCCCTTGCCGAAGCGATGCTCCTTGACCGAAGTGCCATTGCAGTTGGCCCACAGTCTGTCGGCAAGTTCCTTGGTCTCCTGGTCGCACTGAGGATAGCCGCCGAGGCTTGGCGACTTCGACGGCGGCGCGCCGATCACCGTCGCGCCAGCCTGAACCAGCTCCAGGATTTTGCGGAGCAGTCGCGGGGTCATTGTCTGGACTTCCGGCAGGACCAACACGCGGTAGCTCATTCCGTCCGGCAGCACAATCCTACCGTCCTTCACAGTCATGCGGGTCAGCACCACTTCCGGAGTACATCCGTCGAAGTTGTACTTTGCGCGTTCCGGCCCATGGCTCTGCAAATAGGAAGCGGGCAGGTGGAACCGTTGCGGCGATCCTTCCGGTTCCAGGAAGCAGATGTCGGCGATGAAAAGGCCTTGTTGGAGGAGGAACTGACATCGGGAGAGATACTCATGCCAGGCCGCCGATTGCTCCCACCAGGTCTCCGTTCTCTCATAGTGCAGGCCCCACGGACCCATGGACATGCCGGGCTTGACGTTCAGCCACGGCTGCATGGCATATCGATGGAAGACAAAGCGGTTGATGCCCTCACAGAACGCCCAGTCCCCGAGGGCCTTGATCGAGGCGGGATGATGCTGCCACATTTCGCCGTCGGTGGCCGTGAACGCCTCCGCGCCAAGTATCTTTTTGCCGTATGTATGCGCCGCCGATGCCATCTCCGTGTCGCTGTAGGAGGTGAAATTGCTCGGCCAGGACCAGAACTCCGACATCACCTCGTCTGCGCGGCCGGCGTACGCCATGTCGTCGGTGGGAGATCCGTCATATGCTTCGATGGAAAGTTGGAGGCCGCTTCTGTGCGCCAGGTCACGGAAGTGACCGGCGTAGTTGTCAACAAGGAGATCGGAGACGGTCTGCCGCACGTCCCAAAGGAACCGTTCCGACACTTCCAAACTGTCTACCACCCGGCCCGTCATCACCGGTAGAAAACGCAGCGGGTCATAGCCCCGCAGCCGCTGGAATTCTTCGCGAAAGCGCGGCGTCCAGTTCTGAGAGCCGACCTCCCAACTGTCGATATGCGTCCGCACAAGCGTCTTCCCTGCAAGGGGCCCGACGTCGGCGATGAGCTTCGCCATAAGGCCATTGAAGTGCGCTTCCGTCGCTTCCTTGCTCAGCTTGTCGCAATCCAGGCCACGGCCGTCGAGCGGCGCGGGTTGGTTGTTTGCGCCGGTGGGCGTGTGGCCAATTCGCAGCAAGGTCCAGTTTCCGGCTGGCGCGTCCCAAACCAGATGTCCGTTCGCGTCCATCCGTGTCGTCAATTCGATAACACGGTCCGGAGGAATCGCCGCTCCCGCCGGGATCGCCGGGTACTTCGGTTGGGTCGCTATCTCCTGTCTGATGAGCGCGGACTTGCCTGCGATGTCTTCAATCCTGTACCCATCGGGTGTCGGGAATGCGAGAACGGCGATATCGTGGTAGGCGCCGGCCACCTTCTTTGGTTCGGGCAGCGCTCCGTCGAATCGCATCGGGCCCGCGACCTGCGTTTCGCTCCACACAACCTTTTGCATGGAGAGGTCAGGGGTGATCCAGGGGCCGCCGCTTCCACACCATCCGGCGTCGTTGTTCATGTTGATCTCTAGGCCCAGCCGGTCCGCCTCGGAGACGACGTGCTTGAAAAGCTCGCGCCATTGGGGGCTGCCAAACCCCACGGGACCCTTCGGTGAGCCCTGATCCACTTCCATAATCAGCGCGCCGCCGATGCCGACCCTCCGCATGGCTTCGAGGTCAGCCGTGATCCCTTCCCGGGTGATGTTGCCGTTGAGCCAGAACCAGTAGACCCATGGCCGCGCGGAATCGGGCGGGTGGAGGAAGCCCTTAGCGAGGTCGTCGGCCGGCGCCTGCAACGCGGTCATCAGGAACAGTAGAGCAAAAGTAATATAGATTTTCATAAGACGGTACCTCCATGTTCGCCGCTCGCATGCACTTGTCATTTTCCACCTCTCAATGAGTAAGGCCGGCGCGGGCAGTCGGCAACAAAACGAGCTTACCCATTCGGCTCGATGCTTATTCGCAGTTTTCGAAAGGTGGCGCGCGATGGGTCCATATTAGGAATTGTATCTCATCTGGATCTGAGCATCGGAGAGTTCCATTTGGGTCATGGTTCCGATGGTTGGGCGTTGATCGAACTAATGCTTAAAGGTCGGGCGACTAGGCTGCTATCTGAGTTGGCGTGACCGGTACGGCTCCCCTGGCCAAAGGACCAATCACCGACAGGTTCGATTCCGACAAACTACGAAACGTAAAGGCCCTCGATTTGCACGACAATCCACTTATCGCCGAATTTGCGTAGCTCGACGTCATTGCCTCGTCCGTTCAGGCCGTTGTAATACTCTGTAAGCGAAACTCGCGCGCGAGCACGGTCAGAGCTAAACAAGGGCTGAGACTCATGTTCATTCCATGGTCTTGCCTTGTGATCGAAGCCCAAATGAGGCGCGCCAATTGTGACAAACGCCGCTCCGTTCCCATACGGGATCTGTCCGCTCCCGGAACAAAACACAATGCCATTGAGCCCCAAAAGCTCAATTGGTTTCATCCCTTCTGGTAGGGTGACAAAACAGACCGAGGGTCCGTGTCGAAATCGGAACTGCGCCTCGAACGCTGCCCATACAACCTGCTCCGCATCATTGAGAGGCCTTGGACCCACTAGGGGGTTTGCGTCCTGACCATCGGGTATGCCGTCCTTGTCCATGTCTGGATTGGTCGGAATTGTGCCCAATCGCTTTTCTTCGATGTCGGTCAGTCCGTCGCCATCGCTGTCTGCATCAAGTTTCTGGCCTGCAAGTTTCTTGACCAGCTCCTTTACGTCGGGATCCGGCTCGGGGGTGCCATGCAGCGGACCGCCTTCGCTGTATAGAGTGTGGCCGGTGAAAACGGGCTTGGACCAGTTGCCATCAGTTTTGTGTGTTAACCAAAGGTCGCCGCCATTGCCTAGGACGCCACTCGCAACGAGGGCCCAATGGACACTCTTCGCGTCAGCGTACTCCGCACGGATCGACCGCTTGTCCACCTTGACTTCGGCTCTCGTAAAAGTCCGATCGGTGGATCGCCAAGATAACACGGCTTCGAGCCCAACCTCACCGCCTGTGCGAGCGAGATTGGTGTAGGCGTCGTGACGGAAGTAGCCGTGCGGATCCGGTTTGCTTCCGTTGAGCACGTCGATCATGTATGCGACGGCTTGTGGGTCAGAGGAGTTCTTCAAGAACTGGATCGCGTGCTCTGGCCTTGGCTTCTTCACTTGCTCAAGAAAAATTGGAACCGCACGATCATCACCTAAGGTCAATATCTCTAGCAAGAGATCTCTCGCCCGATCGTTTTTCGCATTTGCCGCCGGAAGCGCCGCGGTGATTTCGCCGGTTAGTTCCTTCCGAAATCCTTTCCCAATGGCGCGCTGGAGATCGTACATGATTGAATACGCCTTATCGGCGCCTGGCTCCAATTCCTCCTTTTCTGAAGCGATTCTGGCTGTCTCGAAAACCTTCTCCTGTCGCTTCCACTCTTCAAGCGCCGCGCGGAAGCCTTCGTCCCCATACTGATCGAACCGCCGCCTGTCGTCATAGGACGAGTGTTCAATGGTGCGAACGAGTCGCTGAAGGTCGGCTTGGCGCGCAGCCGGATCGGTTGGCAAAGCTTCCGGCGCACCTGGCACGAATTTCGCGATGCCTTCGCCACCGACAATGATTAAACCGTCTGGGGTAGGATAGAACCGCTCGGCAAAGTTGAACGCCAATTCATACGACCATTTGATCTCGCCGTCACTTCCGATCGCGAGAAGTTTGCCTCCTCTCGCCGCAGCCCATAGCGTTTCGCCCACCATACCGAGTCCATCAATGTTCGCACTGAAGTGTTCATCTACAGGGACTCTCCAACGATCTCTGCCTGTTGCATTATCAATGGCAACCACGGAACCGCCAATCGATGAGACAATCAAATCATTCCACGCCATCTGCGTCCGATAAGAATCCAATCGAACCTCGCTTTTCCATAAGAGCTTTCCATCAACCGGATTCAAACACCGAATGACGCGATCATCGAAGACAAGGAGCTTCCCGCCAACATCGATGATCGGCGTGTACATCATGCCCCTCGACGGCGCAATCTTGGCCAGCCAAATCTTCTTGCCCGTTGCAACCGAGGCGCAAATCAGTGACCCTGTCTTCACCACCAGATAAAGACGTTCCCCGATCATCAGCGGCTCTTGCTCGCCGGCCGCCCAATCACTCTTCCAGATCACGGATCCATTCTTGGCCGAAAATGCGCCCAAATTGCCGTTTGGCAACTTCCCGAACAACCGATCGCCAACACCGCCGAAACCATAGGCTTTTTGTGACGCCGGCTTCTTCCACATGAGCTTGCCGCTCATACGACTAAAAGCGCTCATCTCGCCGTTCGACACCACGACGATTGCGCTTTTGCAAACAACGAAGCTCTCAATGTAGCCGTTTTTGCCTCCGACCTTTTGCATCCAGAGGCGCTTGCCGTCGCTTAGCCGAATGCTGCCGTATGAATCAAGGGTGTGGTGGAAGGCAACCGATCCTGAGATCCAGATTTCGTTAACCTGATTCTCCGTGGGCACCAGCCAGCTCCGACGGAACGGCGGCCTCATTTCGGGATCGGCGGCAACAACTAGAAGCGGAAGCAAGGTAGCAAGAAGAGCGAGCAGATAGCGCATTTGACCCTCCCACCAATTAGACAGTAACTCAGGTCCGATCGGTTCATTCACCGGCGATAAATTGCCCGCGACGAGCCTAGAGGGATCCAGTTTGCTATCGAAAATCGCCATTATCGACACCATGGGGATATCAACTTGGCGCACAGCCTTCCCGGTTCGGCGCGTCCAGTGGCATCGTTCGGCGGGCCCCGCTCCAGCTCTTGGCAACACGGACCGTATGCGGAAATTATGCCGTGTGAACTTGCACATCATCTGCAACATTTCCGAGGATGGTGTACGGCCCTCGAACAGTTTGCGGGAGCGAACCCGGTACAAGAGTATTGACAGGACCGTGGGCGCAAAGGCGGGCGATAAACCGTTGCCACGACACGCCGCCGCCTAGAAACGCCTTACTGAAGCCATGACCGATCGAATATGTCCGTTCTCGGTACCAATACAACCTGCACTCCGCATGGCGCGAGGAAGTCCAGCCCGCGCGGGGCCGCCTACTTCTCGTAGAGGGCAACCAACCTCACGCCGCCTGCCGGGACCGTCAGCGCGACGGCTCCGCCCGACGGTACGGGCGCGTCGCCCGTCGTCCACTCCTCGCAACGGCTGATGCGAAATGCCGGCCGGATTGTTGCGGCAACGCTCTCCCGATGATCGGTCTGCAGCATGCCGTGCTGAGGCTTAAAGACCCCGCGGTTGTTCAGGATGGCAACGAGCCAACCGCCGTCCGCCAAATGGTTCAATGTCCATTCGACGTCTCCGTCTACGTGTATCGGCACAATCCCCGCCGCAAGATGCCTCATCAACAGGCTAAGGATGGGCACGGGCCGCTCGTCGATGCCGAGCCCCAGCGGCACGCCCACACGAATGATCTGGCCCTTGCCGCGCTTTTCGAGAGAGGCAACCTGTTGTCCATCAACCGTGGCTAGTGGGGTTCCGCCCTTTAGGACGACGAATCGGAAGCGGTTCGATGAGACGGCCGCGCCGGTCATCTCCCAGCGAAACTCGCTGGCAAGCCCCAAGGACTTTCCCGCTATGCCGAACTGCCCTCCTGATTGGCCGGCGCATACGACGACAGTGCCGCCTCCAGCAACGTAGGCATCCAGCGCGCGCTCCCATTCCTTGTTCAGCGGCACCTCGCCGGCGAGGACCACGGCGCGGTAATTCGACAGCACGTCCGTACGCCCTTTCGCGGTGACAATGACGTCGAAGATGTCGCCGAAAATGCCGTTGACATAGGTCTGGCGGACACCGCTCGATGGTTCATTCTGCGTCTCTGGAGCGGGGAAATAGGCGATGTCGAACCAGCCGCGGATGGACGCCTCGTGCGGACCGGGTGCAAGCACCGCCGGGTTCAGTTTAGGGTCGAGCCCAAACCCGCCCGGCTGCATCCGCTCCTGGCTCCAACCATGTGCCTGATCGAGCAGGAATGCGATCGGCGCGTACTGTTCTCCACGGGGATGTTCACGTGCAAGGCGGATCGCCGCCTCTGCCACCTTACCCTTGGGTGATAGCTGCACCGGGAAGCCATCGCCAGCCACGCCGCCGCCTGGCTTCCAAAAAAGGTCCACTCCTTGCTCGTTGTAGAACGCGTCCGCACCCGCAAGCCACCAAAGCACGTAGTCTTTGTACAGCCAGTTCATTCCTGCACCTGCCCAAACGTCGTACTGGTTGTCCAGCACGTAGCGGGACGATCCGGGGTAGAAGTACGATTCACGGGAGAACATGCTCGCGGAGTCACCTAAATTACACGACTGGTAATCCACGATTCTCGCGCCGAACTGCCGAGCGGCCCCGCGTAGGAAGGCCAGCCTGCGCGCGAGTGAGGGCGAGTTGCCGGTGTTCTCATGACCGATACGCTTCGTGCCCCAATCGCACAGAGAATGCACGTATGTCTCCGCATTCGCAGAGAGGCAGGAAACGACTTCGCTCCAGGGGTTCGCGTCGTCCTCGCCGAAAACGTCCCTGAACTTCGCGAACGTCGCCTTAGCGTTCTCCACTTGCAGGACATCCAGCACGTCTTGACGGGTCTTCGCCTCTTTCACCTTCTTCTCCACGGCTTTCTCGTCGACCGCGGCATAAGCTATGTTCTCACCGGCAATGAATCCCGCGAAGCGGTTTGCGTACCGTAGCAGGTTTTGATGAACCGCTTTGCGGTCAGCGTCTTTCGGCCAGTTTGGCTCGCCGTAGTTGAGCAGGATCGCGAATCGGGCGTCCGGATGCCCGTCCAGCCAGGCGAGGAAAGAGGAGCCGGCGCTGAAGGCTGATGGGTACAACGGGATGTGCACGACCGGCCCACTGAGCGGATCGCTGTAGATTGGCGGGTTCTTACCGGCAAACGCCGCTCGAAAGTCGGCAAGGAGGGGTGGATCCACGGCATATGGCGACTCGATGTGCCCCGGATTCGTAAGTTCATCAAGCCACTGTGCTCCAACGTTCCACAGAAACGCGGGCTTCGGAGGCTCTCTGGTCGGCCGCAACTCCTGCGTGAGGAGCGATTCCACCACGGCGGGCTTGCTGCGCAGTACCGCCCACGCCGGGCAGTCCGGCTTTTCCCTTCCGTTTGGGTGATAGGTGGGGTCCGTCGTAAAGCAAAGGCAGTCAACGTGGCGCCGCGCGCCTGTCGGGCCGGTGGTCTCAATACGCACATCGGCAGGACCCTCCTTCAAGTCCACTTTAGCTGACGCCCAACCGAATGCCCAATCCCACATCAGCTTGTGCTGGTCCATCTCATCGACGACCGGCTTCTCGCCGAACACGATTCGCCGGCTACTCCCTTCTTGGCTGACGGCGATTACGAATTCCTCGCGTTTTGCGCGATAGTCGGCGTATCGGACCCACAGCGTGTATTGCCCCGCAATGGGTACTTCGATGCGGCGCTCCACAGACACTCCGGCCGGCTCGTCCGCGCGCGCGGCGATGGACATGAACTCACTCTCCCCGCCCTGGGTCCAGGCAGGCGCCGCATCCGGTCCGGCAAGCGCCCAAGAGCCCCTTGTCTGAGTGCTTTCGGGGAGAATTGAGAAATTGGAGCCTTCGAGAGGCCCGAACCACTCCGCCTCAAGCCAGATCGACTCTGGCGAGACTGCGAGAAGGGCGATCAGCGTGGCAAGCATGCCTTTACGATTCGGCTGGGGCTCTGCACCCCCTGCTCCGCGCGCTCCGTGACAGTCGGAAACACGGACCGGATTCCGACATTATGCCATGTGAACTTCCACGTCATCAGCAACATTTCCGAGGATAGTGTACGTTCCGCGAACAGTTTGCAAGAGCGATCCCGGCACGAGCGTATTGACGGGTCCATGGGCGCAAAGGCGGGCGATGAACCGCTGCCACGACACACCGCCGCCGAGGTCACCGTCCAGCCAAAAGCTTCGATCTTTTGCCGAGACGATTTCCTTGGGACCGATGGTGTTTGCCCGTGGCGGCACCATGCTCCAGTCGCCGCCGAAGGAATGAAGCGCGTTCTGCATGATCGTCATGGGGGTGAGCTCCACGCACCGCGGCCCGGCTCTCTTGTATGAAGCAAGGTCTTCACCGAACTCAAACCCTAGGTCGGCTTCCCAAAAGGCGATGTGGCCACACCAGCCAATTCCGCCGTAGCAGACGTCCGCGCCCCCTGCATCTTCGATCATCTTTCCGTAGTCCGTGATGACTTCTGTTGTCGGAAAGTGTATGTTTTCCGGCGTTGGGCGCAAAGAGGGGTCGATCTTCAGAAAAAACTGCTCCATCATCGTCTTTTGGAACGAGCCCGGCCAGTCGATTGGGGCCGTATTTCCGTCTTGATCGGCATATTCGTCCATGTTGAACGTCACGAGATTCCGGCAAGAGATGCGAAGCGAATTGATCATTTGGACCGCGATCTTATACTGGGGCATCGGTCCGACCGGAAGGATCATCACGATCTTGCCGCCGTCCGCCTCCTGAATTCGCCGAACAATATCGGTCGCAAACGCTGCATAGAATGTCATCGCGTCCGGTATCGTCTGGATTCGAAACTCGGGGTTGGCGTGTTTCGTGATGTCCTCTTTCTTGATCGCCCGAACCCGCGCACACGCCTCTTTGTCACGAAACGCGATGAACTTGGCTAGGTCGTACTTAAAACCCATCAGTGGTCCTCCTTATCGCAACATCATGGGAGCAGGCGCCCCGCGGAAATTCGTGGCCATACGTCTGCACGGACAAATCCTTCCGCATACTGAGCCCCGCAGGCTAAGCCCCGAAATCTTCCCATAACCTCGATGAAATCTACGATGTCTATTCCGTTATAGTCCGTCAGCCATTCAAGCTGGCTCTTGTGGCATCCAAGCATACTTCGCTTTGTGTCTATGGTCTCGGTGATGTCCACATACTCGGTCGGCTGGCACCCTACGCCTGCCAGCGTGTCCATGTAGTAGAGCGCTGGGATTTTGGCGTGTTCGGCAGTTGCCGTTTCCACGTTGGGGATTGCCGAAATAAACGTCGCAGCGAAGACGAGCTCGCTCACCGTACGGTGATCTTGATGATAATCCTGCGGATGATGGGTGATGACGACGTCCGGTCGCGACTGCCTGATCATTTCGATGAAGCGCATCCGGGTTTCATGGCCTGGATAGATGAATTCGTCCTCGAAGTCAAGCCAGATCAGTTCCGCCCCCAGGATCGCCGCGGATTCTCCCGCCTCACGCTTTCTGATTTTTGCAAGCTCGGTGGGCTTAATCTGCTTGTGCCCCATGTTTCCGTTTGTGGCGACGCACATAATGACCGTGTCGCCGCGGGCCTTGCACCGCGCAAGGGTTCCCGAACACAGGATTTCAATGTCGTCGGGATGAGCCCCGACGGCCAAAACGCGCAGTGGGCCGGCCATTACGTCTCGCCTTCCGGTGGCGCAGCCGTGTCATCCAGCACCTTCCACCCCCGCCGATTAAGGTCCCAGTAGACGATGCCTGCCGCCACCGCCCCAATCCCGAGATAGACAAAACCGACCACCAAATATCCGAAGATCAGTTTTCCGACTCCGAACAACGCCATGTACACCATGACACAACCCATGAACCAATCGAGGAGATTCGCCAGCCCGTCGTGCGTGGGTTTGACATCCGTCGCCTCTTTGGCGATGGGTCCCCAAAACGCCGCGCTCGGACGCACGCGGCGATAGAACGCGAGTAGCACTTCGCGATCTTCCGGCGCGGTCAGGAAGGTCGCGGCGAGCCATATAAGCGTGGAACAGCCAACGGTGATGAGCACCGTATAGGCAAATCGAACGGGGTCATCTGATTTAGCGAAGACGTATATGTGGCGAAAGACGTAGAACTCCAAGATCAACGAGACGATCAGCGACGCGCTCATAGCGGCGATCTCGCTCCAGGCGTTGATGCGCCACCAGAACCATCGAAGAATGAAAACGCTGCCGGTGCCCGCGCCGATTGCCATAAGGAACTTCCAGGCGTCCGCGATGTTCGTCTGATAGTACGTCGCGATGCACGAGAGCACCATAAGAAATAGCGTTATCACCTGCGAGACCCGAACGTAGTGCCTGTCGGTCGCCTCACGGACCATGAATCTTCGGTACAGATCGTTGACCAGATAGGATGCTCCCCAGTTGAGCTGCGTGGCGATCGTCGACATGTAGGCCGCCGCGAAGGCCGCGATCATCAACCCGCGAAGAGCAACCGGAAATACGTGCGGATCGACCACCGTCATCACGAAACCTGATTCTTTATCCACAAGGGCAGGATAGAGGACGACGGAGGCGAGGGCGGTCAGGATCCACGGCCAAGGGCGGACCGCATAGTGCGCTATGCTGAACCACAGCGTGGCGAGCAGTGAGTTCTTCTCATCTTTGGCCGAGAACATGCGCTGGGCGACGAATCCTCCGCCCCCCGGTTCTGCGCCCGGATACCAAGTCGCCCACCACGTGACGGCGATGTACACAAAGAATGTGATCATGGGCATCCATGCCGAGCCGATATCAGGGACAAACGACAGAATGGAGCCGTGGCCCTTAGCGGCGTCGACGGCGACGAGTTTGGTCTTCAGCTCAGCAATTCCACCCACCGCATGGACGGCATAATAGGCCAATACGATCACCATGCCCATCTTCAGCACGAACTGGAAGACGTCGGTGACAATCACACCGTACAGGCCGGATAGCGCGGAGATGGAAGCCGTAATGAGCATGATCCCGAACACGATAGTGAGCGCAGCCAGCTTCGGATCGAAGATGTGTAGGAAAGGTATTGCCATATCGGGAAAGATCACCATGAGGATCTTCACCATGGCCAGATTCACCCAGCCCATCACAATCAGGTTGACGGGCAAGCCGAGGTAGACGGCGCGGAAGCCGCGCAGAAAGGCGGCCGGTTTGCCGCTATAACGTATTTCCGCAAACTCCACATCCGTCAGCACGCCCGCGCGACGCCACAGCCGAGCGAAAAAGAAGACCGTCAGCATGGCGCTGAGCAGCATGTTCCACCAAAGCCAGTTGCCTGCGATGCCGTAGAGAGCGACCAGGCCCGTCACGGCGAGCGGGGTGTCGGCGGCAAAGGTGGTTGCCACCATGCTGGTCCCGGCCATCCACCACGACATGTTTCTGCCGCTGACGAAATAATCTTGCGTCGACCTTGTGGCACGCTTTCGATAGTAGAGCCCTACGCCGAGGTTGAAGGCGAAGTATGCCGCGACGACGAGCCAATCAAGGGTAGTTAGCTTCATGATTCACTGTTGGCTACGGGCCGGTTAGGCCGCCAAGGGCTGTTTCGCCGTCAACTTTCTCTGATCCTTTATCGCGTAGCTTTTCGGGTTGGCTGCCGGCTTTGTGACGACTTCGGCCAGAGGGTTGAGCGCGGCAACAGAGGTCATGAGCGCAATATCCTCAGTCCGCCTTCACGATCAACCCGCCGACCAGTGGTACACTATCCCTCCGCGTAATTCTTAAGCCTGTGGCTGTCTCTGACTGCGGCAGCTGAACCCTGCGATCAAACCATGAATCGAACTCTACGACAATTGCGGGGTTGGAAGTTAATGAAGCTGATGGCCGTGATCGGCGTCTTTTTCCTCGGAATCTGTATGGGGCAGGCCAACCAATCGTCGACAAAACAGACATTGAGTTTGGACGGTGCCTGGCGAATCACGCGCCTGCCTTTGGAAGCCGAGGGGCCCGCTGGTCTCGAACAATTCAGGCATGGCGACGCCAAGACGATCGACTCTGCCGTTCCCGGCGAAATCCACCTTGACCTGATGCGAGCGGGTGAGATGCAGGATCCGTCCGTCGGCACAAATTCGCGAAAAGATCGGTGGCCCGAGCGGTTTTCCTGGTGGTACCACAGAACCTTCACTCCGCCTGCCGGGTTCACTAACCAAGACCGTCAGGAACTCGTCTTTGGGAGCCTCAGCTACTACGCGCAAATCTTTCTCAATGGCAAATTGGTGGGTTCAAACAAGAACAGCCTCGTCCCGTATCGCATCGATGTCACCACATTGCTCAAACCTGGGGAGAACGATCTGGTTGTGCGCCTCACGAGCGGTTATGAGTTCATAAATGAGGTCGATCAGGATTTCAGCAAAGAGGGTCTCTATAAGAACCGCGAGAACTTTCCGGCACGCGAAAATCTGCGAAGTCCGGCGTACATGTCGGGCTGGGATTGGTGCGACACGCTGCCAAACATCGGCCTTGGGCGAAGTGTGCGCTTGGTTGGGCGCAGCCGGGCGGCGCTCGGCCAAGTGAGGCTCGACACCGTGATGGTCGGGGCCAAAGTGTCGCTCAAAGGCGAGGTTGCGATAGAGAACCTGAGAGCTTGGTCAAGAACCGCTTGCACCCTCAAGCTGCAATTGGATCGACCGAACGGTCGGCCAATCACGCTGAAGCGGGAGCTTGCACTGCTGACCGGCTCGAACCGTGTGCCGTGCTAGATCGACGTTCCCAATCCCAAACTATGGTGGCCCAACGGAATGGGGGCGCAATCGCTCTACAAACTGACCGCGACGGTTGCGACAGGCGGCGTGGTGACCGACTCAGTCACCCAAACGATCGGCCTCAGAACCATCAAATTCGATCAAAGTCCGCGAAAGGTTGGGTCCAACTTTCGGTTCATCGTGAACGGGAGGGAGATGTTCGCAAAGGGCGGCAACTGGGCCCCGGCCGACCAAATTCCGGCTCGGATGACGAAAGCACGGTATGAACACTTCATCCATGCCGCAAAGGATGCGCACTTCAACATGCTGCGGGTGAACGGTGTGGGCTACTACGAAGATGATGCGTTCTACGAGGCCTGCGACAGGGCCGGAATCCTGCTTTGGCAAGAATTCGCTTATTCGTGCTCGAAGTATAACGACTTGTCGGCTGATTTCATGCTCGGCGCGCGCCGCGAAGCGGAGGAGGCCGTCAGCCGCATCGCTCACCATCCGAGTCTTGCTTTATGGTGCGGCTGCAACGAGTGCCTATGGATGTACGGCGGCGAAAAGAACCCGGCTCCGTCGGAAGCGATCGGGCTGCGAATCTACTACGATCTTCTCCCCTCGGTTCTGCGCGCCCTGGATCCCGGGCGTCCGTATATTCCCGGAAGCCCCTGCGGCGGTTCGGATGAGATCAACAGCCAGATCGGAGGCGATGTGCACTGGTGGTACCAGGTTTTCATGAGCAACGACCCGGCGAAGAAGATGGACCCGGCGCTCCTGGATACTTGCACGGGCCGATTCGTGAGCGAATACGGCATCATCGGTCCGCCACCGCTCGCTTCGATGAAGGAGTATCTCGCGCCCGATGAGTTGAGCCCAGCCAGCCTTGCCTGGCGGATCCATACCAACAGTTACGAAGGGGATCACACCGGTTTTACGGAGTCCGCGCTGCGTCATCACTTCTTCGGCGATGGGCCGCTTTCGGTGGGGGACTTCGTTCTCTACGGCGGCCTGTATCAGGCGATGATGCAGGAAGCGATGATGGAAGCGGGACGATTCCGCAAGCACGATACCGAGTCGCCTTGCGACGGTTCGCTCATGTGGTCGTACAACGACTGTTGGGGCGAGATCGGATGGTCGATCATCGATCATTACGGGCGTCCGAAGCCCAGTTACTACGCGGTCAAACGCGCATGCGCACCGGTCAAAGTGATCGTTCGTTCTAGGAATGGGATGCTTGTGACGCGTGTCGTCAACGACACTTTGCAATCGCGAAGGGTGGAGGTGACCTATGGATGGTTTCGTACCACTGGAATAGGTCGCGACATCCAGACCAAGAAGATCACAATCGTGGCTAACTCGATGGTTGAAATCTCCCGCGCAACTCTGGCCGACGCAAAGCATGATCCCAAAGACTGGATATATGCGGCGACCATGACCGGACCCGGTATCGCCGATGACCACTCCATTTGGAAGCTCGTCCCGTATCGAGAATTACATCGCACGAAGAAGCCCATAAAGGTCGTTCGCAAAGGAAATGAACTGATCGTGACGTGCGATGCCTTTGCCATCGGGGTTCACCTTCCTGAAAGTGACGGCGCTCAGCTTTCGGATGATTACTTCGACCTTGTTCCCGGCGTGCCGCACCGGCTGCGAATCGTCCAGCCGTCTCGCAACGGCCAATACAACCTGATTGCGAGCTTGTAGGTGCGGGCCGATTCAATCTCGATGAAGTTGGACGCGGTGGCGCACAGCCACGACGCCAACAACGATCGAATTCGGATTGCCGATTTTGACAGGTTGTCTACGGAGAGGCAACCGCTGTCGAGGGCGGCGAGACGAGCGCCGGTCTATGGTGATCGGTAACATCCTTGTGCAGCGCTGCAATACCTGCGATTCGAAAAAGGGGCGGCCGCGAAATGCGTAGGGCAATGCGGTCCTCGAAGGGAGGCCTTGCAAACCAGGTTTCACTTTCTCGCCGTCGGCCAGATTGGGTTTTCAGGTAAAAACCCACCGGTAGTTCTAGATGTTCACAAGGGCTCTCTGCTAGAATCCGGTCGGCGATGATTTCCCTCTGGACTCTCCTTATTACTGCAACTGCCTTAAGCTCGCAGCTCACCGGCGCAGATACCCCGATGCGTCCCGGTGATGCGATCGACTTCTTCGGCGATTCCATCACTTGGCAGGGCGGCTACATCGACCTCATGAGCCGGCGCCTCCAGGAAAGCCCGCACACGAGAGGCCTCCTCATCTCCCTAATCAAGCGCGGGATCAATGGCGGCAAGAGCAACGACTTGCGCGACGGATGTAAAGACCTATATGGTTGCACCCAGGCGCCCTTATCCGAGGTCCTGAAGCGAGACAGGCCTTGCGCTGCCGTGATCGAAATCGGAATCAACGATGTTTGGCATGGCGACAAGGGCAATCCGCCGGAAGTGTTCGAAAAGTGCCTGCGGGACATGGTCGCAAGCGCCAAAACGCAGAAGGTGCCGGTGATACTCGCCACTCCTTCGCTGATCGGCGAAGAGCCACAAGGCTCGAATCCCTTCGATTCCCAGCTCGACCAATATGTCGCCATCGTCAAGAAGGTCGGCGCCGATACGGGCTCGATCGTGGTTGACTTGCGCGCCTCCTTCGTCCGCTATCTCTCCTCGCACCCACGCACCGCGGAAATGGGCAAGGACCGTGGCATGCTGACTTACGACGGGGTGCACATGCTGCCCGCCGGCAACGCGCTTCTTGCCGACGAGCTCGAAACCGGCATCGCTGCTGCCCTGCGCAAGAGCCCGCGCGCCAAGCCCGCCGCCATCTCGGCTCCGCAGACCTCGCTTCCCCTCGTTCCTTGGCCGCGTTCGATCACCTTTCGCACCGGCTCGCTCGCGCTCAACCGGCCGGTCCTCGTCGCCACATCGCCGAACCTTCTGCCCCTCACAAAAATACTCGCCGAAGAAATCCAAGCCAAGACAGGTATCAAACCTGCTCTCGCTTCAAAGCCGACTCAAGGCTCCATCATCCTCAAGCTTGCCCCGAACGGCGACCCGGAAAGCTACCGAATCGAGGTCAACCAAAGCGTCACGATCTCGGCAGCGAACCCGCGCGGTTTGGCCTGGGGCACCGTCACCCTGCTCCAAGCACTTCAAACCAAGGACAATGCGCTCCAAATTCGCCGTATGAGCATCGAGGACAAGCCCGCGCGCCCCCACCGCGGATTGTTGATCGATGTTGCAAGGCGATACCACTCGATCGACGTGCTGAAGCAGTGCGTAGAGCTCTGCCGGTTTTATAAGCTTGGCTACTTGCAGCTCCACCTCACCGACAACGAGGCGTTCACCTTCCCCAGCCGTGCCTTCCCCCAAATCAACACCCAAAACCAGAACGGCGGTCTCAGCTACACGCTCGAAGAACTCAAAGAACTGGTGCGCTTTGCCGACGAGCGCGGCGTAATCATGGTTCCGGAGATGGATATTCCAGGTCACTCGGCAACGCTGATTCGCACGATGCCGGACCTATTCAAGATAAAGGGAACGAAGCCTTACGAGCACCATGCCACGATCAATTTTGCGAACTCCGAGGTGCTGAAGGCGATCGACACCCTCATCGGCGAAATCTGCGATGTCTTCCGGACCTCGCCCTATTTCCACATGGGTGGGGACGAAGCGGACATCTCGCTCGCCGACCAGCACCCCGATTTCCAGGCCGCATTCCACCAGCTCGGCTTGCCCGAAAAGTCGCAGCATGAGCTCTACCGCCGCTTTCTTACTCAAGTGGACGAAATGGTCAAGAAGCGAGGTAAGCAGCTGATCGTTTGGGAAGGCTTTGGACGCAACGCCGCCTCAAAATTCCCCATTCCAAAAGACATCCTCGTGATGGAGTTCGAAAACGCCTATTACCTGCCCACCGACCTGCTGGAGGACGGGTATTCGCTGGTGAATGCCTCTTGGACGCCCCTCTATGTGGTGAACCGGCACGTCTGGCCCGCGCGCAAGGTTTACGAGTGGGACCTGTCGCGCTTTGGGCGTTTCTCAAATCTTTATGAGACCACCGGGTGGTATGGCGCGACCGATTTGAGGCGAATCGCGGGAGCACAGGTGTGCTCGTGGGAAGGTCCGGAGGAGACTGAAATCGAAAACCTGCGGCGCGTGGCGCCGGCTATGGCGGAACGAGTGTGGAATCCGGCAGTTGGGAGTTCCTTTCAGCAGTTTGAAGTACGGCTGAGGGCCACGGACGATCTGTTCGATCGGCTGGTGCATTCGGTGACTATTCATAACAGTCCCCTCGATGCAACCGATCCCAACGGCTTTGATGTTCCCTGCTTCACAAAGCCGTTGTCTGTGAGTCTTACGTCGAGCCGACAAGGGGTGATCCGATTCACATTGGATGGCAAGCCGCCGACGGGTTCGTCACCGAGCTATGCAGGACCTGTCAACCTGACCCAAACAACCACGATCCGCGCCGCCCTGTTTGGTCCGACCGGTCAGCGGTTGGGCTACGAGACTTCAAAGGTGTTCTATTTGGTCCCACCGCGAACACCGAATCTGGCGACTGGAAAAAAGGTGACGGTCTCGGGGGGGACGCAAGGGCCGCAGGTTCCCGAACTGGCCGTGGACGACAATCTGGAGTTGTCGTCGAGCTGGTGGGCGGGTCCGGCCCCGCAATGGCTGCAGGTCGATCTGGGCAAGACCTTCCGCGTGGACCGCATCGAAGTGTTCCCCTACTGGGATGGTTCACGCTACTACGAATATACGGTCGAGGTCAGCACCGATGGGCAGTCATGGTTTGTAGTGGCCGATAACTCAGCAAACAGAACGCCCGCGAAACCGCAGGGCGATGAGATTCGCTTCGCCGCGCGAACCGTCCGATTTGTGAAAGTGAATCTGCTCCACAACAGTGCCAATGAGGCCGTGCACCTGGTCGAGCTCCGGGTTTGGGAAACGAAGGGGAATTGAGTGTCCGGTGGCGAGGCTTCCCGCACTCTGCTCCCTCTGGTCCAAATCCGTGGGTGAGTGAGTGAGATACTCCGAATCCGGCATAAGGGATGGACGCTTTGATACTGCTTTCCCTTCTACTATACGATCCCACAGGTCGCTGCTTTCCACCAACGGAAACAAGCTATGGCAAGGGGATCTCGTAACAGGACCTATCGAAAATCGCCAATTTCGATCTCGACGGTTGCGCTACGATTGCCCTGGCTTCCATTGTCATCGAGGCGTTGCGGGAGCAACTGTAGGCCCGGCTGTCAAGCTGGCTGTCAACGGGCTTAACTTGGGTTAATGTGAGATGTTCAAAGGTTGCGTTTGTACCTGAATTACTGGGGCGGCGAACGGGGATTGAACCCGCGACCCCCTGAGCCACAGTCAGGTGCTCTGCCACTGAGCTACCGCCGCCACTGGCCAAAAGTGTACCACCGGGCGGCGGCGGCGTCAACCGATGGTCCCTGGGACCTGCGCGCTGTTGCCGGTACACTAGCCGAGATGGTGAACCGCGAGCGCCTCCTCGATACATTTCTCCAACTGTGCCGAATCAATTCGCCCTCCCGCGAGGAGGCGGAGGTGGCGGATTGGATCTGTCGGCGGCTTGCGGGTCTGGGTCTTTCGGCGGAGGAAGATAATGCGGGCGCTGTGGTTGATGGGAATTGCGGCAATTTGGTTGTTTCTCTGCCTGGAACCGTCCCCGCGCCGCCGATCCTGATCTGCGCGCACATGGACATTGTGGAGCCCAATCCCGGAGTTGAGATTGTTGTCGAGGACGGAGTGGTTCGGACGGATGGGACCGCGATATTGGGGGCGGACGATAAGGCGGGATGCGCTCCGCTCATCGAGGCCCTCACAATCATCCGCGAGAAGGGATTGGCGCATGGGCCGATCATTGCTGCGTTTACCATTTGCGAAGAGGTGGGGCTTTTTGGCGCGGCCAACTTGGACACTCGTGGCGCAGTAATGGGGTTTGTGTTGGATGCCGGGCCTCCGGTTGGGAGCTTCATCGTGAACGCGCCGGGCATGATGAACATTGAGATTACGGTAATGGGGAAAGCCGCTCATTCCGGGGTGAGGCCGGAGGAAGGAATCAGCGCTGTGGAGGCAGTGGCCGACGCGGTCGCTGGGATGAAGCTTGGACGAATCGATGAGGAAACGACGGCGAACATCGGCACGATACATGGGGGGCAGGCCAGGAACGTGGTGTGCGAGCGTGTTGTGATGGAAGCGGAGGCGCGAAGCCGCAACCCGCAAAAGTTGGCGGCGCAGCTCAATCACATGCGCGAGCAGTTTGATCGGGCGGCGTCTAAGCGGGGGGCATCCGTGGATTGGCAGGAGCGCAAATCGTACCAGTCCTATCTTCGGACGAACGAAGATCCGGTGGTGAAAACTGCGATCGCTGCCGCGCAAAAGATCGGCCTTACCGGTCAACTGCGCGCGGCCGGCGGCGGCAGCGACGCCAACGTTTTCAATGCGAAGGGCGTACCCAGCATTGTAGTCTGCACTGGCATGCAGAAGAACCATACACATGATGAATTCTGTACGGTTGACGATCTGAACAGCACCGCGGAACTAACACTTGCAATCATACAAGAAGCGGCGAAAGGAGCATAGTCATGGAAGACGTGAAGAAGCCTGAAGAAAAGAAGGAAGAGCGATACAAGTTAGAGACGGACAAGGAACCGGTTGTCACTCAGCACAGCATCACAATCAATGGCAAACCGCTGAACTACACTGTCACCACCGGCATGATGCCGATCATGAATGAGATCGGCGAGGTGGAGGCTGGAATGTTTTACATCGCTTATTCCAAGAAAGGCGTCAGGGATCATAGTCGCCGTCCGCTCATGTTTTCGTTCAATGGCGGGCCCGGCTCGTCTTCGGTCTGGCTGCATCTTGGGGCGGTCGGACCTAAGAGGACGAAGATGACGGAAGAGGGGATGCTGCCAAAGCCTCCTTATCAGTTGGTAGACAATCCGCATACATGGTTGCAAGAAACCGATCTTGTTTTTATCGATCCGGTGGGGACCGGGTATAGCCGCCCCGCCACCAAAGAGCTTGGCGAGAAGTTTTGGGGACTGAAAGGCGATATCGAATCGATTGGCGAATTTATCCGGCTCTATCTGACTCGCTCCGAGCGATGGTCTTCCCCGCTTTTCTTGGTTGGAGAAAGCTACGGCACCACGCGGGCGGCGGGGCTATCAGGATACCTTGTCGATCTTGGCATCGCGTTCAATGGCATCGTGCTCGTTTCGTCCATACTTAATTTCATTACTGCTAGAAACACCAAAGGCAACGATCTGCCCGCGCTTTTGTTTTTGCCGACCTACACAGCTACCGCATGGTATCACAAGAAGTTGGCTCCCGGTCTGCAAAAGAGTCTCAAGAAGACGCTTTCCGAAGTGGAGGCGTGGGCCGCGAATGACTATATTATGGCGCTGTCCAAAGGTTCGGCGCTGCCCGCTAAGGAGCGCAAGCAGGTGATGGAGGCGCTGTCTCGATACACAGGACTCGATCCACAGTACATAGACAATACGGACCTTCGGATTAACATACATAACTTTTGCAAAGAGCTGCTCCGAAGCGAGAAACGAACGGTAGGTCGGCTCGATAGCAGATTCAAGGGAATGGACGCGAGCGGCGTCACTGCCAATCCCGACTTCGATCCCAGCATGTCCGCGATCCGTCCGCCTTATACCGCCATGCTCAACGACTACATTCGGCGGGATTTGGGCTACAAAACCGATACTCCGTATCATATATTGGGCGGGGGAATCAATAAGGATTGGAATTGGGGTTCAGCGGGCGAGGGTCATCCGGATACCAGTGATGCGTTAAGGACGGCATTCGTGAAGAACCCTTATATGAAGGTATTTATCGCGTCCGGCTACTATGATCTTGCGACGCCCTATTTCGCCACGATGTACACACTGGATCACATGGGATTGGATGCAAGCCTGCGAGACAACATCGCTACGAAATACTACGAAGCGGGACACATGATGTATATTCACGAAAAGTGTCTCAAGGAATTGCATGGAGACGTGACAGTGTTCTTGCGAAACTCCTACTGATAGTCGCCTACGAGGACGAACGCCCCCCAGTATTTCGGATGCATATACTTGGGGTCCTTGCGTAGCTCAACCATGGCTTTGCGCAGCGCTTCGTCTTTCGTGGCGCCTGCCTTAAGGAATTCATACATGTGCTGCATGATGATTGCGGTCGCCGGATCGTTGATTTTCCATAAAGAAACAAGAATACTGCGGCCGCCCGCATATTGGAATGCGCGCGTCAATCCCAACACACCTTCCGAATAGGTTGCGGTACCTAGTCCGGTTTCGCAGGCGCTTAGTACAACGAGGTCCGCACTCGTCCGGACCTCTTGGAATATCTCCGCCGCGGTGAGCAGTCCATCATCAGTGGCCGATGGGCTAAGGGCGAGGCCGGACGCCAGCATTTCCGTATTGAGCAGGCCGTGGCAGGCAATATGCAAGATGCTTGCCTGAGACGCCCTTATCTTCAATGTCGTTTCGGATGCTTCATCGCTCGTAAAGACGGTCGCCTTATCTCCGTACAGCGCCTT
Source organism: Fimbriimonadia bacterium (assembly GCA_041483895.1). Classification (GTDB taxonomy): domain Bacteria; phylum Armatimonadota; class Fimbriimonadia; order Fimbriimonadales; family JABRVX01; genus JBGPGO01. Next base: position 52,325 of record JBGPGO010000001.1, read on the forward strand.
AATGTGTTCCACTTCTTCTTTCGTAAATGGAAGGGGATCGAGCGGCAGGCCGCGGATCGTCTGCCCGCGCACATCGGCCATGGTTCTTTGCGGTCGACCGGAGTAGACCGGATTCCCGAGCGCGATCAATGGTCCCTCCACACGCTTCGTTCGCCGAATTTCTGCAAATAGCGTCATCGAAAGAACGGTGTCGATCGGGATGTCATCGCTCAGATAGTGAAGCCCCGCTAGACCATCATCGACGACGGACTTGACTCCGCGTTCCTGATTGTCGTTATCGCCGCGGGACCGATCCCTATCAATGGCTTGTGGCGGGGCCGCAGCGACAGAAACCTGCTTGATATCCGTGACAAGCGCCAAGAAGGGCAACGTCTGAAGCGGACCGTCTGGGCAGATCAACAGATGTTTCGCGTTCCGAATCATCTCGGCGGCCGGGGCAAGGAGGAGCTTGTAGAGCGCTAAACCATTCTCGCTGAATTTCTCTCCACCGCTCACCGCTTTGAGAAAATCGGCAGTCTTCTTAGCCAGCTCGTCTTCAACGATGGCAATAGGAAACGCTCTCAGATCGGTTTTCGTGACGGCGATCAGCGTGGTCCGATCCGGCGCCACAAAATAGACCAGGAGGAGGGTTCCCTCGTCCAGATTCAACCGAATTCCGGCCAGATCGAGCGGTTCCGGATATACGATGGAGGCGAGCCGGGGAGACGCTTTGCGAACCTCCGCCTCGACCTCCTTCAGTTCCACGGCAAGGCTCGCGAACTCATCGGGCAGGTCCTTCTGCGCGTCGGATTTCGGTTCGCTAATCCGAAAAAGCAGAGACCGCTGCTTCTCCCGGAGCTGCTTGAAACGATCGGCCAGCGGCTTCGGCAGGTCTCCCGTCAGGTCGATTCCCTTCTCCCGAATCTGATCGAGAAGCGCGCGTGCCCGATGTGCCTCGATGATGGGAAGCGCCTGTGCGGCCTTGCCCTGCTTCAGCAATACATCGACATAGTGCAGGGGGATGCGGGAATACTTTTCTCCAAACCTCTGCTTGCCCTCAATCGATCCCAGAGTGCGGCGAATCTTGTCGATGTCCGCGGTAGCGGAGGCAAGGTGGCGCTCTGCCTCAGCGTACTTGCCGCCCCGTGCAGAAACTTTCCCCAGCCGATCGAGCGCATCCGCTTCCATCAGCGAGCCGGGCGCTAATTTATGAAAGCCGTCGTAGGCCCGCGTTAACAGCTCGATGGCTTTCGTGTCGTCTTTCTGACGGAATGCGACATCCCCCAACCATAAGTAGCTGGAACTTTCCGCCACCGAACCGGGAAAATTCTTCTGCCGAATTTCGAGCGCCTTTTCGTTATAGTCCTTTGCCGCCGCGAGGTCGTCGCGATTCCGGGCCAAAAAGCCGAGGTTCTGCAGCGTCATCGCATGCTCGAAAGAGTTTGGCGCCGCTTTTTCCCATATCGCGAGTGCGCGCTTAAGATTCGTTTCGGCCTCGGCAAATCCGGCTTCGGGGCCGTCCGCTTGAAGCGCCCCCAGATTATTCAGATATTGGGCGACGCTGCGGCCATCCGGCTGGAGTGGCTGCGTGAATTTGAGCGCCCGTTCGTAATAGACGATTGCAGCGCTCACGTCACCCGAATCTCGCGCAACATTGCCGAGGCTATTGAGAACTACGCCGAGATTGAGAAAGTCGAGTTTCTGCACATCCGTCGTCGCTTGGCTGGGATCGTCTGGGGTGAGACCATCGAAGATCGCCTTCGAGCGCAGCAGATTCTCCTGCGCCGTTCTCAGCTCCCCGAGGTCCAAGCAGACTGTGCTCAATTCGTTCATGCTCTGGGCCAGATCGCGCGAATCGGGCAGGATGCGCTCGCGAATTCCGATCGCTTCGGAAAGTCTGCTCTTGGCATCCGCCAATTGACCTAGTTCAAATTCGATCGCCCCGAGATCGTTGAGACGCTGCGCCGTCCAGACCTCGCGTTTGCCAGCGCGATCTTCGGCAAGGCACTTCTCATACCAGTCCTTGGCCGGCGCAAGTTTGTTTTGGCGCTTGCTCAGAATGAACCCGGATCGAAAGGCTGCCCATGACTTTACGGCGCTGTCCGACGTTACCTCGAATGCCTTGCCATATTCGATCAGCGCTTCATCCCAACGATTCAGTTGTTCGCACACGACCGCGCACCGATCGCGCAGCCAGGCCGCTGATTCGCGCTCGCCACCTTTCTCCAACTCATCAGCGCCGGATCGCCATATCCGTAGCAGGTCATCGTATTTCTTGTCTGGGATGGCCTTTTGACCGTCGCGATAGATGCCCAGCGCGCGTTCGGAGCAGTTCGGACGAATGACCAGTCCCAAGTTGCCGCGTGGCACAGATATGGAGTGCTCCGCACCGGCGTGCAAGTACCGTAGTGGCACCGAGAATTGCGTCAGATTATTTGCCTCGCCGGCGGTCAATGCCGCTTGGGAACCAATCTTTGCTCCATCGTATTCGAGTAGGACATCCCCGATCATCAACCCGACGGACGCAGCGGCGGAATTGGGAATGATTCGTTCGATGACCGATCCCGGACCGGCGGCAGCGCCATGCGAAAACATGCACACAAGAAGGCAAGCGGCTCCACAGACCCTAGTCCGGACCATATTGGCCGAAGTTGATAAACACGGTATTGAGGTCAGGCAGCGCGACATTTCCATCGTGGTGAAGTCTACCAGCACTTGGTCGCAATTGAGAATTGTGACCGTATGGTCGTTGCATGGGATCACAGCCGGCATTGGTCCGTTTCATATCACTCCCCCTGTTACAAAGGACGCAACCGCCGACCCGATGGATACACTGCGCCTTGCTACGTCACGAATTTATGGCTTGCTACCCATCACCATTCCAGCGGTTGTTGCAAAGATTCGGGGATAATATGCGGACGAATCGAAAAACTGGAGGTTACGAATGAGAAGTAGCGCTGTTCGCTGGATGTTGGTTGTACTTGGTATCGCACTGGTGGTGGGACCTGTTCCGGGTCAAAATTCCGCCACGAAGAAGGCAATCAACGCGGTGTATGCCAAGACGATGATCTGGTACAAAAAGAAGGATATGGTTAGCATGCTCACCGTCGTCAGCAAGGATTTCGTCATGACAACCACGCAGGGCAAAAAGATGACGTACGCCGAGATGAAGAACCAAATGACAGAGCAGATCAAGATGATCGATACGATAACGAAGGCGTCGTACAAGATCAACAAGATGTCCATGAAGGGCAAGGACGTTGTTGCCGACGTCACCGGATATTCGACGTTCAAGATGAAGGGCCAGGACGGAAAACTCCATACCTATGCCGTAACGGTCGTGAGCAAGGACATCTGGACGAAGACCCCGAAGGGCTGGATGATGAAGGCCTCCACGAGTGTCAAGGAAGTGGTATTCCAGGACGGCAAGAAGATCACGTTGCCGGGTGGTTAGTAGCGCGACCAGGCTTACCGATCAGGGCACTCTTGTCTGAATCATCGAATATCTGGCAAAGTCCTCCGGATCTAACGTCAGTAGTTCTCTGATTCCGTGCGCGAGCATGAACGCAACAAGACGTGCGTCATGGATTTTCCTTCCGGTAGAGGGAACTGATTCGATAAGATTCCGCCACCAAATGTAGATGTCCGGCGGTTCCGGGAGAAGCAGAAAAGCGCTTAGGAAGTAATCTATGTCTCGCAATACCGTCGCATGATCACGCGCCATACCGTTCGATAGTATCGGTCGAGTTGCGACGGAAGCGTATTCAATCAAATTCTGAGCGCATACGCAGACATTGGAGGCTGAACTCCGGACCTGATGTATGACGTCGAAGCAGGCCTCACGCTTGTCGCTATCCACATCATTCAGGCGGACCAAAATATTCGTATCGAGAAGGATCATTCATCTGGTTCCGAGTAAATTGCCTCGCGCTTGAGAGATTCTTCCCCAATCGAAAGTCCTTTGACGCCGTTCGCCTTTAGCCTTTTCAGTGCGGCTTCCCAGTCCTCGTCCGGGACGTTAAGTCCCTGAACCAGTTCAACATGGAATTCTAGAGACAAGTTGACAGGAAGATCGACCTGCTCTTCGGGAACTATTACCTTGCCGTCAAAGTGACCGCGAATTGTCCTTGTCATTATAGTCCCTATTGTACACCAGTCATTGACACCCCCGCCCCGGCGAGAATGTCCGATGGCTCGCGATCGACCGCAAACCAGGTGGAAACATCGTCCGGCCACGCCCGAACTCCCCATGCGACCACGAAATGGAACTGAACTAGTTCCCCTTCCCGTAGGCCTGGAAATCGCGCAATTAGCCCTTCACGCCCTAAATTGAGGTGAGATTCTTCGGATGGAAAGCTGCGGGCGATTTCCTCGAAGAAGGGTAAGAGTCTCGCTGGCAGGCCATCACCCCGCATCGCGCGACGATGCAGCCACCTTTCATCTTCCATGCCGATATGCACGACGACTGCTCCCGCCGTCCTTTCCATGGCGGTTAGACCCTCACCTGTATCCGGTGACCAATCATCATATCGCGCCTCCGCATCAAAGAAGGCCCTGAATTCAATGCCACTCAGATCCTCGATTGCTCGAATTCTCCACGTGGCCGCCCAGCAGTCTGCTACTTGCATCCCTTCCGGCAATTGGAACGTCGGTCTGCAGAGGAGCAATTCGGCCTCCACGGATCCGTTCGACCAACAATGGATTCGCGCGCCGGTGGTGAGCTGATAGCCAATGGATGGTTGAGCGCCCAACACGTTCGTTTCGTTGACCGTCAAAGTGAAGCGCACGTCGCCCAATGAGGTTGAGATAACTGGTTGCACATCTCCTCGCAGCCACTTTCCATCCGGACAAGTGAACAGCCGAATGTGCATGATTACTCTACGCTCATTAATGCCAGCATCCGCAGCAAGGCCTCCTGGTCACATGCAGAAAGATACCGTCCAAAATGCTGTTCGATGCCTTTTGCGTAGATCGGCCAGGATTGTTCGACCGCTTGCTGCCCCGTTTCGGTCAGTACCGCATGGGAGCCTCGCCGGTCCTTCGGGCAGCGCTCCCGCCTGATAAGCCCATCCCGCTCCAATCGGTCCACCTGCCGCGTGAGGCCGCTCCGGCTCAGAACTACCCGGCTAGCCAATTCTGACATGCGCAACCGCTTGTCGCCGGCCTGATCGAGCTCCACCAACACCTCAAAAGCGGCGGACGGCTGCAGTCCCTGCGACACCATGTCTCGGTCAATCCGATCCACGGTTTTCGCGTGGGCTACCAACAAGGCCCGCCAAGCCCGGACAAACATTGGTCCTGATTCACAGCTCATCGAAAAATCTCCAAGAAAATTCGTTGCACTTGCAACTATACTACGCATTGGCTCGTTGTTCGTTGCAGATACAATTATTGTATCGGCAACTAATTCGGAGGTGAGCGTGAAAAAGCTCTTTAGCACGAATAACGATATCGCCTATCTCATCGCCCGGCTGGCGCTCGGGATCATGATCTTTCCCCATGGCTGCCAACTGCTGCTCGGTTGGTTCGGCGGGGGCGGGTTTGACAAGACGGTCACGGCCATGTCGCAGGGCGGAATTCCAGTGCCGTTCGTCTATCTGGCCATCATCGCCGAATTCTTCGGCGGACTTGGATTGATTCTCGGGTTTCTCAGCCGAATCTCGGCATTTGGTGTAGGCACGGTGATGGTCGTTGCGGTCTTGCACGTCCACCTCAAGAACGGCTTCTTTATGCCGACCGGTTACGAGTTCCACATCTTGGCGACCGCTTTGGCGCTCATCGTCATGATCCGCGGCGCGGGACCGCTGTCCATCGACAGCGTACTTTCCCGGAAGAGAGCAAAGTAGACCTCGGATTTACACGGGGCGGCCCGGCGTGCTATGCTTGTCCGGTCGCCCCATGCTGATCCCGATACGAGACGAAAATCCTTCGAAACAGTTCCCGGCCGTCACGGTCACATTGATCTGCCTCAATCTGATTCTGTATCTGTGGGATCGTGGTGGCAACCCGTTCGGCCCCAGCGCGGTGTTCAACCAAATGACGATGGTGCCCGCCGACGTCACGGCGGCGTTGAACGGGGGACCGAAGGATTTGCTCCTCAATCTCTTCACCTGCATGTTCCTTCACGCCAGTATCGCTCACATTTTGGGAAACATGCTGTTTCTTTGGATATTCGGCAACAACGTCGAGGACACGTTTGGCTCTGCCGCGTTCCTTGGCCTCTATCTGTTTTGGGGGCTGGCCGCCTCGGCTCTGCACATTTACATTGACCCCACAAATCAGGTTCCGGTCCTTGGCGCGAGCGGGGCGATAGCGGGAGTGCTTGGAAGCTATTTAATGTTGTTTCCCCATGCCCGAATCGATACGTTGTTCTGGGCGTTTTTCGCATTCGTATTGGAGGTGCCGGCATGGGCTCTGCTTGGCGTATGGTTTATCATGCAGGCTCTAATGGTCTATTTTGGGACTCTGACGGGTGTGGCAGCGTGGGCGCACATTGGCGGCTTCATGGCGGGCATGATCACGGTCCTCGTACTTGGCGGTCGGGCGAGACTGCTGCGCAAGTCCGAAGAGTTGGAGGCCGTCCGTGAACAGCAATCTTAAATGGTGCCTGCTCTGCGCGACCCTAGCGCTCGTTCTTTCGATCCCTTCCCTGCTGGCGCGATACAAAGTGGAGGCCGGCAACCAGGCGGTCGAGCTGGTGATCGAATATCCGGAAGTGGAGGCGCTTGCCGCGGGAACGGGACGAACTGTTAGCGACGTTCTGATTGAATTGAAGAGCGCGGGTTTGACCGGTGTCGTCGTCATTGAAGATACGATCACTACCCTGCTGGACAGCGGCCGTCTCACTCACAGGCCGGCGGGGGACGCGATCACGGATTGGGCAGCGGATGCTTCCGCCTATAAGCAGTTGCAGATTGCGCTGTTCGGCAAGTTCAACTGGCGTTCGGAAGACGACCGACACACGGCCTGCACTCTCGGAGCGTTTGGAAAACCGGCGCTCAGCTATCGAAATTCACTGTTTGCTCTCGGCATGGCCGGCGTCGGTATCGACCGCCGACAGACCGATCTTGTTCAGGCGAACGGACTCACATTGATTGGCCGGGTGAGCAACTACGAAGGGGCGGACCTGGAAGGAATTGAATGGACTCTCAAGGACCTGAAAGCCTCGGGATGCTCGACGGTCGTGTTTCTCGGTATGGAGGTCCTCGGTTCGCGAGAGCTGATCAAAGAGACCGCTGCAGCTATCAAAGAGAATGGACTTTCTTTTGGGTTCGCGGAGTTCGGCAAGCAGTGGGGGGACGAACGAATGCTGCGGGAAATCCCCGAGTCCTCCATGCGCCTCCACAGCATCCTGCCCGCGGAAATGACGACGATGTCTCCGGTCGATCAGGTGGAGCGGTACGTCCGGGCGGCAAAAGAGCGCGACTGCCGCATCCTATACCTACGCCTTCTTACCGCCGCCGGACCGGACCCCGTACAAGCCAACGCCGATTACATCCGAACGATTTCCAGCTACCTCAATCGCCTAGGCATGGCCGCCCGCACCGCCCATCCGATGGCGACTCCAACAGACACGCCCTTTACTTTGGTCGTTGCCATCGTCGCGCCGTTCTTGGGTGGCATCGCTCTTTTTCAGTTGCTCAGATGGCCGCTCTGGATCGCGGTTTTCATGGCAATCCCTGGACTGATCGGCGAAGCGATCGGCATCGGCGGGCCGAACGGGGTCCATGCCCTGATGGCGTCCATTCTGTTTCCAACCGTTGCCGTGCTGGCGGTCGCGGAAGGGTTGGAGGGCCGTACGGCATCCCAGGCCGTTCTCATGTACCTCGTCGCCGCATTTATCAGCTTTTGCGGGGCGTTGGCCGCCGCCGCCATGATTTCGACGCTTCCCTACATGGTTAGGGCGGAGCAGGCATTTGGCATCAAGCTCACCCATGTCATGCCGGTTCTCATCGTCGGCCTTGTTCTCTTGTTCCGCCGGTATCGGGACGGGGGATTCGGGCAAAACATCAAATGGTGGCATCTTGCGGTCGCCCTCATCGGTCTTGTCGTGGTCGCTCTGCTCGTTATCCGGACCGGAAACGAGGGCGGATCGGTAAGCGGATTCGAGATCAAGCTGCGATCGGCGCTGGACAAATTCCTTACGGTCCGGCCCCGAACGAAGGAGCTTTTGTTCGGACACCCGATCTTTATCGCGGGGCTGCTGGCCCTTGCCGCGCGGCGCCCCCGGTTCGTGCCGCTGCTGCTGGCTGCCGGCGCGATTGGACAGGCGAGCATCGTCAATACGTTCAGTCACATCCACACTCCGTTGGCCGTCTCGCTCTTGCGCGTCGTTTGGGGCGTTACACTCGGCGGTATACTCGGCGCGGTGGTCTACACGATCATCATTAAGTTGGAACCGTTGGCGCTGCGCATATGGAAGCAAAACTCGTCTTAGCGGGCTATTTCGGCTGCGGCAATCTGGGTGACGACGCCATCCTCGCCGGGTTCTTGGAAGGCATCGCCGGATTTCCCGTTCGTCCCATCGCATTATCCGGCTTTCCTGAACAGACGTACCGTACGCTGCAGGTCCACGCGATTCCTCGCATGAACTATTCCGCCATCTCGGAAGCGCTGCAAGGGGCGGAGGCGCTCGTGTTTCCCGGAGGCAGCATATTCCAGGATGTGACCAGCCTCCGCTCGATCTATTACTATTCGAAATTGGTGTCGATGGGAAAGAAGTTAACGGGGCGCGTGATCTTGCTTGGCCAAGGTTTCGGTCCCGTCAATCGATTCCTCGGGAAAAGCCGTGCCGCTTCCATGCTGCGACAGATCGACGCGATTGCGGTCCGCGACGAGGCCGCGGCGCGCGGCATTGTCGCGATGGGCGCCCGGTGTGAAGTGACGGTGACGGCGGATATGGCCTGGCTCGCCAAGCCGGACGCCTCAGCAGCGGGAGGCGGCTTCGGTCTTCAGGACCAGCAGGCGATCGGCCTGGTTCCCCGCGTCTGGGGTCGTGCAAAGCCGATCGCGGAAGCATTCGTGCAGTTCTCTCGCGCGATGTCCGGCTCCGGGCACATGCCGATTATGGTTCCATTGGATGAGGCCGGGGATCAGGCGCTCTATAAGGAGATGGAGAAGCTGGGCGGCAACCCAACGATGATCAAAGGCGTCCGCACCCCGCAGGCGATGATGGCCCGAATCGAGCGCATGTCCGGGGTCGTCACGATGCGCTATCACGGAGCGATTTTTGCCGCAAAGGCCGGGATTCCCCCGATTTTGGTGAGTTACGATCCCAAGGTAACCCACCTCAGCGATATACTGGAAGTGCCGGCAGCCATCCCTGTGGAGCGACTTTCCAGCGATCTTCTGATAAAATCATGGGAGAACTACGAAGCCAGGCGAGACTATCTAGCAACGAGAATTGGCCTGGTTCGTCAAACAATGGAAGCGAAGGCACAGGCCAACATCGAACTGTTGTGCCGACATGTGCCCTCCCTGAAAGGTCAGGTGCAACCGAACAAGGTCTCGTCTTGAAATTTCTTCGTACCACAGCGGTTCTCCTCGGCTGCGCGGCGGCCACGGCAGTTGGCGCGTGGGATTTGCGCGCCTGGCTCGACCAGAAGCTGTTCTCCCCGATCAAGATTTCCGGTTCCAAGACCTTGGGCTTCCATATGCACGACGTCGGCGGAGATCGTTCCACATTTGACCAGCAAAACTATTTCGGCGATGGGGACAAGGCGGTCACAGACCGTACCGACCTCTACATCCGAGGCGAGAAGGTGCTCGGTTTCATTGACTTTGAGACTCGGATGACGAACAACAAGTTCGGAAACCCCTACGACCGGCGTTTGACATTCGTATATGGCTCCAAGCTTTTCGACGCCAAATTGGGTGATCTAAGCTCCGCATCGCTGCATAACACCAATCCGCTCACCAGCTTTTCCAAGACGATGAATGGCGCGACGGGAACTCTGAAGATCGGAAAAGGTTATGAGCTCAAGCTGATCGGTTCGCAGACGAGGGCGAATGCCAGGACCATCTCGTTTCCGGGCAACAACAGCGCCGGCCCGTACTATCTGACCGGTGGCAACATTGTTGATGGCAGTCTGCGAGTTCGCGTGGACGATGTCGAAATGAAGCTTGGCGCCGACTACACAGTAGACTATCAGACCGGACTGCTCAATTTCCGCCCAGGACTGATCATCCCGCCGACCTCGACAATTATCGCCACATACGAGTCATACGGCTTCAACGATCAGACCGGCAAGATTATGGGTGGTTCGCTGATGCTTCCCTTCTTCAAAGGACTATCGGCAGAAGTGAGCGCCATCCAGCAGACGACGAATTCGGGTTCAGGTTTGGGCACGCGCACGGAACGGTTTTATGGATACGGTCCGCCCGCAACTCCCTATGATCTGCAATTTGAGCCTCTTATCGATGACGCCCATCCGATACTTGTCACGATCGACGGGGTGCCCCAGCAATTGGGCATCAACTACTATTTTGATCTCAACCTGCCGTTCCGGTTTTACTTCCGATTCTATGTGGACAGCAAACAGATCGTGCAGGTTGTGTACACACCGAAACCGTCCAGCAACCTCGCGGCAAACGGCGACAAGTCGGTCTATGGCGTCGCGGTCCGATGGCAGCCACTGAAAGGGCTTACGATTCAGCACAATATCGGAACGAGCCGATTGGATTCGCCGACGGGTCCAGTGAGTGGTTCCGCACGCACCACCCAACTGACATTCAATCGCGGCGGATTGAGCTTCAAGGCCGGATTCAACGATATTCCCGACACGTTCACCACCATCTCCAGCACCGGATTCCGGCGAAACGAGAAGGGCCAGACGTACGACCTGAGCTATGATTTCGGCAAAGGTCTCCGCATGCGGGCATCGACGAGCCACAGCAAAGTCGCGCTCGGAGCGTTCGGTTCCTCCGGCACGCAGTCCGGATCGACCGATGTGGCCACGGAAACTTTCGGAGTCGACTACGTTGTCGGGAAGGGAACGATCAGTCTCAACCATTCGAAGCACGATTCTTCCGGCGTTGACAGCGGAAGCGGGAACTCGGTGGACACGTTGCGCTATTCAACAAAATTTGGCCGCTTTACCCCGGCCATCGAGATCAGCAACACGGTGTCCAGCTATTTCTCGCAGAGCGCGAACACCCGCGACAAAACGAAAACCAGCAGCGTGCGTCTTTCCAGCGGCTGGGAGGTAAGCAGTTGGATGACCTTCACGACCGCGGTTAGCCAAAACATGATCCAGGGCGTCAACGGAGATTCCAACGGCAGAGACATTTCCGTCGATTTGAGCGCGCATCCCAACGACAAATTGAATTTCCGCGTCGGATTCAACGATTCCAATTCCGGCTACTACAACTATTCGGGGTATGGGAACGGCTATGGCGACGGCTACGGCAACGGCGGATTCTCCGGTGGCGGCGATGGGTATGGAGTGGGAGGGTACGGCGTGCAGCAGCGGGGCTACACGGCCAGCGCGCACTATGCTCCGTGGTCCAGCTTTTCCTTCGATATCAACTACAGCAAGCAGGTGGCGAACGGCGACAACCTGACGAACAGCGACGTCCAATCGATCGGCCTTGGCTTCGGCTACACCCCGAGCACTTGGCTCCGGGTTAACAGCCAAGTGCAGAAGCAGTCCGTCAATTTCACATCAGGCTCCGGCTCATCCAACACCACCCTGCTAAATTTGGGCGTTTCCGCCGGCCCGATCCATCGGTTCACGGTAACGCTCGATTATCAGAGGATGCTGACGGGTTCGAATTACACTTCCGACCAGACCGGCTTCAATTCCTACAATCAGAATCTCAACTCTTACTACCTTCGATTGGCCTACGATTTGGGGCCGCGTCAGCGAACATTTTTCGATGCTCGGTCCGGCAATACTGTCGGCTACAGCGCCAGCGACGAAACGAGCTGGAGCGTCGGCTACGAATACGACATTATGAAATTCGTCTCGCTTGTTGGTGCGTATCGAGTGCGAAACCTAAACAATCTCGACACGAATAATTCAGCGTACGGCTACAGTTCGCGATCATTCGACGTGGACCTCAGCTTCCACTTTTAGGCAGCATCGCGGCCTTGCGATCGATCCCCTTTGTTGATGGCGGTGGTATCTTGGTATTCGTGGCCGATACCGCGACCGTCTTGCCCGTTGTAGGGGGCTGCGGCAGGAACTGCTTGCACGCGGCGGCAAGGGTGTCCTCGAAGCTATCCCGCGAGAGCTGCATGCCGAGCTGCGCCGATTCCGCCACGAATTCGGTTCCACAGATCGAAGACCAGTGGCCGTGAGCGATCAGCACGCGCCCCCAGCGGAGATCGATGGAATCGACCGGCTTGCCATCACAGGTCAGGCCGGAAAATCGGACGCAGGCAAATTTGCCATCTTGCGTCAGCACCGCAATCTTGCCGGTCGATGCGTCGGGAGCGCCAAGCGTCAGAAATCGTTTCGTTTCCAGGTTGGCATTGGTGTGTTCTGGAGGCGCGGAGCTGGTGGTCGCCGCCGCAAAGCTCCACACAGACACCGCCATAGCCGTAATCAGGTTTCGTATCGTCATCTCATCCACCTCTTGCGTGTAGCCTTCCACGTGGCGGATCGAACTGTGCCTGGTTGACAACTGGGGATTGAAATTAACGACATCAAAAGGTAGTTGAACCCAAGTACACTCTTTCCGTAAGCATGAAACGAACTGTGATCGTGATTGCCCTCATCGTTGTCCTGGCAGGCATCGCGGGGTATGAATATTGGCTTCGGACGGCAAAACCTACCCCCGTCGATGTAGCGGTGGTCCGGCGGGGAACCATCTCGGTCTCCTTCACAGCTGATGCTATCGTGAAGGTCCCGTCCGTTGACGTTTCGACCAAGGTGATGGGACGGCTGACGCTTCTTTCGGCTCGGGAGGGCGCAACTGTGCGTCGAGGCCAGGTTCTCGCCCGAATCGACAGCGAAGAGATGCAGGCGGCGGTCGCCCAGTCCCGCGCGGCCGTGACAACCGCACTGGCTGCGGTTCGGCAGACCGAAGCGGCCCTTTCGGCCGCCAGAAAGCAGTTTGCGGCCAGCCGATCGCGCGCCGAAGCTGAGCTTGCCGGGGCGGAAGCGGACCTGCAGCGCGTCTTGAGAGGCCCACGTACGCAGGAAATCGCGCAAGCCAAGGAGCAGGTCACTGTGGCCCAAGCCCGTTGCGATGGCGCTACGCTGGAACTGGGACGAGCAAGGGAGCTGTACGCGGCGGATGCCATCCCGAAAGCCAGATTGGATGAGGCTGAAGAAGCATTCCGGCAGGCCCAGGCGCAGTTGAATGCCGCGATCAAGGCTCTCGAACTTCTCCAGGCCGGAGCGACCGAAGAGGAAAAGGCCGTGGCACGGGCCCGCGTCGATGCTGCCAAGGCCGGGATCGAATCCCTTGCCGCTCTGCGGGAGGAGATTACGGGACGCGAGGCGGGCGTAGTGGCCGCAAAATCGCAAGTTGCGCAGGCTCAGGCTGCGTTGGCGCAATCCGAATCAGCATTGTCCTCCAGCGTTATCGTATCGCCCGTTGACGGCACGATCAGCCGCGTGCCTGTCGAACGTGGAGAGATCGTGTCGCCGCAGACCACGCTCGTTACCATCGTGACAAACGAAAGGCAATGGGTGGAGGCAGACGTATCGGATGAGGACGCCGCAAAAGTTAGGATCAGGCAGGTCGTATCGGTGACGAGCCCGGGAACGCCGGGAAGAAAATTTGCCGGCACGGTCTTCGAAATTTCCCCGCAGGGAGAGCTGAAAGAAGAGGCCACGCTGCGAACGCGGATCGTCCGCGTCAAAGTTCGACTTGCCGATGGGGTTGTCTTGAAACCCGGCCTGGCGGTCGATGTCGAGGGACGCAACGATATGGCGACAGACGCGGTCCTAATCCCCAGCGATGCGATGATCTTCAAAGACAAGCGCAACATGGTGTTTCTCGTCGTCGATGGCAAAGCTGTGGAGCGGGAGATACGGACCGGATACTTCACTCACGATCGCACAGAGGTGTTGTCTGGATTGCGGGCTGGTGACAGGGTCATTGTGGCCGGCAAGGATCAGGTTTCGGACGGTCATCTGATAGTGGTACGGCGCGAGGTCACTTACTAGCCGATGGCTCAGCCGATCGTTCGTTTGGATCAAGTGACAAAGTCCTACCGGATGGGCGCTGTAGTTGTACACGCACTGCATGATGTGAATTTTGAGGTCGATGCCGGCGAATTCGTGGTGATTTTAGGACCGAGCGGATGCGGCAAGACCACACTGCTCAACCTGATCGGGGGAATGGACAGTCCCACGTCGGGCCATGTCGTCGTAGATGGCATCGACATTGCCTCCTATACCGACGCCGAGCTGACCAGATTTCGAAGGGAGAAGATCGGTTTCGTATTTCAGTTTTTCAACTTGGTTCCCACACTTTCGGCGCGAGAAAATGTCGAGCTGGCGGGGGAGCTTGTGCTTCACCCTCGGAGTTCCGAACAGGTTTTGGATGCGGTCGGCCTGGAGGATCGTGCCACCCACTTCCCTGGTGAGTTGAGCGGCGGGGAACAGCAGAGAGTCGCAATCGCCCGGGCAATGGTGAAGAATCCCGCGATCCTCTTGTGCGATGAGCCCACTGGGGGACTAGACTCGGAGACAGGCCGACGCATACTGTCCGTCTTGCACGAGATTAGCAAGGCAGAAGGCCGAACAGTGCTGCTCGTTACCCACAACACCGTGCTCGCGCAAATGGCGGATCAGGTCGTCCAAATGCAAAACGGCCGCCTCAGCGCCAGCGAACACAACGCCGCGCCAATGGACCCGGACGAGCTTCGGTGGTGATATGTCCGCGCTGACACGAAAGCTGATCCGGGACATGGGGCGCACCGGTTGGCAATATCTTTCCGTCACATTGCTTGTCGTCATCGGCGTGGCCTGGTTCGGGACGGCATACATGTCCTACAAGAACCTGGAACTATCCTATCAGGGCTCTTATGATCGCTTGCATTTCGAAGACATGGGTGTTTGGTTTCACGCGGGTCCGAAGCGGATCGCGGACCGGATGCGGGCGATCCCTGGAGTCTCAGCGGTAGAGGGTCGATTGGTCGAGGATGTCGCAATCGAGTTGCCGGGACCGAGGACGCGCAAAATGGTCGGCCACATGATCTCGATTCCCATGGTTCGGGATGTTACGGTAAATCAGCTCCAAATCGTATCCGGCCGCATGCCGAGACACCGCACGGCCCGAGAAGTCCTTCTTCAGCACGCCTTCGCCGACTACCACAAGTTAGAGCCCGGCGACACCCTTGAAGTCAATCGGATGGGCACGAAGATTCGCTTCGCGATTGCGGGGATTGTCAAGAGCCCGGAGTACATCTATGTGGTCCAAAGCAAGCAGCAGATCTTCCCGATGCCCGACACATTCGGCGTCATGTTTGTTTCGGAAGACGTGCTCGGGCCGCTCGTCGGCAAGTCCGGACTTATCAACGAGATCAGGCTGACGATCAGCGAAAAAGCGAAAACCGATCTGATCCGGCAAGAGGTCAAGCAGATCTTGCGGCCCTACCGGTCCGAAGAACCGGTCTTGCGGAAGGACCAGCCAAGTCATCAACTTCTGCAACAGGATCTGCAGGGATTTCAAGTGTATGCGTTTGCGTTTCCGATCCTGTTTCTCAGCGTGGCCGGCGTGACTATCTACACATTGTTGCTTCGGCTCATTCACATGCAGCGCGGCAACATTGGGCTTCTGCGCGCTCTCGGGTATACAACTGGCCAGGTGGTTCGCCACTACCTGGGTCCCTCGCTGATTGTTGGAATCGTCGGCGGTCTGCTCGGCGATTGGCTGGGATTGGCGCTTGCCGCTTGGATGACTCATTTCTATCTTTCCTATATCGCCGTGCCGTTCATGGTGGTTAGGCCCCATCCGTCGATCCTGATCGCAGGCTTTTTGGTCGGTCTCATCTCGTGTTTGGTCGCAGCTTGGTTGCCCGCGCGGGAAGCCGCTCGGATGGGGCCTGCTGAAGCGCTTCGTCCGCCGGCGCCGGAATTCGGCCGGGCAATACCACTCGATCGTATCGTGCCGGGCTTTGGCCAAATGCGCCTGCTATGGCGAATCCCGTTTCGCAATCTGTTCCGGCATCCCCGGCGAACCGTTTCCACGCTGGTCGGGATCGCTATGTCGGTTGCGTTGGTTGTCCTTGCCCGCGGATTGTTGGATTCGTTTGATGTCGCGCTCAACAGGATTTATCGCGAGGCGATGGAGTCCGACATGACCGTCAGCTTTTTTGAATATCAAAGCGCCGGAGTTGCCGCCAGGGTCCGCGCTTGGCCGGGCGTGTCTTGGACGGAACCGTTCTTGCATGTGCCCGTAGACTTCCGCAAAGGCGATAAGTCCTATTCAGCGTTGCTGACGGGAATGATGCGTGGCAGCCGCCTATACCGGTTGAAGGACGAAGACGGCATTCGTGTTCAGGTCCCGGAGGACGGCATCGTGGTCGGGCAGATCATACGGCGACGGTTGGACCTTCACGTTGGCGATACCGTTCAGTTTTCCATCCCGAGCCGGAAAGCGGACGAAACGCCTCGCATGCATAGTGCCCGAATCGCCGGTTTCGTCTGGGAACCGATGGGCACAGTCGCCTACGCGCGCATCGAGCGGGTTCGGCAGTGGTTCCGCGAAGACCTCGAACTGCCTCCGTCTGCCATCAACGATCTGCGCCTGCGCGCGGATCCAAGCTACCAAGACCTGCTGAAGAGTTGGTTGCTCGATCTGCCAAGGGCGGGCGCCGTGGAGGTCATGAGTGATGTTTGGAAGATGCTTCGCGACATGACGGCGCTGACCCGAAATTTCGTCAACATCATGTTGGCGTGCGCAGCCACCATCGCTTTTTGCATCGTTTTTACAATGGTGACCGTCAACGTGCTGGAGCGGCGCAATGAAATCGCCACGTTGAGGACGTTGGGCGTCAGCCGAGGAGAGATTACGGGAATGCTGGTGCTGGAGAACCTCATGAGCGCCACTATCGGCTGCATTGTTGGATTGCCGGTTGGCAGGGCGCTGATCGAAGGACTGATCCACGCGTCGACGACGCAGGAGCAAGCGGAGATGTTCTCGTTCCAGGTCGCCATCTATCCAACTACGTACATCTTTGCGGCTCTCACTATTTTGGCCGTGGCGATGGTGTCTCAAATCCCCGCATTGCAATCCATACAACGAGTGAATTTGGCGCAGGCGACAAAGGAACGGGCTACCTAGCGCGGCGGCGGCGACGGCGGGCGAGGACGAACGCGATGACCTCAGCAACGGCCGCGTAGAGCTTCTCCGGCACCATGTCCCCAACCTCGCAAAGTTTGTAGAGGGATTTGGCTAAAGGAGGGTTTTGGACGATGGGGACGCGCCATATCTCCGCCTCCTGCCGAATCCGTTGCGCCATCAGGTCCTGGCCCTTGGCGACTACTTGCGGGGCCGACATCTTGTCGTTGTCATATTTAAGGGCGATTGCGAAGTGCGTTGGGTTCGTGACAATTGCGTCGGCAGTTTTGACGGCGGACATCATGCGCTGACGGGCGAGCTGGGCGCGCCTGCGTGCCAATGCCATGCGGATCTCCGGCCCCTGCTCCGATTCCTTCATCTCGCGCTTGACCTCTTCCTTGCTCATTTTAAGCTGCTTTTCCACCTGGTGCTTTTGAAAGATGTAGTCCATGATCGCGATCACAAACCACACGACACCCACGCGGACCATGATGCTGGTAATCAGACCTCCCACCACGGAGATCGCGGCAACTGTCTCCAGCGTCCCGATTCCCTGAATCACATCCGCACGGTCTCGAATCGTCACGAAGGCGATGTAGCCGATCAGAAAGGTCTTGAGCGACGCCTTGACCGCCTCTACCACCGCGCGGCTGCTAAGGAGCCGCTTCGATCCCTGCAACGGATCGATCCGGGATAGCTGCGGCTGCAATACCTCGATCGATGGAGCAAAGCCGACTTGCAGGAAGTTGATCACCAGTCCAATGACCACTCCCACGAATAGCAACGGGAGCATCGCCCAGCCAACCGGGATCAGCTCGCGGACCAGATGCGTCAGCAGGTCGTTGATAGAGAGCGTTCCTGTGCCGGCGGAGCCGAACGCGGTGCGCGTATAGGTCATCAGAGCGAGCACGAGCGGCAGGCCGATTGCGGGAAACAGGAGCACGAACGCCAAGAAGCTGACGGACGCGGAAAGGTCCGGCGTGCGCGCTACGGTGCCCTTCTTGCGTGCGTCCCTGCGCCTCTTTGGGGTCGCATCCTCGGTCCGTTCCCCGGCGGTCTCCTCCGGCATCTCTTACCCTCCCTTCACGAATGTCAGCACGGCGTTGCTGCTGATCTCCAGACTCATACGAACGCCCCACAACAGGACGGGCAGACCGATGATCACTCCCATCAAGCCGAAAACGATTTTCACCGGAAAGCCGACGACAAGGACGTGCATCTGGGGCACCGCGCGGGCGACCGCCGCCAATCCGGCGTCGGTGATGAATGCTACCGCTGCGGCGGGAGCGGCAATCTGCATTGCCAGTATCATCAGCTTGATCGTTACCTCAACCACCATCGTCTTCATTCCCGGAAGGGTCGCCATGCCGATCGCGGGCGATAGCTGGTAGCTCGCGACGAGGGCCTTGAATGCCACGTGATGACCATTGATCACAAGGAACAGGACCATGGCGACATAGCCCTTGAACTGCGCCATGATCGATACAGGAAAACCGGTCGGATTCAAGAGCCGCATGATGCCAAAACCGATTTGCGTGTCGATGAAATGTCCCGCAGTCTGCGTTGAGATCACCACCGCCTGCAAAAGCGAACCGATGACGATGCCGATCACAGCCTCCCGCGTCAGGGCCGCCACCAACCCGAACAGCGTCTCCGGCGGCACCCCAACCTTGGACTGTATCACGGGGGCAAGCGCAAGCGCCGTCGTCAGCGACATCCAGACTCGGACGCGCGACGGAATGCCGAAACCGCCCATCACAGGAGACGCGAGAACCAGGGCCCCCGTTCGGACGGTCAGCAAGAGAAACGCATATCCGAAGGCCGCCGTCATTTAGTCAGCTGAGTTACCTGCGTAAATGTGTCTTTGGTGAAAAAGACGGCTTTGGACAGCATCCAGTGGCCGAAAACGGCCAGCACGGCAACCGCGGCCAACATTTTCGGAACATAAGACAAGGTGACCTCTTGGACCTGAGTGACAGCTTGGAAAACGCTCACTGCGACGCCGATCACCAACCCCGCGATCAGAATTGGGAGACTGAGCATGAGCGCGGTGAGTAGGGCGTCGCGCCCGATCTGCAAAACATTCGCTTCCGTCATCGAAAACCTCCAACCAGGGTTTGAATTAAGATCGCCCACCCATCGGCTAGTATAAATACCAATATCTTCGCGGGCAGGGACACGACAGTAGGGGGCATCATCATCATGCCCATGCTCATCAGGGTGCTCGCCACCACCAAGTCAACAACCAGGAAGGGGACGTAAATGTAAAACCCGATCATAAAGGCGGTTTTCATCTCGCTGATGATGAAGGCGGGGATAAGGGTGAGAATCGAAAGCTCGTCCTTCGTTTTTGGCGGCGGCTCATTTCTCAGACCGAGGAACAGCTTGAGGTCCGTCGTGTAGGTCTGGCGCAGCATGAAGTCCTTCATCGGCGCTTGCGCGCGTTTGAAGCCCTCCTCGAACGATATCTTTTTGGCGAAGTAGGGTTCCAGAGCTTCCTTGTGAATGCGGTCGAACGTCGGTGCCATGATGAACGTCGTGAGGAACAAGCTCAGGCCGACAAGAAGCTGATTGGGCGGAATGTTCTGCGTACCGAGCGCCGTGCGGAGGAAGCTGAGGACGATGATGATTCGGGAGAACGCCGTCGTCATGATCAGCAACGCGGGCGCGACGGAGAGAACGGTGAGCAGGACGAGGATTTGGAGGGAGGCCGAGATCTGGTCCGGATCCTTGGCTTTGTCGATTCCGATGGTGATCTTTGGCAAGCTAACGTCCTGCGCGCCCGCCGCTGCTGTCAGCAACAGGAACGCGAGGATCATGATCCAGGTTATGGTCTTGCCGTTCAGACGCAAGAAAACCCCCACCCTAACCTTCCCCCGCAAGCGGGGGAGGGGATTTGAGGACGTGTTTGATTCGTTAGTTTCATGCGATCAGATTGTCCAGCCGAGCCGCGGCGGCAGCGACCCGATGGCGCAGGTCGCCCGAATCCGGGGATGCGCTTTGTAGATGATCCGCAAACGCCGCGGTCGGCTCCTCCGTAAGTTCGGCGATAAGGGTCGCGCCGCTCGGGTTTGCGGAAACCAGGAAACGCCTGCCTTCCGCTTCAACGATCTGAAAGATTCCTGCGGTCTCGACGACGCGAAGCGATGCCGATGAGCCGGTGCGGATTCTTGGTTTCGATTTGAGCCACTTCGGCAAGAGCCACTTCACTGCCGATCCCACCAATATCGTCGCGCCCGCCATCTGCAGGAGATTGGTCCAGTCCGGATCGCTCTGGACCGGCTTGCCCACCGGGTCTGCCTTGGTGCCATCGAGCACGCTCCCCTGGGACCAACCGCAGACCGCCATCCCCATCGCGGCAAGGAGGATCCAAAGTCTCAATCGCGCTCTCCCAGTTTCTTCAGGCGCTCGATCGGCGTTAGAATCTCCGTGACGCGAATCCCAAAGTTGTCTTCGATCACGACGACTTCGCCACGGGCCACGACGCGGCCGTTCACCAAGACATCGACCGGCTCGCCGGCGGCCCGATCCAATTCGACAATGGAACCCGCGCCCAGATCGACAACCTCCTTGACCTGCATGCGCACGCGGCCCAGCTCGACGCTGATATCGAGGGGAATGTCCAGAAGTATTTCTAGGCTCGGGTCGATTCCGGGCGCCATCTCCGGCTGGAGCGCGGAGCTTCCGTCCGTCGGATAGTTGGTGGAACCGCCGGAAAAGGTCTCAAACAGAACATCATCTTCGTCCGAATCTTGGGCGCCAATGATATCGTTGAGATTGACCGCATCGAACAGCCAAATAATCGTTCCTTCCGCGTCTCCAAGCTTCCATTTCGCCTCCGCCCGGACAACCGCTTCGGCATTCCGGAGGTTTTCCGGATAGTTGTACATCGCGTGGCGAACGGTCGTTCCGCTCGCGATATACGGCTGGTGCCGCAGGTTGCTGATCCCAACGCAAAGGCCTTGCACAATCGATTCGAACTGACCCCGAAGCTGGCCCAGCAATTCATCGTCCAGTGATTCGACCTCCCGATCTAGCAGGCTGGAGGCCAAATCCAAGGCGGCATCGGCCGGAATCAAGACCGACTGCGTATGATCCGGCGCGCTGGCAAAGTGGAATTGGATGACAATCCCCTGAATCGCCAGCAGGCCGTACATCTCCTCGGGATTTCCGAAGGTGATAACCGGTTCGCTGATGGCAAACGCCTGGCCGAACGCCTCGGTGACAGTTATCCCGACCGTCTGCCAGATGGTCTGCTGCTGCGCCTCTATCTTCTCGACTTGTGTTGCAATGCTTGGCACTTAATCCCTCACTCGATCATGGATGTTGAAAATCACTTTTCGTCCCGCGATGGCGGGCCGGCCATGGAACTTTGGGATCCGATCGACGGTCAGCAGCATTTCGCTGCCCGTCTCCTGGTCCAGTTTCAGAATATCGCCGTGCCGCAAGCTGAGAAAATCGCGCACGTGCAGCCGGGTTGTTCCCAGTTGGACGGCGCACGGCACAGGAACCCGTTGTACGTGCCATGAGAGCAGGCTCTTCATCGCGGGACTGGTTCGCTTCGGGCCTGAGCTGAACCACTTGGTCGCGCTCAGTTTTGCCGTTACCGGCTTAAGGACCTGGTACGGGATGCACAGGCTCATCGCCCCGCGCTGGGATCCGACTCGGACTTCGAAGAGGATGGTGATGACGATGTCGTTAGGCGGCGCGACCTGCACGAATTGCGAGCTGGTCTCTATCCCCTCAACTCCTGGACTGATCATGATGATACTTTCCCATGCGGATTTCAGCGCGCCGAAGAATCGCTCCAACACCTGCGTCACCAATGGCCGTTCGATGTCGGTCAGAGTCGAGCGGTCGAACCCGCGACCCGTTCCTCCGAGAAGGCGGTCAAGAATAGTAAAGACCAAAGAAAACTCCAACTCGAAAACCGCCTGGCCATTGAGCGGCGCAAGGCTGATGATGGCGAAAACCGACTTGTTGATGGAAAGCAGGTATTCCTCGTAGGGCACCTGTTCCAGAGAAATCATCTCTACCTGCGCGGGACTCCGAAGATAGGCGGATAGGCTGGAGGTGGCAAGCCGTCCGAAGGTCTCGTGGAGCATTTGCAGGGTACGCAGCTGGTCTTTGGCGAATTTGTCCGGCCGCCGGAAGTCATAGACCTCGTACGCGATTGTGCGCTTGGAGTTCGGGGCCGCCGCAAAATCCCCCGGGGTTCCCTGCCCAGACGCGCCAACACCGGCGGGAGCTGAGTCCCCGACGGACTCCTCTCCACCGCTGGTCTGCAATTCGGCAAGCAGGGCCTCTATCTCGGCCTGAGATAGGATTTCCGACAAGTCGCTCCTCCGGAGGCAGCCGTCCGCCGCCGGCCGAGCCTGTCTCTACATCCAGGCAAAGGAGGTTATGTAAACCTCCAGCACCGGTCCCGTGGGGTGGTAGGAACCGGAACCATCTTCGGTCGACTTCAGAGTCTTGGCGTGCTCCTCGGATTGATTATCGGCACCCGGCTCATGTTCGCCGAGGATTGTGTTCAAGGCGTCCTTTATCTCGGACTTGATCTTCTCTTTGCCGGCCAAATCCTTAACATCTTGGGTTGATTTGGAGGTAAGTGTCATTACTATCGCATCTTTAATCGCCGGCATCTTCTCTTCGGCTTCCTTGGCATATTTCGCGTCGGCAACGCCAAAGGCAAATTGGCATTTCAGGAAGCTCGTGGTATTTGCCAGGTTCACGATCATTTCGTCGATCGGAACGATTGCCACGACCTTTGGCGGAGGCGGCTTGGCCTTGTGCCCCATCTTCGTCTTGGCAAAGAAACCCCCGCCCCCAAGGACAAGGACCAACGCCAGGATCAGCGGAAGCTTGCCTTTCCCTTTGCCCTTCTTCTTGGTCTTCTTCTCTTCGCCGCCCTCAGCGGGCTTTGGTTCGTCCGGCATACCCCATCCATTCCATAGCGGGCTGCGATTCTGCCCATTAAATTACAGAAGCACCGCTGCCCGGCAAACCTGCGGGATTCCGCCGGGGCCTTCGGATGAAGGCCCCGGCGCTAATCAATCCCCTATCGCTTGATGTTCAGAAGGTCCTGGAGCATCTCGTCGACGGTGGTAACCACCTTCGTATTGGCCTGGAAGCCTCGCTGCGTCACGATGAGCTCCGTGAACTCGGTCCCAATGTCCACGTTCGACTCTTCCAAGAAGCCGGCGTTGACGGATCCCCTCCCTTTCGTTCCGGGAGTGCCATAGATCGGGATGCCGGAATTGTCCGTTTCCCGAGCGAGATTGGAGCCAATCTTTTCGAGTCCGGCTGCGTTCGGAAAGATGGCAAGAGCGATCTGTCCCAACGAGCGCGTAAGTCCGTTGGTGAAGATGCCCGTTATTCCTCCTCCGGAATCGATGTTGAATCCACTTAGCGATCCGGGCGGAAATCCGTCCTGATCTTTCGGAGTGATCTGCGTGTCGGTCGCCAAGCTCGAAATCTTGGTGAAATCGAGCGCGACCGACATTACGTTGGCGCCGTTCGAAGGCGTAAGGGCCAGCGTTTGCGTAGCGGGAATAGCACCGCCGGTGATCATGTTCCCGGTCGAGTCGAAATACAACCGAGTGTTGCCCGCGCTGGCAAAGTCCGAGAGAGCTGTCCCTCCCTCCGATGCGCTCCAATCCAGCGATGCTACTGCTCCCGCCGGCGGTACGCCGAGGGGCGGTTTTTGGAGATTTGTAAACACCGCGTCGATCGTATGGGCGGCCCCCAGGGAATCGAAGATTTGGATCGATGAGGTCCACGTGTCCGCCGCTACGGACGACGCGGAGAAGTTCCCCGCGTAGGAGGCGTTTTGAGTTTCCCTCACGGCGCTCAACTGGCCAATCGGGACCTGAAGAGAGCTCGCCGTGGTTATTGGCGTCGTAGTGTCCACTATGCCGGATCCGTTGGCGGACCATCCCAGCAGCCGTTCGCCTGTGCCGCGTTGGACCAGATTGCCGTTCGCGTCGAAGTCGAAGGCGCCGTCTCGCGTGTAGGCGACACGTTCTCCGTTCGAGACGAGGAAGTATCCGCCGCCTTGGATCGCAAGATCCGTATTGCGGTTTGTGGAGCTGAGGCTGCCTTGGACTTCGTTATTGGCAGTGCCTGCTACAACTACGCCGAGGCCGAATTGCAATGGGTTGGAGCCGCCGATCGCCGCAGTCGGGCGCTTGGCGCCTTGTACGGTTTGCGACAGCATGTCCTGGAACGTAACCCGCGACGCCTTGTAGCCGACTGTATTGACGTTGGCCAGGTTATTTCCAATGACGTTGATGCGCGTCTGTTGAGCCTTCACGCTGGCGACGCTTGCCAGCAGCGCTTGAAGCATTCGTTTTTCCTCCGCTTCAGCGCGTGCGATCGCTCCGCTATTCCCTGCGAGAAGACCTCCGAGCGACCGCTTGCGGCAGCCGCCCGGTCCAGTCAGAAACTCCGTGTTCTAAACAATCACCGCACTGTCAATGTTTGTGAATAGGTTCTGCTTGAGGTTATCTTTGTCGACCGCCGTGATGACCGTCCGATTCTTGACGCTCACGACGAGGGCGACATCATTGACTAGGATCAGCGATTCTTTTGCGCCTTTCGACGCCGCCATATCCACCGCATCGGTGACTCGTTTCCAGTCCTCGCTGTTCAGGTCGATGTTTCGACCGCGCAGGCGGGTCTGGGCGTGGCCGGAGAGCTTGAGCTGCTCCTGACGCAGTGCCTCGGGAAAGCCGGGGGCGGTTGTCCGCGGCGCTTGGCCTGGCTTGGCCGGCGCGGCCGGCGATATGGGTCCAATGATCTTTTTTATCTCTGGCATTCCGTTGATCCTATCGGTCAAGGTTGGGTCGGGGCGCAGGCTAAAGCCTTCGGCTACCGAAGGTGATTAGACCTTTGGCATGACGCCATAGTCCGTCTTAACGCCGCTCGCTGGAATTTGGTCCGTTCCAACGGTAAGCAGGACGGAATTGCCGTCAAACGTCAGCTTCGAAACGACGCCGTTGTGAAGGGCGCCATTGCCATCGAGGTAGTCCACGGTATGTCCAAGCATCCCTTGCGCCCGCGACATCTCTGTCGCCGCGCGCATCTCGTCGATGCCCTGAATGTTGCCCATCGTGGCGATCTGTTGGAACAGTTGGTTGTCGTCCATCGGCTGCAGCGGGTTTTGACCCGCAAGCTGCGTGACCAGCAGTTGCATGAAATCCTGCTGAGTCAGGCCCTTGTTCGTCGTGGTCTGCGCCACCGCGCCGGGAGTCACTGAATCAATCCGCATCAGTTATGCCTCCATATCCACAGCTCTGGAATAAAGCGATACGAGTCTTGGCCAAATTGCCGTCTCCAGCGTCTCGTCGAGACGCTGGATCGTCGGCATCGAGGCCGGGATGGGTTGCTGTTGTTGCCGCTGCTGCTGATGCGCCTGAGGCTGCGCGTGGGAAGAAACATCGAACGAAGACAACTGCAGACCGCGTGTACTTAGTTGGTCTGACAGCTCCGCCCGATGCGTTTCCAGCGCGGATCGCACCCAGTCGTTTGCCGCCACCATTGTCGCCTCCACTCGATGGCCTCGCGACCGGACGGTAAGATCGATTGAGCCAAGCTCCTGCGGTTCCAGACGAATGGTCACCGTGCGAACGGGAACCATGTCTTTTAGTTCCTCAATCTTCTCAGCAATGCGGCTTATCATGGCTTCAGGCAGTCCGCTCGACCGGTCGAAAGGTGGCAGATCGACTCTGCGTCACCTCCTGCGGTGGAGCATAGGCGGCGTTGAAGAGCTGCGACGGAATCAGGTTCCGCTTCGGCGCGTCGGCCGGCTTCCCGTCGCCGCGATCTTCCGCGAACGCGTCGATGAGTCCGCCTGCGGTTGATTGCTGGATGTTGACGGCCGTCAATTCCGGCCGGCCAAGCAGATGGATTTGCTGCAGGCGAACCGGCACAGTGAGGTCCGATGCGGCGACTGCTTCCGCCTGCACGACTACCCTATTTGTGCCTGTCGACCCAGCATCCGGTCCCGCAGCAGCGAGGTCCCCTCCGGCATCTCCCGCCGAAAGCTTGGTCTTGCCGGCTAGTGCAAAGTAGTGACCCTGTTCGGTCCCGACACCGCCAGTGCTTTTGGCGCCGTCGTTGGTGCCTATCGACCCAGTGCCGTCAGCATCCGGTCCGGCGGCTGCGAGATCCCCTCCGGCATCTCCCGCCGAAAGCTTGGTCTTGCCGGCTAGTGCAAAGTAGTGGCCCTGCCTGACATCGACATCGCCGGTGCTTTTGGCGCCGCTGTTTGAATCCGTACCGGTACCATCCTTGCCACCGCCACCACCGGGCGGCGGGTCAATCTTGAGGTCTGAGCCGAGATTGCCATTGATCTTTTGCGTGCCGGCGCCACCCGTCTGTTCGCCGCCGGTGGTCTTCGTGGTGTCCCCAGTTTCCTTCGCTCCGATTTGATCGACGGTGCCGCTCTTACTGCCAATGAGCATCTTCCAATGGCCTCGACCGATCTCGTCGTTGCCAATCTTCCCGGGTGGAGGTAGGACCTGAGTTCCGCTTACACCGTCACCAGGAGGCTTGCCGTCTGCTACGGTTGCATCTCCGGCGTTGGCGACTGCTCCCGAATTGCGGATGACGCTGTCGGGGTTGATTGTGTTCTGCCTCCCAGGTGGTGGCAAGACGATGATGCCGGACGCAGCATCGCCATTGGTTTCCTTCGTTCCGCCGCCAACTTTGTCGGCAGCCCCGACACCTTTTTCTTGTCCGGCAGAGGAAGCATCTCCTGCGTCGCCAACGGTTCCTTTTCTCATGCCGATCAGCATAAACCAATGGCCTTGGCCCAGGTCAATGCCGTCGGGCACTGAGTTGGCGCCGGCGCCTGGCTCACTGGCCTTGTCGCCCTGGCCTGGCGGTTGCTGCGATGGCGGGACGCCCGGCGTATCGGGAGGCAATGGCGCCGGAGGAGGAGGGATGATGCCCGGCAGCATTCCAAATGGAATCTGACCCGGCTCAATCCCCTTGGTTTCGGTTTGGCCTCCCTGGGTCGGTTGACCCTCGGGTCCAGCCTGATTTTTGATTGTTCCGCCTACCGGAGGTCCGGTCGGCGGGGCTTTCGGGCTCCCTGGAGAGAGACCCTTGTCCGCTTTCGGTGGCGGCCCCAGCAATGCCATCAGCGGGGCCTGGCTTGCGCCTATAATGACGTTTGCCAACGTTGCCACCTCCTCTCGTATGGATGTGGTCAGTAGGATTCTCGGCTTTGTTGGCTGAGCGCAGAGCCGTCAGCGATACGGGGAACTTTCCGGATTTTGGGGCGTTAGTAGGATGGGAAGACGGTTCATGCAATCCAGTTGAGACGTATCGTACCGTACACTTCTATATCGCAGTAGCGTTCACCGGCGGCGGGTTGTCTCCTTTCCCGCCGCCGTACGATTATGTCGCGGTGCTCCCTCGTTATTCGCCAGGATTGAACAGAGTTGAAAGTTCTCGCGCCCCGTGAACGACTCGAGCAATGGATACCAGGTCGTCAGTCAGCCGGTACAGGATTAGGTAATTACCGACAGGAAAACTGAGTAGCCCAGGAAGGATATCAGGCCGCATCGTACCAACGCCTGGGTTTTCTGCCAGTCTCTTGCATTTATCGATGATCCGGTCTGTCCAACGAATTGCGTTCTCCATGCTATCTTTGCTGATATGGTCCTGAATGTCGAACAGGTCTTGACGGGCTATATCAGCGAATTCTAGCCTTGGCATGCTTCACTCGACGTCTTGGCCAGCAGTCGCTCGGTCAGTTCCACAAAAACGTCGTCCGCAGGCGCGACCCTCCCGGCTTCAATGTCATCTAAGCCCTTCTGAGCTTCGCGCTTGAGGTCCTCGAACTTGAGCCGTTTCAACTCATCATGGTCATTCAGCAACCGAAGGGCCTCTCGCACTACTTCGCTGACGGAATTGTACATGCCACTGGCGACCTTGGCGGCGAGCATTTTTTCCAGTTCCGGGGTTAGGGATACGTTCATAGCTCACTCCTACATTGGATTGTATAGCATATTATAGCATAAAATAGCAAAGATTGACATTGGATGAATTCCAGGGCTCCTGCGGGTACCCTTTAGGTCCCTTGATTAGAGACACGCTAACCCAGCAAATACGCCAAGCCGTTCGCGACGCGGTGCAGGGCGTCGAAGCACCGGAGTTCGTCGTCGAGCGGCCGAAGAACCCGGAGCACGGCGATTACGCCTGCAACGTGGCCCTGCTACTCGCCAAAGCCGCGAAGAAGGCGCCCATCGCCATTGCCCAGGAGCTCGCCTCCCGTCTCACCGGCGATCCGATCGAAAGCGCGGTGGCCGTTCCGCCGGGTTTCATCAACCTTCGCCTGCGACCGGCTTTCGTCGCGGGCCAGGTGGACGGGATTTTGCAGGCAGGCACCAAGTTTGGGGAAGCGCATGTCGGCGCCGGGCAAAAAGTGCAGGTGGAATTTGTCAGCGCAAACCCGAACGGTCCCTTGACCCTCGGTCATGGTCGCAACGGCGTTCTGGGGGATGTGCTGGCGCGGTGTTTGCAAAAAGCGGGATACCAGGTGGAGCGCGAATTTTACATCAACGACTCACTCACCTCGCTGCAGATGCAGCTTTTTGCCCTCAGTGTCAGGGCGAAGTACTTGCAGCTACTGGGCGTGGATGCGGCGTTTCCGGAAGACGGATACAAGGGCGAATACGTCGCGGATATCGCGCAGGCATTGCGCGAGAAGAATGGCGATCTATTGGCAGATGGCGATGAGGAAGAAGTCCGGGTGCGATTCCAACTTCTGGCGGAAGAAGAGATGCTGCGCGAGCAGGAACAAGAAATCAAAGACTATCGCCTCAGCTTCGATCGATTTGTCAGCGAGCGGTCGCTGCATGACGGCGCGGTCGAAGCGGCAATCGAGGCGATGAAAAAGGGCGGGCATACCTACGAAAAGGACGGCGCGCTGTGGCTGCGTGCGACCGACTTTGGCGATGACAAGGACAGGCCGCTCGTGCGAAGCAACGGCCAACCGACCTACATCGCCTCCGACGCCGCCTATCACAAGGACAAATACGATCGCGGATATGACAAGATGATTGTTGTGCTTGGCGCGGACCACCATGGGTATCAGGCCCGCATGCACGCCGTCGTTTCCGCGCTCGGCTATGACCCGGCGAAACTGGTCATTTTCATCTATCAACTGATCCGGCTGTTTCGCGGCGGGGAACAGGTGAAGATGTCGACGCGCGCCGGCGACATCATCACGCTGCGAGAAGTGATGGATGAGGTGGGCGTGGATGTTACGCGCTATTTCATGTTGATGCGCTCGCATGACAGCACGCTCGATTTTGATTTGGATTTGGCGAAGAAGCAGTCGGATGAAAACCCTGTTTACTACGTCCAATATGCGCACGCAAGGATTTGCAGCATCTTGCGGAAGGCGGCGGACGAAGGTCTGTCGCACGAAGGTTTCGATTCGTCCAAGCTAACTCACCTTATGGAGAAAGCGCTGATCTTGAAGCTGCTGGAGCTGCCCGAGGAAGTCGAACTTGTCGTGAGAAATTTGGCCCCGCATCGGCTGACCGTGTACGCGCACGAGTTGGCTCGGCAGTATCATTTATTCTATGATTCCTGCCGCGTGATCGATGCGGACGATCCCGAGAGAACAAAGGCAAGACTCGCGCTTTGTCTCGCGACGCGCACCGCCCTGCGCAATACCTTCGACCTGATCGGCATCTCCGCACCGGAGCGGATGTGAAGCCGTTCGTTCTCCATTTCCGCGACGCGCTGAGGACGGCCGAAGGCGAAATCGAGGTGCGGACTTTGCTGCTGAGAGAGGCCGCCGAGGTGAGCAAATCGGAACTGATCCGTCTAGAGCCAGGGGCGGTTACACGGGAGCAATCGCATTCCGATGAAGAAGAGGCGTACCTAATCCTGAATGGGCAGGGGTATGTGATTCTCGATGGCGAGGAGCATGCGGTTGAGGCCCCCTGCTTTGTCTGGATTCCCAGGAATTGCCGGCACTTTGTCCGCGCGGGCGATGGCCCACTGGAATATGTCTACTTTGCGGCTTTCATATGAGAAACCTTTACCAATTTTAGATCAGCGTCCTGGATCAGTCCGATTCCCGGCGCATAGACCTTGTACTCCTTGCTCCTCGGTTCCAGCGGCGTTGTTTCTTCCGTTTTGACGCAGTTTTTGAATGTCCCCGCCTTGGTTACCAGCACATGGTCTTTCGCTATGATCTTCGCTCGATCCATCGCGATCTTCGGCGCCACTTCCTCATAGGAGGCACGGCCCACCTTGATCTTTCCAGGCATCATTAAACCGAATTTTGCCCCGTTCTTGCCGGAACGCCAGGCGCCGTCGTGGCTCACGACCTTGCCATTCTCGTACATATCGACGTCCTCGCCAAAGTAGTAGAGATCATGCGTCATCTTGTCGATGGCATAGAAGTTACGCGAGACTTCAACGACGTTGCCGCCTTCGCTCTCTCGCTCTTCCACCACCCGAGTCTCCACGCCATCTACCATTTCGGTGTCCGGGAGGACCGAAATCACGAGGCTATTATCGCCCCCGGCAAGCTCCAATCGGTGGCCGACCTCCAGGATAAAATAGGGATTCTTGCCCGTCGAAACGAGATTCTTTTTGTCAACCTGGAAATGGTCTGTCCAAGTTTGCTGGGCGACGGTCATGGAGCACAACATTGCCAAAATGACGGAGACTCGTGTGTTCATAGGTACCATTCTATCAGAATGGATGCCGAATTGCTTGCGATTATGGGACCTACCGCATCGGGGAAGACCGCCGTCGCGATCGAACTGGCCAGGCGATTGGACGGCGAAATCCTATCCGCTGATTCCATGCAGATCTATCGCGGGATGGACATCGGCACCGCTAAGCCCACTCCGGAGGAACAGAGGCAAGTCCGATTCCACGGCATCGATCTCGTTGATATCGGCCAGGACTTCACCGTCGTAGACTTCCAGAAGTACGCGACGAAAACCGCCGCCGACATCCGTGAGAGGGACAAGTTCCCCATCCTTTGCGGCGGCACCGGCTTTTATATCCGCGCCTATCTGGAAGGCTTCACTATTCCCGCGGCGCCCCAGGACCGTGAAACCCGACGACGACTCCAACAGCTGCCCGGACCGGAGCTTCACAAACGTCTCCAAGAGGTCGACCCGATCGCCGCTGAGAGGATTGAGGCGAATGACGCCTTCCGCATCATCCGCGCCTTGGAGGTCTACGAAACCACGGGCCGCCCGATGAGCGAACAGCAGGAGCGCAACCCCATCCCTCTCCAAACAGTGAAAATCGTGCTGGAATGGGATCGTGAGGAGCTATTCCATCGGATTTCCCAGCGAACCGAACAAATGCTGGCCTTAGGTTGGTTGGAGGAGACGCGGAATCTACTGTCGAAAGGGTATAGTGAGGGTCATATCAGTTCGCGGGCCCTAGGGTACCGCCACTTGGTGGCGCATATCAATGGAGAAATTGCACTGGCTGAGGCCGCCGAACGGATAAAATTGGACACGCGCCGCTATGCAAAGCGGCAGATGACTTGGTTCCGAAAGGAACCGAATGTTTGCCGGATAGACGCCAAAGAAGGTGTCCCGGCTACTGTAAATCGAATAATTGCGTTGTTGCATAGTTAGGAGTCGACATGCCTAAGGCGATTAATCTTCAGGACATGTTCCTGAATCAGGTTCGAAAAGAAGGAATCGGCGTTACCGTGTATTTGATTGGCGGGGTTCAGTTGCGAGGGCTCGTCCGAGGGTTCGACGCATTCACCGTCCTACTGGACAGCCCCGGAAAGCCGACACAGTTGGTTTATAAGCATGCAGTCACCTCGATCGTTCCCGCTCGACCGATCAGCGGTTATCGACCGGCGCACGAGGTTGGCGAGCACGCGGATTTCCATGATGAACCGCCGATGGAGCAGTGACCCCAGGGTCGCTTAAATTCACCAAGATGCATGGGATCGGCAACGATTTCGTTGTCGTGGATGATCGCGCCGATCCCATTCCCGAATCCGAGCTTGCTTCCCTTGCCAGCGCGGTCAACAACCGCCGAACGGGGATAGGGGGGGATGGGCTCATCCTCATTCGCAACTCTTCCGACCACGATTATCAGATGCGGATGTTCAATCCCGATGGCTCCGAAGCGGAGATGTGCGGGAACGGCATCCGGTGTGTCGGAAAGTATGCGTATGAGCGGGGGATTGTGACATCTCGGTCGGTGACGGTGGAGACGAAGGCCGGCCCGATTGGCATCGAGTTGGTTGGCGAGCAGGTGCGGGTGGATATGGGTCCTTCGCGCTGGCTTCGGGGTGAGATTCCCGTTGCCGGCCCGCCTTCCGAAACGTTTTTGCGGCAGCCGGTTGGGGAGTTCGAAGTGACGGCGGTCTCGATGGGCAATCCCCATGCCGTGATCTTCGTTCCGGATGCAACGGCCGTGCCGCTGGCGGAGTGGGGGCCTCGGCTGGAAAACGATCCGATCTTCCCTGCTCGAATCAATGTTCACTTCGTCCAAGCAGTCTCGCGCGTCGAGATCATCCAACGGACGTGGGAGCGGGGGGCCGGGGCGACTCTGGCCTGTGGCACCGGGGCGTGTGCCTGCGCCGGGGTTGGGCATCGTCTCGACCTATTAGACGACACGGTGTTGGTCCACCTCCCCGGCGGCGACCTGACCATCGAGGTGACCCCGTCCACCATCTTCATGACCGGCCCAGCGGTGGAGGTATTTTCCGGGACGTTCCGCCTCGCACCAACGCCACAACCGGTTACCTAGGGGTCGAATTGTGCTCTACCCGTTGTTACCTTGTATTCCAATGCTGCTGAAGGCGACGACACGTTCCGAGCTTGGACTAGAGGAGACTCAGATCGAACATATCGAACAATGCTGGAAAGGCAAACGAAGCGAGAGGCGCAGGCCGCGCGGCATGTGGCAAAAGATGCTCCTTTGTCTTACCGACGCACAGAGAGAGCGGCTGTTCCAACTTGTACTACAACGATCAGGTGCGACCGCGATTTACCTTGAACCTTTAGCGCAGGAGCGGTTGGGAATTTCGCAATCTCAATTGGAGGAGCTTGGAAGACTGCGCGACGATCGTGAGAAGGAAATGGATCGAATCGTGAGATCGAAGAAGCCGACTTCGAAGCCAATGGAGCCGTGGATGATGCAAGTGGTCGAGAAGGGTAGAGGGCCGCTGATTGCCGCCATTCTCAGAATGATGGAATTTGGGGATGCCCCGAATCAGCGTTTGGAATCCGGTTCTTATGAAGTGCTTACCGAAGAACAAAAGAGCAGATTCGAGGAACTGAAAGGCGTTCCGTTCGATTTCTCAGAATTCAATCGGCGGAGGGAGTGACCCGAGATGTCGACAATATCGTTTTCTCCTCGCGCACCTGTGATTCACCTAATCCTAGATGACTCCGTCCGAGCGGAACTTGGTGTTTCGCCCGATCAGGTCACCCACATTGGCGGGGCGTTTCATCGCGCACGCGCGACCGAAGGGATGCATTATTGGGAGAGGGCCAAAGCGCTTTGGCAAGACGCGATTTCTTTTCTCAGCGACGTGCAGCGCAAACGTTTGCTCGAGCTTGTATTGCAATACGTGGGCGAAAGGGCAATCGTGTCGGAACCGGACGTCCAATCTACACTCGCGGTGACTCCCGAGCAACTCACCGGTATCCACTCTCGCGTTGAACAGTTCTTAATGGATCGTGAGCGGGCTTTGATGTATGGACGCGATGAGGAATCGAGCGACGCCCAAAAATTCCGCATCCAACAGCATGGACAAGATCCAAGCGCCGCACTCACCGCTCCACTTTACACGATTCGCAAGTTGCAAACACAAGCGAATAGTGATATTAGATCGTTGCTTTCCAAGAACCAGCTCGCTGAATGGGAGCGACAAAAAGGAAATCCATTCTCATTTCGCGATTTCCTCCACCTTAGCGCTAACGAATCGTAGCCAAGTTTTTGGGTAGCTGCGGGTTCGCATGGAGCCGCGTGACCGAATCACTATCATCATACGCCTGCTTTTGTATATTCTTGTGCTTTTTTCCCCTCGAAAGACCCGATCATCGCCGCCGATGGACGACAATGGATTTGAGGCGGGAATCTTCGATGTCGGCGCGGCGTTCGTATCCGGCCAGCCCACGGAAGACGCACTTCGGCGCTACGCAAAACAAGGCGTAACAACTGTCGTCTCCGTGCGCACACAGGAAGAGATGGACGACCGAAAAGCCGTTCCGTTCGACGAGCCCGCCCTTCTAAAAGAACTCAAGGTCAAATATGTCCACATCCCGATGGGGCCATGTTCGCCGGCGCTCGTAAAGCAGTTCGCCGAAGCGATGGACAACGCGCACGGAAAGCTGCTGCTCCACTGCACCGTTGCTTGGCGCGCCACCTACATGTGGATGGCCTACCTCATCTCCTACAGACACTATTCCGTAGACGACGCATGGAAGGCCGGGATGCAGATGAGCGTCACTGTGGACCGCTCCGCGATGATGCTGGATTCCGATGTCTCCTACACAGCAACGCCGCACAGAGACGGCGCGCGCAAACCAAAAGAGGGCGTGCTTTCCAAACCGGGCTCAAAGTTGAAAATTACATCACCAAGAGTGATGAACGCGCCAACAGGCCATTGGCCGGAATTCGTCATGTGGGACCTCGGAGACATCTTCAACGCCGCGCAACCGGACGAAAAGCGCCTTAGGGAGCTGGCCGCGCAAGGCGTCAAGACAATTGTCAATCTTCGCGCGCCGCAGGAGATGGAGGCCCTGAAGAAGCGCGGATTCGATGAAGAGGCGGTCGCCAAAGAGCTGGGGATGAAGTATGTCAACGTGCCGATATCGGGTTGGCAGACGTTCACTCCCGCCAAGCTCACGGAAATTGCCGAAGCGTTCGAGCACGCAGAGGGCCGCATTCTCTACCACTGCCAATCGGCCAGTCGCACGACGCAAGCGCTCGTTCCCTATCTGGTCAAATACCAGGGAATGTCGCTGGACGAGGCGACGAAGGTAGGCGAGTCGATGCGGTGGACGAACATGCTGCCCGAGCTCCTCGGCGCGGACTTCAGCTGCACGCTAAAGGCCAAGGCGGCGCCCGGCCACTAATTGGGACCCCCATGCGCGGACTTTCCATCCGAGAATATAATAGAAGTCGAAACGATGGAAATCCGCCATGTCAACCGACAAAGCCCAACTGCTCTTCAACCAGGCTCTGGAGCTTCACGACCGGGCCGACGAATCCGCCGACGACGCGGAGGCTTTGTTGCTGTTACGCGCCGCGTGCGCAAAGTTCACGCAGGTCGTTCGGGCGCGACGGACCTTTCGCAACGCACATCTTAAGTGGGGACTAGCCTTAGGTGCGATCGCCGCTCGGACCCAAGACAGTGCTCAAAAAATGCGATTTCTGTTGGAGGCGGAGCGGCAATTCAAGCAGGCTACAGACATAGATCCCAACGATTCGGATGCTTGTGCAAATTTGGCCAATACACTTTGTGACCTGGCCGATCAAACGGGTCGGTCGGAGATTAGGGAGCAATTGTATGAGCGCGCATATGGCTGGTACGCCAGGTCGGTAGAAATAACTCCGGACGATTCCGAAACCTACTACAACTGGGCAACGTCGCTCATGGGCCACTCCAAAAGATCGACAGGTGATCCCGCTGTTGAGTTGTTACAGTCTGCTGCCGCAAAGTACCAAATTGCGCATCAACTCGACCGCATGGGGTCGAACATACTGTCGAATTGGGGCATGGTGATATCGTACATTGGTGAGAAGATTGGCCCGGATCCGATCGCGATTTGGTATTTTGAAGACTCCTATCGCAAGTTCAGGCTCGCCCTCAAAATCGAACCTACTGACCATCCCACATGGAACGCTTGGGGCAATGCGTTATACGAACATGCGTACCGGGTCGAGGACGATGGCGACGCCATTGGGTTGTTGAAGCGCGCTGTACAAAAGTACGAGAGGTCAGTCGCCGCCAAACCAACGTATGACAAAGCTCTTGTGAACTGCGGAAACTCCCTCAGTGAAATAACCAAGAGGAGTTCGAAACGCGGCTCATGGTACTGGTCACAGCGAGCCGAGGAGGTTTATCGAAGTGCGCTAGACATCAATCCGAAAAACGCCGATGCATGGTTCTTTCTCGGCCGACTGATGATGAATCGTGCCCAAAAGTTATCGAAGGACCAGGCGGCGATTCCACTTTTGCAACAGGCTTGCGAGCGCTATGAGCAATCCTCTCGGATCGATCCGATCCGTGCGGATCTGCACAACCGTTGGGGAGAGGCCTTGCTAGGCCAAGTCAAACGCAGCATGGACGACCCAAACACGCTTGAGCTTTTCGAACTAGCCAGTGAGAAGTTCCAAGCCGCGATCGACATCAAGCCGGACTATGAGGGAGTCCACCATAATTTGGGAAACGCGCTTGTCTATGGTTACCTGAAAGCCGAGCCAATGGAGATAGCACTTCAGTGGTTGCGGCTATCATACCTGGCGTTCGAGAAATCGGTGGAACTGGATCCGGACAACCTTTCGTCATTCCAAGATTGGGGTCTGGCTCTGACGTACGAAGCAGAGGCGACAGATGACGATGGAGAGGCGATAGTTCTGTACGAGCGGGCGTGCGCGAACTATTGTGAAGCGATCAAGATTTGGCCGGAGCATGAATGGACGCTTTTCCTGTTGGCCGATGCACTCTTGGATCAGGCTAAGCGGACGACAGACCAAGAAAAGGTTAACAAGTTGCTGCTGCAATCGACGGAGATGGCCGAGCGCTCATGGAAGATCGACCCGAACGACTCTGAGGTGCTGAATGTTTGGGGCTTGACTCTCCAAAAGCGCGGCATGGGGACGAAGGATCGGGTCGATGCGCTCCGATTGTTCCAAGATTCGGCTTCGAAGTTCGAACAGGCCGTCGCCATCAAGCCTGACTACGACTTTGCGCTCGACAACTGGGGCTATTCGTTGGGACGACTCGCGCTATTAACCGGCGATTTTGATGCGCTGTGGCTCCTCGCTTCCGAGGAATTTGATCGCGCCGACCAAATAACGAAAGGTTTTTCCTTCTACGATCGGGCTTGCTTGGCGGCGCTGCGGTGCCGACAGGATGAGTGCAGGATCTGGCTGAAGAAGGCCGAGAAATGCGGCACATTGGAATCAAAACGGCACATGGAACGGGATCCCGACCTCGACCCGGTGCGAGACACTGCGTGGTTCAAAGAGTTCTTGGAGAGGTTAGCACCGTGTTAAGCTTCATTGTCATTCTGAGCCGGTCGAAGAATCTCTTTCTAGAGTCCCTTCCTACCGCTAACGATTGCGGTTGGTGAGAGGTTTTGAAAGGGATTCTTCGACCGGCTCAGAATGACGTGGCGCTTTGTCCTCAGTGGGCCGCTTCTTGCACGGTGGTCGCGCGCGGGTCTTGGTGGAGGCGATTCGAGCACGGAGTCGGGACGAGGACCCGCGGCTACGTTTCCGGCAGTGGGGCGGAGGCGAAGGCGTCTAGGGTCAGATCGTCGCGCTGGCCGAGTTCCAGTCGCGCCAGGCCGGCCGCGCCGATCATCGCCGCGTTGTCCGTGCAGTATTCCAGTGGCGCGATTACGACCTCACGACCGATTGTTGAGAGACGCGCGGTAATGTCACGCCGCAGGACGGAATTGGCCGCGACGCCGCCTACCACCGCAACGGTGTGGAAACCGAGGGCGTCTGCTGCCTGCGCCGTCCGTTCCACAAGAGCGTCCACAATCGCCTGCTGCATGGAAGCGGCTGTATCGGCGACATTCAACGAAGGGCCGGTCTTCTCGACATACCGAAGCACCGATGTTTTCAGGCCGGAAAAGCTGAAATCGTATCCGTCGCCGGGAAAAGAGCGCGGGAAGGCGATGGCCTTCGGATCGCCCTGTTTCGCCACGCGATCCACGTGCAGTCCGCCGGGATAGCCGAGGCCCAGCAGCCGCGCGCCTTTGTCAAACGCCTCACCCGCGGCATCGTCCAGCGTCTCCCCGATCACTTGGTACTGAAACCCATTAACTGTCACCAGCTCCGTGTGCCCGCCGGAGACGATGAGGCACAGAAACGGCTCACCAATATCCGGTTTGGCCAACCGGGCGGAGAAGATATGACCTTCCAAATGGTGGACGCCAATCATCGGCAATCCGAGGGCGACATGCAGCGCTTTTGCCGCCGTAACTCCCACAACGAGCGCCCCGACGAGACCAGGCCGGTTGGTGACCGCAATCCCTTGAATATGATCATACGTCGTCGCAGCGTCTTGCAAGGCCTGGGAGATTACGGGAGTAATCCGCTCTACATGCTCCCGCGCCGCCGCCTCCGGAACCACGCCGCCCCACTGCGCGTGCAGGTCCACCTGGCTGGCGACAACATTGGAAAGAACTCGGCCGCGGCTCTCGACGACCGCAGCGGAGGTCTCATCGCAGCTTGTCTCAATCGCCAGAACGCGCACGACGCCAGGACTCCTTGCGGCTCTCCGCCAATCGCGCGCGGTATTCCGGCTGGGCGAGCTCGTTGAGCCACATCACCAACGCGTTTTCTTTGTCGGGGTAGTAGTTTTTCCGAACGGCCACGGATCGGAAGCCGAATTTCTCGTACAGTTGGATGGCCGGCCCGTTATTCTCCCGCACTTCCAGCGTCGCCCGCACCATGTCCTCCGAAGCGGCGGTCTCCAAAAGCTCCACGAGCAGAAGCTCGCCGTATCCCTTTCGCCGCTCATCTAGATGGACGGCGATGGTGGTGATATGGGCCTCGTCGATGACCAGCCATTCGCCGCCGTATCCGATCAGCTTTCCTTTTCGGCGCAGCACCAAATATCGCGCCATGTGGTTGGTAAGCTCCGCCCGAAACGAATCCCGCGACCAGGGCGCGGCATAGCTCTGCCGCTCGAGGGCGTAGACATCATCAATGTCGCTCTCGGCCAATCGTTCTAACGTGAGGGGTTGCAACACGGCGCTCATAGGGTCCTTTTGAGTGTGGCACGCCGCCGGAGGGCAAGTCAAAAAGTGCTAAACTCCCCGGCGTTTATGCTGACCTTTGGAACCGCCGGGATTGATGACCAGGGCGTCCTTCGGATCGGCGGCTGCAGCGCCGCCGATCTGACCGACCGCTTTGGCACACCGCTGTACGTCTTGGATGAGGAGCAGTTTCGCGACAACTGCCGCCGGTATCTGGCCGCCAGCCGCCATTCCATCCCCGAAAGCGACGTGGCGTATGCATCCAAGGCGATGATTTGTACAAGTTTATGCCGAATTGTTGATCAAGAAGGCCTGTATTTGGACGTTGCTAGCCCCGGTGAACTGGCGACCGCATTGGCAGCCGAGTTTCCCGTGGAGCGGCTGATCTATCACGGCAATAACAAGCGGCTGGATGAAATCCGCAGCTCTGTAGGCCACGGCGTCGGTCTTCATGTGGTGGACTGGCTCGACGAATTGGAGATGATGGAGCAGGTGGGATCGGAAGCCGGGCGTAAGATTTCTATTTTGTTGCGGTTGGCGCCCGGCGTGGATCCGGATACCCACGAGGCGATACGGACAGGCCAGTCGGATACCAAGTTTGGCCTCAGCATCACCGCGGGGGACGCCTCGGAGGCTGTTGGTCGTGCCCTTCAGCATCCCCACATTCACCTGCTTGGCTACCACGCCCACGTCGGATCGCAGCTTATGGACGGTCATGCGCACCTGCCGGCCGTCGCGGAAATGGTTGGATTCGCGGCGAATATGCTGGAAAAGCATAACTTTTCACCGGAAATCCTAAACTTTGGCGGCGGGCTTGGGGCGCGATATCTTCCTTGCGATCAACCTGAAAGCTACGAATCCTTCTGCCAGAAGCTGGGGACAGCATTGACCGCCGCGCTGCGGGAGACACAGCTGCCGACCCCAAAGGTCTTTCA
Source organism: Fimbriimonadia bacterium (assembly GCA_041483895.1). Taxonomy (GTDB): domain Bacteria; phylum Armatimonadota; class Fimbriimonadia; order Fimbriimonadales; family JABRVX01; genus JBGPGO01. The sequence continues at coordinate 92,445 of JBGPGO010000001.1, forward strand.
AGAGCCCGGCCGCGCGCTCGTCGCGGAAACCGGCACGACCATCTACCGCATCGGCACTGTGAAGAAGGTCGGTGAACGGACGTACGTCTCCGTCGACGGTGGCCTTTCGGACAACCCGAGGCCCCAGCTTTATGGCGCGCTTTACGATTGCTATCTCGCCAATCGCGCCAATGACCCGGCGACCACACTCTGCCGCATCGTCGGCTCGCATTGCGAGACCGACACACTAATTAAGGAATGCAGACTCCCACACCCGAAAACCGGCGATCTGCTCGCGGTGCCGACCACGGGCGCGTATAACTATTCTATGGCGAGCAACTACAACCGTTTCCCCAAACCGGCAGTCGTCCTGGTACGCGACGGCGGCGCCGATTGCATTGTCCAGCGCGAAACCATCGCCGATATGAACCGTAACGATCTCATCCCGGAGCGGCTGGGCCGATGATATTCGACGATCTTGGATTCAAGCTGATGATGCTTGCCATCGTTTTGGGCAGCATCACCCTGCATGAGTTCGCGCATGCAAAGAGCGCCGATGCCGCCGGCGACCCGACCCCTCGCCTCTACGGCCGCGTCACACTCAACCCAATCGCGCACTTCGATCCACTCGGATTTATATTTATCCTGATCACCACGTTCGCCGGAATCGGATTTGGGTGGGGCAAGCCTGTGCCGGTGGACCCGCGCCGCATGCACAATCCGCGCTGGGATCATATCCTCGTTGTCGCCTGGGGACCGTTCACCAACTGCCTCATCGCCCTCACCTGCGCACTCGCATTCCGGTTGATCGCCCACTCAGCTATCGTCTCGCCGGGCCTGTTTGACTTCTTTTTCATGGCCGTTTTGATCAACGTTGTGCTTGCGGCCTTTAATCTAATTCCGCTGTTTCCATTGGATGGGTCCTGGATCGTCGCCGGCCTGCTCCCGGAGCTGACCGGGTTCCGGTTCTTGCGATGGAACCGCCAATTTGGACCGATGCTCCTTATCTCGGCGATCCTGATCCTGCCTGCGCTGGGGTTCCATCCTCTGTCATACTTGACGGGTCCAATCGTCCAAACGTCAATCCAGGTCCTTCTTGGCGTGGGGTAAACACTTTCAATGGAAAAAAACCGGCTACTCAGCGGCATGCAGCCGACCCAATCCCGTTTGCACCTCGGCAACTTAGAAGGGGCGCTTCGGAACTGGGTGCGCCTCCAAGACGACTACCACCTCTATTGCTGCGTAGTCGATTGGCATGCGCTGACCACGATGGCGGAGGACCCGAAAGAGATTGCCGACAACTGCCGGGGAATCGCGCTCGACTATCTTGCCGCCGGCATCGACCCATCGAAGAGCGTGGTCTTTATTCAGTCCCATGTAAAGGAACATGCCGAACTGCACCTGCTGCTGAGTATGGCGACCCCCTTATCCTGGTTGGAGCGCGTCCCGACATATAAAGAGAAGCGCGAAAATCTGCAGATGGATTCGGTCTCGTACGGCCTGCTCGGATATCCGGTGCTGCAGGCCGCCGATATACTTCTCTATAAGCCGTACGGAGTTCCGGTCGGAAGGGACCAGGTGCCGCATTTGGAGTTGACGCGGGAGATTGCGCGAAGATTCAACCATCTCTATGGAGACATTTTTCCCGAGCCGCGGAATATCATCGGGGAGGTTCCGCTCATGATGGGACTCGATGGGCGCAAGATGAGCAAGTCGTACGGCAACGCGATCAACATCGCGGACACCGCCGATGAGACGGTTGATAAGATCAAGAGCGCCTTCACCGACCCACAAAAAATTCGAAAGGACGATCCCGGCCATCCGGAGGGATGCGCGGTCTTCAGTCTCCATACCGTCTACAACAAAGCCAATGTGTCGACCGTGGAAGCCGAATGCAAGAGCGGGGCGCGGGGCTGCGTGCAGTGCAAGAAAGAATGCACCGAAGCGGTGAATTGCGCGCTGGCAGATGTGCGGGAGCGCCGCGTTGCCATCCAAGACAATATGGACGCGCTGGAACAGATCTTGACCAACGGCGCGGAGCGCGCGAGAGCGGTGGCGGCGGGCACGATGGTAGAGGTCCGCCAGGCGATGGGGATTCGGTGAGAATCCGCGCCGTTTTCTTCGATCTGGACGACACCCTGTGCAACTACATGCAGGTGGCGGATCGGGCTCGCAAGTGGGTCTTCCACATGGCAGCGAAGGCGTACGAAGAACTATCGGCGGACGATCTGGAAGCGGCTTGGCACGCGGAATTCAACACCTTTCTTCCTGAAGTCCGGCCCGGCGGCGTGTGGCGGCAAAGGTATTTGATATCGGGAGAAACAACCCGAACGGAACTGATGCGCCGGGCCTTGGCGCGGCTTGGTGTCGATGACACAAAACTCGCCGCGTACCTGTCCGACGGATACTATGTCGAGCGCCAGGAGCGATTGGAGCTGTATTCGGATGCGGAGGAGGTGCTCACCCGGCTTGGGAAAAAGATGCCGATTGGCATGATCACGAACGGCCCCGCCGACACACAGAGGGAAGAGGTCGATCGGTTGGGAATCGGCCGCCATTTCAAAAAGATTTTCATCGAGGGAGAATTCGGCGTGGGCAAGCCGGACCCTATCGTTTTCCGGGCCGCAGCGGACAGCGTCGGTCAGCCGCCGTCGGAGGTGGCTCTTGTCGGCAACAGCCTGAAGCATGACATCCACGGAGCGAAAAACGTCGGGATGATCACCTGTTGGCTGCCACAAGGCGAGGAGGCCGGGCACCCGCTGGAAGGCGAGGCGGACCTGATCGCGGCCAACCTCACCGAAGTCGCCGATTGGATTGAGGGACGGATCGCCTAGCTCATTGGCGCGGTATCATCGCACCCAATGAGAAGAGCCTCAATTTTCCTCGCGCTTGTGTTGGTCGGCTGCGGCGGGCCGGATCTTGTGGGCGCGTGGAAGGCCACCGATGAAAGCACCGCCGGTGGTCCGGGCGTCGTCTTGAACCTGCAAGAAGGCGGCCGATTTTCAACGAAATTTTCTTCTGGTGGGTCGACGCGTGAGGTTGCGGGAACGTGGAAAACTGTGGAGGCGGAGAAGGCCAAGCTGATTGAGTTCCAGGTCGAAACGGAAAAGCAGGACGGCAAGCCAAGCAACCGGCCACAAAAGCCCGTCACCGTCGAATATCTTTTCAAAGACGGGCAGCTTGTGTTGCCGAACGGCTTCGACGGCAGAAACAAACTGGTCTTTCGACGCGTCAAGTAGGGATTTTGCAGGCGGCGGCGAACTCAAAAGCGTAACGCCGGCATCTTGCCGGTAAGGACCGAACAATGCCGCCTGGAAGGCGGCGTTACGCGGGTTGCGGAAGATGAATTGCCGCCTGGAAGGCAGCGCTCCCGAAGTGGCGCTCCCAGATTCGGGTCGCCTGGAAGGCAGCGTTACAAGAGTTAAGGAGAAGTGCAGATGCAGATTACATGTCCTCGGAAGGAGCTTCACGAGGCGGTTCAGTTCGTTTTACAGGGGGTTTCTAAGCGGACGACCTTGCCGATCCTGTCGAACATCTTGCTGGAAGGGGATGACCGGCTCAAAATCGTCGCTTCCGATCTCGAGGTCTGGGTGGAGCGGACGATCCCGACGGCGGGGGCGGACGGCGGAAAAACCACGGTCCCCGGTCGCCTGTTCAGTGAAATCCTCGCCGGCCTGCCCGAAGGAAATGTGACGCTTACGACCGGCGACCGCCACGATATCAAGGTGGAGTGCGGGTCCTCTAAATACAACGTGCTCGGCCTCCCCGCTGACGAATTTCCCGTCGTGCCCCATTTGGAGGAGGACCTCACCTTCACAATGCCGATTTCGCTCTTCAAGGAGATGGCTCGGCAGGTGGAGATCGCCGTTTCCCGGGACGATGCGCGGCCGGCTCTGACAGGCATTCTCTTTTCCAGCGACGGACAAGACATCCGCATGGTCGCCACCGATACGCATCGATTGGCCCTGCGCAAGGCGCCGGCCGCAAACGTCTCCGGCATCGGTTCCTCCCTCAACGCGGTGATCCCCGAACGCGCCATCAGCATGATTACAAAGGCCCCGGCCTCGGATGACGATGAAGTGAAGGTGACGATTGAGAATGCACGGGTTGGGTTTGAGATCGGGCCCGTCCGGCTCGTTGCCTCCCTCATCACCGGCGCGTTCCCAGCCTACGAAAGGGTGCTGCCGACAGATCCCACGCGAAAATGGACCCTGCCGACGGAGGAGTTTGCGGCGGCGGTCCGCAGAGCGGATGTCGTTGCCAAGCAGAGCTCCCATCGAGTAGTGCTGACTGGCAACGGCGACCGGCTGGAGGTTACGGCCCGCAGCGAGGGCTTCGGAGACGCGAACGAGACCATGGAGATGGTCTCCGAGGGCGGTGAAATGGCGATTGCGTTCAACGCCAAATATGTCCTCGATGCCTTGGGAGTAATCGACACCGACGGCGTTGTGCTGGAAATGACCGAGCCGCTCCGCGCGGCGCTTCTCCGGCCCGCCACGGAGAATCCAGAGTTCCAATACGTGGTCATGCCCATGGCTTTATCGTAATAGAGCTTGACACGGATCGGTATTTATGCTAAGGTAGCGTTTGCCTCTGTCAAGCCATGAGGGCTGATTGTGCGTAAAATTGTGGTACTCGCGGCTCTGCTCGCACTTTGCCCATGGATTTGGGCGCAAGAAGCGTGCACGGTCTCCTATCTGGGAAAAAGGCTCACGCTGGACCCGTCCGCTTCGCGGTTGGGAGATGAATGCTTTGTTCCTCTCAAACATCTCTCGCTCTTCGGCTGGAAGGCCAACGCCAAAGATACCCGGCTGACAATCCGAACGAATGACCGAAAGGCGGAGGTGTTCGTCCGGACGATCGACGGGGTGGACTGCTTCCCTCTCCGGGCCACCGCTCAACTGCTCGGGGCGACTTCCGCATGGACTGACCCCGCGAAGCTGGCCGTTCTGACCCGGATCGAATGGATCGGGGCTTCCGACGGTGAGCTGTCCATCAAGACCACCTACTCGGTCACCCCGAAAATGTTCACGCTCAAGGCCCCGGACCGACTGGTGATCGACCTGCCAGGCGTTGTGGCCAGCAAGGAAGCGCCGCCGGCGCTGAAAGGCGTGGGCCTGGGCGTCCGATACGCCCAATTCGATGCGGAGACGTTCCGGATCGTTTGCGACCTGGTTGGCCAGCCGGCCGCCAAGCTCCGCCAAATCAGCGAACACGAATTCAAGATCCAGTGGACCGGCGCACAGTTCCAGGCACGAGGAAGCACAGGATTTGAAGTGGCCGCGCGCCACGATGAAGCCAAGCCGAAGGTGGTCGCCGCCGCGGTGAAACCGAAGCCGCCGGTTGTGCAGGCCAAGGTAGAGCCGCAGCCCGAGCCGAAGATCGATGCCCCCAAGCCGGAACCGCAAGATGAGGTCACAACTCCGTCCAAGACTGCCGAGCATGAGACGGAGCAGGAGGACGCCGCGCAGGATACCGCCGACGAGACAAAGCCGGCGAAGCTCGGAAAACCAGTTCTGACGAGCGACAAGGACGCATTTGTCGTTACCATTCCCGCCGACAGGCTGCTAAAGGGCAAGACCAGCATCAAGCGGAAAGAGCATTCGCTCGTATTGGAGATACCGAACGCGACAGCGGACGAGCTGGAGCAATCGTTCGATGACGGCTTTGTGGAGAAGTTCAAATCGGCTTCCAAGCTGGTTGGACAGGTGGGACGGGTCGTGTTGGAATTCGCCATCAAGGGGCCGGTCGGCGTTGCCTTCTCGCCATCCGCGAAGCAGTTGGCCATCACGCTCACCCGCAAGCCGGCCAAGGCCGGCAAGATATCAGACCAGGTAATCGTGGTCGATCCGGGGCATGGCGGTACGGACAGCGGCGCGCATTTCGGCTCCGGGGTCACACGGCTGGACGAGAAGACAGTCAACCTTGCGACCGCCAAGAAGGTGGCGAAGCTGCTTTCCAATGCCGGCGCCGCTGTCATCCTGACGCGCAGCGACGACAGCTATCCTTCCCTGAAAGACCGGGTAGCCACCGCAAATCTATCCGAAGCCACGATGTTTGTCAGCATCCATCACAATTCCAACAAGCTGGCCAACAGCCGATCGGGCACCTTCACCTATTACCATTCCGGCGGCGCGCAGAGCAAAAAGCTGGCGGAATGCATCGAAAAGGAGATTGCGGCCGTATCCGGATTACCAAATCATGGCGCGAAGGCGGACACAACGGTCCACAAAACCGGAATGCACGTTCTGCGAAACACAAAAATGCCCGCTGTGCTGGTGGAGGTTGGATACATCAATCACGCAACGGATCGAGAGAAGATAACGGATGAGGAGTTCCAGAACAAGGTGGCGGAGGCGGTCCTGAAGGGAGTGGAGGCCTACCTGAAGGACGCCGGAGAGTCGCAGTGAAGCGGGTCTTCGCGGTTGTCGTGGTCTTGCTCCTTGTGGCCGGCGGCGTGGTCTATTTCCTATGGCCTCGGAGCTCCGGTTCGAACCAGGGCGCAGCCACACCTTCCGGGAGCATCAACCAAAGAGACACCGTGACCATCTACCACCCAACCTACAAGAACGACCAGATTGGGTTTGAAAAGAATCCGATAAAGGTGGCCGATGGGAACCCGATTGCGACCGCCATCAACGGGATGCTGCGCGAACCGAAACTGTTCCCTGCCGGGGTGCAGCTCTTGGATTCCAAGGTGGAAGGCGACACGGTGACGCTCGACTTCAGCAAGGAGCTGCGCGCGGGCTATTCCACGGATGAGGAAGAGGCAGTCCTGAAATCGATCTCCACCTCCATGGGCCAGTTCAAAGAGCTGAACAAGGTCCGAATCTTTGTGGAGGGCAAGCCGATCGATACCCTTGGGAACATTGACCTATCCGAACCGATGGAAGTGGAGCGGCAGTAGCTGGCAAGGGGGGAACGCGGGACAGGCCGCGAACTCTTGAACTGATGCGCGTCTCGATCCTACTTCTTTCTTTCCTTCTTACTGCCCTTGGATTTGCACAGCAGCCACTGGTGCAGACCGGCGTCGATTTCCGGCCCATGCTCCGAATGGCTCGAGACGGCGAGGGCATTGTCCGTCTCTACGACGACAGCGGCCACATTTCGACGGTACATCTCACGCTGCTTACCGAAGTCGGGTTTCGGGTGTACATCGCCCAGCGCCTGCAACGGATTGCCAACGACTCGGACAACGAGCTGCTCAACGAATACTACATCGAGGACACCAACTACTGGCGCGTCGGCAAACAGCTTCTGCCGTTCGGGCTGGCAATGCTGGAGCGCGAATACGTTCGGGCTGGGCGCGTCAACACAACGCTTGCCCTCGGCGGATACCCAATCTCCGTGGCCTATTGCGACGGCGGCACCCTGCATCCCAAGGGGTTTGTCGCACGAATAGGCCGGGAATATGGAGTCAGCGTGGCGGCAGGCGAGAACTTCGGCATCTCCGGCACCTCGCTGAACGATATCCGGCTGCCAGAGGAGGCGCCCCCCATTGGCGGCGGCTATCGGCTGCTGATCGGAGCGGACTACATGCGAAAATCGGGGGATTGGACCCTAGCTATGGAATGGCTGCGGGCGCGGGATGGACATCGTGTGGAAGATAAGGACAACGACTATTCCTTGGCAAAGCTCCAATACGACCTGCCGTTCGGCCGCAAGGCTAGCTTTGCGTGGGCGCGTTCCTTTGAGAATCGCGAGGACAACTATCGGCTGCGACTAGACGCGCCGATTGCCGGAAACGTAAACTTCATCCCCCAGGTCCGTTGGCAGGGCGGCCGGCTGCTGGAGAGCTCAATCGGCCTGCAGATTCGGTACTAGTTGGTGCCAGGCGGCGGTGTGCCGTTGATCAGATAGGCCCGTGTCAGTTCCGCCCGGACCAGGTTTCCGGACCGGCTCAACACGATTTTGACTTTGGAGCTCGGCGGACCTTCCAGGATGTCCTTGATTTTCTGGGCGGACATCTGACGGATGTCGGTTCCGTCCACTTCTAGAATGATGTCGCCCTTCTTTATCCCAGCCTTGGCCGCCGGAGAGTCCTTCGTAACGATTGCCACATACCAGCGGTCCTTGGCTTCTTCGTAATACGCATTGATGCCGACATCCGCCTTCGGCAGCTCAATCTTGGCGGCAGGGATGCGCTCGAACCACAGCAGCCGGCGGCGATAATCGACCGTGACGTTGAAGTTGCGAATGAACTGGATTCCGATGGTGCCACCGCTCTCGATCTCGCTGCTCGGCAGATCGTGCACGCTGAAAACCGCGTCGTCGACCGGGATGCCGCCGATGGAAAATTTGTGCGCCCACCAATCGAAGGAAGGCGTTGCGCCGCTCGCGATGCCGGATAAGTACATATAGTCCGGCGTGTCCTGCGTGAATTGGCCCATTGCCTTGAGGTGCTCCTTGTACGTGGCCATGAAGAAGGCGTTGCCGGTGTCGAAGGCCAGGGTCATCTGCTGATCGCCGAACGCTACGTCCATATTAATCACATCCAGCCCCCGAGGGAGCATCTCAATGAGGAAGGTCTTCAGGTTATCCGGCTTCCGTTTGGAGATGTCCACCTGGGCGTCCGGATAAAAGATCATCTTTTTGTTTTGAAAATTCAATTCGAACACATAGTTCGACAGCTGCGAAAGCCCAAGCATTGCATCGATGTGCCGACCGTAGATCTTGGTTAGGTCCCCAAGCGGCTGTTGGGGAATCTCCTGATCTTTCAGGTCAAACTTCATTTTGCCCAACGTAACCGCTTTGACCTTTACCGTCGGAACCTCGAATGTCGTCACAAAGTCCTGCATCATCATGGTTCCCGCCTGAGGGCCCACGTTGAGCTGGTCATTGATCAGAATCGAACCGCTAAAGCCACTGTCGAAGAAGAAGCTCGCGGGCTTGCCGTTGATAGTCCCTCGGACTATGATCGCTTCGCCGTCGAAGTCCATAGGTACCTCGACGACCTCGGTCAACTTTGCGACAGTACTCTGGGTCGCCGCAGCGAAAAGAAGCGCAAAAACTGGTGACATCTCTACCCCTTCATCCGCCCGATGAGGGCGCGCCGGTAGGCTTCATCGGGCCGCATGTGAATTCTCTCTATGTTTTCTTGGCTGAAAGGCCTCGCCCCACCGGCGGACTGGGCGACGTGCAGAATTTTTGCGGCCTTCTCCGCCATAAATGTACAACTTAAGACTTCTTCCGGCCTCGGTCCTATCGCAATCAGACCGTGACTTTCCATTAATATACATCGTGGCGGCACTCCCTCATTCCGGATGAACTTCTCGACGGCATCCCGGAGGGCACGGGCGAGGACAAGGCCCGGGTCCGTGTATGGCACAAAACAGGGCGTCGGACCGCAGCAAACGATGTGATCGGGAAAGAGGCGCAATGCAAGAAGATCGGACTTCTCGCTGCAGAGGAAGCCGTTGACGGTGATCGGATGGGTGTGGCCGACGAAGTTCACGTCCGGCAGTGTGAGCAGGTAGGCATGAAAGAATGCCTCCGTGGACGGCATGGCTCCCGTATCCCCTACGCGGCTTGCCTCCAGCGCCGCCTTTGCCACATCGTCGCCGGCTGCCGATGAGTTCATCGCATCCAGAAGCGGTTGAAAGCGGCACGTGATGAGGCTATCTTGGGTCATGTCGGGAAGGGAACGCCCACTGGCCTTCACCGCGAACGTGTCTTCATCGATGCGGCAGGAGGTATTCCCTTCTCCCAAGATGACGAGGCCCTCTTCCGGTCGGCCTAGCCGCCGCGACATTTCAATCAAAGTGTCAATCTTGGTCATTTGCCCATCCCGCCGACTGCGGCAGCGGCGAGGATGCCGAGTGCGAACGGAGCGCAGCATATCGACAGAATCAGGATGCAGAAGGACACGATTCCCCATGTATTCCACGCCTTTTGCACGGCTTGAAAATCCCCGATGTCTTGGAATCGGCGGGCTCGCCAGGCCATTCCGGACCCCGATATGCCGAGCCAAATGGAAAAAGCGATTCCAGCCAAAAATGCGTATTGCGAGACGGTTAGGAAGACCGTCCAAGCGGTCCCCAAATGCGCGGTGAGCTCCTGCTCCGATACATTCCCCTTGGCGCTCGTAAACTCCGGCACAAGCTTCGCGATCGAGATCGCCAACACGATGACGGGAAGGACATGAAGGGTGATCGCGACGGCGGCCTGCCAGTACAGCCGCATGCAGAGCGCCCAGATCGAGGTGAGGGCGAACGCCCCCCAATTCCATTTGCCTATGCCGTACGGAATCAGCGCGCCGCTCCCCTGGCCGGATGTGTTGGCTTCCACGCGGGGAGTCCAGGCCGGCTGCTGACCGATCAACGAAGGTACATCCTGGCGCGGCGGCGTCCAGGTCTGGGCGGTTGGCGCTGGGGACGTTTTCATCGGGTCCCACGCCGGCTGGTGGACAGTTTGCAGCTGCTGAAGAAGGTGCGCCAGGTTCGGAAGGATTGGGTCCAGGCGCTGGGCCTCTTGCGCTGCCGCGAGGGCCTCTTGTTTCCGGCCCATGGAGCTTAGCTGCGAGGCGAGGTTGAAATGGTGGCGAGCGTTCCCGGGCTCCAATCGCGCGGCCTCTTGGAATTCCCCGACCGAATCGTCGCGCCTTTGTAGGCGACTGAGGATGACGGCACGGATTGCATGGCTTGCCGCCGATTGTGGTTCGATCTGGACGGCTGTCGTGGCGGTTGTCAGCGCCTCATTCAAAGAACCCTGATTGAGCTGCTCCTGCGCTCTCCGGCGGAGCTCCCGTGCGTCTGGGGTAATCCGAAGTCACCTCTCTCACAACTGTACCCGAACAAGGCTCCCTCAGTAACGCTGCCATCAAGGCGGCACGGTTTTGGGATCATTGGGAAGATGCCGCATGGAAGTCAGCGTTACGGGTTGCGGGTATTCTTGTCCGGCGAAGGGCGCGGTCTGCAAGAAGGCAGGAATCGAAACCTCGCCACAGAAATTCTTGCGTCAGCGTAGAGGGAAGGTGTACGGAATGAAGATTTTCGCAGTGCTATTGAAGATTGCCGCCGTCAGCATATTGGTTGCGGGCTGCACCAGTTCCGAGAAGTCCGGCGGGGCCGGGGATAAAGGGGACATCAAGGTCGGTCTCTACACCAGCATGACCGGCAGCGAGTCCGCCTGGGGCCAGGCATCGAAGGAGTCAGTCGATCTTGCGACGGAGGAGTTCAACGAATCGGGTGGGCTCAACGGCCGAAAGGTCAAGATCATCCTTCAAGATACCGGAAGCCAGGCGGAACAGGCCAAGACCGTGGCTCAGCGCCTTACGGATACTGATCAGGTGGTTGCGCTTCTTGGAGAGATCGCTTCGGGCCGGACCCAGCAGGGCGCGAGCGTTGCCCAAGCGAAGGGCATTCCCGACATCACCTCCGGTTCGACGCGTGACGATTTGGCGGCCATCGGAGATTCCTTCAATCGAGTCTGTTTCAATGACTCGATGCAGGGCAAGGTGCTCGGCCAGTTCGTCGTTGACAAGGGTTGGAAGAAGGTCGCCCTAATGGTCGATCGAAAACAGCCCTACTCCACCGGCCTGGCCGCCCAAATCGAGAAGATCGTGACCGCCAACGGCGGTCAAATTGTTGCCACAGAGTTCTATCAAGGCGGCGATCCTGAGTTTTCCGCTCAACTCGTTAATATCAAGCAGAAGAATCCTGATGTTTTGATAATTCCGGGCTATTACACCGAGGCAGCCGCCATCTGCAAGCAGGCCCGTCAGAATGGCCTCAAGATGCAGCTTATGGGCGGGGATGGATGGAGCAATCCCGATCTCCGAAAGCAGGGCGGGCCGGATATTGTCGGGGCGATGTTTACGGATCACTTCACAAATAAAGACCCCGACCCGGTCGTTCAGGACTTCGTCAAGCGCTACCAACAGAAATATAGCAAGAAGCCGGAAGCGATCGGCGCTCTGGCCTATGATTCTGCAAAGGTACTCTTCGATGCGATGAAGCGGGCGAAGTCGACGGATGGCGCCGCCCTAAAGAAGAGCGTACGAGAAACGAAAGACTTCCCTGGAGTGACCGGCAAGATCACCATAGACGATAAGGGCAATGCGAAGAAGCGTGTCTTGGTGGTGCGGGTGGAAGACGACGGATCGTTTTCGGTAGTGAAGGTTTACGAGCCAGACAAGCTGTAAGATGCAGGATACGAGTTGCCAAGGACGGTCGCGACGGTAGATGTCATATTACATCCAGCAGCTCATTGTTGGCCTGCAGGTTGGCGCCATCTATGCGCTCCTTGCTCTGGGTTACACGATGGTGTACGGAGTGCTCCGACTGATAAATTTCGCCCACGGCGAAGTGTATATGGTCGGGGCATTCTTCACGCTTTTCATCTCCCGCTGGATTCACGCGCCGGAGGACCCGGCGCTGTGGAAGCTGTTCACAATGCTTTTCGGAGCGATGATGGTATGCGCGATTCTTGGGGCAACGATTGAGCAGGTCGCTTACCGGCCCCTTAGGAAATCCCCGCGAATCGCTTCGTTGATCACAGCCATTGGCGTGTCCTTATTGCTGCAGAATCTTGCGATTCTCGTCTTTCCCATCAATCCGCCTCCGGCCGTTGCGACAGAGGTAATTCCCTTCCAACGCAGCATACAGGTTGGCGATATTACTTTGGACATTGGCAAGATGGCGATATTTGCCGTAGCCATCGGGATGATGATCCTCCTCTGGTGGATCGTCATGAAGACCAAGATGGGACGAGGGATGCGCGCGGCGTCCCATGATTTCGATGCGGCGGCGCTGATGGGAGTCGATGTCAATAAGGTGGTTCGCTTCACGTTCATCGTCGGTTCCGCATTGGCAGGCGCGGCGGCGATGCTCAATTCCACTTTCTTGGGTACTCCGCTCCGCGTTGACTATGGACTGTTGCCAGGCGTCAAGGCCTTTACTGCCGCGGTTTTGGGCGGAATAGGAAATATTCCGGGCGCGGCGCTCGGAGGCATGCTGATGGGACTCGCCGAAACCTCCGTTTCCGCGGCCCACCTCTCCAGCTATCGAGACGCGGTCGCCTTTATCATCCTAGTTTTGGTTCTTTTGCTGCGGCCTAGCGGACTGCTCGGCAGCTCGAAAGTGGAGAAGGTCTGATGGCGCGATTTTGGGCAACTCGATTGACTTCGATTGCCATCGTAATACTGCTGGCATTCGTCATCGGTCAGTATGTCGATGCGACGATGGCATCGGGTCCGGCAAACATTGTTCGGCGCATCATCTATCTTTGCAGCCTCTATGGAATTCTTTCGGTCAGCCTAAATCTGATCAATGGCATCACCGGGCAGTTTTCGATCGGACATGCGGCGTTCTATCAAATTGGAGCATATACAGCCGGTTTTTTGTCAAGAGGCGTCTTTACGCATTGGGGGCTGCAAGGACCACTGCTGCTGTTGGCCTCGACGGTCACGGGGGCGCTGATGGCGGCGGTAGGAGGCTGGATTGTCGGCATGCCATCGTTGCGGCTGAAGGGCGACTATCTTGCCATCGCGACGCTCGGCTTTGGAGAAATCGTACGAATTTTTGCCATCAATCAGGATTGGCTTGGCGGCGCGTATGGCATGTCGGGAATTCCGGCGGTCACGAAGCTTTCCTATCTCTTAATGCTCGTCGCACTCACAATCGCGATCTGCAGAAACCTGCTGCTCAGCGTGCATGGCAAGGCGTTCCTGTCTATTCGCGAAGACGAGATGGCGGCAGACGCAATGGGTGTCAACACCGCGCGCTACAAAATTTGGGCCTTTGTTATCGGAGCCGGGATGGCGGGCGCGGCGGGCGCCATGTACGCCCATTTTGAGACCTACATCGGTCCGACCTCCTTCTTCATGGACGTATCGTTTATCGTGCTTGCCATGGTGGTCGTCGGCGGAACGGGAAGCATTACGGGGTCGCTGGTTTCAGCGGTGCTATTGATCGTATTGCAAGAAAAACTGCGCGACCTTGGCAGCATTACGGCGGGTCCGCTCTATCTGGTAGCGCTACTCTTATTCATTGGCGCTTATGTGGCCGCAGGACTTTGCCGGAGATTTCGTCCGAAGCCGCTGGGCGCTACCGGTATTTGGGGCGGCACGATATTATTTGCGTTGGTTGCCGGCAATCTTATCGGTCAGCGTTTGGAGGTGATTTCTACTTTCTCGCAGACGTTCGAGGCCTATCAGCTGCGGATGGTCATCTTCTCAATCACTTTGATCGTAATAATGATCGTGCGACCGCAAGGAATGTTCGGTCACCATGAGTTCTCGTGGCAGCTATTCGCCAGAAAGAGGCGACCCGCGTTGCCATGAGCGACCTGCTGCAACTGACCGACACCACGATCCGGTTCGGCGGCCTGACGGCGGTGGACCGGCTGAACTTCACCATTCCGTCCGGCACTCTGTTCGGCCTGATCGGACCCAACGGCGCGGGAAAGACCACGGCGTTCAACATGATTACGGGGGTGTATCAGCCGACGTCGGGGGATATCGAATTCAAGGGACGATCCGTCTTGGGACGCAAGCCGTTTCAGATTGCCGGGCTCGGTATCGCCCGTACGTTCCAGAACATCCGGCTCTTCGGGGCCCTGTCCGCCCTCGAAAACGTCATCGTCGGCGGGTTCCTCCGTCACAAAACAACGCTGGCTTCGGCCCTGCTATACTTGCCATCCGCGAAGCGGGAACTCGCGACATTCGTCAAAACGGCGATGGACATTCTCGACACCATGAACCTTGCGGACCAGGCGCATACGCGCGCGCAGGACCTTCCCTATGGCAGGCAGCGCCGCCTGGAAATCGCCCGCGCCCTCGCAACCAACCCGGAACTGCTGCTGCTCGACGAACCCGCCGCCGGCATGAACCCGGCGGAAACCGAGGACCTGATGGCGCTCATCCGTAGGCTCCGGGACGAATTCCATCAGACAATTTTGCTGATCGAGCACGATATGAGGGTTGTTATGGGGATTTGCGAATCGATTGTGGTATTAGACCATGGGGCCAAAATTGCCGAGGGACCGCCGGAACAGATCCGCAATGACCCGAGGGTGATAGAGGCATACCTCGGTGAATCCCATTGATCTTTTTGCTGGCCTCGCTTTTCTTACAACAGTCTGATCTTCGCGTGCCGTTGGAATCACATGCCGCCCTCGCCATCGGCAAGGTCGAGGTTCCAACGGACATCAAGCGCTACCAAACCGTTGACTTCGCGGTTGAATTCAAAGCCACCTATTCCAACGCTTTTCATCAAGCCCAGGCCGATCTCGTCGGCACCTTCAGCGGACCGAAGGAAACAAAGATCCCCATTCACGGCTTTTTCTATCAGGGCTACTCGCGGAAGGTGGTCGGGGGCAAAGAGGCGCTGGAAAAAACCGGCGAACCGGGCTGGATCGTGCGTTTTTCCGCGCCCCATGCCGGTAAATGGTCGGTCCGTTTTGTCGGCCTGGACCGCATGAACAAAGTCGAGAGCCAAAGTTACAAGTTCGAAGTTGCGGATTCCAAAGACAAGGGCTATGTCGGCCCGGCGAAAGACCGCAACTATTTTCGCTATGACGATGGTACGCCATATTTCGGCGTCGGGCTGAATTTGGCGTGGGATGGGGACAAGGGACTGGATGATTACGAGGAATGGTTTTCGAAATTGGCGGCCAACGGCGGCAACCTTGCGCGCAGCTGGTCGTTTCCGGGCGGATTTGGGCTGGAATGGAGCGACCGGGAAGACGGCACGTGGCGGCGCGGCGCGTATTCGGGTCTCGGAAAATACAGCCTGGACAACGCCTGGCTGCTGGATCAGGTGTTCCGATTGGCGGAGAAGTACGGAATCAAGATCATCCTATGCCTGGGTACCTACGGCGAATTGAAAACCGACAAAGGGATGTGGAACGAAGGCGTCTGGGCGTCCAACCCATATAACGCCGCTCTGGGCGGACCCTGCGCCTCGCCAAACGAAATCTTCACCGACGCCAAGGCTCGCGCCTTCTATCGCCGCCGTCTGAACTATCTTGCGGCCCGATATGCCGCAAGCCCGGCGCTGCTATCGTGGGAGCTCTGGAACGAAGTCGACGCGCCGGACTATTGGGTGCATGAAATGGCCCAAGAATTAGCCGTCGCCGATCCCTACGGGCATTTCGTCACGACAAGCTACGGCACGGAAGCGATTTGGAGAGACGATTACGTCAACATGGCCACCGCGCACATCTACGGCGACGGCAAAACGGCGGACCTCGCCGAGCGGATCGCCAAGATGACGTCCGATCCCAAGAAGCCGAAGATGGTGACGGAGTGCGGGATTGATTTCGCGAAACCGGACGGCGAGCACGATCCAACGCGCATGGGGATCTCCCTCAAGACCGGGCTGTGGCAGGCGGCCGCAACCAGCTGCGCCGCCGGTGCAATGAACTGGTGGTGGGACAGCTACGTCGCCAAATACGATCTGTGGAAGCTGTACAAGCCGTTCGCCGATGCGGTTGCCCGAGTTGACTGGCTGAAATCCCCCATGAAGACCGCCGAGATCACCGAGATGCAGGGAAACGTGGCCGCCTCCGGAGTGATCGGCGACCATGCCGGACTCTTTTGGCTTCGGCAACAGGGCTACAACTGGAAGGACTGGAAAGGGACGGAGCCTCCGACGCTGCCAATGGCCCTCGAAATCCATGAGGTCAAAGACGGAAAGTGGTCGGTGACCTGGTGGGATACGGCGAAGGGGAAGGAAATCAGCCAGGAAGAGGTTTCCTCCAACCGCGGGACGCTGTTTCTCAAGGTCCCGTCGTTCTCCTCGGATATCGCCCTGCTTCTCTCCCGTAAATAGCCGAATTGCGAAAAAAGGCGCAATGTTGCAAGATGGCGGCGAACCTGAGATAATAGTGCTATTAGCATGAAAGACGATAAGTCGAGGCTGGCGATCTATGCGGTGGGTGTCGTTGTGGCGCTCTTTGCGCTTTGGTATTCGCTGTCCCATTTTAGTGGAAGCACGGAGTCGCCTGGATATAAGGTGCCGACTCCGGACAACGTCAACCAAAACCGTCCGCCCGGTCTCGCTGGAGGTTCATCATGAAGCGAAGCGCGTTTACGCTGATCGAGCTGCTTGTTGTTATTGCGATCATTGCCATCCTCGCCGCCATTCTCTTCCCCGTGTTTGCTCGCGCCAGGCAGAGCGCATACCGCATCGCATGCGTGAGCAATATGAACCAGATCGGCAAGGCGATCATGATGTATGTCCAGGACTACAACTACACCTACCCCTACGGCCGGTGGAAGGTAGACGAACCGATCCCGGACAGTACGAAGGTATGGCCGTACTGGGTCGATCGGTATATCAAGGACAAAGAGGTCCACCTTTGTCCTGCGAAGAGCCGTCCCACAAAATACGGCGATACGTGGGGTACAAGAGGAATGCTCTCTATTGGTTACAACATCGGTTTTGCGGCTTGGTATTACTTACCGTCGACTCCCATTATCACAAAAGAAAAATCCCTCAAGCGACTAACGAATGTGGTTGTCCTCTGCGATAGCTATCCGGGGCCAACTATCGAGAACTTCGTTGGATATGAGGTGGACAACCTTGCCGTGAATTTGCCAAAAGATGGCGGTGGTAACAGGGTCTTCGCGATGAGCGATCGGCACAATCAAAATGTCAATATTTATCACTGCGATGGGCACGTCAAGGGCTATCGAATAGAACGCGTAATGCCCAGAGCCGGCGCAAGGGCGCCGCAAGGCTGCGTCGGTGAGGCGTATCGCGACATGAACGATGCCGAGCTGAAGTGGCTCGTTTGGGATCATTGCTTCGACTAATCCCGGTGTCGTTCAGAATTCGTGAATCTTCGGATTGATCGGGGACTAGGCCGCCGTAGACCGGATCAGGCCTTCCACGACTTCCAGATTGTACATCGCCTGCGTATAGCCAGGCCGCAGGTCCAACGCCTGGCACAGCGCCACTTTCGCGCCGTCGTAGACCCCAAGCTGATAGAGGGCATTTCCCAGCACGAACCAGCCGTCCGCGTTATCCGGATCCAATCGCAGGCCGGTCTGATAGGCCTCCGCCGCCTCGTCGTATGCGCCGATCTTGTACAGCGTGTCTCCCGCATTAAAGAGCGCATTGGCATTGCTTGGGTCGGTCTCGATGGCGCCCTGGAAATGATCGAGCGCCTTGTCCCACTCCTGAAGCGTGGCGCACGCCCGGCCCCAGTTAACGTACATGTCGGCCGTCAGATTGCCATTCTCGGCCCGCGCGGCGTAGGCGGAATTGACCTCCGGCCAATCCTGCGCGCGCTCGGCGAAGTAGAGCCATCGGCTCCATAGCTGCTCGTCCTCCGTGTGCCGGCGACTGAGCTTGCCGGATACCTGCGCCGCCTTCAGCATATTTCCCTGGCGCAGATGAATCTCTGAAGCGAGCATAAGCGCGCTGTCGCCAAGCTGCCCGTCCGTGAAGGCGTGCTGCAGGCAGCGCAGCGAATCTTCCGATCGGTCCATTTTTGCGTAGGTCAGGCCGAGGAAGTATTGCGCGGGCACATAGTGCGGCGCTTCGGCCACGCATGCCTCCAGCGCGCGCAGCGCCTCTGGGATATTGTCCATCTGGAAGTGGCATTGGCCCTCGATGAGCGTCAGCTTGTAGGTCGTGATCGTGAAGTCACCCGTCACATCGTCCGACCACTCCATCGACCGGGCTTTGGAGACGGCCTGGAGCGATTCGACGTAGCGCTTCAACCCGTACAATGCGGCCGCGCGGCTGAATTCGATGGCGGGCCCGCGCACATCCCTCGCGTCGGCCTGCTCAACAACCTTGATCGCCTCTTCCGGCCGGCGGAGCTGAACCAGGCCCGATGACCAGAGGTGATAGGCCGTGGCGCAAAAGTCCTGCTTCGGGTTGATGTTTTCCGCGCACTGGCTGAAGGCCTCGACCGCCTCTTCCATCCGCCCCGCGACGTAGAGCGTATTGCCGAGGTTGAACTGGTGGAAGCTGTTATCCGGATCGTCCTCAAGCTCCTTGTGGATAAGCTCCAGGGTGCGATTGAGCTTGCCGCGATCCGCCATCATCTGCTGGCCGTAGCCGAAATGGAGAATGCGCGCGCCGCCCAAATTGGCGCACAGCAGACCGGCATCGCCAATCGACGCCAGGACCTGCTCGTGGATCTTGCCGGTGAATTCGACCGTGGGCAGCCGGCGGAATAGGCGGCAGGGCCGATGGGTGAACACATCTTTGCTCACGCCGTCGCTGATGAAGTTGATGATCTGCATCAGATAGCCGCCGAATTGGGGCCGAATCATGCCCTCCAAAATGACCCGTCCCGCGTTTTCCTCCAACGCCTCGTCCGCGTCGAGCCAAAGGATCCAGTCACCTGTGCAGTACTTCAGCGCCTCATTGCGGGCTTCGGAGAAGTCGTTGGTCCAGGCAAAGTGGAACACGTCCGCCCCATGCTCCTTCGCAATCTCCACCGTACAGTCTTTGCTGCCGGTGTCCACGACCACAATCTCGTCTACCACGCCCTTAACGCTGTCCAAGCACTTGGCGAGGTGCTTCTCCTCGTCTTTGACGATCATGCACAGCGTCAGCTTGGTCCCCAGCGGTTCGGCGCATACCGGGTCCCAGCCGCCGGCCACCAAATGCTCTTTCATCCGTTCAGCGCGCTTTTCGGCTTCCTGGCGCTGCTTTTTCGGGAACTTCTTCGGAGAGCGGGCGATGGCGGTGTAGTGGCCGTACAATGCGATAGCGGCGGCGCGGAGCCGGAAGTCGTCTTCCCCCGTCTCTATGGCCCGGAGAGCCCACTCGTAGCCGGTGGATTCCTCCTGCTTGTGCGCGAAGGTCCATGCGCCTTGGGCAAGAATGGGCAGCGATTTGGGATGTTTCGCTTCCGCCTCTTTGATGATTTCAACGCCGCGGTCCCAGTTGCCGTCGTTGATGTAGGCGCGGGCCCGGGTGGCGAGGATTGAGGGGTCTTCTGGGGCGGTTTCCATCGCCCGCTCGACCAGTTCTTTATCCCGGCCGAACCGATTGCGAAGCTCCAGGTCGAGCGACAGCGCCGAAACCAGCCCGCCAAAGCTCCAGCTCGCCGCCTCTTTTTCTGGCAGGTTGAGCAGCCGCGCCTCGACAATCGGGAAGGCATGATCCCAGGTGTGTCCGGCAAGCACATGTTGCCGAGCCTTCTGACCAACCTTCGCCGCCTCCGTGCGATGCTGGAAGACGTATCGCATTTGGGATCGGAGCTGCTCCAGGCTCGGCTCTGCCCAATACGGCGCTTTCACCAGGTCCAAAGATTTGAGTGATTCCGCAGGTGTGAGGGTCCTTTCCGCGTCAATCAGATACGCGACGTCGCCATTGACAAAATCGAGCGCGGAGCCGTAGTTAGTCACGATGACCGGCAGACCGCAGGACATTGCCTCTACGATTGGCAGCCCGTATCCTTCCCCGCGGAAGGGATGTACGAGCGCGTCGCAGGATCGGTACAGGGCCGGCATTTGGTCCGGAGCCAGGTTGTCGGTCATGTAGACAACTTCCGGCGCGGACCGGCTCTCGGCGGCATCGCGATAGCATTGCCCAATTCCCTGGCCTTGATAGAATGTCTGGCTTCCGAAGTCCTTGACGACCAGGCAGACATCCTCATCGCGGCTGAACTCTTCCAGGTAGGCTTGGAGCAGCAGGTCCGCGCCTTTGCGAAGAATGGTCCCGCCGACGAACAGGAACTTGAAGCCCTTCTGAGTCGTTAGCTCGAGCGCATCCCCGACCGGCGTCATGAGGGAGGCGTCGACCCCGTGCGGCACCACATGGACTTTGTCCGGATTGCAGCCGCTGTCGATGAAGCAGTCTCGGACATACCGGCTCGGCACCCATTGCTCGGTCAAGACGTGGTTGACATTCTCAACCCAGTCTTTCGGAATGGCGCCATATTCCCAGGGTTGGATTGCGATCAGATGGCCGGCGGGCGGCAGGCGAAAATCGGGTGGGTACTGAAACCGGACGGAACATTCGAGCGGGAAGGGAGTGCGATAGGTGCGGCTTCGGAGCTCCGGCTCTTCTACTATGTCCTTGCCGTGATGAAAGACGCTGACATCCCAGTCGGGATTGCGGCGAAGCAATCCGAGGACGTAGGCACGGTTGCAATGGGCGAGTGAGTGGGTGTCAAAGAAGCTGCCTTCCCAGATGGTATTTGGGAGTCTATCCCTGCGCCGCGGTCTTCCCATGCCGACCTCCAAAAATGATCATGGCCAGGGATCGCCCTCCGGCCCCCAACTGACTTCCCCACTAGCTGTAGGACTTGTCCGACTCCATCCGCAACAGGACCCGCCGGGCGCCGGCGATGCTGAACATTTCGTCTTTCAGCAGCCTCTTTATGTGGAACACATTTTGAATGTCCTCAGGTCGGTACCGGCGCTGGCCCCCGGTGGTGCGCACTGGGATCAGGAACTGCTCGAACTCTTTTTCCCAGTACCGCAACGTATGCACTTCAACCCCGGTAATACGGCTCGCCACACTAATCGGCACCGCCTGTTCGGCGCGCGGTTGCCTTAACTTCATGCAAAAATCCTCCGACGGAAAGGGCTTAATCCCCGATCAAGTCAGGAATCTTTCCCTGTCTCGTAAGCCGCAGGCCTTCGCCTGCGAAACCGCCGCTTGACCTCCTGGCCGGAGCGCAAGCTGAAGCCTGCGGCTACCGGTGTTCAACTTAGCTCGATTATTGGCCGGCGGGAGGTCTGTCCGCAGGGGGATGAGACGGGTTTTGAAGCAGACGGCCGAGCAGTTCCAACGCCTTGTCCTCTCGCTCTTGAGCCTCACCGTAGGCCGCCCAGTCGCCGCGAGAAAGGGCATCTTTGGCTGCCCGCCGGGCGCTCTGCAACTCGTCGAATGCCTTTTGGGCGGTCCCCTGTGTGGGTTGGGCGCCGGTGGGTGCGGTAGGCGCCGCAGGAGCAGCCTCTTGTCCAAACAGCCGTTGGAGCGCCTGGGCATAGGTGTCGCCGAATACGACTCGGCGCTGCGTCGCCAATGCCACCTTGCGAAGCTCCGGAAGCGGCCGGTCCCCGGTGGACTGTATGAAGAGTGGCTCCACATACAGAATGCTCTTTCCGAGAGGCATCACGAGGAGGTTGCCGCGCTTGACTTCCGAACCACGCTGGCCGACGAGGGTGGTCCACTTGGATATCTCCTCATTTTGGAAAAATCGGTTGGCGGCCAGGCGGGGGCCGTTTAGGCTCTTATCGCGCGGGAACTGGTACAAGACCAGTTGTCCGTACCGATCCGGGTCGCAATGCGCGCCGAGCCAGGCGGTCAGGTTCGGCCGTTCGCGCGGTGTGAACGGCAGCATCATCAGGAACCCCTCAAGGTCTTCGTCAGGAAGCCTCATCTGAACGTAATAGGGCTCCATCGGCTTGTCTTCGCCCGTTTCCGTCGCGGTCTTCGGCAGGGCCCATTGGTCCTGCTTCTGGTACCAGGTAGTCGGGTCGGTGACATGGTAGAGCCGAAGCTGTTCTGACTGAGCCCTAAACATGGTCTCCGGATAGCGTATGTGGGCTTTCTGCGAGTCCGGCATCTGGCTCGCATCTTGGAGCAGTCCGGGATAGATTCGGCGATAGGTCTGGACGATCGGGTCTTGCGCGTCGAACACATAGCCGTGCACTTCGCCCGTCGCGGCATCGATGGTGACTTTGACCGAATTCCGTATGTAATTGAAGCTGCCGGTAAAGGCGCTATATGGAAACCGATCGGTCATCGTGTATCCATCCAGGAACCATAGAATCCGTCCGTCCACAATGACCGGATAGGGGTCAAAATCGAAACGAAGGAACGGGAAGACGGAGCTTGCCCGGTCCAAAATGTTGCGATGAATCAACAGCTTGGTGTCCGGCTTGAATGCCTCCGTTGTCATGATATTGAATTCGCCGTAAGCTAGGGCGAACAGCAGCCGCCGGGAGAAGCTGCCGATGTTCAGTCCGGCAGCGCCTTGGAATGGTGGGAGGGCCAGATCGTCACCGGAGTTGGAGCTCGCGATCTCTTTGATTCGGCTCCGGACGAATACCGGGTCATCATTGTGCTCGCTGAAATATAGGCGGGGATCGGTGATGGGAAACAGCGTGCTTTTGGCGGGCGAGAGGTCGGCGAGCAGGAAGTTTGGCCTCCCTTCGGCGTCTGAGGTATGTACCTCGCTGACCACAATGCCAAAGCCGTGCGTGTATTGGAACCGCAGATTCTGCCAAGTTCGGGCGGAAGGGTCCAGCCCCCTAATGTCCAGCTCCCTGGCGCCCAGGTTGACCATCCGCTGCTTGCCATTGATCATGTATCTATCGACATCAACATCCGCGAAATCGTAGAATTGCGTGATGACCTGGACACCGTTGTAGTTTGACTTGACGACGTTTGGGTCCCATAGCCGCATGTTGTCCAGAGTGGTCTGCGATACCGCAAAATCTTCCTTTGTCGGCTCCTCGCGAACCTCATACTTCCGAACCGCAATCTTGTCGAGCATGTAAGCTTGTCGCGTGAACTTAATGGCCCGCTCGATGTACGGGGTCTCTTTTTCGAGCTGATTTGGCCGAACCACCGTGCCCTGCAAGATGCTCCCGTAGACGGCAGAGCCAAGGACCCACACTACAGCAAGGCCAGCGAGTCCTCCGATTTGGGTGCGGAATCCACGGAGTCGATTGCACATCAGGACGCATATCGCGCCCAGGAACCAGAAACCGAATGACAGCAGCGTCAGAACGGGCAGATTGGCATTGGCGTCCGTATATCCCATTCCGGAGAAAAGCGGTCCGTCTTGATACAGAAGGCCAAAACGCCCCAGCCACACATTCCAGCCGATAGCCAGGAACAGTAGGCCGATGAGTACATTTAGGTGCGTGGCCGCTCGCGGGATGCTCAAATTCAAGCGGCCGGCCCCGGCGATCCCTTGCCCGCCCAGGTAGATGGCGGCGACGGCGATGCCCGGCACCAGCACACCCATAATCGCGATGGCGGCGATTTCTTGCAGGAAGGGAAGCTTGAATACATAAAAGCCGACATCCCTGCCGAAAACAGGGTCAACCAGGTTGAACGGCTGGGCGTGCGTCCAGAGCAAGAACTCTTCCCATGAGCCGCGAAGGCCGAACCCGAACAGGATCCCCACAACCGGGCCGGCGATCCATGCGATTTTGCCCGCGGCGCGTCTGCCGAACTGGAGCATCTTCTCGGCCACTTGAGCGAGAGGGCTGTCCTGAGTCGGTCCCATCACCGCGGTTGCCTGCAGGGCAATTCGGAGATTTACGAACGTGAATATCCCGAAAATGAGGAAGCCGACGAAAAAGAGGATGAGTCGAGTATCGAACCGAACCGCGAATACTTGGGGAGCGTGGGCATCCTCTAGGTACCAGAGCCATTCCGAAAATGCGCCCGCGAACTGCGAGCCGAACAGGAGCAGGAAGATAAGGACGGCGATGATGCCGAACCCTGTTTTCTGCCGTCGAGTCAGTTTAGCCTCAGGCTGGCGATGAATCATTCTTCCTTCCACCTCCCCGGTTCGCAATGAGATACGCCGGTAAATTCGATCGGGTTGAGTCCGCCAGGCAATTGTACACGGTATTGAGAATAGGGCAGGTATGTTGGGTATCATATCTTTTCGAATGCCACTCGGCATTGCCGAGGGCATCCTTCCTGTCCCAGTGTGCGGGCGGCTCCGATGGAACGGAGCCCTCCAAGTTGCGCCGGGACCGAGCCAATATCGTCCATAGGGAGGACCAATTTGGACAATAGAACGTATGAAGCGCTGTATATTCTTGAGCCGTCGATCCAAAACGACGCGATAGAAACCTTGATCCAGAAGTTCAGCAAGGTCGTCACCGACGCAGGCGGCGAGGTGGAACGGGCCGAAGTCTGGGAGCGCCGCCGCCTCGCCTACGAGATTTCCGGCAAAAAAGAAGGCATCTACTGCCTCATGTATTTCGCCGCGCCCGTGACCCTGCCCAAGGAACTGACCCGTCAGTTCAGCATAACGGAGCCGGTCCTCCGTTCCCGCATTTATCTTCGAGAGAAGGAGAAAGCCGCGACATGCTCAACCGAGTAATCATGATTGGGCGCCTGACAAAGGACCCGGAACTCCGCACCACCAACACCGGCAAGTCGGTCGCATCGTTCCGCATCGCCGTGGATCGATTCGGCGGCGGCGAGGATAAGCAAACCGATTTCTTTAACGTGAGCTGCTGGGAGCGTCAGGCGGAATACGTTTCCAACTACTTGCAAAAAGGACGACTTGTGGCAGTGGACGGCCGGATACAGAACCGGCAATACACCGCCCAAGACGGCACCGAGAAGTATTTCACTGAGATCGTCGCCCAATCGGTCCATGGGCTGGATCGGCCCAAGGACCCGGATGCCCAACCGACAGGTCCGGCGGATGCCGCCGAATATGGCGACTACTCTGACGACGACCCGTTCGCCGCGGAATAGGAGAAACGTATGAAAGATGAACAGAGCACGGTAAAAGAGACCGCCGCGGCGACGCCGAAAGAAAAGCCGGCTGAGGCAGCAGCGCAGCCCGCGGCTCCGGCCGCCGCTCCAGCAGCCGCTCCAGCAGCCGCTCCAGCAGCCGCTCCAGCAGCCGCCCCAGCAGCCGCATCGGCAGGCGCACCGGCGGCAGCCCCAACGCAAGCGCCGCGCCGCCCAGCCCCCCGGCAAGACCGGCCTCGCGATGGCGGAGGCGATCGGGGAGACCGAGGAGATCGGGGGGATCGCGGAGATCGCGGAGATCGAGGCGACTATGGGTCCAAGGAGCGCCCCCGGAAGTTCCGACGGCGGCGGAAGTTATGCGCCTTTTGCGTGGATAAGACGCCGGTCAACTACAAAGACGTTCCAAAATTGCGGAAATTTCTGACTGAGCGCGGCAAAATCGTCCCGCGCCGACAGTCCGGCACCTGCGCCAAGCACCAGCGGTCCTTGGCCATCCAGATCAAGCGGTCCAGAGAATGCGCCCTCTTGCCGTACGTCGCCGGATAACGGTTCAAAGAACAGGCGTCGGCATTCGGCGCCTGTTCATCAGATTTCTGGATGTTAGGAGATATCGCATGCAATTCGCTGAAATCCTGGACGACCCCCGAAAGCTTTCCGCCTTGGATCCCAAAGACGTGTTGGGTTTGACAGTCGACTTTCCAAACCAGTGCGCGAAAGCGATCGATATCTTCGAGCGATCCAACTTCCAGCCGCCGACAACGGAGATTCACAACGTTGTGGTCTGCGGCATGGGCGGTTCGGCGGCGGGCGGTGACCTGTTCAGATGTATCGCGGAGCAGACGGGAGGCGTCCCAGTCGAGGTTATTCGCGACTACACGCTCCCAAAATATGTCGGAAAACATACCTGGTGCATATTCGTGAGCTATTCCGGCAATACGGAGGAGACCTTGAGTTCCTACCGCGCCTCGAGCGAGCGCGGCGGCCCCCGGCTCTGCATCACGAGCGGCGGGGAATTAGCCGAGCTTGCGGCCAAGGGTGAAGTCCAGGTGATTCGCGTTCCCGGCGGGCAGCCGCCTCGCACGGCGCTCGGATTCATGTTCGTTCCGCTTGTGCTGGCCGGCGCGAAGGCCGGGATCATCGAGGCCATTGACTTCTCGCATCTCCACGACGATCTTCAGGCCATGCGAGAGCAGTTCGGGCCGGACAAGCCCTACGCGGAAAACGGCGCGAAGTGGTTGGCCGGTGAGCTGTTCCAGCGGCTCCCATTCATCTACGGATTGGGCACATACCAAGGGGCCGTGGCTTATCGTTGGAAGTGCCAAATCAATGAGAACTCGAAGGTGCATGCGCACGCGAACGCATTGCCGGAGATGAACCACAACGAGATCATGGGTTGGACGAAGGCGCATGAGGTCACGCGGGCCTATTCCGTGGTCTGTCTGTTCGACGGCACGGAATCGCAGCGAATGTTCAAACGGTGGGACGTGACTCTGAAACTGATCGATCCGATCCCAGTGCACGGTCTTCGGGTTGAGGGCCGCGATCTGCTGACGAAGATTCTTTCGATGTGTTATATGGGGGATTTTGTGAGCGTCTATCTCGCCCGGCTCAACGAGGTCGATCCGGAGAACATCGACAACATCAACACGCTGAAGGCGGCGCTGGCGGAAACTTAGCGTAGTTCCCGCAAAGAGCGCGCAAACACGATGGCAAGCAGCCCGATGCCGAGTCCTATCGCCCCACCGATAACGAACGCCTGAGGCACACCCCCCCTGCTGCCTAGCCAGCCAAAGAGAAGATTTCCGATGGGGCTGCATCCGGATATCGCCCAAAAATGCACGGATATCAGCCGGCCGCGCATCCCTTCCGGGGAGTTGGCCTGAAGCAACGCGTTTCCGCTGTTGAGCATTCCGGTTCCGCAAAAGCCGAGGAGAACGAGGCACGCCGCGGTGGCGTAAACCCACGTTTGCGGATGCGCGGACGCCGCTGCCTTGATTCCGATGTACCCAAGCGCGACCATTCCGACCGAAAAGCCAGTCAGACCGAAGGCGGGAATCCGTCCCCTGCCCGACCAGCGCGAGATGAGGGCAAGGGTGCCAAGACTGGCGACCGCGCCAATTCCGGTTGCGGTGTATAGGAGCGCGAACGCGGCTTTGCTCAACTCGAGAACCGCGAATGCGAGGGCCGGCAACTGGACCAAATAGAACATTCCAAAAATGCTGATTGCGATTTCCAGCAACAGGACCGTCCGCAGGGACCGGGTCGACCACGCCACCTGCAAACCGACTTTGGTCCGCCGCAGGAGTGAGCCATCATCCGGGACATTGAGGTTGCGAACAGTCTGAATCGCGAAGAGCGAAAATAGCATGGTGGAGTAGCTGATTCCGTTGATCACGAAACAGGTGCCCGCGCCATATTTGGTCAAAAGAATGCTTCCAATCGTTGGGCCGACGAGGCGGGCAATGTTGAACGACGCGCCTGTTAATGGGACCGCATTCGCGAGATCATCTTCATCGACAATCTCCCCGATCATGCTCTGCCGCGCCGGCACGTCGATGGCCCAAATAATCCCATTGATGAAACTGAGCACAAGTATATGCCAGACCTGTATGACATTGAGATTTGTCAGCAGGCCGAGGATCAACGCCGTGATCGCCAGGGCCGACTGCGTGGCGATAACGGTCTTCTTCTTGGACAATTTGTCGGCCAGGGAGCCGGCGAATGGCGCGATCAATAGGATGGGAATCTGTCCGGAGAAGCTGACCAAGCCCAGCATCAATGGGCTTTGGGTGAGGTGAAAGACGAGCCATCCCTGGGCAACATTCTGCATCCAATTTCCGACAAACGACAGAAACGCGCCCGTCCAATATATGCGAAAGTTGCGATGGCGAAGGGCGCTAAACTGCTCGGCGAGGCGCAGGCGGGAGCGCTCTGATGCGATTAGCACTGTCTAAGTATGACACGTTAGGAGAGGCCGAGAGCGGTGAGGGCGCCGCGTGGCGTGGACTTTACGATCTCCACCCGTTTGCAGGAGCGCTCTGAAAGTTCGGCAGCGGGGATGTCATCCAGGAGGAGACCTTCGGCGTTGACGCAGATGTCCGGGATGAGGACGCGATTGCGGATGTCGGACATTGCCATCCGCACCAGAAGGTCCTGGCCCGTCATCAATCCCGCTATCGTTATCAACGGTCCGAAGAATTCGTTCTCGATAACCGCCACATTGATGTCCACGCGGTCCAGCCGATTGAGACGATCGACGAACTGTTGGATGGGATGCTCGGCAATCTTCCCGGTCATCAGCGTGGCGGCCAGCGGCGATGCCGGTGCGCTCAGATTTTGGCAAGCCTCGTCGGCATCGTCCATAAACGTCCGGACGGTGCCGATTCCGTCCTCGAACTGGGGAAAATCCTCGTACCATGCCCGCTCGGGATAGTCGCGCTCGGCGAGATAGAACCACTCATCGGTCGGGAAGAGGAAGGAGGTGCCTAGCAGCGCCTGCAGTTCCCGCCGCCATTCATCGCACTGGTCCAACACTTGATTGGCGTATGGTCTATCCACGGGCACAAGATCGGGCAGGTGGCTTCGAAATTTGGTGAGGCCGACGGGGACCAACGCGATGGATAGCACCCCGGCCTCCAGTCTCGTGAGCGTCGGATGAAGCTGCGCCAATTCACGGATGGTCTGTTCCAGCACTGCGCCATCGTTGTAACCGGGGCAGAGCACGACCTGGGCGTGGATCGAGATGCTGTTGCGGGCCAACTCCGCCAGCATCGGCACGATGGGCATCTCGGCTTGCTTCCCCAACATCTTTTGGCGCTCCATCGGGTCGGTGGCATGGACGGAGACGTACATCGGGGAGAGGGCCTGTTCGCAGATGCGCTCGAATTCGCCCTCTTTGAGATTGGTGAGGGTGACGTAGTTGCCGTGGAGGAATGAGAGGCGGTAGTCATCGTCCATCAGGTAGAGCGAGCGCCGCATCTTCTTGGGCATCTGGTGGATGAAACAGAAGACGCACTTGTTGTTGCAGGTGTGTATTTTGTCTGCCAGCTCGAACTGGAAGGTGAGGCCGATCTCTTCTCCGTATTCCCTCTCGACTCGCAGATCGATGGTTTGATCGTCTCGCCGGATTGTGAGATAGAAGATTTGCTCGGCGGTTTCGTAGCGAAAATCGATGATGTCTTGGATCCGTTGGCCGTTGGCGGCGATTGCCACATCGCCGATCCGGACGCCGGCGCGATCCGCCGCTCCGCCCGCGGCCACTTCCGCGACGGACAGACCACCGCCCTGGATAACTGCCAATTCCGACATAGACGGCAGTATACCGGTCCGCCCCCGCAACGCTGCCTTCCAGCCGGCAGCAAAGTCTCAATGCCGGCGCGTAACGCTGCCCTCCAGGCGGCATTGTGCCGGCAGGATGCCAGCGTTACGCTCCGGGCGGTTGTAAGGCTCCAATGCCGGCTGGAAGCCAGCGTTACGTATAATGGTTGTGTGGAAGTGCAAGAGGAAATTCGGGCGTTTTGGCTGCGGCATGAGGTCGGTGCCGTGCGGGTTGTCGTCGGGTTTTCCGGCGGCGCGGATTCGACGGCGCTGCTCCACGGATTGGCATCGGTTGCGCCCGATCTCGGCGTTGAGGTGATCGCTGCCCACCTGCATCACGGAATGCGAGGCGAAGAGGCGGACCAAGACGTAGAACATTGCCGTGCGGTGGCCGAAGGTCTGGGCCTCGAATTTGTGACCGAGAGAGAAGACGTCCCGAAGTTGGCGGAGGAATGGAAGATTGGTATAGAAGAAGCAGGCCGGAATGCCAGATACCGATTCTTCGAAACTGTCGTTGCGAGTCAAGCGGCAGAATTCATCGCGACCGGGCATACAGCGGACGATCACGTTGAAACTATTCTTATGCACGTCGCACGCGGCTCTGGAATCGGCGGCTTGTGTGGGATAAGGGCATACGGTCGGTTTTCAATCAGAATCCGGCCAATTCTAACTGTACGACGCTCGGAGACAATTGAATACTGCGATTCCAACAGCCTGCAATTTTTGTCCGATCCCACCAACAACGAAATGCGATTCGTCCGCAATCGATTGCGGCATGTTCTTCGGACAAACTTGGTGGACGTATTCGGCGAGGAACTGTACAATTCGATAGCACGCTTGGCCGAAATCGCCCGTGCAGAAGATCTTTACATTCTGGGCGATACACTGGATGCGGCTAATGAGTTGGAATCGCCAATGCACCCGATCGAAGCGGCGCTAAATCTGCCGAATCACGAGTACCGAATCCGCTTCGCTGATCTCAACGAGCTCTCGCTCGCGATACGCCGGCGTCTCATCCGGCATCTCATTCGCCGCTTTCACCCCGAACCAAATATCAGCTTTGAGTTGGTTGAGAGCATCTTGTCTGGGCGCAACACATCGTTTTCCGTGGAAGGAACATTAGTAAGGGTGGTTCTGACCGACGAAGAGGTAATTTTCGAAAGTGAACCGTTTTCGGAAGAGGTCTGGCAAACACCGTTAACCGCCAACACGTCCCTACGGATCACCTCTATGCCCGTAGAGATCCTCCATTGGACCGGCGAGCCACCGACCGACGTGACCCTGTTCCGTGGAACCAAGGCCGTATTCGACCGAGAATCAGTCCAAGGCGACCTGATCGTGACCAAACCGGCTTCCGGCGAGTACATTCCCCTCGGATTTACGGGCCATCGATCGGTGCGCGACATTTTGAGTTCGGAAGGCATCCCTAGGATGCTGCGGGGCCAGCTTCCGATGGTGTCCGACGACCTGGGACCCATCTGGGTGCTCGGCGGACGAATCGCGGACCGGGTGAAAGTGACGGATCAGACGCGAGAATGCGGCTATCTTGAAGTCAAACCGGCGGTATAATCCGTAGCTCGGCGTAACATTGCGCCAGGCGAACGCGTAGGTCAATAAGAGGCGCGATCTGGATCGCCGCCATGCCGGAGGGTTTATTGAGTCGGAACGCAAGAACATTTCTGCTATTGAGCCTAATTGCCATCATCATGTTGTTCTTTTTTGTCCTGAACAACGGTGGAATTACCGGCCTCGGCTCGCCGATCAAGGATATCAGCCAGGCGCAGCTCATTGATGACCTGACGAATAAGCGGTTCTCAAAAGCGGATATTGACGGTCCTGACTTCAGCGGAACCTATGCCGACGGAACCCGGGTCAAGGCCCGCCTGCGGCTTCCCCCGTCCGACGATCTCAACAAGGCTCTAGATGCGAGTTCTGTAGTCAAAGTATCCGGTTCCCAGATCAACGACCTGATGGCCCCGATCCTGATGGGCCTCCTGATTCCCGTGGCCCTCGTTCTTGGATTCTATTTCTTCATCTACCGGCCCGCCCAGCAGACCGGCAACCAGGCCATTGCCTTTGGGCGCAGCCGGGCGAAGCGCCTGAGCGAATCGGTTCCCAAGACCACATTTGAAGATGTCGCCGGAGTTCAAGAGGCGAAGGAAGAACTGTACGAGATCGTTGACTTTCTTCGCAATAAGAACAAATATGTGGCGGTCGGCGCGAAGATCCCAAAGGGCGTCCTGCTGCTCGGCCCTCCCGGATGCGGCAAGACCCTTCTCGCCCGCGCTGTTGCCGGCGAAGCGGGAGTTCCCTTCTTTCACATTTCCGGTTCGGATTTTGTCGAGATGTTTGTTGGGGTTGGCGCGGCGCGCGTCCGGGACCTTTTCGAGACCGCAAAAGCCCACCGGCCGAGCTTAATTTTTGTGGACGAGATCGATGCGGTTGGCCGCCAGCGTGGGGCTGGATTGGGCGGCGGGCATGACGAGCGCGAGCAGACTTTGAATCAGCTTCTTGTCGAGATGGACGGATTCGACCCGAATTTGGGTGTGATTCTCATCGCCGCCACCAACAGGCCGGACGTGCTGGATCCCGCTTTGCTCCGTCCGGGCCGTTTCGATCGCCAAATCGTGGTTGACGCCCCGGACGCGGATGGACGAGAAGCGATTCTCAAGGTCCATTCGAAGGGCAAGCCGCTCGGTCCCGACGTAGACCTGGAAGTGCTCGCCAAGCGCACTCCTGGCATGACGGGCGCTGACCTCGCGAATGTGTTGAACGAGGCCGCGCTCCTTACCGCCCGCAACGACAAAACTGCCGTCGGGCGTCTGGAGGTCGAATCCGCCCTGGATCGTGTTATCGCTGGTCCGGAGCGTCGAAGCCGCATCTTGAACGAGCATGAGCGCGAGGTGGTCGCATACCACGAGGCCGGGCATGCCATCGTCGGCGAACTGCTTGAGCATTGCGACCCGGTTCACAAGCTCACCATCCTGCCTCGCGGAATGAGTCTTGGAACGACATGGCAATTGCCGCAGGAGCGGCGTCTCCAATCCAAGAGCGAACTGTTGGACGATATCACCATGCTGCTTGGCGGGCGCGTCGCCGAAGAGAAGGTTTTCAACGAAGTCACGACGGGCGCGCAAAACGACCTGCAGCGGGTGACCGACATGGCGCGCGCGATGGTGTGCGAGTTCGGAATGAGCCAGCACTTGGGAACGCTCACCTTTGGGAAGAGGCACGGCAATCCGTTCCTCGGCCGGGACATTATGGAGGACAGGAACTACAGCGAGGAGGTAGCGCAGGCCATCGACAGAGAGGTTCGGGACATCGTCGAGCAAAGTCACAGCCGTGCGACCGAACTGTTGACCGCGCGTCGAGAATCGTTGGACAATGTTGTTCAGGCTTTGCTGGCGGAGGAAACGTTGGATCGAGAACGATTGCTGGCGATCCTGCATGGCACGGCATCGCCTGTCGATAACAAGCTGGCAGATCGACTCACTACCGCTGAGCCACCAATTTCGACCGAGACGCCGGGCGATGTAACTGTCCGCCGTCGCCCCAAAGGATCTCCTGGACTAGAACCCGGCCCGGCCTAACGCCCTCCAATTCCCGTCAATGTCACGCCCTCGATGAAATATCGTTGCGCGAAGAAGAACAGAAGCACAACCGGCAGCATCACCATCGTGCTAGCCGCCATCAATGCGCCCGGGTCGGTTCCATGCGCGGATTGGTATAGTTGCAGTGCGTAGGAGACAGGCATCTTCTCCGGCGAGTTGATGTAGATGAGCGGTCCCATGAAGTTGTTCCAGGTGCCGGTGAACGTCCAAATCGCGACGGCGGCGAGAGCGGGTTTGACCTGCGGCAGCATGATTTCCCAAAACGTTCGAAAATGACTGCAGCCGTCGATGCGCGCCGCCTCTTCCAGCTCCGATGGAACCGTTAGGAAAAACTGCCGCAACAAAAATATGTTGAACGCCGAGCCGAAAAAAGCGGGCACCCACAAAGGATACAACGTATCGATCCAGCCAAGTTGGCGGAAGATGAGGAAGACCGGCATCATCGTAACCGCGCCCGGCAACATCAGAGTGGCGAGCAGGAGCAAGAACAGCGGGTCGCGACCGGGGAATCGCAGTCGCGCAAATCCATATCCCACAACCGAGCTGGCGATCAACGTCCCGACCAGGTTGAGCACGACCAATAGCAGCGTGTTGAACAGATAGACGGCGCCATACGATGTTTCGGCCGGCAGGTCCGCGAGCGCGCGCTGATAGTTCTCCCATCGCAGGCCGGTGGTGCGCACATTTTGGGTTGTCCCAGCGGAGGCCGTGTACACAGTGCCCTTCAGTTCCCTTGGTTCCAAAATGCGCACGGTCCGCTTGCCGCTTGGAAACTCCTTGAGGACAGCGCCTCTGTAGTCTGTTTCCGCAAACTTTCCTATTACTAATGCGCACTTTGGGTTTTCTGGTTGGGCGATGAATTCTTGCACCTGTGGGATCCACACTGGCGGGACACGCGCCATGTCTTGGTCCTCTTTGAACGAAGTGACGAGCAGCCACGCAAACGGAATCCCGAAGATCACGACGCCGGTGAGAAGGAGCACATGCAGCAACGATTCTGTCGCGCCTTTGCGCGCGCGGATTACGCCGCGAAACGCGCGCCTAACAATGAATGCAAACAGGATCGATTGCGCCAGCAATATCGCCGCGCCGGCGAGAAAATGGCGCATGGCATCCGGAGTGCGCGTCTGCAGATAGTATCCGAACGACGCCTCCCGGACGATTGGCGCATCGAGCAAATCTTTAACAGTGAGGCAGAACAGCCCGACCGCGACGATGCCCGCTGTGAGAAAAACGAAGCTCCAACGCCCGACAACTTTTCGCGCCGCCCAACCCGACCAAAACGTGATCCACAGCGCGACAAGGGCGAGCGCAGCCCCGGCAACCACCAAGGCGCTGTGGAGAATCAATCCTTCGCTCTCCCGCCCTCGTAATGAACCCATCGGGGGGCCAAACGAAGCTGCAGCAGGGTGAGGGAGAGGACCACGGCAAAAAGAGTCCAGGCGATTGCGGACGCAAATCCCATCCGAAAATATTTGAATGCGTTGTCGAACAGATAATAGACCGGCACGAGCAGGCTGTCGACCGGACCGATTCCCTGTTGGTCCGTCGGACGCATGACATATATCCTGTCAAATTCCTGCAGGGCACCGATAGTTCCCATCACGAGGTTGAAGAAGACATAGGGCGATATTTGCGGGAGAGTGATCTGTCTGAATGCCTGCCATGCGCCGGCGCCATCGATTTTCGCCGCTTCATAGAGCTGACGCGGCACGCCCTGCAACCCCGCGAGCCACAGAATCATCCCGCTGCCGGCGCCCCACAAACCCATGACGATGAGCGCGGGTTTGGACCACGTTTCCGAATTGAGCCAGCCCGGCAGATGGCCCGGCCAGATGGTGCGGAGCGCGGCGTTCAGCAGCCCCTTGTCGGGATCGCCGGTCAGCACCCAGGCCCACAAAACGGCGGCGGCGATGGTCGGGGCGATGCTGGGGATGTAAAACGCGGTCCGATACATCCGCATGCCGCGGACTCCTGTGTTCAGCAGGAGCGCAATCGCCAATCCCGTGATCAGGTTGAGCGGCACGCCGATTCCCGCCAGATAGGCCACATTCCACGCGGCCTTTCCAAAATGATCCTTGTCCGTCGTCGCCAACTCCACATAGTTTCCGAGTCCGACCCACTTCGCCGGATGCAGCACATCGTAGTCGCAGAAGCTGAGGAACAGCGACACCAAAATCGGCCCCGCCGTGAAAATGAGAAAGCCGAGGAGCCAGGGGGAAATGAACAGGAATCCGGAGACCGCCTCGCCCTTTCGCAAGCGGCCAAGACGGACGACGCGGCGCGCCAGCCAAACAAGGCTGCCGAGGACCATCGATATGGCGACGCCGGCGGCAGTGAGAATCAAAGCGGGATTTATCTTTGGCAATGCCTGCCGGCTCGCCATTCGATCGAGTTCCCCTTGCACGTGCGCCTGCCCCGCCGCCAATGCCTGCTTTGGCGACATCTTATGGTGAACGGCCTGCTCGTACGCGCGTTGATGCTCATCCCACAGGGTTTGGCCGACGAAAGTGACCGGGCGGTAGCGGGCCGTCGGCATCAGATTGATGCAAGCCCGCATCCCTTCCGCCAGGTCCGGGAGGTCCGGTTTGCATGCCGCGTACACGGCTTCTGTCGACAGGCGATTTGCGCGAAAATTTGGCACAAAAATCCGGCCAAGCGATGCCAGGTAATCACCCTGAGCCCTCGCTTCTACGAGCGCGGATTCCGGGTTCGTCATCCATTTGATGAACCGCCAGGCGGCATCGCCATGGTGAGAACCGACGGGAATCGCCCAAGAGAATCCGCCCATCCATGTCACGTAGGTCTGCTTTTCATCGGCGAAGATTCCGCGGTGGTAATATCTATCGTCCGGAACCGGCGGCGGGGCGACTCCAAACTCCAGATTCGGCGCATACTGTGCGATATTCAGGAGCTTCCAATTCCCATCGACGGTCATCGCCAACTTTCCCGTGTAGAACGGATCGAGCTGATCGCCCTGAAAGCCGGAAGCAAACGAATCGGCCTGCTCCACGCCGCCGACCGCATCATACATGTCCACCATATATTGCAGCGCGACTTGTGTGCGCGGGTTGTCGAGCGTGCAGGTTTTGCTGTCGGGCGACATGAATTCGCCATTCATCTCCCAAGAGTAGAGATAGAGCCAGGAGTTGCCGAAGTTGGGTAGAAATCCGACGGTCTTCAGCCCTCCGCCCGGCGCCCGTTGCGTAAGCGCAAGGCTGTATTTTTTCAGTTCGGACCAGGTTCGGGGAGCCCGATTCGGATCGAGGCCCATCGCCTGCAAACGCGGCGCGGCATCGCGGAACATTTTCTTGTTCCAAAAGAGAGCGCGGCAATCGGCGCCGGCGGGGATTGCGTATACTTTGCCCCGATACTCCGCCTCCTTCCAGGTCGCCGGATAATACTCTTCGGGGCGCGGACACATTTTTTCGTGGCGATCCCGTGCTATCAGATTGTCGAACGGAAGAAACGTGCCGCGGCTAGCCCAATCGCCAATGGTGAAGCGATCCTGATAAATCAGATCCGGCGGGGATTTTCCGACGATGGCGGTCATGAGCTTCTGCGGATTCATCCCGCCCGCCCCCATCGAAAGGATCGTGACCCGGATGTCCGGATTGCGATGTTCGAACTCTTTGATCTGGGCGGCAAAACCCTTATCGTCAGCTCCAAGGACCAATCCCCAAACCTTTAGATTGGTCCTCTTGTCGTGCGTCGTTTGGGGATCTAACGCGCGGGAAGTGAACCAGAACAGAAATACGGCTAAAATCGCGCCCAAGATCCACTTCATCCTAGCACCGATTGTAGCCTAAACAAAGGGAAAGGACCCGCCAATTTGGCGGGTCCCACATATCATCCTCAGACGAATTTAGAAATTCAGGCCGGCTACAAGAAAAAATCCGTTCAGGTTGGTATCGACGCTCTCGCCGGCAGCGCCCATGAATCCGCCTTCTACGAAGAACGGGGTCTTGCCGGTGTTGAAGTCGAGTCCGATTGCAAGTCGGTAACCAAACACGGTTTTGTCTTCTACGGGGAGCGACGCAAACGTAACGCCCGCGCCCGCGCTGTAGTGGAACTGGTTGGCGTGGCCAACATAGTTGACCAGAACCGGAACGGCCGTGAAGTCATCCTGGCCATAGTAATCGGCACTGATCGACCAGTGTGCTCGATATCCGGTGGTGTAGTTCGGAACTCCGATGTCACCGAGTTTGTACTCAAGCCCGGCGGTGAACCATGCATCCGCCGTCGCATCACGAACGGTCTGCTCGCTCGGGAAGAAAACTCCCGCGCGGACCGTGAGCCCCGTCGGCTCGGTACCCTGCGTCTTTGCCTCAGTTGCGAACGCAGAGCCCGTTACCAGGGCTGCAACCGCCAAAAGCGAAGTCCATTTTCGCATTGTCAAACCCTCCTTAGATCAAAGGTTGCACGGTCATTCTACCTAGGAATGCACATTGACCGCTATTGCATACGTCAATCAGGGCTTTTTGTTCAATTCGATAGGATCGCTAGCAATCGATATTACTTTTTGATAACAGGTTCTGCCCCCTTGACAGGCCTCAAGACAGACCTCCTGCTCGTCCGGCCCGAAATCGGTCATCGTTTGCAGGCACCAGTATTTTTGCGGGGGCGAGAAGTGGTCCGGCGCAAAATCTGGGTTCGGAAGCTCGGCATACTGCTCCTTCTTGCTTCGGAGCAATGCGCATTTGGTAATTTCGAGATTCGGCACTGCTACTTCGCCTCCATTCCCGCCGCAGTGAGGGCGGCAATACCCACGGCTGAGGCGGCCAGCTTCTCCTTATACGCGTTCCCGGACATCGGCGTGGCATTGGCGACGGCGGCGACACCCGCTTGCAGTGCTTGCTCGGTCGAAAGATTCTTCCCTTCCAGCATCTTTTCGGCTTCCTGGCTTCGCCACGGAATTGGCGCTACCCCGCCGAGCACAACCCGGGCCTTCGTAACCAAGGTCCCCTTCATTTCCATTGCCACCGCGGCGCTGGCCAAGGCCCAATCAAACGATTCCCTCTCTTTTATCTTGTAATAGCTGCTCTTCCAACCGGCCATAGCCTTGGGCAGGGTGACGGCCGTTACGATTTCACCGTCTTTGAGCACGTTCTCCGAATAGACGTTGTCACGCGGAAGTTGAAAGAATTCGCCGAGCGGCATCTTGCGAGTCTTGCCGTTCGAGAAGATTTCCACCTGGGCATCCAATGCGATGAGCGCGGGGGCGAGGTCGGACGGATGCACGATATGGCACGGGCCGCCGCCGAGGATGGCATGGTATTCGTTTTCGCCTTCCACGGCATAGCAGCGATCGCCGCCCTTTTTCAGGCAGTGGACTTCCGCGTCACGATAATACCAACAGCGGGGCCTTTGACAGAGATTGCCGCCGACAGTCCCGACGTTTCTAATCTGTGGTGAACCGACCGATTCCGCGGCTTCCGCGATCGCCGGGTACTTGGAACGAACCTCTTTATTGGCGGCGAGGTCGGCGAGCGTCACAAGCGCGCCGATCTTGAAGTCTCCGCTCCCACCGATATCCTTCAGTCCGGAAACGCTTTTCAGATTGACGATTCGCTGCGGCTGGATCAGTCCTTCCTTGAGCTCGGTAAGCAGATCGATGCCGCCGGCCAGGAGTTTTCCCGAGGGACCGATGGCCTTGGAAGCATCCGCCAGATCTTTCGGTGATACGTAGGTGAAAGAGTTCATGCCATCGCCTCCATCATCCGCTTCGGCACAATAGGCAGGTGCCTAATTCGCAGGCCGCTCGCGTTGTAGACCGCGTTCGCCACCGCGCCCGCAGTGGGAATCACGGCCGGTTCTCCAATGCCCGCCACCTTGTCATGAGTGTCGTAGATGACCGGGATGATCTCCGGCATCTCCATCGGACCGGGGAGTTTGTAGTTCTCCATGTCGGGATTTAGACAACGGCCGGTATGCTCATCCATCTTTCGGCCTTCGAACAGCGCCATCGCGATGCCCTGGATGACGCCTCCGATGAGCTGGCTTTCCGCCGCAAGCCGGTTGATCGCGTAGCCACAGTCCTGGACGGCGACCACCTTGATCGGCTGGACATGGCCGGTCCACATGTCGACCTCAACCTCCGCAAACTGCACTCCGGCCACTCCGCCCTGCTGCAGCGAACCGTCGAATTGCCCGTTCGCCACGATCGGTTGGGCGCCAAGCCGCGCGCAGAGCTCGGTGAACTTCACGCTCTTCGACGGATCGGCCGCGACGAACACCTTGTTGTCCCGCGCGTCGAGCGAATCAGGGGTTGTCGAGAGCATCTCGGCGGCCTTGGCAAATAGCTGCGCCCGCGCCGCCTGGGCCGCGGTCTTGACAGCCGGCGCAAGCGACGCGGTAGTGGTTGAGCCGCCGCTTCCTCCCGAATATCCCAGCGCCGAATCCCCAATCATCGCCTTGACGCGATCGATATCGATCCCAAGGTCTTCGGCGACTATGGAAGCGACATAGGTCCGGGTTCCCGTTCCGAGGTCCTGGGTGCCGACCTTTGACAACACCGTGCCATCGGAGTTGACCACGACCTGGACCTGCGATCCGGGACCGCCGCCGCCACCCCATTTGCCCGTCGCGACTCCCATGCCGCGCACGAATCGAGCTTTGCTCTTTCCAGGGCTCATATTGCGCTTGTCCCAGCCGATCATCTGGGCGCCCATGCGGAACTGCGCCTCGCGAAGCTGGCTCGACTGGTTCTTCAGGCGAAACTCGACGGGGTCCATGTTGAGCTTGTATGCCAACTCATCGATCATCATCTCGGTCAGCGCGCAGGCCTGTGGATGCATTGGGGCGCGAAGCGCGGCCTGGGAACCGCAATTCACGCGAACGCCCGTCATCGAAACGTCCCGTTTTTCGGCATGATAGATGTAGGGATATTCGAGGCCCCAGCGCGAGGAGTTGCCGCCGGTTCCAAACAGGTTGGCTTTCACCACCGTCAGCTTCCCGTCGGCGGAGGCCCCGGCCTTCACTTCGGCGAAGCCGTCCGGGCCGTTGCCGGTGGCAAGCTGCTCGCCGGCCCGATCGCACATCAGCTTGACCGGCGCGCCGGCCTTCTTTGCAAGCGTCGCGCAGACAGAACCCTCAACACCGGGTCCAAACTTGCTGCCAAAACCACCGCCCATGTATTCACAAATCACATGTGACTTGTCTTGGGCGATCCCCTGATTGGCGGCCATTCCCTCTTTCACGCCATGCACCGCCTGGGTCGAACACCACGTCGTTAACGCATCGCCATCCCATTTGCAAACAGAACCGTGCGATTCTAGGCTCGTGTGCAGGCGGATCGGAACGCTGTATGTGGCTTCGATGGTGGCGGCGGCGCTTTTCAGGGCGTCCGCCACTTCGCCTTCGGGGATCATGCTCGGCTGGGCGTCTTTCCTGTCGGCGATTTTGGCCGCCATCTCCGTTCGGACCGAGTGCGGCTGCTTTTCGTATTCGACCACAATCGCGCGCACGGCGTCTTTCGCCAGCTCTTCTGTGACCGCCGCAACGGCTGCGATCTCCTGTCCATGGTACCGAAGCGTCGAATTGACGCCGGCGATCGTCACGACCGCCTTCACGCCGGGCATCTTCTCGGCCGCGGACGTGTCCAACTTCGTGATTTTGGCGGAGGCGTGCGGGGAACGGAGCATAACCCCATAGAGCATGCCCGGCAGCACAATATCGAAGGTGTACTTCGCCCTGCCCGTTGCCTTGGCGGGGCCATCGACACGAGTTACCTTTTGGCCCACATATTTGGAGGTCTTGCGGTCATTCCAACCAGCCATTTAGAAAGCCCCCTTTCGCGCCTTGGCGGCAGCCAGTGCGGCTTCGAAAATCCTTGTGTAGGTTCCGCAGCGGCAGATGTTTCCGCAGCAGGCCTGCTTCACATCGTCCAGCGTCGGGTTCGGATTGGTTTTGAGCAGATGGTTGACGGACATAACGAAACCGGGAGTGCAGAATCCGCACTGCAGGGCGTCATGGTCAACGAACGCCTGCTGCAGCGGGGTCATCTTCCCTTCCGGCGCGAGGCTTTCGATGGTCTCTATGTCGTGACCCTGACTATCAACTGCCAGTTTGAGGCAGGCGTAGATCGGCTTGCCGTCCATATAGACCGTGCAGCCGCCGCAGTTGCCCATGTCGCAGATCTTTTTGGCGCCGGTCAGTTGCAGGCGCTCGCGCAGGGCATCGAGCAGGGTGACCCTCGGCTCCAGGTTCAACTGGTGGGTCTTCCCGTTGACCTTGAGGCTTACCGGTACCGCGCCGGGGATGGCGTCAAGATCGGTTTTCGGCCCCTGCTTCGGTTCATCGGTCTTGGGCCGG
Source organism: Fimbriimonadia bacterium (assembly GCA_041483895.1). GTDB lineage: Bacteria > Armatimonadota > Fimbriimonadia > Fimbriimonadales > JABRVX01 > JBGPGO01. The sequence goes on from JBGPGO010000001.1 coordinate 134,038, forward strand.
AACGCGACCGCGCCGACAACCGTTGCGGTTGCCGCCGCCGCGCCAACCCCACGCAGGAACTGCCTCCGGCTCAGGCCCTTCTTCGTTTCCTCTCTTATTTCATCCGCCATCGAACACCTCCGCCGTCTTCCCCCTTCACAGTGCGACTGTGAAGGGATTTCCGTCAGCTACCCTACTCCCTTCACAGTGCGACTGTGAAGCGATACGATTATCCCCAGGGGATTTCCTCAGATTCCTATGTCTTCATAGTCGCACTGTGAAGGCCAACGTCCGAATCGCAATACGATTATAAAGCAATTCCCGCTCCCAGGCAACATTCCCTGCCCCCTTTCAACACGATAGACTCCCGAAAATCGAAATTTTGTGACAAAGCTGCCCGAAAAAAATGCTCACCGGCTGAAAGTGGCGTCGCAAGCGCGCAGTCTGCCATGATAGCGGTGGGAGAGAAGCCCAAGGAGTACCACGCATGACAAGGCTGTTATCCATTCTCGTTTTCATGGTTGCCGGTTCGCAGGTCTGCCTCGCCCAGGTTGGGGGTGGCTCCGTCTATGGCCAGGGCCAAGGGGGCAATGCGCAGGCGAACGAACGCGCCAAGCGCACGGTGGCGAAAGAAGAGATGCCGCCGACCGCCACGAGCATGTTCCTGGACGCCAGCGTCATGATAAACGTCAAGGCGGACGAATACGTCGCGGTCTTCGGCATCAGCCTGGAGGGTACTACACTGGACGAGTGCAATCAGAAGATGCAGTTGACCATCGCCCAGTTCTCGGATGATTTGCGCCATCTGGGAGCGCGGGCCGACGACATTTATGTTGATTACGTTGCGCAAAACCGGATTTATGGCTATGAGATTGTCGGTGATATCGCCAAGGAGAAGGTGACCGGATTTGAGCTGAAGAAGACCGTTTCGGTCCACTACCGGGACAAAACTTCATTGGACAAATTCGTCGCCGCGGCATCGCGGGCCCAGATCTTCGATCTGATCAAAGTGGACTATATCGTGATAAACATTGACGCAATCCACACGAAGCTGATGGAGGATGCCGCCCGCGTGATCAAGCTGAAAGCCGCCAACCATGCTCGCCTCTTGGGAATCAAGGTTGTGCAGCCACAGGTGTACGCCGAAAAATACAGCACCTACTTTCCGACGGAGATGTACGACTCGTATACGGCATACGAATCCGAGGACATGATGAGCAATTACTACCGGCAGAAGTACACCGTCCAGAGCGCGCGAAAGAACCGGACGTTCTACTTCAACGCCCTCAGCGCCAAGAGCTTCGATCATGTGGTGAATCCTGTGGTGATTGAGCCGGTGGTGCAGTTCACGCTCTATCTTAAGGTTAAGTACGAGACGGGACAAGTCAAACCGAGCAAGCCGCTGAAGACCTCAAACCGCGTACCAGGGCCTGCGGGCAGGACCTCCCAGAAGTGACATGCTTGATCAGGGATCTAGATTCCACGCAATGGGTCGGGTGATTTCGTAGGCGCGGGACAGCATTAAGACGACGCATCGAATCGCCGATCCGGAGTCCCGCGTGGGAGGGCCGGAACTTCTGATACCCGATCATTATGCTACTTACGGGGTGGTCAAACGCGGGCTTTTGGAATTGGCGGTTGGAGGGGTATTGGCAAGCTGGCCCGCGCCTACCTAATTCACATTAAATTCGTTGACTCTTGGTTTGTGATTGTTCAGGTTCATTTCAGAAACACCGCTCTGTTTTCCAGAACGACTCTGACCAGTACGGCGGCATATTCGCAGTATTTCTCGCTCCCGTCGGCCTGGATCTTTCCGTTTGGCAGCGGGTGATACCGCTCTCGCCAATAGCCGTCCTTGGCAGCCTTAGACACCAGTCGCGCCGCTTCTATCAACCGGTCGCGCGCGCCCATGCGCTTGCAGGCCAACGCTTCGACATACCAACTCCGGCCCATCGAAGCAACGTCGTTCGTCACGGAGTTGGCCGCAAACGGCACTTCCTCGTGCTCCCATGATTCGTAGGTGAACGGTTTGGTGACGGTGAGAGTAGGCATCCCTCCGGGCCAAAACGCCTTTTCACCAATGAGCTTCGGCCACAAAACCTTTGTCTGTTGTTTGGTGGCGAGGCCAAACGCGATTGCGGCCCAATTCGTATCCGACAGGCCGTGACTATCGACCACTCCCCGATTGATGTGCACGTATTCGGCGAAGTGATCGCCTTTCCAAAAGGTGGCGAGAAAGCTCTTAGTCAGCTTGTCGGCATGGCTCTTCCAAACCTTTGCCTCCGCGTTTCGCTTGGCAGCCTTTTCCAGAGCTTCGAGGTCTTGAAAAGCCTGCACCGCGTAGCATTGCGTCACGCCGTCCCAACCGTTCCGCGGAGGACGCTCGGTGTAAAATCCGGACCCGCTCATCAATCCGTTCGGAGATATCTGAGAAACAAGGTAGTTGCCGGCCGCTTCCACCGATGGCAGGTGCTCTTTCAGCCAAGCACCGTCTTTCGTGGCTAGATAGATCTCCGATGCCGTCAAGACATAACAGATTGGTCCCAATGTGGCAAGCGGATTCGACTCAATTTCCCAGTGCCGAAACAGTCCCACCCACTTGCGAGCCTCGCCGCTCGATTCCGGGAGTCCGTCCCGGTGCGGAGGGGTGTAAGTGAATACATCTTCCGGCGTCTTCAGGCCTCGCAAATAGGTATCTCCCCGCTCAGTATTGCCGGGGAATATGGCGAACGGAATGTTTCCATCCTTCCGCTGAGAGGCACGGACAAAATCAAAATAGTCCTTGACGAGCTGGGCCCGGCCGAGAAGGAGATATGCTCCCGCCATCTGCCAAGAGTCAAGACCGGGCCACGTGGTGTCGCTGCCATATCCGCCTCCATCGGCGTTGATATAGAAATGGCCAGGGTACACGGACTCTGAGATCGACGGGATCAGATTCTTCTCGATGGCAGCAGTGACACCGGCGCGAATATCCGGATCGGATATCTTCGATATCCATGCTTCGTTCGGTCCGTGGAGTCCCACAGCAAATCCAATGATGGTCAAAAAAATCTCGGTTCCCTCCTCCAATCAGTTTCGACTATCAGTGCGGCAGCACCTTGCTCAGACCACCTTTTCCGCTCAACGAGATGTAGTGATATTTTCCAAAGTGCCTCGGCTGGTCGTCCGCGAAAAGCCACGGCACGCGTTCTGCTTCTCGAATCGGACTCCCGCACACCACAGGATTGATCATGTACCCCGCGCCCGGCTTGTCCTCCGCCAATGGGCAATGCGGCACATCCCAACCCGCTAAGCTATGAGCTATCCAACGCCAACCCGGGCCACCGGGCCCAAATTCGGAAGCCGGAGGAACAATCTCGTTCGGATGCTCCTGCTCGATCGCCCATGCTTCCATCTGCAAATGCCAGAGATTCCTTGTACAGGTCGAAACGATCCACCTCTCATGTTCCGGCCCCGCCACGTAGTACCACTCGTACAGCGCAACGCCACCGGCGAATGCGCCAACAATGACAAACCGTCCGATCAGGTGTCGAACTTGCACTTTTGAGCGCTCCAAATCCCTTCCGACTCAATAGACTCGGCGGGGCCACGGTTGTGTGACAATGGATGAGAAAAAAATGATGCCAAGTTTTGTGGTTCGGGTGTTGGCCCAAAATAGAGGTGGATGTCCGAACCGCCGTCCGGCACACTTACTACGTACGGCCTAAGATGCAGGATCTCGCCCCGGGTCGCGACGGCATAAAGGACGGCTGCCAGCCAAACGGCGGAGAGGGTTAGAGCGTTAGCCCGCTGGAATCGTTTTGTCGTTGCGACTTGATAGGCCGCAATTAAACCAACAAGCATAAAGAGCGTCCCTCCGATAACACTCTTAACGACTGCTTCAGAATAACGAACCGAGAAATAGGCCTTGTCGTACACAGATTCGTTGATTCCGCTCGTCTCCGCCACGGTCGGCGCTTGCTCCGAAATGGCAAGCTGAACCGCTTCCTTCCCATGATGCAACATTATCGCCGGCATCACGGGACCTTCCGAGAGGAGATAAGAGAGCAACAACAGAAACCAGGCCAAACCGCCAGCATTCTTGCTGCATAGCCATCGCACTAGACGCGCCGACGCAGAACGGTTTGAGGTCGGTCGCCCCTCGGTGAGCTCCAGTTCCTTGGCGGAGAATGCCTGCCCTTCAGCATCGAGGACAACCGCGTCGTCGGCTACAAGCCCACTTTGGCGCCACCGCCTGATCGTGGGCAGATCGACCTCTTGACTCTCAAGACCGTTTACTAATTTAACTCGATACGTCATTCGGAACTATCCATGTAATGATCGTAGTGGGACTCACTTCCCGAGGGGTGGTCGGAAAGAGCCTTCGGGTTCCCGCCCCACGCGGTTGCGGCATCGTCGGCCAGACAGATGGGGGCTGTGAGGAGCGTGCCTAAGCAGGCCAGACTGATGTGATGGTTCATGGTATTGATTCTACTCGCAAAACCGCCGATCAGTCATCTTCAATGCCCTCGTCCAGCAACAGCTTCACGACGCGCGGGCAACCTGCCGACGCGCCTGTTCCGTCTGCCAGCGAATCACCGCCAGTGCCTGATCACGTGTCACGGTCGGAAAGCCGTGAAGGAATCTGTCCAATGATATCCCGTCCGCCTGATAGTCGAAAAATGTCTCCACCGGAACGCGGGTACCTCGATAGCAGACAATACCGGCTAGTATCTCGGGATCAGAAGACAGAACCTCGTTGAGCTCGGATGGGATCATATCAACAATTGCATCATGGGAATCTGATAAGCGGCGGTTAGGCCGATATTTTTACGTTCGCGGCTTCGGAGATGGGTTCTGGTACGGGAAGTCCATGCTGCACCAATCCCTCAATGTGGAACTCAATTGCCTCGCGAATCAAAACTTCCGCTTCTTCCCGTGTCTTGCCGGTTGCCACGCAACCCGGTAGGTTTGGTACATAGGCCGACCAGTTCCGATCGCCACGCTCGAAAACTACGGCGTACGAGACTCCGATGACTTTATGCAGGCGTTTGACCGCCCGGCGCCGCGCCACCACCGCCGAGACGTTGCTCCAGCTCGGCCAACTCCGATTCCACATCCGGCGTGACCGAGCCGGACTGGGTCGCCGCCGGGGCTGACGGAGCGAGACCCAACCGCTGCTCCATCTGCTGCAATTCCTTTTCCGCCGACGCATCAATCGCGCTGTCCTGATAAGCGGCCAACTTCCCGGTGAGCGAGGAAGCGTTCATCTCGGACCGTGCCAGCGATTCGGATTCGGCGCTTTGGATCTTCTCCGCGGCAACCGACCAGCCGCGCTCCTCGGTCTCGAAGTTCAGGCTGTCGAACACCTTGGACATCTCCTTGTTGATCTGCGCTTGCTTCCACCGAGCTTTGAGCGCCAAGGCTTCCGCGGTCTTGGATTTGACTTGCTCCTCTTGCCGGCGCATCGCGACCTTGATGCCTTCGACGTTTTGCAGCGCCTGGGCCAGTGAGGCCTTGAGGGACTCCAGAGTCTGCTCCGTGTTTCCTTTTTCCCGCAGCCAGGCACGGGCGGCATCCCGATCCCCCGCCTTCAGCGCCTGTTCCGCGTTGGCCTGCAGCTGGGCGATTTTTCGCGTGTGCTCATCCACCATCGACTGAAGGTTGTTCTTGGCGGTAATCGCCTGGATGGCCTTTTCGCGGTTCCCGGCAAGATTTTCCCGCATCTCGCGCCGCGCCTGGTCGAGCAGGATCTCCGGATCCTCCCACTGGTCCATTTTGCGGTTGAACAGCGCCTTTATGTAGTTCCAAAATCGTCTAAACATCAAATCCTCCGCCCTGATTCAGGCCCGATACTACGCATCCCCCGGTAGCCGCATGCTTTAGCTCGCGCTCCGGCGACGCAAGCCAAAGCATGCGGCTACCGACTGGTTCCGGCGCAGGATCGACCTTGCCGCTACCGGAATTGGTACCGAGATAGCAAATAGTAGCACTCTTTGCGTCATATTTGGCTTTAATGACCGATGAATCTACCTTTAATGGGGGGCAAGTGACCCATCAGTCCTTTACCCGCATCGCGCCATTCTACGACGCGCTGATGCGTGGCGTGCCTTACGAAATGTGGGTCGGCTACTTCGAGTTGTTGTGCGTGCAGAACGACCATACCGCCCGGCGCGTGCTGGACGTCTGTTGCGGAACGGGGACGATGTGCGAGCTGCTGACAGAAAAGGCATATTTCCTGACCGGTGTGGACATCTCGACCCCGATGATCCTGAGCGCCCGGACCAAGGCTGCGGGGAAGGGTCTCCGGATCGACTATTTCGACCAGGACATCGCCCAAATGAGTCTGGGATCCAAATTCGACACGGCCTTCAGCTTCTTCGACAGCCTCAACTACATTACGGACCCTGGGCAACTGCGGCAAGGCATTCTTCGCATTGCGGAGCATCTGGGACCGGGCGGGCTGTTCATGTTTGATTTGAACACCGAGTTCGCCTTTACCAACCAGATGTTCGACCAGCAGCAATTGACCCGCAAGGCGGCCGTGCGTTACCGGTGGAAGAGCAAATATGATGCGGATGCGAGGATTTGCACGGTCAAAATGGACTTTTGGGCTGGGGAGCCCGAGGAGCACTTCGTCGAGACGCATATCCAGCGGGCCCATTCGCCGGAGGAGATCCGATCGTGGCTGACAGAGGCGGGGTTCGAAGAGATTCGGTCCTACAACAGCTACACGTTGGACAAGCCGACCCGCACCAGCGATCGGGTCCACTACACCGCGATTCGAAGGTAGCCGCACGCCTCAGGTTGCGTGATTTTGACGATGCGATCGTCAATTAAATTGACCATGTGGGTAGCCGCACGTATTTGGAGGCCATCGTAAGCTAAAGGGTGCGGCTATGAGCCGTAGGTGGACGTCAGTTCTTTGAAAATCTGTCGCAGCTCGCCTTGGGCATGTTCGCCGCCATGCGGACCGGCAATCGCTTTCACTGAGCCGGGGCCGTCGTCCAACCCGGATCGAAGCCAATCTTCCGCCTTGTCCTTGGTCAATTCGGGCGAGAAACCGTTGAGGTGCAGCAGCGCGAGGGCGGCGTACAGAGCGGTGTGCTCGTTCCCCTCGTCAAAGGGCCGGCGGCCCAGAATTCCTTGGAAAAACGCGCCGATCTGGGTCAGCTCATCGCCAATCATCCGGTAACCATATTGGTAGCCGATGCACTCCTCCAAATCGAGCGCTCTCAGCCCCACCGGCTTCCGGTTGATCTGGCTGTTGATCCAGATGACGTCCTGACTGGTTAGATACCGCACTCGCTTCTCCCGACCGTGAACTGGTTTCAGGGTACCCCATCAGGCTGGCCGACCCCACGCAACTAACGAGAGTAAACCTTGCCTACATTTCTGGGTTTTCAACCGACAATCTTAGATAGCAACTTCACCTTTATGCCACAGGGGGCCTGGGCCAGATGAACGAGAAACGATTTCCCATCACCGTAATCACGCACACGCGCAACGAAGAGGCGGACCTTGCGGCGTGCCTGGAGAGCGCAGTGGGTTGGGCGGACGAGATCATCGTGATGGACATGGAATCCACGGATCAAACGTGCGAGGTTGCCCGCAAATATACGGATCGCATCCTCTCCCACCCCAACATGACGGTGTGCGAACCTGCCCGCAACGCCGCCCTCAAAGAGGCCCGGAACGAATGGGCGCTCTACCTCGACGCCGACGAGCGACTGACCCCGGAACTGAAGAAGATCATCGAAGAGGTGCTCCAAAACGCCCCGCCGGACCTCGCCGCAGTGCAGCTTCCCTACAAGAATCTGGTGTTCGGAAAGTGGATCCAACATGCGGGCGGTTGGTGGCCCGGGTACAAGGCGCCGATGCTCGTGCGAAAGGGGCGCGTGACCTTCCATCCGGAGGTGCATTCCGTCCCCACCATCAAAGGCAAAATCGCCCGAATCGGCCCCAGCAACGAGCGGGAGGCGGTTGAGCACCACACGTTCCGCACCGTGCATGACTGGATCGGCAAGATGAACCGCTATACCGACCTGGAGGCGGAGCTGTTCGAACAGCACGGCGAACCGGTCGATTGGCGTGCAGCGGCCCAGATTTTCGGCGCGAAGATGAAAGCCTATTTGGATGAGACCGGCGGGCGGAACGATGGAACCGAGGGCTGGCTTCTCTCCGCTTGTTGCGCGATCTATGATCTGTTTACGCACATGAAGTATTGGGAGCGGCTGAAAGGCAAGCCGGGCTTCAACCCCACGCTGTGCATTCCGCCGAGCGCCGCTGAGTTCCTTGCCGTCGCCACCCAGGCGGCGGGCGGATCCGTGGCTGCCGGGCAAGCGACCGCACCCGCTTGGATCCTGCCGTTGGTCAACCTGCTGAAGCGTCGGGAAGGTGGCATCTATTTCCCCGGCCTGCCCCAATCAATTGACAAGCCGGCGAAGGCGACTTCAGTTGTCCTATGGAGCGCCGATACGGTCAACGCCGAAGAGTTGGTGGGTTTGGCGACAAAGACGAAACCTGGGACGTTCATCATGCTCGGCTACCCAACCTGCACGAACGGAGCCGAGTTGCGGGAGAAGCTGGAGACGCTGTTCGATTCAACCGTGCACTTCCTCGACCCCGAGCCGGAGACCGACCGCCTCATCGCATTCCTGTGGAAGGGCGAGAAGATCGAAGTGGAGCGCACGGTATTGGTCACGGTCCATCGGAACGCCCTGCGGATGATGGGGGGCGGCGAGACGCATGTGTTCAAAATCCTGGTGGATGCCGCCCGGAATCAGCGAATTCGCGCCGATGTATCCGCCGCCATGCGCCTCGATGGGGCCCCGTACGACCTGGTGCACGTCGTTTCGCTCTACCAGCCCGACCACGTGGAGGCCATCCGAACTTGGAACAAGAAGGTCGCCGTAACGCCCATCTACTGGGACGGGCCGCGGGTCAACTGGATCGCCCAGGTCCTTCCCGCCGTCTTGGATCCCGCCCGCACCGATGAAGAGCGAACCGAGCTGCTGCAACTGTTGGAATCTCGCGAGTTGGGCGCCAACGACGTGAAGCAGGAAGAGGCTCGAAGCGACATCGAGACCACATTGGCATTGCGAACCGTTCGCGACCTTGGGCAGATCCTGATGCCGACGGGAGAAAATGAAGCGCGTGAAATGGAGCGGATGCTCGGCTCCACAACCGTGGCGGCAAGAACGGTTTTGCACGGAATCAACCCAGAACCGTTTTTGCAAGGGACTCCGGATCGGTTCGTCAAGGAGTTTGGCCTGAAGGAATTCGTGCTGTGCGTCGGGCGAATCGAGCCGATGAAGAACCAGTTGATGCTTGCATACTCACTGCGAAACAGCGGCCGCAAACTTGTGTTGATGGGGACGCCATCGAGCCCGGAATATATGGCCCTCATCCAGCATTGGGCCGGTGACAATTTATTGCAAATCCCCAACCAGCCAATCGAGATAGTGGCGAGCGCGATGAAAGCGGCTGCCTGCCACGTTCTGCCTAGCTGGTGGGAGGTGCCGGGGCTGGTCAGCATCGAGGCTGCCGCCGCCGGGTGCCCTGTCGTCGCAACCGACTGCGGCACCATCCGGGACTATCTGGGTGATGGAATTCGATATTGCGATCCCGCCTCGTCGTCGTCCATCTTGCAAGCCGTGGAGGCTGCCATCGCAAACAAAGGTTCGGAACGAGCGAGAGCGGTGCAGCAGCTTGCCGCCACATTTTCCATTCACCGGACAGCACAAAGCTACAACGCGGCGTACAAAGAACTGCTCGGCGCGGCGAAGGTGCGCCTGGTGGTCGCGCCGGATTGGGATGCCCCGGAGACATGGCAGCCGATTCTGCGGGCCTATCTGGACGCGTACGGCCCCGAGGACGGCGTAACGCTGTGCATGATGGTGGATGAGCCGACCGGCAAGGATGCCGCCGCCGCAGCGGAACTCACGACAAGCTATTGCCAAAGCGAAGGCATAGACGTTCTGGGCTCGGCCGATATCGAGCTGGTCGACCTCATGTCGGTGGGCGACGTGGCAGGAGTCGTCGCCACTGGCTCGAAGGCGGAAAAGCTCCTGCAGGAACAGTTCCAATTCCCGCTCCTCGACTTTCGCGCCGAGTGGGCATCGCGCAAGACGACCTAGCCTATTTTTTCGGATGAACTTTGATCGGAGCCGGCGGTTCGTGCGGCCGGACAACCGGATGCTTCCTTAACTCACCTTGAAGATAGGCGATCGCGCGATCCAATTGCGGATCGTCTCCTTTCACGTAGGCGTTTGGGTCGCTTTCCACATCGATGTCCGGATCGACGCCGTGTCCCTCCACGATCCAGCCTTTCTGCGGCGTCCAGGCGCCGTAGTTGGGGACGTTGATAACGCCGCCATCCACGAGGGGCCAACCCGGCGAGGAGCCGACCAGACCTCCCCAGGTTCTACGTCCGATCAATGGCCCCAAACCGGCGGCCCGAAAGTTCGTGGGAAACTGCTCGCCATCGGAAGCATTGTATTCATTGATGAGACAGGCCAATGGTCCTGGAAAATAGTCGCGCTGGACGGCCTGACTCACTTGGTTGCGCTGGTTGAAGAAATCGAGCGGCTTTTGCATCAGCACATTGATGATCGCGCCGGAAACGTTGCCGCCCCCATTGAATCGGGTGTCGACTATGAGCGCGTCCTTCCCTCTGACCGGATAGTACTGCTTGATAAAATCCGCCATGTCTTCTTCCCCCATCGCTTGCAGATGAAGATACGCGATTTTTCCGCCGGAGGCTTTGTCAACATAGTTCCGATTTTGCTGGACCCAATCTCGATACTTCATGCCGCTCTCGCTCGGCGCGGGCTTGATTCGGACGGTTCGCGCGCCGTCAGCCGTCGGTTTGTCGTTGACTTTGATCGCGACGATCTGGCCGGCGCGATTGGCCAATCCTTGCATGAATCGCATGCCGTCCTTTGTCGAGATTCCTGCGACCTCGATCAGGTAATCGCCGTCCTTTGCTCCGAGGCCGGGCGCGGCAAGCGGCGACCTGTCCGACACGCTGAATCCATCGCCGCGATAGATCTTTTTGATCCGGAAACATCCAGACGGATCGGGTTCTAATTCCGCTCCCAAAAAGCCCTGTGGAACCGGCTTGAACAGCGTCCTCGTGTCGCCGTCATCCCGGAACATGTGCCCGGTGGTCAGCTCGGATTGAAGCCAGCGAATCAACAGCGAAACCTCGTCGCGGGAGCGCACCGCGGGAAGAAATTTGGCGTATTTTTCTCCGAGCGCCGGCCAATCCGCACCGTGCATGTTGGCGACATAGAAATAGTCGCGCAGCAGGCGCCAGGAGTCCCAATAGATCTCCTCCCACTCTTTGACCGGATCGATCCGCAACTGGAGATTTCCGAACTTCACCACACCGTCCGTGGGCTTAACCTCCTCCACGGTCGCGTCTACCACCTGGAGCTTTGGCCCCTCGCCGAGCAGCAGTTTCTTGCCATCCGCAGAGAGCTGGAAATCGGGCGCTCCGGCAAGCTGGCCGCCCTTCTTCTCCTTCAAATCGTAATACGAAACTTCCTCTTCCGTCCGAGCAATGACTCGGTCACCGGTTAGCGCAACCTCTAGGTATTCCGCCGGCTCCATCGGGACCTCGACGAAGCGATCGTATATCCCGTCCACGTCCAAATGAAACGCTTGCTCTTTTGGCTTGGCCTCGTCCGTTTCCTCCTCTGCCGACGGAGAAACACCGGACTCTTCCTCATCCGGTGCAAGCAGAGGCGACTTGCCGTCTTTTTGGACAGCCAGCAGATACACCTTTGCGGTATCTTGATTATCAAGTTGGCCGATGAACGTGTCCCACTTTGGCGCAATGTTGCGATGGGAGAGAAAGACGATCCACTTGCCGTCGATGCTGAATTTGGGAGCAAAGTCGTCATGGTATCCGTCGCTCACCATGATGGTTTTCTTCGTCGCGATTTCATATAGTTTTAGGGACGAAATGTACGTAATCGGATCGTTTTCGCTATAGACAATCCATCGAGAATCGGGAGAAAAATCGTGCGGCGGGCCATCCCAGCCGGATCCCTTGCCGATGGCAGCCTCTCCCGTCCCGTCGGCCTTGATAATTCGCAGCAGATCGGCGCTGTCCGTAAAGGCGATCCAGTTGCCGTCCGGCGACCACGATGTGCCGGTGATCTGTCTATTGGAATCCTTCGTGAGCTGTTTCGGGTTTGCGCCTTCCGCGTCGGCAATGTATAGCTGCTGCTCCCGAGTCTCATCCGAGACATAGGCGATCTTCTTGGCGTCCCGCGACATGGATGGCCACCGCAGCCGCGCGCCGTCCTTTGCCATCACGACCCGCGCGTCTCCCTCCTTGGCGGGAATGGAAACGATCTGTCCCCGAGATTCCACCAATATGCGCTTGCCGGTCGCGCCAAGCGACACGGTTTGCACTTTGGATTCCGCCGGAGTGAGGAACGGCAGCGCGTGCAGCCGGTCGCTAGTAAGACTGAACTCCATCGACGAGATCTCGCCGGTTGCGAGGTCGATCATCTCTAGACCGGTTCCCTTTTCATAGATTAGGCGCTTACCGTCCGTCTGGAGCGCACGAATCTCTTCATTGTACGGTCCGGCAATGCGCTGGAATCCGCTTCCATCCGGCTTGATGGAATTAACGCTGAAACGATTGTCGCCCTCGTCCTTGGCAAAATAGATTCGGTCGCCGGCCCACACCGGGAACTCGGACGTATAGGTCGCGGAGTAGATTCTCTTGAAGCTCTTGGTTTCCAAGTCGCCGACCCAGATGTCGTTCTTCGTCCCGCCCTGGTAGCTGAACCATGCCTCTTGGCTCCGCGCGAAGCGCGTAAATGTGAATCGGTGACCATCCGGCGCGAAGGAGGCCGTGTCGGCAAATTCCAACGGAATTTTGGTCGGCAATCCGCCCGCGGCGGGAACGAGGCTAAGGGACACGTATCCGGGCCTGCCGCTCAGCTCCGCGTACAGTATCTTGCTTCCATTGGGCGTCCAGTCGCAGGGGCGCGGGGTCGTGCCACTGTATGTCAGGCGCGTGGGAATCCCGCCCTCGGTAGGCATGATATAGAGTTCCCGCGCGCCTCCATATTGGGCGGCAAAGGCTATCTGCTTGGCGTCAGGCGAGAACCGCGCGGCCATCTCCTGGCCCTCGTCGTGGGTCAGGCGCGAGGCGTTGTGGGTGACCAGGTCGCCGAGCCACAGATCCCCCTCGCAGGTGAACACCACCTGATCGCCTTGGATGTCGGGGAACCGGAAAAAGGCTGAGGGAACCGCATGCTGGGACGACAGAAGCAGAGAAAGCAGGAAGAACATGCGGATTGATACGAGATAGGAGCCGGTTTTCCTGCCCTAATCGTCGACGCGAGAAAAATAGATGACCGTAACGTGGTGCTGCGGAGTGATAACGTCGTCGTAGATGCGGGAAAGCAGCCCTATCACGTCGTCCTGGCTTCGGAACTCAGGATTTTCCCGCTCGATGTCCCTGGGCGAGAGCTCGGCGATCGGTTTGACTTCGACCCGGTCGATGATGGCGGTGTACAGCTTCTGGCGGCGCCCGAACCGGCGCCCGACGGTGATCCACACAAGTTGCCCGGCCACATACTTTTCGGCCTTGTCCCCCAGGCGGATGGAAACCGTCTTACGATTGTTTCGGAGAACGTCTCCGTAGATGTCGGAGTAAAAGTTTAGGGCGAACATTTAGACGGCAACCTCCATTTGGACAGCCAATTGTAACACCTGAAGGGACAAAGTTCAACTGCCTGGTCAACACTATTTCATCCGCTGCGAATAGGCAGATTCGGCGGGTGCTCGGGTTAATCCTTTGTGATTTGGAAGGAATTTGCCATAATTAACATAGAAAAAAGTACTCACCTCTCAAAGGGTATGTACGGTGCAGATTTCGAAACGGAGATGACAATCTATGGCAATCGAAACTCCCGCAGCCGTTGGAACGAAGATACGCATCGCCATTGTGGACTCGCAAACCATTTTCCGTGATGGTCTTGTGAGCTTGCTTTCGTCCCTGTCACAGGTTCAGCTTGTCGGAGCCTGCGAGGACGCGCGGCACGCCATTACCCTTTGCCGGGAAACCCGTCCCGACGTCCTGCTGCTCAGCGTCCAGGTTGCCGCCCGGCTGTCGCCGGGAGAGATGGGGGAATTCGGCCAAACAAAAGTAGTCTTGCTCGCCGATTCTACCGGGCCAATGGTCCTACGCGAACTTTCGCATTTGGCGGCCGGCGTCATCCGCCGGCAGGATACGACGGACCGCCTCCTGAAAACTCTTGCGATGGCCCTGAGCGGCGGATCCGGCGCCAGTGCCGCTCCGGTCGGGGCCCTCATCAGCCAACGGTCGCGGACAAACGGGCTGAGCGAAAGGGAGAGTGAAATCGCATCTTTGGTGGCACACGGCATGTCGAATCGGGAGATTGCGACCCAATTGAAGCTCAGCGAACAGAGCGTGAAGAACCTGGTGAGCCGGATACTGAAGAAGCTGGGTCTCAACAATCGGGTACAGATCGCCATGAAATGCTGGGTGAACTAACTCCATCTCCGAGCGGACGCCGCGTTGTTACCGCTATGATTGTTGCGCCACTGGTCATCGCCATCATCTGCCTGCCTACGTGGGTTCCGTTCGTGGCGTTGTTGGCCTTGGTGGGGGTGTTGGCGTGGTGGGAAGCCTTTCGTCTGCTAACGAGGTCCCCCGGGCCCGCGATCGTCCTCGCCACGATCTATGTCTTCGTTCCTCTCAGTTGCCTCGCCGCGCTTCGGATTATGGGTTCTGTCGCGGTGGGCGGTCGCTTTTCACTGTCTTCGGGGGCGATTGCGTTGCTGCAGATTCTGTTCACCACCTGGGCCGGGGATTCCGCCGCCTACTTCTTGGGCAGCGCGATCGGACGGCACAAGATTGCGCCAAACGTATCGCCAAACAAAAGCTGGGAGGGCGCGGCTGCGAATTTCGCGTTCTGCCTTCTCGTTTCGTGGGCCTACGGCGGTTGGGCCGGCGAGCCATCGTGGCTGGCCGTTTCCGTCGGCGCGGTGATAGGGGTGCTGGGCCAAGCGGGAGATCTCCTCGAGTCCTCTATCAAGCGGCGGGCCGGGGTGAAGGATTCCAGCTCAATACTGCCGGGCCATGGTGGGGTCCTGGACCGGATTGACAGCATCCTGCTGGCCGCGCCGTTCGTTTTCCTGTTGTTCCGACTCGCGAGTTAGCCTCCGACGCCAAGGATTTTCACAGTCGCCTGATCGATTGTTCCAGCGCGGACGATGCCTTTGACCGCCACGACATCGCCTACCTGCCAATGGAGAAACTTGTCCGGATCTTTCTCCTCAACCGGGATTTGCCGACCGCCGATCGACTCCTCGACCACAAGCGGATTGACGGAAATCACAGAAAGGTTTTTCATAACGATGGTGTCTCCGTCCTGTGCCGTAGCGAATCTGAGTGTCAGATCACCGCGGATCGAGTTCGCCGTTGTCGCGCTGCCGCGCAGAACCAGCACACCGTGGATATCTCCGGGATCGACGTCAAGCGTCCCCGCCGTCCGACCTGGGGAATAGTCGACTGGCAACCGCACGCGATATGTTCCCGGCGTAACATCGAGGAAGGCATAAAACCCTGTGCCGTCCGTGGTTGTGCATGCCATCTCCTCGCCGTGATCGTCCACCAACCAGACCGTTAGTTCTTCAACCCATTGCAAATCCTGACTTAGAACGGTGCCAAAGACACTCCCATTCTTCGGCTGCACTTTCCACGGCAGTTGCGGCGGAAAGGGCGTGCGATCGATCGCGCCAAGACGGTCGTAGAAAGAATCCTCGAACTCTTTTATCCCGCTTCCGTCGTCGCTGGTGCTGGCGTAGGAGAACAGATTGAATCCGAGCGGGAAGCTGTTCCCTGCCCTCTCAATCTGGCTCATCGTATCGTCCTGGGTGTTCAGATAGCAGCCGAGGCCGGGGACCAGCTCGCGTTTGCCCTGCCGGTCTTTGGCCCACGCCAGCCATTCGTCCAGATACCACGGCAGCTTTTTGTCGCTCGCGTACCACATCGGGATGCCTAGGTCCAGAATGCCTTCGTTGAGCCACGCCTGCCAGTCCTGAAAGACGCGCGAATAGGCCGCCGACTGGGTCCAATCGTCCGGCGGATGGCCCCACGGAATCAGGGCGGCGGTCACCATCGTTTCCCACTTGAGTGACGCGGTAGTGGCGTAGATTTTTCGCACCAAAGCGGTCACCTGGTCGCGCCGCCATTGGGTCCATTGCTGGTCGGTGGGATCCGGCTGCCCTGTCTTGCCGTAGCGAGCATTGAACCGCCGGACGCTCTCTTCGTTGTAGCCCCAATCCGGGCCGACAAATCGAATGAAATCCAGGTGCAGGCCATCCACCGGATAGTTGCGCGCGACCTCCATATAGGTGCGCCACAGATAGTCGGCTGCCCCAGGATTGCCGAAATCCAGTCCCCGTCCGACCTCCCCGGCGATCTCCCCCTTGGCGTTTTTTGTTATCCAATCGGGATGGACGCGGACGACGTGGTCCGGTTGGGGCGGGTCGCTGCTGGCAGGCCAAAGCGGATGAGCGTTCATCCAGGCGTGGACCTGGATGCCGGTCCCTTTCGCCTTTTGCAAGATGTAGGCAAGCGCGTCGAAACCAGGGTCTTTATCGTGCGCGGGCGGATCGATGGCGCTCGTGTGATAGGCGGCGGCCCGCGCCCGCATCTGGACGAACAGGGCGTTGATCTTCGCCTTCTTCGCCCGCTCGAAAAGCTGATCCACCTCTTGCGGCGACTTGAAACCCGGATGAAACGCATCCACCCACAAGCCGCGATAGGTTTGGGCATGGAGGCTTGCGACAAGAAACGTTGACAACAAGAGAAGCTTTTTCATGAAAACGGTTGAGCTATTGTAGCCAGTATAATAGAATGTAGGCATGAGACCTCTCATTGTCGGCGTACTTGTGTGTGCCGCTGGCGCTGTTCCCGCCGACCACGTCACGACACACATCGAATGGGGTGGGTGGGCTGTAGGATCGACGGAAGAGATGTGGCGAGTGCGGGAAAACTATAGCTATCCGCTGACCAATCTGCTCGACAACGATCCAAAGACTGCTTGGATCTTCCGCGGAACCACGAAGCGATACGGAGCCGGCCCATTTTGGCAAAAGCGATATGGCATCATCGTGAAGTTTCCGAAAGTGATGCCGATTGACGGGATCCGATTGATGAACGGATATAACAAAGATCCGGAAACATTCCGTCGTAACAACCGTGCCATCGAAATCCAAGTAGGGACCTACTTTGAAAGGGCCTTTGCCAAGTTTCAGCTTCCAGACAAAATGGGCTGGCACACGATAAGATTTAAGGCCCGAAAACTTGGAGACATAGCAGTCTACTTAACAAAATTTGCTCGCGGGCGCGACAACGATGTCTGCATTTCCGGCCTGGAAATCCTCTCAAACGGCAAAACCCTTCGGATGCATCCTGGCGCCGCGCTCGTTTTCAGCCCAGGGGACGAATGCGGGTGAGGAACCTGTTATCGGGTGATCAACCCGAAAGGCCAGGTCTTGGCCACAATGAACAATACGGAGCGATGGCCCGAATTCAGTGCGGATGGGAGATACGTCGCGGGTTGGACTCCGCTGAAAAAAGGAATTCGGACTTGGGTATTTCACACCTTAAGCGGGCGCCAGATTTTGACCAGCTACATCAAAGCAAAGTACTTGATCGGTGCCGGATTCAAACGCGGGAAAGTGACCTACACCTCCGAGAACGGTCAAGACTATGTCTACCGGTTGCCGTGGCCCTGATGGTCCCAAAGAGAATTGCTCCTTGTGCCCTGAAGGCTTACTGTCCCGCAGTGACAGAACGCCGCCCTCCAGGCAAATCGGCCCCCGTATGACCAAAACCGCGCGTTCCAGACGTATTTATCTCTAGTCGATCTGCCCAAAATCTAACTATGGGCTGCAGGTTTGCGCCCTTCACAGTACGACTGTGAAGGGATAATCTCGCCGGGCCGGATTGGTATCAAAGGTTGCCGCCCTTCACAATAGGGATTGTGAAGGGAGAATGAACGGTTTCGGTCCTTCACAGTGCGACTGTGAAGGGATAAAGCCTATCGGGGTAGACTCCCCACTGCGACGGAAGAGAGGTGGCGGTTGGAACGCCTTCTAGAGGGTATTCGGGGTCCCGCGGACCTCAAACAGCTCAATCGGGACGAGCTCAAACAGCTCGCGTCGGAGGTCCGGCAGGCCCTCATCGACAACATCTCCCAGACCGGCGGGCACTTCTCCAGCAACCTCGGCACGGTCGAGTTGACGGTCGCCATGTACGCCACGTACGATTTTCCCCCGGACAAGTTCATTTGGGACGTTGGCCACCAGGCCTACCCGCACAAAATGCTGACCGGCCGCCTTAAGCAGTTCCCCGGCCTGCGGCAATATGGCGGCATCAGCGGCTTTTTGCGGCGCGAAGAAAGCCCCTATGATCTGTTCGGCGCGGGCCATGCGGGCACGGCCATCTCCGCCGCCCTTGGGTTTGCCGTCGCACGTGACAGGCTTGGAACCAAGGAGCGGGTCGTCGCGATTGCCGGCGACGCCGCCCTCACCGCCGGGCTGTCGTTTGAGGCTTTGAACAACGCCGCCGAACTCAAGACCGACATCACCGTCGTACTGAACGACAATAAAATGAGCATCGCGGAGAACGTCGGCGCGCTTTGCACCCACCTCGCCCGCCTTCGCTCCCGGACGTGGTTCCAGGACCTGGAGGACCGCGCGAAGGCCGCCATCGAGCGGCTGGGCCAGCCCATCGCTCGTGCCGCCGCCGGTATTCATCATGCCGTCACCCACTATGTCGCGCCGGAATATACGGGCGCAATTTTCGAGGAGATGGGGTTTCAGTACATCGGCCCCATCGACGGGCATGATATGGACGTGCTGCTCGATATTTTCGAACACGCCAAGAACCTGAAAGGCCCAATATTTATTCACGCGCTGACCGTGAAGGGCAAGGGATATGACTTTGCCGAAGACGATTCCCGCAAGTGGCACGGGGTCACCAAGTTCGAAGCCGGCGACGGCAAACTTGAGAAAGGCTCCGGCGGGGAGAGCTACACGTCGGCATTCGGCGATGAGATGATCAAGCAGGCCAAGCGGGACCCGAAGGTGGTCGCCATTACGGCGGCAATGCCCGATGGCACCGGCCTGACCAAGTTCTCAAAGGAACTGCCCGATCGCTACTTCGATGTCGCCATCGCGGAGCAGCACGCGGTCTGCTGGGCGGCGGGGCTGGCGGCGGGCGGCCTGAAGCCGATCTGCGCCATCTATTCCACTTTTTTGCAGCGCGCCTTCGACCAGCTTGTCCACGATGTCTGCCTGCAAAACCTGCCCGTCCGGTTCATGATGGACCGGGGCGGTTTGGTGGGCGCGGACGGACACACCCATCACGGTATGTTCGACCTATCCTATCTGGGTCTGCTCCCGAATATGGTGGTGATGGCCCCGCGCGATATCGCCGAACTGCGCATGATGATTGAGTGTTCTGTGGACTATGACGAACATCCCATCGCCTGCCGCTATCCGCGCGGAGGGGATCCGGATGTTGGCATGCCCACGGAGCATGCGCCGATTGAGGTTGGAAGGGCCGAGGTTCTTCAGGACGGAACGGATATCACGCTCATTGGTCTTGGGACCACGGTCGCGACGGTATGGCAGGCCGCCCAACAGCTCGCCGATCGCGAAGTCTCGGCTGCCGTCATCAACGCCCGCTTCGCAAAGCCAATCGACGAGGAGACCATCCTTCGCTATGCCAAGAAGACCGGGCGACTCGTTGTCGTTGAGGAAAACGTCTGCAGGGGCGGTTTTGGAGAGACGATCAAGACGGCTTTGGCGAATGCGGAACTAGCGCCGCACATTCGCCACCTGAGCCTTCCGGATCGGTACATCACGCACGGGTCTCAGTCGGAGCTGCTCAAAGAGGTGGGCCTCACCGTCGCCGATGTGGTCAAAGCGGCGTCCGAGCTTCTGTTCGGGCAGGCCGCCGCGCCGGTCGAGGTCAAAGAGGCGGCAAAGGTCCGGTAGCGCGATGGCCGAGGTCGTCCTGATCTACGACGACAAGTGCGGCCTGTGCAGAGGCTCCGTCGAGCGAATTCGCCGTTCCAGCAGCACGGATGCCTTCGAGTTCTTGCCGTGCGAATCAGCGGAGCGGGAACGGAGGTTCCCTCATATCCCTACCGAGCAGTGCCTGCAAGCCATGCAGCTCGTTCTCCCTTCGGGTCAGGTCCTTGCGGGTGTTGACGCCGGGCCAGAGATCATGAAACGCATGCGCCGCTATCGTTGGCTCGGGCCGTTGCTGGGCATTCCCCTGGTTCGGTACGCGCTCCGTCCTGTCTATCGATTTGTCGCCGACCATCGCTTGCGATGCGACGACGACACATGTCGGGCACGTCCCTAACAAACACAGTTTGCTAATCAATTCCTAACAATCCCGAATTAGACTGGCATTGGAAAACAACTGAGCAAAAAGGAAGGTACGTGCAAGATGTCCATGACGAAGAGACTTGCGGGAATAGTTGGCGTTGCGCTGCCGGCGGCGATCGCGATGTCCGGGTGCGGCGGCGATAAGGCCAACCCAAACGGGGGCCAGGCCACTTCGATCGAGGTCAAGATCGACGGCTCCAGCACCGTCGCGCCGATTTCCCAAGCGATGGCCGAAGAGTTCCAGAATGAAAACAAGGAAATTCATGTGACAGTCGCTATCTCCGGCACCGGCGGCGGGTTCAAGAAATTTGTGATTGGCGAAACTGACATCAGCGATGCCTCTCGGCCAATCAAGCAAGAAGAGCAGGACACGGCGAAGTCTAATGGAATTGAATTCATTGAGCTGCCGGTCGGGTACGACGGCCTCTCCGTTGTTGTAAATCCTCAAAACGATTGGGTGGATCACTTGACGATTGATGAGCTGAAGAAGATGTGGTCCAGCACCAGCACCGTCAAGAACTGGAGCGACGTTCGACCGAACTGGCCCAACCGGCCGATCAAGTTTTACAGCCCGACGACAAACAACGGCACCTTCGACTACTTCACAGAAGCCGTCAATGGCAAGGAGAAGGACCAGCGCCAGGATGTCAGCATGAGCCAGCCAACTACGATGGTCCGCGGCATCGCCGGCGATAAGGACGCGATCGGCTACTTCGGCTATGCCTACTATGCAAACAACAAGAGCCAGCTCAAAATCGTCCCGGTTGACAGTGGAACCGGTCCCCAGATTCCGACGGAAGACGGCATCCGCACCGGCACCTACAAGCCTCTGTCCAGGCCTCTCTTCATCTACGTGAACAAGAAGTCGGTTGCGAAACCGGAGGTCAAGAAGTTTGTGGACTACTACCTGGCGAACGCGGCGAAGATCGTTCCTTCTACTTTCTATGTTGCGCTGCCGGATAACGCGTACGAGATGGTGACGAAGCGGTGGACCGAAATGACGACGGGTACTATGTTCCACGGTACGGAAGTAGGTATCACGGTCGAGGAGCTATTGTCGAGGGAAGCGAAGTAGAGATTTGAGCGCCGTCGCAGGACATTCTTCGCAGACGCCGTCCTTGTCGCAGAGAAAACTGCGTTGGGGGGAATGGCTCCTTCAAAAGGGAATCTTCCTCGCCGCGCTGGTTTCTGTTGTGACAACGGCGGGGATTGTCTACGTGCTTGTCACGGAAGCGGCGACCTTCTTTCAGCATTACTCACTGTTTCGCTTTCTATTCGGAACAAAATGGTCGTCGCTTGCTCCGCCCAGCTACGGAGTTCTGCCCCTGCTATGTGGGACGCTGCTGGTGACCGTCGGGGCCGCCATCGTCGCGATTCCCATCGGGTTGGGCAGCGCCATCTTCATGAGCGAATACGCGACGCCGCGGATACGCTCGATAGTCAAACCGGTATTGGAGGTTTTGGCAGGCATCCCGAGCATCGTGTACGGCTTCTTTGCGCTAACCAGCGTAACGCCGCTCTTGAAGCACTTCCTGCCACAGACGCAGACGTTCAACGCCGCTAGCGCTGCGATTGTGGTCGGAATCATGGTGTTGCCTATGGTGGCGTCCTTGTGCGACGACGCGTTGCGCGCGGTCCCCAATTCCTTGCGCTATGCCGGGCTTGCGCTTGGGGCGACCAAGTTTGAAGTTTCCGCGAAAGTCGTCGTGCCGGCGGCTCTTTCCGGAATCTTCGCATCGTTCGTGCTAGCTATCTCCCGCGCGATTGGAGAGACGATGGCGGTGGCGCTTGCCGCGGGGGCGACCCCGAAATTGACACTAAACCCACTGGAAAGCATTCAAACGATGACGGCCTATATCGTCCAGGCCGCAAACGGGGAAGCGGTGCAGGGTTCCATAGAATATCGGACTATTTTCGCGGTAGGGCTGCTGCTGTTCGTCTTCACGTTTGGCCTCAATGTGCTGTCGCACCGAGTCCTCCGGAAATACCGCGAGGTCTACGAATGAGCGTGCTGCAAACCAGTCCAGGCGTGAATCGGCGGCGAATCGCGAACCGGATATTCGCGCTGCTATGCATGATGTCTGTCCTGTTCGGTATCGTGCTGCTGTTTTTGATCCTCAAAGAGGTCTGGGATCAGGGCGCATCAAGCATCTCACACCGTTTTTTCACCGAGCCACCGTCGCGATTTCCGGAAAAGGCGGGTGTGCAGTCCGCCCTGTGGGGATCGGTATGGATCGTCGGCCTGGTCGCCCTGATATCGCTCCCGGTCGGGGTTGCGGCAGCGGTCTACCTGGAGGAGTATTCCCGAAAGGGCCGCCTCAGCACGTTCATCGAGTTGAACATTTCCAATCTTGCCGGCGTGCCTTCCATTGTGTTTGGAATTCTAGGAATGGTGGTGTTCGTGCGGGTATTGGCGCTGGGTCAGAGCGTCCTCGCCGGCGCGATGACCATGAGCCTCTTGGTTCTCCCAACGGTCATCATCGCAGCCCGCGAAGCGATACGCGCCGTCCCATCATCCATGCGCCACGCCGCGCTCGCCTTAGGCGCGACCAAATGGCAGACGGTCGCGTCTCATGTGCTTCCGACGGCGCTGCCGGGGATATTGACCGGCGTCATTCTCTCGCTGTCTCGGGCGATCGGAGAGACGGCTCCCCTGCTGATGGTCGGAGCGGCCGGCTACATCGCTTTCCCGCCCTCCGGTCCGTTGAGCTCATTCACAGTTCTTCCCATTCAGATCTTCTTTTGGGCCGATCTGCCGAACCCGGGCTATCGCGGACCGGCTGCGGCGGCGATTCTCGTGCTTTTGGCGGTACTTTTGACCATGAATGCCGCAGCGGTGATCATTCGGCAGCGCTTCCAGAGGTACAAACCATGACCGATGTTACCGAGGCTCTCAACGTGACTTATTCCGCGGCGGCACCCACACCGGCTGCGCAAGAATCAAGGCCGATCTTGGAAACAAGAGGCTTGACTGTGCGCTATGGAGCATCGGCGGCGGTCAAGAATGTTGCCGTCAAGATCGGCGAGCGCCATATCACGGCCATCATCGGCCCTTCGGGATGTGGCAAGAGCACCTTAATTCGTGTGTTCAATCGCATGAACGACGTGATTCCGAACGTTCACACGGAGGGGCAGGTGCTGTACCGCGACCAGGACCTGTACGCGCCCAACGTCGATCCGGTGGAGGTACGGCGTCGGATTGGCATGGTGTTCCAAAAGCCGAATCCGTTTCCAAAATCGATCTTCGAAAACGTCGCTTGGGGGCCCCGCATAAATGGGTGGAAGGGCAACGTCAAAGAAATGGTGGAGACCTCGTTGCGCAAGGCCGCCCTTTGGAACGAGGTGAAAGACAAGCTGAGCGACAATGGCCTGCAGCTTTCCGGCGGCCAGCAGCAGCGGCTATGCATCGCCCGCGCCATCGCCCTGGAACCGGAAGTGATTCTGATGGACGAGCCCTGCTCGGCGCTCGATCCCGTGGCAACAGGTAAGATTGAAGAGTTAATATTGGAATTGAAAGAACGTTACACGATAGTTATCGTTACTCATAATATGCAGCAGGCCGCACGGGTATCGGATTTTACGGCCTTTATGTGTATGGGAGACCTAATCGAATTCGGTCCGACAACGCAGCTATTCACGAAGCCGGTGCAGAAATCGACCGAAGATTACATAACAGGCCGGTTCGGTTAGAATGGAATTTCACTCGATGCAAAGACACTTGGAACGGGAACTGGAGCACGTAAAGAAGATGCTTCTTGGCGTCGCGACCCTGGTCGAAGAGGCAGGGCACATCGCTGTCCAGGCCGTCGTGGAACGGGACGAGACTCTCGCAAATCGAGTGGTCGATGCTGATGAGCATATCGACGCGAAGGAAGTGGAAGTGGAGGAGGAGTGCCTCAAAATCCTCGCTCTGCACCAGCCGGTAGCCATCGATCTTCGGTACGTGATCGCCATCCTAAAGATCAACAATGACCTGGAACGCATCGGCGATCTGGCTTCCAAAATCGCCCGGCGCGCAATCTACCTCGCCCGCCACGCCAAAGTAGATGTTCCAATCGACCTCGCGGCGATGGGCAGGCTTGTCCATCGAATGCTTCGCAACAGTCTGGACGCATTGGTCAATTACGATGCGGAACTCGCGCGCTCGGTGATCGAGGCCGACGATCAGGTGGACGACTTCAATCGAGCGATGTACGACGTTGTGAAGGAGGCGATCCCGAAGAGTGGGGACAATTACATGCAGTACGTTCAGCTACTGTCTCTGTCCCGCGATCTCGAGCGGATTGCCGACCAGGCGAGCAATATCGCGGAGGACGTGATCTACTTGGTGGAGGGTGAGATCATCCGGCATCGGCATCACGAGGACTTTTCGCCGGTTTCCGAGAACGTTTAGTCAGTCTTTTCCCGGCCAATAGGGTTCTGCTCCGTCTCCAAAAAGCCAGGCGACGAATCCCTTCTGATTTCGCGTGAGCGCGGGGACGAAGTCCGGGTCAAATCCTATCGCGAATTCCGTCTCGAACCAGGTTACGAGTTTGTCAAAGGGGAAATGCTTGGGCCCAAATATGCGCAGGATCGTCCACTCCTCTTCGGATATTCCCATACCCTTTCTCATTCGCTCTCGCCATTCTTCTTTTGTCGGTGGCCATTTCCCGGACTCATCCATAATGCGAAGGGTACCATGGCTTGCATGAAAGTGGACCCAACTGTATCGCCGCACCCAGCAACCGATGACTCATGCAAAAAGGAGACCGGCAAGAGCCTACAGGAGTGGTTTGCCGTTTTGGACGAACGCGGCGGGCCATCCGTCGGTCGCCGAGATATTGGCAACTTTTTGTATTTCGAGTGTAAGAACGGAGAATGGTGGTCGCCAACGATCTACACCGAATATGAGCGCGCACGGGGAGTGACGGATAAGGACGGTCGACCCACCGGATACTCCATTTGCGCGACGAAACAGGTGAAAGCGCCCGTAAACGATGTGTATAAGGCGTTCACCGATGCCGGCACGTTGGATAAATGGTTTGGGCCCGGCACGAAGCTGGACCTCCGGGATGGTGGATCGATGGAGAACGCGGACGGCAACAAGATGGATATTGTGCGCGTGCGGGAGAACAAGGACCTGCGGATGATTTGGCACGGTTCGGAGCCGTCGCCCGTCGAGGCGATGTTGAAAGGCAGCGGCGGCAAGACCATGATCACGGTGAACCATACTCGTATCCAAGACCGGGCCGAGGCCGACGGCATCCGCGCGGCCTGGACGGAGGCGTTGGGGAAACTAAAGACGTTGCTAGAAGATGGCTAGGGTTCGATTCGATATTCCCTCTCCGGGGCGGTGTCGAACTCGATCAGTCCGTCGGAGAGCTTTCGGATCGGAACCTCTTTGCCATCCACCATAACTCGCACCGGCATAGACGTCCGCAGTCGGCACTTCTGCCCGAGTTCCGATGAGAGTGTCGCGGAGACCAGTTTGCCGTTCGCCCAATCCATTGACACCTCGAATCCTCCCCTTGCGCGGAGGCCGCTGACCGACCCGGACGGCCAGGCGGAGTTAAGGGCCGGGAGCAAATGGACTTCCCCCAAATGACTTTGTAGAAGCATCTCCGCAATCGCCGATGTGCCGCCGAAATTGCCGTCGATCTGGAATGGCGGGTGGCAGTCGAACAGGTTGGGATATGTGCCGCCGTTCCGCCCCTCGACGGCGAACGGGTCCACCTTTTCCAGCGCCATCTTTAGCATCTTATAGACGTGGTCGCCATCGCGCAACCGCGCCCACAGGTTCATCTTCCACGCCATGGACCATCCCGTTCCCGCGTCCCCTCGCATCTGCAGCGACTTCTTCGCGGCGTTCGCCAGGTCCGTCCCGGAGGCGATCCCATTGCCTGGATAAAGTCCCCATACATGCGAGACATGTCGATGATGGTCGTTGGGATCGTCCACGTCCTCCATCCACTCCTGCAGCTGGCCATGCTTTCCTATCCGCACTGGCGCCAGTTTGTCTCGCGTCGCACGCAATCGCTTGGCAAAATCGCTATCACCCATTTCGTCCGCCGCCGATGCGCATTCACCGAAGAACTGCTTCAATATCTCTTGATCCATCGCCGGGCCGGCACAGATTCCGACCGGCTTGGTGTACGATCCGTCCTTGTTCCACACCCACGCTTTATCCCCGCCGGGGCCGTTTTCCGGCGAGCTGGATGGGCAAGTGACCAGGCCGCCGTACTCCGGATGCTCGACCAAAGTATCCAAGAAAAACTGCGCCGCGCCCTTCATCGCCGGGTATGCGCGCTTTAGGAAAACCTCGTCGCCGGTGAACAGATAGTGGTCCCAAAGCTGAGACGAAAGCCAAGCGCCGCCGGTGTGCCACGCAGCCCAATATGCCCCGTGGATCGGCGCGCAGGCACGCCACTGGTCCATGTTATGGCCGAGTACCCAGCCGGACGCGCCCCAATTCTTCTTCGCCACCGCCGCCCCGGTCTGCGCCAGCTCCTCGGTTGCCTTTTCGAACGGGTTGAAGCACTCCGATAGGCCGGTCAGGTCTGCGGGCCAGTAGTTCATTTCGAAGTTGATGTTGGTGGTATGCTTGCAGCCCCATGCGGGGTTCATGTCCTCGTTCCAGAGGCCCTGCAGGTTGGCGGGTTGGCCCCCTTCCCTGCTGCATGAGATGAGCAGGTAGCGCCCGAATTGGAAGTACAGGGCGGCAAAGGCCGGGTCTTTGCCGTCTTGGAATGCCTTGAACCGCTCGTCCGTCGGGAGGTTGTTCCCTTTGCCAAGGTCGATGCTGCAGCGGTGGAATAACTCTTGAAAATCTTTCAGATGATCGGCTTTGAGTTGCTCGTAACTTTTCTTTGGCGGTGTTAGGTCGCGCATTGGGCCCAGCTCGCGATAGGACTTGAAATTGGTTCCGGCGGTCAGATAGAGGGTGACGGCGTTGGCCTTCTCAATACGCAGGCGCGGATGCTCCTCCATGCCGACGAGCGCAATCTTGCCACCTTCCACCGATGCTGTCAGCCGCGCTTCGTATCGCAGTCCCGATCCGCCGCCGTAGGAGGCGGTGTTGCCGCTCAGAATCACCGAGTTCGGCTTCTCGCCCGCCACCGTGAACTTTGCGTCCGTGTTATCGCGCAGGTTGACGCGGCCGTCCAATGTCGCTTCCATCGTGATCGAATCGGGCTTATCGGCGGTGATTCGCACGGCCATCACCTGGTCGGGGTGGGAGATAAACAGTACCCGCGTGTAGGTCACCTCGCCAACTATGTAGGTGACGCGGGCGATGGCGGTGTCCAGGTCCAGCTCCCGGCGGTAATCGGTCGGGAGGCCGTGGCCGGGGAAGGTCAGCTTCAGATCACCGAGCGGCTGGTATTGGGCCATTTCGCCGGTCTTGGACATCATCGCCTTGTCGAAAAGCGCCTCCGCCTCACGGCCCTTGCCGTCGAAGATCAGGCGGCGGATCTCCGGCAGCGCCTTGGCCCCTTCGCCATCTCCCAGCGGGTCGTAGGGCCCGCCGGTCCAGACGGTGCTTTCGTTCAATCTTATCAATTCATCCTGCGTCCGGCCATACACCATCGCGCCGATGCGCCCGTTGCCAAGCGGCATCGCCTCCACCCACGCCGCGGCGGGCTGCCGATACCAGAGTAGGTTGTTGGAGTTTTGCATGAGGAGTCCTGAGATGAGAAGGATTGGGATCATAGGTCTAATCGGACGTATTCGACGTATAGGACATAGACCCTGTTTGTGCCAAAATTCGGCCGCGTTCTTCAAGCTGAATCCTTGCGGTCAACGAACGCCTAGACTAGCATGGTAACATACCTAACGGAGATGTAATATGCGACGATTATTGTCCGTCTTAGCAGTTCTGTTGGCATGCGCATGGGTTGTCGGCGGTGTCTTGGTTCCTTCCGACGATCTGCAGCGAGACTGCATGGCTCACCACAACACGATGATCAAGGCGATCATCATGTATGCCAACGATAACGACGATCTGCTTCCTCCGGCTGGAGGCAACGGCCTGACCGGTCGAAGTTGGGCGAAGTTGACGCCTCCAAATGCCGATTTCCCTTGGACTATGGCACTGTGGCCGTACTTCAAGGACCTCACCCATTTGCGCTGCCCGGCCGATCCCGCTTATCGCAAGCCTGAGATTTATGCCTCCGATCCGCGGAGCGGCCAAGCGGTGCCAACTTCGGTCACGAGCGAAGCGAAGCGCATGGCCACCTTCTTTCACACAAACGTCGGATACAACCATGTTTGGCTCTCCCCGGAACAGCACGTTCGAGGATTGCCGTGGGTGATGCCTGCAACTCAATCAGAGGTGGCATCGCCGGCAAATACGGTCCTATTTGTCGACAGCGCATGGTCGCGCGACAGTAAAGGAGCACCGATCGGCGGCGGTAGATATATCATCGACGCACCGATCCGGCCGAATAGGGGCGTGCTCTGGGGCAAACTTCCGGCCACAGCGGGCGGGGCCGGGGGCTGGCTTTGTTACACCATGGGGAACGGCGAGCCATCAAGCCCGTATTGCAAGACCAACCCGCAGGCATACGGCTATTGCTATCCCTTCCACACCGAACAGTTCACCGTGTCGTTCTTGGACGGCCACACGAAAGGGATGACGGCGGACCAATTGGTCGTGGGGATCGATTTCAAGAAGAACAAGATCGTTGACTTCGATCAGTGCCTTTGGGATACGCAGGAATAGTCCATAGTTAGCCCATCTCA
Source organism: Fimbriimonadia bacterium (assembly GCA_041483895.1). Lineage (GTDB taxonomy): Bacteria > Armatimonadota > Fimbriimonadia > Fimbriimonadales > JABRVX01 > JBGPGO01. The sequence goes on from JBGPGO010000001.1 coordinate 163,180, forward strand.
CCGACCTTGGAATCGGCCATTCAGAGCAATCGGCAAGACGACCCGCGTGTACAATGGAGAGAAATCATGAGCGTTTTTGAACGATTCCTGACTCTTTGGGTGTTCCTTTGCATTGGGGTGGGGGTCGCCCTGGGCCGCCTCACGCCGGGGCCGTTCCAGGCCATCGGCCGGTTGGAATATGCGCACGTGAACATCCCGGTCGCCGTTTTGATCTGGCTGATGATCGTTCCGATGCTGTTACGAATCGATTTTGCATCGCTCCGCCAGGTCGGGCGGTTTTGGAAGGGGTCGGGCGTCACGCTGTTCGTCAACTGGCTCGTCAAGCCGTTCTCCATGGCGTTCTTCGCTTGGCTGTTCATCGCGAACATATTTCGGCCCATGCTGCCCCCCGATCAGATCGACGCTTACACGGCGGGGTTGATCCTGCTTGCGGCCGCTCCGTGCACAGCGATGGTGTTCGTGTGGAGCAATCTGTCCCGAGGGGAGCCGACCTTCACGCTCACGCAGGTGGCGCTCAACGACCTGATTATGATCTTCGCTTTCGGTCCGATTGTTGGACTATTGCTGGGTCTGTCCTCCATCACGGTTCCTTGGGCCACGCTGTTTTTCTCCGTGCTGATTTTTATCGTCATTCCGGTCGCGATCTCCCAGGTGTGGCGAAGCGTTCAGCTGCGGCGGAAGGGCGAGGAGAGCCTGCGCCGCACTATCCTGGCGCTAAACCGCGTCTCGCTGGTTGCGCTGCTTTCCACATTGGTGTTGCTGTTCGGATTCCAGGGCGATGTGATCTTGGCGCAGCCATTGGTGATCGCGCTCTTGGCTGTCCCGATCTTGATTCAGGTTGTGTTCAATTCCAGCCTCGCTTACCTTCTGAATCGGGCTTTGGGATCGCCGCACTGTGTTGCCGGGCCGTCTTCGTTGATAGGGGCAAGCAACTTCTTCGAGTTGGCGGTCGCAACGGCGATTTCTCTGTTCGGCTTCCGCTCCGGCGCTGCGCTCGCTACTGTGGTGGGGGTTCTTATCGAGGTACCTGTGATGCTGGCGGTGGTGCGGATTGTCACTCGCTCGCAGGGTTGGTATGAGCGGAGGAGAGGGATCCAAAGTTATGCGGAGTGCTGTCCGGAGGTCGCCGCGTAGGCGCGGGTCGTCTTTCCGATTCCTATCGATCGGCGACCACCAAGACCCGCGTTGGTGTGTCTGCCGATCGGTCGAGGGTATACCACCGGGTACGATTGAGGCATCATGTCCATCCGACCCGTCAAGAAACTGATCAAGGCCAAGCCGACGCTGGAGGGGGCGGGGGTGCATCTGCGCCGCGCGTTCGGCTTCGGCAACACGTCCGACTTCGACCCGTTCCTCCTTTTGGATGACTTTCGCAACGATATTCCTGAGGACTATCTGGCCGGATTCCCCTGGCATCCGCATCGGGGAATCGAGACGATCACTTATGTGCTGGCCGGCACGGTAGAGCATGGCGACAGCATGGGAAACAGCGGCGCAATCGGCCCCGGCGACATCCAGTGGATGACCGCCGGCCGCGGCATCATCCACCAGGAGATGCCGAAAGGCGACCCGGAAGGGCGGATGCACGGCTTCCAACTTTGGGCCAACTTGCCCTCATCGCTGAAGATGACCGCGCCCCGATACCAAGAGGTGAAAGAGGGCGAAATCCCGGAGATCACCGACGACGATGGTACCCATGTGCGGCTGGTCTGCGGCAGCTTCTGGGGCAAGCGCGGGCCGGTGGAGGGCATCGCCGCCGACCCGGTCTACATCGACGTGTCGGTCGCGCCGGGCAAACGCAGGTCTCTTCCGGTGGAGACCACCAGCCATGCGTTCGCGTATGTCTTCGCGGGTTCGGGCAAGTTTTGCAACGCCTCCGAGCCGCTTGCGGTGCCAACGGAAGGAGTTGGCTGGGCGGATACGATTGTGCCGCAAGAGGCCGAAAACCGCTCGCTCATCCTGTTTGATAGCGGTGACGAGGTGACTGTTCAGGCCGGCGAAGAAGGGATCCGGTTCTTGCTGGTTTCCGGGAAACCGCTGCAAGAGCCGGTGGCGTGGTACGGGCCGATCGTGATGAACACGCAAAAGGAGCTGCAGCAGGCGTACGAGGAGTTGCAGAAGGGGACGTTCTTAGGTCAGGACGTGTAAATACGGTCTGACGATAGGTGTTGCGAATTTGACTCGCTCCAACGTTCTCTTGGACTATTCTGCCAAGGCGTCGCTCGGCGAAACAATTGAAACGAAACCGTACCGCAGAAAGTCTCGGGCATCAAGGGTGAGTACCCGGCTAATGTCGTGATACTTCATTGCCGCAACCTGGTTTGCGTCGTGGCAATTCTTACCGGAAACCTGGTTCTCCCGGACCAAGGCCGTCCAAATGTCGAACTGTTCAGGCGAATCGTCCAGCGGAGTGCAAATCTGCAGCAGTCCGTCAATCACCTCGCCCGCCACGTCAGGTAACAGTCCATAACCGTTGACGTCCTTCGGGCGCGTCAGAACAGACCAGGATTCCCGGATTGACTGGGTCGTGCAGCGTATTTCAATCCCTGCTACGATAAGTTTGTGAATCGCATGCTGGACGATGCCGTGGTCGGGATCCGTCAAGATCGCCAAACGCAGTAGTACGCTTGTGTCAACCAGATAACGTTCAGCCATTAGTCGTACAGATTTTCCGTGGAGGTTACTTCCAACGGCAACACTGGCAATTCAGAGCAGTATTTCTCAAAGACTGCCATTGCAGAATTCCAGTCAGCCTCCGAGACCTGTCCCACCTTACCGATACTCAGGACCCGCACCTCCACCTCTTTGCCGGCCAACTCCTTGCCATATTTCCCGGCAATTTCCTCCCACGTTCCTCTCAGTGTTTGTGTTGACATTCTATCCATATTATACGATGATCGTTGGCCGAAGTCCAATCGGGCATTAATGGGAGGCGGCAGCCGCGTCTCTCTCCGCGCGTGCGCGGGAGTAGTACATCACCGTGAACATGCAGGTTTCGACGAAGCCGAGGCGCGCGTAGAGGCTCGCCGCCTTTTTGTGGCTTTGCAATATCGCGACGTGGCAGCCGTGGTCGCGGGCAAATGAGAGGGCCTCGGTCAGTACCGCGGTCGCGCCGTGCTGTCGGCGATATTCGTTCTTTGTCACGACGTCATAAATGCCGGCGATGCCGTCGGCGATGAAGACCGTCGCGGCGCTCGCCAGCCATCCGCCGACGTGGCAGACGAAGTTATGCGTGTTGCCCAGCGCCTGCAGCTGTTGCAAAATGGTGTGCGTGTCCGCCCGCGCGGCTTTGGGCACCCACAGCGACCAGGGATGCTGTTGGGCGATGATCGGCTCCCAGTCTTCCACACGATATGAGGGATGCTCCGGTTTTCCGGCCTTCCATTTCTTCAGGTCCAGTTCCATCCCAGGCAGGTACATAGGGCCCATGAACCTCCGCTCCCGCCGCAGGATCTTTCCGAGGTCGTCTGGGGTTGCGCACGGTCCCAGGGTCCAGTTGGCAGGACTGCCGACCTTTTGGTATTCGCGCAAGATGCGATCGATTTGACTGTGCAATTTGTCGGCGTCGAATCGGCAGGCGGTGACGCAGCTATGACCCGCCGGACGCGACGATACGCCCCACAACGCGTAGGGTTTTTCGAACACGGTGTGCCCAGGTAGGCGGAACCGTTCGCGCGCAAAAGCGATCTGATTTTGCTCCACAGGGTTCACGGCAGTCCGGTTTTACCCGTCGTCGCATCATAATGGGGCCTGGAAAGGAGTCAATCAGCGATGGAACACTCAGGAGCGCTGCCTGTGCCGCCGCAGGCGCAAAGCGACCGCGGGGCGGTGGAGATTGCTAGAATTTGGGCCGCGAGCGGTCAGATGGAAGTGGCCTTGCGGCCGGACCTATGGGACGATCCCGGAACGTGGGGCATCATGCTGGTCGATCTGGCGCGGCATGTGGCGAACGCCTATCGGCAGATCAAAGGCCACGACGTCGACATCACCCTGGCGGCGATAAGGGAGATATTCGAAGCGGAATGGAACCGACCGACCGATACTCCTCGCGGGCAGATGATGTAGATGGCAAAGATCGCATTGATCGGCGCGGGGAGCGGGGTGTTTACGCGCAATTTGTGCTGCGACATTCTGTTCACTGCGGCCCTGCGGGATTGCACGATCGCCCTGATGGACATCGATCCGATTCGACTCGAGAGCAGTCGGCGCATGGTGCAAGACATGATCGACCGGCGGGGATTGAAAACGCGTCTGGAAGCGACGCTTGATCGCAAAGAGGCGGTGCGGGGGGCGAAGTATGTCATCACAACATTCCAGCAGGGCGGGCTGCAGGCGTACGAGCTAGACATCGAAATCCCACGCAAATACGGCGTGGAGCAGTGCGTGGGTGACACGCTCGGTCCCGGTGGCGTGTTCCGCGGCCTTCGAACAATTCCCGTGCTGCTGGATTTGTGCGAAGAGATGGATCCGGACGCCATGCTGCTGAACTATGTAAACCCGATGGCGATCAACTGCTGGGCGATTGCGGAGGGGACCGGCCGCCCGCACGTCGGTCTGTGCCACAGCGTCCAGGGCACCTCCGAAATGCTGGCGCGATGGATCGGGGCGCCGTATGATGAGGTCGCCTATCTCTGCGCCGGCATCAATCATCAAGCATGGTTCCTCAGTTTCCGGCGCGGATCGGAGGACCTTTATCCACGGGTTTGGAAGGCGTTGGATCGGCAGGAGGTAATCGACGAAGAACCGGTCCGGACGGACCTCATGAAAAGTCTCGGCTTCTTCGTCACCGAATCCAGCGGGCACGCCAGCGAATATGTTCCCTACTTTCGCAAGTCCGCGCGCATGGTGGAAAAAGAGCTGGCGCCTCGCTTTAAGAATCCGGGCGACCACTGGTTTGACTTTGGGCGCACGGGCGGGTATCTGCGGCATAGTCTTGCGCGGACGGAAACGAGCGGTGAGAACATAGAGCGCACGCACGAATATGGCTCCTATATCATCGAGGCGATGGAAACAAACCAACCGATCCGAATCAACGGCAATGTGCCGAACGCCGGCCTCATCACCAACCTGCCCCAAGGCTGCTGCGTCGAGGTTCCCTGCCTTGTAGATGGGAACGGGGTTCAGGGCGTGGTCATCGGCGAGCTGCCGAAGCAGCTGGCGGCCGTCAATCGGACGAACATCAATGTGCAAGAGTTGGTGGTCGAAGCCTCTCTGTCGGGCGACCGCGACGCGGTGCACCATGCCGTCATGTTAGACCCGCTCACCGCCGCCGTCTGCACCCTACCCCAAATCCATACGATGGTGGACGAGATGCTTGAGGCGCAATCCAGGTGGCTGCCACAGTTCAGTGGGTAAGATACGTTCAGTCGTGGCATCGATCGACTGGCAACCGCTTGGCAGTGAGTGGGACAAGGCGAATGACAGCAGGAACTGATTGAAGTCGCGTCCGCCGGTGTTTGTGATCACTCTACTCGCGATGATCGCCTTCGCGGCAAACTCCCTCCTCTGCCGACTGGCGCTAAAAGAAACAAGCATCGACGCGGCGACATTCACGGCCATTCGCATCCTTTCCGGCGCGGTGGTTCTGTGGCTAATCACGCGGCTTCGAGGTGGACCGCTCAATCCGCCGGGGAATTGGCTTTCGGCGCTTGCCCTCTTCGCATACGCAGCCGAATTTTCGTTTGCCTACATCAGTTTGCCTGCGGGGACTGGCGCGTTGCTGCTTTTTGGGTCGGTTCAGGCCACGATGATCGGGTATGGGCTTTGGTCTGGGGAGCGCTTTCGGCTCCGGCAGGTAGCCGGATTGGCGCTCGCGTTCGGCGGTCTGGTCGGCCTCTTGCTGCCCGGTCTCACCGCGCCACCGCTGCAGGGGTCCGCGTTGATGCTTGCCGCCGGCGTTGCTTGGGGTGTCTATTCGCTGCGCGGCAGAGGCGCCGGCGATCCAACGCAGATTACGGCGGGGAATTTCTTGCGTGCCGTCCCTTTTGCTGTGGCGCTGAGATTGGCCGTGCCGTCTTCAATCTCATTTGGCGCGGGTGCCTGGTATGCAATTGCGTCCGGCGCTCTTGCTTCAGGAGTTGGCTACGCCGTTTGGTACACGGCGCTAAAAGAGTTGAAGGCCACCCATGGGGCGACAGTGCAGCTCAGCGTTCCAGTAATTGCGGCGACGGGAGGCATACTGTTCCTGGGCGAGCATGCAACTCTACGCTTGGCGCTTGCCTCCGTTGCCATATTGGGCGGCATCGCACTGGTGATTCTCGGTCGAAATCGGTCGGAATGATTGGAGTAACATTGAATCATGCCAGGCAACACCCCTGATAAGTTCATCATCAAAGCCGCGAAAGCAGGAGACTCCGCAGCCGTTCGCGAGCTCCTAAAGACCGACCGCTCCCTAATCAACGCGAAGGACACGGACGGCTCGACGCCGCTCCATTGCGCTGCCTGGAAAGGGCATCCGGAAGTTGTGAGTGTCCTCCTAGATCATGGAGCGGACATCAATGCTCGCAATCAGAATGATCACTGGGGAGATACGCCGCTTCACGCCGCCGCGCATGGCAATCAAAGGACGGTCGCCGAGGTCCTGATTGCGCGCGGCGCTGACCTCCAGGCAAAGAATCCGGCCGGTCGCACCCCATTGCAGGAGACGGAGATTCACAAAGCAACTGCGGTCGCGAAACTGCTTCGGGAACACGGAGCTACATAGTTAATTTTGGGTGGGTCATGCCGATCACGCCGATCCGACCCATGGCCACCGGCTGACCTGGTGCAAAGGGACATTCGAAGTGGTACTCCGCTCCCACCGCTGGATAGCGCCAGTACTGTCAGCCGCCGAGGTTCCACGATCGAATGATTTGGCCCGTCTCCACGCTCCGCAACTCCGAAAGCTGGCCATCGATCCACCATCCCACGGTGAGGAAGCTCTTGCTGTCCGGCGCAAAGCCGATGAGGCCGTCGTCGGCGATGTTGAACGTGCCGAGTCGAATAACCTGTTTGCCGGTCTCTAGGTTCCAAAGCGCGCTGCCGTTGGGACCGACGCCGTTATCGGGGGTTGGATTGAATTTCACCAAGCAGTACCTGCAGTCCGGACTGAGCAATGTTCGGCAGACGGTGCCCGCATTATGGAGATTGTTCAGCTCCTTGCCCGTCGCGGCGTCCCAGATTCGAATCGTCCCGTCCTCTCCGCCCGTCACGATGCGGCTTCCGTCGTTCGTAAAGTAAGCATCAACGACATAACCTGAGTGGCCGACAAATCGTTGTGTTTCTTTCCCGGTGCGGATGTCCCATATCTGCGCAATGCCGTTGAGGGATGCGGTCAAGATGCTGTGCCCATCCGGGCTGAACACCGCCGTTTCGAATCCACCGGTCCCGTCCTTCTCTGCAATGTCCCGCAATCTCCTGCCTTTCGCCACAACCAACACACGGACTTTGGAGCACCCATCCATTAGAGCAAGAACGAGCCTTCCGTCATGACTCCATCGCGCCTCGCCGTCTGTATCGGTGGCGATGAGCCGCCCGCGCCGAGAAGCCACATCCCAAATTCGGATCGCGCCGCCTGTTTCGGTGGTCAAGATGCGCTTGCCGTCAGGACAGAATTGGAGGGTCTCGATCGGGTTTTCCGCGCCCTCAAGCTGGGCAACCTGCTTACCGTCGTCCGCATTCCACAGCCGCAGTGACCGATCCGTCGACGGCTCCTCCGAACTGGGCTTAGTTCCCCCACTGGCTGTGGCTATCAGTTTGCCGTCTGGGCTGAACGCGACCGCGCCGTCTTGGGGAGTGCCGCTGCCAGCTAGCGCCGACGTCTTTCCCGTCTCGGTATCACACAGGCTGATGCCCTGGAAGCGCGCCTCAAGAACCCGCTTCCCATCCCAGTCGAGCGTGGGATTGAAGCGGGTCTCGCTCCAGCTACTCCCCGCTCGAAAGTCGTTCGAGACTCGGTTTTCTCTTCCTTGCAGGCCGTACGCATCGTGGGCGATAATGCACCCCGCGCGCATCACCAACCCGGTTTGAGTGTTTCGCATGACGGACTTCTGCCACTGACGGCCGAGGGTATAGAAGCTCTTTCCATCCGGCGCGAAACCGACCAGCCCCTCGGTATCCCAGTGATTGAACCGCCGAATCTCCTTTCCCGTTGCCAAATCCCAAAGTGTCATGCCGAATGGGACCTCAACGCCGTTATTCGGCTCCCAAAGGGCCAGGCAGTATCTGCCGGCGGCGATCGCGATCCGGTCCACCGCTCCCGGATTCGGAAGGCTCTGCAACTCTTTTCCTGTCGCCGGATCCCAGATCTTCACCATCTTGTCCCGCGCTCCGGTCACGACCCGTTTTGCGCCTTCGATAAACTGTGCGTCGTGGACGAACCCACGATGTCCGACGAATCGCCGTATCTCCTTGCCGGTCGTGGCATCCCAAATCTGAGCGATGCGGTCTGTGGAGGAGGTGAGGATCGTTTTCGCGTCCGGACTGAAAACGGCGGTCTCCATGAAGCCCTGCGGAGTGCGGCAAATCTCTTTTCCCGTCATCGAATCGTAGACGATGGCGTGAAATCCACCGGCGTTCAGGCAAAGGATCGTCTTGCCGTCCGGGCTGAAGCCGACTGATTTGTTGGACGCGATCGTATTCGGCGGAGGCTCGATGTCGAGCATCTGCTTCTTCGTGCCGATGTCCCAAACCCGAATCGCGCCGGTGTTATCCGTGCCGACAATTCGCTTGCCGTCTGGGCTGAAAGCTACCGATTCGACCGTAGCATTGAATCCTTCAAAAACGGCGAGCCGCTTGCCGGTGCGGGCATCCCACACGCGAATCGTAGGATCGGGCGGCATGCGATTCCATGGAGGCGCTATAAGGCCGCCTACGGCAACCAATCGGGTGTCTGGGCTGAGAGCAACGCAGCTAGTATTTCCTTTGTGGGTATCGAAGCGCCGAATCAACCGCCCCGTGCCGGCCTCCCACAGAAAAGCGTACGGCCCTCCGCATGTCAGAACCCGCTTGCCATCGTAGGCGTAGAAAGGGCTGAACTGCCCCGACCATTGGCTTCCCGAATGGCTGACGCTCTGCGCATCGCAACCCAGCGTCCCGATCAAGGCACAAAGACTGAGCGCGAACAGCTTCACTACAACTTACTTCCCCCCGGTGCGCGGAGCCGGCGCACACCACGCTTTAGACGAACGGAGGAGGTGCGGGATACTCTGGAATCGCTGGGAAATTCGATGGTGGTGCATTCTGGACGCATTTCGAACTTCCGCAAGGCTCTGAGGCCGGCCGGCAGCAACCTGAGAAATGAGGCTCTGTGGCTATCTTGGCTCGCAAATCGGGACGAAGAAGCTATCTATGGCCGTCACGGGACACGTTTTCGAGTTGCACGTGCTCGTCAGCGAATGCTAGGCAATGCGGAATGGGCAATCTCGCGGCAGCAGATTTCGCCGACCGATTGCGACCTTCTGAGCCGCAGTTCGACCTGGCAATGTCCAAATGGTATGCTGAGTTACTCCCGCGTACGGTATTGATGGCCCTTCCGTCCACTTGGTCCGCTGGTTCAACTGCAAGGCTGTCGGCTAGGCTGTCAACTGGGCTGTCAAAATGGGCTCGCCTGACAATTTCCGCGCGGTATCGTGGGGCAATTCCCTGTTCGATTTTGACCGCCTTGTCGTCCGCACTCCCAAATTGTTGATTTGAAGCGCTGTCGGCTAGGCTGGCAATTGGGCTGTCAGATAAACTCTCGGAATCGATTTGTTCTCCACCCGCATAACCGGGCGGATTAGAGGAATCTTATGGTCACGTGAAGTAGTGGATGGTATTCTGGCCTACTTCCGGTCGAATCGTCTTAGAACTCCAGGAGTGAATTGAGTGGTATCCGACACCAAACCCGGCTTACCCCGAGTAGGTATGCTGGCCATTATTCGGAATAGACGTGCCGTCGTGGATTCCGTCGAGCCCTACGACGGCGCAGGCGGTCGCCTGCATATGGTCCGCCTGGAATACATGGACGCTGACGGCATCCAGAGCGACCAAATCCTTTGGGAGCGCGAGGTTTCCACAAAGCTCATTGAACCCGCGCAACTCCCGCGAATCTCTCAAGCTGGACCAATGTCTGGAGACAATTTCGATGCGCTGCAGCGAGCAGTTCGGTGGACCGCCCTAAGTCGATTCGGCGTTGCGGAGGAAGGGACATGCGTGCCTATAGCCGCCCCTCTCTTCGGTTCGATTCAGGTCGAAGATTATCAGCTTGTGCCGATCGCGAAGGCGCTGGATATGCCGAGGGTATCGCTTCTCCTGGCAGATGATGTGGGTCTCGGCAAGACCGTCGAGGCTGGCATGCTCCTGACAGAACTGATCGTCAGACGTCGAATTCAACGCGTGTTGGTGTTGACGCCAGCATCGCTCTGCAGCCAGTGGCAGCAGGAGTTGCTCGAAAAATTCGCCCTGTCATCCGACCTGGTTGATCGAGCGTCAACCTACTATCTTCAGAAGAGGCTTGGCCTTGACGCCAATCCTTGGAGAACATTCCCTCGCATAATTTCCTCTTATCACTACCTTCGCCAAGCGGATGTACTGGAGCAGTTTCTCTCAGTGTGCATCGGCCACATGAAGCATGCGCGGATGCCCTGGGATCTATTGATCGTTGATGAAGCTCATAACCTGACTCCCTCCGGATTTGGTGACGACAGTGAACTTGCCAAGATGTTGAGGCGTATTGCCCCATATTTCGAACACAAGCTGTTTCTTACGGCAACACCCCACAATGGCCACACACGCAGCTTCACGGGTCTGTTAGAACAACTCGATCCTGCGCGATTCACTCAAAAGTCCGAGTTCAGCCAATCGGAGAAAGACCGGATCAAGCAGGTTGTTGTTCGCAGGCTTAAGCACGAGATCATCGAGCAAGATCGTCGGATCGGCCGGATACCGCGTTTCTCCGAGCGCCATCTCACGCCTCTCCCATTGTTTCTTGGTTCAGAAGAACAGAGGGTATCGACGGCATTCCGCGAATTTCGGAAAGCAGCTGCGCGCGATCGTTCGGATCCTGCTTCGTTCGCAATCGAAGTGCTGAACAAGCGATTACTGTCGTGTCCTTATTCATTCGCCGACTCTTGGCACCGGTTCAGAGAAGGTGTCGAACAAGAGGAAGCCGACCAAAGGGTGGTCATCGCAGCGCGAAGAGCCGCAGAAGAAGAGGTAATCGATGAGCAGGAAGCAGAAATCCGTGTCCGACATGCAGTTAAAGCAACAGGTGCTTGGTTCAAAGGGCTTGCAGAGATTCACGCGGATCGAATAGGTAATGTGGACGCGGCTCTTATGGCATTGGGGCTGTCACCCGGCGAAGATGGCGATGCCAAAGCGCCCAGTTCTGATGCCCGCTTCGACCGCCTTCTAGATCTCATCCGGCAAAGGCTGCGTATAGGCGATACGTGGGTTGAAGATGAACGCCTAGTCATCTTCACGGAATACAAGACGACCCTAGACTATGTTGAACGCAGGCTCCGAGAAGAGTTTCCCGACGAACTGCGCATTAGAGTTCTATTTGGAGGCTTGCCGGAGGAGGTGCGCGACAAGGTCAAGCAGGCCTTCAATGATCCTAACGATCCTGTACGAATCCTAGTTGCAACCGATGTTGCATCAGAGGGCTTGAACCTTCAGGAGACGGCAAGACTCTTATTGCACTACGACATTCCGTGGAATCCGGCTCGGCTGGATCAGCGTAATGGCCGCCTAGACCGCCACGGCCAGGCGCGCGACGTGGAGGTCTTCCATTTTACGAGCGACGAAGATGCCGATCTCAAGTTCCTCTCCTACGTCATCGGCAAGGTTAACTCCATTCGCGAAGATCTAGGATCCATGGGAGAAGTCTTCGATCGCGCATTTGAGCGCCGTTTCCTCGACAACATCGACGCATCCCTTATTGAGCGTGGCATCGAGGACGGGGTCCGTGAACGAAAGGACCGAGCTGAGTTCGAACACGATCAGGATCTGGGCGGCGAGGAGCTTAGTGCCGTCGCAAGCTTCAAGGATGAAATTGACCTCAATCCTGATACGATACGATGGACAGTGGAAACAGCCCTAGGTATAAAGGTCGGCCTGCCAAGGCTCGAAGACGTCGGAAACGGTCGTTACCGCCTCCTGCAGCCTCTGCCTGCGCGATGGGAAAACGTACTGGACGATTCAGTGCGAATTAACAGTGGACGCGAACTGGGGCCGCTGCGCCAGCTCCTTTTCGATCCCGAATGCCTGGTTGAGGTTAGAAGTGGGCGCCCCATTTTCCGGAGTGCAAAGGATACCGTGTTGCTGCATCTCGGACATCCAGTCGTGAAATTGGCACTGGCGACGATCGCGCGTGAACGGTTCCCCGGTGCCGCAGACGGACCAACCCAAAGCCGGTGGACCGTCCGGCACGGTGACCTGCCATCCGGCGCAGAGGCTCTTGTTCTCCTAACGGTCGAAGAGATGGGTGTAAACCTGTTGCGGGAACCTTTTCATCACTGGGTTCGCACACTACGATTTCCTGTCGCCGACGGAACGGTCGGTGATCTGCTCCCTCATGTGGCCGCAGCGAAGGACAGACCCGCACCGACTGTCTTGGATGCATCGGCCATTCGTCGCGCTCAGGACATTTGGGATGAGGTAGAGAGCGAAATTGCCGACAGATTGCAGAAGTACTCAATCGTGCTGAACGACGAAATCTCAGCGAAGATGATCGATGTGCGGCAAGCAGCCCAATCCGACGAAAAGAAGCGTTTCACCAACCGAATTGCCGAGGTCAAGCAACAAATGTCGGAGACCAAGATCAACACAATCGCCCGCGAGCGAAACAAGCTGATTGCAGAAATGATGCAGGGGGTGCTCTTCGACGAAGATAGACGCATCGCTGAGGAACGGCTGAAGGATTTGGAATCAGAACTCGAGAATCGCCAGCGAAACCTGCGAGGCCTGTTGGAGTATCTGGAAAATGAGCGCGATCGAGTACTTGATTACGTTGTTCCACAACGGTTTGCCCTAAGGGGCCAGGTTCACGTCTTCCCTGTAACAGTGGAGATCCGCCTATGACTACTCTCCGAGGCGACGTCGACCAGCCAAATTGGTGGTCTTCCCTCAAGCACGGCGGTTTGCTTATTGCACCTTCCAAGCTGATGGAATGCTTTCCGTATGGCACATTTCCGCTAAGGCGCGACAAGACCGAAGCGTTACGTCGTTCCGTCACGCTTGCACGAGCAGGAGGGAGCGATGCCACATCTCGTCTTCTTGATACGGTCTTCGATGAAGTTCTCGGCTTAAGTCCTGACGGCTGGAAGAAGGGCAACGCGGTAGACGCAAGCTGGGGTCACAAGATGGCGAATGGGCGAAGTGTTAAGCCGAGACGTATTTGGATGGCACCGAACGGCTGGACCTTCCCTGTCTTTGTCACCGAAGATTCGCAGCGATTGGGAATCGGCCGCGGTCGCAGGGAGATATCGCTCGTAGTCGAGTGGCTCCGTCGAACAGGCCGCCTGATCGCGCTCATTACGAACGGTGTGCAATGGCGGCTGATCCACGCTGGCAGCGATTACGAGGCGTGGTGCGAATGGGATGTAGAGTTCTGGTTTGAATCCGGCAATCCCGCGCCACAGCTCGATGCACTACGAATCCTTCTGGGATCGGACTCGCTTACTGCAGCGGAACCGGATGAACTTCCGGCTCTTGTTCAAGCGATCCTGGCGTCCCGGCAAGGCCAAGCAGAATTATCCACTTTGCTCGGGGAACGGGTTCGACAAGCGGTCGAACTCACAATTCGAGAGAGTGCCGGAACCCTTAGGGACCTTGACAATGATGCGGAAACCCGCAGGGCAATTTACGTGGCTGCAACTCGCGTAGTAATGCGTTGTGTAGTCGTTTTGTTTGCGGAAGCACGTGATCTTCTGCCTCGAGATAACCCCATCTATCATGGCTCATATGGAATCCAAGGATTGCGAGAGCAATTAGATCGACAGGCGGGGGGCAGGGGACACGAGAGATTGCGAGACCGATGCTCAGCATGGCCGCGAATGCTATCGCTCTTCCGTCTGGTCTACGAAGGATCGGATCACGAAGCCCTACCTGTGTTGAGATATGGTGGCGGCCTCTTCGTGCCTGGTGACAGAAACTCTAAGGACTTGATTCTGAAGGCGCTCGGTGCATTTGAAGACACACGTAATACTCCCGCGGACGCTACGGTCCATAGAATCCTTGAGCTGCTCTGCCGTAGCAAAGTGAAAGTCCGTCAGGGGCGAGGCAGTATTTGGGTGGAAGCGCCTGTGGATTTTTCTGACCTCTCATCAGAGTACATCGGCATCCTCTATGAAGGGCTATTGGACTATGAGTTAAGGAGGACGGAAGCCGACGAGTCGATTCTTTTCGTGAACGTTGGCGATCAGCCGGCATTGCCTCTTTCGAGATTGGAACAAATGGATGATAAGACGCTGTCTTCCCTAGTCGAGAAATTCAAGAAGTCAAGAAAATTGGATGGCGAAGACGCCGAAGAAAACGACGACGAAGAAGAGCCATTAGAAGATGAGGAAAGCGAGGAAGAGCCAGAAGTACCAATCGAAGTGATTCCGGATCAGGACGTCGACGACGGCGATGAAGCGCGTCTTTGTCGTGAACGGGCTCATGCCTGGGCCATACGAGCCGTTATGGCAGGCAAGCTTGTCGCCAAGCCTCGCGGAAGACTCACTGCGGAATCACAGGCGCGATACGAGCAAGCGGTGGAAGCGGCCGCTCACGCTTTGGTTACACGGATTGTGCTGCCCGGTGATTGGTTCCTGGTCCGATGGGGTGGAACGAGAAAGGGCGCTGGGACATTCTACACTCGACCACAACTTGCTGTGCCAACGACACGTCGAACTCTGCAACCGCTCGCCTATGACCCTTTGCGCAAGGAAATCGACCAACGCTCCGGGCTCGAAATTATCCGTGAGTGGGCGCCGAAGCTGCCCGAGGAGATCCTCAGCCTAAAGGTTTGTGATCCCGCGATGGGCTCCGGGTCCTTCTTGGTGGCAGCACTCCGGTTTCTGACGCAAGCACTTTATGAAAGCCTCTATCATCATGGCCGCATCGAGGCTCACGGCGAAAGTGCTCTGTGCAGACTGGCGGATGGAAAAGACACGAACAGCCTGCTCGAAGAAACCCTCCCCGTGTCGCCCGACGATCCGGATTTTGAAGAGCGATTGAAGGCAAGGCTCAAACGGTATGTGGTGGAGCGCTGCCTTTACGGGGTGGACCTCGACCCATTGGCGGTCGAACTGGGCCAAATGGCGCTATGGATCGAGACGATGGACCGCGAACTGCCTTTCGAATTCCTGGATCACAAGCTCAAGTGCGGCAATTCCCTTGTCGGCTGTTGGTTCGACCGGTTTCTTGATTATCCCGTGCTTGCCTGGAACCGGGAAGGCGGCGACAAGGAACACAGGAACGGTACGCATTTTGAGAGGGCGGCATGGACAAACGCAATCAAGTCGAAGCGCGAGGCTGTAAAGTCCGACATGGCGCGACTGCTGGGCCAGCCTGAGTTATTTGCCGAGAACAAGGCTGCACAGTTCGCACTTGAAACTCGGGAGAAAGCGCTGAAGGACGTCGAGTATGTCCACAGCCTATCCATCGGCGATGAGGACACACGATCCCAGGCCTACAAGGATCTTTTCCACGGAAGTCAAGCGATAATGCGTCTTCGCCGTGACCTCGACACCTGGTGTGCGATCTGGTTCTGGCCTTCGGACAAGCTCGCGGATGCACCGATGCCACTGTCGCAGTTCAAACCTGTCTCCGAGACAAATCTCATCGTCGAGGATATTGCGAGGGTTCATCGCTTCTTCCACTGGGAGTTGGAGTTTCCGGATGTTTTTCGCAGCAATGGCTCAGGCTTCGATGCGGTCGTTGGAAATCCGCCTTGGGAGACGCAAAAGCCGAATTCCAAAGAGTTCTTCTCCAACCATGACCCACTCTATCGATCGTACGGCAAACAAGAAGCCATCGGAAAACAGAGAGAGTTGTTCACAGAGACGTCCGAAATAGAGAAGGAGTGGCTTGAATACTCCTCGCGATTCAAGGCTCTCTCCAACTGGACGAAGAATGCCGCGCGTCCATTCGGAGATCCGGAAGAAGTCGGCGAGAACTTTAGCTTTACGAGATCGTCCACACGAAATCTCGCTTCTCACGCTACTTGGCAAGAGCGACGGAAGAACCGCAAGGGCTACGCCGATCCGGCACACCCCTTCCGCCATCAGGGCTCGGCGGACATAAACACCTACAAGATGTTCCTGGAGATTTCACATGCTCTGGTAAGCACCTCTGGTCGAATAGGGATGATAGTTCCTTCAGCGGTGTACACAGATAAGGGCTCAACAGAGTTGCGCGAACTGTTCCTCAAGCATTGTCGGTGGGAATGGCTATTTGGATTCGAGAATCGCGACGCCATCTTCGACATTCACCGCTCGTTCAAGTTCTGTCCGATCATTGTTCAAAAAGGGGGGGAAACGAAGGCGATTCGGACCGCTTTCATGCGCCGTTCGCTGCACGATTGGGAGGTGGGAGACAAGTTCGCCATTGCTTACCCAAGGGAGCAGGTCGAACTGTTTAGCCCAGCGTTCAAAGCGATTCTCGAACTACAGTCCCAGCGCGATCTGGAGGCAATAGAGAGGCTTTATTCAAACAGCATCTTGCTTGGCGACGAGGGTCCAGATAGCTGGGGTATCAAGTACCGGACTGAGTTTCACATGACGAATGACTCCAAACTGTTCCCGCCGCGTCTGCAGTGGGAATCTCAGGGACTCCGTCCGGATGCCTACGGGCGTTGGCTTCAATGGTCTCGATCCGTACAAGAAGCGCCAATAGCCGGGGAGGTCGGTTGGGTGCCTCTCTTAGGAGCCGGGTGGGTCCCCGAGTCAGACGTCGTGGAAGTGGCGTTGCCGGTTTATGAAGGACGCATGGTCGGTCAGTTCGACTTCAGCCAGAAAGGGTGGGTTAGCGGTAAGGGTCGAACAGCCGTTTGGCGAGAAATCCCTTGGCAGGCTAAGGCGTTGGAACCGCAGTTCCTTATGAGTGCTGATGACTACGCAGGAGCAAAGGATAAGGACGGGCTGCCAAAGGCACGGCGCGGGATCAAGGTTGGCTATATGGATGTTGCCTCGGCCACGAACTCACGCACGATGATCGCAACCCTCGTGGCGGACATGCCATGCGGGAACAAGGTGCCTGTACTGAGCACACGGATTCCGGCCAGGGTTCCTGTCCTTTGCGCGGTCTTGAACTCCTTCGTGTACGACTACTGCCTCCGGCAGAGGCTCGGGGGACTTACCATCAATTACTTCATCTTGGCCGAGACGCCCGTACCCAGGCTCACCGGCGATGGTGAGACAATTGCGGACCTGGTCAGCACGCTAACACTTCGTTTGGGAGCGACCCACTGCAGCTTCTCGCTAGTGTTAGACCAGCTTCCGAGAGTCGCCAGGGCTTGGGCCGACAGAAGATGGTGGGCACTTACACCTCATGAGCGAACTCGACTCCGATGCATTCTGGATGCTGTGGTGGCTGAGTTGTTTGGGCTCGACTACGATGATCTGTCGTGGATTTTACGGGACTGTGATCGACCTATCAACGTCTTACGTGACAACGCTTTCTCCCGCCGCCTCGATCCCAAGGGGTTCTGGCGGGTGGACAAAGAGAAGGACCCTGCACTCCGACACACCGTGCTCTCTCTGATGGCGTTTCATAGCCTGAAGGAGATGGGCCTTCGGGCGTTTGTCGAGCAGAATGACGGAGAAGGGTGGTTTTTGCCCGAGAAATTGTGTCTCACCGACTACGGATTCGGCCACGACGAGCAGGCGAGGGAACACCAGCCGGTTGCGTCCAGACTTGGACCCCGGTTCCTGCCATGGCAACTGGAACTCTCCTCCGAGGAATCGTGGGAAGAGTGCGAACGGCATGCTGAGAATCTGCGTCGGCTTCTAGGCGAGCCGGAAAAGAGAACGCCTTCTTCAACCGAAGGCACCGCCTCTAATCTCTTCGGTGGACCGGTCGCCACCGATCTGTTCGGGAACGCACTTCCGGTTCGGAAAGGAAAAATAGGCTAGGCGATGCTCAACCCGATTGTCTTTACCGAGAAAGTGGTGGGTGACTTCCTCAAGTACCAACTCACGACCTACCCATTAGCCGACACCAGGCTTTACCAGCAGATGCGCCGACTGCTCAATCTCGAGGAGACGCGCAACTCTCCACTCTTGAAGGGACCGTATATCAGCCTTAGCCCGGCGTTCCGAGAAGGTCCTCCATTACCACAGCTCATCAAGGAGGGGCAGCTACATTCCCACATTGGCAATCTTGCGCCATTCCCAGTCCTCTATGGGCACCAGGAGAGCGCGATTCGCGCGATCGCCGCTGGAAAGACGACTGTTATCTCGACCGGTACCGGCTCTGGAAAGACGGAATGCTTCCTCTATCCTATCATAAGTAGGTGTCTGGAGCTGCGCGATCAAGAAGCAACGTCTGGCATCAGCGCCGTCATCGTCTATCCGATGAATGCATTGGCGGAAGATCAGACAGAACGCATTCGCGAGCTTCTTGCAGGCACCGGCATTAGCTTCGGCCTGTACATCGGTAAGACGCCGGAGAAGTCTGCGGATGCAAGCGGTAGGCGACTTAGTACTGGAGCATCGCGTGATAGCTATCGCAAGGAGATTGCGCGACGCGATGTTGGAAGTGAGCGATATGCAATCTACCCGGCTGAGGAACGTGTTTCCCGAGAAGAAATGCGCTCGCCGGAAGGACGCCCACGAATACTGTTAACAAACGTTAAACAGCTTGAGTTGTTACTGACGCGTGTACGCGACATTGAGATGTTTGACGAGGCGCGACTAGACTACTTGGTGTTCGATGAGGCGCATACATTCTCCGGCGCAGAAGGTGCAGAGACTGCGTGCCTTATCCGGCGACTTCGCGCGTTTTGTGGCAATCCAAAAACCGTTTGCATTGCTGCATCGGCCACGATCGTTGACACCGAGCGAGGCCCAGATGCGGGTAGAAACTTCGCGTCGCGGTTCTTCGGAGTTCCAAGCGACAGTGTCGCACTGGTAGGTGAGGAGTACGAGCCCCATAACTGGCAGGACAATCGCTCAAT
Organism: Fimbriimonadia bacterium; assembly: GCA_041483895.1. Taxonomy (GTDB): domain Bacteria; phylum Armatimonadota; class Fimbriimonadia; order Fimbriimonadales; family JABRVX01; genus JBGPGO01. The sequence goes on from JBGPGO010000001.1 coordinate 182,297, forward strand.
GCCGCCTGCGCCCGCAGGGGACCCCGCCACTCAGCTACGCATGATTTTGGAGGCCGTCGAAAAGGAAGACGGAACGCTCGTCAGCTCCGCATATAAATCGCTCAGTGGACATTCGCTTGACAGCGGAGATTGGCAGCAGTCTCTTTACGACAAGCTAAGTGCGATTGACCTTATCTACGAGATCTCAGCGTCACTCGCAACGCCGCGATTGTTGATGGATTTGGTTGAGAACTTGTCCGAAAACGTGGGCCGGCAAGTGTCAGAAGAGGAGATTCTCTGCTGGCTAGCACTTGGTGCTGCATCGCGCAGCGACGGCCGCCCCCTGTTGCGACCGGTTGTTCATGTGTTCACGTCCGGTGTTTCCGGCGCAGTAGTAACCTTCCCCAAGGATCTCGACGGCCCGAGGCTGTGGCTCTCCGCCGATGCTGCAGAAATGGAGGACGGAGCGGCGGCGCTCTTTCGGCTAGCAATCACAACATGCACGACCTGTGGACAGCACTACTTTCCTCATTTCGTCGCGGATCTCGTTTTCACTGGTGACGTTCCGGGCGGTGGAGAGGCGATCGACGATCGAAGGTTCTGGAGTCCGTTGGAAGAACCTCTTGGGGGTCGACGAGTGGTTCTCGTGGATCGGCTCATATCGCAGGAAGACACAGACTACGTTGACGCAGACGCTCCAGGCTTAGTGCGCCGCGGTGTGCCCGTGTACTTCTGCCGTGCATGCGGTGCGCTTCACCCTCAGGAAATGCCTCGATGTGACGGTTGTGGGGTTGAAGGGGAACTGGTCCGGCTATTCGTCCTGCGAGAAACCGGTGAACGTCCAGGGCGATTGACGCGGTGTGTAGCCTGTGGTGCACGCGGTGGAGAGCGCTTGGGTGAATATAGAGAGCCAGCTCGTCCAGTTCGGGCCGTAGCGGTGGCTGACGTTCATGTTCTCGCCCAGAACATGCTCCAGCATGCGGATCGGAAGCGCCTATTGGTGTTCGCGGACAACCGACAAGATGCGGCATTTCAGGCCGGCTGGATGCAGGACCATGCTCGACGGTTTCGGCTTCGGGCGCTTATGTTCGAACGCATCAAGCAAGGCCCAGTCTCCATCGGGGACCTTTCTGCGCACTTGGATGATAAGTTGGACGCCGATGACGAGTTGAGCTTGTCCCTAGCACCTGAAGTCTGGCGTGTTCAGCGGAAAGAGAGTGCAGGGCATCGCCATCAAGAGGAACGCAAACGGTTCCTTCGCATCCAGGTTTTTCGAGAGCTTACGACGGCCCCGAAACAACGATTGGGACTTGAGCCATGGGGACGGTTGAGAGTGGAGTATTTGGGAATCGATCCTGAACATCCGTTCATTCGGGAATGGTCGGCTCTGCTCTCGACTTCACCCGATGAGCTGGCTGGCGGAATCAGCGCGCTTCTAGACTACTATCGACGCAGCCAGTCCGTATTATTGGACCGTGAAGGGCATATCTTTTCGCGGTTATGGTTGGATGGCGATTATGAGATCCAGCGCGGTTACTTATCTCGCAATCCGGCTGTTCCAAAAGGGCTCAAGCTTGAGATGGAGCCCGGGGACGAGAACAACCGAATTGTCCGCCTATTGAGTCAGCAGGGCGAGACTGTTGCACGGCACGCCGTGAAACGCTGGGGCGTTCCAAGGGACAACGTGAATGCGTTCATTGAAGCACTGTGGCAATTCCTAACTCAGGACTTGGGACTGCTTGCTGCCGTGACGTTGAAGGATCCTCGCGGTAGGTCCCTGCGAGGCTCCGCTGGAGCAAGACAGATCGACGCTGATAAACTGGTTTTGCGCGAGAACCGCGGATTATTTCGGTGCAAAACCTGCCGAAGGTCATCTCTTTGGCCCACACCGATGAGCGCATGCCTCGCCTACCAATGTGACGGGACAATGCAATTCGGGGATGAGAATCCTGACGACTACGATCTAATGGTCTTGGATCAACAGTTCACTCCGGTCCTCGCTCGTGAACACTCTGGCCAGACGCCGGCTACCCTTCGCGACGAGTTGGAGCGCGCGTTCAAAAGTAGTCAGGACGGAGTGAACACACTCGTCTGCACGCCGACCCTGGAACTCGGCGTAGACATCGGGGCGCTCGATTCCGTTTTGATGCGCAACGTCCCTCCGCTACCCTCTAACTATTGGCAGCGGGCTGGTCGTGCGGGTCGCCGCCATAGGATGGCGGTGAACCTCACCTACGCCCGCCAGGCAAGCCACGATCGGGCTTACTTTGTCGACCCGCTGAAATTGCTCCAAGGTCTAATCCAGCCTCCTCGGTTCAACCTGCAAAACGAGTTGATGATTCGAAAGCATGTTCATGCCGCGAGCCTTACAATACTTTATCGACTAACAAGAGAGGGTTCGGAACTGCCGTCCGAGGATCGAACAGAACTGATTGATGCCCTGCGTCACTGCTTCCCCCCAAAGGTCAAAGGCTATCTATTTGATGCGGCTGACGAAGTTCGTAATGCTCCACTCGATGTTAGCCAATTTGCGATGATCGTGTCGAAGCACGAAGGGCTCATACTCGACCATCTCACCAGCATATTCTCTCTGACCTGGCCATTAGAGATTTCCGGGCTTGTGACTCGGGAATCTCTTGTGCAATACGTCCGCGAGAGCACTGATCGTTTGGCTGATGTCATCCGGCGGATTTGGTTACGTCTGCAATGGGCGCTTGACCAGATGAGGCGCTTGGACGATTCTCGGCGCGTCAAGGGCACTCTCGATCCGGATGAGGATGCGCTGTTTGCGCGCTGTGATCGGTTGGTAAAGAGGCTGAAAGGAACTGACCGACGGCGGCGCACACAAGCCGAGGGACACGATGATATAAACACGTACTCCGTTTTGGCTGCAGAAGGCTTCCTGCCCGGATATGGGTTAGAAACGGGATCGATCTTGGTTAATGCTCAACTGCCTCGAACATTTACGGGCATCCCGGATTTCGATTTGCGCAGGGCACCCGCATTGGCAGTTCGCGAGGAAGTGCCCGGCAATCTGATCTATGCAAATGGACATCGGTTCGTGCCGCGTTACTACCACTTGGAACCTGTTGATCCGATTGTCTTCCAGATCGATCTCCAACGCGAAGCCATCTCCGAAGTCGGAACGGCAAGAGACCACATTGCACCAGGGCTTGGTTCAATAGCTATGCGTGGCGTACCGATCTGCGATGTGGATCTGCCACACTTCTCGGGCATCTCCGACGAGGAGGAACACCGATTCCAAATGGGAGTGTCCGTCATTGGGTACGAGCAGGGACGTCATGCAGGCGGACGGAGCTTCGAATGGGGTGCGAAAACGGTGCAGCTTCGGCACGGACTCCACTTACGTCTGGTCAACGTCGGCCCTTCCAGTCAGGTGCGCGCCGGCACGAGCATCGGCTATCCTGTCTGTCTTGTTTGCGGCCAGAGCCGGTCGCCATTTTCATCACAGACTGAGAGGGATGCCTTCGCTTCCGACCATCGTGACAGATGTGCGCAAACTGTCGAACCGACGGCCTTCTATGCCGATATCGTCGCTGACTCTCTCTGCATCCAATCGTGTGCAGATCGGCGGGAGGCGTATAGCACGTTGGAGGCATTGCGGCTTGGTGCTTCCCTAATTCTGGACATGGAAACTGAGGACCTTCAGATCATTGTGCTTGCATCGGGAGATGCGGAAGCCGTGGATGCCTTGCTCTACGACCCAATGCCCGGCGGCTCAGGCTTGATCGAACAGATGGTTGAACGGTGGACGGAGGTGATAACTGCTGCGGCCGAGTTAGTTCGATCATGTCCAGGTGGCTGCGACACGGCTTGCGTCGACTGTCTTCTTACATTCCGCAATGCTTTCTACCATCGTTACTTGGATCGACACGTTGCGGAGCGGGAGCTATCCGACCGGGGCGGTGTATTAGAGCCTGCGCACGAGATTCCGGCTCGCCAATCGCTGGACAGCGCGCAGGGCAATGGTGAATCGGTGAATCCTGGAGAAGACGTGCTGAGGGCCATGCTACTTCGTGCCGGGTTCCCTGAACCGATCACACAGCAGCAAATAGATATCGGACCGCCGTACGGGCAGACGACGCCAGATTACTTTTACAACGACCCTTTTGAAAGAAGCGAAGGGATCTGCATTTATCTGGACGGTTTGAGCACCCACATCCATGGCAATCCCGTGGCGAAGAACCGAGACCAAGCCATTAGGACAATCCTTGAGAACGAGGGCTACGATGTGCTTGCCATCAGCGCAACAGAGTTGACAGACCGTGGCGCCATGTCACGCCACTTTTATCGACTGGCTCGCAAGTTACTCGACCGTGAACGGGCAATCGGGGTACGTGACGAGACCAATTGGTTTGACTGACACTCTTTTTGGGAGACCTTTGATCGGCTTGCAATCAGGCAATTCAGGGCATGGATGGACGGGCAATTTGCGGACGGGAACTCAGCCCGAGGTATTGCGCCACAGGGATTAGCATTTCGGGCTCGCGGGTTACGCTTCCAACTATCGATAATGGACGTTTTCGATACCTTCCGCTCCACCCTCAGCTAGCTGAGTGGCGGCCAACCAATGGCTGGCCGCTCCTATCACCTGGCGAAATCATCCTTAGCCCATGCGATCTGGTCTACTGATGATCCCCAATCAGCCCAAAGTTGATGAAGATAATGTTCATGTCTTTCAAATCAACTGTGCCGCTTCCATCCAAGTCGCTGTCCGGCGTCGGAAGTCCGAAGTTGACGAAGATTGAGTTCAGATCCCTGATGTCCACAGCATTATCCAAGTTGGCGTCGCCGTTGGTTAGCTCCAGGTTGTTTCCAGAAATGCTTCCAGATGATGTGTCAATTTGCACGGACCTTCTCAGCCAGTGGCTCAGTTTGACCGACAACTTGAATGCACCTTGAGGGGCGGGCACCGTATAGGAACCGTCGGCACCGAGTGCGACCGAATAAGAACCGAGGTTCGTCCCACCTTGGCTAAAATCAAATGTCGCCGAAGTAATAGGGGAGCCAACCCACGTTTCTAAAGTGATCTTGCCGCTGACGGTCACTGGGCTCGTAAGGCTAGCACTATTATTGTCATACCGCACTTCAGGTATCAGTCGGTCAGGATTCACTACAACCCAAAGCGCCCCGGGGACACCTTCGAGCGGGATATTATCGAATGGCAAAACTACATCCGCATATCGGGCAAGAGAGGCGATGAATTTCTCGTCAAGGGGTATGGAACCCGGAGGACCAGCAAGAACTTGTACCTTGACATTCTCGGCCGCACTCCAGCCGATATTCTGGATAGTGACATCGACCTTCGCCTTGCCGCCACCGATCGGAGTGAGCCGAGCAAGGACCGGATTGATGTAGAGATCGGGGAGAAGACCAACCTTGGATTGTGCTACGTTGTTATTCCGATTAGGCTCCCCGAGTTTGTTTGCCGGATCGACTACGAGGAAGAGTTCATAGGTGCCGGGACTTACCTGCCCTGGATCCCAGACCGTAGAAATTGCCGCGCTTTGTCCGGCACCGAGAGCCGGGACCGAACCTTGATCGAGGACAGTTCCGTTAGCGGGATCATCCCTCATTAGCTTCCATTCAACAGCCGATCCTGTCGCAACTGTCGATATATTTTCAATGCCGAATTCTATGACCAATTGGCCGTTCGGCAGGTATTGCCCAACGACAGGTACTTTCGCGGCGAGATCGAGGCTTGCTAAGCCAATCCCCTGTTCATTGTTCGTCTCGTCAGTTTCCGGAACGACATTTCCGGGATCAGCTTTCGCTCTCAATGTGTGGCTCTTGCCGTCGGACGGTATCGTCCATTCCAGCGCCGCAATGCCGGTCGCTCCGCCCAACAATGGGTTGGGAGAAACGACAACAAGCGCTCCTATTAGCGTGGGTCCGTCATAAAAGCCCACCTTGACGTCCTTGACGCCCAGCGCCCGCAGATTCCGGACTGTGGCGGACAACTTGACCTTCTGCCCTGGTCCCGCGTCAAGTGGATCGACTGCGAAGTCACCCGGCAATATGGCCAGGTCCGGTTTCGGCGTATGAGAAAGGAGATAGAGATCGGCGGGACCCGGCTTTCGAGTATCAACAATGTGACCACCGCCCACATCGCGCTGGTTCTTTTCGAGAAGCCGCCTCAAGTAGACGGCCGACGGGTTCCCAGCGGGGTCCCAGGCTGTGGCCACCTCGACTTCGTCCGCAGGTTCCTGACCGGGATCGTCCCATGTCAGTCGCACAGGATCCGAATACTGTTGCGCTGCCGATGCATCATAGACGGATGTCCAAATATCGCTGATTCCCTTTGAAGTCGTCGTCCAAAGGGCGGATACCTTGCCTTGAGGAGACCTCAGTACAGAAAGGTCTCCGAGCGTTGGAGATTGAGTGACCGGAACCCAACTCATCCAAGAGCCGTTGTTGAAATTCGTAACGTCGAGTTCCTCGAGCAAGTACCGAGGGAAGTCAGGATCGGGGATCTCGCTTCTTACAAAGTACAGAACCGGAACTCCGTCCGCATCGACACTTACCTCAGGGCTGCTCTCGGGCCGGTTGCCATTTGCATCTTCAGATGTAACTCTAGAACGCGACGTCCAATTGCCGTTCGCGAATTGCGAGTAGAAAAGCCTTTGGTCACTCGTTGACGGATCAGCATCCTGATCGGCACTCCAAACGAGCGCCATTGAACCGTCCGAACGGACAGACAATCCAGGATGCTCTTTCGTATTCGCCCCGGTCAAACTCCGAATCTCGATGAAGTTTGTGCCATTCCATCGAGCAACGTGAATATCGGTGTGCGGGTTCAGAGGCTTGCTTAGATCCAATGAATACTGATTGTCCGGGCTCTTCAGCCAGGCCAAGTAAATGCCGCCATCCGCCCCGTGAACCAGCTTCGGGTTGATATCCATCCGACCGTCCTGCGTGATGAGAGAAGGCGTGTTCCAAGTATGCGAATTGGTATCATAATTCGAAAAGGCTATCTCGGCTTTCGCTTTGCGTGTGTCAGCCAGTTCTCCATCAACCGGACCAACAATCGTTGTCCATACGCCGATCAACCGTCCGTTGGGATCCAGGGCGACCTGTGGCTGGCTATCGAGTCCCGTGTCATTATCCGGGGAAACAAGCTGCTCAGTTTTCGTGCCGTCCGTGGCATATCGAAGCGCCCGAATCTGCGTCGCCTGCCATAGGGGCTTCGACGGATCGAAGTAGGTGAAGAGTACAACGGCAGTATCGCCATCCCAGGCGAGGGATGGTTGCGCGCCAGGATAGGTGTTCGCAATGAGTTGCGTTTGGTGGACGTCTGGAGTATCACCTTGCGCCGAAACTCCTCCCGCAAGATTGTGGTAGTTGGCATTGACAAAGCTCGTATCAGGATGGCCCCAAATCCAGGAACCATTGCCTCCCGGCGGGTACTTCGCCGGTGGATAGACGAAGTGCTGGCTCCAGAGATCGCCTTCCCAGGTTTGGTCCATGAACAGTGTCCAGACCTTCAATCGCCCCGTGACAAAGAAATCAAGCGCGATCTCATTTATGAATGGCACTCCCCAGAAATTCTTCGCGTTCTCTGCGGTGCCGGGATATTGAATCTCAGGAGACAATGCGCCGCCGGCTTCAAGCTCCGCAAGGATCCAGTCGCTCACAGACCGATCAGTGCTAACAACTCCGGAGACTTTCAGACCGAGGGGTGCGTCTACCTTCTGTCTGAGGTCGTCCCCATCCTCCGAAAGACAGACGGAGAATCCCGCGTTAACGCCGACGCGGAAGAATGCATCAAGAAATGGAACGAGTGGCGCCAACAGTGGAATGCCTGCGGCGGCGACCTCGATTATGTCGGGTGTTTCGAAGGTGATGCTAAAATCCGGTCCGAGACAGCTCTCAGACAAATGGAATCCATTCGCAAATGAATACGATTGATCGAGTTTGAAACCCAGGCTCCACTCAAGATCCGACATCTTGTTCAGGAACAGTGAAGGAGCGAACTTCTTCTTCCGATGCTTGTCAAGGTCCGCTCCAATGTAGGTAGAGACATCTCCTGTTACTTTGGAATTCGGATATTGAATGGCATCCAACGAAATGTCAACTCCGGCAACGCCCTTCACCGAAGCCAATCCAGTCTTTGAATAGCCATCTAGGAAGGGGACTCCCAGTTTGAAAGGTACCGTAGCATCAAATGCGTCTGGAGGAGTCGTATAGTCAATGGACAACTGGTATCTGTTGTCTGCGATGATAGGGATTGGGGAGAAACCGAAGTTCCAAAGCGCGGGCCGCAGTGATGGCGGGAGCGCCAACCCAAAGAAGTGAATCACGACGCTCTGAGATGCTTGTCCCGCAGCGTTGTAGGCCGTGACGCGCAGATCATTCCATATGCCTTTGTCCGAGTACCTAAGATCGGTTCCCATGTCGAGATCGAGCGATGCAGATTGGCCGGCCGTCGGCTTGGACCAACTCTTCCCGTTCATCACGAACTCAATTCTTCCGGCCGACCCGTGCCAATAGGATATTGTCGCCGTCACAGTGTTCGTCTTAGAAATGGAGCCCAAGAACGGTCCCTGAATGGGAAGTGATGGCTCGACCTTGTCGATAACCGGCCCATCTCCGGATACCGGATAGAACGAGATCTGCGCCGACACCGGGATACTCTGTCCAATCGTTTCATCACGGCAGGTTATCGTCGCGATGCCTTCCGTACCTGACGAGAGATTCACTCGCGCTTGGCCAAACTGATCGGTGGGGACGGTTGCGGCGGAAAAGCTATCTGCGGAACCTCGATTGCTGCTAAATCGAATTATTCGACCGCTCAATAGATCGCCGGCGGTATTTCGGTAAGTGAGAACGAGGACCGATGCCGATGTATTATCGGCCGGCAAGGTCGTCGGCAGTCCCACGAGGGATGAAGCTCCGCCGCTTCCTCCGGTCTGACCGCTCCAATATTCGTCTGCCCCAATATCGACGTGGGTGCTCATGATGCGGGTTTCTCCGTCCATATCAGTCCAGCCGTTTTGGATCCAGCTATCGTCTCCTCTGTCGATGCACGGGGAGTTTGGCTGGATGTGGAGGTTGCCATAGGCTCTGCTGACGAGGACCGGATCCACGGAAATGTTCTTGCTGATGTCGATTTGGCCGGTGAGGCCTGAGTAATCGTAGATGGAGTTCCCATAGACGTCGTTGTTGAAAAAGGTCGGCACGCTGCTGGAGACGAGAACTCCAGTCGAGTTGAAAGCGATCAGATTATTGGCGACGACAGGTGTGGAACTGCTGGAGAATGAGAGAGCCGCTCCGCCGATTGACGTATTGCTAACGATCGTGTTGTTGACTATTCTGGCTGCGTTTGTGACGTTGCCGCATGAGATTCCGCCGGCGTTGCTCGTGATGATGTTGTTGGCGATGGTCGGCGCGCCAGAGCAGGAGATTCCGAATGCGCCATTGCCGACGACCAAATTGTTGGCTATGTATGGATTGTTGCCGCTGCTCGTTATTCCAGTTGCCGTGTTGCTCGAAAATGTGTTGTTTCGTATTGAGGATCCGGCATACGGGCCGCCCAAGTAAAGCCCTATACCTGTATTGCTTTGGAACACGTTGTCATCAGCCATGATGAGGCAAGAGTCCGCCCACACCCCGCCAATCCCAGTTCCGTCGTAACGTCGGTTCCCTGAAATGACGTTCGATCGAAGCGTGATCGTTCCCAGGCTGGACTGAGACAGGTACAAACCGCCCCCATTAGTCCAGGCGACATTCCCCGTAATCATGTTGCCAACGATCTGTCCGCTGTAGTTCGAACAGTAGATACCGCCACCGTAGTTAATTGAATTAGAATATTGCGTTGTATTGCCGCTGACGACGTTGTTCAGGATCGTGCATGACGAATTCGAACAGTAGATTCCAGCTCCCTGAACAGCCCCCGAATTCGATTTAATCGTGTTGTTGGCAATTGTGAAGCTCGACGATGTGCAGGAGATCCCTTGCGTACCACCCGTAATCGTAAAGCCGTCGATTGTCGCGGTCTGTTCCCCAAGGTTGTTGCACAAAACCAAGACGCCACTCTTCGGGCCAATCGTTGTCACGTTCGTAACCCAATTCCTTTGGGAAAGAACGGATTCTGTCCCGGCGAAGCCCCCGTACAGGTACACATACCGCTTCAGAATGACGTTCTCCAGGTAGCTCCCAGCAGCCACCCACACATCACCAGGGCCTACTAACGCGGCCGCATCGATGCCACCCTGGATCGTTTTCTTCGCTTTCTCCCAAGACAAACCGTCATTCGAATCAGAACCCAATGGCGTGACGTGGATCGTCACAATTCCGAACCCAATAGAGTACACGCCGACCATGAACAACATGCAGGCAAGCGCTCGAATCAAGTTTCTCATTTCTGTGCCTCCGCTAATCGATAAAACCATATTGATATTTGCCACTCGGCTAGACTCCCAAATTATTCCTCGGCAAAGCCATTACTATCGTCTCTCACGACCGAAACCCAAACGCTCCTGTGCTTTGAGTTCGACGTTTATCCATAGTCTCACTTCAGCCAGGTTCGGATTCATCTCGTCAATCGCGTAATTCAGCGCCAATCGACGGCCGAACTTTCCTGACTCCAGCTTGCCGTATGCCTCCGCAAGGATGTGAAGCGCCATCCGGCCTCGCGGAGACCGGAGTTCATCGTCCGTCATCCATTCGATCTGTTGTTTGATTTCGCCGATGTACTTTCGCAAGTCCGGGTGATTTGGTCCTTGAACCCGATTGATCGCCTTGATTAGCCAAGGCACTGCTCCTCGGTCCGGATTCAAAAGTCTCGCCGCATCCGCAGCTTGCACCGATGGCTCGAGATTCGGTGGCCTCGGCGGATCGAAAGGACGTCCTTCTCGTTTACCAGCGTCCAGGCGGCGCTTCACTTCGTCCAGGTGCTCTTGCTCCGCAATAACCCGCCGTACTTCCGTCAGCGCGGCAAAGGCCGGATTGCAGCGCAACCCGAAGCGGCCGACGTTTTCCAGCTTCTCATTGGCCCATTTCCAATACAGCCTCGACGCAGGGTCGTAGATGACCGAGCAGGCATAACTCGCGATCATGTAGTCGTGCCAGCCGTCGTAGAGATCGCTGAGCCATTGCTGTTGACCCGCTACGACAGTCTCTCGGCGGGCCATAAACGTCTTTGCGGGAAGCCAAGGCAACTCGTTTAATTTCCGTTTCGGTGGCTCTGCGGTTTCATCTTCCTGCGTTTTTTGGGCTTCGAGAACCCGATTGGCAATGGCCTCCGACTGCTCATCCCAGGTCACGATCTCTTTGGCGACAATTGCAATGGCCTGCATGCGCGGCGTGTGGGAGCTCTCCGGCAAGAGGGCCAGCGCATCGGGTACGTAGTCCGGGTAGCCGTGCAACAGAAGGGATTCCGCGAGTTGTTCGACTTCGGCGGGCTTTGCGCCGGTGACGGTCAAGCGCCGTTGAAGCGCAACGATCTCTCGCGGCCAGATCTCTGGGCTGGTCTCCCTTGGCGAGAAGATGAAGACTTCGGGTTCCTCGTTGGGGACAAGGATCAGGAGCACCCGCTGTCCCGCCCGTGCCGTCCTGCCTCCGATTTGGATTGCGCGCCGGGCGACTTGCAGGGCGATCCGGTGTTCTGATAGGACTTGGAAGTTGGCCTGCGAACCAAGACCTTCGATCTGCCCCTTGCGGCCCACCACGAATGCGTTGGCCCTGCCGAACCACTGCCATGACCAGAATCCGGCTTGTGTCACATGAACTTGAGGCTTTGTCGAACCCTGCCGAATGGTGGTCCCAAGGAACGAACCGCGGACCATTGTCTGGCCGCTCGGATCCCGAATGGCGAATTGTCCCGCCGACGGAAACTCCAGGACCGGAATTGCGGCGCTTTTGAGGACGCCATACGTCGACACTGCCAGAATTGTGATTGCCGCGGCGAAAAGTAACTTGCCGGCTGGTCGCCGGCGTTGGCGTTCCAGGTTCCGCATTACGAGTCGTGTAAATCGCGCGGCCTCCTCGGGCGATGATGGCTCCGCCGAGCGGAAGTGGTCCTTGAGCAGACCCGCGTCGTCCTGCATGGTCTTAATTCGGTCGCGGCAACTTTGACAGCTATCTACATGGCGCTGAATCACCTCGCGTTCGGATTGCGAAAGTTCGCCGTCTATCAGCGCCAGCAGGATCTCCGGGGCCGGGCATTCTATTTGTCCTTCGGTCATGATTCCTCATCTCCCCCAGCGATCTCCCGCAGCCGGATTAGGGCGCGGGAGATCCGTTTACGCACTGCATCGGGTTCCATTCCTATGATCTTCCCAATCTCCCGATGGCTCATCTCCTCCCCATAGCGAAGTCCCAAAATGCGACGGTCAATGTCGGTCAAAGCCGCTACCTTGGTCGCCAGGTCCATGTCCTCACAGTTGGCATCTGGAGGATTTGGAAACAGGCTTGCAGGATCCGGGTTCGCGATCTCCTGTCTTGGCCGACGCGAGTACCGAATCCAGTTCTTGCATCGGTTCCGGCTCACAACCACGACCCACGGCAAGAGGGCCTTTCGACCGTCGTACTTCGGCGCGTGTTGGCACAGATGCAGCAAGCACTCTTGGACCATGTCCTCCCGGTCGTCGGCGTCGCAATGGAAGTTGCGGACGACCGTTTTCACGGTTGGCAGGCAACAACCGATCCACCGCTCCACCGATGCCGGCTCGCGGCGTCTCACGCCCTCCACTAACTTGACCATTTCGGGTCCGGTTTCCATGCCTTCCCATTGAGATATTACAACTAGGACCAGCAAAACCGGACATTCTGCCGCTGGGACTGGATGTTTCCGCCGCCTCCTGGTACATGTCCTTTTGGTATCGATAATGGCCCTTTTCGATACCAAAGGAGGCAGAAAACCATGGCAATTGAACTCAAAGTTACAGAAGCTGCCCCAGCCGGACCGGATGCGCTGGAGTTCCTTCTGAAGTCCAAAAGGAGGGAGGTCACGAGGCTGGCCTACCAGCGGGACCTGCGGCTGTTCTTCCGGGTCTTCGCCCGAAGCGAGCCGACGCCGCAGACGATCGGCGCATTCTTCAAGCTGAACACGCCCGGCGTCGTTCGGGCGATGCTCACCTTCAAGATGCAGCAGATAGAGCAAGGCGTGGCCGAAGTCACGCTCAACCGTCGTCTGACCGCCATCCGCTCGCTTCTGAGCGTGGCAAGGCAGCTTGGCCTGACGGAAGTCAACCCGCAAGGCCTAGTGCCGGGCGAGAAGACGATGCAGTACCGCGACACGAGAGGCGTCGACAAGGACGCTGCGGCCGCGATGCTCCTTCTTCCCGATACCTCAATGCTCAAAGGGAACCGCAGCGCGGCGAGCCTCAGTGTAAGCAGCGGAGAGAACCGGGCCCACTTGGGCGGAGCAAATATGTACCACTGGACGGCGCTATGCGCTGATGCTGGAACTGGAGCAAATCAACCTGCCGCTGGAGTATTTGGACACGTTCCCTGCCAGGTTCGAGGCGATCACGGCTGCGAACATCCCGCACGTCGCGCGATAATATCCGGCAAAGAACCGCATCCAGCTGATTTCAGCAGTGGAACGCAAACAGATCGAGGCGGGAGTGCGCAAATACGGGGCTACCGAAATCGTTTTGGACGGCCAGCTTGACGAGAGAAGAAACCGCTGAGGAGCGGAGGTTATTGACAATCGCACGATTTGGAGGTAGATCTCATTGTAAATGCTGCCCCCAGAAATTAGGACGCTGAATCCGCGCGAAATTGATCGTCTCGTCGAATGCTTCAATCGATACGAGTATGTGGTTCCGTTTATTGGAGCGGGCATGTCGGTTCCTTTCGGATATCCAAGCTGGACAGGATTTTTGCGCGGCGCCGCAAAGGACGCCAACCGATCTGCGGAAGTAGCGAACTCAATTGCAAAAGGCATGTTCGACGACGCTGCCCAAATTATTTGCGATGCGTTCGGGCAGTCGGTATTCGACGACCTTATCACGCAGACATTTGGCGACAACGGAAGCAAGGCCAAAGGAGCGGAACCACTCGTCGTTGTACCGCACATTACCACTGGACTTGTGATCACTACGAATTTTGACTCGAAGACTAAGGACACGTTCGCCGAGAACGATGCACCGCTTGAATTGGCACGGGGGCCCGCGATCGATACCGTAGTTGGGGCCAGCCTCGCCCGCAAGCCGTTGCTTTGGCATGTCCACGGGACTGCGGATGAACGTAGCAACCGGGTGGTGACAGCATCGGATTATCGTAGGGCATATCCCGACGAGCGGCCAGATAAAACGATCGGGGTCGCTGTCGATTGGCTGCTCGAAAGAGTGTTCGTCTCCCAAAGAATGCTCTTCCTTGGCTGCAGTTTGCTGACCGATCGCACTGTGCAAGCACTTCAAAATGCGCATGGCAAAAACCCAGTCCGCCAGCATTTCGCCATTCTGGAAGAGCCTGTTGATAGCGATAAGATTCACCGGACCCGTCAGCTCGGCGAAATGGGAATTTGTCCAATCTGGTACCCAGCCGGCAGGTACGACCTCATTTATCCCACACTGAGATGGATCGAAAGCAACACAGCAGAGAGCATCGCACACGACAGACCTTCCGCCAGACGGCAGTTTGCCATCGTCACATATGACGCAACGCCATCATCAGTAATTGCTCATCCGGGTTGCCTCGACCTCCGCGCCCCATTTGCGTCCGGGCCACTGGCGGATGAGGCCGCTTGGACGGACCTGGTGGCGGGGCCAGTATCGCGATTTGCTCGGACCATGTGCGAAGAGGCTTCGGCGTGTGTCGTCCAATTGAATTGCAGGCTTGCAGTCGCATTCTGTTTAGGTACGAACGTCCCAATTGGTACGGGCATAAACATCGTAATTCTGCAACAGGGCATCAGCGGACCGCGAGAGTGGTCCCCCAGATGGGGAGAGGATTCTGGTCTACGGTGGAATATTACTAAAGCTGCCGTAGGTTCGGGGCAGGACATCGTTCTATCCGTGCATGCAGGACACGGTACCCTGAAGGAGCCGCCTGAATTCGCGAGTGCAGAGATCCCCAGTGCTGGTACCTTGATCGAAGCACAAATGGAGAATACAAACGCTACTGCCGCGGTGTCCAGCGGGGCGCACGCGTACGCCCTCGCCCAAGAGTTGATTCGAATTGTGTCCGACACTAGGTCAGCCAAAACCAGCACCCATATTTTCTATAAGGGACCCATTGCACTCGCGTTTTTCCTCGGTCAACTACATAAGAGCTTAGGGCCAGGCATCTTTTACGAGTATAATTCACCGGAAGCGAGCTACGTACCCGCAATACATTTTCCGTAGTGCCGGAAACGGCGGAAGTAGGTGAATAGATGGATCTCCCGTACTATTTTAGTGAATTCGTGTCGCGGATCCGACTGGCCGACATGGCTAACTATGTCGACGCCCATAAAATTCTTCGTGATCGGCTGAAAGCGTACCCATCGCTCAAGGAAATCTATATTTCTACGTTCCTCCAGGGCAGCTACCGCAGACATACGGCGATCCGCACGGTGGCCGGGAAAAGTGCCGACATAGATGTCGTCGTTGTCACGAACCTAAGGGAAGAAGAAAAGACACCGACTCAGGCGATGGCCATCTTTCGGCCTTTTCTCGACGAATACTATTCGGGGCAATGGCGTTATCAGGACCGCTCGATTCTCGTTAGTCTTCCCGACCTGGAACTCGATTTGGTCGTGACCTCAGCGCCATCGGAATCTGCCAAAGCGGTATTGTTGAGCGATCCAGTCATTTCATCGTTCGATGTCACTGATGACAGGCACGATGCATTTTGGAGCAACATTGGTGGCAGCAACGGTATTTCTGCCGCAGAATCAGCCACGTGGAAATTAGATCCTTTGCGGATTCCAGATCGTAGTGCCAAAGAATGGACATCAACTCATCCGTTGGACCAAATCGCATGGACATGGAAGAAGAATAAGGGCTGCGATTTCAACTATTTAGGTGTTGTTAAGATATTGAAGTGGTGGCGTCGAATCACTTACGACGAGCCCAAATATCCGAAAGGTTACCCCCTGGAGCATATCACTGGGTATTGCTGTCCGGACTCCATCAACGGGCTGGCCCAAGGCATCACCGAGACACTTGAATCGATTGTGGCCACGTTCGCGGTAGATTTCCGGTTCG
Source organism: Fimbriimonadia bacterium (assembly GCA_041483895.1). Taxonomy (GTDB): domain Bacteria; phylum Armatimonadota; class Fimbriimonadia; order Fimbriimonadales; family JABRVX01; genus JBGPGO01. The sequence continues at coordinate 198,433 of JBGPGO010000001.1, forward strand.
GCAAGGTGCCCGTGCTGCCGGATCATGGGGTTCCGGCCCACAACGTGCTTAAGCGGCTCACTGGAGAGGATTTTGCAACGTTTTACGAAAAGGCAAGCGATGCAGCAGCGAAAGCGCGCCTCGCGCTAGATGAACCAGACAAGGACAAGAGCATCCAATATTGGCGAGAACTGCTCGGTGATGAGTTTGGCGAGGATCCCGACGAATCTGAACGCATTCTTGCACCGGCGGTGGCGAAACCCAGAACGGAGCGATTTGCCTAGGCACGTGTCCTTTGAAATTCCAAAGCCGATACAGATGGGGTTGCGCGAAGCCGACGGGAGCGTGCCCCAAGTTCACCTCGTACCACCAGTCATCGCTGTTCAAGAAGGCACTTTCGCCCTTGAATTTAGGATCATATCAGAACACACGAGCCAGTTCGTGCCCGAATCGACGACGTGGTACGCAATTTTGCAAGAAGACTACCCATACGGCAAAATCGACATTTTTCCGGCAAAGGAAGGCGGGATTACTTGCACCTTTCCGCATCAGCAGTTCAACGGTCCTAATACCTCCAGCGATTATCCGTGGCGAAGCGGCAACATTTGCGTTACGGAAACCGGATATCGCATCGGTCGCGAGGTCATTCTTGCAGAGCCATTCAATAGTAAACGTCTAGCATGGCATCTTGAACAGGCGAGAGACTGGATCCAATGTGCCGCAAGAGGGCTTCTGTCGCAACCAGGAGACCCTTTTGAATTGCCGGACTTTCCTCGGTCCGAAAACGCGACGTCCTTTGCATATTGGGAAGACCGTACGACCTTTTCTGCATGGTCAGAGATTAACGAGGTCTGCGGTCTAGCTGAACTGTGTTCTGTTCCCGGGAATAGTAGCATCCGCGCAATTAAGTCATTCAATTCGGGTCGCGACACAATTGATCTCAGACCACCCTGGGGAAAGTTTCTGAAGGACAGAACACCAACGCAAGCCGCAATATGGCTCCGATTCCCAAGCGTTCCTATTCTCCCACCTTGGCAAGTTCCTGTGACAATCGGACAGCTCATCGATGCCGGCAACGTCGTCGGACTAGATGTCACTGATCAAGTTAAGGCAGCGATGCGCCACTGCCCAGCCTCATCTATTACATCATTCCTCGTCGGCATCCCGATACCCGAGTATTTTGGCGGAGTGCCGATTCAGTGGCATTGGCAGGCGATGGAGTTCGGGCCGTCGCTGCTTGATACCCAATCCGCGAAGAGAGTGAGACGCCGAGCCACCTTCTACAAAAGGGATATCGAGACATTGACGGAGAGGTCAAGAGGTATCGCGTGGTTTCCTTCAACAAACTGGTCTAAGGATCAGCTAATGGTGCGGGGTGCCATAGAGGCTATTCAGGATAAGTTTATCCTGGTAATTGGCGTTGGCGCGATCGGGTCTGTAGTCGCTGAACTCCTCGTACGCGGAGGTTCGAAACGAGTAATGCTGGCTGATGCAGAACGGTTCACTGTTGGCAATCTCGTTCGGCACATCGCTTCGATCCCACATGTTATGTTTCAAAAATCCATTGCGATGGAGCATCGTTACAATAACACAGTTCCCTATGCGAATGTCGACAGTTCTATTAGCCGATTTCGAGCCAATGGAGCAGACTTCCCCGGGCACGCTCCAAATCTCGACCTAATTGTCGATTGCACAGGAGAGGACGCCGTCATCGAGGGAGTCCAATTGTCCGCGTTGGAGGGGGATCTCCCATTCGTATCCATTTCTCTTGGTTGGGAAGCCAAGAGGTTGTTTCTGTACAGCGCACCCAAGCAATTGATCAATGTCGAGTGGTTTCAAGAAAAGTGGAACGAGGTTACCGAAGACGAGCGCAAGGTTCGCCGCAGAGAGGACTTTACAATGGAAGGTATTGGCTGTTGGCATCCGGCGTTTCCCGCACCCATTCATCGCGTTTGGTCGTTGGCTGCTCTTTCCGTTGTAGCCCTCGAAAAACTGCTCATTGAGGGCATCAATAACCCAGGTTTCCATGTGATCGAATTTGAAGCGGAAAGCGGCTCAGCATTGATCACCAGGATTCCGTGAGCGTGAACTACGACCAATTGGAATTCGTCGGCAAGATCTCTACAGTCCTCGTCATCGTCTCATCCACCGCACTCTCGAAAATGCTAATGGAATGCTCCGTAGACCCAGATATTGAGACCGGAGGTGTTCTGCTGGGCCGGTTTCGGACAAAGGACGCCGCAGTTCTTGTGAAGGAAGCCACCGGTTCCCCAGCCGATTCGGCTAAGTCTCCTGGGGAGTTCATACGAGGAACTGAAGGATTAGACGATACCTTGCAACGAGCATATAATTGTTCACTTCAATATGTCGGTGAATGGCATTTCCACCGCACGGCAGAACCCAGGCCGAGCGATCGTGACCGGCGCACAATGATGGGCATAACTAAGAGCGATAACTACCACATGCTATATCCGATCCTAGCGATCGTTTCAAACAAAAAGGCTTGTTGGACCATTGGCATCTACCGCTTCGAACGGAGTGGAATGTGCGAGTGCTGTGGTACAGCATTATTCGCCACTACTGGGATATAGAGAACTTGCGCTTGTGCGCCCCGATGCACCGGGTGGCTGACGGGCAAAATGGCGGAGAGAAATGCGGCCACATAGGCGGAGCAAAATTGTTCCACGTTGCGACGAGCTGTGTCAACGGCGGCGGAACAGTGTACCACTGCGGCGGTGGGTTATGACCCACCTCACCGCTGAATTTAGACTTCCAGAAGTTCCGGCTCCATTCTGGCATTGGTCGTCAGAGTCGGTCTTATCAACATTGCCGACTTTGGGGGCATTCCAGGTGGAATAATGGTCTTCTTATTAGCCATGCGAGTCCCGGCTGGCCTACTCCATTCAGGGTGGCATGTCGATCTATTGTTCGGGATGCGGAAGCCTGACAGCGGCGTCCGTCCGAGTGAATTCCTCCCAGTCTTCATCGCTGATCTTGTAATTCTCACGTTTCTCGACGTACTGGCGAATCTTGTCCATATCCACCACGTCATGGTGAACTCCAACCCCGACAGGGTCGACGGGCTGTTGAGCCGCACTTCCCGAAGAGCTGGACAGCTGATAAGCGGCAAGCCCGAGGCCCGTTAGCTCCTCATCGTACTGTTGGCATTCGGGACGAGTTTTGAACTTAGTCGAAGATTCGATCTCTACCAGCCATTTCCTAATCCTCGAAAAAGCCGTATGCATCCGGTGTTTCATAGGCTTTCTATCGTCGGGATTTTCGACCAATTCACCTTCTTTCGCAAACATCAGTACAGTTTCTCGTTCCATCTCGGAGGGTTTGACGCAATGCAGGGCAAACGCCTTCAGGTTCCTTTGTTCGGCCCCCGTGAGAGTCGGTCGGGGGCGACCGTGCACTAAGGGCACGAGCAATTCGCCGTGGTTGCCACGCTCATTCTTAAGATCTGCGCGTAGCGTGATGAGGGCAGACTCGACCGCCTTGACTTCGCGAAGAGCATCTTCCACGCATTGAAGAGCGGTTTGCCAGGGTTGTTTGAATAGACGCTTTGCCAATCGAGTCGGCAGGTTCTCGGCTAGTTTCACCACTGCTTCGCGCTTTTTGCAAGTGGAGTAGCTGATGCGCGTCCAAGCGCTTGCTTTCGAGAATCCTTCTTCCCGCAGATCCTCTAATTTCCGGAGCCATGCAAACCACATCCGCACCAAGCATTTTGGCCCAATCTCGTAGGGCCCACCGATCTCTTCGATGTCGAGAAACCGGCTACGGTTCCCGTCTCTCGCGTGACGACGGAGATTCAATGCCTCGAGTTGTTGTTGCAGACGATTGTCCGTAGCAACGATCAAATGGTGCATCAAGAAGGCGAGCTTGATGTCGTCTTGTTGGCTCTTCGATATCTCCATTTTTTTCCTCTCACAAGAAACTCAGGCTCTAGATTGTGACACCCCTCCTCGTGAGATGCTCAATCCTATGCGCTCAGAGAGTTCAACTCCAAAGGACGGAGAAGAGACCGCCGGTGTGCCGGTGGATGGAAGTGAGCACGAGCGCCGCGACCAACACGAGGCGGAAAAGGTGTTGTTGCGGTTCTTCTCGATCCTCTTGCACATTTCTGAGAGCAAATCCAACGGAGGAGCAAAACATGAAGGGACCTAAGAAACGGGAGGCGTCGCGTCGCACCCCTCATCCTAAGGACATGGAAGTCGTGAGAAGTGCTGGCTCGCTGCTTGCGGAAGCCGCACTACGCGCCGCAATGAACCCAAATCAAGGCGAGCGGCTAAGCATTGCGGACGCTTTGGATACACCAGTAAACGTCAACCACGAGACATCTGTCTAGCTCTTTTATGCTACGATAAACTTCCAAAGGAGAAAGGTAATGAATAACACAAACGAAACAAACCGAGCTATGCCGCACGTTGCCATCTATGCGCGTGTCAGTACCGAGGAGCAAGCAAGAGAGGGCTTTTCCATTAAAGTCCAGCCTCAACAGTGCATTGAGGAACTCGAAAAGCGATTTGGCAGGAACGGCTTCACCCATGAATCGTTCTCAGACGCCGGCAAGTCCGGATCCTCTGGACCAAGACCATGGGAGCCCGATCTCCGCAAGCGTGGCGACCGCAAGGGCCTTCACGAGCTATTCGAAGGATTGCGGCAAAAACGGTTTACTCACATCGTTGCCCTCAGGCGAGATCGGATCTATCGAAACATCGCCAATTGGTTGGCCTTCAAGGCAATTATGTTGCAAGGCGTCGATCTGATATTTGTCTTGGAACCTGATGAAGATGACTCACCTTCCGGCGAATTGGCGTCCGGCATGATTGCTTATGTTGCTCAGTATGAGTTGGACAAGACGCGCGAGAATGTCAAGAATGCGCTTCGTAAACGGGTAGCACAAGGCTACAAGCTCGGCGCCGAATTATATGGTTGGCGCAAACAGGAATCTCACGAGGTCGAAGCGGGAAAGCGCAAGAGCATCGTACCGATTGAAGAGGAGCTTTCGATTGTGCGCCAGGTCAAGGACTGGTATCTGTCCGGGATGTCGTACGCTCAGATTGCTGACAAGCTCAACGATCTTGGTGTACCAAGACGCATAGCAAAGGGCAAGAAATGGGAAAGCTCGACGATTCGCATCTTGCTGTCCAATCCGACGCATGCAGGCTTGATCAAGAATGCCGACGGGGACCTCGTACCCGCGGAATTCTATGAGAGCCGTGCGTACGATCCGGAAGTCTACTACCGCATCCAACAGGTCAAGGCGGAACGCAATCGGCGCTTCAAGGGACTAGCGGCCACCGAACCCCATCGACTGTTCGCAAAAGTTGTGAGTTGCGGAATATGTAGCAAGGCTTTGCGATCCATGATGCAAGGGGACGGCTACGCCTACCGATGCAACCAACGCCGATTCGGCCCGGCCCAAGGCCATGTGTATATCGCGGCAAAGACTCTTGAGAAAGCCATACTTTCAGAGCTCGAACGGGTATCTCAATTGCCCGATGTCTTGTCCGAAGCGGAGAATTGCATCCGTGAGTATTCGGATTCGAACGCAGGCCAACTCGAAGCAGAACTGAGGCGTCTGAAACAACATGTCGCCGTTCTGGACTGTAGGAAGAAGGAATTGCAGCGGTCGGTTGTGCGAGGGGAGATCCAACCGAAGGAGTTTCAGCCGATCAGCGATTGCATTGAAGAAGCTCGCAGCGGACCGCTAGCATCGATCACTGAGTTAGAGATGCAGCTGACGAATCGCACTTCTCATGAAGAGACATGCCGCAGAGCCATTGAGGCGCTTCGCTCGTTCCCGACGCTCTGGGGGAACCTCACCGACACCGAAAAGCGCGAGTTCCTCCGGATTGTTGTCGAAAAGGCGGTCCTAAACAAGGATGAAAATGAGATGTGGCTGGAGCTCAAACTTTGCATGCTCGATGAAGTAAGGATCGCGGTGCCCCGCCGGGCTATCGACGGCAGGTACGAGCGTCCTCCAGGTGCTGAGGGGCTTACAGAGCGGCAACTTGCCATTCTATGGCACGTACTTCAAGGCCGCGGACCAAAGGAAATCGCTTCGCATTTTGAAGTGACGCCAACCTCCGTCAATGAGATGGGCCGCAAGATCCGGCAGCACTTAGGAGTTGCCGATCTGGTGTCGGCAGCCGCCATGGCTCAGGAGGCGATCAACCGATATGAGCGCTTCTTGCCAGTCGAAGGCGCCTATTTCCGCAAATATAACTCGCTTCGTCTTCGCGTGACGGAGTATCGTGTCCTAACGGCGCTGGCCGCCGGGTCAAGTTGGGACGACATTTGCCAACAGGCCGGAATGGACTTACCTCGCCTGAAGAAGGCGTTCGCGAAGGCGGTTGCCAAACTGGGGACCGACGATCCCAAAGAAATGCTTCGCATTGCTAAGGACCGGAACCTGCTGCCATCGAGACTAAAGCGAAAGGATGAAAATGGGAAGGACCTCCTCTAACGGAAAATCGAGGCGCTCCACTGCCGTGATCTATGCGCGCGTTAGTTCCAAGGAGCAAAACGACGAAGGCTACAGCATTCCCGCTCAGCTTCGGCTCCTGCGGGATTATGCGCGCGAGAAGGGCATTGAGGTCGTTGAAGAATTCACGGATGCTGAAACGGCAAAGCAAGCCGGTCGAACTTCGTTTGCCAAGATGCTTCAATTCATCAAGGCAAAATCTATCTCCACGATACTTGTTGAGAAGACCGATCGTCTCTACCGAAACTTTGCCGACTTCGTCAAGGTCGACGAATTGGGGTCCGAACTCCATTTTGTTAAAGAAGGTCAGGTCATCAGCGTCGAATCGCGGAGCGCCGATAAGTTCATGCATTCGATTCGGGTGTGCATGGCGAAGAACTACGTCGACAACTTAAGCGAAGAGATTCGCAAGGGCATGGCAGAGAAGGCGAGGCAAGGAATCTATCCGACCCACGCGCCCCTTGGCTACCTCAATGCTCCCGACGGTCCGAGGAAGAAGATCGTACTGGATCCGGATCGAGGAGTACTCGTCACTCGCCTCTTCGAAGCCTATGCAAGCGGCTCATACTCTCTGACGCAATTGACACAGTTCGCTCGCGAGATCGGATTGGTGACAAAGAAGCATCACCAGGTGCAAAGGAGCAACATCGCCCTGATGCTCCAGAGCCCTGTCTATTCCGGCCGAATCGTATGGAACGGCGAGAGCTACCCAGGCACCCACACACCGCTTGTCGACAAGCTGACCTTCGATCGAGTCCAGGACATACTGCACGGCCGGCGCAGTAAGGCCGGGTTTGGCCATAGGGAGTTTGCATTCAAAGGGCTCGTATATTGCCGATGCGGCGCGGCCATGACCGGCGACATTAAGAAAGGGAAATACATCTACTACCGATGCAATGGGCGCAAAGGGCTGTGCGACAAGCCGAGTGTGAAAGAAGAGGTTTTCATTGACCACATCCGGGATCTGCTCTCAAGGCTGTCGTTGCCTCCTGAGATATTTGAATGGCTGAGGACGGCGCTCAAATCAAGCTTGGACGACGAACAACGATTTCGCCAACTAGAAGACGAGCGGATGGAAACGAACGCAGCACAGATCAAAAAGCGCCTCGAGACGCTCTACCTCGACAAGATTCAAGGCGATGTGTCAGCCGAGTTTTATCGCGACACCCGGCAGAAGTGGGAAGAGGAACTAGACGATATTCGGGCCCGCCAGGCTGCGATGAGCCGGACTGAGGGCGCATATTACGACGATGGACTTCAATTGCTCGAACTCGCGAGAACAGCCGCAGACAGGTACGAATCGGCCTCCGTGAGCGAGAAACGGGAACTCTTACAATGTATCTGTTCGAACTGCATCTTTGACGGCAGCACCATCTCCGTCAACCTGCGAAAACCGTTTGATTTGCTCCTAAAAGCGCCCGAATTCGGCAGCGTGCCTAATGCCGCAAAATGCCCAGATTCCCCAGCAAATCAAGATTGGTGGAGGCTAGCGGACTCGAACCGCTGACCTGTTGCATGCAAAGCAACTGCTCTCCCAACTGAGCTAAGCCCCCAAAGAAACAATCGCGTGGGTCTAGGTGGTCTACCATCGGACAGTTGTCGCCGATCCGACCCACGACACCATGCTGTCCAACGCGGGCCGTAGGTTGACGGAAAGAGAACATCCGGCATGCCGGCCCGCGCCTATAGAGGTATCTTGGTGGGCCCAGTTAGATTCGAACTAACCACCTCACCCTTATCAGGGGTGCGCTCTACCGAATGAGCTATGAGCCCAAACCGACGGCCATTATACCATTGTGGGCAGATAGGACCCCCACCCCAACCCTCCCCCATCCAGCAGTCAAAACAGCCGCATCTGTTCGTCACCGGCCGGGGCCTCGACCGGCTGCTGGGCCTTTTGCCAGGCCCGCTCCAGATCTTCCCGCAGCTCCTGCTCAGCGTTCGCGTACCCCTCGTTCATCCGCCGCAGAATATAGGCCGGATGAAGTGCGGCGGTAGCGACCGGGGCCCAGCGGCAGGGATAGAACTGCCCCCGCATCTGCGAAATCTTGAAGTTCCTGTCGATGACCAGCTTGGCGGCGGGCGCGCCGAGACAGCAGATCACACGCGGGCTGATGATCGATAGCTGCGAATCCAGCCAGCGCGTGCAGGCCTGCACCTCCTCCGGCATTGGGGGACGGTTCTGCGCCCTGCCATCGACGGTATCGAACGCACGGCACTTTACGATATTGCATATATAGACATCGCGGCGATTGACCCCAAAAGCCATCAAAGCCTTGTCCAGGCAAGCCCCTGCCCGCCCGACAAACGGCCTGCCGCTCGCATCCTCATGCTCGCCCGGCCCCTCCCCTATCAGAACCAGTGGGCTTTCGGCATTCCCCTCCCCGAACACGACGGTTCGCCGCGTCTCGGAGAGGACACATGCGGTGCATCCCGCCGCTTGCCCGCCCAGCACGGCCAAGCGACCCGATTTGTCCATCTCGACCGCCGCGGTGTTGCTCACTTGTGGGCCTCCTCGCTCAATCTTTCATACGTCTTTTGGAGGGCTTCGGGCATGACGCGCACGTCGGCCAGCAACGGCATGAAATTTGTGTCTCCCGACCATCGAGGAACGACATGGATATGGATGTGACCCTCAATGCCCGCCCCTGCGGCACGGCCCAGGTTTGCGCCGATGTTGAATCCTTGGGGGCTATAGGCCGATATGAGCCATTTCCGGCACTCGCGCAGAAGACGGAACATCTCCAGCATCTCGGCGTCGGTCAATTCATCCAGCTCGGCGCTATGACGGTACGGGGCGACCATCAGATGCCCGTGTGAGTAAGGAAACGCGTTGAGCATGACAAAAGCCGTCTCGCCGCGAAACACGAGCAGGTTTCCGGCATCGTCCTTCTCTATCGGCTTGTCGCAGAAGATGCAGCCTCCAGATTTGTCCGCCTGCTCGATGTATTCCAGCCTCCACGGCGCCCATAAGCGCTCGGCCACGCGTCACCTCGTCTAGAAATGGGAATTCTTTCGCGGCCAAACAAGTCCTGCCCAAGAAAATCCTGGTCAGATTGTGTACCATGTTGTATTATAATGATGGTTAGCATTACGATTAGAGTTGGTGAACCTGCTTTCAGTGCATTCTTGCTTCATGCGTGTCTGTTTGACCTGCGCGGTCGCTCTCATTGGGTTGACCTTCGGATATGGGCAGGTGAAGCAGGAGTGGCTGCGCGGATTTGACGGGCAACAGACGACGTCGATTGTCCCCACTTCTGACGGTGGGGCGGTGGCTTTGGTTGAAAAGAATGGGACCACGTTCACGATTGCCCGAATGGCAACCGACGGACAGATTGTGTGGTCTCGCGATGAGTGGGTTACCCATTCATCGGCGGAAGCACCATATTCAAAGCTGTATCGCGGTCCGAACGGATCGTGCTACGCCGTTTTGCGGGGCACTTTCACGGGTTCCGTCGGGTATGGCGTTCTGATCGTTCGGTATGGGGACGATGGCTCGGAGATTTGGCGCCGCATCTACGATTTGGGTGGCGATCCCTCATCGTCAAAGGACCTTTTCTATGATGGCTTCGTCGACGCCGAAGGGAATCTCTATCTGACTGGGAGCCGATCGTTGGGATCGGTGGCGTTCGGCCCCTTCGTTGTAAAGTATACGGCAGCCGGCAGCATAGCCTATGCGGTTACGCCCGTGATGGCAGGCGTCGCCGGAAAAAGCATCACTGTGGATTCGGAAGGGTCCGCGTATGTGGCCACCAGCACAACGAACTCCCTGCTAACGCAGACTTCCGGCGCGATGGCGATATCTCCCGGCGGGCTGTTGGATTGGTCGGTAAAGGTCAGCTCGGACAGCGCCGATCAGCGGGTCGGGCAGATCGGTTTGACCCCGGATGGCGGCTGCATCCTTGCCGGCGCAACGATCGATTTAACCGGCAAGTGGCGGGTGATGCTCGCTCGGTTGACCGGAACTGGGGCGACGAGCTACTTCATGCAGTTGCCGGGGCTTTGGCTGCCAAACCCGGATAGCTATTTGGGAATGGTGCAAACGGATATCCGCATCTTCCTCGCCGGCACCGACGTTGGAGCGAATGGCGACGTCCAGACGGGATTTGTCACGGCAATGGCGCTCGACGGGACCCGTATCTGGACTAGCTCCATCCGGGTTGGGCACGGCACGAGCCTGTTGGGAATCGCTCTCGACGCCGATTCACAGATTTATGTAACCGGCCAGACGACGCTCGGAGACGCGACCTCGCGATCCATATTTGCGACAAAATATCGCGCAAGCGGGGAGCGATTGTGGTCGACCCAGGTCGCGACGACGCGAATGCAATCCGTTTACAAATTCGCTCCGGTTGTAATGTCACCGGACAACACAATTCTCGTTGGCGGGCCGGATTGGAGCAGCTCGCCTTCCTCATTTGTAGCCAAGCATTCCGGCCTGTCATCCCGATTCCAGGTCGAGGTGGATCTCGATGTTCAGAACTACTCGATAGGGAAAGATGTGGTAGGCAATCTCGATCTGATGGTGCTCGGCGGGTCGGCGACAGGGACTGAAGGCTATGCCCTGCAGCGCGGACGAAACATCATCACGCCTCTAAGCGCCCCAGGCAGCTTCGATTTGCAGATCACCGTGCCGCAGGGGTCTTGGCTGAAGCGCCATTTGCACGCGGCGCTTGCCGACCAGACCGAGATAAGCGCCACGTTGCCGAATGGCGATGCCACTAGGGACGGCAAAGTGAATCTGTTCGATCTCTCCATGGAGTTCATATTATTTGGGAGTTCGGACCCGTCAGCGGATATTGATGGGGATGGCGCTGTCACCCTCGCCGATCTTAACAGCGTGTTTCAGAACTTCGGCATGGTCGCCGACGACTAGTCGGGCCCCTTCGGTATACTGCCGGGCATGCTGGACCGCCAACTATTGAGGGAAAATCCCGACCTTGTCCGCGCCGGTGTGGCCCGGAAACACATGGATGCTCCGATTGACGATCTCCTCGCCGTCGATTCCGAATGGCGGAAGCTCAAGACAGAGGGCGATACCCTGCGCGCTGAGTTGCAAAAGGTGAGCAAGGAGATCGGCGCGATGAAGGCCCGGGGCGAAGACGCCTCGGAAGTGATGGCGCGAACCCGCACGCTAGGGGACGATATCCGTGACAAGGAGGAGCTTGTCAAGGGACTGGAATCTAAGCTGGCTGAGTTCGAGCTTCAAATCCCCAACTTGGCTCATGCGAGCGTGCCCGACGGAAAAACGGAAGACGATAACCAGCAAGTCCGATCGTGGGGAGAAAAGCCAAAATTCGATTTCGATCCGCTCCCCCATTGGGACCTGGCGGAAAAAACGGGGATTCTGGACTTCGAGCGGGGCGCGAAGATCGCCGGCAGCGGGTTCATCCTCTACCGCGGTCTGGGCGCTCGGCTGGAGAGGTCGCTGATAAACTTCATGCTCGATACGCATATCGGGCGGCACGGATATACCGAATTATTTGTGCCGTTCCTGGCCAATCGGGACACGATGACCACGACGGGCCAACTCCCAAAATTCGAAGATGACATGTATCGGCTGCCGGAAGACGACTTTTTCCTGATCCCGACGGCAGAGGTCCCGATAACCAATATTTTCCGAGATGAAATACTTCCCGCAGAAAAGCTGACCGCCAAGTTCTGCGCGTATTCCCCCTGCTTTCGGCGCGAAGCTGGGGCGGCCGGGCGGGACACGCGGGGCCTCTTGCGGGTCCACCAATTCAACAAGGTAGAACTGGTCAAGTTCACGAAACCCGAGGACTCCTACGATGAGCTTGAGACGCTTTGCACCGATGCCTGCGCGATATTGGAGGCGCTCGGTCTGCACTATCGAGTGTCGGTTCTGTGCACGGGCGAGATGAGCTTTTCGAACGCCAAGTGCTACGACATCGAGGTCTGGTCGCCGGGGGTCGGGAAGTATTTGGAAGTCAGCTCGTGCAGCAATTTTGAGGCGTTTCAAGCGCGTCGCGGACAGATAAGATTTCGGCGCGAGCAGGGTGCCAAGCCGGAGCTGGTCCATACCCTAAACGCCTCCGGCACAGCATGTCCCCGGCTGTTTTCCGCAGTTGTGGAAACCTACCAGCAACCCGACGGCTCGATCGCCGTCCCACCAGCCCTGCATTCGTACCTGGGCACAGACATCATTTCCATCGTATAATAGTATGGTATGACAAACAAAACGATACGCGGCACTTGGGATGAAATCGCAAGCAAATATGCCGGAGAGTTGAGAGGGCTCGAGGTGGAAGTGCGCGTTGTGAACGGCGAGGATGGGGCTAAGGGTTCGTTTGACCCTGTTCGGTGGGATCACGCGATGCGGATCATCGAGTCGTTTCGGGGCAAACTGCGATCGTTGCCAGACGAGGCGTTTACGACCGAAAGTCTCTACGATTAGGGGCCCTACGGGGGCGATTCTTGGACTGCCACTTTGAGGCGGGTCGTGATCGGCAAGCGGTTGCGCAGCACCTTTATCTCAATCAGGGCGCCCTCGTCCTGATCGAATACTACCGCCGCCAGGTCCGCCGCGCTGCGTATCACCTTGCCACCCGCGGCGATAATCACATCACCCGGAAACAGCCCCGCCGCCTGGCCCGGTCCGTTGAAAGCGATACGCCCGACAACCGCACCCTGCGCATTGGCAGCGGATTGGCATTCCACCCCGATCCACCGATGCCGAACCTTGAACGGCTCCTTCGAGAACCCATCGGCGACCCTAGCGACCAACTTGCCGCTCAGCGCAAACCAGGTCGCCTGTGGCCGATTGATAATCACGGTACCGGCCGTCTCCTGGGCGCGCACCATCCCCGCAAACTTTCCATCCATCGTAAAGATCGCCGCGCCACCCAGCCCTGTCGCCAATTCCTGTACGTGAAATTCGACCAACGGCAGATATTGACGGGTCGCGGAATCAATCCCGACCGCCACCGATCCGGTGAACACAGCCTCCATCGGCTTGCGGCCCTGTGCGATGACCGCCGCCTTTTGTCCGGGCGCAATCCGAAGCTCGTCAATCGGTTCCACAGCGGCCAGCCTCGCATCCGGCGGCAAGGCCAATTGGATGGCGGCGAGCCCCGTGCGCGGGTCGATATTGACCAATCGAGCGGCGACGGCGGCGCCATCGTGCAGAACTACGGCAATAGTCGCCTGGGAAACATAGTTCGGAATCACCTGCCCTGACGAAGTGCGGGTCGCCAGGCCGTTGGAAAACGCTTCGGCTGGGACGAGCGCCATGCCGGTGGCACGAACAACCACGCCGAGAGCGACCCGATGGGTCTGCTCTACCCGGATGCTGATAACGGTCCGGCTAAGCTTGGCTATTTGCGCGGGGGTAAGCGCTGGGCCACCTTGATCGGGGTCCGTGTCAAACGCCATGCAGCGCGCGAGCGCGAGGCAGCAGCTAAGTATCGATAACGACTTCAGAGTCATGTTCCTTTATCACCGAGGCGTCCATTTCGCCTGTATGACTGTTGGGCGCAAGCTCGACCGCAACCGAGCGGCGCGGCTCCCAACTGAAGGTGTCCTGACCGTTCATCGGCTCGGACGGATTTTCTTCCCGATTGACTGCCAATTCGGTTCTTGGTCTCACGCGCTTTCGGACGACCGAGGCAGAAATCTTTGCAGCCGGCTTCTTCACTTTCACCGTGGTTTCCGTGCGGGCTCCATTACCCGGCATTGGAGTGGGTGATTTGATCACATTGCCAGTCCCTGGACTCACCGCCACAGCGATGGGTTTTTCGGTCTGGGAACCCGATCCGGTCAGCCAGGAATATCCATAGAAGAGACAGCCGAGGAGTAAGACGGTCGCGCCTGAAGCCAATAGGATAGGCCGCAGCGTCTGAAGGAACGGCCTCCGCCGCAATTGACGCCGTTCGATGCGGGCCCGCACCGACGACCAGCTTGGCATGTTGCTTGGGGCCGGTCGGCTCGTGGCAGCTTCGCCGGACCAGGATCGCAGCGCCGAGTAGGTGGCGACTTCCCGCGAACAGTCCGCGCAGGCGTTCAAATGCTCTTGGCACCGCGTCCGGGAGGCGCCGTCCAGCTCGCCGTAGGCGTAAGAGGCCAACTGTTTCTTCCAAATCCTACATGACATAATCGCCTTCTCCTTCCAGAAGCGGCCGCAGCCGGTCCCGCAGCGCCCGCCGGGCCCGCAGCACCCGAAGCTTGGCTCCGCCGTATGTGCAGCCGATGATGGCGGATATCTCGTCGTATTCTCGTTCTTCAAAATCTCTTAGCACTATCATGAGCTTATGGTGTTCGGGCAGTGCGTTCAGAGCCCGTCGGACCGTGTTCGCTCGGCGCTCCAATTCCATGTTCTCGACCGGGTCCTCGGTGGCCTCGCCGGTCATCCAGATCAGCCCGTCGGCGGCCTCTTTGTCTTCTAGGGCGGTCCGCCGAACCTTCATGCGCGCCCGGTCGGTGCATAGGTTGACCGCGATGCGCATCAGCCAGGTCGTGAACCGGCACTCCGCGCGAAAATTGTCAAGTTTCTCGAACGCCCGGACAAAACACTCTTGGGTAATGTCCTCGGTATCGTCCCGGCTGCCGGCCATTTGAGATATGAAGCGATATACCATCATCCGGTGCCGCTCGAACAGCGTCTCGAAGGCGCTGACATCCCCGGCCATTGCCTGCAAGACAAGTGCCTCATCCGCCCCGGACCAAGCAAGATCACCGGGCGGCGTGCCGAGAGCTACGGCGTGTGCATCCATATCTGGCTTTGGGCTCGGAAGCCTCTCTGGTTTCATTGACGCCTATCCACCGATTTGGGTACTGACAAATCGCTCCCCATTCCATCTTTGGTGCAATCTACCTAGCCGTAAGACGGAATTGTGGGCGATTTCGTTTGCCGTTTGTCTCGTTCCCAGGATTTTTGCGGGCGTCAGCCGCGGCCCGGCTTGCCGGTCCGCCTCGTTTTCAGCAGCGGGACGAGGGCGGCAAGGATGACCCAACCGGCCGGCTCCGGGACGGGCGTGGAGAGGTAGTAGTAGGTTTGGTTGTTGTACTTGGCCGACCAAAGCACCTGTCCGTTTTGGTTGATGTCGAAGGCGGCTATGTAGCTGTAGGGCTGAGAACCGAGCGCATCTACACCGAGGTCCAGACCGTTAACGTATATGTGATTTCTTCTGTCAATGGTGCTGTACCCGCTCCACAGTACGTCCCCTCGATCATTCAGGTTGATGCCCTTGCTGCCGATATTCGTGGTACCGACGACGGGGGTGCTGATGTCTTTGCCATCAAGCATGACAACGAAGTCACTGGTAGTCCTCAAGTAGTACCAAAGCACTTGATCGTGATTGTTGACGGCCTGCGGCTCGGATCCCTCATCTCTGCCAAGGTACTTGAGCGTAATGTCCGTCGTGTTGAAGAAGGCATGCCCGAACTGAGGCGTTCCCCCCTGCCACACAACGTTACCCAGGTTGTTGATATCCTTCGCATAATACTCGGCTTGGGGTCCGAGCATATCATTCGTGATGTTCGTCCGATCGACATATATCTGGGTTCTTCCGTTTGAGAAATCCTGGTGTTGCCACAACACTTGGCCGAGGTCGTTGATGGCGCCGGCCCCCGCGCCATCCAGCAATTGGCTGTAATAGTCGTAGTTATAGTTCGTGGTTCCTTTGAACACGTACTGGGTGGAGCACTGATCGATGATCCCCCCGCATCCCTCCCACAAGGCGTCGCCCTGCTGGTTGAGTTGGAAGGCCCGCACCAGCGTCGCGCCGGAAAAGACCTGGTTGGTAAGGTTCGTGGAGTTCAGCCAGACTTTGTTGCGACCATCTGCCTTCCAATAGCCCTGCCAGAGCAGATCGCCTTTGTCATTGATGCCGAATGCTTGCGGAGACTCGACATTCGAGAATTGCGATGTGTAGTTGACCCCATTCAGGTACAAATCTGTCTTACCATTGACTACAGCGGAAAGGAACACATCGCCCTTATTATTAAGGGCGGAATAGCCGCCGAACTGGGCGTCCGCGACGAACACCAGGTCATGCCGGTACTGCTGGGCTGGTCCCTGTATGAAGGCACCGAGGCACAGGGACGCGGACCAGCCCAATCTCTTCCATTCTCCCATCCAGGTTCCCCTTTTACAATATATTCTAGTATCCGCCGCCGAAGGCGGTAAAAAGCTCGACCTCGTGGCCAAATTGGGCCGTGTTTTGCCAGCCCCCCAACATTTTATACTCCATGATCCAGCCTTTCGCCAGGAAATAATGCTTAAAGAAGAATATGGGATCGCCCATGAGGGGATCAACGGAGCACCAGTCCCGTCCCAATACGGTGGATAGGGGTGCGGTGGCAGATTTGGATCCCTCAATAATCACATTATTGAGGGTCTTTGGCGACCACGCGCCTAACCTGCAGCAAAGCTCTTCATTGTACGATCACCAACGAAATCATGTCCTATCAACGTACAGAAGACCTGTTGATGCATGGAAACAAAAAGAAAAGAGGGGTGGCGTCTGGTGGCCACCCCGAATGTCTCAGCTAGTAGGTTTTAGTTCCAGAGAAGGGAATTAATCATCTCAATCAGTAAGCATCCGATCGGCTCCTCATCACTGTCGATCAGGTAGTCGCTAATGAAGCGGGCATCATAGTTGCCCTTTCCATCCTTGGCATCTCGCAGCACGCTGAAGTCGATTGCGCAGAAGGCAACCACGAATTCGAACTCCAGCAGCGCCGTGAGGTTGTCCGGTTCATCCAAGGCTGTCAGCAGCGCGTCGCGGCATTCCGAAGTGATCTTGCACTTCTGCGTCACGCCGGCGGCGACTGTTCCGAAGTAATCGATGTTGCACCGAATGTCATCCCGATTCTCGACCACAACCGTCCAGCATAGCTCGACGGTCTTGGGCGCGGAGATTCGGCCATTCTTCAGACGGGTCGTGTAGGTGACCTTGAGGCGGTAGGTCGTCCCTGGAGGCGAGAACAGCAGGCATCGGTCGCCCAGACACGGGCCGTCATCCATCTTGAACGCCACATTGCAGACGGATCGGTCCAGGTAGCTGCTGTTCGCATAGATTTTGCCGGTTGTGAAATTGGTGTTTCGTCCGCTGCCGGGTCCAGTGACAAAGGCCAGGCACTTGTAGAACGGAGTCACTTTGGAAACTTCAACGGCCTGGACGAGCAGATTGTTGTCGACTCTCACGTTGTTCGCGTCGAGCACGTTGCGGATGGTGAAACCGTCGACATTGATGGTCTGCGGCCGGTACAGCCGTTTGGGGGACTTGGTGAACGGATCCGTCGCTTCGTCTCCACAGATCAGGTTCTTGAGCGGCGTGCATCCTTCGATGATCTGCCCGTTGCGAAGAATGAGCGTCGAAAAGTAAGAGTTGGTATGCCCGCAGTTGTCGGACACTTTGAACTCCACCAGGTGCGGACCGTCCGGGTAGCCCAAAGTATCCCAGTTGGCGGCGATCGCGTCGCTCGTGCCGGATTTCGGACTCAGACCCAAAGTCTGACCGTCAATGTTGAGCGACCAGTCCACGATCTGGGCATTCGACACCAGCGCGCTGATGGGCACGATGCCAAGAACGATGCTTCCCGATATAGGAAGAATGTTCTGCAATGTCGGAGAATCGTTGTCCACGAAAACCGTGATGATTGACGACGCGCTCGAGTTGTTGCACAGGTCCCCGGCTTTGATCTGAATCGTATGATTCGAGTTGTTGGGCAGACCTGTCGTGTCCCATTGCGCGCCGACATTCGGCCCCGAGCCCGTAAATCGTTTAACGCCGTCGATCCAGATGGACCAGTCCCCCGGCCCGGAGAACGCGTCCGAGACCGTACCAACAATGGAGACGATCCCGTTGACGCAGCCGCCGTCCTTCGGGTTGGTTATCTGCTCGCTTGGTGGCGTATTGTCCACGCCGAGGGTAAGAGTCGCGGTCGCGGAGCCTCCCGAGCCTGCCACTTTGAGCGTCAACGTGTGCCAGCCATCCGGCACTCCGAGCCCGATTGGGTCGTAGCCGATGGAGATCAGAGATGGCGGCGCCCCGGCGTAGATGGTATCGAAAATCTTGTGGTTGAGCTCGTCCGTCACTGTCACATGCAGGGGAAGCGGTCCGCCGACCTTGAAGTCGATTTGTGCAAAAGAGTTGAAGCAGGTCCCGTCCGGCGGAGAGACGAACTGGGCCGTGTATTGCCCGAACGAACTCGCAGCAACGGATATGGTCAGCCAGGTCAGAATTCTACGCAATGAGCACATCTCTGTCTCCTTCGAATGCAATAACAAACCCAGAATGGGCAAACAATGAAGCGGTCTTTTGGCCGTTTTGTGCAGTGTAACGCCGAACTGACCGTCTGCAACTGCCATAGCTACTGGGAACTGTCCGCTCGGCGGAAAAACCGTTATGGCTGCTTGCCGGGAGTTATTGTGGCAAGCAAATCGCTAAGAACGAGGTCCCTGTGGGTGAGGAGACTTGGAAGGCATCCGCGATCGTGGCCCCGATGTCCGCCATGGTTGTTCTGACGCCTAGATCTTTACCCGCCTTCAGCGATGGTGAATAGGCGAGGAGAGGGGTGTATTCTCGGCTGTGGTCGGTACTCGGCGTGGTCGGATCGTTGCCATGATCGGCGGTGATGATCAGTAGATCGGCGGGGCGAAGATACCCCATGATTGTGCCCAGCATATCGTCGAACTGTCGCAGGCAATCGGCAAAGCCGAGCGGATCGTTCCTATGACCATAAAGCATGTCGAAGTCCTCAAAGTTGGCGAAGATGAACTGCCAATCGCCGGCCATCGCCTTCTTGAGCTCTTTGAAATGCTCCTGATTGTCCTGCGTCCGCTTGCCGCCCGAAAACCCGCGCATCGAAAACACCTCGCATATCACGCCCACCGCATAGGAGCGGATGCCTTTTGCCGCCAGATTGTCGAGCACGTTGGGTGGCGCCGCCAGTGGGTAATCGCGCCGGTTCTCCGTTCGCTTGAAGGTGTCGGCTGATTCGCCGATAAAAGGGCGGGCGATGACACGGGCGACATTGTTTGGGGCCGTAAGCTGCTTTCGGGCAATCGCGCACACGTCGTAAAGTTGCTGTAGTCCGAAGTGCTCTTCATGGGCAGCGACTTGGAAGACACTGTCCGCGCTCGTATAGACGATGGGACATCCCGTCCGAAGATGCTCCTCACCCAGTTGCTTGATGATCTCCGTGCCGGATGCGGGGACATTTCCCAGCGCCTGGCATCCGACAGCCGCCTCGAACGGTTCGATGACCTCTAGCGGAAAGCCGTGGGGATAGGTCGGGAATGCAACTTCGGTGTGGATCCCCATCATCTCCCAATGACCTGTTACCGTGTCCTTGCCCATCGAGATTTCGCGGCAGCGGCCAAAGCAGCCGGCGGCTTCGACGGGGGGATGGCCCAGGTCCGCGATCTGCCCGAGGCCGATTTTTTCCAAGTTTGGAAGGATGAGACCGCCGGCGGACTTGGCCACATTAGTGATGGTGTTGCCGCTGTTCTCGCCTATGTCTCCAAACATGGCGGCATCCGGGGCCAGTCCTGCCCCGCATCCGTCCATGACGATGAGGATTACCCGTTCGATATTCACGGTTCTAGCATAGCATGATCGCCAAATAGGCTAGAATCTCATCAAATGAAGATACCCGTTGACTTGTCACCGGATCCGGTCATCGAAGCCTATAAGAAAGATGTTGATCGGACTTTGCTACGCGCAAATCTCAAATTGACTCCTGCAGAACGTTTTCGTAATATGATGAAGTTGCAAGCGTTTGCCGAAGAGCTCCGTCGAGCCGGCCGGGCAGTCAAGAGGAAGCATGACTGACTACGAAGGATTGCTCGATCTCCTGAACCGACATGATGTCAAGTTCATACTCATTGGTGGCGCGGCGGGAATTGCGCATGGCTCACCGAGACTCACTCTCGATGTGGATGTCGTTTATCATCGCACGAACGAGAACATCGTGAAAATCGTTGACGCCCTTGCGAACCACGCCCCGTATCTGCGCGGAGCGCCGCCTGGATTGCCGTTCCTGTTCGACGCCCAGACCATCAAGAACGGATTGAATTTCACCCTGGAGACGGACTTGGGATGGTTGGATCTGCTTGGCGAGGTTACGGGCGGCGGATCCTACGAAGACCTCCTCTCACACACAATTGTCCTCCCGATCTTTAGCAGCAGTTGTCTGTGTCTAGATTTGCCGACTCTAATCGCAACAAAGCGGGCTGCGGGGCGACCGAAGGACCTGGACGCAATTGCCGAGTTGGAAGCCCTCCGCGAAGAGTCTGATTCTTAGCGCAGCTATTCGCCCTGCCCCATCGAATATCCCGGCTCGCCGTCATATTTGTACAGATTCTCCGTCTCGATGAAATCCACGCCGGCCTCGGCCATGCGGAATAACAGGTCGATAACGTCCCGGTGAGTAATGGAAGACTTCGCGGCGGCTGCGAACCGGCAGCGCCAATGGTCCGTGCAGTAGGTTTCCGGCATGCCTTCCGGCCAGACCTTCACCCCGCGATTGCTGACCATGGTGAGCTTCAGACTTTCGCCTTGCAACGCCGCCATTCGGCCGGCGAGGTCGTCCGGCGAGATGAAGCGCACGTGAACAAAGACATCCACCCCGACCAGCTCCTTATGCGCCGGCGGCCGCTCCACCCGTTGCATTTGAAACTTCCGCCGCTCCGTTCGGGCGTACCGGGCGGGGCGAAATCGCAGCGGTTCCTTCCCCAAACGCGCAACGACTGCCTTCGCGAACCCGTCCGTCCCAACGCGCTCAATGGTATGGGCGTCAGAGGCGACATCCGCCGTATGGATGCCGTCTTCGATCGTGGTCAGCCAGGCGTTGTGCACCGTCTCGGCCACCTCTGGCTGCCCGACGTGCACCAGCATCATGATCGCGCCATGCAGCAGGCCGGACGGGTTGGCAACTCCCGCCCCCGCGATGTCCGGCGCGCTGCCGTGGATCGCCTCGAACATGGCGCACAGTTCGCCAATATTGGCCGAACCAGCCATGCCGACCGATCCCGCGATCTCCGCCGCCACGTCCGACAAGACGTCCCCGTAAAGGTTCGTGGTCACAATCACATCGAACTGTTCCGGCGCCGCAGCGAGGCGGGCCGTGCCGATGTCTATGATCTTGTGCTCCTGCATGATGTCGGGGTAGTCGGCGCCGATTTCGTCGAACACCTTGTGGAACAGCCCGTCCGTCATCTTCATGATGTTGTCCTTGGAGAAGCAGGACAGCTTCTTTCGCTCATGGGCGCGCGCGTACTCGAACGCATATCGGACGATCTTCTCGCAACCGGGGCGAGTGATGATTTTTAGCGCCTGGTACACCTCATCGGTCCCACGGTATTCGATACCGGCGTACAGGTCCTCTTCGTTCTCGCGGATGATCACCAGGTCCATCCCGGGATGCAGCGTGCGGACATACGGGAAGTAAGCGATGCAGGGCCGGACATTGGCGAAAAGACCGAGGGTCTTGCGAATCGTGACGTTGAGGCTCTTGAAGCCGCCGCCCTGAGGCGTGGTGATGGGGGCTTTCAGGAACACTTTGGTGCGACGAAGCGATTCCCAGGCGGATGGCTCAATCCCGGCGCTGAAGCCGCGCTCGAACACTCGGCGGCCGATTTCGATTGTCTCCAGCTCGATGCCGGCCTCCGCCGCGTGCAGAATTTCCAGCGTCGCGGTCATGATTTCCGGCCCGATCCCGTCTCCGTAGGCCACCGTAATCGCCGTCTTATCGGTCACTGCGTCCCCCTTTTGCGGTCGGATTCTATCCGACTCACTCCCTCCCTCGCTTGGATTCCGCGGGCCTTGGGTTGTCGGCATGAGGAGAGTTGCGGCCAAGCGGACCCTCGGCTACAGGGGTTGGGCGGCGCCTATCTTAAGGTAAGGCCCGATGCGACCGGTCTCCCGACCGAGTCGCATCTTCCAAGGAGACGCAAGCTAAAGCTTGCAGCTACCGGAGGGAGCCGGACCGTATCTTAAGGTAAGCTACTTTCAACGTCTTTCAATGGGGAGGGACCATGTATATCGTACAGGACTACAACGCCTACACGGACCAACATCACCGAACGTGGCGGAAGCTGTTCAAAAAGCGGATGGAAACGCTGCCCGACCAGGCCTGTTCCTTTTTCCTCAAGGGTCTTGCGATTATCAACATGGTGCCTGACCGCATGCCTCGGATTGAGGAGATCAATGCGAATTTGAAGCCGATGACCTGCTGGCAGGCCTGCCCCGTTGCCGGCTATATCGCTGCCAAGGACTTCTTCGGCTCGTTGGCCCAACGGAAGTTCCCGACCACGATCACCATCCGGCCCGAGGACCAGCTCGACTACCTGCCGGAACCCGACATGTTCCACGACGCATTTGGCCACGTGCCACTGCATACCGATACCGTGTTTGCCGACTTTCTACAGAAATTCGGCGAGGTCGGGATGCGGGAGATGAGTGATGAAGAACGCCTTCGATTGTCCCGGCTGTTTTGGTTCACGGTGGAGTTTGGGCTGGTAGAGGAGGATGGCAAGGTCAAGCTGTACGGTTCGGGGCTCTGCTCCTCACCCGGTGAGGGTGAGTACTCCCTGACTGACGCCGTGGAAAAGCGGCCTTTCAATGCGGAACGTGCCATGGATACGGCGTTCGAAATCGATCACTATCAGCCAATCCTGTACGTGGCGGAGTCGTTTGAGCAGATTTTTGAGGCGATCGATCAGCAGGCTCGGCGCACCGAACCGGCGGCAGCTAACTAGCGATTCGACCCCGATTGTAACAAAGAAGGACCCTCCGAAGACGGTCCTTGCTTCGAATCCAATTGGATTACTTACGACGCCGTCGAAGCCCCAGCATGCCGGCAGCCGCGATGCCAATGCCGGCCATCGCGTTCGGTTCTGGGACAACTGTTGGATACCAACTGATTTCGAAATGCCCTTCCCCGTGCGGTCCGAGGTCCACAAGGAAGTTCAGATTTGCATAGAAGGTATCACCCGGAGCGATGGACAGTCCACCTGGATCAAAAAACATGATCGAGGCATTCGGTGTCCCGCTTCCGGCGATGAACTGATTCCAGGACATTCCGGGAACCTTGCCACCATCTTGGGCGCCGACAAATGTGACGTTGCCCAAGAAGTTGTGGATATCAAAATGGAAATCAATCCACGTGTCGTGCGTGTTGTTAATCTCCGTGAAATTGAGGTTGATCGCCGCTGCGGGCGGTCCGCCTCCCATGTCCCCAGAATAGTCCCAATCTAGATAAGTCATGCCGTCCACCCACGTGTCGGTGAAATTCCACACGTGCTGCGCATGGGCGGACATGATGCTCGAGGCAACTATTGCGGCAAACGCAAATAGCCTCACTTTCATAGCCTAGGCTCCTTTCAATATCGGGAGTTTAGGCCACCCAAACTGGCATAAGCCAAAAACCATGTCTCTGTAGCTGCAGCCTACAGAACGAATTGCAATCCGAGTGTATGATATCGCAGGAATCCCCCGTTGTCAAGTAGATTCCCCAGCAATTGGACTATTTCTAATGTTCAGCGACGCCATCAAGAAGCGAGTCCAGGCCGCGTTTGCCGACATTGAGCGCGCATGCGGGCAATCTGGGCGAGACGCGAGTGCGATCACGGTCGTGGCGGCCTCGGAATCCCGCTCGATTGAGGAGATCTTAGCGGCTCACCGGGCCGGCATAACCGATTTCGGGGCGAACTATTGGCAGGAGGCCCGCGACAAGGTCGATCGGGCGCCCGAAACCGTCACCTGGCACTTCATAGGCGCCTTGCAGGACAACAAGGCCAAGCACATCGCCCGCCATTTTCATGTCCTACAGTCCCTCGAAAGCATGAATCTTGCTAACACTCTTTCAAAATCGTTGATAGCTATTGACAGAACATGCAAAGTTTTGGTAGAAGTAAATATTGACAGCGAGCGTTCGAAGAGCGGTCTTGGGCCCGTTGCCGCATTGGATTTCGTGTTAGAAGCGGCAGAATTGCCGAATCTCGATGTTTGCGGCCTCATGACGATGGGTGAACCGGGCGCGAATGAGGCTATCTTATGGAAGAGATTTCGCCAAATGCGCGCTTTATTTGAGGGGCTGCCCGTCGAGCGCCGTAAAATCCTATCGATGGGGATGACTGCCGATTTCGAGGTCGCGGTGGAAGAAGGCGCGACAATGGTCAGAATTGGGACCGCAATCTTCGGAGAGCGGCCCAGAAAAGAGGGCTGAACTCATGGATGAGTTGATCGAGAAGGAAGACCGGGGCTTGCTCGGTCGCGTCGTGAAGCTGTTCCGTCGTGATGAGGAACAGGATGACTACGAAGAGGATCGATACGATCTTCCGCCACTGGAAGGCAGACGGGGCTACTCAAAAATGCACCAAGTACATCCTTATAACGTATGTGTGCGAATGTATGTGAACTCATTCGAAGACGCGCGCCAGGCCGCGGACGGCCTGAAGTATGGTGAACAGCAGATTCTCAATCTCGTCGATACCGAGACGATCTTGCGGCAGAAGGTAGTCGACTTTCTTTCCGGCGTCGTCTATGCCCAAGAAGGCACCGTGGAGAAGCTGGCGGACAATGTGTTTCTGTTCGCGCCTCGCCAGGCGGTCGTGGACGTTTCACCGCCATCGCCTCGAATTGCCAGCATGAATAACTAAGCTTGTTTACAAACTGGAAGACCTCTGCAACTCGCAGGGGTTTTTTCTTGTTGGAAGGAGAAAAGACGTTGGAGGCATCGATGGATATTCGGCCGTTGACTATTGGAATTCTCCTTCTCGGCATGAGCGGGCGCGCGATTTGCCAGGCGGCGTATTGGGACCCCGAGTCCCAGGCCATGAAGCAGACCGTCACGGTCCGGGTGCCAATGGCGAGGGATAATACACAGGCGATGCAGCTTCGGGATCAGCTCCTCAAGCCGCCGGCGGGAATCCGCGAGGTCCCCAACAACATTCCCAAGGAGCTGGTCCGGCACTTTATCCAGGACCCTTCCCTTGCGCAAGCGACGACGAAGGACGACCTCGTCCAGCAACTATCCATGCCGGGATCGGCATTCCCCGGTCCGGGAATCAATGGCTGGACCCCTGGCGACCCGAATATCGCCGTCGGGCCGAATAACATCGTGGCGGTGATCAATGGCCGCATGACATTCCATTCCAAGACAGGGGCCATCAGTTTCAACGTCGATCCCTATACCTTTTACAGCAGTCTGCCTATCGGAGGCGCAAATCCGTTCGATCCAAGGGCCTGGTACGACCGAAGTATCGGGCGGTTCTGGATCAGTTACGCCTTGGCGACCAATGGCCGCGGTTACAACCTGATAGGCCTCTCGGACGACAGCAATCCTAACGGGAATTGGACGTTGTGGATGCTGAACGATTCCCTCAATAATCAGAATGACGTGGCCGACTGGGCCGACTATCCGGGATTGGGAGGAAACGACGACTTCCTAGTGCTCACGATGAACATGTACCTGGACGCCGGCGGCGGTTACGGCAAAATCCGGCTGATGTCCAAAACGCAGTTTGTGAACGGATCGAGCACGATCAGTTGGACCGATTTCTGGAATTTCAGCAATCCCGCCTTTGGGCACGGCACGGCCTGGAGCTTGCAGCCGGCGCGCCACATCGGACCCAGCGCAATGCCATTGATCGCAAACATCAGCGGCGCGAACCGATGCAACATTTACGGCATTCAGAACCCTGGGACCAGCCCCACTTTGAAGAAGTACGGGGTCGCTGTCAACACCTTCGCCGGTGGACCGAACGCCGATCAGAAAGGGACGGTCGCGCAGCTGAGCACAGTGGGCGATCGAATTTACGACGTGGCCGCGAGGGACAGTCATATCCTTGTCACGCACAACATCACCGGCGGGGGAGGATGCTGCATCCGATGGTATGACATCAACGTGTCGGCCTTTCCGCCGTCCGCAAGCGTCATCCAACAGGGGAACATCGAGGACGCCATCGCGGACATCTATTACGGCGCTCCCCAGATGAACCAGTTCGGCGTGATCGGCACGGGCGTCACGAAGTCCAGCGCGGCGGAATATGCGTCGCTCTACTTTGCCGGGCGCGAGCCAAGCGATCCGCTGGGGACGATGCAGCCGTTGGTGCTGAAAAAGTCGGGAACCAGCCCGTATGGCTCGTCTGGCGTGCAGCGTTGGGGCGATTATCAGGGCGGCGCGGTCGATCCATACGACGAGACGACGTTCTGGGCGATCGCGATGGTGCCGGTCAGCGGGATTTGGGCGACGGAGATCTACTCCTATCAGCTTGGTGCGCTGCCCGCATCCCTTATTGGGACGATCACGCTCGATCAATGGGTTGCCTCCCGCGCGGGTCTCACGGCCAATCTGGAATTACGCAATCCTGGCACGACGACGGTGGCGCATACTTATCCGATTACGCTCAGCTCATCCGGACACTATTCCTTGCCGAACGTGGCTATCGGCACATGGGACGTTGCGGTCAAGTTTTCTCATTGGCTTCGCGCAAAGGCCACCAATCGAACGATCAGCAACGGCTCGAATTTGGCCAACTTTGTGCTGACGAACGGCGATGCCTTTGCTGACAATTCCATCGATTTGGGCGATCTGAACCAGGTTATGACGGAATTCGGCACTGCGTCAACGGACACAGATTTAGATGGCAGCGGTCTGGTCGATCTGCCAGATCTCAATATCGTGCTGACGAACTTTGCGATGTCCGGGGCGCAGTAGTACACGCTCGAGTCTACTAATGGCGATGGTCGGTCGGTGCCATCCTGGCCGTAGCCATGATTCGACGCAATTGCGTCGGTCATGGACCTTCACGTCATGATTAATCGCGACATCCTGGGACATTGCTTGTTTGGTATCTTTGTGAGAAAATGACGACCATGTTATGTGATCTCCCCTTATGGCAATTCACCGAAAGTCGGAGTACCATGTTAATGGCCGCCTTCTAAGGAAAGAATGGTGGACCATGATGGGGCTGTACGTAACAAGCCCAACCGGAGCTCAACCCACAGGTTGGCCGAAGACTCTGAGTGAAACGATTCCCGAGCATGACCTGGCGATGGACGTTGACGGAGCGATCATCTTCGTGACGGCAGACGGAGACGTCAAGGCATATTGGGGATATTGATGTCTAGCTACTGGGGAGGCGCTTGCCTCCCCAGTAGATTTGGATGGAGATCGTCATGAGAAACCTTTTGCTGTTCGTGCCTCTGCTGCTCCTACAGGCGCGAGGGCTCGCGCAAACCAAATGGCACCACGAATTGCTCAACACGCGAATTATTCAGATGGAGGGCCGCCTTGATGTCTTCTTCCGAGTGAATCCCTCAAACATCCCAATCTATACGGCGCAGCCCATTGGTTACCCGGGGATGCACGCCTGGCGAGGAACGGAGAGCTTGAATGATACATATCTTGCGTATCCAAGTCAAGGCAAGGGATTCCAGATTAACCGCGCGGGCGAGGTTGCCTACACAGCACTGACTTTGTCTTCCCTCAAAGTGATGGTTGAAGGCACCGACTACTTTGAACCCATATTCGGTAAGAGCAAGAACTACTCGCTATTCATCGGTGGACTGAGTCAGAGTGGCATTCCTTTGTGGTTGGCGGACGATAGCACGACGCACGTGGTGCGAATATTTTATGGCCTGGATGAACTAACCGAGGGGCGGCAATACTTCCTCCCGAAACCTCTCAAAGTGAACGAGAAAGGCGACGCGTTGTGGACGGGATACTACGAGGAAAACGGCCAGGATATCGAAGGCGTATTCGTCAACAAGACGGACGTTTCCACCCCGCTCCTGGGAGGCAACGCGTTCGTCCTCGCCGCCGATATGAACGACAGTGGCGATGTCATCTTCGCCGGCACGGGTGACAACTTCGGTTTGAAGCAGAAGCTGTTTCTCAATGGCGTCAATATTACCGACACATATGGCATTGGCATGCTCCAAGTGAATCAGATCCGTTTGTCCAACAGCGGCCACTACTTGTGGCATATTATGGATCCGGACCGTCGCGAGCGCCTCATGTTCGACCATGTGGATCTGTCGCGGGCGGTGCTCGGGGATGTGGACTATGGGATTTACCAAGGGGAGCTATTCATCAACGATGCCGGGGACGTCGGTTGGACCGCGCAAGGAGACAGCTTCCATAAGAAGATATTTCGCAATAAGATCGATGTCTCTACCAACGCGATCGGATTCCCCTACGCGCCCTATGCGCCGTCACTCGTCGGGATCGATGGCATGGGAAATGTCGCCTGGTCCGGGGGCGGACCGCTAACCAACAACAAATACGAAGCGTTCGTCAACGATTTTTCAATTAGTCGCGACGCCCTCAAAGACCAGCCCTATGGCAACGCGTACGCCCTCGCCATTGGGGCGAATGGCGCCGTGCTCTGGTACTCGAACTATGCCGGAGACGGCTTCGCGAAGATCTGGCTCTCCACACCGGTACCGGAGCCATCGGCATTCACCCTTCTCGGCATCGGCCTCATCGGATATCTTATCAGAAGGCGGTCGAAGCCCTAAGCCCCCCTCCGAAACCCATCCATGAATTGCGCCAATGCCTCGCAGCCGGCGAGCGGAAACGCGTTGTAAACAGATGCGCGAAGGCCGCCGACGGAGCGATGCCCTTTCAGACCGGAGAATCCCGCCGACTCGGACTCGGCGACAAACCTCTTCTCCAGCTCTTCCGACGGCAGCCGGAAAGTGATGTTCATGCGGGAGCGGCTATCTGGCCGCGCATGCCCGCGATAGAAGCCGTCGCTCGAATCGATCGCATCATAAATCACGGCCGCCTTCTTCCTGTTTCGCTCCGCCATCACGGTCAGGCCGCCCTCGTCCAGCAAGTATTTTGCGACCAACCCGACCATGTAGATGGTGAAGCACGGCGGCGTGTTATACAGCGAATTGTTGGACGCCATCACCTTATAGTCGAGCATGGTATGCAGACCTTCCGCCGCGGTCTCCAGAAAGTCGTCGCAGATGATGCAGCAGGTCGCGCCGGCGGGACCCATGTTCTTTTGAGTGCCCGCGTAGATGAGCGAAAATCTGCTCACGTCAATCGGCCCGCTCAAAATATCGGAAGACATATCGCACACCAGGTGATGGCGCCCAACCGATGGCACATAGCTGAATTCGGTTCCGAAAATTGTGTTGTTGGACGTGTAATGCACGTAGGCGGCGCCGGACGAGAAGCTCAATTCTTGTTGTGATGGGATTCGATCGAAGTTGGTCTCCTCCGAAGTGCCGGCAACATGAACGGTACCGACCCGCTTCGCCTCTTTGATCGCCTTCTTGGACCATTCGCCCGTGTTGATGTAATCGGCGCTGCCCGTACGCGGTAGGAAGTTCATGGCGATCATGGAGAACTGCATGCTGGCCCCGCCTTGCAAGAACAAAATCTTGTAGTTGGAGGGAATCCCAAGCAGCGCGGCCAGATCCTGTTGCGTCTTCTCCAAAATCCCTTCAAATACTTTGCCGCGATGGCTTAGCTCCAGCACCGACATACCGACGCCGGGCAGAGAAAAGAGATCCCGCTGCGCCTGGCGCAATACCGGCTCCGGCAGAATCGCCGGTCCCGCCGAAAAATTGTAGATCCGCTCGGTCGTAACATCCGTTACATTCATTGAGTCCTCCCGGTCGATTCGCTGTTCCTATTGTATTCGAAACGCAGCCTCGGTGGCACGGTAATTGCCGCCAGTTGAAGGAACCGGACCTCTTGCGAACGTGTTAAGTAGTAGTACTGGAAGCGGCCCACTTGAGGGCCCCAAACGGAATCTTGGAGGATTTATGTCACAAAGTCGATTTGCGCTCTCCGGCGTCGCGCTGATGGCGATGGCAGCGGGTTCCCTTGCCCAGGGCCCGCAATACGACCCGGAGTCGGAGGCCATGAAACAGACCGTCACAATGAGGGTACCCATGGTGGTAGACACCACCGCAGCAATGCAGTATCGAGAGCAGTTCCTCCGGCCACCCACGGGAATCTTGACCGTTCCGATCGGCCTTCCGAAGGAGTTGCTCCACTACTTTCCTGTAGGCAACGGTTTTGCATATAACCGGACACAGAACGACATCATGAGCCAACTTGGCTCTCCGGCGGGAGCGTTCCCAGGTCCCGGCGAACAGGGCCTGACCCCCGGGGACCCCGACGTTGCAGTGGGACCCGACTATGTGGTTGGAGTGGTCAATGGCCGAATCACCATCCACAACAAGGTCACCGGCGCAATCACCTTCAACGTAAATCCAACGACATTCTTCAACGGCTTCGGCATCCCATTCTCGCTCGTGTATGATCCTCGCTGCTGGTACGATCAGTCTTCGGGCCGATTTTGGATTATGTACGGCGGGTTGCATAACACGTTGAACATCAGCTACTTCTTGGTAGCCATGTCCGACGACAGCGATCCCAGGGGCACATGGACGAAATGGGCGCTCAACTCGACTCTCAACGGCACGGTCGACAGCCTAGCGTGGAGCGATTATCCCGGCTTCGGGGGAAACAGCGACGTCCTGATGTTCACTGGCAACATGTTTGGATTCTCCAGTGGTGGCGGTTATGGCAAGATTCGCGTCGCTCCCAAGGCGCAGTTCCTAGCCCTATCACCGACCATCACCTACACCGACATTTGGAGCTTCTCGAATCCCAGCGGCGGCACGGCATGGAGTCTGCAGCCGGCAAGGCACATTGGTTCCAGCGTCATGCCGTTACTCGCCAACGTCAGCGGAACAAACCGCTGCAACATCTTCGGCATTCAGAACCCCCTGACGACACCGGTCCTGAAGAAGATTGGCGTTTCAGTGTCGGCGTTCGGCGGTTCGGGAGCTGCCAATCAGAAGGGGACAACAGTGACCCTTGACACCCTGGACGGCCGCATCTATGACGTGGCTTGCCGAGACAACCGGGTTTTGGTCAGCCATAACATAGGCGGCGGTGGCGGATCGGTTGTCCGCTGGTACGACATTAATGCATCGTCGTTCCCGACAACCGCGTCGCTCACCCAATCCGGCAACTTGACCGACGCGACTTCCGACATCTACTATTGCGCCCCGCAGATCAATCAGTACGGAACCATCGGCGCTGGAATTACCAAGTCGAGCGCGACCGAATTCGTATCTCTGTACTACACCGGCCATGAAACGACGGATGGCGCCGGCACAATGAAGGCGCTGACACTGAAGAAGGCCGCGACCTTGGGATATACCGGTAATGGCAACGGCGGCACGCAGCGATGGGGTGACTACCAGGGTGGCGACATCGATCCCGTCGATAACTACACGTTCTGGGCCATCGCGATGGTTCCCACGAGCGCATCGGCGTGGACAACGGAGATCTACTCCTACACCATCGGCGCGCTGCCCGCAAGCCTGACGGGAACGATCACCCTCGACGGCTGGTCCGCATCGCCGTCCGGTCAGTCCGCAACCCTCGAATTCCGCACGCCAAGCACGACGACGGTAGTCTATTCCTATCCAATCACGCTCGATGGATCGGGGCAATTCACCCTTCCCACCGTAGCGACGGGAACGTATGACATCGCCGTCAAGTTCTCGCACTGGCTCCGGAATTTGGTCCCCAGCAAGACCATCAGTGCAGGCGCCAATTCGATCATCCTGTCGCTTACGAATGGCGATGCATTCGTGGACAATGGCGTCAACTTGCCCGATCTCAATGAGATCTTCACGAACTTTGCCACTGTGCTTGCCAGCGCCGACATGGATGGCAGTGGCTTGGTAGATCTTCCCGATCTCAACATGGTATTCACGAACTTCGCGCTCAACGGCGTGCCGTAGAAGCCGGTTCAAGAACCCTCAAACTCGCCAACCGGGTGGCTGCCAAAAATACTGGCAACCACCCGGTAATTTTATACAGTTCTGATATAATGCTCGGGTTGTTGTTATTTATTCCGGGCATCGAACCGCCCGCTTGTTTCAGGAGAAGGGGAATTGGAACGTGTTTTTTTGCGCCGGCTCGCCGGCGCTGTCCTGCTGTCGGGTTGCCTGTCGCTTGCCTCAGGCCAATCAGAATATTTTGATCCGCAGTCCGGCTGTTACAAAGCGACGGTGTCGGAATTGGCTCCGTTTTCGAAAGATTCGACGGAAGCCATTGCCGCGCGGGATCTCGCCTTTCCTCCGCCAACCGCGACGTCCATCGTCCCGATCGGCCTCCCTGGAGATTCTTTTCCAGGCCCCTCGCAAAACGGTCTGACTCCGGCGGACGCAAATATCGCGGTGGGTTTGCGCGCAATCGTCGCGACGGTCAATGGCCGAATCTCGATCCACGAAAAGCAAGACGGCACAATCGACTTCGAAGCCAGTCCTAACGCCTTCTTCTCCGATCTGCCAATCAGCTACACGCAGATTTTCGATCCGCGCTGCTGGTACGACCGAGACCTCAAACGATTTTGGATCATGTATTGCGCGGTGGATCATACCGCCGCAACAGGCTATCTGCTGCTCGCGCTCTCCGATGACGAAAACCCGATTGGCACGTGGTATAAGTGGGCCCTGAAGACCCACTTCAATAATACAGAAAGCACCAACTATTGGTGCGATTATCCAGGGATGGGCGGCAATAAGGACGTGTTGGCTTTTGGAATGAACATGTTCCCCTTTGGAGTCGGAAGTCCGTATGGAAAGATTCGAGTTTGCGATAAGACGCAGTTCCTCGCGCTCTCCCCGACGATTACTTGGACAGATTTTTGGGGCTTTAGCAATCCGAGCGGCGGAACGGCCATGAGTCTCCAGCCGGCACGGCAGATCGGGGGAACCGGCCGTCCAATATTTGCTAACGCGCAGAGCGCAGGACACCTCAATGTTTTTACAGTAGAAGATCCGCTGGGAATCGCGACTCTGCATGAATACGCTTTGGATATCCCGCCCTACTGGATATCTTTGGGCGCAAGGCAGCCGGAAAACGCCGCGCGGCTCGATACGCTCGATGGCCGCGTGCTCGACGTTTCGGCGCGGAACGACCGGCTCTTGGTATGCAACAACATCAAGAATGGTGATGGTTGCGCGCTGGCATGGTATGAGGTGGATCTATCGACCCTTCCCGATGCGGCATCGCTGGTTCAGCAAGGACTGATTGGGGATTCGGAGCACGATCACTGCTATGGCTCCCTACAAAGGAACGGTTTGGGCACAATCGCCACGGCGAGCACGCGAAGCGGTCCGATGGAAGGCCCTGCCCTAACCGCCACAGGTCATCAACCCAACGATCCGGCGGGAGTAATGGGAACGGTCATCGTGCTGAGGCAGGCCGACTCGCCCTACCTTGGGCCAGGGGACACTTCTGTTCGATGGGGAGACTATCTTGGCGGCGACGTGGATCCATGCGACGACTTCACTTTCTGGGGTATCGGCATGCTTCCACACCCGACGGATCCGTCTATTTGGGTGACCGAGATTTGCGCGTACACCATCGGAGAGCCGGTTTCGACCTTAAATGGCGCGCTTCAGCTCCAATTTGCCGTCGATCCCGACGGCTTAACCGGCACGGCGGAGTTTCGGGCGCCAGGGTCCAAAATCCCGGATTGCAGCTTCAACATTGCTCTGGATGGTCAGGGATCGTTCGAACTTTCTTCCGCGCCTGTCGGCGTCTGGGATATTGCCATCAAAGTTCGCGGCTATCTGCGTGCCATTGTGCCGGGCTATCGCGTGGTGGCCGGGAAAAACCGGTTGGAGCTCGCTTTGCCGGCGGGCGATTTGGATGGCAGCAACATTGTCGACACGCCGGATTTGAACCTGATTTGCCTTTATTACCTCACTTCATCGCCGGAGGCGGACGTCAATGGGGATGGATATGTGGACATGTACGACCTCAATCCGGTTCTGGTCAACTTCCTGTTGAGCGGCTCCGAATAGGTCTTTTTGCCGTATAGTAGACAAACTAGTAGACTAGTGCTATAATGTCTACATGAGAGCCGCCACCATAACGGAAACACGAGCGAAAAGCATACTGAACAAGTGTCCACTGGACTTCTCCGACTGGACGCTCAATCCTTATGCCGGCTGCGCGTTCGGCTGCACCTACTGCTACGTGCCGCCGCTAAAGGCCAAGCTGGGGGTAGAGCTTCCCGGCCCATGGGGCAGCTATGTCGACGTGAAGACAAACGCCGTCGAGCTGCTCCGTCGCGACATGAGGAGAGTTGCCCCTACCGACCGCATCGCTATCGGCACGGCTACCGACCCGTACCAGCCGGTTGAGCGGACCCACCGCATTACCCGCTCGCTCTTGGAGCAGCTATGCTTCTATGAGAACCCTGTCAACATCGTTACCCGGTCGCCGCTGGTGATTCGGGATATCGATGTGCTCGCTAAATTGGAGAATGTGAGCGTGGGCATGTCGATTCCTACGGCGGATGAGGCGGCGCGGCGGGCTCTGGAGCCGAACGCCACCGCCATTCCGGGTCGTTTGGAGGCCGTTCGCCGGTTGCGGGACGCGGGAATTCTGGTGTCCATCTATTGGATGCCGATCCTGCCCGGAATCACGGACACGCGGCGCGGCATCCGGCAGTGCCTGGAAGCCTTCCAACCGCTCGGCGTTCGGGTCGTCGCCGGGGCAATGCGGGACTTTGAGTACTTTCGGCGGCCATACCTTGCCGCCCACTCGGAACTGGTTCGCATCCAGGGGATCGATTCCACGCAGCTATACGGCCGGGAGATTGGAGAAGAGATGCAGCGCGTGGCCCGGGAGCTGGAAGTGAACCTGGTAATCGCGCCGTCTTTGTTCGAGGGCAGCACCCGCAGAGTGCCGGCAAGGCGGAAAGCTTGGAACCAGAATGACAGGAGGCAACGTTTAGTGGTATGACGGTCCGACATTAACCATAAGAGGTTTTTATGCGCCTTTCCGCTACGATTTTGCTTACGCTTTTCGCTGGACTGCTGTTCGGCCAACAGCCGACGGTGACCGTAAAGCTGCCCAAGAACGCAAAGGCCGGGGATACCGTGAAGGCCACGGTTGAGGTTCAAGTACCGGCCGGTTGGCACGCATACTCCAATCCGCCAACGTCGCCGGAGCTGATCCCGCTTGCGGTGACGAAATTGGAGGGCGCTAAGCTAAAAAGCGTCAAGTATCCCAAAGCTAAGACCATCGATTTTGCCGGAAAGATGGTCGGCGGGTACGAGGGCAAGGTTTCTATTCCGATCCAGTTTGCGGTGGCGAAGGATGCCAAGGCCCCTTTGAATTTGAAGGTCACCGTGCACTACCAGATGTGCAACGACCAGACCTGTGGCATGCCGGGGGATGTTTTTGCGAACGCGAAGCTGGCGGTCGTAAAAAAAAACGATGAAGCCCTAGCGGCTCCCGCCAAGCCGACTGATACAATTCCGCCGGTCGTGACCGCGCAAGTTCCTTCGAAGCAAGATGTTGCGCCGGAGCCGGCAAAGACCGCTCCCGCCATCGCGACCGCCCCGAAGAATCAGGGTTACGAAGAAGGGCTCGCGGGGCGGCTGGTGGATTGGTATAAGAGTGGCAAGTGGTACCTCCTGTTCCCTTCCCTGCTCCTTGTGGGACTGCTCATCAATTTGACGCCATGCGTATATCCGGTCATCGCGCCGACAGCCGGCTTCATCGCCAAGCAGAGCGAGGGCGCGGTGGGAGGGCGATTTGCGTTTGGACTTGTGTTCCTCTTCGGCGCGGCGGCCATGTTCACTGTGATAGGAACCATCTTTGGGCTCTCGGGAACCGTCTTCGGATCGTTGTATCAACAGCCTTGGTTTACGATTGGGCTGGGCATTTTGATGATGGCGCTCGCTCTCGCCATGTTCGATGTGTATCAAATTCGCCTTCCGAACGCCTTGGCTTCGGGGATGCGAGGCAGGGCGGGGCTGATCGGCGCGCTGATGATGGGAATGTTTATCGGGGTGGCGGCGGTACCGTGCGGCGGGCCTGTGATTGCGGCGGCGGCGGCAACGGCGTTCCAAACCCGCGATACCGTTTTTGCCTCTCTGGTCTTCGCCGGAATTGGGCTGGGCATCGGTTTGCCGGTGGCGGTTTTGATCATGACAGGCGCGCTTGGCGTGTTGGCAAAGCCGGGCGAATGGATGGTGACGGTCAAGCATGTGTTGGGCCTCGCCGTCATCGCTTCGGGAATCTACTTCTTGTCGTTCACGCTGCGTCCGGCGATCGGCAGTCTTGGCATGGCGTGGGTGTGGACGGCTTATTTTGTCGCGGCCGCGTTCTACCTCATCGCGCTCGATCACACGGGCCGAACGCGCACGGGTCTGCTGGCATTCAAGGGCATCGTCGCTATCGGTGCGGTGCTGTATGGCGGCCTGATGTTGGCGAACATTGCCAACGAAGCGAAAACGCCGCAGATAGTGTCTTGGCAGGCCTTTGATCTGTCGAATTTCGATGCGGCGTTGGGTAAGGGCAGGCCGATAGTGATCGATTTTCGCTCTGACTGGTGCGCGATGTGCCGGGAGATTGAAGACAAGACGTTCTCGGATCCAAAGGTGCAGGCCGTGCTGGCGAAGATGGTCGCTTTCCGCGCGGACGAGACGACTGCGAATCCCACGATTGAATCCTGGAATCGCCGCTTCGGCATCGCTACATTGCCGGATGTGATCTTCTTCGACGGCCAGGGCAACCAGGTCCGGCGGTTCAAGACCTTTTTTGACACAGATGAGTTTGCCGACGCGAGCAAGTCGGCTGGTCTGTGAGGAAGGGCTGTCATTCCGAAGCGAAGCGAGGAATCCCTTTCCAGAGGTCCAACTGCGAGCAGCGTTCTGAAAGGGATTCCTCGCTTCGCTTCGGAATGACAGCCATGTTGGCCGAGAAAGGGATTCGTCGGTTCGCTTCGGTATGCGGCTTAACGAATATTGAAGTAACGTGCTTCCGGGTGGTGGCAGATGATGGCGGAGGTGGATTGCTCCGGAACCATGTGAAATTGGTCGGTAAGCTCGATGCCGATGCGCTCCGGTTGAAGCAGCGAGAACAGCTTGGCCTGATCATCCAAATTCGGGCATGCCGGGTAACCGAACGAATACCGCGCGCCCTGATAGCTCATGCTGAACAGCAGCCGAATCTCTTTGGCATCCTTTTCGGCTATTCCCATCTCTTGGCGGACCTGCCCGTGCCAATACTCGGCCAAGCCTTCCGCCGTTTCGACCCCCATGCCGTGCAGATACAGATACTCCTTGTAGTCGCCCGCGGCAAATCGTTCGCGCTCATAGTCAGAGATCTTCTGGCCCACTGTCACCGCATGGAAGGCCGCGACATCCATGCGCCCGGACGACTTCGGCGCGAAGAAATCGGCAAGACATAAACGCCGATCGACGGATTGGCGAGGGAACGTGAATCGCATTCGCTCGGTCTTCTGATTGTCTTCAAAAATGATCAGATCGTTGCCCTCCGATTGCGTTGGGAAGTACCCGTACACGACTTTTGGGATCATCAGTTTCTCGCGCGCGCAAAATCCTTTGAGTCGCTCGTACGTCGGCCGCGCTTCGGATTCGAGCACCTGATCGAACTGTTCTTTCGACAGCTTGCCGCGCCGGAACTGCCACTGCCCACGGAATAGGGCAACCTCCGCATTCACATACGGATACACGTCCCACAGATCGATATCCTCGACAATCCGCGTGCCCCAAAACGGCGGTTCTGGAATCGGCGCATGGGGCGAAACATCGCTGCGGCGGGTATCGATTTCTTTCGCCTTTTCTTCCGTTCGCGATTGGCCCACTCGCGGAACGTGATCATGATACAGTTGCTCCAACGCCGCCTGCCCTTTCGCCACCTCGCCCATCAGGTGCAGACCTTCAAACGCATCCTGTGCATAAAATACTTTGCCGTGATAGAGCGAGCGCAGGTCCTGTTCCACATAGGAGCGCGTGAGCGCCGCGCCGCCGAGCAGAACCGGATAGCTGAACAACCCCTGCCGATTCATCTCCTCCAAATTCTCCCGCATCACGACGGTGCTCTTGACCAAAAGCCCGCTCATGCCGACCGCGTCCACGGCATTCTCTTCCGCCGCGCGCAGGATATTCGCCAGCGACTGCTTGATGCCGATGTTGAAGACCAAATATCCGTTGTTTGTCAAAATAATATCAACAAGGTTCTTGCCGATATCGTGCACATCGCCCTCGACGGTCGCCAGCACAATCTTCCCTTTCGACCGGCCATCGACTCGATCCATGTGCGGTTCCAGAAAGGCCACCGCGCGCTTCATCACTTCCGCGCTTTGCAAAACGAATGGAAGCTGCATCTCGCCGGAACCAAACAGCTCACCCACGGTTTTCATGCCCGCAAGCAGAATGTCGTTGATGATTTCCAATGGCTTGTAGGACTGCATCGCCAACTCCAATGCCGGTTCCAATCCGCCCTTTATGCCGTCCACGATATGCCGCTGCAAGCGCGTCTCGACCGGCAATTTCGAAAGGTCTTCCTTCTCGACAGCAACAGTCGTTTTTCCCTCGAACAGAGCCATAAATTTGTGCAGCGGATCGTCGCCCTCCGATCGCTCGTCATGGATCATCCGGCGCGCCATCGCCAACGCCTCGGGCTCGATTTTGTTGAGCGGAAGGATTTTCGCCGCGTGCACGATTGCTGCATCCAGCCCGGCCTCCACGCATTCATGAAGGAATACGGAGTTCAGCACAACGCGCGAAGCGGGTCTTAGGCCGAACGAGATATTGCTGACGCCCAAGATGGTATGGACTTCCGGCCATCGCTGCTTTATGAGTCGGATCGCTTCCATCGTCTCCATTCCCGCCTTGCGAAACTCTTCATCCCCACTTCCCAAGGTAAACGTCAGTGCATCGAAAAATATATCCTCGGGTTGAATTCCGTGCTCGTCCACCAACAGATTGTAAATCTTTTCGGCGACCTCAATTTTTTTGTCAGCCGTCTTCGCCATGCCGTCCGCGTCGATCGTGAGAGCCACCAAAGCCGCGCCATACTTCTTCGCCATCGCGGTCACTTGGTGCAGACGCGGACCGCCATCTTCTAAATTGACGGAGTTGATAATCGGCTTCCCTGCCAGGCGTTGCAGTGAGGACTCGATCACATCGGCCTGCGTGGAATCAATCATGATGGGAACCGTGACCTGCTTGTTCAGCATCGGCAGCAGTGTGTCCATGTCGCGGACCTCGTCGCGTCCGACATAGGCGGTGCAGACATCGAGGGCGTGGCTGCTTTCTTTTTCCTGTTCGCGAGCCATCTCCGATAGGCCGTCCCAATCCTCCGCGGCCAGCAGATCGCGAAACTTTCGGCTCCCGTTGGCATTCGTCCGCTCACCGACGATGAAGAAGCTGGCGTCCTGTTTGTATGGCATCATCTGATACAGGCTCGAACATCCGGGAATGTGGTGCGGGTTTCTCGGCGCGGGCGTCGCGCCCCAAAGAGCTTCGGTCAGCGCGCTAATGTGATCAGAACTCGTCCCACAGCAGCCGCCGACGATACGTACTCCCATCTCGTTGACGAACAGAGCATGGTATTCGACGAACTCCTCCGGTGTCAGCGGATAGCTGGCTTTGCCATCGACGACAGACGGCAGGCCGGCGTTGGGAAGGACGGAGATCGGCAAGCGGCTGTGGGTGGATAGGTATCGCACGTGTGGCACCATCTCTATCGGGCCGGTCGCGCAATTGACTCCGATGACATCCACGGCATCGAACGCTTCAATGCAGTTCAGTGCGGCGCCTATCTCGGAGCCCAGCAACATTGTTCCCGTTGTTTCCATTGTCGCGGAGACTATGAGCGGCAGCTTCTTTCCCGAATGCGAAAACGCCTCGCATGTCCCAACAATGGCGGCCTTGCATTGAAGAAGGTCCTGGCAGGTCTCGATCATCAACGCATCGGCGCCGCCTTCGATACAGCCGAGCGCGTTTTGATAATATGTGTCCGCTAGTTCCCGAAAGCTGATCTGCCCCAGCGTAACCAATTTCGTGCCGGGCCCCATCGATCCGATAACGAATCGGGGCCGGTCCGGCGTGGAAAAGTCAGCGCACACACCGCGGGCGATTTCGGCGGCCTTCTTGCTCAGCTCATGGACGCGATCGGCAATGCCGTACTCGCCCAAATTCATGGAGTTAGCGCCGAACGTGTTGGTCTCCACCGCGTCCGCACCCACAGCCAGATAGCTCTCGTGAAGCTTGGCAACCACGTCGGGTCGGCTGACGTTCAGGATCTCGTTGCACCCGTCGAGGCCTTGGAAGTCGTCAAGGGTCAGCGAGGCGGCCTGCAGCCCGGTGCCGGTCGCCCCGTCGAAAATGAGCAATCGCTCGCGCAAAGCTTCCAAGAAGGTCATTGCCCCAGATTATGCACCCTCCCCGTTGACCGGAGACGGTTCCCCAACGAATCCTGTTAGAAGGACACGGGTAAAAAAACATCGAGACGCTCCCAACGGAGCGTCTCGATTTCTCTTAGCGTCCTCAGTTCTTGTGAAGACGTCTACTCACTGAGGTTACTTGCGTCGCCGGCGAAGGCCAACGATGCCAAGCAGACCTGTCGCAACCGCAGCATAGGTGCTCGGCTCTGGAACGACCTCAATGCGCCAACCGTAATTGGCGATCGGCGCTCCGCCGAATGGAGAGTTCCGAAGCGCGCCGGCAGGATTCGCGGTTGTGAAGAATGAACCGGCCGCCGTGGTCAAGAAGTCGGTATCGGCGCTCGAGCCGACAGCCGGCGGACCGTACATACCCTGTCCAAGCAGGTTCAACTGAGCCAGGGTCGCCATACCCGGGCCACTATTGTTGTTGTCGAATGTGATGCCGGCCCAGAATGAGCCCGACACCAAGTTCATGTTAAAGGTCGGGAAAAGGTCAAAGAAAAACCCTGCAACAGTATTTGCAGCGACGGTTATCGGGTTGAAGGTGAATCCGACCGCCGCCGGATCGTTATAGTACGTTCCGGGGGCACCGCCGGCTCCGTCGGAGAACCAGTAGCGGAGGCGCGGCCGAGCGGTTACAGCATCCGCATTGAGGTTGGCGAAGGTGAAGTACTGACGGGCGATTTTTTGTCCCGCATAACTGCTATGACCAAGGTTATCCGCCAAGAGTCTCGTGATTCCGTTGGTACCTTGGAGTACCGCACCGCCTTGTGTTGTCGCGAAGCCGCTGAAGGTGGCGAAGTTGTCATAGACGACAACGCCTGCAGCTTCCGGCGAGGGTACATTGACGGCAATGCCGATTTCACCGCTCCAGAACTCATGAGCCACAACGCCTGTGTACTCGGTCTGGCTAAATGAAGGTAACGCAGCCGCAATGACCCCTACTGTGAATAGTGTTAGTCGAATGCGCATTCTTAGCTAACTCCTTTACATTTCGCTAAGGATTAGCCATCCAAATGCAACAGAAACTACAACGCATCCAACCAGGAAGGAAAACGCAGCTTCTGTATCCAACCGAATTATAACGCGAAATACAAATTTCGGCAAGGTTATTAGAGAATTCTAATATATGGTTTCGTGGATTCCCAACGATCCCGTGCCCGTGTGGGGACTGCGGGCACGGGGAAAGACATCGGGACGCTCCCCATGGAGCGTCCCGACTCTCGCAGCGTCCTCAGTTTTTGTGAAGACGTCTACTCAATGACCTTACTTGCGTCGTCGGCGAAGGCCAACGATACCAAGCAGACCCGTGACAATCGCCGCATAGGTGCTCGGTTCTGGAGCTACCTCCAAAACGAGGTTGGACTTGTCGTTCGGCGGCCCGAAAGCGAAGGCTTCGTTGTTTTCCAGGAAGGTGTTGCTGTTGGCATCGCGCCAATAGTAATTGGATCCCGTTCCTTTCTCTACCCCGCCGACCGAATATCCCGGTCGACCGTCTACGTCCGTCGCCGTGTTCGTGGCATTCCAGATCTGCTCCTCATACGCAAAGAACGTATTGACGAAGTTGATCTTCGAGCTGGTAGTCACGGTGAAGATGTAGATAAAGCCCTGCGGAAGGTTACCGGTACCGAAGGCAAATCCGCCAATGAAGCCGCTCATGACGTTGGACAATAGCGGGGCCGAATAGTTCATCGTTCCCCAGAACAGGCAGTTCGGTACATACGCTCTGCCAACAGAGCCACCGGTAACGGCGACGATGCCGACCTTGAACCTATCCGCACCCACGGGAGCCGTGAGAAAAGCTTCGTTCAATCGGCGATAGGTCGTCGCAGCCGTGGAACTTACGTAAGGACCTTGCGTGTTGGAATAGTAAGCGCCCGGACCGACTGCTTGGGAGGAAACATCTCCAATCCAGCTCTCTTCCGGACCACCATAGGTCATCATATCGCCATTCACCGAGGTTATCTGTCGGCGCGTAGCTGAGATGACCGTGGCATTAAGCAGGCTCTGACCAAAGCTTGCCGTTACGGCAGCAATCGCCAGAAAGGAATATAGAATGCGCATTCCTAGCTAACTCCTTTTCGTATTGCTAAGGATTAGCCATCCAAATGGTACTTTGTATTACAATAAGAATACCCAGGAAGACAGAATGAAGCTAAAGCAGTGCCAGGAAGTTTAACACGGAACCGAGTTCGCGTCAAGGTCATTAAAGCTATTTAATGAATGACGCCCAGCAGTGCGGCACCCCTTACGTTTGTATAGGTCCAGGTTCGAATCGTCGCGGGGTGAGGGTATAATCCGGGCATCCATTGGAGGAGATGGTCCGTCCGAGCCTTGAGAAACATTCACATCCCGGAACGGACCTGCGCTGGATGTGGGCGAAAACATCCAAAGGCCTCGCTTTTTCGAGTGGCAAAACCGGCTGACGGAGTTGCCACAATCGACAGCCTGGGTAGGCTGTTCGGTCGCAGCGCCTACCTGTGCAGTTCGGATTGCCTGGCAGCCGCACTGAAATCCGGCAGGCTGCAAAGAGCGCTGAGAACCGTGCTGGACGAGGCCGACAAAGATTCGCTCCGACAATGGGCACTACATGAGGTGACGTTTGGAGGCAACAAAACTGAAGCTGAGTGACCTGGCGAAAGAGATGGGTATCTTGCCGTCTCAGCTCGTGCACGTGCTGGCTCAGCTGGGATTCTCATCGGCAGATGCCGACCCGGAACTTGGGCCGGATGAGGTCGAAGCTGCCAAGGAGCTCGCTCAGGAAGCCGATTTCGACAACGACAGAGTCTTTGCCCCGCCAAACCAGACCCTCCGATCCCTCGCAAAAATTCTCAACGTCCAACCTGCGGACATCCAAAAGAAGATGATGGCCCACGGGACCCTCATCGCCGTGACGCAGAAACTTAAGCCGGAATTGGCCGAGCAGATCGCTGACGAAATGGGCTATGCGCTGGCCTGGGAGGATGAAGCACCGAGCAAGGCGCTCGTGGCGCCGAAGAAGGCCAAACCTGCGGCAAAGGCCGGTGCGCAGCCTCGTCCGCCCATCGTAACAATCCTTGGCCACGTCGATCACGGCAAGACATCGCTGCTGGACTACATACGGAAAGCGAACGTGGCAAGCGGCGAGCATGGCGGCATCACCCAGCATATCGGCGCCTACCAGGTCGAGGTCGAGGGAAAAAAGATAACGTTTTTGGACACGCCGGGCCACGAGGCGTTCACAGCGATGCGGGCGCGAGGAGCCCAGGTCACGGATATCGCCGTATTGGTCGTCGCGGCGGACGACGGGGTCATGCCGCAGACCAAAGAGGCGATCGACCATGCCAAGAATGCCGGGGTTCCCATCATTGTCGCCATCAATAAAATCGACAAGCCGGATTCCCAGCCGGAGCGG
The DNA here is from genome assembly GCA_041483895.1 of Fimbriimonadia bacterium. Classification (GTDB taxonomy): domain Bacteria; phylum Armatimonadota; class Fimbriimonadia; order Fimbriimonadales; family JABRVX01; genus JBGPGO01. The sequence continues at coordinate 242,530 of JBGPGO010000001.1, forward strand.
GTAAAGCAGCAATTGACAGAATTTGGCCTCGTTGCCGAAGAATGGGGCGGCGATGTCATCGTTTGCAACGTATCTGCCCTCACCGGTGAAGGCGTGCCGCATCTTCTGGAAATGATCTTGCTGGTCGCGGAAGTCAACGCCATCTCCGGCAACCCCAAAGCGCCCGTGGAAGCCGTTGTCGTCGAAGCCCGCCTGGACAAGGGCCGCGGACCGTTGGCGACTGTACTGGTGCATGATGGCACGCTCCATCGGGGCGATGCCATCCAAGTGAATCAGGCGTACGGCACCGTGCGAGCGATGAACGATTATTTGGGCCAACCTCTGACAGAAGTGGGACCCGGGACCCCGGCGGAGATTGTTGGCCTGTCCCAACCGCCCGAGGCCGGCGACCGGTTGAAAGTGTTCACCACCGATCGGGAAGCAAGGAATGCCGCACAGGGAGCGCAAGAGGAAATCAGAGAAGCTTCCCTCGCGCCGACTCACCATCACAAGGCCTCGCTGCAAGATCTGATCAAGGCGATGGAAGCGCAGGAAGTTAAAGTCCTCAATATCGTTGTTCGGGCGGACGTGCGGGGATCGGCTGAGGCCATCACAGAACAGCTCAACAAGGTGCGTGTGGAAGATGTTGAGGTGAGGGTGGTTTCGACCGGCGTCGGCTCGATCACGGAAAACGACGTGCTGCTGGCCCGCGCCTCCAACGCCATCTGCATCTGCTTCAATACCCATCCGGAGCCCGGCGCGAAGAAGACCGCAAAAGACAACGGCATAGACATCCGCACCTACAACGTTATTTACGAATTGCTGGAAGACATTCGCTTGGCGGCAAAGGGCATGCTGGAGCCCAAGTTCGAAGAGATCAAATTGGGGGTTGCGGAAATCCGGCGTGTTTACAAGCTATCGCGCGGCTACACGATTGCCGGCTGTTATGTTACCGAGGGCAAGATCGTTCGGAACGCCAAGGTCCGGTTGTGGCGGTCGGGGCATGAGGAGCCGATTTGGCAGGGCGCCATCGCTTCCCTGAAGCATATCAAAGAGGACATTCGTGAGGCTGCGGCCGGGTTCGAATGCGGCATCCAACTCGACAATTTTACTGGGTACGCCGAACACGACACGATCGAGTGCTACCAGCTCGAGCAGATCAACACCTAAACCGCTAACAGTCTCTGGTCTTGAACAATGGCACGGCGGTACACTTCTCTAAGAGATATCCGCTAAATTTCCCTCGACGATCGCATCGTCGAGGTGGGGTTTAGAGATATCCCTTCACAGTCGTATTGTGAAGGGTAGGCAGTGAAGTGTAATTCTCCCTTCACAATCCCTATTGTGAAGGGTCTGGATTGAAGGAGTGGCGTATGTCGACCTCGATTACTTGGCTCGGCCATGCGGGGATAAAGCTGGTTAGCCCCGGTGGAAAAACGATCCTGATTGATCCCTGGTTTACGGGCAACCCAAAGGCCCCCTTCCCCATCGAACAGCTCGACCGCTGCGATCTGCTGCTGATTACTCACGCCCACAGCGACCACGCCTCGGACGCGCCGGCCATCGCCAAGCGCTTCGGCTGCCCTCTGGTCACGATCTTCGATTTCACCCAGATCCTGGCGAAGCAAGGGCTGGAAAACCTGATCGGCATCAACAAGGGTGGCTCGGTGGAGGTGCAAGGCATCAAGATAACCGCCACTCAGGCTCTGCATAGCTCGACCTATACCGGTCCCGATGGCGAATCGGTCTACGCCGGGGAGCCAATGGGGTTTGTCCTCCGGCTGGAGGACGGAACGACGCTGTATCATGCCGGAGATACCGCTCTGTTTTGGGACATGAAGCTGATCGGGGAGATGCACCATCCCTCGCTCGCTTTCTTGCCGATCGGCGACCATTTTACGATGGGTCCCATGGACGCGGCGTATGCGGCGAAGCTGCTGGAAGTGAAGAAGATCGTGCCGATCCACTGGGGCACCTTCCCACTTCTCATCGGCACGCCAGGGATGCTGAAACATCATCTGGAAGACACCAAGATCGACGTGATCGACCTGGCCCCCGGCGGGAGCTATACGCTGTAGCCGTTACATCCCTCAAACAGGTCCTCCTGTTGAGGGTCTTTGGGACGCTCCCTGCCACCAAAACCCCCTCGGATGGTGTAAGATATCCACATGGCAGGCAACCGGCATTTCGGGAGATAAGTAAGATGAGTTCATCATGGCCGAAGCGGTCGGTACGGACCCTCAACAATATGATTGTTGAGGCATTACATTCGAGGAGCAATCCGACCTTGCGGACCCAGGACAGCAAGCCGACGACCTGGACCTACGACGCTCTGGGGAGGCTGACCGGCGAGAAGTACGGCGGCACCCCGGCCTACAACCACACGTTTGCCTACGATTCTGTTGGCAACCGAACCATGTGGCACAAGGGCGGGACCGGCTTTAGCGAGAAGTACCATTTGAACACCTACGACAAGGCCGATCAGTTGACTCACAGGACGGAAAAGGATGGGTTGCCGCAGACCGATTGGACCTACGTGCATGATGAGCGTGGTAACATGACAGAGTGGGGTCAAGGAGCAGGGTTACCGCTCAGCAACCCGACGACCTACGCGTATGATCTTGCGAACCGGATGATCAGCATCATTGCTTCCGGCGGTCTAAGGAGCACTTACACTTACGATGGTGACGGGTTGCGCCGCTCCAAGTGGGAACCGGCGGGGAGTCTGACCACCTTCGTCTGGGACGGCGATGATGTATTGCAAGAGAGAACGGACTAGTCATGGGAGTCGTCAACTACAGCTACGGCAACGGGCAGTTGGTTTCGGAGACGAGAGCAGGCGTCCATTCCGCCTACTGGTTCGATGCCCTGGGTAACACCACCAAGCTGATCGACACAACGAGCCTCACCGTTACCGACAAGTTGAATCCCTAAACAATCACATTGTTTAGGGGCTGGTTTTGTATCCCTCCGCACGACGTGCGGAGGGAATGCGCGTCCGATCTACTTCCGCCTACCCGTCGGGCCGACCTGCTCCGGGAGGAGGTGCATGGCATCGATGTTCTTCGCCAACTGATCGCGCCACGATTTTGCGACCTTGTCCACCGTCGTCTTCGCCAGTTTCGCGTCTGCGACAGTCGCCACCGCGAATAGGTGACCCTTGACATAGATCGACCGATCCGCGCCGGTCTTCTTGATCACCACCTCCGCCGGTGTGATACTCGTCTCACCCAAGATATCGATCATCCTGCTGTCGATCTCGGCCACGCGCTGCGCCGGGGTCTTCCCCGCCGCAGAAGCCGTAATATAGAAAATCGTCCTACCCGCAAATGTGACAGGCTCGGCAAGCGCCGGCACGGTGAGCGCCACCACCGCTATCGCAATCATCCATCGCAAAACCTTCATTCCATCCTCCTTGCTTTGGGCCTATGCGCCCGGTTCGGCCCGATTATACCGGGGTACCATCGGCGCGAGGAGGAATGCAATGACGCTTGAGCAGTTTATCGAGGACCACACGAATACGGTCGAGGCGCTGGCAACTGAGGCGCACGGAGCCTATTGGGACTTTGAGACCACCGGCAAGGAAGAGGCCATGAACCGCGCGGCCGAAGCGGACAAGAAGCATCGCGGGGTGTATGCCGAGCCGGGACCATTGGCGTTCCTCAAGGGAATCGATGGTTCCTCGATCTCTGATGCCCGGACGCGGCGCATTCATAAATTGCTCGTTGACGCTTATCGCGGTGGGCAGATGAGCAAGGAGGCCATCGCGGCCATCGTCGCCAAAGAGACCGAGATTGGGAACATCTATAACCACTTTCGGTCCGAGTTGAACGGCGAAAAAGTTTCTGACAACGTGATCGTCGATATCTTGCGGGCAAGCAACGATAAAGGGGAGCGGCGGGCGGCATGGGAGGCTAGCAAGCAGATCGGCCCCTCTGTTGCGCCGCTGATCAGGGAGGTCGCCGATCTTCGAAACAGGGAATCCAAACGGCTGGGATTCAAGGACTTTTATTGGCAGAGCATGGAATTGCAGGAGCAGAATGTGGACGAGCTGTTTGGGTTGCTCGGCGAATTGGACCGCGCATCCGAGCTGCTGTTCACCAAATTGAAGTCGCAGCTCGATGAGGAGATTGGGACGCGATGTAGGCTTTCTGAGACGGAAAAATCGATGCCGTGGAATTATGCCGACCCGTTTTTCCAAGGAGCGCCTCCGGGAAAACTAAATCTCGACAAGTATTTTGAGGAAAAGAATCTGGAAGAGCTGACGATCCGATTCTTCGACCGCATTGGTCTGCCGATTGCAGACCTATTGCCTAAGTCAAGCTTGTATGAGGCGGTGGGAAAGAACCAACACGCATCCTGCCACGACATCGATCGCAAAGGGGACGTGCGGGTGCTGTGCAACATCCGCCCGACATCGCGGTGGATGGGTACTATGCTGCACGAGTTCGGCCATGCGGTATATGATAAGTATATGGACGCATCCCTGCCGTGGCTGCTCCGCACACCAAGTCATATTCTGACGACGGAAGCCATCGCTATCTTCATGGGTGGGCTCAGCAGCGGCGAGGCATGGTTGAAAGAGTATGTGGGAGTGGAGCCGTCCGAGGCCGCCGCCGTCGCCGCCGAGGCACGCCGCGAGGACCGGGCGCAAAAACTGATATTCACGCGATGGGTGCTAGTGATGACCGCATTCGAGCGTGGTATGTATGAGAACCCGGATCGCGATCTCAATTCGTTTTGGTGGGACAGTGTGACAAAGTTCCAACAGGTGCGAAAACCGGAGGGACGCAACGGGCCGGATTGGGCGACGAAGTTGCACGTTGCGCTTGCGCCGGCATACTATCATAACTATCTGTTGGGTGATATGTATGCGTGCCAATTGCGGCATCACATACTTACCAACGTGTTAGATGGCGGTGACATGCATGACTTGGTTACCAGCAAGCGGCTCGGCGAATTTTTGCGCGATGGTTTGTTTGCGATGGGTGCGTCGCATGAATGGAAGGAGACCATAGAGCGGACGACGGGCGAGCCGTTGAATCCGGCGTATTTTGTCAAAGAGTGTCAGGAGTGATTGAACTCCGCAACGCAGGACCTATGGATGCGGCTGGTGCCAATCGATAACGGAGAACTTTCCGATTTGGAAGTCGTGGATGCGCTCTTCTATGGCGAGAATGCACGCTTGGTAATCCTCCAAAGTATCAATAACTGCTGCTGGTACAACAACCGCAATCTTGAGATGCGCGATGGACGTCTGAAACGGCAGATTAGCATCAACGGTAAAAATCAGGTCGAATTCCTCGCTTGCTCGTTCTAACAGCTCACCGTTATCGATTCCCAACCACTTCATATCTCGGACATGGCGAACGAAGTGCTCATCTGAAAAGAAGCGCTTGCAACGTCGATCGACGCATTCATCAAGGAGGATTTTCATCCGAAGACTAGGCTGACTTCGCCTGGAGAGTTTCATGTTCAAGCGATTCGAGCGTGTGGGTCAGGACGGCAACAGCTTGCTCCCTCGAAACGCTTGGAAATCCGTCCAGAAAGTAATCGATATCGTGTCCGTGCTCCAAGTAGGAAAATAGAATTCGGACGGGTACGCGCGTCCCGGCGAAACATAGCGCCCCGCTCATTATTTTCGGATTCCTTCGGATTGCTTCATCGATCTTCATTACGACCTGATTATGACCTATTTATTAGGATCTCGCACCATCAACTCCTGATATTTTTACGGCCTGTTGGACATCCACAGCCTTAACGACCTTCAGCCCCGCGTCATCGGAATGGGCCTGATTCGCGCTCACCAAAGCGTTCTTGAACCCCAACCGCGCTGCCTCTTTCAACCGCCGATCCGCGTGATTCACCGACCGAATCTCGCCCCCAAGGCCGACCTCGCCAAATGCGATCAGGTCAGGACGGAGCGGCTTGTCTCGAAGGCTGGAGGCGGCGGCAAGCAGCGCCGGAAGATCAGCCGCCGGCTCGTCGATCCGCAGCCCCGCCGTTACATTGATGAAGACGTCCTGCGCTCCCATCCGCATGTTCAGCCGCTTCTCCATTACCGCCAAAACAATTGTCATCCGGTTATAGTCCGCGCCGGTGATCACGCGCCGCGGGCTGGTCAGAAAACTCGGCGTGCATAGCGCCTGGATCTCCGCCAGCAGACACCGCGTGCCTTCCATGATCGGCACTACAGCAGACCCGGACGCCTCTTTCGACCGTTCCGATAGCAGTGCGGCCGAGGCATTTTCCACATAGCGCAGACCGGTCTCCCCCATCTCGAACAGAGCGATTTCCTCTGTTGCGCCAAATCGGTTTTTTGCGGCGCGCAACACCCGATACGGACCGGTGCGCTCGCCATCGAAGTAAAGAACGACATCCACCAAATGCTCCAAAACTCGCGGCCCGGCAATCGAGCCATCCTTCGTCACGTGGCCAATGAGAACTATTGGAACGTCCGTCTCTTTGGCAATCCGTTGGAGGATCGCGGCGCACTCCCTCACTTGGCCGACGCTGCCTGGCGCCGACTGCAACGAATCCGTTCGCACCGCCTGAATCGAATCGACGATGACCAAACTCGCCGCCGGAATGAGCGTTGCGATCGATTCCACGAAGTTCTCGCTGGTGATGAGAAAATTTTCCGGGAGCCGTCCCAGCCGCTCCGTTCGCATCTTCACCTGCTTCGGCGATTCTTCCGCCGAGACATAGAGGACGGTTTCCTGACCGGCGATTTGCATCGCGGCTTGGGTAACGAGTGTCGACTTCCCTACGCCCGGCTCTCCGCCGATCAGAATGACGGATCCGGGCACGATTCCGCCGCCCAGAACCTGGTCCAACCCCGCGACATTGGTTGGCCGCCGATCCTCCGGCGCTGACGGCACCGCCATGAGTGCAATCGCTTGCGTTGTCGCAACCTTCGATGGCGCGCGATGGCTCGTCGGCTCCTCCACGATGGAGTTCCATGAGTTGCAGGCGGCGCACCGGCCGGTCCATTTAGCCGACTCCGCGCCGCATTCTTGACAAATGAACTGGGTGGTTGCTTTAGCCATGCCGTGTCCTTAACGCCTTAATCGGCCCCTCATCAATTGCACGCAAGAGTTTGCCCAGGTATTCCGTCATGTCCGGCCCTTCCGGCGCCTCCCGATCGAAAAAGTGATGCGCGCCGATCTCGCGCGCCGTCGGCTCCGGTATGTCATCCGGCAACGCGACATCGAGCCATTCCGCGCACGCCAGCGTCCAAATTCGCGGAACCGTCGTCAGATTGTATCCTCCACCGCCGACGGCAACGGTCGGCAATCCGAAGCTCTTGATCAATTTAACACCTTCCAGCCATCCCTGCGCAGTTAGCTGGAGGTTGCCGAGCGGATCCAAAAAATGCGCGTCCGCGCCCATCTGCAAAACGACCGCTTCGGGCCGAAACAGATCGAACGCTTTCCGTACCGTGGGCTCCAATGCCGAGAGCCAATATCGATCCGTTGTGGCGGGAGGAAGCGGAATATTAATCGACGTCCCGGCGGCATCGCCCTCGCCCATCTCGCGCACAGACCCGGTACCGGGAAACAGCGTCCGACCGTCCTGATGAACAGAGACTGTCAGCACCGTGGGATCGTCATAGAATAGCCACTGCACACCATCGCCGTGATGCAAATCTATATCGACGTATGCGACTCTTTGAAAGCGATCTCTGAGGATGGAGCAAGCGATGGCAGGGTCGTTGAAGATGCAGAACCCGCTGACGCGATCTCGCAGCGCATGATGCAGGCCGCCGCTGATGTTTATCGCGACTGGTGCTCCCTCCAGCACCGCATAGGATGCCGCAATTGTCGCCCCGGTATAGGCAATCGATGCCTCATACATGCCGGCAAAGGCCGGGTTGTCGCCGGGCCCAAAGCCGAAGTCGCCACTGCCGGATTGCACGGCGGCGATGTATTCCGGTGAATGAATACGCAGGAGGTCGGTGACGGCCGCCGGTTCGGGCTGCTCGACGGGAGTATTCTCGAAAAGCCCAACCGCTTGCATCAGTTTTAGCGTTCGCTGCAGTCGCTGCGGCTTCAGCGGATGATGAAGCCCGAAATCATACTCAAACGCGCCCGGATGGAAAAAGAAGCGCAGCCGGCTCACAACTTTCCGAACTGCTGCAATGCTTTCCGGACCAGGTCGCGCTGCTCGTTAGTGAGCGGCACCATCGGCAAACGCAGCGGGCCGACATCAAATCCTATCATTCCCATCGCCTCTTTGATTGGCACGGGATTCACCGTGCAGAACAGCGCGCGGATCAAAGGGTTCATTCGCTTGTGCAGTTCAATCGCCTGCGCGTTTCGGCCTGCGAGGAAATGGTCCAGCATTGTGGAAATCTCGCGCCCGGCGACGTGGGCGATGACGCTCACTATGCCATATCCTCCGACCGCCATAAGCGGCAAAGTCAGTGCGTCATCTCCGCTATAGACGCGGAACCCCTCCGGCATCTGCTCGCAAACTTCGGAGATTTGTGATATGCTTCCGCTGGCTTCTTTTACGGCAACGATGTTGCCAATCTCGGCCATCCGCAGCAGCGTCACAGTCTCGATGTTGACCGCCGTCCGGCCCTGTATGTTATAAATAATAATCGGAAGCCGGGTCTTTGCGGCCACGGCGGCAAAGTGCTGATACAGACCCTCTTGCGACGGCTTGTTGTAATACGGCGACACCAACATCGCCCCGTCCATCCCGCGCTCCTCGGCCTCCATAGTGAGCTGGATCGATTCCTGCGTGTTGTTGGATCCGGTGCCCGCGACCACGGCGCCCCGGTCGCCTATCGCTTCCTTGACGACCTCGAAACACCGCAGCTTTTCGTCGTGTGTGAGCGTCGGCGATTCCCCGGTGGTGCCGGCGACAACCACGCCGGTCGTGCCCGTGTCCACCAAATGATTCGCGATCCGCGCCAGCTCTTTGAAGTTCACTCCCGTCGAATCGAAGGGCGTGATGATGGCGGTCAGCAGTCGGCCCCAGTCCTTCATACCAGGCTCCTTTCCCGTACAAACTTGATCATCTCTTCGGCGATTTGGATGCTGTTGAGGGCGGCGCCTTTCCGCAGCTGATCCCCGGAAATTAGCAAGTTTAGTGCCCGAATGTTGTACAAATCCTTGCGAATTCTACCGACCAAGACATCGTCCGTCCCGCTCGCGTCGATGGGCATGGGAAACGTATTGTTGGCCCGGTCATCGATCACCCGCACGCCTGGAAAGCCATCGTAGGCCAGCCGAGCGGCCCCTTCCTCAATCTCCCGGTCGAAGATGATGTGAACGGATTCCGTATGGGCGCGCAGGATCGGAACCCGAACGCATGTCGGCGTGACCTCTATCGATGGATCCGACAAGATCTTCTGCGTCTCGGCCACCACCTTTCGCTCCTCTTCGTTCAGCCCGGTTTCATCGATAGGGGTGTTGTGGCTGAATAGATTGAATGCGATCTGGTGCGGAAACTGGACCGGGATCGGTTTCTCGCCTTGCAGCACCTGCTTCGTCTGGTCGATCAACTCCTGCATGGCCTTGGCCCCGGCCCCGCTTGCGGCCTGGTAAGTGGACACGATGACCCTCTGAATCTTGCCCAACTTTCGCAGGGGAGCGATGCCCATCACAAGCATGATTGCCGTGCAGTTGGGAACGGCGGCGATGGTGGTGTCAGCCGTCAGCGCGTCGGGATTGATCTCGGGCACAACAAGCGGAACGTTTGCGTCCATTCGGAACGCGCTAGAGTTGTCGATCACCCGCGCGCCCGCCTCGACGGCAATCGGCGTAAACTGTTTCGACGTGCCGCTGCCGGCGGAAAAGAACACGATATCGAGGCTACGAAAACCGTCCGCAGACGGAACATCAACGACGCAGGATCGGCCACACGCCTCAATCACCCGGCCTTTAGATGCGGCCGACGCAAACAGCCGCAAATCCGATAGAGGAAACTTTCGTTCCTCCAGCAGCTTGATCAACTCCTCGCCAACGGCGCCGGTCGCCCCGACAATTCCAACGTTAAACATACGATCCAAGTATTGCTCCTCTCTTGATGCCAAGAAGGATACCCTGTCAAATGATCGTCGCCACAGACCAAAACAGTTATTCAGGACTAGCCAACAGCCTCCGGGTGTACGGCCTTGATTTCAGCACCGAATCGACTGAAAACTGTCCAATTCCGCAAGTCGCAACAAGACGTTGGTGTCAACAATCCAGCGCATTCAATCGTCGCCTTCGTAAATGTCTTCTGCCTTCAACAATTTCATGATTCTTGGTTTCCCTGCCATGAGTTTTTGAACTAGCTCGCGCGCTGCATTCCATGCTGATTCGTCAAAATTCGACGCACGATTTCTGTCAATGACACGCACTTGGACGCGATGCCCCTTCAACTCGCTACCATGCCTTTCAGAAACTTCTTCCCATGTGCCTTCAATCAATCGCTCATCCATAGTTGCTAACCCCAATTCTCGATGATATCGCACGACAATAACGGCTGATTTGACTCATAATAGCGATTCTAGCCCGACCACGAGGCCCTTGACCTCCAGCACCTTCCGGATTGCCAGCAGAACCCCCGGCATGAAGCACTTTCGATCCATGGAATCGTGCCGGATCGTGAGCAGTTCCCCTGGCCCGCCGAACAGAACTTCCTGATGCGCTACCAGACCCGGCAGCCGAACGCTGTGGATTTTCACGCCCGAAAGCTCCGCCCCGCGCGCGCCTTCCAACGTCACCTTTTCCCGCGCGAACGAACGCGGCTTTGCCACCCGGCTCATCGAAAGCCGCTCCGCCGTCCGAGACGCCGTGCCGGAAGGCGCGTCCAGCTTGCCATCATGATGAAGCTCGATGATCTCGAAGTCCGGAAAATGCTTCGCCGCCTGCTCGGCGAACATCATCATTAGAATCGCGCCGATGGCAAAGTTTGGGACTAGGAGGCCGCCGATGCCCTGCTCCTCCAGCTCTTTCTTGATGATGCTCCGCTCCTGCGTCCCGTAGCCGCTGGTGCCGATGACGGGCCGAATTCCTCGGGTGGCCGCCGCCATCACCATGTTTGTCGACGCGCTGGCTATCGTAAAGTCAACCAAAACTTCGGGCCGAGTAGCGTCCAGCGTCTCGCCAATTCTGTCGTGAATGAGAATACCATTCGGTCCGCCGCCGCCGACGGTCCCACTGTCTTCGCCAACCCTCTCTCGGTCCACCGCCGCAACCAGCTCCATATCCCGCTCGGAGCAGACCGCGCGCACGACCTCGCCGCCCATCCGCCCCGCGGCTCCGGCGACAGCCACCCGTATCATGATTCGAACGGTCCTATGGTGGTCAGCGCCATTTTGTTGGGATTGAGGCAGACCTGCGCGATCCGGTGGATATCCGCCGTGGTGACGGCGTTTATTTTCTCCACGGTCTCCTCAATCGGGATGATGCGCTCAAAATAAAGCTCGTTTTTGGCCATGCGTGTCATGCGATTGCTCATCCCTTCGAGTCCTAGAACCATATTTCCCCGCAACTGGTTCTTGGCCTTCTCCACTTCATCCTCCGGCAGCGGCTCCTGGCAGAATTTATCCATCTCGATGCGGCTCAGCTCTTTGACCTGCTCGAAATTGCTCATGCTGGTGCCGCCGTAAATCACGATAACGCCACCCTCCGCATAGGAGACAGCGTACGATCCAATCGCATAGACCAACCCGCGCTTCTCCCGAATCTCCTGGAACAGCCGGCTGCTCATGCTTCCGCCCAAAATCGTGTCCATCACCGCGATGGTGTACTTGTCGTCTTCGTGCTGACTAAATCCCGCGCCGCCGAGGCAGAAATGTACGCTCTCGATGTCCCGCGAGATTGTCATTGATTCTTTGTGAACGGTCGGCGCATGCGTTTTGATCATGTCGGATGTGCCATCTATCTGACCCAACTGCGACTCCGCAAATCGCAAAATCATCTCCGGGTCGACATTGCCCGCCACGCTGATGACGATTCGATTCGGCGCGTACCGGCGATTCAGATACTTCAGAATATCGTCTCTCCGAATGGCCGAAACGGACTCCGCGGTCCCGATGACCGGAAGCGCCAACGGATGCTCGCCCCACGCCGTCTGCATAAAAAGATCGTGTACCAATTCCTCCGGCTGGTCTTCGTGACGCTTGATCTCTTCCAGCACGACCATCTCTTCCCGCTCCAGCTCTTCCGGGTCGTGCAGAGAGTTGAGAACCATGTCGCTCAGCACATCGAGCGCATCCGCAACATCTTCGGACAGCACCCGCGCGTAGTAGCAGGTGAATTCCTTATCGGTGAAAGCGTTGAGCGATCCACCGCTGCTTTCGATCTCCTCCGCGATCTGCTTCGCGGTTCGGCTCTTGGTACCCTTGAACATCATGTGCTCGATCAGGTGCGAAATTCCCGCTTCGCTGGCGGTCTCGTACCGTGACCCGGTCCCGATCCAGAGCCCGATTGCGGCGGATTTCACATAATCCACCGGTTCCACCAGCACCCGCAACCCGTTCGATAGTCTCGTGTTGGAGATATTGTCGATGACCATCACGCCTCACTTTATACTGAGCGGTCGGCCGGCAAATACCGGCCGACCGCAATGATACTCGGACATTCTTCGAAGCTATCGCCTGGGTCGGAAGCGGGCGCCCGGAGAATCGTCGCCCTGCTCCTGTGTCGGCTCCTTGCTGGGTTCCGAAGGCGGCGGGGAATCTCTGCGCGGGGCCGGGCCCCGCGAATCGCTTCGTCCGCGCGGTGGTCCACCGCGCCGATCAGGTGGGCCGCCTCTGCCACGATCGCCGTAGCCGCCGCGGTCCCGATCGCCGTATCCGCCGCCACCTCGGTAGGGTGGCGGGCCACCACCACCGTTATTCTCGTCGCCCGGCCGATCCTGCAGCTCTTCCTTCGTCTGCGGCAAGCCCAACGCCGAGAGGTTCAAGCGGCCAAGGTGGTCGATTTCGTCAATCTTCACCTTGATCGGATCGCCGACCTGCACCACATCTTCCGGTCGCCGAATTCGTCGCCGAACCAGCTTCTCGATGGGTACCAGGCCTTCGCGGCCGGGAAGGAACTCGACGAAGGCGCCGCGTCCCATCAATCGGGTCACCTTGCCGTCGTAGATTTCGCCGATCGTTGGATCGGTGGTCAGGTCGTGGATCATCTTCCGAGCCATCTCGCCCTTCTCGAAATCCGGCGCCGCGATGTAGACGCGTCCCGTCTGCTCGATGTCGATTTCGGCGCCGGTCGTCGCGCAGATCTTTTGGATCACGCGGCCTCCGGGGCCGATGACTTCGCCGATGCGACTCGGGTCGATCTCCATAACGAAGATTCGAGGAGCGTACTGCGAGAGACTCTCTCTCGGAGCGGCGATTGACTTATCCAAACTGTCCAAGATGACCATGCGCGCATCGTTCGCCTGGGCGAGAGCCGCGCGTAGCAGCTCCACCGTCAGACCTCCGATTTTCGCGTCCAATTGCAGCGCGGTGATTCCGGCCCGTGTTCCCGCGATCTTGAAGTCCATGTCGCCGCAGGCGTCTTCCAGTCCTTGGATGTCCGTCAGGATCACATTGTTCTTCTCGTCGCTCACCATACCCATCGCGATCCCACCGACCGGCGCGGTTATCTGAACGCCCGCGTCCATCAGCGCCAGGCTGCTGCCGCAAACGCTCGCCATGGAGGAAGACCCGTTGGATTCCAACACTTCGGAGGTCACCAGCATCGAATAGGGGAACGCCTCCGAGTCAGGGATGACATAGCGGAGCGCTCGCTCGGCGAGGGCGCCGTGCCCTACCTCTCGTCTGCCCGGTCCCCGCATCGGCCGCGTCTCACCAGTGGAATAGGGCGGGAAGTTATAGAAGTGCATATAGCGCTTCTTCGTGTCCTCTTCCAATCCGTCGATGATCTGCGCGTCGTCAAGCGGCCCCAGAGTTACCGAGGTAAGCACCTGGGTCTGGCCGCGGGTGAATAGGCCGCTGCCATGCACGCGGGGCAGCAACCCGACCTCCGAGCTGAGATCGCGAATTGCCTTCGGATCCCGTCCGTCCACTCGCTTTTGGTCGGACAAAATCATGCTGCGCACGGTGTATTTGATCAGTTTTTCCACCGCCTCGCGAACCTGCGCCTGCTGCGCTTCGTCCTCGAACTTGCCCTCCAACTTGGCAACGACATCGCGCTTCAGGTCGTCAACAGCTGACTCGCGCTTCAGTTTGTCCGGATTGCGAAGAGCGGCATCGATATCCGCAGCCGCTTCGGCCTTTACGACGGACATCACTTCCTCGGCGATGGTGTGCAGCGGAACCTCAGTCTTCACTGCGCCGACCTTGGCTGCCAGTTCGTTTTGGAGGCTGCACAGCTCCTTGATAATGCCGTGCCCAAACTCCATCGCCGCCAGCATTTTGGCCTCGTCAACCTGGGCCGCCCCCGCTTCGATCATAACGACTTGGCTTTCGTTGCCTGCTACGATCAGATCGAGGTCGGAGATTCCCATCTGCTCAACCGAGGGGAAGGGGATAAATTCGCCATCAATCAGTCCAACGCGAACACAGGCGATGGGACCTGCAAACGGGATGTCCGACACCATCAGCGCGCATGAGGCAGCGGTAACGGCCATAACGTCCGAGGGATTTTCGGGTTCAACCGAAAGCGTTGTCGCGATAACCTGCACGTCGTTGCGCATGCCGTCGGGGAACAAGGGCCGCAAGGGCCGGTCAATGAGGCGGGAGGTGATAATCGCCTTCTCGCTCGGGCGGCCGCCTCTCTTGATAAATCCGCCGGGAATCTTACCGACGCTGTACTTTCGTTCTTCGTAATCGCATGTCAGGGGGAACCAATCTGCCCCTGAACGGGGTTCCTTGCTCATAGTGGCGGCGACAATTATTATCGTATCGCCCACGCCGATGAGTACGGAGCCGTTGGCCTGCTTTGCCAGTCTGCCGGTTTCAAAGAAAAACTCTTTGCCGGCGATCGCACGGCTTACCGTGTGGATCATACCTATACCGTCCTTTGAGGGAGGCCGGCCTATCCGCGAAGACCGAGTCGCTTAATTAGCCCACGATATCGCTCGACGTCAATTCGGCGGAGATAGGCCTGCAAACGCTTGCGGCGGCCAACCAGCAACAGAAGGCCTCTACGCGAGTGAAAGTCGTGCTTATGTTCGCGCAAATGGTCTGTTATCTGGAGGATTCGTGCGGTAAGTAAGGCAATCTGGACCTCTGCGGAACCAGAATCCCCTGCTTTTGCACCGTGGTCGGCGATAATTTGTGCTTTTTGAGCTTGCGGCAGCGGCATGTACCGTAGCCTCCGATGATTTTCGTAATCGGCGGTTGGGCTGCATTTATGCCGCTCTACGTCAGCGCCTCTTGGAAGCGCCTACGGACAACGGCACGGTCAGCCAACCCGCGTCTCGGAAGTGTACCAGCCCCCAACCCAAAGTTGCAAGGGTCACCGACAGAAACGTTCTGCCTGTCCGCTGGGAACTAGAAGTAGCCTAAATCAGTCTAAACCTGTAGGTACGAGCGGGCCGTGAAGTTGCCGCGGTGGCAGTCTTGTCTAAGGTAAGAAACTCGATGAATACTAAATTGCTATGGATTTCTGTTTTGGGCTTGATTGGGGGAGCAGCATCCTCACAGTTGCCTATTCCACAGGCTGTCCCATTCTACGAAATCACGGACCTAGGAGTATTACCTGGCGACGACGCCAGCTTCGCCGTCGATCTCAACAGCATCGGCCAGATCATTTGTATCTCGGAACGCTCGATCTTGGTCGGGGAAGATTGGCTGACGAAATACGAGACCTTCCTTTGGTTTGGTGGGAGGGCAACAGATATCGGTACGCCTCCGGGCCACACAGACATCGTTCCGGTAGCCATTAACCAGCGCGGCCGAATTCTTGTCAACTCCGTTGACGACGTTTATAGCACATTCATTTGGAAAGACGGGTCATTCATCGACCTGGGTTCCTTGCCAGGCAGCATCGCTAGCTATGGTGGAGGAATTAGCAATTTCGATGAGGTGGCAGGCTATTCAATCCTATCCGATGATACAGCCGTGCCTTGGATCTGGGACAATGGCTCCCTCCAACAGCTGGTCGGCGGCGTTGGCGAGGCGTTCGACATCGATGACTATCCAACTGTATTTGGCAATATCGATGTTGGGAACGGGCCGGAGCTTTCCCGATGGCAAAACGGCCAATGGCAGTCGCAGCATCTGATTGTGGACGGCCGCGTGAGAGTGACGACCCTTGGGACCGTGGCGGGAACCGCGCTGGACCCAACCGGGAATTGGAACGGCTTTGTGCTGTCAGATTCGAATCTTGTGTGGCTCCCGGCTCTTCCGGGCGATACGACCTGCGACGCGGCGGATATCAACCTATGGGGCCTCGCGGTTGGGAGATCGAACAATCTCGCTGTTTCATGGCTTAACGGACAAATCACGGATTTGAATACAAAGATCGATCCAACCGGTGGCTGGACCCTGACGGAAGCCACTGCGGTAAACGACCGCGGCCAGATCATCGGAAACGGGATCCACAACGGCAATCGGCGGGCATTTCTGCTGACGCCCAAACTTTCGCCGACGGACTAGGGTACGCGGCGAATCTCCGGATCGGTGAAGATGTCGAATTCATCCGTGCTGGTTGAAGAAAACTCCGAAACCACCGCCCCTTCCGGCCCCGCTTGGAACCAATGGAGCGTGTTCGGCTCTATGGTGTACTGGTCGCCGGGCATCAATGCGATCTCGTGCCACACCCCGTAGCTCCCTTCCCTGCCTTTTGGCGGCTGGCAAGCAGGGTTCGGAGCAGCCGCTCCTTCCACATAAAGGTACACATTCCCTTGGCGGCATCGGAATGTTTCGCGTTTTCCGAGGTCCATTCCCATCGGCGGATGCCGATGCTCCGGGCATGTCTGCCCGGGCAGCATCACAAGCTCCTTCGCGCAATACCGATCGTTGTTCACATACACAAGCAGCATCAGCCCCGTCGACTCAAACTCATCGAGCCCAAACTCCGCAATCTCTATCCGCTCCGCTTCCGCATCCGTAAGGGCCAACCCGGCCTCACGAAGCTTGTGTGCGCAGTACGCCCGGTGGGTGCGAATCGCCTCAACTGTCATGGGATTTGTTTCGCCAACAGCCGCGAACAGACCTGCCGCGCTTCGGGACGGTATACTCGATTTCAACCAATATGCGCGCAACCTGGACCAACCGTGCTATGTTCGTGCTTGCCCTCGCGGGGCTGTTCATCTCCGTTACATTGCTGATTTCCCACATCTTCATTCTCGAGCTGCCCTGCGGAGGAAGGAATGACTGTCGGGCTGTCGCCGCGAGCGAGCTATCCCATGTCGGCCCGATCCCAATCGCGGCCTTCGGTGCCCTCTTCGATGCCGCCGTGATTGGCATCTGCCTTCTCCGGCCGGGAAAGACGGGCCAATTCTGGCGGACCTCTGCCGCCTTTGTGTGGACCATCGGGCTCATCGCGACCGTCATTTCCGCCTACCTAACGAATGTGAGCGTGCATAATCTGGGCGCCTTCTGCATTTGGTGTGTTTCCCATGCGATTGTGGTCGCCCTCATTTGGCTCATTTCGGCCATCGAAATCTCGAAGTTCGCGCCCGATCCGGGCGAGGTTCCGGCGAAGTCTGGAGAGAGAAAGCTGTTCGTCCCCGTTCTCGCCCTGGCCCTCATCGCCTCGGCTTCCTATGGCACATTTCTCTACAAAACGGCATCGATCTATCGCTGGTTTCCGCAGAAATACAATGAAGCCATCATCGGAGATGGCCATTGGTCACTCGGTCCGGCCAGCGCTCCGGTCACGATCGTCGAATTCGGCGACCTGGAATGCGATCGATGCCCTCCGGCGAGCATCTTTCTGAACAAGTTCCAGGCGGACCACTCAAAAACCGTCCGGATCATATTTCGCCATAGGATTCTCCCCATGCATCCGCATGCTCAGGACCTGGCCGAAATCGCTGAATGGGCCGGAACGAAGGGCAAATTCTGGGAGATGCACGACGCCATTTACGCTGACCAGAAGCCGGGCTCAGAGGGAAAATACCTTACATACGCCACTCGAATCGGGCTGGATGATAAGGAGCTGCAGAAGTTCTTGGACACGCCGCGGACCGACAAGAAAGGGATCCGATACAAGGCATTCATGCAGACCTACGACGACTGGCAGGACGCCGCGGTCCTTGGCGTCGACCAGACCCCAACGCTGTATGTGATCGTCAACCCACCGGGGGGGGAGAGACATACCTACAAAGCGGCATCGCTCGGCGGCTTGAAGCGCCTGGTCGAAGATGAGCAGGTGGAGAAGTGGATTGGGCCGGCAACAGCCGAAAATCGTGTCAAAGGAGCCACGAAATGAACATCGATACCGAAAAGGCGCGGTTTGAAACGCTGGCCCTTCATGGAGGCTGGTCTCCCGACCCGGCAACCACGGCGCAGGCGGTCCCGATCTATATGACCGCGGGCTACGAATTCCGCTCCCCCGAGGCTGCCGCCGACATCTTCGCCCTGAAACAACGCGGCCTGAACTATTCGCGCATTCAAAATCCGACCATAGACGCGTTCGAGAAGCGGATGGCTTTGCTCGAAGGCGGCGTGGCGGCGGTCGCGACGGCATCCGGCCAGACGGCCACGATGTATGCGTTGCTGAACATCATGCGGCAAGGCGACAATGTCGTCTCCTCCTCCAGCCTCTACGGAGGAGTTCACGGCCTGCTCAAGTACCCGATGGGCAAGATGGGCTTCCACGTCAAGTTCGTCGATCCGCATGATCTGTGTGCTTGGAAGTCGGCTATCGACGACCGCACGCGCGCTTTCTACGCCGAATCGCTGGGAAATCCGAAGGTCGATACGCCGGACATCGCGGCGATCGCCGACCTGGCTCACGAGAACGGAATTCCGTTGGTTATCGACAACACCGTCCCCTCGCCGTTTCTCTGCCGTCCGTTCGAACACGGGGCCGACATCGTGGTCCACAGCACCACGAAGTACATCGGCGGACACGGGATCGCTATCGGCGGGGTGGTCGTCGATAAGGGAGATTTCAATTGGTCAAACGGCAAGTTCCCGGAGTTCACCGACGCGGACCCGGTTACGCACGGGTATCGCATCCATCGGCAGTTTTCCCGCATGGCATACGCGCAGAAGCTGCGAACCCATTGGCTGCGCGATACGGGCGGCTGCATGTCGCCTTTCAACGCCTGGGCATTCCTGATCGGGCTCGAGACGTTGCCGCTGCGAATGGAGCGTTGTTCGCAAAACGCGCTGGAGCTCGCCCGGTGGTTGTCCAGCCATCCCAAGATCAGTTGGGTCTGCTACCCTGGGCTCGAAGACCATCCTACGCACAAGAACGCCGTTCGGTACCTGCGCGGGGGCTTTTCCGGCATGATGGGGATCGGGATCAAAGGTGGGATGGACGCGGCGATTAACTTCATCAAGCGCGTCAATGTGTTCACCCATGTGGCCAATTTGGGGGACTCAAAATCGCTTGTCATTCACCCGGCGAGCACAACTCATTCCCCATTGGAACCCGAAGAGCGCGCGGAAGCCGGCATCACAGACGACTTCGTCCGTGTCAGCGTCGGCATCGAGCATATCGATGACTTGAAGGAGGATCTGGATCAGGCGCTTTCTTCGCAATAGGACATATAGGTCCTATACGTCGTATACGTCCTATCTCCTCGGATCTAGCCCCAAGGTATAACCCAACCCTATGGCTCAAAGAAAGTCGCGCATCGCAATCGCCATGTCCGGCGGCGTGGACAGCTCCGCCGGCGCGGCCCTGCTCGTCCAACAGGGATACGACGTGATTGGCCTTACGATGCAGATATGGCAGGAGAGCCAGACCGACGCGCGCCATGCCGGGTGCTGCTCGCTCGGGGCGGTGGAAGACGCCCGCCGCGTCGCCCGGGTCCTGGACATCCCGTACTACGTCCTCAACTTCCGCGAGGACTTTCGCCAAAAGGTGATCGACCAGTTCGTGGATGAATACGCGCGCGGGCGCACCCCCAATCCCTGCGTCAACTGCAACCGGTACGTGAAGTTCGACCTCCTCCTCAGTCGTGCCCGCGAACTGGGATGCGAGAAGCTCGCGACGGGACATTACGCCCAGGTGAAGAGGCATTCCAACGGCAGGTACGCGGTCGCCCGGGCTGTGGCCAAGGAAAAGGACCAGTCCTACGCTCTCTACGCCAGCAGCCAGGAGCAGCTCGCCCACATGCACTTTCCGCTGGGCACGATGACCGACAAGGCCGAAACCCGCCGACTCGCCGCCGATGCCGGACTTAGCGTCGCCGAAAAGCCGGATTCGCAAGAGATATGCTTCGTGAGCGAGGCCGGTGGATATCGCGAATTCTTGATGACGAAGCGGCCCGAGGCGTTCCAAATCGGCGAGATACGGGATGTCGGCGGCCAGATGCTGGGAACCCATGGCGGCCTCGCGCAATACACAATCGGCCAGCGCAAAGGCATTGGGGTCGCGCCGGACAGCCGTCCTCGCTATGTGGTGAGCCTGGACATGGCTACGAACACTCTCGTCGTGGGCGACGACCAGGACCTTCGAAGGGACGCTGTGACGGTGGACGACGTGGTGTGGAGCGGCCGCAACGGTCTTACCCAGCCACTGCGCGTAAAGGCCAAGATTCGGTACAATATGGAGGCCTGCGACGCGGTCTTGTATCCGCAGGACGACGCGGGTCGGCTAACCGCCCGCTTCGTTCAGCCGGTTCGAGCCGTTACTCCAGGTCAAATTGCGGTATTCTATTCAGGAGAGTGCATCGTCGCCGGTGGAACAATCGTATCGGAGGCAGATGCCGGCCCCAATCGGTTCGAGGAGGATTTGAAATGAGTGACAACGACAGCTCTGAAGACAGAAGCGTAATGCTTTATATGCTGGCCGGGATTGGCTTAGGCGCGCTGATCGGCGCCGCCGCCGGTCTCCTGTTCGCTCCCAAAGCCGGGAACGAGATGCGTGAAGACATCAATCAGCTTTTCGCCGATAAGCGGCGGCAGTTCTCGGATTGGGTTGCCGAAATGAAGGCCAAACGGCTGGGCGACAAAGAGTCTGCGGAGGAAGCTGCGGCTAACTAGCCGAATCTCCACTAGATGCGAAACTGGTGGCGGCTAACGATTTGGGCGGCCCTTGTTGTGGCCGCCCTTTGGTTTCTTTGGCGTGTTTCCTCGGTCCTTACCCCTTTCGTTCTCGCGTGGCTGATAACAAGCTTCATGGAGCCCACCATCAAGAAGCTGCGAGCCGCCGGGTATTCGCGCGGCCGGGCTGTATTCCTCGTCTTTTTCTGCTTCTTCATGATTATCACCGCGACATCCGTCATCGTGGTTCCGAGCCTGATCTCGCAGTTCCGGGTGTTCAACAAACAGATCCCACAATACGTGACCGAGATTGAAGACCTTCTCAAATCAATGATTCCGACGGACAAGGAGTTGAAACGGCAGCAGGCCACCTTGGCGATGTTTGGCCTTCCGGCCGACCGGCAGCAGATATACGACGAACAGATCGCACCGCATATTGCGGACATCCAGAACTACGCCGTCAATGCCGGAAAATCTCTGCTGAGCAAGCTATCCGCCGTCTTCAGTCTCCTGATCACGATCATCCTGACCCCCATCCTCACCTTCTTCCTGATGATGGACTACGACACCATCCGGCGTCGGACCGTCCGACTGATTCCCATGTCGATCCGGGGTCAATCCATCGATCTGTTCGATGACATTGGGGACGTTTTCACCAACTATCTTCGCGGGATGCTGACCTCGGCGGTCATCTATGCCACCTGCGCCTCCCTGGTCTATTGGTTCCTGGGCCTTCCGGTCCCGCTGCTGCTCGGGGTTTTGGCCGGCTGCTTCTCGATTGCGCCTTATATCGGGTTTCTGCTTAGTACTACTATGGTGCTGATCGCGGCGATGGTGGTTCCGGTTGAGGGATGGACGCCGCTCATCGCTATGGGGGGACAGGGCGCCCACGTTGTTGGGTCGCTGGCTCTATACATCGTCTATGACCAGTCCTACGGCCTGTTCGTGCTGCCGCGAATCATGGGCCGGGCGGTTGGGATACACATTTTCATGGCGTTCTTTGCCATCGCGGCCGGCGGCACGCTCTTCGGGCTACCCGGGCTGGTTTTGGCCTATCCGGTGGCCGGCAGCATAAAGCTGATCGCCGAACGGATCCTGGGCTATGTTGTGGACGATCGTCCAAAAGTTCACTACACTCTTCCCCGAATCCCGCTCCGCTTCCGCGCACGAAGTCCGGTATAGGCGCGATTATCGCCTTCGGCGGCTGCGCTTCGTAAACCAGAGGCCCGAGAGAACAGCGGCGGCCCATCCCGGTTCCGGTACGGGCGTCGAGAAAAAGACGCTGTAAGTGCCGTCGTTCATTTGCGCACGCCACAGGCATTGTCCATTCGCTCCAATCGCCAACGCCCGCGCATTCTGATATGTCCCCGGCGCAAGGGCGTCCTCGCTGAGCGAAAACTCATTGAGAAATACCTGAAAAATCCCGTTGGTATTCGATCCCGCGCCTGACCACAGCGTTCCGCCCGCCTCGTCAATTCCAACAACAACAAGCGGGCCGGACTGATCGCCAAGAGCCGATGTCGAGACGTCGGTCGAGTCGACAAAGGTCCTGAACTCATTCGTGGCGAGATCTCTCGCCAGCCATGCGATATGGCCGGACTCAGAGATGTAATTTTGCAACTGGTCGATATCCCGCGGGTTGGACCCGAACGCCTCTGCCGAAACATCCTGCATATCCCGCATGATATGGTTGGTGCTCGAACGACTGTCCGTATAGAGCCAAAAAATGTGACCGGAGTCAGTGATCCCTCGGGCACGACTGCCCAAGAGTCCAGGAAACTTGCCGCTCGTCAGATCGCCATTATTTAAGAAGAGTTCAGTTACGCCGGTACCTGCGTACGACCCATCCCACAATAGATTCCCCGCGTCATCGATTTTGCCTTCGTAGGCACGGCCTCCGGGTCCAAGAATCGGACCGGAATAATCAGTGGAGTTCAAAAAAACATGCGATTCGCTGACTCCGTTGATGGTTGCTCCCGCTTGCCAAACGCAATCACCCTTTCGGTTCATAACGTCGAGATTGATCCCTCCGAACTCCGGAAAGTTCGCGTTCAGTTGCTCCGTACCCCCTGTATACGATACTTCCGGTGGCCTTTGAATGAAACAGCCAAAAGGGAAGCCCGTCGTTGCTGACCCCTGCAATCCAAGGTCGGTCAACGTACCGGCTCGCAGGCTGTACCTTTGTGTAGTAGTCGACTCCGTCAACCATCACCCGGTTAGAAAGGGCATCGCTCGCATTGTATGCAACCATACCCGAGTCGTTGATGTAACCCGTCATCGCGTCTGCGTACGGCCCCAAATATAGTTGACCAAGGTCGGTTTTGTAACGATACGCCGCGGTCGCGTTGGGGATTCCGACAGTGAAGATGGGAACGCCTTGCACGTTCACGTGATTGGGATATGAGTTAACTTCGACCGACCTCGCGCCGCTGAAGAGCAATTCATGCTTCCACTGCGTCTGTGCTTCGGTATTGACCCCAATTAGAGCAAAGAAGCAAAGAGACGCCGCAAGCGCATATCGGCGCCGAGCGAATGGGTGGTAATTGAATTTCGGATCGTCCTTAGCATAACTCTTCATGGCACCAGCAACCTCGTAATTTGCGCAGTACTAGGTTATTTATATCACAATTCTCCTGAGATGGCAAGTTAGACCCTTGCGGTGGAGTCAGAATTTGGTCGCCCGGCTAGCCGGATCGCCGATACCCGATGCCTGAGGTGTGTGGTCAATAGACAACCGGGGTCTTGCCCCCAGAGCAAGACCCCGGCCATGTCATCCGCTGAACGGAGGGTTAGCGAATATCTTGAGCGGCCCTTGCGGGCCAACTGTCTGCGGTTAAGACGATGGAAGCATGGCGAAGGTTCCAGCCACCTGTGCCCTAATCTCCAGCGGTCAAGTATAGCAGTTCCCACCCCGCCCCGCGATTGAATTATTGCCAGGAATCTAAGAAGTCTTGTTAAGTTCGCCCGATGGGACCGCCTCGTCGCGCTCCAATGCCTTCCCGCTCCGATATTCCTGAAACAGCCGCCCCCAGTCGGTCTTCATAAACCGCCGAATCCGCGACGCGCCGATGGTCGGATACCACAGCCAGTCGTGATAGGCGTTGCTTGCAAACGGCGCCCACTTCCAGAGCGGCGAATGCAGCAGCACCTTCTCGAACGGCCGCAGCGGTCCTTTGCGAATCAACTGATCGCCCCAGATCACAAAGCTCCGCTTGGCCTCAAATCCAAAATCAATCCCCTCAATCGATTCCCCGACGATCTCCACCTGCCGCACATCCCCCATCCCATAGCCCTTCTCCGTGCACATTCGAATGTAAGGGATGGACATCGGATCGAAGCCCATCATCTTGGCCGCCACCGCGTCTATGGCCACCTGATCGGAGCTAGCGAGCAGGAAGTTCTTGATGTGCGGCACCATGGTCCGAGGCCCCGCCCCGTCCCCGCAGACTGTCCCGTCCATCACGGCGAACATCCCCGGATGAAGCTCGCGCTGCATGGTCATCAGGTCCACCAGCACTTCATGAATGTACTTGTGTGCGTAGTGCCGGACCTCTTGCAGCAGCCCGCCGAAGGAGTTCTTGATCGCGCCCGTGGTGGTGCTGTGGCCGTGGGTTTTGACGGTCGGAAGGTGCAGGACCTGCTTGCCGGTGAACATCCGCGGGATCATGATGCCTTCGGGAAAGATGTCGTTCAGCTTCATCAGCGGCTCTTTGAACGAATGCACCGTCCATTCCACGTCCATCAGCGCAGTGAACGGGATGCCGTAGTGCTTCAATACCGGACCCCAGGCGTTGCCCTCCAGCCCTTTATGCGGGTCGGTGACCACGGTCTTGTTTTCGACCGGGAAGATGCGGGTTGGGGCAAATCCGTCCTTGAGCATGGTCCGCAAAACGCCGTCAAGCTGCCACGGCTGGCTCGAGCAGGCCGGGAAGTACTTCGTCCAAGAGAGGTTGATTTTGATCAGCGTATCGCGGTCTTTGGACAGGGCGTGTTCGTAGTCGGCGAAGCGCATGGCTCGCTCGATATCGTTCAGCACAGTCTCCGGAGCGGTCTTCACAACCGCGACTTTGGAACTCACGGCTACTCTACGGTGACGCTTTTGGCCAAGTTTCGCGGCTGGTCAATGTCGCAGCCTCTTTCGCGGGCCACATAGTAGGCGAGAAGCTGCATCGGGAGAACGGCAAGCGGGGCGGCGAACAGGTCGTGGCCGCACCGCGGGATTTCGATCACATAGTCGGCGATTTCCGGGATCACCGGCTCCCCTTCTTGGATGATGGCGAGCGCGATGGCCCCCCGCGCCTTGATCTCCTTGATGTTGCTGGCGATCTTGTCCCGTGTGGCCGATTGGGTGGCGACGAAGACGGCGAGGCAGCCCGGTTCGACGAGAGCCAGCGGCCCGTGCTTCATCTCGCCTGCAGGGCCCTCCTGAGTTGGGATATACGCGATCTCTTTCAATTTGAGCGCCCCTTCCATAGCGACGGCGGCGTCCACCCCGCGCCCGAGGAAGAAGCAGACCGGCATGTCCTTCACATCCTTGGCCAACGCCTTGATCTGCGGCTCGACCTTCAGGATTTCGCGAAGGCGGTCCGGCTGTTTCGCGAGCTCGCTCACCATGAACGGCACAACGCTGGGGTCCACGCCGCGGAGCCGGTCTAGATGCAGGGCGATCATCATGAGCGAGCAGACCTGGGCGGAATAGGCCTTGGTGCTGGCGACGCAGATCTCCGGCCCCGCCTGGGTGTAGAGCACGTGATCGCATTCGCGGGACAAGGTGCTTCCGACCACATTGACGATGCCGAGCGTCAACGCGCCGCGCTCCTTCAGCAGTCGCAAGGCCGCCAGTGTGTCCGCCGTCTCTCCCGATTGGCTGATTAGGATGCCAAGGTCGTTTGGACCCATCAGCGGGTCGGAATAGCGGAACTCCGAGGAGTATTCGACGCGGACCGGCAGGCGAAGATAGCCCTCGACCATCCGCGCCCCGATGAGGCCCGCATGGAACGCCGTGCCGCATGCGACAATCACAAATCGTTCAAATCCCATCCACTGCTCGTCGGTGATGCCGATGCCGAGCTCGATGCGGCCATCGACAACCCGGCCTCGCAGCGTACTGGCAAGGGTTTCGGGCTGCTCGTGCATCTCTTTGAGCATGAAATGTTCGTATCCGCCCTTTTCCGCTGCCTCCAGGTCCCAGTCCACAACTTGGATCGGCCGCTCGACCCGGTTCCCACCTTCGTCGAAAATGGTCACCATTTCACGGCGGATTTCCGCGATGTCCCCGTTGTCGAGGATAATCACTTTGCGTGTGTATGGCAGGATGGCGGAGATGTCCGAGGCGAGGAAGTTCTCGTGCTCTCCCAGACCCACCACCAGCGGCGAATCCTGCCTGATCGCCACAATAACGTCCGGCTCCGTGGACGACACGACGGCCACGCCGACCGCTCCATGCAGCCGCTTTTCCGCTCTTTGGACCGCGGCGAGCAGCCCGTCGCCCAACTTCAGCTCCTCCTCGATCAGGTGCGCAATCACCTCGGTATCTGTCTCGGACTCGAACTTGTGACCCTTCCCTATCAACTCATGGCGGATTTCAAGATAGTTCTCGATGATGCCGTTGTGGACGAGTGCGATATTGTAAGTTCCGTCCGTGTGCGGATGGGCGTTGATATCGTTCGGAGCGCCGTGCGTGGCCCATCGGGTATGGGCGATGCAGGTGGTCGCGTGTGGCTTATCCCGGTCCAAGATGCGGACAAGGTTGGCAATCTTGCCCGCCTTTTTGACCACGGTGATGCCGTTGCCGTTCGCGTAGGCTACGCCCGCCGAGTCGTAGCCTCTATATTCCAGCCTGCGGAGGGACTCGACCGCGATATCCACCGCCTCGCGCGGCCCGACATAACCCGTGATTCCACACATACGTGAACTCCTTAGTCCTTCGCTTGGTGCACGACTTGATTAGCGCACTCGGTCATAACGCATTTCCATCCCGTTTGGAGATATCAAGGACAATTTATCACCAGAAATGACAAAGCGACTTTGCCCCGACAACACATTCCCAAAGTCCTTGATTGACCCATTATGCCAACGAATTGATACATTGCCGCTTTCCGATCTGGAACTACTTTTCCACTGACCGACAAGGTATAACTTTTCCTCGTCCCAAGGAAACATGACTACCTTGCCGCCTAAGCTAAACGTTATCTCATTGAAGAATATCTTTCCCGCGAAATTACCCTTCGGCACTTCTCTGGTCCATATTCCAACCAACGGGTCCGGCATCTTGTTATACGCCGGCGGCTGCCGAGCTACAGCGTAACCAGCCAACGTGGCGGCGGCACATGACAATAGCCAAACGCCGCAAATTGCAATCCATCTTCTCGCCATGTTCCCCCTCGCGATGCGACCGGTCTCCGGACCGAATCGCCATTCACTTTCGGAGCGACGTCCGATGCGACTCGGTCAGGAGACCGGTCGCATCAAGTTGCAACTCACTGGCTAGGCTTGTAGACATCCTCCGAAACGACCTCGCGCCGAATCGGCAGCCCGTCCCTAAAGATCGTACGTATCGTCCGGGTCGCAATACGGCCATCTCGCAGCCGATTCTCCTCCACATCGATCTGAGTCTCGGTCAAAAGCGGCTTGGCCCCGTATACGCTGCACTCCAGCCGCCGCCCCTTGACCTCCAATACTACTCGAATTGGGAAGGGATTGGGATTTGTGAACTTGAGGTCGGAATATTCCGAGATGGTGGCGTCCCGGCCCGGTTGAAGGTAGCGGACGGTCAGGCTGTGCTGGTGGCGTTCGATGATCCGTAGATTTGCGAGGAGCGCGGCATTGTAGATCGTGCTGCTCAGCTGGCACAGCCCGCCCGCCAGCGCGTCCATCTTCCCAAAGCCCGTGTAGGTCGGCGCGTCAGTATAGCCCTGTCCTTCCACGCGCGGACCCACCAGCCGGTTGAAAGAGAAAACGGCCCCCGGCGGCATGTAGACGTTCTTCAGTTTCGCGCCAGCCAGCCGGATGTTGCCGTTCCGCTGCCATTCATCCCGCGCCAGCTCCGTGGTGAAGCTGGACAGGAGGTTGGGCGTAGGTTGGACCGGCTTGGCGGCGTACCAACCCTGCACGGACAGCGAAACGGCAACGATCCAAGTGGCGGTCATTTTGGCCTCACTTTGATCGCCGACGAGGTGCCGGTTCCGGTGATGCTCGGCAGGTACATCTGGGTCGCGACGGGTGGGGCGGACCGGAAGTCGCCGGGTGTCACCGCGCGCAGAACGTAGTAGAAGACCGAGCGGCCATCCCCTAAGTCTTCAAGCAGCATCACCGTTCGGTTTTCGTGCTGCTCGCGCTGCGCATACCCATAGTAGTTGAACCGGCCCTCTTCCTGGTCGCCGCGGCCAATCAGCCAATCAGCATAGAGATATTGGCTGTTCTCCTCGTCGATGGGCTCCAATCCCGCCGGCATGGGGTCTTCCAGCAGAACATGCCGCATCGGCGCGTCCGACTGGACGATCAATTTCACCACGACCTCGTCGCCTGGCGAAAAGGCGTTGCCGGCCGACAGAAGCTTATACGCGTCCTCGGACCATGTGTAGTTGTTTTCCGTGTGGGTTGTTATGGACTTGCCGAGCTTGTAGTAGTAACGCGTTATGCCGATGCCGGACGCGGTGGCCGTCTTCTGCTCCCACGGCACGCTGTACTTCTCCGTCACCGAATAACGGACTTCGCCCTGCCCATCGAGCCGGATCTCCCAAGCAGCGCGGTTCTGAGTCAGCTTGTCCGCGCCGACCGTCACCACAATCTCTTGCGGCTGGCTGCTCGCGGCCAGGTCTGTCTCCTTGGCCACCGCGCCGTTTACCAGCACGGAGACTTTGCCGTGGAAGTCCCGCTGCGGGTTGGCGGCCAGGTATTCGGCAAATGCCGTCGCGATCTTCGCGGTGTCGTTGGTGGATACCCAATACCCGCCCAAGCGGTTTGCCGTGAGCCAGTTGATCACCTTAGCTACAACCGGATTTTTGGGGTCCATCCTTAGAATGGCCCGGAGCACCTCTGCCGTCGCATAAGTATCCTGCTCGCCGAAGTAGTACCAATAGCCGTACTCGCTGCCGCGATCCGACTTCCAGTAAGCGAAGTTGCCCTGGCCGGATCGGTATGCCATCAGTCTGTTCATGATCGAGCGAGCCTCGGCGTGCTTGCCGACCTCATCCAATCCCATCGCCAGCATCGCGATGCCGGCATTGCCCAGGTCGTCGGACTTCGTCACCATGCGATCGAAGGCCGCGGACCAGCTGTCTGGGCTTTCCTTGGCGGCGACCACCAGTCCCTGCAGCTTGGCGTGCAGGTTGTAGCGATATTGCCACACCGCCGCCTCGTATTCATCCTTCGTCTGGTTGGTCTTGTGCACCGGTTTGGTGTCGTCCGCAGCCATCACCATCGCGGATAGCTGCCGCCCGCCACGCTGCATCACATTGTCGTCGATCGCGTACCCCGCGGCTTTGGCCTGTTGTAGGGCGTCCATGACGTATGAGGTCCAGTAGAGGTCCCCTTCCGAGTGGTCGCCCCATCCCCAACCGCCGTCGTAGTTCTGGTGGTTGTAGATGCGCTGGATGCCCACTTTGATCATGTCATCCAGTCGGGCCGTCAGCTTCTGGTCCGGGGAGTTGGATGCATTGACAACGCGCAGGAGCGCGAGGTCGGCGAGTGTCGGGCTTGTCGTCTGCTCGATGCAGCCGTACGGATAGGTTGCAAGCTGGTCTACCGATCCCAGGATCATCCCGGTCAGCGAGGGGGACAGGCGGAAGGTCAGGCTTTCGCTGCCACTGTTTCTGCCAGTCGGGAAGGCTGCGGTCCCTTCCACGCTCTGCGATGCCGTTCCGGCGTCCGTTTTCGTGCGCCAGGTGGCGTATTGCTGAATGTCGAGCTGCTTTAGGACGGCGTCGCTATCCGTCGAGCCCTTCGCGATCATCAGCAGCGAGGCCGTGCCTTCCTGGGCAGCGGCGGCCTCGATATCGTAGCGCCATTCGCCCTTCGCGGGGATGGAGATCTGGGTTGCCGGCTTGGAGGTCAGCTCAATGCCGCCCTCTGTCTGGACCTCCAGGGAAACGCTCTGCACATGGTCGCTGGTGTTACGGACCACCGCGATGATGCGGAACGTGTCGCCCTTTGTCACAAATCGCGGGAGGTTGAGCGAGGCGATGAGCGGCTTGCTGACCCGCAGGTCCGCGTTGGTTGCTTGGCCTACTGATGTGTTCGATCCGACGGCCCGCACCGTGGCGCGCCACTGGGTCAGATTGTCGGGCAACTTGAAGGATGAACTTCCCCGCCCTGTCTCGTCGGTCTGCAGCGATGGCGCCCAGAAGGCGGTGTCACGGAAATCTCGCCGGAGCTTGATGCCTGCGGCCTCTGCCTTGTTCGCCAAGGTGTCCATATCCCGCATCTCCTTGCGCTGGACCCGGGCGGCGGCCGATTGGATCTGCCGGTCGAGGTCCTCCGTGTGGGTGGTCGAAACCTGATTCCGCTTCGGGCCATAGAAGAAGCCGCGAATGTCCTCCGTGGTATCGGAACGGATCGCGTAGATCGATTCATCGACGACTTGTAACGAATAGTCCGCGGGAACGGGCCGATCGTTGCTGTCTTTGGTCACGACCCTGTAGGTGGTGTCCTCGCCGGGAAGATGCTGTTGAGAATCCGGGACCACCTCAACCTTGAGAATGCGGGTCGGGTCCTCGACGTTGATGGACACCTGGCCTTCCCGCAGTTGGCCATTGACGCAGATGCCGCCCCATACCGTGAAGGAGGGGAGCAATCCGTCCGTGACGTTGATCTCCAGCGCGGCCGAGCCGTTCTGGACGGGCAAGATGCCGTAATTATGAATGTCCAGTCCCTCGACGGAATACCACAGGCTGCCTTGCTTCACGGGTGGCTGGAACAGAATCGTTACGTGTCCGCCGAGGTTCGTTCGCTTCACCGACGCGACGACGTTGAGCGTTTCGTTCGAGCCCCAACCGTAATAGTCTTGCGACTGGCCGTAGACATAGACGAATTCCGTAAAGCGGCTGATTCGTCCCTGCGCATCGCGGGTGGTGCTGATCAGCTTGTAGTTTCCGGGCGCATCGGGCGTGAAGCTGCGATGGAGGGTCCCATCTGCGCCGGTCTGCAGGGTTGTGTCTTCTTTCGGATCGCTGTGCTCGACCCACCGATTCCCTTCCTTTTCCCACCGGCTCCGGATGATCTGGAGGCCGAAGGATTGGTTCGACGCCGTTTGCCGCAGGAGCGCGTTGATACTCGAAGCCTTGATGTCCACAGGCTCGGCGATCTTGCCGACCCAGGTATCCGTCTCCAGGTGCGTAAAGACCTCGCCGGGGAGGATCGTCGCCGTTCCATTGACATCTCCCTCTCGGCCGGCAATGTCCAGCATCTCGGCGCTGACGCTTAGTTCTAGCGGCTGATCGAACTTCCTGTTTGAAAACGTGGTCGGCAGCTTGATGAGCAACACGCCGTTGGCGTCCGTAGTCCCCTTCCCCTCGATGCGGGTTTCGCCCCAGCCATAGCTGCTTCCATAATTTCGCTCTTCCGTTTGGGTTTCCCAGGACGGTCCCTCGTCCTCCTCGGGCAGGAATTCGTACCACGAGTTGCCGGATTCGCGGACGTAGGCGCTCCATGAGACGCGGCTGTTGGCAAGCGGCGCGCCGAAGTAGTACTTGGCGGTGACGCGGGCTGTCAGCGAATCGCCGGTCACGACCGGGTCTTTATCGAAGTCCAGCGTGATCTTGTATTCGGGCTTCTTGTACTCGGCGACGGACAGGTCGGCCGTCCCTTTCAGCTCCTCGCCAACTTTCGCGATCAACTGGTAGCCGGCGGGCGGAGTGCCCTTTGGGATCATCAGCTCACCCGAAAACGAGCCGTGTCCGTCCGATTGCGCGGTCGCGGTCAGGAGAGAACGTTCCTCTTGATAGGATCGCGACAGCTCCATCTCGACCTGGCCCCCTCCGACCTCGACGTAGCCGCCATTCTGGAACGTCCGGACGATGCCCTTGAAAAACACCGTGTCGCCTGGCCGATACACCGGTCTATCCGTGTAAAGATAGATCCGATCCTCGCCCTCATTCTCGTTGCGATACCCATAGGGCGTGAGCGCCGCGAAGTGCTCGCCATAACGCGCCGTTATTGGAAGATTTGATGCGTTGCCTGGCCCTTCCCAGATACCATTTGCGCCAGTGCGGCCCTCGATCGGCGGACCGGTCTCAGGGACCATTCGAACGATGGCGCCCGCGACCGGCTTGCTGGCGGCCCGATTGAGGACCCAGACGACTATCTTGTTCGAGCTCTTCTTGAGCACCATCGAAAGGTCCGAAACGATGAAGCGCATGATGCGGGTCTGGCCGTTCATGCTGGCCCGGACCACATAGATTCCCGGCTTGCCGGTCGGCACGGTCACGGCATCGTAGGTGTAGCGATTCTTGCCGCTGGGCTTCAGTCTGGGTGTGACAACCGTGTCCGGCTTCCTGTTGTCTATGTTGCCGGAGGTTTCTATACCCGCCTTTGCGGAGGTCTGGAACACCTCCAGGCGCAGGGGACCGGGCTTCCCGCGGTAGCCGATGTTGATATATGCTCGTTCTGAAGTAGTGAAAACGCTTTTCTGGGGATTGATGTCCCAGTAGGTGGATTGCGCTGAGGCGATCGCCGCGGCGCCGGCGATCAGCAACGTGGCCAATATTCGATTGTTCATGGACTCCTAGGTTCTCCGCCCGTCTCACGGGCCTTGTGCCTGCCGAAATTCCCTCCTTGGAAATTCGTCACCGGAATTCGGTAGGGCTGATATCAATTATATGATATTGGGGCCATTGGGTTGCATGGTTTTGCACGGATTTTCACGATTCATGTCTCTATCAAATCCGCTGTCATTCCGGCGCGGAGCGAGGAATCTCTTTTTGTGCCACTGAGGCTGTCATTCCGAAGCGCAGCGAGGAATCTCTTTCAGAACCTCTCGACGTCAGCCATCGCGGTCAGATCGCAGGTCCTCCGGAAAGGGATTCCGCGCTGCGCTTCGGAATGACAACGTGGTCGGCAGGCGAACGCGGGCTCTTGGGATTGCCTGCTCGACCGATATCGTCACTCTGGCCCGCGCTTACTGCGTCGTGATTGTCCGGCCGGATTTCACTGCCTCGTAGGCCCCCAGGATGATCTGCAAGACCGCGATGCCGTTTTCGTGGTTGTGGCGCGGGCGCGCGCCGGTCTTCACGCAATCCAGAAAATGCTTCGTCTGCGCCACGAAGGAGTTGCGTTTCTCCAGCGTCAGCTTCGCGGGCTCCGTAAAGCCGAGCGGTTTGAAGTATAGGTCCGAGCCGCGCCCAAAAAGCTGCCCGTTGCTCCCGATGGCGTGCACCTGCCAGTGTCCGTACGGCACCTCGTGCGCCCAGCTTGTGTCGATTGTTCCCCGCACCCCATTCTTGAATCGGACCAGCACTTCCGCCGTGTCTTCCCCATCCAGGCCGCTGGCGCTGTGCTTGTCGGTCATCGCGGTCACCGACGCCGGTTCCCCGTTGGCCAAATACATCAGCATATAGGTGGGATGATAGCCCGTGTCGATCAGGCACCCGCCACCCATCGTCGCCATCTCCCCACGCCAGCCCCAATCGGCCTTGTTGGGCCGAATCATGCTGAAGCAGTCGGCCGTGCGAAGCGACCACACTTCCCCCACCATCCCTTGATCAAGAGCCGCCTTCGCCCGTTCGACGGCGGGATCGAAGAGCTGGTTATGGGCGCACATGATGGTGATGCCGCTGTCGGCCACTGCCCTTCGTATCTGCTCGGCCTCGTCGAAGCTGATGCAGAGCGGCTTTTCGACCAGCACGTGCTTCTTGGCTTTGGCGCAATCTAGGATCGCGGGGCAGTGAAGATGGTGCGGGAGGCAGATGCTGACCGCGTCCACGTCGGCGGCTAGCAGGTCGTTCCAGTCCTCATACCGCTTCGCGCTTGGGAATTTGGCCGCCACCTTGTCGAGATTGGCCTCGTTGATATCGCAGAGAGCGGTGACTGCGCTTTGGTCGGCCGCTTCCAAGTACCCGGTTGCGTGGGCGTGGGAAATGCCGCCGGTGCCGATGATGCCGATTCGAATCATGGGTTGTCTCCAATTGATTGGGGTTGGGTCTCGATTCGATCCCTGTTCCCAGACTCCTGTACGCCACGATTCGGCGGAGTACACTTGGTATGGCAACTTCGGGGGTGCGGTCCATTCGGCTTTTTGTTGGTAGAATTGGTATGGGAGGAGTTGATGTGACGAAGAGTTTATTCGCAGCGATCCATGGGTGCCTCCTTGCAGGGCTTTGTCTATCGGCGCAGGCCTGCGATTCGCGCGACGCCACGGAACAGTCGTTGGAACGCAATGTAGCGTTCGAGTCGCATGAAAAACAGTGGACCGGGGTCCTCTCGGACCTTTCGAAGTCACTAGGCGTGACAATCGTTTGCGATCTCGGCAATCTGTCGGACAGCCCTGGTTTTCCCGTGGTTGCAGGCACC
Organism: Fimbriimonadia bacterium; assembly: GCA_041483895.1. GTDB lineage: Bacteria > Armatimonadota > Fimbriimonadia > Fimbriimonadales > JABRVX01 > JBGPGO01. The sequence goes on from JBGPGO010000001.1 coordinate 277,073, forward strand.
GGCCGAGAGATCCTAGACAGCATGGCGATCGCGATGGGCAGAAGGTGGGAGCTGCGAGAAGGCTGCGTTCTCTTTTTGCGCAACCGCGGCGACGGCGGCGGAATATACACTCTGCTCAAGCAGGCAACCGAGATTCAGTCGATTCTCAACCGGATGACGCCGGCTCAGATGACCGACCTCCTGAAAGGGCAGCTTTCCGCCAAATCATTGGACGAAGAGAGCAAGAGCACGTTGTTGAAAATGTGTGCTGGCTATTTCCCTGCCGGAGATCGGATCGCTGCCGGTGCCTGGTCTAAAGCAAGACTCGGAGCGGGGCTTGCGGGGCTTGCCGACATTTTGGACGACCAGGGCCGCACCACCAAGACAATTCAGCTAAATCACATGACACTCAATGGTCCGGATCAAGAGGACTACGCGGATCAAGATGCGAAGGAGCTACACCTAACTGAACTGGCGGTCGCAAAGCCTGCTAGACTTGCCGCAACGATAGACGATTGGGACGTGCTGACGGGCTTCAGTGGGACATTGCGCCAAATTGCCGACAAAATTCGCAAGGATGTCGGATTGCGGGTCGATTATGATTCCCGCGTGGCCTCAGCAAAGTATTTTGTCGTGGGCGCCATACCAAGGAAGAAGATTGTTGATATTTTGGCGCGCGTCTCGACGCCGATGCCCCTGACTGAGAGGAAGTCAGAAAAGGATGTCGACGAAATTGTCCAGTCCATGCTTGATTCCTCCCTCTCCGCACTGAAAAAAGAGGGTTCGGGTATTCAAGCGTTGGGCCTTTCGGCCGATGACCTTCTAGGCGAGCGGGAGATGAAGATCTCTGACTTTGGAGCCTTAGCCATCGCCAGTTCGCCTCAATTAGGTTCATTTTCGCCAGAAACCAAAATCCGCCTTAGAGCCGGTCTGCTTCTTACGTTCGACCCGTTTGAATCCGCTTTCCAAGGCTATTCCAAGATGCCTGACGGCAGGACTGTTGGAAACAGCATTTCGTACCAGATGACATGGGTTCTCGGTAATTTCGTTTACCCGGGCCGATAGCCTTCGAGTCATAATCCCCGCATGAGCGAGGCTGGATACTCCGGGACAACTTTGGCCAAGAAGCTCGGCCTGAAGCCGGGGATGCGCGTGATGGTCTGCGACGAGCCGGCCAACTACTGGGAGCTCGTTGGGCACGATCTGATGGACTTTCGCTTCGGCGAGAAGAACCGGGACTTCATCCACTTCTTCACGGAAGGCCAATTCATGTTTCGGCTGTTTCTGCCCATTCTTGCCAAACTTCTGAAACCCGACGGCATGATCTGGGTTTCCTGGCCCAAAAAGAGCTCAGTGGTGCCGTCCGACATGACGGAAGATGTGATCCGAGACGTCTGCCTTCCCATGGGACTGGTGGACGTGAAAGTGTGTGCGGTCGACGAAACATGGTCCGGTTTGAAACTGGTTTGGAGGGTCGAGTTGAGGGAACGGGATTGACTGGGTGAGTGAATGTTGAGTTGCCCCTACTTTCACTCACACCAGCCAGATTGGTAAATCCCAATTCAATCCATTACAGTAATTGGGGTTCGTTGACCCCTTCGCATCTCAGGTTGTCAGGCGAAACAATACAAACAATATGCAAGGTTTTTGTCAGCGACAGTTACCATCCAGAATCGCCGACAGCAGCATTGTATCGCACTTCGTTCCGAATGTCAAGCAGCCATATCATATTTTTGCTTGGCCGCCCACGGCGGGGTAGACTACCGAGGCTTTGAGGGAGGGTGAATTGGCCGACAACAGCATCACGAGCATCATCGCGACCGATTGCGGAAGCACAACCACCAAAGCGATTTTGATTGAAAAACAGGGCGACGAATATCGGTTGGTCAATCGCGGCGAGGCTCCGACGACCGTTGAGAGGCCTTTTGAAGACGTGACGGTCGGAGTTGTCAACGCGGTGCTCGAGGTCGAAGAGCTTTCCGGTAAGAAATTTCTGAAAGACGACAAAGTGCACACCATGGTGCATCGCGGCCGGCGCAAAGAGCAGCGGACGGATGATAACTACGCGGACATCTACCTTTCCACATCGAGCGCGGGCGGCGGCCTGCAGATGATGGTCGCCGGTTTGGTGCGGTCGATGAGCGCGGAGAGCGCCGAGCGCGCGGCTCTTGGCGCGGGCGCGATCGTGATGGATGTTCTTGCCGTCAACGATGGGCGGGAGGAGCACCAGCGCGTGGAGCGACTAAGGCAATTGCGGCCGGACATGGTTTTGATGTCCGGCGGAATCGACGGCGGAAACGTCGATCAGCTGGTGAACATTGCGGAGACAATTTTCGCCGCCGACCCCAAGCCCCGCTTCGGAGGGATGCGGCTGCCAGTCATATTTGCGGGGAACAAAGAAGCCCGGTCCGCCATCGAAGAAACGCTCGGCGCAAACATCGATATGAGGGCCGTAGACAATCTTCGTCCAACACTGGAGCGGGAGATGCTGGCCCCGGCGCGCGACGCGATCCATGAGCTGTTCTTGGAGCACGTCATGCAGCAAGCGCCGGGGTATTCGAAGCTGTCGGACTGGGTGAGCGAGGATATCATGGCGACGCCCAACGCGGTGTTCGAGATTATGCGAACCATCGCCCGCCAGCGCAAGATGGATATCTTGGGTGTCGATATCGGTGGTGCTACGACGGATACTTTCTCCGTGTTTGGCAACATCCCGAACCGCACCGTCAGCGCCAATTTAGGGTTGAGCTACTCAATTTGCAATGTTCTCCATGAGGCAGGCGTGGATAATATTCAGCGTTGGATCCCGTTTGAAATCGACCCGTTTGAAGTGCGAAACCGGATGCGGAACAAGATGATCCGGCCCACGACAATCCCCCAGACCTATCACGATCTGCTGATCGAGCAGGCTGTTGCCCGAGAGGCGCTGCGATTGGCTTTCGACCACCATAAGGCGCTCGCTCGGGGGCTGAAGGGCGTGCAGCAGCAGCGGGACATCGGGGCTGCATTCGACCAATCCGAGACCGGCCAGACGCTGGTCAATCTGTGGAAGCTGGGGATGATTATCGGCTCCGGCGGCGTTCTCAGCCACGCGCCGCGCCGCGCCCAAGCCGCGCTGATGATGATGGACGCATACCAACCGACCGGGATCACGATGCTGGCCGTTGATTCGATCTTTATGATGCCGCAGCTTGGCGTCCTTTCGAAAGTGTTGCCCGAGGCCGCGGACCAGGTGTTCGATCGCGACTGCCTCGTCCGGCTTGGGGATTGCATCGCCCCGGTTGGTATGGCAAAGCCCGGCGAGCCGTGCGTGACCGTCTCGTTTGGCGGCAAGACCGAGGCGGTTCCGTTCGGGGAGATCCGGGTGCTGCCGCTGGCGGAACGAGAATCCGTCGAAGCGAAGGTCGAGCCGGCGCGTGGTTTCGACGTGGGCGATGGCAAGGGCAAAGCGGTGACGCGGGAGTTGAACGGCGGAATTGTGGGGATCGTGATCGACGCGCGCGGCCGGCCTCTTATCCTGCCGTCCGACAGCTCACAGCGGGTCGCCAAACTCCGCGAATGGCTCGCGGCATTTGGACTGCCGACGCCGTAATGAACCTGGCCGCGTTCAAATCCAGCGCCGGTCCGCCGAACGTCTCCATTCCGCTGCGGGCCCTGTGGCATGAGGCGAATGGTGACTGGGAGAAGGCCCACGATCTGTTGCAGCAAGATGACAGCGCTGCTTCCGCCTGGGTCCACGCCTATCTCCATCGCAAAGAGGGGGACATCTCCAACGCAGCCTACTGGTACAGCCGCGCCCGCAAGCCGGTGGCCACCGACGGGTTCGAATCGGAGTGGGACCAAATCGCATCTTCGTTGCTTGGTGAAACCTAGGCAGGAACGTTAGGACCCTTGCGAGAAGCTCTTACCGACCGGAACACAAGCCGGGAGGTGAAGCCGATGACGAAATGCAAATGGTGCGGGATGGACTCGAGAGACGAATACACGTGCGAGTGGTGCAAGAAGGAACTGAAGCCCAGACCCCCTGCCCCTCCGCCACAGTTGCCGGTGTATAGCGATCCGGATCTGATCCAGACGCCGCGCCCGCAAGACCCTGGCGCGATTCCGTCCAGTCCGACGTTTCAGTCGCCCCCGCAAACGCCGCCCGTGTCTCAAGCGCCGGACCTCCACCTCCCTCCGCCGACCGCTCCCGTGACCACGTATGCGCGGATCGTGCAGCCAGTCGAGGTACCGTGGAGCCGTCGCGCCAGCCGGTTCCTGATCGTCGCTGTCCCAATGCTCATTGTTGGTTCGATAGCCATGCATCTCTTCCGCGGCAATCTCGGCGGCTATATTGCTGTGCTTTCCATCGTGCAATTTATCAGCGGCATCACTTTGCCCGCGTTTCAGGTCGTCGGATTCTTCGATGACGAGTATAGGGACGTGTTCGCTGGAGTATTGTTGACCGCACTTCTCGGACCTCTCCTTGGTGGATTGGCATACGGTCTTGTATTCGGCGGACTGTCGAGCGCGATGGGGTTGGATTACAGCAAGAGCGTTTTGGCGCTGATGGGATGGACGATCATCTCGGGCACGATTCTCCATCTCGCATTCTTCGGCATAGATCCCACATTGGCGATTTGGGATGTCCTGGTCGCCGCCCTCAGCATTGGGTGCGGAAACATTTTCACGACATTGCCACTAATGGCAATCTACCTGGGATGGTTCTTCGGGGGATTTTTCCGTCCGCTGGACCGGAATTAGGCGGCGTGTTCAACCGGCATATGTTTCTCCCGCGTGCTGATGCGCCTGACGATCGCGGTGGGCGCGATACGCTCCCATTTGCCGGGTCCGATCAGCACGGCGACCAACGCCAAGAACGATCCGAAGAATCGGTAGTCAATCAGATTCGCGTCTGTCAGCTGCATGATCAGCGCGCCAAACAGCCCGTATGCCGCGCCAACCCGCCAGACGTGGTCGCCACCCCGAGCCAGTTGGGCGATGCGGCCGGTCTCGCGACCGAGCCGCTGCGTTAACGCGCCGGGAGAATTGCCTCGCGACTCGGTCAGGAGACCGGTCGCATCAGCGGGGCACGGTCGGGAGACCGGCCGCATCAAGGGGGAACCTCGCGACTCGGTCAGGAGACCGGTCGCATCAGGATCTGTTTCTCGTAGCGCGTTCCGGGCGCGACGAAGGAACGCAAAGAAAACCAGCCACGCAAAGAGAGCGCCAATTACCCCGGCGTCCATAATCGGCTGCAGAAGCATGGAATGCGAATGCGCCAGATTCCGAATGATGCCTGTGGGCACGTACGGGATGGAAGCATCGTAATACCGGTACGGCCCGACACCCATGAGCCAGTTATGCCGCAGCATCGAAAAGGTCTGCTGATAGATCAATTCACGAACATCGTCCTCCAAAACCGCCACGCCGCTCTGGAACAGCTCGATCCGGCCGTTTACGTCGGGCGTGGTGGCGATCCACAGTACGACCATGCCGACCGCCCCAAGCCAAACCAAAAGCAGCCCTTTCCGGTATCGGAACAGCAGCCATGTGGCTATCAGAGCAAAGATGCCGATGCCGGAGCGCGAAAGCGATACCCCCGCGCCCAACGCGCTGGACACAAACAACGCGAGACCGAGCCATCGCTCCCAACGAACTTTGCCGATACACAGCAACACCGCCCCGAACAGGCCCATCATCACCATCGTCGCCGCGAAACTGTTGGCGTTCATGTTGAAGGGCGCCGCCCGGGCCTCCCACTGCTCGCCCGCCGTCATCGGCCCCGAGAATACATACCGGCTGATCCCGGATAGGGAGGCAATCATTCCGCACGCAAAGAAGCCAATGGACAGGCGTTTGGTCCAGCCTTCCTCGTCCGAGTTGACAAACACCAGCCATACGAGCAGCATGCGAACGAAGTTTGTCGCCGCGATGAATTCGCAATCGTGGGGCGAGTTATAGCGAAAGAATGAAAACAGAATGCAGACGAAGTAGACCGCTCCATACGCCAATCCCCAACCGTTGCCATAGGAGCGAATCGGCTCACGGCGATACAGCTTCGGGAGCAGAACCGCGAGGGCCGTGACGACGACTGCCAAGTCCAGGAGCGAAACCACCTCCGGCATGCGGATATCCTTCGCCGGCTCCCGCAGGCTGAGCACCCAGCTCCATGCCGGGTTGTACTCCATCGTTCTCGGATACAAAAGGATCGCGGCAAGCAGCAGCGGCGCTCGGGCTTTGGGGAAGAAGAACGCGGCAGTCAAGTTGGCGATGATGAGCGCGACCCCGAAAAATTCCATCGGATCGCTGAGGGCCACCAACGGCATGATCGCCATAGCGAGCAGAACCCAATACAGGCCGGCGAAATGATGGGTTTCGAGGCGGAACCGCCGAACCGCTATTGCCACCGAAGACTCCGGCTGACCTTGCGAATTCCGCGCTTGACGTGGGTCGGCTCGGCCACCCACAACATCAGGAGCGCCGTGATCATGGTCGCGATGCTCGTGCCCGCCGCGATCCCATTAAGACCCATGAACTGGATAAGCGCGAACTTGATAATGAAATTCATAATAACGCCGGCCAGCGCAAGACCCCACAGATCGGAGGACCTGCCCTGGGAATTGAGATACCGGACCGCGAGGTGGAGAAGTGAAACAGAAATGACCGTCGGACTGAGCCACAGCAGAGCCTGCGACGTATGCGCCGCCGCCTCCGCCGTAAACTTTCCGTGACCGAAGATGGCGACCACGATGGGGTGGCAGAATAGGGCCGTGATGGCCGCGACCGGGATCGTGATCGCCACCGTCGCCGCCGCTGAGCGGATGAGGCCGTTTGCAGCCTGTTCCGATTCCCCTTGCGCCTTCATCAACGCGAATCGCGCGAGCAGAACCGTGGCGACCGAGGCGGCGAACAGGCTGGACGGCAGGTTGATCAGAACCGAGGCATAGTTAAATTGGGAAATCGCGCCGATCCCTAGGCCGCTCGCCAGCGTTCGGTCGATCGCGACGTTTACTTGAACGAGCCCGGAATAGAAAAGCACCGGCATCAGCGCCTTGAACACATGCTGGACGGTATCCGGATCCGGTGCATTGCCCTTGGAGCTTTTCCGGGCGAACCATAGCTGCAGCGTTGCTTGGAGCGCGAGGCCGAAGATCAGTCCAATAGCCAACGAGTTGACCTTGTCCGGCCGGAGAATTAAGAATGAAAGAATCACGAAGTTGAAGAAGACGGCGTGCAAGGCGGGCACCGCGAATCGTCCCGTCGCATTGCAGGCCGCGGCGCTGATTCCGACCAAAGCGGCCAGCGGCATTGTTATCACAAGGATTCGCAACAGGTTGGTGCTATGCGCGATGGTAGGATGGTAGTCGGTCTGCGCCAGCGCCCGGATGACCTGCTCGGCGAACAGGAAAAGTCCGAGACTGAGCAGCAGCGTGACGAGGAGCAGTCGGCCGCCGTATTTCCGCACGCACAGCCATAAGGAGGCGCCCCCGGCAATCGCCGTGACGAAGGCGGGCACCATCGCCATACCCAAGGCCTCCGGCAATGCCGTGACAACCATGCCGGGCAGAATGTTCGCAAGCAGAAACGAGTCCAGTTCCCTGCCCGCGCCGAACTGCTGCGCTGTGAGCATTTCCCTTCCGAAGCCCATGATTCGGCCGCACGCCACCAGCAGAGTCAGACCGCCTGCCACTCGCAGGACGGCGCCCATGCGCAACCCGCTCATGCCGCCATCCTCACGACGGCGGCGTCGCCCTGAGGGCTGAACGCTGATTCCGCGGCGAGGGCAAAGTACCGGGCATGGGCCACGTGATCGTGGTGGGAGACGGCGTAGTCGCGCCCCTCCTGTCCCATTTGACGCCGGTTCTCTTCATCGGCCAGCAGCCCCGCCGTCATCTCTGCCAGTTCGTATGGGTCCCCAGGCTCGACCAAGAATCCGTTCTCGCCATCCCGCACGGTCTCACAAAGTCCACCGGATCGCGATGCGACGACGGGAAGCCCGCAGCTCAAGGCCTCGATGGCGCTGAGGCCGAACGATTCTTCCGCCCGGTATGACGGGATGGACGGCATGAGCAGAATGTCCGCGGCCCGGTAGACGGTCGGCATTCGATCGTGATCGATCGCGCCGAGAAATCGCACCTGCTCCCGTAGCCGATTCTCCTTTACGAAATTCTCCAGCCGCGAGCGCATCGGGCCATCGCCGACAAACGCGAGGACGAACAGTTCTCCTTGATCCCTCAGGATTCGAGCCGCTTCCACCGCGATATGCGGACCCTTGATTTCTAGCAGGTGGCCAGCCTGGAGGAGCATCGCCACGTTCTCTGGCAGCCCCAACGCGCGGCGGGATCGCTCCTTCTGCCGCTCGCTGATCGGCGGCGCGAATCGGTCGACGTCGATGGCGTTGTGCAGCATCGTGATGGGCCGAATCGTTGGGCCGATGAGCGCGATGATGTGGTTTCGCATCTTCTCCGAAACCGCGATCAGCGCGTCGGCGGCCAGCATCGCTCGGCGCTCCAATTCCAAGATTCGTCTCTCCCCGCGCGACCCCGGCGCCATCCAGCCCTGGCCCACCTTTTCGTAGGTGTAATGGGAGTGGACGGTCAGCAGTATCGCGGCGCGCGGACAGAATCGATCCCGCACTTCGCGCGCGGCAAGCACGGAGGCGATGTCGTTACAAGCGAACACCTCCGGACCCGCGCCCCACTCGACGCGCCGCCGCATTCTCCGATATAAGAGCCGTGAATGCATCCGAATCGCATATTCGATTCCTGTGCCTTGCCGGAACAGGTTGACGCATCGAAACGGGACGCTGATCAGGGTGCGCGACAGGAATCGCGGCACGGCGTCCGCAGAGAGAATCAGCGCTTCATGGCCATTGAAGTGCAGTCCCTGCTGGAGCAATCGCAAATGAGTCGCGATGCCGCCCGGCCGCTCTACCAGCGACTGCGTGAGAAGCCAAAGCCTCATAGTTTTCCGATCGTATTGATGACGCCGATGCTGAGCAGCGGGGCCAACAGCTTCTCGAAATCCGTGCGCTTGGAGGCGTTGATGACCACGATATCGTCCGGCTCCAGCTTCGGGTTGCTTTTCGCATCGGCGTTCTTCAAATACTTGCGGAAGTCGTAGGTCAGCTTCGTCGTTTTCGGACCATCGCGCTTTAGAATCACGATGGAGGCCATCACTCCGGATCGAAGAATGCCGCCCGATTTCGCCAACGCATCGGACAGGTACACATCGCGGTCGTCCGGCAGCTCATACCATCCCGGCGTGCCGACTTCGCCGAAGACCGCAACCTTGCTCTGCAATGGCGGAATGGTGAGAACGTCCTGATCTTCCAACGGCACGTCTTTCTGGACCTGCCCTTTTTGCACGACGTCGCTGAGGTTGACCGGAATCTTCTTCCCGTTCCTGGTCACGAATGCGCGGCTCAGGGAAGGCGTCACCGGCTGGCTGGTGGTGAGCTGGCCACCCGCCTTTGCCAGCGCGATCACCGCCGTCGCGGGTTCATCCAAGTCGTATTGTCCGGGCAGAGTCACGCATCCCGCGACATAAACGCGGACCGTCTTTTTGGACTGGACGCTGATCGTGTCGCCTTCACGGAGCTGGAAGTTCGTCGCTCCCTCGCCGTCGCGCAGGATCTCCGACAACCGGACCTCGCGATCCGGTTCCCCCTGACGATAGAGACGGCAGACTGACTTTTCCGTGGGGATCATTAGGCCGCCCGCCGCCGCGACCGCCTCCGTTACGCGCCACTCCGGCTTCATCGGCCAGTTGCCGGGAGTCTTCACATCACCGATCACCGCCACCATCCGCATGCGAGGGGTGACAAGCGTCACGGCGACCTCGGGATGATTGAGCCGATCCGCAAGGCGCTCGGTCAATTCTTTGTCGATATCTTCAATCGTACGCCCGGCAGCCACGATCTCGCCGAGAACGGGGATGCTGACCTTGCCCCCGATCGGTATCGGCATGGAGCATGCATATTCCGGGTGACGGACGACGGAAATTGAAATCACGTCGTCCACGCCCAACACGTAGGGATGCGGCCGGTCTCCTGACCGTGCCGCCGCCGAAAGGAGAACCGCCAATAGCCAACTCATGCCGCCACCCCGCTGCCATGTCCAATAAATATCGCCGCGCCAATTACGTTGATGTTGGAGGCCGTCATGCCTTCCAACAGCCCCTCCACTATCTCCGCTGAATCCGTGCCTTGCTGCAGGTCGAGCATCACACGGTCCGCCAATCGCACCGCTGCGTAGGCCGCGGGGAACTCGCTCGGCGACGGCAGGTCGATCATCACCAGCGATCCCGTCGTCCGATAGGACTGGACCGCCTCGGACATCCCGCGTATCTCCGGCGCCGGCACGATCCGCATTCCGGGGCTCTCCGTCTGCATGGATTGATTCGGTTGAATCACCACGACGCTGTGCCCTTGCCGCACCGCCGCGGATGCGAGCGCCTTGGTGGTCTCGCGCGCGCCGCTTTGGGAGGAGACGACCGCCAGCACCCGCCACTCGGTGCCTGCGCCCGCGAGCGCCAACCGGCCAAACAGCCGATCGGCTTCCGGTTCCGGCAGCGCGCGGGAATAGCTGCCCATCGAGGGGATGCCAAGGAGCTCCGGCGCGTCCTTTGCGACCCGGACGCGGCGGTCGGCGCTTTCCACCGCTACGCAGGCAGTTAAGCTGAGAATGCAGGCCATCAGCAGACCTATAACGCTGTACAGCACCGGGCGCGGTTGGGACAGACGGAGCGGCGGCGACGCGGGCTCAATGACAACCGGACGAATGATCGTCGCATATTCTTGAACCTTCAATTCCTCATATTTCTGGGTGAGGCCCGCCCACACCGTCGCCAGCGACTCTCGTTCACGCTGCAATGTTCCGAACTGCTGCGTTTGAGCCGGCAGGATACTGACCTGCCGCTCCAATTTGGGAACGATCCGCTTCAGCTCCGCCAGCTTGGCCATGTTTGCTACAAGAGTCGCATCTGTCTCGGCGACCTTTTGAATCAAGGCAAGCTGGACCGGGTTTGCCTGATCCATCACTTGCTGCTCATACATCTCGCCTTTGATTGCTCCGGCAAGCGCTGTCGCGAGCCGCTTTTCCGTCTCCGCGATCTGCTCGTCAACCTCTTTCACTTCCGGCTGGTCGGTCTTGTATTCGTACTGGCGCTTTGCCCTTTCTACGTTCAGCTCATTCAGGTCCTGGCGCAACTTATCTACCACCGGCGAGGTGCCGTAGGCGGTCGAAAAGCGTATTGTCGGGGCCTCCTTCGCGAATTCGGCTCGCAATCGATCGGCTTCCATCCGCCCGGCCGCCGCCTCTACCTGAGTCTCATGCAGCTCATCCTCCGCTGCGCCGAGCCGGGTCACTAGCAGCTTCATCTCCTCTTCCGGAAGGCCGAGCTTGTTGCGTTCCAGCCAGCCAACCATTTCGGCCTCCTTGGCCTTTAGCTGCCCCTCGATTTCCAGCAATCGGCGATGAACGTCCCCGGCGGTGGAATCTGCCTCCATCTCCTGCCGCCTTTCCGTGTCCAACATGTAACCCTGAACCAAGGAATTCGTGATTTCCGCCGCCTTTTCCGGGGTCGGGCCGGCCGCGAACACCTTGACGATCTCGGTCTGTTTCGGGTGCATCGCGTGCACCTTCTTCTCCAGGTCTTCCGGGCGCATGCCCAGCTTCAACTCGCGGATCGTCCGCTCCAGGTTGGGGCGAGCCAAAATAACCTCCAACTGCGTCTCCGGCGAAGGCCCGCTGGAGGCGCCCACCAGGTCAGATAAAATCGCTCCCTGGGCGCTGAGGTTGAGTCCCGAATCGAGGAGGACGGTCGATTGCGCTTCGTATTCTCGTGGCAGGAACAGGATCAGCCCGGCCGTAACGGCAAGGACCGTACCAAAAATCCAAATGGCCAGGCCCCGGCGCTTGCGTAGGACCTGTAAATAGTCTTGCGGGAACCGCACATCTTCCCCCTAGAGAAGGCAGGCTCCGGTAAGCCTGCCGGGTTGACAATCCGAACCTAACAATCTGCTTCAATTGTTGGGGGGGATGACCGCTTTCTTTAGCCGATACCCTACCTAGGGACGGCATGCGTCGTCCGCGTTAGGAGGCAGACCTGTGAGAGTTACTTCATTTCTTTCGGCCCTGGGTGCGGTGTGTGTTGGTCTCCCTGCCCTCGGCCATGCCGGTTGGACCGGAAGCATCGGCGGTCTCGAGCTCACCAGACCCTTGCAAATCCAAGCCGTCTCCGAGGGTCTGATTGGGCGGCTTGCGAGCGCTGGAGCCAATGCCCCGGCCGGATACTACGTCGTTCATTTCTATGCCGTACCGACCGAAAAAATGCTCGCGAAGCTGGCCGGCATAGGCGTGACCCTGCACGAGCCCATCTCCGGCAACGGATATCTCAGCCATCTGGATGCCGGAAGCGCGGCGGCGCTGCTGCATACCACCGGGGTGCGCGGCCTCTACCCGTATCAACCGCTCTTGAAGGTGGCCCCGTCCTTGGTGCGCCAGTTGGATTCGCCCACTCTCGCCAATCCGGCCCTTCGCGGAGATCGGATAACAGTGGGCGTGGAAATGTTCCCGGAGGCGGACGCGACGGCGCTGGCCGACCGTCTGACGCGTTTTGGCGCGGAGGTTCGCTCCAACCAAGCGACGCCTGTCGGATCCATGATGCTGGTGGACCTGCCTGCCTGGCAGATCGCCGGCCTCGCCCTCACAGACGGGGTCAAATGGATCGATCGTGTGTCCGAACCGCATCTTGACAACAATGTCGCCCGTGTCCTCATCGGGGCCGATCCCGCAGGCGCGCGCTATGCGCCATCTAACGCCCTCTATGGCTCCGGGGAAGTGATCGCCATCGTCGATACCGGCCTCGATACCGGTCTCGCTGGTACGGTTCACCCTGATCTTCGTGGGCGGATCGTCAATGCAACCGCATGGGCCAACTCCACATGGGCGGATGATGAAGGCCATGGGACGCACGTCGCGGGCACCGCGGCAGGCAACGGAACCCAATCCGGGTCAAATCCAGGGAGCCATGTGTACACGAACAGCTACGCCGGGGTTGCGCCCGACGCGGGCCTCAGCATCCAGTCGGTGATTTCGAGCACAGGCAGCCTCAGCGGCCTCAACAGCTTCTTCAACATTATGGCGACCGCTTATAACGACGGCGCGCGGGTCTGCAACAACAGCTGGGGCGCGGACACCCGTGGGGTCTATGACTACTACGCCCGGCTCGCGGATAGCTTCAGCTACTCCAACCCCGACTTTCTGATGGTCTTCGCGGCCGGAAACGCGGGTGTCGATGTCAATCGCGACGGGATCATTGATTTTCAGTCGGTCGGTTCGCCCGGTGTCGCCAAGAACGTTCTTACCGTGGGGGCCGGCGAAAACAATGAGAGCGGCCGATCCGGGGCGGCACGGTATGGGAGGACGTACGGCTATTTCGGCTTCCCGACCTTCCCCATCAGCGGAGACAACATCGCGAATACCCCGAACGGCTTGGCCGCATTCAGCAGCCGGGGACCGACCAGGGACAACCGAATGAAGCCGGAGATCGTCGCCCCAGGGACCGCGATCATCTCCACGCGCTCCTCTCAGCCCGAGGCCTATTACGACAAGGTGGTCAATCAGTGGTACGCGTTCTCCAGCGGAACCAGCATGGCCTCTCCGGTCGTGACCGGGGCCGCGGCGATCGTCCACCAATACTTGAAGAACATCAAGAGCATCGCCGAACCGACGTCGGCTCTTATGAAGGCCGTGATGATGGTTTCCGCCCGCGACCTGTCCCCCGGCCAATACGGGGTGGGTACGAAGCGCGAAATCCAACCGGCCCCCAACAATTCGGAAGGCTTTGGCCGAGTTGACGTTGCGGCAGCGACCTCAACGGCCATGCAGATTCTGGCCTCCGACGCAACCGTCGCGAACCGCGCCTACGTGGACTACACGCTGAACGTCCCCGGCGGGAAGCCGGAGATGAGAACCGTGCTCTGTTGGACCGATCCACTCGCCGCCAGCACAGCGAACACCCAGTTGGTGAACAACCTTGACCTGACCGTGTATGCGCCCGACGGCACTCGCTATATCGGACGCTCGACGGTCAATAACTGGGAGTCGCTCTATTGGGCGTTTCCGAAGCCAGGAGTTTGGACGTTCCGAGTCACGGGCGCATCCGTTCCCGCAGGACCGCAACATTTCTCTCTCGTCGCGTTCTGGCGATACTAAAAGCCGGAATACCAGTCGTATCCGCGCTCGGCCCAGTAATCGCTGGGCCGAGCTTCCATCTGCCGGATAGCTCCAACCCATTTGATGCTCTTGATCCCGTATTTGGTTGGGACCACCAGCCGAAGCGGCGCGCCGTGCGGCACAGTGAGAGGCTGGCTGTTCATTTCATAGCAAAGCAGGGTCTGCGGGTGCATGAGCGCCTCACGTTCCAGCCCGACATAATAACCTCTGTCCGGCGTCTCGATGCTGGCGTGGGGAGCGATGTCGCCATTCCAAAAGTGCTGCGCCAGCTCCGCAAACGGTGTGCCTCCCCAGTGCACGATATAGCTCCATCCCTCTATGCACTTATGCTCCGTCACAATCTCGGTGAACGGCAGCTTCCGGATATCCTCCATGCCGATCTGGATGACTTTTCGATGCGCGTCGATGAGGTTGATGACCCACGATGCCTGAACATCCGGGTTTTCATAGCTGGGACTGAGTCCAAGGGTGCCGTTGACCCGGGGCATTTCCGCGTGAGACCGATCGAACGTAGGCGCCAACCGCCCGGAGCTGCCGACCGATCGCCAAAAACGTTCACTGAAACCAAATCCAGACCGGAAGGGACCACCGATTCCGTCTTCCTTCGGCCGAGAGATCAGCCAGCGCCATCCCCCAAACCCGGCGGCCAAAGAGACCGCCGCCCAAAGAAATCCGCGGCGCGAACGCATCCGCATCTCTTCCTCGGGCGAGTGGTCTTCCTTGGGCTTTTCTGACATGCCTTATAGAATGGGCGGGCCAACCAGCTCGATGCCATATTGGTCGGCGACCGCCGCAAGGTCCGTAAAGTCCATCATGCCGTCTTCCGACCCGGTGTCCAATTCCTCCAAAAACCGTTCGTAACCGGCTGGCGTCAGGAACTGAAGGAATCGACCGGGTTTCTTGCCGACGTTTTTGTATGTGTGCGGCATGCCCTTCGGGAAGTAGACGAACGCCCCCGCGCCGACCGTGTCCACATGATCGCCGACCTGCAGCTTGAAATCACCCTCTAAGATATAGAACGCCTCGTCTTCCTTCTGATGGATGTGCAGCGGCGGGCCGTTGCCCGGCAACTCGATCCCCTCGAACAGGGAAAACGCCCCGCCGGTTGTTTCGCGATCCGCCTTACAGGTTATGAGGGCCCCCATCGCGTTATAGGAGCGACCCTCGCTTTTTCCCAACAGGGTCACTACTTTGTCGATTGTCAAACCTCGTGCCTCCGATGCAGTCTGTTTTTTGTCTCTTCTATTATGGTCTACGCATTCTTGGCAGGCCGCCGTTTTACCGCAATCGGGTCCTTTGGGTCTGCCGGAACAAGTTCGTACCCGGTCACCATCGCGCGAAAATTGTTCCATCCCGCTCGAATTACCTGCGCGACATGGACCAGGAAGAACAAAACGAACGCGATGGTGAGGACGAAATGCCACGTTCGAGCGAGCTGATAGCCCCCAAACAGCGTCGCCAGCCAAGAAAACTGCACCGATTTATAGATGGCCAGACCCGTCAGCAGTGAGCCCAGGCCCACGAGAATCACGCCAGTGTAAGCGAACTGCTGGGCGCCGTTGAACTTCCGCCGGGGCGGATGCTCCGTCGAGAGCTTCAGGTCATACCTCACCACCTGAAGCGCCTCCTTCAGGCTTCCATTTTTCGGCACGATGTACCGCCATTGTTTGGAAATCGCCAGGTACAGCACGTATAGGATGCCGTTGATAGTGAAGAACCAGGCAAAGAGAAAGTGCCAACCCATGCCTTCCGCCAGCCGATGGTCAATGTGAGCGGCATCGTAGAACGAATCGGGGAAGAATGGGAAGAGGGTCCAACCGCCCCACCCGATCCGATAAACATGGTTGGCCCAATAGATCAGGGTGCCGCTCCACACCATGGCCAACATCACCGGAAAATTGATCCAGTGAAACCAGCGGATGGCGAGCGGGTGTTTCTTCTCAATCCTCATGCGCGTGTGCCCCAAGCCGCCAGGATGGCAGCGCTTCCAGTGCCGGCTGGAAGCCGGCGTTAGAAAAACCAGAATGCCTGACCCCCCGTTTCCTTTCCAACTACTCGGGAGTCCCGCCTTTTTCATACGAGGCCACCTGCCGGGCGATATCCGGTATCTGCTCCACGGCCTTCTGGGCGTTTGATCGATACGCGCCTTCCAGAACCTGCCGAACGTTTTCGCCACTGACCTTGGCGCCCGCCCTTTTGAGCGCTTCGCGCGCCATCTCCACCACGGCTTCGGGCTTCATGTCCACACCGGAGGCCCTGATGAAATTCTTTGCGGCGTCCAGTTCTCTGGAGCTATACCCTCCGCCGCATCCCACCAGCATCGTTATCCCTATCGCAACAAGCAATGCTCTCATGCCGCAAGTATACCGGCGTAATGTCGGCTCTCAACTCGTGGTCATCGTAGGACATATAGGACCAATAAGTCCAATATGTTCTACGAGACAGGAACATGCCGTTAAGTGTCGAACCTAACACGCAATGCCCTACGAGATGTTTGACCCAAACCGGCTTCACATCGAGCCGTTGGCCCAGCGAGAACATTTGCAGAGTCTGGAAGAGATGTACCGATTGGATGAGCCCTTCGAGATGCTCGACAATCCGAACATCCAGACCATAGCGAAAGACATTCTCGCGGCGCGGAAGCGCAATGCCTCCGTCATCCTCACCATGGGCGCGCACGTGATCAAATACGGCCTGTCGCGCTTCATCATCGACCTCATGCAAAACGGATGGGTCACCCACGTCGCCACCAACGGCGCGGGGCCGATCCACGATTATGAAATGGCGATGATCGGTAAGACATCCGAGAGCGTGCCCAACTATATCCGCAAGGGGCAGTTTGGCATGTGGAAGGAGACGGGAGAGCTGAACCGCGCGGCGGTCATCGGCGCGGAACAGGGGATTGGGCTCGGCGAGGCGATCGGAGGCCTGATTGAGAAAGAGAAGTTTCCCCATCGGGATGTCAGCGTTTTCGCGTCGGGATTTCGTCTGCGCGTGCCGGTGACCGTGCATGTCTGCATCGGCCAAGACATCATCCACCAGCATCCCAACTTCGATGCCGCCGCCACCGGACTCTGCTCCTATCGCGACTTCCTTATCTTCGCCAACAGCGTGTGCAACTTGGAAGGCGGTGTGTTTCTCAACTTCGGCTCCGCCGTGATGGGGCCGGAGGTCTATCTGAAGGCGCTCTCGATGGCCAGAAACGTGGCGTACCAAGAAAGTCGGCAGATTTCAGATTTCACAACCGCCGTCTTCGACCTCATCCCGATCACGGGAGAATTCCACGACGAACCGCCGAAGACCGATCCGCGCTACTACTATCGTCCCTGGAAAACCATCCTCGTTCGCACCGTCGCCGATGGCGGCCAAAGCTACTATGTGCAAGGCCATCACAAGGACACCGTGCGCACGCTTTGGAGGCGCCTTCGGGACCTTTCGTAGGACCGCGAGAACCTCGGGCTCCCAATCTCGTCAACAAACTGTCCAGAGTCCTATCGCTGCAAAGCGTGGCGGGCGAGAGGAGTATGCTGTCTACACTCCGAACACATCTGGAAGACGTGTGGCCCCCTGCCATCGGTTGGGGGCCATCCGCCACGTGTTGGGAGGGTTCTATGCTCAAGGAATTCAAACAGTTTGCCATGCAGGGCAACATGCTCGATCTCGCCGTTGGACTTATTCTCGGCGTTGCATTTGGCGCGATTGTTACGTCGCTAGTAGGAGATGTGATCATGCCTGCGATCGGCGGAATCTTCGGCGGGTTCGATTTCAACAATCTCTGCTTCAACTTGTCCGGTGTGCACTATGATACGATGGATGATGCGGTGAAGGCCGGCGCTCCACTTATCAAATACGGCACGTTCTTGACGAAGGTGATTGACTTTGTCATCGTGGCATTTGTCATATTCTTGTTGGTGCGCGGCGTCAATCGGATGCGGAAGCAGCCGGAAGCTGTGCCGGATACGAAAGCGTGCCCGTTTTGCATGCAGAACATCCCGATTGCGGCGAAGAAATGCGCGTTCTGCACCTCCGAGGTGCCTGCATAGATCGGACACGGATTGCGGAGATTCTGGCTGTTTTTCCGTCGCTGAAGATTGCGGTCTTTGGCGACTTCTATCTGGACAAATATCTGGTCACGGATCCGGCGCTGGATGAACCGTCCATCGAGACCGGGTTGACCGCGCGGCAGGTGATTAAAATACGTTGTTCTCCAGGGGCAGCCGGGACGGTGGCCTCCAACTTGGCGGCGCTAGGGGTCGGGAAAGTGTTTGCGGTCGGCATGATCGGCAGCGACGGCGAGGGGTTCGATCTGACGCATGCCTTGCGCAGCCGGGGGATTCGTACAGAGGGCCTCATTGTGTCCCAGCAGTGGCGGACGCCGTGCTACATGAAACCGACGTCGGGCGAGCTGGAATTGGAGCGGCTGGATATCCATAACTATGAGCCCCCGCGATTGAAGTCGCTGCGCAAAGCGCTGGATTCCCTTGAGTCACTGGAAGTGGACGGCATTCATGTCGGCGATCAGCGCATCGCCGACAACGGCGGCGTTGTCAGCGAATTGGCGCGGGAGCGGATCATGTCTCTTGACGGCCCTCCAATCCTTGTTGATTCCCGTTCGCGCATTGCACTCTATCGAAGCGTGATTGTCAAGCCGAATCTGTCCGAGGCGGCCGGCGCGTTGGGCGAGCCTGCCGACCCCGCACGCTCGGAAGAGTATGCCCTTGCCATGTCAGCCCGCACAAGCAAACCCGCCTTCATCACGCTCGGATCATCAGGCATCGCCGTCGCAAGCGAGGGCGTCGCCGCAACTGTCCCCGCCCACCCTATCGACGGCCCCATTGATATCACCGGCGCGGGGGATGCGGCGGCGGCGGCCCTCATTGCTTGCATCGCCGCCGGCGCAACGCCAACAGAGGCCGCAGTCATCGCAAACCTCGCCGCCGCCGTCGCGATCCAAAAGATTGGAACCACCGGTACTGCTACCCAGCGCGAGATTCTTGCGCTTGTAACCTAACTTCCTGCCATACTGACGAATCGGCATGTTCAAGGACCGAATGACCAAGAAACTTCTCATCTTTGCGGCAACGCTTGCGATCGTTTTGATTGCGCTAGGCATCTACGGTTACTTCGTCCTGCGTAGCGTCGTATCAACTGCGCAAGTTGAGGCTAATTCGTTGCCAGCGGAACTTGCGGCGGCACGACGCGAAGGCCTACCGCTTGAGCCGAGCGATCTTCGCCCAGCTACACCGATTCCAGATGACCAGAATGCCGCCAATGTTTACCGAGCGATCTCGCCGAAGATCTCTCACTTGCCGTCGATTCCCTCAGACAGCATCGCCAATGTCGCGATTGGCGATGGAACTACAAAGGATATTGCAAAGGTGCAAAATTATCTTACTCACCATGAGAACCAGCTCTCTCAAATCGAAGGAGCGAGTTATCTTCCCCATTGCGACTTCAAGCCACGATGGGAAGAAGGCATGGAATTGCTTTTTCCAGACTTCGCTCGGCTCCGGGAAGTTGCGCGGCTCTTCGCTGCCCGGGCGATGCTGAAGAGCAAGAGCGGCGATCCCATTGGAGCCTTGTCGGACATTGCTACCGCGGGACGCATTGCTCGACATGCCGGGGAGGTACCTACAATCATCGGATCCCTCGTCCAAATCGCGATCGACGCCATTGCCGATCGCGCATTCTTGCAGGTCTTGCACGCGCATTCCACCGATTCGAAAGTGCTTCAGGCCGCGCAATCCGCTGCCGCGGCATTCGATCCATCTCCGGACGTGGCGCATACATTTGGCGGCGAGGCCGTTATGTTGCGTATGACAATTCATAAAATTCGGGACTCGACGGAAGCTTTGGACGAAAGTGTGGCGCACTTCGTGCCGATCCGGTTGAAGAACCGGCGGGTCTGGTGCGATGCATGGGAAGCGAGAATGATCCACTATTGGCGTCGCGTCTATGCAATCTTTTCAAGAACCAAGAACGATCAGCTCGCACAATTCCAGGCGCTTGAGAAAGAGGGAGCTAGGATGGATGCCCAGTCAAAACTACCTATGCATGAAGTCGACGGCATATTAACCCCAATGTACGGCCTAGTTTGGTTGAAAGCAACGGAGGCAAATGCGCGCGGCCTGCTCCGATCCACGATGCTCTTACTCTTCGAATATCGGATCAAACACGGCCATTTCCCAGCAACGTTGGTTGATATTCATGCTCCGAACGATCCGTTCACCGGCAGCAGCCTTCACTACCGCACAACCTCCAAGGGCCTCATACTATACAGCGTCGGAGCGAATTTCAAAGACGATGGAGGAAAGACCTCCTACAAGAACCCGCCTGACATCGCTGTCTCCTACCCCTGACGCTCTAGCGCGGCGCGGTCCCATTTGCCGGTTTCCGCCGCTGCCTCGTAGGTTGATCGCAGAAATTCGAGCAGCATCTCGTCCGGCGAATCGGCGCGCCGCACCGCCTCGTACGGCAGGATGAATTCGTGAATATCGTTGTGGTAGTACGCCGCCGACGGCAGCAAGGGATACGACGAGTAGCCCGGAGGTTCCGGATAGGAATAGGCATAAAACGCCGGCTCGCCAAGACCCAAACCGGCCCAAAATCCGGCGGATGAAACCTCGTGCGAATAGGCCTCAACCATCACATGCTTGCCGACATTCGGCACGCCCGGATGCGCAGGTGCGCGCCGACCGGAAAACCGTGTGACCGCCAAATCCGACGCCCCCCAGAAAAAATGGACCGGACTCTGCTTGCCCAAGAATCCCGCAGCGTATCGCTTCATCACCTGGTCCGTTTGCACCAGAATCCGCCAAAACCGAGTCACATATTCCGCATCATACGCCGAGTGCTCAAAGTCCTGATCGAATCGCAATTGGTCCGGCAGCTCCACCGGCACCGGCCAGATCTTCACATCGATTCCAAGCGACGCCAAAGCTGACATGATATCGCGATAGCATTCCGCGACATTGCAGGCCCTCAACGGCAGCGACGCATGGCCGCCCTCGCTCGTGGAGAACCATATCTGATGCGCGATGAAATCGAAGTCAATGGAAAAGGTCATTTTCTCATACGGGATCGGCGATGAAGTGAGACCGCGCGAAGTCACATAGAACGTCGCCTGCCAATAGTGGTTCTGCATCGGCGCAAGCTTCAGGCGCACCTTGCCCGCGATCTGCAGCCATCGGCCCAAAGTGATGCACGTATCCTGCCACTCAGAAAGAGGTAGCGCCGGCCAGACTTCGCGTATCAAATCTCCGCCGCCACTTCATCCACAAAACACCATGCCCATCGATCACCCGGCTCTAGCGATCGCATGACCGGATGCCCCGTCGCGTGGAAATGCTTTGTCGCGTGCTTGTTCTTGGAAGAATCGCAGCAGCCCACATGGCCGCATTGCAGGCAAAGGCGCAGATGCACCCACTTGTCCCCCATCTTCAGGCACTCCTCGCATCCCTCGCTGTTGGGCGTCACATTCTGAAGATCACCGAAATGCTCACACGGTCCGTTCATTGGCTCCCTCCCCGCGACGGGAATCTACCTCAAATAGAAATCCCCCCACAGCAGGCCATAGGGGGATATCTTTCGCGAGAGTGAAGTCTAGTTCTTTACCGAGACGTTGCCGGTGACCACCGTGCCATCTTTCGATAACAAATCGTGGTCGCTGGTGTAGTTCTGATTGTCGTACACGACAACGCCGGTGAATTTGTTCCAGATCCTGATCCGAAATCGATCCGGACCTGAATCGCCGAAGACGTCCCCGTCATATAACGTGACGCGGAAGTTGAACTTGCCGCTGCCGTTGACGGTTCCAGTACCAGTGATCTCAGCGCGTCCGCCGGCAGAAACCAAACTGTCGATGGTTGTGCCAAGGAACTTGACGCTACCGGTTTTGAATTCAAACTGGATTACGCCGATCGGCATGCTCAAGGGACTGTTCAAATTCGCGAAGAAACTAAATGAGGCAGAACCCCTTGCCGCGTAGGTTTTCGGTACCGCGCCGAGCGGAGAATTGATCCAGCCGCTGCCGCCGACAAACCCGCGTTTTTCTTGGAAGTAGTTTTCGAACGCCATGCGGGCAATCGTGCGTCCGCCGGCCTGTGCGTCCTGATTGCTGTACTCAAAGTGAATACCGCCGTAAATTCGGCTGCGGCCCGCTTCCGCGGCCGCCTCCGAAAAGGCCGTATACGATCGATCCGGCTGTCCGTCAGAACCGGTGGTGAAGTTCACCGTATCGGTGCCAAAGTACAAAGCAAGCACCTGTGCCGCGCCGCCGCTGAATGTGCTGTGTCCAGACGAGTATTCCGGGAAGTTCGGCGTGACGATGAACGATGACCATGTGGTGTCTGCGGTGGTGGCACGGATTGCGGTAACCGGCCTCCACCAATTGTAGGCAAACTTATTGTCCCAACACGAGATCGCCGCATCTGCCTCCGCAATATTCAAAATCGCAAACAGCCGAGCGTTCTCAACAAGTGATAGTCCGAACTGTCCAGAAATATCCTGGGCAATCTGATTCCAGTGTCCAGGGGGCGTGACCGTTCCCGCGCCATCCGCCCAAAAGAGTGCGATTGCGGACTGGTCCGCAGTGCGGGTGGCGCTCGTGTTCTTCCCCAACGATTGAGTTTCAAGCATCGTTGCCAGGTCTTCCGCCGAGCCTAGGGCGGGGGGACCGGAACCGCGGAACTTCGATCCGGTAAGAATGCCAAAAGGCTTCACGAGAGGCCAGTTCGGCAGGAGCGCGGGTAGGAAGCCCGGAGGTGTCGGTTGCCAATCTCCCGGATCGGTACCGGGAACATAGGGAACGACGTCGGTGGAGTGATCGCCAACGCGCGACAAGAGCATCTTGTCGCCGGCGATGCCCCCAACATTGATCCCCTCCGTCTTCTCCGCTCCATTCGGAATGCCGGCAAGCGACGCGGTTCGGGCGGCGTCGAACGTCGCGAGCTGCGCAGGGTACAGGCCCTTAAGCACTCGATAAGCCGCTTCCACAACAGCGGCCTCTTTGGAAGCCGTGGACGAAGCATTGATTGGTGTCAGATACACGTTGTAAGATTTATCGATCGCGTTGACCGCGTCAAAAATCGCGCAATGCACCATCGCCATGGCACGGGATGACTTGGGTGGCGGGGTCTTATCTACTTTGATTGCGTTTAACAAAACGTTGTTCCAATCGAAAACAACGTCCGCCGAGCCGGAGCCGGCAATCAAGAAGACCCCGAGCGCCATAAATGACGCCAGAAGATAGCGTTTCATAACCTCTCCCTTGTGAGTTCGCGGACGGCGACCACGGAAATGCTCCGGTTAGTTGATCACGCAGACCCAACATCTTGGCATCAACCCGGACGCATTAGCCTCCAAATTCCACGTCATAGATTTGTACGACAACCTGTCGCGTACGGCATTCTATCGCAAAGTCGCTGTTTCTACAAGCTGGCAACTTTGTCGGGAAATGACTTTGTTAAAAGGACGACGCGGCGGAGTGAGTGCCGGCACGCCGCCGCGTCTTGTGAGGTTGACAGTGCAAGTCAAAAAGACGTTGATTTAGGCCGCCTGGGACCTCCCCACCAATCGCCCCATTTCCGGGACAAAGTGCTTCCGCCACAGACGGTAGTACAAAACCTCTTCTTTGTTGCGCAAAGGCTCGCTCCACGGTTCCGCCCGCCCTCCCGCGAACATCGAATCGGTGATTTCGCGCTCCGCGTACGCCCGGAGCACAGAATCGACACCCGCGCCTTCCGCAAAGGATCGACGAGGTTGACGCAGGATCCAGTTCGGAAGCTCGTCGGAAAATGCGTGGCGGAGAATCCACTTGGATTCGCCGTTCGCGCCCGTTTTCATCCAATCGGGCAGGGAGAACGCGAGTGCGATGACCTGCCGGTCCAAAAACGGCACTCGCGCCTCCAGCCCGTGCGCCATGGTCATTCGATCCATCCGCTGAAGCTCCGTGTTGTGGAGACCGGAAGTGAGGCGCCACAAACAGGCATTGCGCTCCGCGGGCGGAAGTTCTCGTAGGCTGGCGTGCCCTCCAAAAAGCTCGTCGGCGCCATCACCGCACTGCACGGAGGAAACATGCTTCTTGGCGGACTCCGCCAGGTAATAGTTGCAGACAGCCGAGCGAACGACCTGAGCGTCAAACGATTCCAACAGGTGGATCACCTTTGGAAGTATCTCCACTACTTCGTCGGGGTGGAGAATTCTTTGCGTGTGGGCGCAGCCGAGAGCCCCCGCCGCCCTTTCCGCGGCCACGATATCCGCACTCCCTGCCAGCCCGACGGAGAATGTGCGAACCTGTGTTTGGATCTGCCCAAGCAGCCACGCCAAAATCGAGCTGTCCAGGCCGCCCGACAGGAACACGCCGGACGGGTCCCCCACATCGGTCAGCCTTCCGACAGCCGTCTCAATCGCGAGCCGCAGCCGGGGAGCCGCTTTGTCAATGGTGAGGCTGCCGTCGGACGGTTCCGGGAGGCTGTAAAATCGGCCTTTTCCGCTGCGGGAGTGATAGAAGCAACCCGGCGGAAACTCGCGGTAGTTCGAACACATTTTTCCGAACGCCTTCAGCTCGGAGGCGAAGATGCGTCCCTCATCCCGCTTGGCGTAATAAAGCGGCTTAATTCCAATCGGATCGCGGGCGACGAAGAAGTCGTTTCCATCCCGCAATAGGATCGCGAAATGGCCGTCAAATTTCTGCAGGCAGTCAATGCCGTTTTCTTCGTACAATCGCAGGATGGTGTCGGCGTCGGCGGCCTCTTGCGGCGCAGCGCCTTTGCAGAATATGCGGCCGTTGTACGCCAAAATCCGTTTGCCATCTTCGCTGACGGCCGGCGCAGTCACGCAGTTTCGGCCCAGAGCGGAATGGATCCTCTGCCCGATGACCATCTTCGCGCAAGACAGAATGTTGGCTCCGTCGGGTCCGCGATGACGGATGCGACTCAGCATCTTAGAAACACTGTTCGCATCTCCCGTAGATATCGTGCAAACGAATCCACTCATCATGCGTGACCCTCCTTACAGTCTTTTGACTGCTCGCGGAGAATCGATAGAACGATTGGAGTCTCGACCGATTCAAAAGGCTCGAGGCTTTCCTGCTATGTCTGCGAGGTTAGCTGACGGGTTAGGGCCAGAATTACCCTTTCCGACCGAAGCCGGAATTCACCCCGATAATTGGTTCCCCCGCTTTCCGTTCTACCGGAAACTCGACGTGAGCCAAATCAGGCAACTTGCCTGACGGTGACACCAGTATACCAGCGCGCTCCCAACGAATGGAAGCCTAGCAAATATCTCTATTTGGCAACTGTGACCGTGACCGTCTGAGCGGGACTGAAGGCGACCCAACCGGCGTTCTTCGGCCCTATCTCCTTGGCCCCGACCACCTTCGCCGATTTGGAGCCTGCGGGCAATCGAAGGCGGACTGATTTCAGGGGGGTGGCGCCCTTCCCAGCCCAGGAAAACTGGTACGTGACCTTTTTGCTGTCCGGCGTCACAGTTACTGAAACGGAACCGTAGGCCGTGGGTAGCTTCTTGATGAAAAACGGCTTCTTCTGGGCCAGCCACCGGTCGGGAATGGCAGGGCAAATCTGCAGAACACCGTTGAATTGGTCCGTCTTGTCGCACTCCTCATAGACAAACATCCGCCGCATCTGCATCAGCATCACAGCGGCGTTCGCCCCACTCGGTTCCAGCCCATCATATCCAGGTGAACCGCCATACAGCGCCGACGTGCCGAAAAAGGGATCGAAGCAGCGGGCATAGGCATCCAGGATGGCCTTTGAGTACCCTCCGCCGTCCTCTTCCCTCAGCCGCTCGAGCTGATATCCCATGGTCCATCCAAACGGCGCGTTCTTGCCCAGAATCGCGCCATTCGCCATTTTCAGCAGGTCTTTCGCAAGCGTGCTGCCCGCGTCTGCGGCGCCAAATTCCAAGATGAACGCGGCGAGATAGGCATCCGATTCTCCTCTTGTCTGCGCGCCCAGCTCCATCGGCACGGAGCCGGCGATTCGCCGATCGAACAGAGCCTTAATCTTCGTTCGATAGGCCGCCGCAGCCTCGGCAATCTCCTTGCCCCCTGACTCATTGACCGAATCGAGGCAGAGCGCCGTGTCCCGTATGCCTCGCCAGGCAAACGCATTTTCGTCGAAGGGCTGGCCCGAATCGGTATTCGCGGGCAAGATCCCCTGCGGATTGCCCGCGATCCGCTCCAGCAGCCAGTTCGCGTTCTCCTTCATTCGATCCGTGTGAAGCTTCATCCAGACCGGCTCGGGAGCGATGGACTGAATGCGATACGCGAGCGCGGCGGCTATCGCGTTGTCGAGCCAATCCCGCTGCTCAACGGGCTTCTGGTCGTCTTGTGGTCTCGAACCGTCGAACAGGTCGCGCGCCGTGTCGGCGAATCCCCACTCGGCTAGAGCCTGAATCTGCCACCAAATCGTCGGCGACGTGGCAGACGGAGAGGCATACATTTCATCCCGATCCGCAAGCACCATGAGCTGCGCCAAAAGCTGATCCTTGAGCGCGGTCCAACCCGGTTCGGGGGACGAATATTCGGCGGCGCCCTTGAATTTCTCTGCCCATGCCTCTTTCGTGAGCTTCAGATCGCCCTGCGGATCGATCATAGTGGATGGCGTAGAGTTGGAATAAAACGCATACGAACAAATCCACTCGACCGTCTCGCCGGGCTCGATCGCCTCACGGCTCATCTCCAGCCGCCATTTAATCCAATCTTCCGGCAATCCACCGGTTAATACATTGATGGGACGTGGATCGGATTCGATATAGCGCCCATCACCCACGTCCGCGGCGTAATAGTGATAGGTAACTTTTCGGTCAATCGGTTTCGGCGCTCCCTTTATGCCGCGCTGCAAAAGAGAAAACCCCAAATTGGGCGACAGCAGTCGGAAAACGCGGCTATTGTTCTTGCATTGCAAAAAGATAAACAGCCGCTCCTGGCCGGGCGCAAACTCGGACACAAATGCAAGCTGCCGCCACTGCAACCCATCTTTCGTCGCCGTGTGCACCGTCGCCGAGAGACGGGGGCTGGGGATGGAACGCTGGGCCGCGCTGAAGATCGGCTGCGGCCCGCTATCGGAATTCAAGTACAAACGCATCCAAAGGAGGTAGTCCGGACCCGGCGCCAAGAGTGCGCCGTCGGGCGTAACTTGGACTTCATTCTCGCCGTATGGGGTGCCTAGCACCGTATTGACGAGCGGCGGCTTCGTGGGCTCGGAAATCGGAGCCAGGGGCGCGGTCAGTGCAGGGACGGTGATGAGGGCCGGCAAAAGATAAAGCATCAATCGATCCTTTCGGCATGGGATTGCTTGCTCCCTACCGAAAATTATAGGGAAGGAGCGTGCCGTCATGAGAGCTATGGTTCTGAAGGCCCCGAGAGAGCTTATTGTCGAGGAGATCCCGGAGTTCACCCTACGTCCTACGGATGTGATGGTTGAACCTGTGGCCTGCGGCGTCTGTGGAAGCGATCTCCGGTATTTTGTGGGTGAGAACCCCTGGGCTCAGCACACTCTTGGCCGCTTCATGGAAAACCCTCCCAATATCGTCCCTGGCCACGAGTTTTGCGGCTCGATTACCGCCGTCGGGTCGTCCGTTGACCCTGGGATGGTCGGCAAGCGGGTGGTGGTGCAGCCATTGCAGGTCTGCGGCGAGTGCGAGCAATGTCGGTCTGGTTACAACAACTTGTGCCCAAAGCAGGAGCATTTGGGCCACGGGGGCGGCTGGGGCGATATGAAATACTATCCGGGCGGAATGGCACAACGCTGCCCGGTATGGGCCTCCTGCTGCTTCGAGGTCCCCGATTCCCTGCCCGACCGGGAGGCGGCGCTGATGGACATGCTGGCGGTCGCGGTCCATGCGTCCAATTTGGGCAGGATCACGGCGGACGATCGTGTCGCCATCATCGGCTCTGGCCCCATCGGCCTGTCCATCGCCCAGGTCGCCCGATCGCGCGGCGCATCGAAAGTGGCGCTGTTCGATCCCAGCTCCACGGCGCGGGACGTGGCTCGGAGCTGCGGGATGGACGATGTGTACGACGTTCCGTGCGGCGACATCGAAACCGCATTGAAGCCCATGCGTGGCCGCGCGACGAAAGTCTACGATACAGTGGGCCGACCCAACACGCTCAAGGCCGGGCTGGAGACGCTGCGATTCGCCGGGGAGCTGATCGTGATGGCGGCGCACGGAGAGCAGCTGCCGTTTTCGATGGAGGACGTCGGGCAGGAGCGATGCATCCGGACCTCCTGCAACTTCGTGGCGCCCACAGACTTCCAGGAAGCGATCCGTCTTGCCACCACAGGCGGCGTCCGCCTCGCGCCGTATATCACGCGGGAGGTACCGCTTTCGGTAGGTCCGCACGCCATCGAATCCATGATCGAACGCCGCGACTGGGCCTTCAAATGCGTCATCCATCCCCAAATGTAGCCGCGGTTCCTCATGGCGACCACCTACCAATTGCTGACCCCAAGAACCGCGCTGAACGTCCGGAATCGGCAATTCCGATGCTTTCCGCCGATTCTCAACGGGTTCGCCCGGTTCTTGTGGTTGCGCGTTCGAAAGGCTTTCAGAATGAGGAACCGCGGCTACGGAGTTGCACAACCCAATCGGTTCCCATAGAGTAGCGACCTTGCATTCACACCGTGGAGCGCTTACGCAATCGCAACGCCCCCAGCCCCATGCCAACAAGAACAACGGCGCTGCTTGGTTCCGGCACAGAATTAAACTGCCAGCTAAGAATGTCCTGGTGAGCCCCGAGATCGCCCGCTGCTCCGGTGAAACCAATCCAAGCCCTGCCGTCTGACATTGACAGAGTCGAGGCAAGATTGAGATTGATCATCAGCTTCGGAGTAACAAGATCATCCATCCAAACCGTCCATGAACCGGGCAAATAGGATATGCGAACAGTGTGTGTTGCATTGTTGTTTATGTCCGGAATGTTCTTATTCCACCCGAGCGAGTATTGAATGTCGGCGGAATTGGGAAGCAGGCCCCGCGTCTGCAAACTTGTCCAATTGTCGCTCGGGTCCCCAGACGGGATACCGCCATCCCCTACCAGATTACGGTAGTAATCGAACTGTTGCGCGATGCAGTTTGCGATTCCAACGGTTTCGCCTGGGCGATCCGCGTATCCGAGCTGACCGCCACGACCACCCATCGCGTTAACCTGTTGATTCTGGATAACGAACGCGAATCCATCATTAGAACCGAATGCTTGGAATGCGAACGTGGTTGTAAATCCGGCCGCCACGCTTTGCTTTGTGGTGTACCACCCCGCACTAGCTTCGGCACTCAAACGCAATAGATTGTTGGCCTGGTGTCCATTTCCGACAAAAGTGATGCCCGACGTATCGGTGAAATTATTATAGTTAAAGTCCGCGTTGGCGACCGTCGGACCGACGATAGCTCCTATACCGAAAACCACACTGAGTACTGTGACTCGACGACCGGAAAACTTGATTGCTGATGACATTTTCGAACTCCTTAAGTTTGGTAAATGCCATCCGGCGGGTCGCTTCCATTACAAAACAACGGGGATAGTATACAGCTGTTTGTGTCAAACGCAGAATTGCGGCGACACTCATCGATTTCGAAGGCGGCCCGTTTCGGAGCGGTGGAAGCGGCCAGTGACTTGAAATGAAGGAGCAACGCCTCTTTAAGGTTGTCAAGGGCCCCTTGTTCAGTCTCTTCAATGATGCGACCGGTCTCCCGACCGAGTCGCGTGTCTTGACTTCACCTAGCCCTGAATTCTCCAATGATGCGACCGGTCTCCCGACCGAGTCGCGCGTCTTGACTTCACCTAGCCCTGAATTCAACCTAAAACTGCGGGTTGGAGTAGTATTGTCCCGTGGGGTCCCAACAGAGCAACCTAACCGAATGCCGGGAATGCGCCGGTCAAGTCAGCGAACACGCGCCGTCATGTCCCCATTGTGGCGCGGTCCAACCGGCGCTCGCGACCCTGCCGCGCGATAAAGACGGGCACATCTCCCGGTCTGTCGTAGAGCGGTTGCAATCCGGAGAACCTGCCGGAAGCGTGACCGAGCTGGCCTCCTGCCGGGAGTGCAAGGGCCAAATCAGCCCGACCGCGGCGATGTGCCCCCACTGCGGCGCGCCGTATCCCGCCCGAGAACGTTACAGTGCCGGCAAAGATTGGAGAAGCAGTCGAACGATCAAAGGGAGGCCATTGGTGCACGTCGCCTGGGGCCGCGACCCGCTAACCGGCAAGCCGCGCGTCGCGAAAGGGGTTATCGCTATCGGCCAGTTCGCGAAAGGGGATATCGCAATCGGCCAGTTTGCCGCGGGGAAGTATTGTGCGTTGGGCCAGTTCGCGGCGTCGTTCGGAATCGGAATCGGGCAGTTCGCCATCGCGCCACTCTGTCTTGCCATGTTTGGGGTCGGGCTGCTCACAGTTGCGTTTATAGGAGTAGGCATGAAGGTTCTTGGCGGGCTGGGGATCGACCTTCATGGGATCGTAGGCGCCGGACAGACCGCGGCCGGGCACCTGGCGCCAAATGCGCCCACAACCATCAAGTTTCCCGCCGGCAGATAGCATGCAGGACCGCAAATTCCTCGCCTGGACCGCAGCGATATTCCTATTAATCGCCCTGCTACCGCAACTGTACGGCCTATTGATACAAGGCGACCGGATGTATACCGGCTTCGATGTCAACCCGGACGACATGTGCGTCTACGGGGCGTGGATGGAGCAGGCGCGGCGCGGACACTTTTTTTTCTACAATCCCTTCACAACCGACGAACAGCCCCGCATGACGGTGCATCTGTTCTTCTATGCCCTCGGGACGGCCGAGCGCTTCACCGGCCTCTCCTTCCCTGTCGTTTTCCACGCGGCGCGGCTACTGTTCGGCCTGCTCTTCATCTTCGGTGCATGGCGGCTGATCGGGCGGCTCACTGAGGACCCATTGACGCGGCGCATCCTGTTGCTCACGCTGCTGGTCTCCTCGGGCATCGGCTGGCTGTTCCAAGGCGCACAGGGGATGTCTGGGCCAACCGATCTTTGGCAGCCGGAAGGATTCACATTTCCAAGCCTCATGACGAACGCCCTCTTCGCGATCTCGTTGTGGCTGATCGTCGAGATTTGGATCGCGGTTTTGGATGCAAAGGAGCGCTGGTCGGCGGTCCCGCGCGGCGCTGTGCTGATGCTCGTGCTCGGAAACATCCACACCTACGATGTCCTTACGTTCGGTCTTGTCGCGGCCGCGTTCGCCATTTGTCTTTTGGCCCGCAGAGAGATTACGGGAGCGTGGCTGATGCGAGTCGTACTCATTGGATTGGGCGCCGTGCCGGCGGTCGCATGGCTGTGGTGGGTGCAGAAACACGACGCCGTTTTCGCGGCCCGCGCGGCAACTCTCACTTTCTCGCCGGATCCGTGGCAGTTCGTGCTCGGATATCTTCCGTTGATCCTTCTCGCGGGTGTCGCGCTGAGGCCGCGTTTGAAAGAGCTGGGCGCTATCGTTCCGTTAGCGATCCTTGGCCTATGTTTTGTGCGGCAATGGCTCAACACGTCCCCAGAACCGATTTTCATGCTCTGGTTCTTGTTGATTTACGCCTTACTGACAATCGGCGCGGCCTCGCTGGCAAAATCGAAGGAGGACGGGGTAGCGATGACGCTGCTGATAGCATGGGCCGCCGTCGCGCTTTGGATCCCCTACTTCCCTGCCCTGTTCCAGCGCAAGCTGACGATGGGAGCGCACATCCCCATCGCCCTGTTAGCTGGCCTCGGCATCGCGAGGATTGCCGCATGGCAATCGGGTGGGAGAGAGAAAAGCCCTCCCCTTTTTTCCGGCTCAGGAGCGGCTTCCAAAACTACAACCAGGAACTTTGGGCCGGAAAAAGGGGGAGAGCCTGTCCTGAGGTTGTCGAAGGAGTTGGGTGGGGGTTTCATTCGTCTCGCAGCCGTCCTCGTCTTGCTTTCGCTCACCAACATCTTCTGGCTCCGCAACAGCTTCGAAAACATCAGCACAAACACGGCATCGACAAAAATCCATCCGGTCTTCCTCGATCCCGACCAGAGAGACGCGCTGCACTGGCTGCGAACGAACGCGTCCGAGAACGCCGCCGTTCTGGACCTCACCTTCTGGGCGTGCTACATCCCCGCGTTCGCCGGGCAAAAAACCTATGCGAGCCATTGGAGCGAGACGCCGGACTTCGCCGACAAGTTCAATCTGGTCAATCGCGACATTTATGGACTCGGAGGCAACAATCTAACGGACGGCGAGCGATACAATCTCGTCCGCGGCCTCAGCGTGCAATATGTAATCTGGCACAAGGAAAAGGACTTGACGGACTTTTCCGACCTCGGTGACATCGTGTTCGACCGTCCGACATTGGCGATTGTGAAGTTGTAGCGGCATGTTCCGCTATCGACCTCTTCGCCGAAAACCGGCGAACAGCAGCAGACCTGGGATTCCGCACATCCCTGGTTCCGGGACTGGCGAGGAGAGCCAGACGGAGACGGTGCCGTCGGGGTCCACCCCCTCCCACAGCACCTGTCCATTCACGCCGACGGCGAGCGACCGGGCGGCGAGGAAGTTGAAGCTGCCATACGCGTCGAGAGATAGATTGAACTGATTGACAAAAACGCTGCGAACTGGAACTTTGGGACCTGATGCGTACCAGACGCCGTAGCCGAATCCGTCCAGCCCAGTCATATCGAAATCGGTTGGGATTCCTACGATATCCGTCGTCAGATTTTTTCCGTTGAGGATGGCCAAGTACCCTAAGGTGCTGCTTGCCCCGTTCCAGAAGACGTCGCCTTTGTTGTTGACAAAGTTCAGCCCTTGGCGGATGCCGTCGATGTCCAGTTCCGGTACCTCCGCGGTGAGGTCCCTCATTCCCAGCATCATATGATCCGTATTGTTCGTGTCGACGCGAATCCAAAGAAATTGGTCAGATGAGTTGATCGCCTCGACGTGTCCGGCTTTCATCGTCGGGAACAGGTCCTTGGTCAAGTTCCGATCGTTGAGGAAGACGTCGAATCTCCCGTTAGTCGTCGACCCGAGCCCGTCCCACAGCACGCTGCCACTAGCTCCCAGGATACCCGTCTGCGCGAATTGCAATTCGCCCAAGATACCGGCGGTGAAATTGACGCCGTTCTTGTACAAATTGATCTGTCCGTCGGAATCTGTGGCTCGATACAGTGTATCACCGCGGCCGTTGATGCCGTAAAGCATGACATTGGATATCGCCGCGCCGCCGGAGATCTCCTGTCCTCCTTGGAAAACTCGGGTGACGCCGGACTTTTGGTACGTCCAGAATGGATTACCCGCGTCGTCGATCCCCCGAATTGTGACGCGGCTCTGACTTGGATCCGGCGGAAACAGCGGACCATAAAAATCGTGGCCGTCGGCGTTGACGGAGATCGAGCTCACCGTGCCCCCCTCCCACGCCACCTGCCCGCCGCGGTTGATACCGTACGTCGTGCCGTTGCTGACGGGTCCGAGGTAGGTGGAGTTGAGGTTGGTCTTGTACTTCCAAGCGTCGAAATGGCCGTCCAGGGATCTAGTCGTATAGCACGGGATGCCGTCTGCGTTGATGAAGCAGTTTACTTTTTGGCCCGCATATTGGACCTCCTTGATCAACTGCTCATGCTTCCATTGGGTCTGGGACTCCGCGCACACGAATGCCAATGTCGCGATGACGGCGATGCATGATTTCATCCAAGTATCTCCCTTTTCATGCCTCAACAGGTCCTCCTGTTGAGGGACGTCCGGCAACTACTTCGGCGGCGCGGTGGACATGGGTCGGCAAATCCCACCACGTGGATATATTACACCAACTTTGGCGTCTTGGCGCTCGGAAGCCTCCCAAAAACCCTCAACAGGAGGACCTGTCTGAGGGATTCAACCCTCCCCGAAGACCCTCGCCAGAAGGACCTGTCTGAGGGATTCTGCAACGCTAATCCACCGTAAACACAACCTTGCCGCACTCGCCTTTGGCGATCAGTTCCATCGCCTCCACAAACTGCGTGTAGTGGAATCGGTGGGTAATGACCGGCGGGACTACTTCGCCGTCTTGTAATCCGGCAGCCGGACCTTCCACAAACTACGGCCATGCGTCCCTACCGTCAGATATCCGGTCCGGCGGTTGAGCGCCAGCCGCATGCACGGGCAGTTGGGAAGCCCAGTCCCGTACCGCTTCCAGTTTCCGCCGCCGCTATTGGAAACATACACCCCGACGTCGCCCGCGATATACACGTCATCCGGCCGCGTCGGATCGATGACGATATGACCGAACGGCGCGTCCGGCAGATTGTCATCCACGCTCCTCCATGTCCCGCCCGCATTCTCCGTTTTGAAAATGTGCTTGTGGCCGTATCCATGCACCCCAACATATGCGGTCCGGGGCGAGCGCGGGTCGACCGCCAACGTGGCAATGTGCCCACCCGGCAGTCCTGCCGTAATGTCGAACCAATTTCCCCCGGTGTTCGGCGTGACCCATACCCTGCCCCAGGAGCTGCCTGCGTAGATCACTTCGGAATGCTTTGGCGCGATCGCAAGGGCGCTGACATGCCCCATATCGCCGCTGATCGCCTCCCATGAATCCGTCCGGTTGGTCGTCCGCCACACTCGACTTGCCCCCGCAACCAAGATGTCCGAATTGTTGGGATCGATTTCGAAAGGAGCGTAGAAGAGGCCGCCCGTTGTGTCCATATTGTTGACGCAGTAGTACCAACTATCGCCATAGTCGTCCGACCTATGCAACGATAGGCCGACATATTCCGTGTAGACCCGCTCCGGATGCTGGTAGTCCACAATCGTCCAGCCGCCGTCGCCGAAGAAGGTCTCCTTCCATCTGAGGTCCCCCCGCGTTCGGCTGGTGCCGTTGTCCTGGGTTCCTCCGTAGGCGACAAAGGGGCTTATGGGGTCGACATCGATTCCGATGAATTGGAGCGTCGCCAGATTGTTGCTGATCGCCTCCCACGTATCCCCTCGGTCTTTCGTCATGAAAAGACCGCCGTCGCAGCCGGTGTACATCACCTTGGGATCGATGGGGTCGAAGATAAAGCAGTGCCAGTCGGGATGGGTGTTGCCGCCGGAATACGATCGGGAAACGTCCAGCCAGGTCGAGCCGCCGTCCAGAGTGCGAAGGATTGAATATCCGCCGCCAAAGACAATGTTGGGATTGTCCGGGGCGCAGGCGTAGAAGTTGTCGTACCAAAGCTGGCCGCCGCCGTAATTCGGCGCGTCCTTCAACAACCGCCAAGATCTGCCGCCATCATCCGTGCGATACTCCGCAATGCCGTTGCCCCAACCGACCGCGTAAGAGACGTAGACCGTGTCCGGAAAGTCGCGGCACTGCGCGAGCTGGCTCCGGCCAAAACTGTTGTGAGGGAGCGTGCCGCCCAGCAATTCCCACGTGTTCCCGGAATCCGTCGTCTTGTAAACACCGTTCTTGCCGCCAAGTCCCCCAACCGCATAGTACACATCCGGCCTTTTGTCGCTGTTCACCACGTCTGTGAAGGCGCCTTCCACCACAGCCTGCCAGTGGTTGCCTCCGTTGAGGCTGCGCATCAATCCCCGGCCGGTGGCAGCAATGAGCAGCCCGCGCACCTTTGTGCTGGCGACCATCTTCGCCACAGCGGTACCGTTCAGTTCTTCCGAGCCGAGCAACTCCCATGTCTCCCCGGCGTTGGTCGATCGCAATATCCCCGCGCCGAAATAGCTGTCGGAAGCGCCATGCGCCTCCCCCGTGCCGGCATAGATGATGTCCGGGTTGAACGGGTCTAAGACGAGGCTGCCGAAGGAGAGCGAGGCCTCGAAATCGGACATCGGCCTCCAGTTCTGGCCGCCGTTGGTGCTCTTCCAAACCCCGCCCAGCGATGCTCCGATGTACAAACGCCTCGTATTGCGGGGGTCCACGGCGATTGTGCTCACGCGTCCGGAGTTGTCCGAACCGCCCCACGCTTTATCCAGTGGCGCCGGGCCGATGCATTCCCAAGATGGGTGAACACCCTTAGCATCCGTCCAAAACGGCACTTGCAAGGCGTCCGTCCACGGAGAGGTCCTCGTGTCTTCGGGCAGCTTTGGGCCGGAGCGCCGAATCTGGTCGAAGTACAGCTCGCCTTCCGCCTCCTCCTTCTCCACCGTCGTGGGCAGCTTCTTTTCCCACTGCGGATCGGGTGGCCGGACACCCGCCGGGCCCTGCGCGCTTGCGGTGAAGAGGAGCCAGCCGAATGCAGCCACCATCCCAACCCTATAGAATGCCGGAATACAAAAGTTGTGTAAGGATTGACCCGCTGAGGCCACTTGGCCCCTGGCATCAATCGTATAAATCGGTGGGGAGGCATCTCTAGTAAATCGAGGGTGTCGAAGAAGGCGGTCCATGACCGGATCATTTCACGGTCAAGACAAAGGGTCCTTCCGGCCGGCATGCCCGTAAATACCAGAGATTACGAGGAAGGTCCCGAATTTCCCCGATTATCTACGTGGAAATTTGACTTTTCTGGTGGCAATTTGGTAGAGAGTGGAAGCATAGAGTTGGGAGGTTCGAAACAGATGGAACCGAATAGCAAGGCGGCGGAGATCTCCGTCTTTGAGAGCGATATCATATCCGACCTTGGACGTGGCGCTGGGCAGCAGGAAGTGGCTGATTCTCACGGAATTACCCACGAGGATCTTGAAATCTCCTTGTACAGCGTGCTCGGCAAGCTCCAGGTCGGCGCGGCCAAATTCGTCCTCGACGACGTTACCGAACCGAAGGAACTGGTTCCCGCCTAAAAAAGAAGGGCGGCCCGCTTTGGGGCGAACCGCTCTACTCTACTCAAAGGTTCCGTTCTCAGAGGCTTTTGCTACGTATCTTTACTTGCCTAGGAGTCCAGATAGTTCCCCGGCGCTCAGAGATTCCGATCCCTGTTCTCCAATTTGCACCGCACCGCCAGGCAGTTGGACGATGAGCGATTCTCCCAACTTGCTGTAGTCTTTGAACTTCTTCCACGCTTCGATCAGCTTGATGTGAGCATCGCTGAACGCCTTGATCTTGGTGACCTTGGCTTCCTTTTTGAACGCGGCATCGGTCCATACGCCATTGACCCAATAGAAGGTCTTGTCTCCGGCGATTCGCATCAGGGCCTGTGCCTCACGTCCCGGGGGCGCGGCGCCCCTATATGTGCCTTGGGGGAAGCCTCCACTGCCGCCGCCCGTTCCGCCGCCGCCCAAACTTTTCAGCTTGCCGGCCTCAGCTGCTCCGTCCGATTGCCCGAATTGGATGAATGCACCGTTCAAATCGTCGTTCAATTCGCCGCTGGCGTGCCCTGCTCTGCCATAATAATCCATCGGCATCTGGTGCTCAGTAATCAAAAACGAAGTCAATTGCGTAACGATCCCGAACTCCAGCGACAGCCGAACGATCTCATCCCGCAGTTCTTTCGTGTCCCTGCCGTCCAAGCGGAACTCGTCCATCAAGTAGCCGATCTTGCGCGCTGCCCAGACACGGGGGATGTAATCGTCCCTATCCTGCCTGCCGGACAGGTCCACGTCGATGAAGGTCCGATCCTGCCCACGCGCCGCCGCGCCGGTGACGGTAATCCTGCCGTGTCCGTCGCCGCGATACCGCCCGGCAATGACAAGCGCGCTGCCTCGGAACAGGTCCCTGGGCTCCTTGGGGAACACGTCGTACACGTCCATCCCGTCGTACTTGATCGAAATATTGCTGAGGGCCGGGACGCTGACCTTCTCGAAGAACCCTTCGACGATGGTGTCGATCTTGTCGCCTTCCAGCACATAGTTGCTGTCGCCGCGCGCATCGAACGCAATGCGATCGAGCAGCTTGCTGTCCACATCGCTGCCGACCCCGAAGGAGTAGATGCGAATCCCGCCCGCCCGCTCGTTGAGGTCTGAGATGCCACGGCGAATCCGCTGGGGATCGGTTTCGCCGACAGTGGGCAGTCCGTCTGTGAGGAAGATGATCGCCTGGAATTCATGGCCCTTTTCTTTCGGGAATGTGTTTATGCCCGCCTGCAGAGCCTCGTAAATGTTGGTTCCGCCTCGCGCGCTTATGTCATCGACAAAACGAATCGCCTTGCTCTTGTTCTGCTCGTCCGCTGAGACAAGGCCTTGGAACACTTTGTCCACGCCGTCGTTGAAGACGATGACCTGGAACCGGTCCATCGGACGGAGCCTGTCCACGCACTGGCGGAGCGCCTTTTTGGCCTGGATGATCTTATCGCCGTCCATGCTTCCTGTGCGGTCGAACACGAACACGATGCTCTTCGAAACTTCCGCCTCCTTGGAGTGGAGCTGCGGTGACAGCACCATCAGGAAGTAGCCGTCCGCTCCCGATCGATAGGGGAGGATGCTGAGCCCGAGCTCATCAGACCCTGACCGAATTAGCAGTTGGAAATCTTGCGGCTCGGAACGGCCTCCCGACTCCCACGAAACCACCGCATGCTTGGCGCTGGTCGTCCGCACGCTGATATCGGCGTGGCTGGGGGAATAGACAGTCTGGATCGGCTGCGAGGTCTCGATGTCGGCGTGCAAAGTTACGCGGGACGGAAGTTTCTGGGACCTGGCATCCAGGGACATGGGATAAGAGAAGCGGTATGCGCCGCCGTCTCTAGGCAGCACTTCACTGTATCGCAAAGAGATCTTCCGTTTGCCGTTCGGCGGGATCGGGAAGATCCGCAGGCGGACCAGCCTACTGCCGAGCATCTCGAGAAGCGCGGGGTCCCGCTGGCGGCGCACGATGCTTTCGTATATTCGCCGCGCCTCGTCCGCGGGCAGGATTTTGGCCTCCATCAGCTTGTCCCCGTCGGTCATAGTCAGGCGAGAGATGCTTGCCCCCGCAGGCACGGGGAAAAGATAGACCGCCTCGAGGGGATAAGGATTGGGATTGAAGAAAACCTGCTCGACCCGCGTTTCCGACGCGGCATCTTTGATATCCACGTTTATGGCATGCGAATCCAGAATGAAGCCACCCCAGGGCCGCTCTCGTATGGGCCAGTCATCCGGCGGAACAAGGGTTCCCTGCCCAAACGCCGCTCCGGCTAAGCAAACGCACAACGACCAAAGAACTTGCTTCATTCGATCCACCTCTCGAACTTAGACGCATCCGGTCGGAGGAAAGGTTACGGCTTTTTGTCGGTAACCTCCACGGTCACCATCTTGGTGGTCCGCGGATAGGACTGCATCGCGAATGGATAAGTAATGGCCTGGGTCACAATCGCGTCCTTGGGCGGCGCTTCGACGACCGCCGATATCACGATCGCACCGTTCTGTTCCTTCATGCCCGTAAACTTCACGGAATAGCCGCCCGTCCGCCGCATGCCGGCGTAGACAACAACAACCATGTTCTGGCCGAAATTCACGGAAGGCGCTTTCTCACCCCGGGCATGGCGCCGCCAGAGCTTGGTCCAGTCACCGGCATCCCGGATCACCATCGTCTCCGCCTTATGAATTCCGCTCTGAGCGCCCGTCAGTGAAAATGAGCTTGGTTCCACGTGCTTCCTTTGCCCGGCCGCCGGTGTGAGAAGCAGTACGATTGCAAAAACCAGAGAAGTCATGTTCGCACCCCCTATCATTGTAGACGTCGCGAGGTTTTGCTACAATACCAAAATGCTGCCCTTAATCCTCGCGATTTCGCTTGGTGCCGCGGATTTGCCCTTCACGGACTTCCCGATCGGCGCCTCTCTTCCCCCTGCCGCCACGAAGGACGGGTACGCCATCTATCGGATGGCGGGGTTCAATCTCCTGGAGCTGCCCGCGTTGGATTCGCAATCGGGCGCGATCAAGCTCGCCGTGGAAGCCCATCTGTCCGTCATTTTGGCCTACCCGGACATCCACCGCTACAAAGAGACGCCGGCAGATTGGGTGAAGTTCGCTGAACAGTTCCCAAACGTCGTTGGATGGCGATTGCGGCCCGGCTCCAAGGCGGCGGCGGACTTGGCGAAGATTGACCCTGGACGGCTGATTTGCCCGGAGACGAGGCCACGGGCACCGTTTCTGTATAAAGGTGGCATGGAGGCGGACGGCCGCGCGCCCGCCGGTCTTGGGGCCGTCGGGGGCGCATTCTGGGGCCTGGTGCAATCGGCGGGATACGACGGCTTCCGAACGCCGTCGGAAAGCGATCTGTTTTGGCAGGTGAATACGCTCCTGTCCAACAGCGCGAAGGGGCTTTGGTATCAAGCCTATATGGTGCCGAAAAGCGACACTGACGAATATAAGCATTGGTATCGCGGTTGGGACGAGGCGCTCTACAACCCGGAGAACGACCAAACGATGCCATTGCATGCTTTCGTCGAACGCGTCAACGCAGAGGCGGCGATGATGGGGCGGGTTCTGATGAATGCCAGCCGAGCGGCAAGTCCATCCGTCCAAGTGGAATTGCCGGGTCGAGTTGTGGAGTTTTCGGGGAAGGATGGGAATCGGTATCTGCTGGTCATGAACGATCTTCATGGCGAAAAGGATGCCTGCGTAGACCTGGAGAGGGAAATCGCCGTCACGATCGAACGGGGTGAGCGCTTGAACATGCAGAACAGCAAATGGGAGGCGGTCCAGGTCAAGAACGGCCATTGGACCGTTCGATTGGGTGGCGGATGCGGGGTACTATTGCGTCTGCCCGCAAAATAGGCGGGTATTTATCGGCGCTCATGACACCTCTTTGAATCCACAGCGTCGAAGACATCAAACCACACACGGAGGCGAGCTTCTTTATGAACAGAGGGATAATTGCCGCGGTAACAGCCGCAATTGCCGCCATCATTATCGCCCAAACCGCGCCGGAGGCCGGCAAACCGGCCAACGGCAAGAAGCTGTTCGAAAAGTTCGGTTGCATCGGTTGCCACATGGTCGGGAATAAAGGCGGCAAGACAGGCCCGCTCTTGAGCACCGTCGGCTCCAAGCACGACGCGGTCTGGTTTGACAAGAAGCTCACAAATCCAAAGGAATTCAATCCGAACTCCATCATGCCGGCCCTTAGCAACAAGGTCGCGAAGAAGGACAGGACCGACCTCATCGCGTTTCTGGCTTCCCTCAAGGAACCCGCGCCGCGAAGCCGGTAGCCGCACGCTTCAGCTTGCGATAACCCGATAGCCTATTGGGCGCCGACCTCGCCGAAGTAGATGAATGTCAGCGTTAAATCTAACAGATTGACCTGTCCACTGCCGTCCAGGTCGACCCAACCGCCATCCGTTGATGCGTAGTTGATAAAGACGCTGTTGACGTCCCTGATGTCGATCACATTGGTTCCGTCGGTATCCCCGTTGCGGCCCAAATCCCAATCCAACTGGGTTGCGGCGGACAGGGAAACTCCGGTCTGCTTCTCCGAAAGCCAATGAGCCACTTTGAGAACAACATCGTGAGTGCCAATGTTCCTGGTTGAGAAGGTGTAGGAGCCATCGGCCGCCAACGGCGCATCGATATGTTCGATGACATTGCCATTGTCCTTGATGTCGATGGAGGCGGTCAGACCGGCATCAGTCCCCTTGGACCAATACTCAAGATTCACTTTGCCGTTGACTGTGGCTACATCGCCGACCCACTCGCAGATGCACCGAATGACAAAGTCGCCAGCGATTCCGAACATGCAGCCGTTCGTCCAACCCCCAGGGATGGCATAGATCAGGTTCTTGCCCACCTGGCAACCATCCGTGTCGGTGACAAGGCTCGGACCTCCCGCTGCAATGTCGGGCGGATTGAGGAATTTGAGGCCAATGGAGAACGGTCCCTTGTTGACCACGATGTTCTCCGTCGTCACGTCAAATTCGTTGAGGTAGCCGTCATGCAGGACCGGACTGTCGAGCTGCTTGAGGAGGATGGGTTTTGGTGGATTCTCGTTACCGCCTGTGTAGACAAGAATGGAATCCTGCTCGACATCGGCTCCTTGCAGGCTGGCGGAAGCCCACATGATCTGGATCCTCTTAATTCTTAGGGGGAAATAGCCGGCCGGCGGATTGAAAACCGCCCCGCCAATCTCGCCCGCGACAAACCCCAATTGAATGGCCACAGTACCGCCATCGACCAAGCTGTCATTTTTCAGCTCGAACTCTTGGCCGTATCCGGACAAAGCCGGGCAAATGAATGAGATGAATAATAGCTTACGCATAGAGGCTCCTTCACGCACACCATTAGTGTACAGCAACTTCTCTATTTTGGACAGTCCCCAAAGCCCCTAGGTTCCGATCCGGATGCTATTCTCCCTTATTTGGCGCCGGCGCCTGCGGCCGCATCATGCCCTTTGCCGCCGCCTGAAGCCCCATAATGCCGCCCAGACCCATTGTCTCCACCGCGGAGCTGGGCACCACGATGAGAGCGCCTTTCTCCTTCAGGCCCTCGTAAAGCATGTTCATCGCCCGCAGGTGCAGTGCCATCGGATTCTCCTCGTACATTTTGCCGGCTTCAATAAAACTGTCCGCGACTTGGCGCTCGGCATCGCCCAAAATGACGCGGGCTTGTCGCTCCCGCTCGGCCTGGGCCTGGCGGGACATGGCATCTTGCAATCCACTTGGGATGGAGATGTCTCGCACCTCGACGCTTTGAACGGTGATGCCCCAGGGTTCGGTTTCCTTGTCAATCATGACCTGGAGGCGGTCCCCTATCTGCTTTCGGCCAACCAAAAGCTCGGAGAGCATGGTCTCGCCGATCACGTCGCGGAGGTTGGTTTGGGACTTATAGAAGATCGCGCGCTGGTAGTCGTTGACCTCCAGCACTGCCTTTTCCGCGTCCCACACGTGCCAGAACAGGACGGCATCGACATCCACCGGGACTGTGTCTTTGGTGAGTGTCTGCTCGGAGTTTATGGTTGTGGTTTGCACCCGCTGATCGACCCATTGCGTCACCTGATCGACGAACGGCATCACCCAGAAGATGCCTTGGGAGTGGGTCTTTTTGAATTTGCCAAATCGGAGTACGACAGCCTTCTCCCAAGCCGACGCCACGCGGAGACCGCTTGTGAGGAAGAAAGCGAGAAAGGCGGTCAAGACCGCCGGCCATAAGCCAATCGGGTTAAACACCGTTCCCATCCCGGTAATAACGATGGCAAAGGCGGCAACGGTGGCCACGACGCCAAGAAAGCTGAAAACCACCTGGATCGGATGGGGAGTGTGCGACCCCGAGGGCGCCTGCATGAGCGCGCTGTACTGCTGTTTTTGTGTAATCAACTCAATCCTCCATTTCCCAATTCGCGGATGACCGCGATCAAATCCTCTTGCGAATAGCCCAAAGACACGGCTTCCATGAGGGCCGTCTCGCCCACACCGATCAGTTGCCGCTTTTGCCGCTCCCCTGGCTTCTGTTTCGGCATGCCTCCGACAAATGTCCCTACGCCCTGCCTGCTGACGATGTAGCCGGTCTGATCTAGCTCCCGAAACGCCCGCGCAACTGTATTTGCATTGATCTTGAGATCGATGGCAAATTGGCGGACCGTCGGGAGCCGCTCGCCAGTCTGCAGCCTACCTGTTAAAATGGCGAGGCGCAATTGATTGACGATCTGGGCATAGAGCGGCAGCGGTGCGTCGGGGCAGATTTCGATCTTCATGGCTTTGTTCTACATAGGCAATACAATTTTCACGGCCGACAGGTTGCGATTGCGGGGTGGAGGTAAAATTCAGGTTGCAAATTCTGTTAGGAGAGACCTACCCATGCTCACCCCATACCGCCCGGAACCCTATCCAGACTTCACTCAGCCCGAGCCGCAGGCCAAGATGCAGGAGGCGCTGGCGCTCGTCCAATCGCAGTTAGGAAAGGAATATCCGAACTGGATCGGCGGCCGCCAGGTCACCGCGTCGGAGAAGCTGCGATCGACCAACCCCGCAAAGCCGGACCAGCTGATCGGCATCTTCCCACGCATGGATGCGGATATGGCGACGCAGGCCGTGGAAGCGGCGGCGGCGGCCTATGAGACCTGGAGCCGGTTCCCTTACGACGCGCGGGCCAAGGTGCTTTTGAAGTGCGCCGCCATCATGCGCCGGCGGATTTACGAGTTGTCCGCGTGGATGGTGTTCGAGGCGAGCAAGTCGTTTGCGGAAGCCTTTGGGGATGCGGCGGAGGCGGTGGACTTTGCCGATTGGTATGGGAGGGAGATGTTGCGATTGGGCGGACCGCAGCCGGTAGTTCCCATTCAAGGCGAGGACAGCGAAATGCGATACGTCCCGCTCGGGGTGGGGGTGGTGATTTCGCCGTGGAACTTCCCGCTCGCGATCATGTCCGGCATGTCGAATGCGGCCATCGTATGCGGCAACACCATTTGCGTGAAGCCTTCGGAGCAGACACCGACCATCGCCTACAAATACGTGGAGATTATGCATGATGCGGGCTGCCCGCCGGACGTTCTCAACTTCATCACCGGGCCGGGGCGAATCGTCGGCAACACCATGGTCAATCATCCGAAGACTCGCTTCATCGCGTTCACCGGATCGATGGAGGTGGGGCTGCAGATCAACGAGCAGGCCGCCAAGCCAAACCCGGAATGCAAGTGGATCAAGCGGACGATTTTGGAGATGGGAGGCAAGGATTTTGTTGCCGTGGACGAGACGGCTGACGT
The DNA here is from genome assembly GCA_041483895.1 of Fimbriimonadia bacterium. GTDB lineage: Bacteria > Armatimonadota > Fimbriimonadia > Fimbriimonadales > JABRVX01 > JBGPGO01. Next base: position 321,769 of record JBGPGO010000001.1, read on the forward strand.
TGAAGAGGCGGCGACCGCCATCGTCCAGTCCGCGTTTGGGTTCCAGGGACAGAAGTGCTCGGCGGGCTCGCGCGCGATCATTCACAAGGATGTGTATGACAGGGTGGTGTCGATGGCGGTGGAGAAGGCGAGCAGGCTGACGATGGGCGATCCGGCGACCGGCAAGACGCTGGGGGCGGTGATCGACCAGGGGGCATACGACAAGATTTGGGGCTACATCGAGATTGGCAAATCCGAGGGCAAACTGCTGCTTGGCGGAGAGAAGCCGGGAGGACCGGGTTATTTTATTCCGCCGACCATCTTTGGCGACGTGAGCCCGACGGCCCGGATTGCGCAGGAAGAGATTTTTGGACCGGTGCTTTCATGCATCAAGGCCAACGATTTTGAGGACATTATCAAGATCGCGAATGGAACGATGTTCGGTCTGACCGGCGCTCTGTTTTCCAAGAGTCGGGAGAGGTTGGAGAGAGGGCGGAATGAGCTGTTTTGCGGAAACCTGTATTTGAATCGGAAGTGCACCGGGGCGTTGGTTGGTGTGCAGCCGTTTGGTGGGTTCAATATGTCCGGCACGGACAGCAAGGCCGGCGGCCCGGACTACCTTCTGCTCTTCACCCAGGCCAAATCGATCAGCGAAAGGCTGTAGTTTCGGGCCCCTTCACAATGGGAATTGTGAAGGGAGATTCGCATGGTAGCCGCGGTTCCTCACAGCGATATCCGTTCGAGCGCATACCACAAGAACCGCGCAACCACGGCGCAATCGACGATATCAACGCGCGTCATCATTTCCGACCGTGTTACGCAGATTTTGGCGGCAGCATGCGAAAGGGAATCAGAATGAGAATCTGCGGCTACAGAGTGACTCGTCCCGAAGGGCGGGATCGGCGGGGCGGAACGGCATCAAGACGATTGGGGAAAAGTGACGGCAACGCGCATATCGTCCACGGGCCAAGGATAATCTTCCGTCGGCACCGGATTTGTGAGCATCTGCACGGTGGCGTGGGTCATGGCCACGCCACCGGGCGGGCACACCTTTTCCACGTGCGCCGCGATGTCAATGACCTGAGAAAAGCTAACTCCTTGCGCCTCCCCGGAAACGGAACCGGAATGGATGCCGATGCGCAACTTGAACGGCTCATCCAGCGTGTTCTGTCGCTCATTGAACTCGGCCAATCCCTGCTGAATGGCGAGGCCCGCTGCAAGTGCGTGATCCGGCTCCGGAAACGCGGCGATGGCGCCATCCCCGGCTGTGGAATGGATGACCCCATTGTTCCCGATCACTCTGTTGGCAATGTATCGATGGAATTCCGTAAACGAATACTCCACAGCGAGCGGGTCCGCGCCCTCTTTCAACTTCGTCGAACCCACAACATCGATCGACATGAAGATGGCGTTGCTGCTGCCTCGGTTGAGGGAAGAGCGCAGCTGTTCCAGCTCGTCCGTCAGCACCTTTTTGTCGTTTGCGGCCAGCCGCCGCTCGCGCTCCAGATTCTGCGCGTGCAGACCGGTGAGCGTTCCGGCCAGCAACGGCACGCCGGCAATGAGCAGCGACCACACGAAGTTAGCTCCGAGATGAGCCATGAGACCGGCGGCATTCGGAACGGACGCGAGTCCGTCCGCTTTTGGCGAGAACAACGCTCCAACAACGTGCTGGGGAAGGTCTCCCAGCCCGCACATTACCGCCATCAAGAGACCGGTTTTGAGGCGGCCAACCAATGTGCCGAGGCTGAAGAGGAATAGGATGGCGGAACTTTGTATCAGGAGGAACAGCAAGGACTGAACCATGGCCAGCGTGCGACTATCGTGGCCCAGCCACTGCGCCCAGACCAAATTGATCCCTAGCTGCAAGAAGCCGAATGCAACGGCGAACAAGAGCGCGGTGAGCCATAGCCGGGAACTGAAGAAAATCGCCCGTGGACTTTCTTTTGAAAAAATGGTCCAGCTAATCGGCTCCTTTCCGGATTCCACGATTGGAGTCGGCGCCGCTTGACCGTTCTCTGTGCCTTCCAAACGTGTCGTCAACTCGAATACGCGGCGAATCAGTGTTTGGCGGTCGGCCTCTCGCTCGGCTTTCAACCGGCGGGAGGTCTCCGCGTAGGCTCCGGCTGTGGCGGCAAACCCGAACACGGTACCCAAGATCATGAACGCGGTTGCATAGGCGAGAACCAGGAGGAGGACGACATCCAGTGGAGATGCGATTGAATGCGATCGGACGGTCAGCGCTGCGATGAGAATTGGCAACAGGATTACGATCGGGACTGCCGAGCCCGCCGCCGCCAACCGAAACGCGAGGCGGATGTTCGCGCTCCGATAGATAAGGCCGCCCTGCAGGAAGGCATATCCCGCCGCGATGAGGATGAGCATGGCGGTGCTGGCGATCTCCGCGGCCATCCCCGAATGAGACAGGAGGAAGGTCATAAGGGCGAGCATCACAAACAGCACGCTGCAAACGATCAGATAGACGACGGTGAACAGAAGGCTTATCAGATACGGGTGTTTGGGGAAGAAGCGATAGAGGAAGTTGATGGGCAACGTCACCAACGCTTTCATCGCCTGGCCAAACGTTGGCCCTCTTCGATGGCTCGTCTTCTTGCCCTCGTGTTCGAATCGCAGCTTTACCGCGCTGCGCACCGTGCGGATATCGAGACCCGTCTCTTTGCTCAGATCCCGAATCTCAGCCGCGGTAGGGCGTACGCTGCGCCGCTCCAGCTCGGCGGCAAGCTGCAGCCAAGGGCTTAGAGACCCCCGCGGTTGTGTGCTCGAAAACTCTGTCAATTCCTAATCCCGTTCCTCATACGATTGACGCGGCCAATTGGTTTACCGGCCGGTTCAGTATAAAGCTATACTGGTTCGATTCGCAACGGCTGAATGAGGGGGTTTCTCGCATGTGGTCCTTTCTTTTGGTAGCGGCGCTGGTTCAGCAGGGGCAAAAGCCCGGCCCGATATTTCAACAGGTGATCCCGAATCCTACCGGGGAGAACGGATACGAGGAGTTCGTTATGGCGGCGGAGATGGTGACGAATAGCCGAGAATTTCAGATGACGCAGGATGTTGAGAACGGCCCCATCACCCTGAAGCAGAAACGCGCGGCTGTGACCGCGAACAAGAAAGCCCTGGACCTCCTGCGGTTTGGCCTACAAAAGAAGTCGTTTCAACCCAGGACAGAAATGACTGCGGCGACGCTGCTGCCGGAATTCGCCCAGTTTCGCAACATGGCCCGGATGTTGGCGATGGAGCAACAGGTGTTTTTGGCTGATGGGAGCCTTCCCTTGGCCCTCGACAGCCTTCGCGACGGCCTGCTCTTTTCACACCGCTTCCAAAGCCACATCCTGATTGGAGGCCTCGTTGGCTTGGCGTGCACCTCAATCATCATGCGGCCGATCTCGTTGCATTTGGAGCAGTTGGATTACCAGCACTGCAATCGGTTAATCGAACACGTCAAGACTGTCCTGGAAGAACCGAGTCCGGAACTGAGCCTAGTCGAAGGGGAGGCGAAGTTTGCGGACGAGGAATTGTCCGATCCCAAAACGCTTTTGGAGAATTTGCCATATTTGGCTGGGCCCGAGGAGGTTTCGCTCCGCAAGGCCGCCGAGGCCGGACCAGAGTATTTCGAGCAAGAAGCTGGCCGAGCCCGCTTGATTGCCCGGGATTATTTCGCCACGATCCGAGCGGAACTGGGCAAATCGATTTGGGAGCGGAACATTCCCGCCATGTCCGCGGCTGAAAACGACCCGTTGGCCAACCAGATCGCCGCCATGTTTCTGCCCGCATTTACAGTCGCGTTTTCCCGATTCGCGGAGTCCGATGCAAGGGTGAGGCTGCTCGCCACCCACGCCGGCATTCTCGCGCACCGGTGGTGGTTCGGGGAGCTGCCAAGCAGTTTGGATGTATTGAAACTGGGCGATCTGGCGATCGATCCGTTCAGCGGCAAGCCGTTCGTCTATAAACCGAGTGGGTGGAATTACAAACTATATTCCGTCGGGGCAGACAAAACGGATAACGACGGCAACGACGATCTGTTTTTGACCCGCGAAGGGATACGATAGAGATATGATGCTTTTCGCCCTCATCCTCTTCTCGCAGACCGCTTTCCGTGACTTTCCCGCCGCGTTTACCACTTACGGCGATGGGGACTGGGGCGTCCGCAATGGCCGCCTCGAACAGAGCAAGCCCGCCTACGATATCGCTGCCATTCAAAATAAGAAGCCATCCATGGCCGCCTTCGCTCTCACCGTGGTCTTTGAGCGATTGGGAGACGCGATGGGCGGCGGGCTGATGTTCAACTGCCGCAATAAGGACAAGAAAAACGATTCCATGATGGTGCGGCCGGATGGAGACAACCTCCTGTACGGCCACTTCGATGACGCCGGCGTCTTCCAGCCGTCCGGTTCGCCGGTGGTTACGACGAAGGCCGGAAAGAACACGCTGACAGTGGTCGCGGACAACGGCAAGGGCCGGTACAGCGTTTTGCTCAACGGCGTCCGGGTCGTCACGAACGCATTGCTCGACTACACCTCCGGCTATGTCGGCGTCACATCCAGCGGCGGGCCGCACGCATTCTATGATCTGCGTGTTGAGTCTGCTCCGGCGGCAGAGCTATCGGAGCTGACATCTTCCGTGATCCCCAGACCGGTCTCCGTCGCGGTCGGCGATAAGGTGTTGTATGTTCTGACGCATGATAACCCCCCGATTCAGGTGTGGAGCAAGGAGGGCAAACTGCTCCGAAAGATCGGACCTGTGATGACCGGCCAACGAAAGATTGAGATCGTGGTTGATCCGGATGCACCCGGAAAGGGACGGTTGATTGTCGATTCCGAGAAACTGCTGTTGCTGGACGCACAGAACGGCAAGACGCTGGCATCATCCAACCGGCCGGAAGATGCCGTCGGCGGTACCGTCGCCTACCTGATTCATACGCCGATGTATTGGTGGGTTTCGAAGGACAAGCAGCTCATCATGGACTATCCCGGAATGGCTCATCCGCGCCGCATACCGGTCCCGAAGCTCAACAAGCCCACGTGCATTGGATACCACTTTGGCAGGCTGTATGTGATGGATTCGGACACCGAGCATGGCAAGTTCGAGACCCACGTGTTCAATCTGGACGACAATCCGATTGGGGCTATTTATGATTACTCGTTCAGCTCCTGGCTCGATCCGAAAAGTGTGGCGTTTTTGCCGAATGGCGACATGGTCTATTCCGGCGGACTGGGCTACTACGAGTCTGGCGGCACCATTCGGGTCTTGCACATAGATGGTTCTCGCGTTGACAACACGTCGGTTTTCATGTACGGAACGTTAAGCCGCCGAGCGAGTGTGGCGACGGGAGCGGACCGGAAGATCTACGTCGCCGATCCAGACGCGGAAGCGGTGTATATTCTCGGAGAGGGTATGGTGGAGCCGCGGCTGTATGAGTCCGATCCGGATGTCCAACCGGGGCAGAATGGCAGCGATATCAACATTCGATGGTACAGCACCGTTGATACCGGCGGCATGGTTCGATATGGCAGGGAAGGCACATGGCACACCGTATCGGCGGAGCGTTCTGGAAAGTGGTGGTTCGCGACGTTGAAGGGGCTGCCGCCGAATACGCGGTATGACTACTACTTCAAGCCGGGACCGCGCATGCTTCCTGTTGTGCGCACGTCGCGAAAATACACGTTCCTCACGCCGCCGCCGCCCGGTAAACGGCAGGCGGTCGAAGTTAATATCCTGACCGCTATCTACCTAAAGACCTTCGCCGATGGAAAGAACCACTACACCATCGGAGAAGAGGGCGTGCTGGACAAAGTCAAGAGAGAGTTCGCGAAGGGGCGTCTGTTCTATTGGCGCAACAGCCGCTGCCGATTCCACATGAAAATGAACGACTTCGTGATCGTTCGCGACACAGAGGCGATCGTGAACGGCGGCTGGCTGGAGCCCAATCGCGCGAAGGCCGACCTCGCGAAGATGGGTGTCGACGCATCGAAATATGATTCTTTGGTGACTGTCTGGGCGGAGCCGGGATTCAACCCCAACACCGACGATGAATTGGGAGCGGTCGGCGGTGGGGGATTGACGCCGTACGGTTATTCGACGTTTGGAATCAATGGCCGCCTCGCATGGCTTCTGACGCATGAATACAACCACCAGGTGGATGCGTTCTACGATCGATCGGGATCGGTGAAGTATTGGCTCAACCATCCGGAATTCACGGTGCATCCAGGCCGGTTTGGGCAGCACTTCGATTGCAACGCATTCATTCTGCGTGAATGGCGGGATGATGAGTATTTCACCAACGAATTTGGCAAGATCATTTTGTATGATGATAAAGATGGGGACGGAATGCCAGATGAGGATGCAACTCTTCCGATGGACGAGAAGCGATTCGGGAGCGATCCGAAGAAGAAGAATACCGACGGGGACTGGCTGGACGATTTGGGCGAATTCATGGCGGGTATCTTTAGCGCGACCGATCCGACGGACCCAAAATCCGTCCGGTTGTATTCCTGCGATCCTGTCATCCTCCAGACGCCTATGGAGCGTCCAATTGAATTGCGATCACCAAACACCGTCTATCCACCGGGGAGCGATCCATCGAAGGCGCCGGCCGGAAGTTTGGGAACGGTCGGCATCACATGGTCGTCGGGTGGCCTCGATCTCACTTTCCAACTCGCTGACTCAAAACCGTTCCGCGGGCAGATCGATTTCGACATGGACAACGACGGCTGGTTCACTGGCCACGATAATTTTGAATTTGGCTTCGACACGGCGAACAGTTCCGTAAGGCCGCCTGGCGCTAGTTTGACTTCCTCGGGGTCGTCGTTCGTCTTCCACATTCCGGCGTCCAGTTTGGGAGTGGATACGCTGCAAGACGGGCACATGTTTGGGCTGCGGCTCCGTGTGGAACAGGATGGCAAGGCAGTTTCGGCATTCGATCCTTGGACGCTCGAGCCGTTTTATCTCAGGTAGACGCGGGCCAGCTTGCCGATACCCTTTCGTCCGCCGAATCCAAAGGCCCGCGTTTGACCACGGCGGAAGCGCCACAACGATTGGATATCAGAAATTCCCGCCTTCGTCACTGCCGCGGTGGATCTCCACCATTCGGCCGGCGTCATCGATCATCTTCATGACGCTCATACCCGGACCGGGGCCGCCACCGCCCTGCATCCGGCTGATCGCATCCTGCTGTTGTGGCGAAAGGTCCTCCCAATTCAGATAGCCGCGGTCATCCATCAGGTCCCATTGCTTTCGGTTCAGCATTCCATGAATGCCTTCGCTCGCCTTAATTCCTTGCAGATCGGTCTTCCCTTTTAGGATGTACTCGCCGTCCTTGCCCTCTTTCCACGTCGAGGAAGAGGCCTTGGCGATAGCCGCCAACAGTTCGCGTAAGGGCCTGTCGGTCCGCAGAGCATAGACATGGGCATCCTGTTTCGCCTTCGCGTTCATCGCCAGCTTGAGGCCAGTTTTCGTCGCGATCCCCTCCACAATCTCCGACAAAGATTGGCCTTTGATTGTGGTTTTGTACACTTCGTCGAACTTCGGGCTGCCGGCAAACAGCTTGGAAGCCTCCGTCTGCCCATGCCCATAGCTGCCCAAGAAAATACCAATTGCTAATGCAATCCATTTATTCATTGGTCGTCTCCAAATTTGATGGTCAGGTCGCCGAATTCGGGCGAGCGGAACTTCATCGCCATGTGATTTCCCTCTTCTCCCCAATGCGGGTTGATCGACTTGAGGTGCTCTTGCTGTTCCGGCGTGAGATCGTTCCAGCCCAGGTAGCCCTGCTGCCTGTGGAGCGCCTTTTGCTGGTCCGTGAAGCTTCCGATGAACTTTTGCATGTCGGCCTTGTTGGCCTTGAGTCCGCCTGGACCGAGCGGGGTTGGAACGGAAAACTTCTTCGCGCTTGGCTGCAAGATGATGAAATCTCCCTCGCGCTTCCAGACACCGCTGACCTCTCTTGCGAGGTCAACCAATAGTTTGCGCAGCGTAACATTCGTTAGCTTTAGGTTCGGTTTGGTGCCCAACTGGTCCGGGTGCAGTTGGGCAACGATCTCCAGACTGAACTTTTCCCCAATGTCGTTGATGACTTCTTGGACTGGCTTATCGGCGGTCGTGTAGTCCACCGCCTTGTCAAATCGTTCCTCCGGGAAGGTGGCGTCCTTCGCCTTGACTTCCTGTCCCATCGCCGCGACCGATACGGCCAGGACGAAAGCGCTGATGATTGCTTTCAAAACCAACCTCCTGTTTTAGCCCCTGACGATACGATCTTCAGGGTAAAGGGCTGCCTCGGTGCCATGCACACATTTGGTACGAATGTGCATGAGCGGAAAGTTTCCGGCGACGGGTAAAATCTCATTCCGGTTCCCGCTTATCGCTGCGGGCACATGGAGGTGACCTTGGCGACGACTTCTCAAACCGCCGAGCCGCGGGCGATAACCCATCCGCGCCGGAAGGATGCTTGGTGGGTGATGCCGCTTTTCACCGTTGTGGTTTTGGGCGGTTTCGGAGTGTACGCGACGTTTCGAGCGTTCGAAGGGTTTTGGTCTCCAGAACTGGCCGGCTTCGAGAACTACCTTTCCCCGTTCTACTCACCGCCGATTGCCGAATGGCTGGGCATTCAGCATCTCGTGCCGACGGCGATCCTGATCTTGGCCTTCCCACTCACCTTCCGACTGACCTGCTACTACTATCGCAAGGCCTATTATCGAGCGTTCTTCTGGGACCCGCCCGCCTGCGCCCTGCCTGAGAGACGGAAAAAATACAAAGGTGAGACGGCATTTCCGTTCGTGCTCGTCAATATCCATCGGATCACCTTCTTCTTCGCGGCGATATTCGTGGCGTTCCTTTGGTACGACACCTTTCAGGCCTTCATCTTTGACGGCAGGTTTGGCATCGGGCTCGGCAGCATTCTGTTCCTCGTCAACATCGTCTTGCTCTCGGTCTACACCTTCTCGTGCCACTCATTCCGGCACCTGATCGGAGGCAAGCTGGACTGCTTCTCCTGCCCAAAGGCACAGATTCGGTACAAGCTTTGGAACCGGGTCTCCATCTGGAATCGCAACCACATGCTCTGGGCTTGGCTCAGCCTGTTTTCCGTTGCGATTGTCGACATCTATGTTCGGTTTTTGGCGGCAGGCATAATCACCGATGTGAGGTTTTTCTAAATGACCGAGTCGTTCGACCAATTTGAATACGATGTGCTGATCATCGGCGCCGGGGGAGCGGGGCTTCGCGGCGCGATCGCAGCGCAAGAGGCCGGCGTAAAGATTGGGCTAGTCTGCAAGTCTCTGTTGGGAAAAGCGCACACGGTGATGGCGGAGGGGGGCGCCGCCGCGGCCCTCGGCAATCTGGACGAAAAAGACGATTGGAAGGTCCACTTCGTCGATACAATGAAAGGCGGCAAATTTCTCAACGATCCCAGAACGGTGGAGATTTTCGCGAAGGAGGCGCCGGAACGGGTTCTGGAATTGGAGAAATACGGCGCGGTGTTCGACCGTACGAACAAGGGTCTGATCTCACAGCGGCCATTCGGTGGGCACCTATATCGGCGATTGAATCATATCGGCGACCGCACCGGACTCGAGCTGATCCGCACGTTGCAGGACAAGGCCGTGGGCATCGGCGTTCCGGTTCACATGGAGATTACGCTGACCGCGCTGCTGAAGGATGGCGGCCGGGTAAGCGGGGCCATCGGATACAACCGTGACTCCGGCAAGCTGATCGTTTTCAAGGCAAAGGCGGTCGTTCTGGCAACGGGCGGATGGGGAAAGATGTTCAAGATCACATCCAACTCCTGGGAAAGCACGGGAGATGGCGGGGCGATGGCTTACGATGCCGGAGCGGAGCTGAAGGATATGGAGTTCGTGCAGTTCCATCCGACCGGCATGGTGTGGCCGCCGGGAGTTCGGGGTTTGCTCGTGACCGAGGCCGTGCGGGGCGACGGCGGCATCCTGACAAACTCGAAGGGCGACCGGTTCATGTTCAAGCCGGAATACATGCCCGCGCAATACGTGGGCCAATACGCCGAATCGCCGGAGGAAGCGAACCGATGGCTGACGGATAAAACCAACTACCGCCGGCCTCCAGAGTTGCTGCCGCGCGACGTCGTTGCGAGGTCCATCTACAAGGAGGTACAGGCAGGTCTTGGAAGCGAACACGGGGGCGCTTACTTGGACATTCGGCATCGAGGCGCGAAGTTCATCAAAGAGAAGCTGCCGAGCATGTACGACCAGTTCCACACGTTGGGCGACATCGATATCACGACTCAGCGCATGGAGGTCGCGCCGACCATCCACTACACGATGGGTGGGATTCGGAGCGAGGCGGACAGCTGCGCGACGACGCTTGCCGGTCTGTACGCGGCGGGCGAATGCGCCTGCGGTTTGCATGGGGCGAATCGGTTAGGTGGCAACTCGCTCAGCGACCTGCTTGTCTTTGGTAAACGCGCCGGGGAATATGCGGCCGAATTCGCATCGAAGAGTGGTGAAGTATCGTTGGATGAGGGCCAGATTGAGGCGGAAACCTCCCTGCTGCTGGCCCCCTTTGCCGGCAGCGGCAACGAAAACCCATTCCAAATGCACAAGGAGCTGCAGGCGATTATGGGGGAACATGCCGGTATCGCGCGCACCACTCAGGGACTCGCGGATGGTCTCGCGCAGCTGCTGAAAGTGAAGCAGCGGCTTTCCGATCTCAAGGCACAGGGCGGACGGGAATACAACCCGAGCTGGCACACATGCCGCGACGTTCGAAGCATGGTCACTCTGGCGGAAGCCATCTTGCGGTGCGCCGCGGAGCGCAAGGAGAGCCGAGGCGGGCATTGGTACCTGGACTATCCCGACGAGTCGGAAGTCTGGGCGAAGCAGAACACAATCGCCGTCCAGGAAAACGGGGAGATGAGCGTACGGACGGTCCCGCTGGCGGAGATGCCGGCGGCGTTACAGGCGCTTTTTGAGGACCCTGCAAAGGTGGCGGTGAAGGCATGAGGGAAGCGACGTTACGGGTGTTTCGTGGCGATAAAGGCGGCGGCAGTGAGGTCGAATACCACGTGCCGATTGAAGAGGGCTGGGTTGTGCTCGACGCCATCCATCATATCCAGGCCGAAATGGACGGGACGCTTGCCTGCCGGTGGAATTGCAAGGCGGCGAAGTGCGGTTCTTGCAGCGCGGAAATCAACGGGAAGCCGGCACTGTTGTGCAAAACCCGCATTGACGCTCTGCCGCAGGGCAGGCCGATTGTGGTCTATCCGATCCGAACTTTCCCACTGATCCGCGACCTGGTAACGGACGTTTCCTGGAATTATGAGGTCGCCAAGAGAATCAAGCCGTTCCAATACGACCCGGCAATCGGCGACAAGCCGTTTGTCATGTATCAGAACGATTTGGGCCGGCCGCGCGAATTCCGCAAGTGCATCGAGTGCTTCCTATGTCAAAACGTGTGCCACGTGCTGCGGGACCATGGCGCCAAATCCCAATATTTTGGCCCGCGCCACATGATCCGTCTTGCCGGGTTGGAAATGCACCCCATGGACGTCGAGGATCGCACGGAGATGATCTGGAAAGAGGGCGGCGTCGGGTTCTGCAACATCACGAAATGTTGCGAGGAGGTCTGCCCGGAGCATATCCATCTCACCGACAACGCGATCATCCCTCTCAAGGAGCGCGTGATTGATTCGGTGGGCATGCTGAGAGTCATCAAAGGGTGGGTTAGAGGCAAGACCGACAGCGAATAGTTCGCTTCGTACTGCGGTAAATACTGGGGCTACCCAGCGCAATTAGCGATACTTTTCAGTTAATTGTGAGTTTTTTCGCCGATTATTCATCCGAACTGTTGCCGATTTCCAATATCTTTGCTAAAATGCGAGTTGAGAAAACCATCGGATCGGGGAGCGTCAGAAGGCCACGGCTGTTCTGCAGCCGTGACGTTCTCCCAACCGAATGCCGTAGCCGGTCACGGTGTAGGCAAGACTCGTCTCCCAAAATCATTCGAACGGGAGGCCGAGCCTTGCCTGAGCAAGCGGTCATAAAACAGATACTGGTGCGCCCAGCCGGCCAAGTTGCCGAACCGATCCCGAAAGAACCGCCCTAGCTCCGCATAGCGCTTGTCCGTGAGCGACTTTCCTTGCCAGTCCGGGAAGTAGCGCTGGCAGCAGGCCTGCCAAAGATGCGTGTCTATCGGAACGGCTTCGTCGTGCCATAGGCCGAAGAGGCAGACGCAATCCGCCACTTTGCGGCCAACGGAAGGGAGTTCGATCAGAGCCGCATGGGCTTGCGCGTAGGGGACTTCCCTCTGAGATTCGAGCCACCCTGGCGACCTTTGCAAGAGGGCTTTCGCGGCGGCGATGAGGGTTCGGGAGCGGTATCCGAATCCGATTCCTGCGAGGTCTTCTTCCCGCAAAGACGCGATGCGTTCCGTGGTCGGAAAAGTGTTGATGCCTTCGGCAAGCGGCTGCCCGTATAGTTGGCAGAGCCTTTCGATCATGCCTTTGATGCGAGGGATGTGGTTGTTGACGGTGCAGAGGAAGCTGAACAGGCACTCCTCGGCGCTGTGCCATCGGAGCAGGCGGAGACCGGCGTACTGCTCGATGATGGGACCAAGCTCTGGCTCGACATCCAGCACGCGGCGTTTTATTTCGTCAAGGGAGGCATCTAGCCGGAACATCTCCCGGAGCCAATCCTCCCTGCCTTGCACTGGAAAGGTCTCATACTCGAAACCGTCAGTCGCCTTCCGCATCCGCAACACGCGCGGCCCATCAACGCCAGTCCACCACCCGTCCCGCTCTTTCCACCGAAACACCTGCCCGCTGGAGACACAGAGAGGGAGGTCAAAATCTGAGGGTCGGCAAGGTAGCAACCGAAGAGTCAAAAGAATTGGCCAATGTACCGCTGTCGAAAGCCACTTGCAGAAGGTTGATTGTGGGCCAACTGTGTACAATTCCACGACTCCCAAGCATCCTCTTGGCACTCTCGCGCTAACTTTCGGCCAATCGATTCTCGGTCTATTGCTAGTTCACTAGTTAGTTGTTCGCACTTGCCGACAGGACCAAGCACGATGACCCGCTCGCGTAAATGTTCCGGAACAACTTCCAAAAATCGCTCTCTCCTCTGTTCGCCCTCATTATCGAAGTCGATAACGACAATGACGATTCTTTGCGAATAGTTATCCAATTCATTGATCTGTCGCTCCAGTTGAACTTCTGCCCTGGGCCATCCACCGGCCGGCTGCCTGATATCAAATTGATTCCTATGTGCATTTTCGATGGCGAAACCCCTAGCTATGTCTGCCAACTTGCTGTCCTCCACAATAACATGCAAATGAGGCCGAAACTTATTGATTGACAATTGATTCCTCGCCCGATGCCAAAATGTCCACTAAGTCTTCGTGCTCTGGAAGTTCAGTGGCCAACTTCGGCGGTTGGGTCGGTTCAGAATGACTATCCCTGTGAATGACAATCGTGTTTTCGCGCGAAAACATATGTATGGCTTCTGGATTATGGGAGGTAGCAATAAACTGCCGATTCTTGAAGGTGCGGCGGAGGCTAAGGATCAACTGGCCTACTTCGGACAGTGACAGGTAGTTATCGGGCTCATCCCAAAAACATACTGCTCCCGGCGTATTTTCCGCCCAAGCCTGGACCGTTGAAGCGATGACGAAACACTTTTCTCCGTCGGATAACTGATCAAACGGAATGGTCAGACCTATTTCTCCATTTTCAAATAGGAATTCAAGATTTCGACTAACTTTTCCCGACTTAACATTCTTCATTGATCGAATATCCGGCCAGATTTCGGACAGAAATTCCAGGATCCTAGCGCTGGAGGTTGCATTTAGTTGAGAAACGACCCGATACCACTCCGCGAAGTCCTCAAGGGATCGCTTTGGTACCAGCGTTTCGTGAATCGATTCTCCGTCTATCAGCGGCGGAATTGGTGCCATAATTAAGATGTCTGAAAGCCAATTCTTGAAAGCCGCTGCGTCGGAGCCGAGTTCAAGAATCGGTAGCGCTAACTGATTGGTTTCCATTGGCAATGCGATGGTCCCAACATGAATCATATTGCCAGTTCGCTCGAAGAGACTCCAATCGCCTTTCCATGAAAGAGATTCGGCAGTTACCCTAAATTGGCGATTCCCCTCTTGCAGTTCAAAACTGGCCCGGTAACAGATGGGCTTCGATTCGATTTCAGTTTCAATTTCCAGAGTCAAAACCCGATCATCGCCAATTCGATTGAGATCTGATTCAGGCAAAGCATCTTCCAAGCGATGTCGTCCACTTGCCAGTGAGCGCAGTGCCAGTAATGCATCACGGACCGCCGATTTGCCGGATCCGTTGCGCCCAACAAGGAGTACCGAGTTGAAGTCCGCCAGGTTCAATTCGAAGTTGACCAGGCACCGGAAGTTGTGGACGTAGAATCGGCGAATCATGATGTGATCATACCGCCTATCGAACTCATGTTGCCGAACTCACCATATCTAAGAACTCCTGCTCCGTTATCGTCGGAACTCCCAGTTCCCTGGCCTTGTCCAGCTTGGACCCCGCCTTTTCCCCCGCCACCACGTAGCTGGTCTTGGCACTGACGCTCCCTGACGCCTTGCCACCCATGCTCCGCACCAACGCCTCGGCCTCCTCCCGCGACATCTGTTCCAATGTGCCGGTGAAAACAAACGTCTGTCCCTCGAACGCCGCAGAGCCCGCCGTAGAGGTTGATTGGGGCGTCAGATGCCGCATCAATCGCTCCAACAGATGCCGATTCTCCGGACGGCGGAAAAATTCATGGATCTCGTAGGCGGTCACCGGGCCGATGTCTTCAACGTTTTGGAGCTGCTCCTCCGTCCCCTGCTCTAGGTTCTCCAGCGTGCCAAAGCGCATAGCCAATACCCGCGCGGCAGTCTCCCCGACCTGCCGGATCCCCAGCGCGAAGATCACTCGGTCCAATGGGCGCGCGCGGCTCGCCTCGATCGCCTCCAACAAATTCCGCACGCTCAGCTCCCCCATCCCCTCCACCTGTGACAGCGCTTCCGTTCGATCCCCCAGCGCGTACAGATCGGCGGCGTCGGCAATAAATCCATTGGAGAACAACATCGCCACGATCTTGCCGCCCAGTCCGTCAATGTCCATCGCGTTTCTACTCGCGAAATGATGAATTCTCTCAATCACCTGCGCGGGACAGGAAAAGTTGACGCAGCGGCGCGCGGCCTCGTCGATCTGCTTTTCCACTTCCGAGTTGCATTCCGGGCACCGCGTCGGTGGCACGATTGCCTTCGCGTCGGGCGGATGGGAGACGACCGAGACCACTTCCGGAATCACCTCCCCCGCGCGCCGCACCACCACCTTGTCCCCGATCATCAAACCCTTTCGCTCGATCTCCCCTTCGTTGTGAAGAGTCGCGCGAGAGATCGTGACGCCTCCGACGAACACCGGCTCCAACTCAGCAACCGGCGTCAGCACCCCGGTCCTACCGACCTGCCAGGTCACTCCCTGAATCACCGTCATCTCTTCCGTCGCCGGGAACTTGTAGGCGATGGCCCATCGGGGTCCGCGCGAAGTATTGCCCAATTCGATCTGCAATGCAAACGAATCGACCTTGAAAACCAGCCCGTCGGCATCGAACACTTGCGCATGCACCTTATCCCGCCACTCCTCTACGAACCGCGCGCACTCGTCGATCCCCAAGACTTTTTTGGAATTCGGATTCGTCGGAAAGCCAAGTTTATTCAGGTACGCAAGCAGGTCGTGCTGCCCCTCCACCGGCAGCGCATCTGGCTGCCCAACCGCATAGGCGAGAAAGGCAAGTCTGCGTTTGGCTGTGATGCGAGAATCGAGCTGCCGCATCGCCCCGGCGGCGGCGTTGCGCGGGTTGGCGAACTGCGATTCCCCATTCGCCGCGCGCTCCAAATTGATGCGTTCAAACTCGTCATGCAGCATATACACTTCGCCGCGGATTTCGATCGTGCCGGGAATGTGATCGACGCGCAATGGGATCGTTCGTACTGTGCGGGCGTTTGGTGTGACATCCTCTCCCTGTCTGCCGTCCCCGCGCGTAGATGCCGTTGTCAGGACGCCGTTGACATAGGTAAGCGACATGGCAAGCCCATCGATTTTCAACTCCCCCATGTACTCAATGTTCTCCGCCCCTTGCATGGCGAGGGAGCGCTTCACACGCTTGTCGAATGCGCGCAGCTCCGCTTCGTCAAACGCGTTGTCGAGGCTGAGCATCGGCGTGATGTGCGTGTGTGGCCGGAAGGCGTCGATCGGCGGCGCGCCAACCCTCTGCGAAGGACTATCCGGGGTGATCAGTTCCGGATGCTCTGTCTCCAGGGCGATCAGCTCCTGCACTAGCCGGTCATATTCCGCATCGCTGATCTCTGGCGCATCGTGTTGATGGTAGAGAATATTCGCGCGCCGGATCTTTTCGCGCAGCACCTTGATCCGATCTTCAACCGCCGCCAATCGTTTCCACCCTCTGCAATTTATGGATCGAGTGAACGACGTAATCGATTTTCCGGCTATCGGTTTTCAGGCTGACAATCCACGTGACGTCGCTCTCTTTCAGCCGGCCCGTATCCGGCTGAACCAGATAGTAACCCAGCGTGGTGACTGTTCCGTCCAATTTCTCCGCGTGAACGGGCGCCTGAGAGGATCGAGATAATCGATACACAAGGTCGGCCCCGCTTCCCTCCGGACCCAGGAAAGTGTAGGTTATTGTGATGGGAAGTCCGACCGGCCACCCGCTGCCCTCGACGAATGGTGCGAGCGGCAGTTGCGTCGGGACCTCGTACGCGCCTCCAATGGAGACCTGTTTGGCAGGAAACGGCGGCAGCCACTCGGTCGGGATCAAAGCCAGACTTATCCAGTTCAGTTGCGCATCTTTGGCGCCGATTCGCGTTGTCCATGAATCCGCCCCCGTGTACTGACTTTTCGTCTCGACATAACTGTTTTGTGCCACCGTAAATTCCTTGAGGTCCGCTCCCGAAAGCGGCTCCTTCGTCGCAGCGTTGATGATGCTGAAGGATTGCGTCGCGATTCCCTCCCGTATGCCCGCGGTTTTGACGCGAGTAACCGCCGTTATCTTGCGCGAATCCAAATCCATGGTGTAGCCGGGGCGGGAGAAAGACCGCGAGACATCGATGGAAGAATCATAGTAGACGGCTTCGCCCGCCCGGAACAGCCGACGGAGGTGATACTCCGGTCCGCCTGGGACCTGAAGCGCGAATAACAGCCAGCAACCGATGAGAAGAGACAGCTTACTTCACTCGCTTCGTATGATTCTTGATCACCATATGAATGGTGGAAGCCGTGCCTTCATTTCCCGCTTTTGCCGCTCCGGGCAGAACCGTGTCGCTCTTCATTGTCGTCTGCGAATCGAGCACCTGCCCGGTCGCGGGATCGATCCAAAAAACCGTGCTTGAGTCCATTTTCGATTTTGCGCCGGCAAGAGGCGAACTCGATTCCCCGGCGGCTTCTTTACCGGAGATGTCCATAGTCATCGTACTTTGCACTTTCAGGGAATCTTTGCCTCCAAATTTTCCGGCGCTGATCAGCTTATATCGAACAACTATCTCCGTGGGTACGTTGGCGCCCGCCGACTTTGCCCGATTGCCGAACAGAGTTGCGCTCGGTATCTTGGCTTCCCACGGGTCGCCGACGGCAACAGGTTTGGCAGGAAGTTGGATCGTCGCGAGCGGCGCCATAGTCATCTGCGCCCATGCGGCTTGGGACTCGGGTCCTCCTCTGGCTAGACCATGAGCATCCAACGAAATCGTTTTGACAATCGGTTCGGTTGGGCCCTTCGGCATCCCAGGCATCATCGGGCCGGAAGGCGGCTTGATCGTATACTCCAGCGTTACGCCGTCACGCCTGGCATCCTTAACAAGCACAGAAAACTCCGAGTTGCTGGTATTCGTGTTGCCCATTCCCGACATTGCCATTTCCGTTGACACGGTGGTGGTGTATCGGCTCTTTGCGCCCTTTTTGAGGTTCAGCCGCAGGTCCCATCTGGCCGCATTTGCGCCGGTATCTTCAGGAGCCGCCTTTGACGCGGTATCAGTTGGATTGGCTTTGGAAACAGCCGTCTCGGGGCCGGAAGATTCCGGCCCCTTCGAAACAACTGAGTCCTTGCTGCCTGTGCCCGAAGGTTTGCCCTTCCCGGCCGTCGGCCCTTGAGAACAGCCAACGATCGAGATGAGGACACAGACGAGCCAGAATGCTCGAGTCATACGTGTCTAACCGCCCGTTTTGGCAGGCTCTGCCGTCGCCTTTTCGTCCGTAACCTGCTCGAGCAAAATCTTGCTCTTCGACGCCATCTTCATTTCCATGTCACCGGCGGGAGTGCCGCCGATGCTCATGTTCGTCATCGAATCCAGGTCCTGTTTCATGTTGAGGACAAAACAGGTTCCGCGATCGAGATAGGCGGTCGCCTTGATCGTGGTCTTGCCCTTCATCTTCATGGTCATGCCTTCTGCCCCAGGCTGTTCCGCAAACATCTGGCCCATATCCATATCCATCGGAACGTCGTAGGTGAGCTCCAGTTTGTAGGCCGGAATGCCCTTGTAGGTCTCGAGTCCAACAAGGGTAGCCTTCACCTTCGCCTTTGGCATCTTGAGTTTCGCCTTCGCGCTCGCAATCATTGCGGATCCGGGATAATCGACCGTCGAATCCCACGTTCCGCCCACAGCGATGGGATCCGTGGGAAAGGCCGGCATCATCGAGAGCAGGCTAAAGGCGGTACCACCGCCTCCCATGCTCATCTGGCGCATTCCTTCCGGTATCCCTTCGACACTTGTGTCCAGTGTCTCGCCACGGCTATTGACGTGACTGGTGAGCGTCATTTTCTCAATACCATCCGCCATAGCCTCCGCCTGCGAGCCTACGTCCATTCCGTTGACGTCCATGGAGAACTTCATATCTTTGAAACTGGATATGATGGTCGCAACGCCGTCTTTGACGCCGGTGACCTTGTGCTTCATAAGCATGTTCTGGGTCATCTTCATGGGCTGCTCTTCCTCGCTGCCCATCATGCCGGTCATCGTGCCGTTCAAGTCCATATTGATCTTGTACGTAAGGATTCTCGGCAGCGGAGTTTTGTCGAATTTGTATCGCAGCGTGTAGGTATCTTGGGCGGTCGCCGCTACCGCCAGCGCAATGCTCCATAGCAGCGCGGTGCTCGTAACTAATTTCACAATATCCTCCCGACGAAGTGCCCCTTCATGAGATTCCCGGAGCCTCGCCATTGGTTACTGCAGTTTGTACCACATCGTTGCGGTCGTGAGCGCTTAGACCCCCGCTAAAGCGCTGAACAGCCGACGTCGGATCGTTTGGAATCGGCCTCCATCCGGATCTGAGAATACGCGATTGGTCAGCAGCGCCATCGCCGGGCCGCATTCGTAATTGACCAGCATCACCGTGCCGGTAAACCCAGTGTGCCCGACCACCGAGCGACCGAACACACCAGGATCGGGGAGCATTTCACTGCCGTGCGTGAAGAATCCGATGGAGCGAGGTTCCAATTCGCCGATCTGGTTCCGAAGCAGGGCATCCATAGCTCCCCGGGAGCGCAACGGCGGCGCAATCGCGCCCGGCAGCAGCGATTCCGAGTAGGAAGCAACGTCGTCCAGCGTGCCGAACAGACCGGCGTGGCCGGCAAATCCGCCCAAGGCAGCGGCGTTCGCGTCATGCGGTTCTCCCCGCAGCGTCTTCCCTTCTCGCCAAGGGCAGTTGCCGGTGACCGCGTACGATCCGCCTTGGAAGCCTAGCCCAAGCGGACGAAACACCAATTCGTTCGCAAGATTTCGCAGGGAATCACCGCCGGCCCGCTCCAAAATCACGCCGAGCAAGATGTAACCCACGTCGCTGTAAACATGCCCCATCGATGGCAGCCGCTCCAACGGGGTCTGGAGCGCCTCATGCAACAGTTCGTCCGACTGGTAGAAAGGCCGCCACGCCGGAAGGCCGCTGGTGTGGGTCGCCAAATGGAATACGGTGACACCCTTCAGGTGCCGTGCTTCCGGCAGCCAATCTCCCACGGGATCGCGCAGCGACAACTTGCCTCGCTCGCACAGCGCCAGCAACGTAGTTGAAGTACAAATCGGTTTGGTAAGCGATGCGAGATCGAACACCGTCTCCGCCCCGCATTCGACCCCGCGTTCCGGGTCCGCCTGACCTACATGCCAGACCTGGCGATCCTTTCCCGGCCATCGCAAGGAACAGGCGGCGCAGGTAAAGGCCCGCTCTTCGATCCCCGATTGCAAAATTGCTTCGATCACGGCGGTCCGAGGGCCGCTACCGTGTCCTTGAGTTTTTCCAGATTCTTCAAATTCCCGCCATCGGCCGTTATCCCGCCGTACGAGAACAGGGAAAATCCGGACAGCCCGTTCGAGCGGACCGAACGTATCCGGTCGGCAATCTGTTCGGGATTGAGTCGCCATGCGCCGATACCCATCACCACTTTGGTCCTTCCGGCCGCTTTCTTCGCGGCTTCGGAGAAGGAGCGGAATTGCAGCTCATCGACCACGTAATTCATGGGAACGACCTCATCGAGGAGGCCGGCTTTGCACCAGGCCGGCCAGTCCTGCATCTTCTGGCCGACCGCAAGCTTCTGGTTCGCCCACACGGCCGCCGAGAGCTCTTTGTCCGTACCCAAATCTTTCCGAATCTCCTTCACGAGCGAAGTGATCTGTTCGCGGCGCCATTCATCCCATTTTTGGGGATAGGCGGCAATCAGAGCGTTTGGGGCCATGTCCATTCCCATATACGCCTTGAACCTGCGGAGGCAGCAGTCGCAATAGCAAAAGGCGCTGCTGGGGTACCGGATGTAATCGAGGTGGATGCCGGCAATATCGTATTTCTTTGCAATCTCCTTCAGGACCGCCCGAAGATGCTGCCGCGCTTCCGGGTTGCTTGGGCACAGATAGGCGCCCTCGTTCTTGCCGGAAGAGAGCGGCTGGTCCCCAGATTTAGTAATGGCGATCCAATTTCGGTGCGCGATGAGGATATGCTTTGCGTCTTGCGGCAGCGTCGCCTCGTTCCAGACATACATCGTGTTCACCCAGGCATGGACCTTTATTCCAGAGGCGTTGGCCTGCTTGATCACCTCCGCCAAAGGGTCGAAATCACTGGGGGCGTCCTTCAAAGCCTCCGACCGAGGCTCCAGGGTGGAAGCATAGTAGGCGTCGCCCCGGCCCCGAACCTGAACGAACAGGGTATTGAATCCGGCTTCCGCGGCCCGCTTCACCAGGTTGTCGATTTTTTCCTTCGAAGAGAGGCTGTTGCGAACGACCCACATCGCGCGGGTCTCGTTCCGGTCGGTTTGACCTGGACCGGACGATAGGCTGAGGCCCAAGGAAATCAGGATTACGAAAGCGACCCGCATGTTTGCTATCCCCCTTCACCTGTCGCACCGTTCGCGGAATTCCGACAATTTCGTATTGATAGACTTCTAGCAGTTGCTCAGGGTACCTGTTGCGGAAGCGTATCCATTGAATCGGAGGACCGTAGCGCAAATGGCTTTTTTTCAGGGGACAAATTATTCCGATGAGAGCATGAGGCGAAGAGCTTGACACCGCCAGTAGACCACGAAGCCTTCCGCCGGCATGTGGAGCGTTCTGTAAACGACCTGCCGGCGATGCCAACTGTTGTGTCAAAGGTTATCGAAATTGCAGACAGCCTGGACGGGTCCGCACAGGATGTTCAGAAGATCATCGCGACGGACCAGGCGCTGACCGGCAAAGTGCTGCGCGTCGTCAATTCGGCCTATTACGGCGCGGCGGGACAGATCTCTTCGATCACACAGGGCGTCATGGTATTGGGAATGCGGCAATTGCGGAACCTCACCCTCAGCTTGGCCGCAATGAGCCTGGTCAAGTCCCGAGCCGCCCACATGGTCGAGCACCAAGCGGCCTTTTGGCGTCATTCATTCGCTGTGGGATCCGCATCGATGATGGTCGGGAAACAGGCTCGGTTGCCGCAGTCGCGGTTGGATGACGTCTTTACCGGCGGGCTGCTGCACGATCTTGGGCGTCTGTTCTTGCTCAGCTTTTTCTATGATCTGTTCTTCGCAACGTTGCAAATGGCGGAGGAAAGGGGCTGCACCACGGAACAGGCAGAGAAAGCGCTGCTCGGCCTCGACCACACGGAAATTGGCGCAATGTTGGCCGCCCACTGGAAGTTCCCGGAGGGACTCCTGCAGATCATCCGCTACCATCACGGGCCGATGCCACAGGGGGACTACTTTGCCAGCGTCGCTTGCGTACACCTCGCGGAAGCGCTTACCGACGAGGCAAGTGAAGGCAAGGCGTTTGCAGAGATTGCCATCCTGGATGAAGTTCGAAGCTGGGCTAAGCTGACGGAGGACGAATTCACCTTCATTCAAGTGACCGTCAGTCAGCAGATATCGGAAGCGGAAGACATGATCGGTTTGATGCACGCCGCATAGAGATCGGGTCGCCTATATTAGGATAGACTCAAGTCCGATGTACACGCTGCGAACCAAACCATCCTATTCGGTGTTGGCAACCGCACTGATTCTGGTTGCGGGCCTGGGACTTTCCGGAAAGTTCCTCCGACGGTATGAGGTCCAGGCGGATAGAAACGCTCTTGCCAAATCGCGCAGCCCGTTTCTAAAGACCTCGAAATCCCACTTTATCCAGTGGATGGAATGGGGACCGGAGGTGTTCCAAGCAGCCAAACGGCGAGACGTGCCGATCTACATCGACATCGGCGTCTTTTGGAATCGTCTATGCGGCCGGATGAACGGGGAAATCAATGTCGATTCACAGCTCGCGCAGTATCTCAACGACCATTTTGTGTGCGTGAAAATCGATGCGGAGCAAGAACCGGCGGTGGCAGCCTCGTTCTTGCGGCAAGCACGAACGCTGGGGGGGTCTGCCGATTGGCCTCTCGTCGCGGTCGCGGATCACCGGGGAGCGATCTTCCGAGTTGCGACGTGGGACCAGGACCTGTCCATTGAGCAGTTGTACGCTTGGCTGCAAGATGCCAGAGAACTCTGGGCGCAAAATAGGGCGGAGGTGACCAGGCTCGCCGATACCACTTTGGCTGCCGAACAAGAGTCCATCGTCTCGGCGGAGCATCGCCCGGCGGCTCCGGAGCCTGAAGTTCTGGCTGCGATGACGGAGAAACTATTCCAGCGCTACGACGCCCAGTACGGCGGCTTCGGAATCCCCCGCCAGGAGGGAAAGGGTGTTGATGGACCGGCGCTTCTGTTTCTCTTGGATCGCGCGGAGCGGGACAAGGATGCTGACTCAAAGCAAAAACTGCGATTCTGTCTGGACACATTGCGCGACAGCGCCCTCCATGATTGGGTCAACGGAGGCTTCCATCTCTCCTCCTCGGATCGCGCGAGAAAGCTGCCGGATTTTGCGAAGCACATTGCCCTCAATGCGCAATTGCTGGAGATCTACGCTCGTGCAGCGAAGCTGTTCAATGATGAATCCTATCGAAAGATCGCCGGTGAAATCGTCGATTTCATTCAGACCACATTGTGGGATGACATGGAGGCGAAAGTATTCACGTCCGTCAGTTACGGCTTGTCGCCCTCTGAACGCGGCGCATATTACGCATGGTCGCTCAGCCAATTGAATACGGTCTGTACTCCCACGGAGATCGCGGCGCTGCGGTACCGTTTTGGTTTGGATGAAGAGGGATCGATCCGGTGGGATACGTCGTTGCGAGTTTTCCACGTATCGGCGAGTTTTGCGCAAATCGCTTCGAAGATGGGGATATCCGAGGCATCTGTTCGTTCGCTGATTGAAGATGCATTGGGAAATCTCCAAGACGCTCGGGATCGCCGAGCGTTGCTTCCGCCCGTGGATCGATCCGTTCACACAGACCTCAATGGGCTTGCCGCTTATTCCTTCGCGGTAGCCGGAAAAGCACTCGGCAACGACAACCTCGTCAGCATGGGTGACAGGGTCATCCAGCACCTGCTGGACTTTAAGAAAGAACCGGATGGACTGCTCAATCATGGCTTAAGCACCGCGACCGGCCTACTAGCGGATCAGGTTTGGCCCGCGCTTGCTTCGGTAGCCGTGTATCGAGCGAATGGCGATCCCGAACGGCTGCGGTTCGCGGAAGCAATCGCGGGGGCGTTGCAACGGCGATTCGAAGACCGGACGGGTTGGTGGGGACTGTGGATGCGGGCAACGGACAAAGCGCTTGCGGAGGCAGCACCGATCGAATCCATGCGACTGGCCCCAATCGAACGAGGGATGATACCCTTCAAGCCGATCTACGACACGCTCTATATGTCGGACAACGCCGCGTCCGCGCTGCTGATGATCGATCTGTACGAAGTCACCAAGAACCCGGAATATTGGGAGACGGCCCGCCGCATTCTGTTCGCGTTCGGCAAGAAACTGGAAGAGGGCGATCCGGCGCAAGTCGGTATGATGATCCCATTGAACCGGTTCTTGGAGGCGAAGCGATGAGCGAGCGATTGATCGTCGGGATCACGGGGGGTAGTGGCGCAATCTACGGTGTCCGCTTGTTGCACCGCGCGCTGGAAAGCTATGACGAAGTGTATGCCTGCGTCTCCCATGCGGCATCCATTGTGTTGCGGCAGGAGCTGGACCGGGAATTCGATCCCGAAAATCCGTCGGCGGAGGCACTGCTCGGGCGATCTCCCTCCAATCTAACATTGCTCACACCCAAAGATTTCATGTCTCCTCCCGCCAGCGGTTCGTTCCGTCATTCAGGGATGATCATCGCCCCCTGCTCGATGGGGACCGCCGGCCGCATCGCCAACGGTGTCTCGGACGATCTGATATCGCGGGCCGCCGACGTCTGCCTCAAGGAGCGAAGTCCGTTGGTCCTCATCATCCGCGAATCACCCCTGTCCCTCGTCCACCTGAAAAACCTGACGGCGCTGACGGAGGCCGGTGCGATTGTGATGCCCGCCGCGCCCGGATTCTACTTCCGGCCCAAGACGATCGATGAGATGGTAGACAGCGTCGTGGTGCGCGCGCTCCAGGTCATCGGCCGCGTGGATCCTTCCGCCAAGGAGTGGGGCAAGCATTAGTCCTGGAGGGCTCCGCTCCGTCGGAGCCTCGTCGTTGGAGGGCTTCGCTCCGTCGGAGCCTCGTCGTTGGAGGGCTCCGCTCCGTCGGAGCCTCGTCGTTGGAGGGCTCCGCTCCGTCGGAGCCGAGAACTTGCGGAGAAGATCACGCCTGCCCGCGGGCGGCTCCGACGGAGCGGAGCCCTCCATGCTCATGCACGCGGTAGATAGATGCGGAACGTAGTCCCTTCGCCGACCGTGCTCTCCGCTTCCAACCGTCCGCTGTGCATCTCGGCGATTTTGCGCACGATCGACGTCCCAAGGCCGGTTCCGCCCGCCTTGCTGCTCTCCGCGGTGCCGGCGAGAACCTGCGCCAGTCGCTCCGGGGGCATCCCCTTCCCGGTATCTCTAATCGTCAGACACACTTCGTCCGGAAGCTCGGCGATACCCATGTGGACCTTTCCGCCTTCCGGGGTGGCCTCGACCGCATTGATCGTCAAATTGTAGACCGCCCTTTCCACCATCACCTCGTCCAACTGCAGCATGATCGGGCCGGCGGTATCGGCGATCAGCTCGACCCCCTTCGTCCGAGCCAGCTTCTGTTGGGTGAGAAATTCTCGCGAGGCAATCGCGCAAATGTCGGCGGGTTGCAGCGCTATCGCCATCTCTTTCCCCTTTGCGAGGTCTGCGATCATCTGCGTGTACCGATGGGTTTTTTGCGCTCCGCTCGCGATGATCTCGGCGGTCTCCTTCATGGATTGCAGCACGTCCGCCGCTCCCGTTCCATCAAGCGAGGGGGCCAGCATCTCCAGATCGAGCATGAGCGTCATCGCCCCCATGGTCAGCGGCGCGACCTTATTCTTGATATCGTGCGCGATATCGCCCATCGCGGCGAGACCTGTTGCCTTCTTGGCGTCTTCGGCAAGCTGCGCGTTTTGGATCGCCATCGCCGCGACGCTCCCGACGATCTCCAGCATCACGAGGTCCTCTTCGTTGAAGTCCCCGCTGCGCTTATTCAATACCTGAACGACGCCTACCGGTTGAGAATCCGCAACCAGCAGCGGTACTGTTACGAGCGAGCGCGTCGTGTGCTCGGTCTTTTTATCAAAACCCTTTTGGTGATCGCTCGCGCCGGCCACGTCGTTGTCGATACGGCTCAACCGATTGGTGAAAACCGAGCCGGCGATACCCTGCGTGTCGGGGAACGACTGGCCCTGGAGCTGGGCGTTCATCTCCGGAGGCAGGACGTAGCCGAATACAAGCACCCCTTTCCGTGGATCGTGCAGGTAGATCGTGCCACCCGTCGCGTCCACCGATTCGACGCAAACAGTTAGGATGCTCTCCAGCGATCCATCGATGCTCGGGTTGGAAGAGAGCACCGAAGTCATCGCGTGAATGGCGGAGACGAGTCGCCGGTCCTGGGTCATGGCGGGCAAATTCTACCCAAGTTTTGTCTACGTTTCTTGCGTAACTGGCCGCTTTTTCCACCAGGTCAGCCATCGGCGTCTGCGGTGGGGCGGGTGTTGTGTCGCATAGTGCACGTCCGCTGACAACAGTTCAAACCATTCGCCGAGCGCTTCGTTGAGATCGTCGAGGGAGAGTCTGTATGGCCCCCATTGGTTCTGCGGATCGTCCGCATCTTGCTGCTCGTGGCGGCTGCGGAGCAGGAGAACGCCATCCGGCGCCAGCGCCCGATTGACCTCGCCTGCGTAAAGTTGCCGTTCCACAGCATGGTGGCAGTGCAGGCAGCCCTGGTCGAAAACCGCTGCCAGCGCGCCGTCCCGAACCGGAAGACGAAGGGCATCCGCGACAAACAAGCGACCGGTCAGTTCTGGATGGGATTCGCTCGCGAACCGCAAGGCGGTCGGCGAGATGTCGAACCCGAAAGCAGTGCGGCCGGATTCCACGAGATACGCCAGGTCTGCCCCGGTGCCGCAACCGACATCTAAGATCGGTCGAATCGGTAGGCGCGGGTCAGCTTCCCGGAGGTTCTCATTCACCGACTCCAATGACCCGCCTTCGCCAGGTAGCTTGTCCAACTCCGCTTCCATCTCAGCCGTAGGCTGCTCGTGATACCAAGGAAGTTGCGTCGGGTCCGCCTGTCGGTATCGAGCTTCCCACTTCTCCGATCGATCGTTGTTCATGTGCGCTTCGACTTCGGCACTTTGGCGAGCACCAACGCGTGGCTGGTGGCGATCAGCTTCTTGCATTCGTCGCAGGTCGGCCGGTTGCTGACCGTGATGTTGACCCACCCGTTGTGCCACATGTAGGGCGCGGGGATGATATGGGGCTTATCCAGCAGGTCTCCCAACGCCTCCGGATCGGCCTTCAGCGAGACGTTCACTTTCCTCTCTTCATCGACAAGCGAAAACACCTTGCCATAAGTCTTGTAGACGAAGCACTCCCCTTGAAACACCATGGTGGAGCCTTCAAACGTCTCGCAGTAGTCCCGCAGCTCCTGTAGGTAGTCGATAGCCATACCGGCATTTTGGCACGGTTGACCTCCGTCAAACCCCCTCCCCCGCTTGCGGGGGAGGGTTGGGGTGGGGGTTTTCGGCCATAATCACCGGCAGCATGCTCCTGATGATCGACAACTACGACAGCTTCACCTACAACCTGGTCCAGTACCTGGGCGAGATGGGCGTTGAGCTGCTCGTAAAGCGAAACGACGAGCTGACGCTGGACGAGATTGCATATATGGCGCCGGCGGGGATCGTGCTGTCACCGGGGCCATGCACGCCGGACCGAGCGGGCATCTGCCTGTCGCTCATCGAGCGATTCGCAGGCCAGATTCCATTGCTTGGGGTCTGTCTCGGCCACCAGGCCATTGGGCAGGCGTTTGGCGGCAAGGTGGTTCAGGCGGTCAAGATCATGCACGGCAAGCCGTCGAACATCAGGCACAACGGCACGGGGGTTTTCCAGGGTCTTCCCAATCCGTTCGCCGCAATACGATATCATTCGCTGGTGATTGAGAAGGAGTCGCTGCCGGATTGTCTGGAAGTTACGGCGACGTCGGAAGATGATAATGAGATCATGGGTGTCCGCCACAAGGAGTTGGATGTCGAAGGGATTCAGTTTCATCCGGAGTCGGTTTTGACAGAGCATGGGAAGGATCTGCTTCACAATTTTGCGGTCCGGACCGGATTAACATAATGGAACCAAAATATCAAAATCGAATCGAGAAAATGCAGCAAGCTCTTACGGACCAAGGCATAGACGCCTTCTTCGCCTCCACACCGGTCACGATGGGCTATCTGGCCAACTTTCACGAAGGCGGATGGGAGCGGATGCTGCTCCTCGGCATCGCGCCCAATGAGGCGCCGGCCATGCTGATACCAGCGCTCAGCCACACGCAGGCGCAAGAGACGACGGGCCTCACGGACCTCACCACATGGTCAGACGGCGAGGACCCCGGCCTGAAATTCGCGGATTGGGCGGACCGCTGGGGATTGCGAACCGGTGTCATCGCCGTGGACGATGAGATGTCCGCGTCCTACCTATTGCGAATGCAGCAGGCCCTTCCCGCCGCGCTGTTCAAGCCGGGCACACCGCTCATCGAAGCCTGCCGGGGGCGCAAAGACGCGTGGGAGATGGAGCGGATGGAAAAAGCCTCGGCGGCGGTCGACAAGGCCTACCTGGCGATCCAATCGATGATCAAACCGGGCGCCACGGAGCGAGAAATTCAATCGGCCATCCATCGCGCCACGGTTCCCCATGCCGACTCCGCCAGCTTCGCCATCGTGGCTTCGGGCCCGAACGGCGCGAAACCCCACTATCTGACCGGCGACGTGCCGGTACAGGAAGGCGACGTGATCGTCATGGATTTCGGCGCGACGGTAGATGGATACCAGGCCGACATCACCAGGACCGTCTGCGTCGGCAAGGCGAGCGACGACGCGAAGAAGATCTATCGCATCGTGCTAGCCGCTCACAACGCATCGCGGGCCGCCGCAAAGCCCGGCGTCCCCGCGCAAGAGGTTGACCGGGCCGGCCGCAAGAAGATTGCCGATGCGGGCTTTGGAGACTACTTTGTGCATCGCACCGGCCACGGCATCGGGTTGCAGGTACACGAGCCGCCGTTCATGGTCGAGGGAAACGAGAGTCCGCTGCAAGAGGGGAACTGCTTTACCGTCGAGCCGGGGATCTATCTGCCGGGCAAGTTGGGCGTGCGAATCGAAAACGTCTGCGCCATCACTTCCGATGGGTGCCGCTCGCTCAACGCCGACGCGCCAACCGAATTGCCGGAGCTATAGTTGACCGTTCTCTTCCTGTGGCAGGTCCCCGATCGGATGCGGACCTACCTGCAAGACGGACTGCCCGACGTCCATCTGGTTTTCCCCGAGAACGACGATATGTTGGCACACACCGGAGCAGCCGACATCGTAGTCGGTTGGAGACCGACGGCGGAATTCCTCGATGCCGCAAAGAACCTAAGACTGTTCATCAATCCTGGCACCGGCGTTCGCCATCTTGTGCCGCTGATGCGCGGGCGAAACATCACCGTGGTCAACGGCCACGGTCACGCGGAGTTCGTCGCCCAGCACGCTGTGGCATTGCTTCTTGCCCTCTGCAACAAAATCGTTCCCCACCACAATTGGATGGCGGCCGGCGAGTGGCGCAAAGGCGACGCGGACGCGGCGACGATTCCGCTCGAAGGCAAAACGGTCGGCCTGCTTGGCTACGGCGCGATTAATCAATGCGTGCACAAACTCCTGCAAGGCTTCGACCTGTCGTTTGCGATCCACCGAAGAAGCGGGGAAACTACTCTCGACGAATTCCTCACCCAGACGAACATCCTGATCGCCGCCGTCCCCGATACCGAAGAAACCAAAGGCATGATCGGCAGCCGGGAACTGGAGCTGTTGGGACCGTCCGCGCTGATCGTCAACGTCGGCCGCGGCTCGCTGATCGAAGAAGAGCCGCTCTATCGCGCGCTCAAAGAGGGGCGCATCGGCGGCGCGGGCCTCGACGTTTGGTACGACTATTCTCCGGAACCGGACGATGACGGACACCGGTACCCCTATCACTTTCCGTTCCATGAGTTGCCAAATGTGGTCTTATCGCCTCACCGCGCGGCATCGCCCGGCGATCACCTTCGGCGATGGGATGATGTAATCGAGAACATCAACCGCTTCGCCGCCGGTCGCGGCGATTTGCTCAACGTCGTGGATTTGGACAGAGGTTATTAGGGTGCCGTGGGTCGGATCGGCAATTCGATCTCGCAGACGTACCGCCACGACCCACGCGGCAACGAATTACCGTGGGTCTTGGAATCAATGAGTGAGAAGTGGCTGCTAATTCGACCCACGCCTACGAACAATGAAGCGGGCCCCGATCGTCATCGGGGCCCGCCGATTAGCTACTTACCGACGATCCCGAAGTTGATGAACACGATGTTCAGGTCCTTCAAGTCAACTTCACCGGAACAGTCGAGGTCCGCCGAATTGAATCCGATCTCCCCAAAGTGAATGAACACTGAGTTGAGGTCGGGGAGGTTGACCGCGTTGTCGTCCTGGGCATCGCCGTTTGTCAGCGAGAAGTTGGACACCGCGGGCACGTCCGGGTCCAGATCGACGCCGGTATTCTTCTGGCTCAGCCAGGTCCGTCCTTTGGCCCGCAAGGAAAAGACTCCGGTCTGGTTCCAGTTGACAGTGTAATGACCGCTCGAATCCAGATTCGTCGTCTGTTCCGCAACGACCCCGCCCATGTTATCGAGCAGTTGGAACAGGACCGGTTCACCGGATGGAGAGCCGGCATTGTCCTCGAGAATCACCATACCGGTGCTCGTCGAGCCCGGCTGCGCCTGCGGACAGGGAATCTCCACGTCTCCCAGGGTGATCTTTGCTTGCGCCGGGTTACCGTCCAAGTCCAGCAGGATGCTGCCGGTCGCCGGAGCGCCGCCTGCATCGCCGCCTGAGATCGGAACACCCTGCAAACCATAGATTTCGCAGATGTTGTTGCCGATGAAGCCGCCGAGACAGTCGCCGGTCCACCAGACGCGCCGACCCTTGGGGGTCTGTCCTTCATTCGTCTTGTCGTAGTCGTAGTCGATGCCTCCCGCGCTGTTGCGGCCGCCGAGACCGATGCTGAACGCGCTGTCGCTCGGCCCGCCAAACAGCGCCCACTTGACCGTCAGCGGATCGCATCGGAACTCCATGCCGCGCGAGCGATGCGGAGTGCTGCTGGTGTCCGAATCCATGCCACGCTCTGCAACTCCCAGATAGCCTTCCGGCGAGAAGCTGATGTCGGAGACGGGCATCGAGTATTGAACACCCGGCAGGTTCGGATAATCGGGGCTGGCAATCTCTACTCGGTCCGAGTTGGGAATAAAATCGCCACCGGATGATGGTGGGTTAACCGCAACGGATCGGATCTGATTGCTCAGCGCCGCGTTCTGGCGAGGATTGCCGCTCGGATAGGTCATCGGACCGGCGTCGCGAGCCCAGACGCTGTAATAGACGCGGCCGCGATGGTATTCGCATGCCCACAGGCGTTCGCCAAGCGGAGCAAAACCGGGGTCTAGCGATCCGCCATCGGCGCCCATCGGATCGAACGAACTGAGAACGAAGCCACCCATGCTGATGCGATAGATTCTGCCGTCCTCCATGTCCGTCACGAAGAGTTGGTCGTTATCATAGTCGTAGGTGATGTTGCCGAGACCCGGATAGGAATCGTTCACCGTAAACGGGGGCTGCGCGATCACGTTCGCATCGGACGCGTTCGGCAGCGATGACCCCGCTGTCGAACCGGTGCCGACCAGGGTCGAGATGCCTCCGGACGAGGCATCGATTTTGTATATCGCCGCCGCCCCGCCGGGACCCCAACCATCGGCATTCGCCGTGTTGATCCACGCAAAGCATGAACTATGGGCCACGTAGATGTTGCCCTTTCGATCGATGGTCTCGCCGAAGATCGTCCCGAGGTTCTTCCGATTCCAACTGTCTGCTGGACCGTGGTACCCCAACGGGACAGGCGCCCAGTTCATGCCCAGCGCCGGCGGCGCGGACTGATAGGCGTCCAGGTTCATGACCGCCAGGACCGGGTTCAAAATGGCCGAAATGTCCGTCCAGCAGGTTACCGACGCTACCGTGCCCGTGAACGCACCGAACTTCGGGTCTTGGTAATGCGGCTTGCCGGCAGCGCAAATGCCAGGCGCCAATTCGCAACCTTGCGAACAGTCCGGCAGATCGATGCAGTGTTCGATGCTGCAGCAGAGTTTGAACAACTCATCGTGAAGCGACAATGTGAAGCAGAGCTGCTGCCCACTTGCCACCCCGGTGATGTTGATGCACACGTTATAGGTCTGGCCATAAACCAGCCCTGGAAGCGGCACGACGGCCGGATTGAAGACAACACCCGTAGGTCCAGAAAGCAGAAGCCAATTCACCGGACCAGGGGCGAGGACCTGGATCGTAAAGCACCACAGATAGCCGCCTGGGATCGTCGGGTCGCACTTTATCGATTCGTCCAGGAACTGCACACAGTCGCACTCTGGGACGGTAAGACAGAAGCGGAAGAAGCAACACTCCTTGTGGTTCGCGTTGTGGACGCTCATGTCCCAACAGATGGTCGATCCCGGCGTCGCGCCGGAAATATGAACCGTGAACTGCCGGCAATCGCCCGGGTTCATCGGCGGATTGACGGCCAAGTAGTTATTTGGTCCCCCGGTAAAATCTATTGTCACCCCCGCCGGCAAAGACTGTAGGAAGTAGATATGAGAAATGGGGAAGTTGGACAAGTTGCAAATGGTGAAGGTCCAAGAATAGCCACCGGGTCTCTCCGTCAAACAGAGCAACTTGTCGGTCGTGATTTTCACACACGGCTTTTGGAAACCGTAACGATAGCTCACGCTCTTACTGGCGTTGAGTGTAGTATGATTATATCCCACGCCGCCTGGGTAGGTCTGTTCGTAGCCTTGGCGAAGCTCTGGAATTACGTCGTAGTCACCGAATGGCAGATCGGTGAATTGGTAATTACCCTGATCATCGGTCATCGCCATCGTAGTGCCGCCCCCGTTCTCATGGACCAGGTTAATATCCCAGCCAGGGATTGGCGGTTCTCCGGCATCCATTTTGCCGTTTCCGTTTAAGTCTTCGAACACCGTTCCGTCGATGCTCCCGACTCCTTGCCCCTGCGCCGACAACATCGTCGTGCCTGCCAAGAGACAAGCGAAAGTGCAGGCGCGCAGCGCCCTTATCAATCGCATGGTTCCACCTTTTCTGGCAACCAAAATTAGGGCCGCGGCATTCGCGGCCCTGGAACAATTGCCAAGCAGACAGCATAAGGTAGAAAAACCAGCCTGTCAAGGAGAACAGCCAAAAAAATGCTTAAGGTCACAAAGTAAAGGTTAAATCTTAGGTCTCAACGTAGCAATCGTGTTAGCTAGGATACCAATTCCATCGATGTCTAACTCGACATGATCTCCAGGCCGTAAGTAGCCATGATCGGGATTCTCCAAGAGGCAACCGGTGCCGACCGTTCCGGAACCCAACAGATCGCCCTCCCGAATCGTGGCGTTTCGCGATGCGTGAGCGATCAACTGGCTGACCGTGAAGTGAATCTCCGCGAAGTTGCCACTGGAGACCTGCTCGCCGTTCACGCGCGCGACCATCGGCATATCCCATCGAGGGCCATCCGGTCCATCCGTCCGCCGAGACGACATTTCATCGAGAGTGACGACGCACGGCCCGATGCTCGTCGCGAAGTCCTTGGCTTTGTGCGGACCCATTCCGACCTTCATCTCTATCCGCTGCACGTCCCGCATGGACCAGTCGTTGAGAACGGTAAACCCTCCGACGTGCTCGATGGCCCGCTCGACCGGGATATCCCTTCCCGCCTTGCCGATCACGATCCCGATCTCCAGTTCAAAATCCAGCTCCTTCGTTGGCACGGGCGGCTCGTCCATCGATGGCTTCCATGTTGGCCATAGGAGTGTGTCTTCGTGGCCAAGAAACGCGTAGGGATTGCTGAAGTAGAAGGCCGGCGCGAGGAACCACTCTTCCGGCGCGCCCGTCAGCCCCCGCTGGGCCCGCGCATTCACCACGTGGCCCTCGAACGCATAAAAGTCTCGGAACGAAGGGACGTAGTCGAACGGTGAGAGGATTCTCAAATCAGCAATCTGCCGCAGCTCTCCCCAATTGACTTCGTCACCGCGCAATGCGTCCTGCACGCTGACATCGCTTTTCGCGAGGCGCGCAGAATCGCCTTCTATGACCCCAACGCGGATCAGCTCCCCATCGCCGAACCTGGCAACCTTCATGTCCATAGAATACCGCCCTGCCAGCCCGGGCCATTTTGCCGCAACCTGGTGGAAGGCAGGAGGCGGCGACAACCTACCGAACGATAACTTCGGAAACGAATGAAGAATCCGAAGATACTCCTCTGGCTGTTCGCGCTCTTCGCCCTGCTGATCGGGTTCTATCTCCTGTCCACCTGGAAGCCCGGAAAGCAGCCTATCCTGCCCGAAAACACGGCGGGTTGGCTCGCATACGTGAGCGATCAAGACGGCAAGGCTCACATCTGGTTCTACAAACCCGATGACACGAAAGTTCGCGCCGAGCCGGGATCGAATTCCGAAGACCTGGAACCGACCTGGCAGCAACCGGACGGCAAGACGCTGTTCTTCACCTCCGACCGGAGCGAACGCGTTTCCCAAATCTTCCACCTAAGCGCCAAGAACGCGGTGGTCAACCAACTGACGCTTGGCGGCGCGCGCAAGGACAGCCTGCAATGCAGTCCCGATGGCGAGCGCATCCTGCATATCGCCGGCGGGCTGGTCTCGGAATTCGATGTAGTAGAAGGGCACTCCGAGCAGCTGATCCCGCCGCCCTCGTCCGATCCTAGCCGAAGCAAGGCCATTTTGGAAACCTGGAGCAACCGCTTCGGTTCATCCGCGTTCCATTCCGTGGCATGGGGACATGATATGCAAGATGTCGTAGGAGTCATACAGGGCGACGAATATCAGGTGCTGGTCGAGCAGCGCCTCAAGCCGGTCGATCCGCGCGACAAAGAGGTTCCAATCCCTACGATTCGGTTCATGGCCAAACGGATCGATATCGCGTTCCACCCCAGTGAGAACAAGGTGGCCGTGGCATTTCGCGCCATGCACATCGAGAAAGCGGACCCCTACGCAAATTCGTGGAACCCGCCTGCCGAGATGAACACCGAAAAGCCCCAGCACGGACTGTTCGTCATCGATCTGGACGCGAACAAGGTGATGCCGATCTATGCCACAGAAAGCGACACGGAAGCGGTGATCTCGCCTCAATGGTCCCCGGACGGGACGGAGATCGCGGCGGTTCGGGTCCGTTTCAGTGGCGAGGATGTGACCCATGCATCGCTCCTCGTCTTCCAAGAGCCCTCCCCCGGTCAATGGGAGGTTGTGACGGCGGTTGACGGTGAATGCGGCGATCCGCAATGGTCGCCGGACGGAACCAAAATCGCCTACACAAAAGGAAAGACCGGAAAGCGCGACATTTGGATTTTCGACACGAAAACCGGGGATAGCCGCCAAATAACAGAACGCGGCGATAATTTCAGTCCAAGGTGGTCTCCCAAAAAATGAAGAAGATCGGTTTTATCGGCCTCGGCATCATGGGGCGACCGATGGCCAACCATCTTTTGAAGGCCGGCTACGCCCTCGCGGTCCACAATCGGTCGAAGGAGAAAATGGACCAAATGGCGGCGCATGGGGCAACGATCCAGGAGCCGCAAGAGATGGCCGGGGAGTGCGACGCTATCCTGATGTGCCTACCCACCAGTGTTGAGGTCACGATGGTCACCCATCGAATTCTAGCGGCGGGCAGGCCCGGTCTGATCGTCGCCGACCATTCCACTATCCAGCCGTTCGTCGCGCAGCGGCTGGCCGAGGAAGCGGGGACAGTGGGGGTGGAATTTCTCGATGCGCCGATCTCCGGAGGCGAATCGGGCGCGATTGCGGGAACTCTGAGCACGATGGTAGGCGGCGGCGCCGACGCATTCGCTGCCCTGCGTCCCATATTCGACACGTTTTCCTCTGTAGTCACCCATACCGGTCCGTCCGGAACGGGGCAGATGACCAAGTTGGCCAATCAAATCCTGTGCGCGATCACCTTGATGGGCGTAGCAGAATCGCTGAGCTTCGCAAAAAAGAACGGGCTGGACTTGAACAAGACGTTGACCGTGCTGTCCGGGGGCGCGGGGGATTCGTGGGCTCTGCGCAACCTGGGGCCAAAGATGATCGGACGCGATTACACGCCTGGCTTTTCGAACTCGCTTCAGTTCAAAGACCTCGGCTATGCGATGGAGGCCGCTCACCAGTGCGGCGCAACAACATTCGGCCTCGCGCTTGCCCACCAGCTTTGCACCTCGCAAAATGCGCGCGGTCTCGGTGATGCCGGGATCGCTTCACTCTTCGATCTGTACGAACTGCTCAACACGGAACGAGACCAGCGCGCGTGAATCCGGCGGTTCGGATGGTTGGGATTACGAAACGATTTGGCCGCCTCACCGCATGCGATCAAGTGGACCTTTCCGTCGAAAAAGGGCAGACCCATGCCATCGTCGGGGAGAACGGCGCGGGCAAGACCACCCTGATGCGTGTTCTCTACAGCGTCTATCAGCCGGATGAAGGCAGCATTGAGGTTGACGGCAAGCAGGTCCGATTCAGAAACCCGTCGGAGGCGATCGCCGCCGGCATCGGAATGGTGAGCCAGCACTACAGCATCATTCCGCAGCTTTCGTGTCTGGACAACCTGATGCTTGGAGCGGAGGCAATGGCGGGCCCGCTTCTCGACCGATCCACAGCGACGGCGAGAGCCGATTCGCTGGCGCAGCGGATGGGGTTCCGCTTCGACTGGAAGGCCCCTGCCTCCACGCTGACCCCCGCAGCCTGCCAAAAGCTGGAAATCCTAAAGCTGCTGTGGCGCAATTCGGAAATTCTGATCCTCGACGAGCCGACAGCCATGCTCTCCCCACCCGATGCCGCCGTATTGTTCAACAATCTGCAGTTGCTGGCGCGGGAGGGCAAGACCATCCTGCTGGTCACGCACCGATTGCGGGAAGTGATCGACTATTGCGATCGGGTCACGGTGATGCGCGGGGGCAAGCGCGTTGCCGAGTGCGACGTGGCCGATACCGACGTGGATCGCCTGACCAACTGGATCGTGGGTGAGGACCTGCGCCCAAAGTCGGACCTCGATGGCCGACAAGCCGGGAAAACGGTCCTGACAATGAAAGACCTGGTTATCCACGGAGATCGCGGCGAACGAGCTATCAATGGTTTGGATCTGGATCTGCGAGCAGGGGAAATTGCGGGCATTGCCGGGGTAGATGGAAACGGGCAGTCGGAGCTGTTCGAGGCCCTCGTCGGCATCCGCGCCATCCAATCCGGCATTGCCCGGCTGGGCCAAGACGATTTGGGGCAGGAATCCACCTCACGCCGCCTGGCTGCCGGTCTGCGCTTTATCCCGGCGGATCGACATCGATACGGGCTGATCGAGGACTGGAGCCTCTTGGATAATTCTGTCCTCGGCCTCCACCGCCTGCCGCCCTTTGCGAAGCGAGGCCTGCTGCGGCCCCAAGAGGTCGGGAAGGCGGCCTTGGAAGAGATGGAGGCGTTCCGAATCATGGCGGATTCGGTTCGGACTCGCGCGGGGGACCTCTCAGGCGGGAATCAACAGCGGCTGATCGTCGCTCGCGCTTTGCACCAACCGCCGGCCGTTCTCATCGCCTTCCAACCCTGCCGTGGTCTGGACGTTCGCGGAACGCTGGCCGTCTACGACTCCATACGCGCGGAGTGCGACAGGGGGATGGCCGCCCTCGTCATCTCCTTCGACCTGGACGAGCTGCTGGAATACTGCGAGCCGATCTACGTTTTGCGCGACGGGCGGCTGGTCGCGGAACTACGCGGGCTGGAGATCGATCGGGAGCGGATTGGCCGCTTGATGATTGGGTTGGAGGGCGCGGCCGCTTGAACTGGCTCCGGTTCTCCGCGCTCGTTGCGGCGGCGGCGGCGTTCCTGGGGATCATCGTGTGGTCCAGCGGCGTCGATCCCGTTGCCGCTTTGCGCTCCGGATTTACTGGAGCGTTGGGCACTCCCTATGGCGTGTCCGATACGCTGCAACGCATGACGCCGCTTCTCCTTTCCGGCCTCGGGGTAGCGGTCGGGCTTCGTGCCGGGCTGTTCAATATTGGCGTCGAGGGCCAGCTTCTTGTTGGCGCGCTGGCAGCGGCGGCGGCAGCGATCCTGCTCAAGGGCATGCCGGGCTGGCTGCATATTACTCTGTGCCTCGCTGCCGGAGGCGCGGCGGGAGTGCTCTGGGCGCTTCCGGCCGGTCTCATCAAGGTCTGGCGCGGCGGCCATGAGGTGATCACGACGATCATGATGAACTACATCGCCCTCAACTTCACCAAATACATCGCCGCCAACCCGTTCAAAGACCCAAGCGCCCAGATTGCCACGACCGTCCAGATACCCAACTCCACCCGCCTGCCCGATTTGGGAGGAAGCCTCCACATCAATGCCGGTCTCATCCTTGCCGTTCTGCTTGCCGCGGGGCTGGCATGGTGGATGAAGAGAACCGTCGTCGGATATGAGCTGAAGGCGGTCGGGGCGAATGTGGACGCGGCTGTGGCGGCCGGCGTCAATGTTCCACGGACCATCGTGCTAGCGATGGCCCTCTCCGGCGCGTTCGCGGGTCTTGCCGGCGCCGTGCAGGTTTGCGGCTACGAGTACCGCTTCTACGACGGCATCTCACCGGGATACGGGTTCGACGCCCTCGCGGTGGCCCTGATCGCCCTGGCAAGCCCACTGCCCATTATTGCGACGGCGTTCATATTTGGAGCGCTGGCCCAGGGGGTGCAGTCCGCCCAGGTCGCCACGGACCTGCCGAAGGAGATCGCCATGGTCGCTCAAGGCATCATCATCCTCGTCGCCGCGGCGGTCGGGTGGCAGCGGTTCCGGAGGCCATCCTGATGTTCGACACTGGCGCGGTTGAGGCGAGCCTCCGCGGTGCGACGCCGCTCATTTTCGCGGCGATGGGCGGCCTGGTCTGCGAGCGGTCCGGCGTGATCAATATCGGGCTGGAAGGGCTCCTGCTCTGGGGCGCATTCTTTTCCGCTGTCGGAAGCTATTTCACCGGCAACCCCTATCTGGGCATCGCGACCGCGGCCGTGGCCACGATTTTGCTCTCCGGCCTGCACGTGCTCATCACCCAACGGCTCAAGGTCGACCACGTTGTGAGCGGTGTGGCTGTCAACGCCATCGCCTTCGGCGGCACGGCGTTCCTGGTTGTCCGCTTGTTCGGGCAGCACGGAAGCACGCCCGAGGTTCCAAGCCTTTCTCAATGGACGTTCATTCCCGTCGCGCTCGCCCTTCCGGTTCTCATCTCCCTTTGGCTTCGGCATACGCGGTCCGGCCTCCACGTCCAAGCGGTCGGCAACGATCCTGAGAAGTCGGCGGCGATGGGACTCAATCCGATCCGCATCCGAACGTTCGCCATCCTAGCCAGCGGCCTGTTCTGCGGTCTGGGCGGCGCGTTTCTGACGCTGGGTGACGTTCGCCAGTTCTCG
This sequence comes from Fimbriimonadia bacterium, assembly GCA_041483895.1. Classification (GTDB taxonomy): domain Bacteria; phylum Armatimonadota; class Fimbriimonadia; order Fimbriimonadales; family JABRVX01; genus JBGPGO01. The sequence continues at coordinate 361,299 of JBGPGO010000001.1, forward strand.
GAGGCCGTGACGTCGGGGCGCGGCTTCATTGCGCTGGCGGCGTTGGTGCTGGGCCGATGGAACCCCATCGGCGCCTTTGCGGCCGCCCTCGGATTTGGTCTGTTCGACGCGTTGCAAATTCGATTGCAAGGGATCAACATTCTCGGTACGATGCCGCCGTCCGAATTTTGGGCATCCCTTCCCTATGTGCTGACCATCGTCGCACTGATCACCCTCGGAAAGCGAGCGAAGCCCCCGGCGGCGTTAGGAAAAGTTTAAGAAATATCGGAAAAGGGGTTGCACCGGGCGAACAGATTCCGTATAATTTAGCGCTGATTGATTACCGGGCTCTTTGGTCCGGTCCTTGAGGGAGAGGCTCCGGGGCAAAAGCCCGGAGTGCAAGAACTGCAGCGACCCGGGGAACGCTCCCCTAGCGACTGCGCAAAGCCGCCTGACGGCTGTGAACTTCGATCCGGACTTTGTTGAGCTGGGGAGACTGTGAATGGCGTCTAATGGGAGGCATGCGTGTTTGTTCCGCGAGTTGTCGCATCGATCTTGTCTGTCTTTTTTCCAAAACAACCTCCTTCGACGTGTATCCCCGTTCTCGAATCTGACTTCCGACCCGCCTGTGAACCCGAATGATGCCAACCGGTGGGAGGGGTAGTGCCCCTTCTCGTCGGTTCGCTGGCGGCATTTGTGGCATTGGCGGCCGGCATCCTGGCCGGAGTGCATTGGGAATTTGTACTCCAACGGGCTGGGATCGCCTTGGTGGTCGGTTGGTTGTTGGGCGCTATTTGGCAAGCGATCTTCGCCCAGCTGAAACCGATTCGGACCAAGGCAAAAGAGAAGACGAGCGAAGACTAAGAAAAGAGGACCTGACATAGCATGGGGTTACAACCGCATCAGTTGCAAGATAATTGGAAGAGGTTCAAGATATATCAAGATCCGGCGGCCCGAAGCGAACTCATCGATCATTATAAATACCTGGTAAAAATCACCGCCGGGCGTGTTGTCAGCAGCCCGCCGCCGGGGCTGGATCGGGAGGACCTGGTCGGGGCGGGCGTTCAGGGGCTCATTAAAGCCATTGACCAATTCGATTTCACCCGCGCCGTCAAGTTTGAAACCTACGCGATCGCCTTGGTTCGGGGAGCGATACTGGAAATGCTTCGGGACGAGGACTGGGTGCCGCGCTCGATTCGCGAACGGTTGAAGCTGCTGGAACGAACCCACATGGACCTGGAAGTCAAGATGGGCCGCCCGCCGCGCGAGGTCGAGGTGGCGGAGACGATGGGCTTGACCTTGGAGGACTACCACCAGCTTTTGATCCAATTGGGACGTACCTCCTTGGCGTCTATTGACGATATTCTTTCCAGCAACGAGAACGACGACCAGCTCCGAGTTTCCGACCTGATCGAGGATCGCACGGTCAGCCCGGAGGGAGAGGTGCACGGCCGGGAGATTCGGCGGCTGCTCACGGATTCGATTGGGAAGCTGCCGGAGCGGGAGCACCTGGTGATCTCCCTGTACTATTACGAGGGGCTGACGTTCAAAGAGATTGGCAAGGTGCTGGGAGTGTCGGAGAGCCGGGTTTACCAATTGCACACGCAGGCGATGGTTCGGCTGCGGGTCGGCCTGAGCGAGAACGTCACGATGTTCCAGCGCCAGTAACGCTGGCTTCCAGCCGGCATTGAAGACCCCCACCCCAGCCCTCCCCCGCAAGCGGGGGAGGGGGTGAAAGACGGCAGTGATGGAATAAGCCTCTTGAGCGGCCTGTGAACCTCTCGAGGAGGCGTGATGATGTCAGTAGACGGAAGCGTCCCTATCAACCGGGTGCAGCCGGTCCCAACCGCGCCAGCCATCCGGCCCATCGGCGACCGGCAGACCGACCGTGATGCCAAGGACCAACGTGACGAACAGGGCAAAGCGCTCGTTGAGGTCATTGACGAGGAAGCCGATGAGCCTGACCCGGAAGAAGCCCCGATAGAAGAACCGCACCTGGACATCACGACCTAAACACCCGACAGATTCCCAGAATGACCGAAATTCTGTTCGTCGGACAGCTTCTCTTGCTTCTGGCTGGGTGGTTTTTGTACCAAAAGGCACAGCAGGAACTTCGCGCGGAGGTTCGCAAGTACTCCATAAGCGCGGAGGTCGATGATCTCCGGCGCACGGTAGACGAGCTATTGAGTAAACTGGTCGGCGACGCGGAGCGGGTGAGGCGAGAGCTGGACGCCCGCAGCGCCGTGCCGGAGGCCAATGCCAAGGCGGTCGTGTTCGCTCTGGCGGACCAAGGGCGTAAACCGGGCGCAATCGCCGGGGAAACAGGCCTCACGGTGGGCGAAATCGAGTTGATGCTCGATATTAGGAATTATGGGGGAAACGCTGCGGCCTACGGCCCTGGAGCGACCCAGGAGGAAACGATTTGAGACAGTTGAGACCATGTGCGGCCCTGCTGAGCCTTTTGGTTCTGGCGGCCTTCATTGCGGCAGGGTGCGAAAAAGAGGATGTCCTGGCCACCGTCAACGGGGAGAAAATCATGCGGGACGCTTGGCGGCGGAAAGCCGAGCTGGCGGGAGAACGCTATGCCACTTGGCTGCAGCAGCGGGCACAGGCAGGCCAGCCGCTTTACCCGGTGGGCTATTACGCTCTCGATCAATTGATCCTCGAAAAGATATTGTATCAGTTGGCGAAAACAGAAGGCGTTACCGCGACGCCTCAAGAGGTCGAAGACTATCTGCAGCGCGCCATCCGCAAAAAGTCAAGCTTCCTCGACGACCAAAAGATGCTCGGTCGCAATAAGCAGAGCATCAAAGACGAAATTCGGGCAGAGCTAACAAGATTCAACCTCCAAACAAAAGGAGTGAAGGTCTCGGATGCAGAGGTCGATGAGTACATAAAGCTCCATCCGGAAGACTTTACCTATCCGGCCGTTGTCACCTTCCGCATCATCGCGGTAAAGAACAAGGAGGACGAGGCCGCGGTCGATAAGGACCTGCAGTCCGGCATGACTTTTGCCATGGTGGCAACGAACCGCTCAGAAGACGACAGCAAAAAAGTTGGTGGACTGACACCCCAGAAGATTATCAAGCAGCTTCCGGCGGAAATCCAGCAGATCGTTGCGGAAACTCCTGTCGGGAAATACTATACCGGCGGCCCGCCCGAAAGCCACGGATGGCAACAGGTTCGAGAAGGTTACTTGCGCCTGTACATCGACAGCAAAAATCCCGAACAATACACTGCGCCCAATGCCGATCAAAAGTGGCTGGTTAAGCGCTCGATGATGCAGCAGAAGGCGGCGGACCAGTCGGAATTTCAGGACAAGCTGGTAGACGCCGTTACATCTGCCAAAGTAGAAGTGAATGAAACCTACCTTGCCACCATGTGGAAAGGCGATGCCAAGATGCGCGTGGAATTCCTGAAGCAGCAGAAGCAAAAGGAGAAGGCCGCCGAAACGTCCGGCAAAGCGGATGTGACGGGTGGCACGACCGGCATTGTCCCCGACTCTTCGGGCAAGAAGTAATTCAATGCGCTTGCGGCTGATCGGTTTGGGCCCTGGAGGCGACCTTCCGGCCGCGGCCATTGAAGCCTGCCGATCCGCTCACGCCGTCCTGGTTCGAACGGAGATTCATCCCGGGGTCGAGCAGTTGCGCGCCCATGGGATTGCGTTTGAAACGGCGGACGATCTATATCAATCAGCCGCAGGCTTCGACGACCTGTACCCGCGTATTGCCGAAAGGGTCCTGTCGCTGCTCGAGCATCACCGCGATGTTGCCTACGCTGTTCCCGGTCATCCGCTCTTTGGGGAACGGTCCTGCCGGCTGCTGATAGCGGAATGCAGATCGCGGGGAATCGATGTAGCGATCGTTGGCGGAAAAGACTTTGTCACGGCCACACTCGAAGCCGTCGGAGAGCCGTTTTCCGGGCACCTGCAGATTCTGAACGCGTACGAGGTGGCTTCTTTCCGGCCTGACCCCCGCGCGCCGTGTCTCATCTATCAACTGGATAGCAAGGAGGCGGCATCGGAAGCAAAGCTGGCGCTGATGAAGGCGTTCCCAGACGAACATCCGGTGCGTCTCGTGATCGATGGGGCCTCGGCGGCGGAACGCGTGGTGGAAACGCCCCTCTACGAGTTGGACCATCTGGACTTCAATCCGCGATGCAGCCTCTACGTCCCCGCTTTGGATTTGGCGCGTCCGCCGGGGTTTTATGGATTGGTCGAGGTCGTGTCGCGGCTGCGCGGTCCCGGCGGCTGCCCCTGGGACATCGAGCAGACTCACGAAACGCTGAAGACCCATCTGGTAGAGGAGAGCTATGAGGTCTTGGAGGCGATCGACGCGGACGACCCTGGCAAGTTGTGCGAGGAGCTGGGCGACTTCCTGCTCCAGGCGCTGATGCACGCGCAGATCGACAGCGAAGAGGGTCTCTATGATATTGATGACGTGATTGCCGGGCAGACGGAGAAGCTGGTCCGGCGGCATCCGCACGTGTTTGCGGACCTCTCCGTGGACGGGGTGGATGAGGTGCTGAAGAACTGGGACAGGATCAAGTCGCATGAGAAGGGCGGCGAGCCGGCATCGGCATTGGCGGGAGTTCCGAAGTCGCTGCCTTCCCTGCTTCGGGCGTTCGAGGTTTCCAAGCGGGCGGCGCGTCTGGGGTTCGACTGGCCTTCGTTAGAGTCGGTGTTGGAGAAAGTGGAAGAGGAGCTGGCGGAGGTCCGATCTGCCCCACCTGACCGGCTGGCCGCGGAGATTGGGGATTTGTTGTTCGCCGCCGCCAACGTCGCCCGCAAGGCCGGGGTGGAACCGGAAGAGGCCCTGCGGCAAATGGTGCATCGGTTCACTTCGCGGTTCACATATATGGAACAACAGTTAGCAGGCCGCGATCCGCATGCCCTGACGGCGGATGAGTGGGAGACGCTTTGGCAAGAGGCCAAAAAGGCTGCCGGCGGCTAGTGCTGCCTCTCTATCCCTTCGCGGTCGCACGACAAAGGTCAATATCATATCCCTTCACAGTCGCACTGTGAAGGGCCGTTCGGACGGATCGATGCCTTGACAGCCGCCCCTTCACAGTGCGACTGTGAAGGGATGGGAACGTCTAGCTAGGCCGTCTTCTTTTCCGACATTGGTGTTGCGTCTTTGACCGCACCAAATGTGCTGCCCGACTCCAGCGCGGTTGCACCAGATTGTAGAATGTCGTTGAGCAGGGCATTAAGGCTGACACCCTCTTGTTCTGCCAGCCGATCGAGTCGGTAGTGCAAGGACTTCGTCAGTCGCAGCGTGACGCGTCCACTGAAATCGGTCGATGGCATGGTCGAATACGGGACCGGCATATTGGCAATTGGTTCGTCCGAGTATAGGTCTTCTGCCAACTCAGCCAAATCTTGGACCGCGTCGACTGGAGTTGGACCGTATCCGGAAGCCGAAAATGCCAACTCTTTGTAGATCGCCTTGTATCCCCCGCCATCTTCTTCAGGCAGCGGCGTGACCTCTACAGTGTATTTCGCGAGCAATTCTATTGTCGGCGTCATTCAGATACCCCTAACCAGTCGAGGGCCTTGAGAATGTCTCTAATCGCGATGGCGTGGATTTCACCTTGATGCCCAAATGCGTGAGCATTAATAGGGACATAACCAGGTCTCGGGAGGCCTTTGTGATGGGCTTTCCAATGACCTTTCTTGGTTTGTTCCAAAACAAATCCGAATCTCTCAAGTTCCCTCTTTACATTGGCGATCTTGTGCCCGGTGCGGGCTCCCGATCGCCAAGCTTCTATAAGGTTCTTTTTCATTATAGCACATTGACACCATATATGGTGTCACTTTAGTCTCAATTCTGAGTATTTACGCGGCTGTGAAATCTACGATACCTTACATAAACGGCTCCAACTGACCGAAGGGTAAAATAGGCAACCATCCCCAAGGAGACCTCTTTGAGTACCAAACGCGTTTATCTGTTCCACGAAGGCGATGCCACCATGCGAGACCTGCTGGGAGGCAAGGGCGCCAACCTGTGCGAGATGACCAACATCGGCCTGCCCGTTCCGCCCGGCTTTGTCATCACCACCGACGCCTGTCGCGAATCGCTGTCGCTGGGCCGCCTGCCGGACGGACTGATGGATGAGGTCCGCGCCGCTCTGGCCGAAGTGGAAAAGGCCCTGGACAAGCGGCTCGGCGATCCGAATTCCCCGCTCCTGGTCTCCGTGCGGTCCGGCTCCAAGTTTTCTATGCCCGGGATGATGGACACGATTTTGAACTTGGGTCTCAACAGCGCGACGGTCGATTCCATTGCGCGCCTCACGGACAACGAACGCTTTGCCTACGACGCCTATCGCCGATTTATCATGATGTTCAGCTGTGTGGTTCTCAACATCCCGAAAGCCAAGTTCGAGCAGCGGTTCGAGGCGATGAAAGAGTCGCTGGGGGTTCACCAAGATACGGAAGTCGGAGCATCTGACCTTCGAAAGCTAAGCGAGGAGTTTTTGCGGATCGTCCAGACCGAATCGGGCAAGCCGTTCCCGGACGACCCAGTGAAGCAGCTTGAGATGGCGGTGGGGTCGGTATTCGAAAGCTGGAACAACGAGCGCGCGATTATCTACCGGCGCAAAGAGAACATCCCGGATGCATTGGGCACGGCATGCAGCGTGCAGGCGATGGTGTTCGGCAATATGGGGGACGACTGCGGGACCGGCGTGGCCTTTACCAGGGACGTCGCGACTGGTGAGAATGCGCTGTACGGCGAGTTCCTGGTCAACGCCCAGGGCGAGGACGTGGTCGCGGGCATTCGCACGCCGCTAAAGATCGCCGAATTGCGCGACAAGATGCCGGAGATCTATCAGCAGTTTGTAGAGATCGGACAGCGGTTGGAACAGCACTATCGGGACGTGATGGATTTGGAGTTCACGATAGAAAAGGGGCGCCTATTTATGCTGCAGTGCCGCGTGGGCAAGCGGACCGGCCCGGCGGCGGTGCGCATCGCGGTGGAGATGGCCAACGACGGTCTGATCAGCCGGGAAGAGGCAATTCTCCGCGTCGAGCCCAACCGGTTGAACGAGCTGCTCCACCCGCGCATCGATCTGTCCAAAGGTGAGCGGCCGATCGCCAAAGGACTGCCCGCGTCGCCGGGCGCGGCGTCCGGCGTGTGCGTCTTCAACTCGCACCGAGCGGAAGAGATGGGCAAGGGCCAGCCGCTGATTTTGGTGCGGCAAGAGACCAACCCCGACGATATCCGCGGGATGCTGGTTTCCAAAGGAATTCTTACGCAGCGTGGAGGCATGACGAGCCACGCGGCGGTTGTGGCGCGCGGTTTCGGCGTGCCGTGCGTCGCCGGGTGCGAGGCGATCAACGTGGACGAAGATTCGGACACAATGACGGCAGGCAGTAAGACGTTCAAAGAGGGCGACTGGATCACGATTGACGGATCGTCCGGCGCTGTCTATGCCGGGCAGATTCCGACCGTGGCAGCGGAGATTTCCGGCCAGATGGCGACGCTGCTTGGCTGGGCGGACGGGTTCCGCCGGCTGGGAGTGCGGGCCAACGCGGACAATCCGACCGACGCGGCGCGCGCGGTGGAGTTCGGCGCTGAGGGTATCGGATTATGCCGCACGGAGCACATGTTCTTCCAAGATCGATTGCCCATCATGCAGCATATGATCTTGGCGGAGACGGAAGACGACCGGCGCGTGGCGCTGGCCAAGCTGCTGCCGTTCCAAAGAGAAGATTTCGTCGGCATCTTCCGAGCGATGGCTGCCAAGCCGGTGACGATTCGCCTCTTGGACCCGCCGCTGCATGAATTCCTTCCGCAGCATTCGGAATTGGTTGAGGAAGTAACAGAATTGCGCGTGCGCGGCAATGACCCGGCGAAGTTGGCGGAGCGGGAGGCGCTGCTGGAAAAAGTGGAGGGGATGCGCGAGGCCAACCCGATGCTCGGGTTGCGCGGCGTGCGCCTTTCGATTCTTTTCCCGGAGATTGTCGAGGTGCAGGTGACGGCGATTCTGGAGGCGGCGATCCACGTGCAAAAAGAGGGGATCGAGGTGTTGCCGGAGATCATGATCCCATTGGTGGGCCATGTCAATGAATTGAAATTTGTGCGCGAGAAGTTGGAAGCGGTGGTTCAGACAGTGCTGGCGCAGAACGACGCGCGGGTGGACTACAAGTTCGGCACCATGATCGAGCTGCCGCGCGCCTGCCTTACCGCCGATGAGATAGCGCCGTATGCCGAGTTCTTCAGCTTCGGCACAAACGACTTGACGCAGACCACGTTCGGTTTCAGCCGCGACGACGCGGAGGGCAAGTTCTTGGAGCGCTACACCGATCAAGGCATCCTGCCGGTCAACCCGTTTGCGGAACTGGATGAGGCGGGGGTTGGGAAGCTGGTCAAGATGACCGTAGAGCTGGGGAACGCCGCGAATCCGGGCATCAAGATGGGTATCTGCGGCGAGCACGGCGGCGATCCGGCGTCCATAGATTTCTGCCACCGCGTCGGCCTCACGTATGTCAGTTGTTCGCCCTTCCGCGTCCCCATCGCCCGCCTCGCCGCCGCACAGTCCGCGTTGCGATCGCGGGTCAGCGTGACTGTGGATAAGTAACGTCGATCGGGGATAACGGAAGTGGCCGGAGATGGGCCATTTTGCGAGGCAGTCCTCTTCCGCGATACCGCCTAGGTTGTGAATGACGTACGGCAAGTCGTGGGAGTTGAGCTTGTTGGACAGAACGCCGCAATGATCCAGGCCGCTGTCCAGCTTCCAATAGACAATGTCACCTGGCTGCCACACCGATTTATCATCGAATCTTGTGGTCAGTTCTTGGCCGTGGTGAGTGAAGAACACCATCTGATTGGGGACCCGGCGATGGTCGATGTTTGCGTCCGGGGCGACAGTCGAACCCACCAGCGGATATAGCGCTAGATGATTTGTTTTGTCTTCGAAAATGAGGCTTTGAAGGTCCAACCCGCAGCCACGAAGGGCACGGATCACCACGTCTGTGCACACGCCGCGATCGCGCGGCAGGTCTCCGTTCGGGTACTCGATCTTCACATAGCCGGGGGAATATCTCGTCTTCCAAGTCAGCTCTTCCCGCGCCGCAGCCAGTATTCTCCGAGCAGATGGGGTGAGTGAATCTGGCGCTAAAGTCGTCGTCGCACCGTCGTGTTGGCGGCAAGATGCTGCCATAAGAGCAATCCATATTGTTAAGACCAGCCGCATGGCTGAATGGTACCGTGTTTCGACATTCCACCCGAGGAGGCATCTGGTGTGCATTGCAGATACGATGCTGGCTCAAGTCTGATTCTGAACTTTGGAGTCGTTTTCCGCTAGCAGATTTCTTCTGCTATGGATACAATACCTCTAATGACAACCGCCGAGTTGAAGGCAACGTGCCGGACGAAGGGGTTTGACTTGGTCGGTATCGCGCCTGCGGTTCCACCGCCGCATTATGCCGAGTACCTGCGCTGGCTGCGGGATGAGATGCATGGCGAGATGTCCTATATGTCGCGCCATGCTCCGCTCCGGGCCTCGCTGGAGAATCTTCTACCGGGGGCCAAGTCCGTTATCGTCGTTGGGTTGAACTATGCCCGACCGAAGAACCCCCACCCTAACCCTCCCCCTTACTCGCTTCGCTCGCAAGAGGGAGGGGATCGCCCAATCCCTTCACAGTCGCACTGTGAAGGGGCGAGGGGACGCATCGCAAAGTATGCGTGGGGGCGGGACTATCATGCCGTCATCCGCAAGCGGCTGAAGCGGGTGGGGCGGTGGCTGGAGGAGCGGGAGTCGGGCGCGCTATGGCGGGTGTGCGTGGATTCCGCTCCTGTGCTGGAACGCGACTACGCGATGCTTGCGGGGATCGGGTGGTTTGGGAAGAATACGATGATCATCAACTCGCACCGCGGGTCCTATTTCCTGATTGGTTGCTTGCTGACGACGTTGGAGTTGGAGCCCGACGCGCCGGCGGTGGGTGGATGCGGGACCTGCCGCGCATGCATCGACGCCTGCCCGACGGGGGCGATCGTTGTGAAAAATAACAATGATGTGTCGGGGTTCACTGACAGCAATACCCCTTCAAACACCAACTCCAAAGACCCCGACACGCATACATACGCAATCGATGCCCGAAGGTGCATCAGCTACCTGACCATCGAAAAGCGCGGGGAGATCGATCCCGATCTGCAGCCGCTGATGGGCGATTGGGTGTTCGGGTGCGACGTGTGCCAAGACGTCTGCCCGTTCAACCACCCCCGCGAAAATGCCCCCTCGCGCGCCGCACCAACCCAAGACACCGACATGGCCCCGCGCCTCGATCCGAACCCATCGCTCTCCGATCTCGTCCTCTTATCGCCGGAGGAATTCACGCAGCGTTACGCGGGCACGGCCGTGATGCGCGCCAAACGCGACGGAATGACAAGGAACGCGGAAATCGCCGCCAAGAACCATGACACTCCATTGCCATAACTGCAAGCGCACAACGGACACGATATACACGCGGAATCCGCTCGCCCGCCGCTGCCGCATTTGTCAAACCGAGATTGACCTATCGCGGATCACTGGAGAAGAAATCAGATTCCTGCTGCAATCGGGTGATGATACTGCGACTGATTTCGTCGAAGAGCTTTTGGCGACCACCGACAATCCTGCGCTGCTTCGGCAGTTTATCGATCTGTGGCAACGTCGATTAAAGGAGCTAGATCGCCTGGCATTGCTGGCTCCGATATTCCTGGGGACCAGCGCGGTCGGCATTCTTGTCGGACTTGCTTGGACTTTGATCGGGCAAGGTCCTGTCTGGGGCTCGCCGATAATCGGGATCGCGCTCGCAGCCATGAGTCTTGTACCCGCCATCGCATGGATCCGGGATCATGGCCGGGCCAAGGAAATGCGCAGTGCCATCGAGGAGCTACAGCCCCGGCTGTGCAATCGCTGGCATTCACCGATATCGCTGCCGATTCTTGGGCGATTCATTGTCCTTGATGGCCTCACCGGCAAGGCTCACAAGAGATTCCTAGAACTCGCGCCGGACATAACGCAGACTGACGCAGATAGGTATGATCGCTCGGATTGGGAGGTTTTCACGAAGCTGCTGCGGTGGTATCAACAATACGATGACGTGCTCACTTCCTGCTTGATCAACCTGCTCGGTCAATCGGGACACGAACCCGCGATCCCGATTCTCGCGGCAGTGGCGCGGCAGGCCAAAGACGACCAGATCGCCGCCGCCGCTGAGCAAGCCTTCTTCCAAATCAAAGCCCGGCTTTCCAATGCTTCGCTCCTCCGATCCTCCACCGATCCCAGCGCGGACAAGGACACTTTGTTGCGGAAACCGGCAGTGGACGAAAGCACTCTTGACCTGCTCCGCCCGGCGGAGTGAGATAGAATACGCCCAATGGCAGACACCATCAAACGATGCTACTGCAACACGTGCCAGGCTGTGACCGATGGCATCCATCGCGCCGATAAACAGAACTGGCAATGCCGCGCGTGCGAAAAGATTCAAGACCTGCCGGACACAATCAAGGAGAACCTCCGCCGCATGATCGCGATCCGGTCGCCGGAGGTCGTCAGCTACATGGTCAGCAGGCTATCGACCACATACGACGAAGGGATGCTGCGCGCCTTTTACGAACTTTGGAAATCGAGGCGCGCGAAAATCCGGGACCTTGCCATTTGGTGTCCGATCGCCGTTCTCCTTTCCCTGCTCTGCTTTGGCATCGCGGTGTTGACCTGGATAATGATGTTCAAAATCGGTTTCAACGTTGGGGTTCTGGCCGTTTCGATCTTGCTCCTTTTGATGGGTGTGTTTCCCATCGCCTGGTTCTATCGGGATTGGCGGATTGCGAAGGGGTTTGCGACAAACATCGAAACGATGAAAGAGCAGCTTCTGAGCGGTTGGCAAACGCCATACGCCGCGCCGTTCCTTGCGCGCTTTATCGCTGACGGAAGGGCAAACGCCGCCGCGCGGGTGATCTTCGGAATGGTGGCCGCCAAAGCGAGGGAAATCACCGTGACCCGATTTACGAAAGATGATTTCGAAGCGATCCTTCGCCTGCTAAATCCCTCGTCCGAGCTAGCATTGCCCACGATCCAACTTTTGGGACTTTCCGCCTATCAACCCGGGATAGCGCGACTGAAGAAATTTGCCGATGCTTCTCCAGATCTTCATGACGCCGCTATTACCGCCATCCAGGCAATCGAGTGGCGCCTACAGAGGGACGCCCTGGTTCGAAAATAACGGGCTACGGCGCTACCTTGATCCAGTCGTCCCAGGTGGTGAAGAGGGCCAGAGTCAACAAGCTGTAATTGCTGTTGTAGCTTCCCGCAGGGGACCAATTGATTGCCAATCCATGACTCTTCGGGTGCAGGTCGCCGTGGGAGTTGGCGACAATCGCGTTGTTGATTCGCGTCTGCAAAAAGGCGGCGGACGTGGTGAGATTCGCATCGTTGGCCTTTACGATAATTTCGTCGCACGCATCATACAGATCAACATAGTCGTTATATCCGTACTGCACGCCGTAATGCTCCGATACCTGGCGCGCATTGCCTAATTCAACGGTGAAGAACGCCTTCTTCGATATCAACAGCGTCGCGAGATTGGTGAGAGCGTTCCCAAGGTCCGGCAGCTTGCTCTCATCGATGGAAGACTGCGTGATATTCGATGAGGTCCCGTATGCGTTGATCATCTCCTCAACGAATACTTTGCTGAAATCCTTCACGCTCATGTCGCCGTTGAGCGCAAGCCGGCCGAAGATCGCATCGTACGGATACCCCGCGCCGGGCGGACTCTCTTCCGATCCGACCACAAAAGAGGTCACGTCCTTGAGCTCGAACGCCACCTCCATCATCTGAAGCAGGCTGGCGTCCCAGGCGATCAGATCGATCTTGGGAGTGTGGCTGGTGGATTGCGCCAACTCCCACGTGGCGATGTGGTTGCCGGTCTCGTCGTCGAAGGAGACCCCGCGTCCGCCGCCGCCGACCGCGCGGCCCCGCCAGCCGGAACCGTGATCCCACATCACCAACACCGTGTGGTCCGCCGGGTAGTTCGCCATTCCCCAATCGACAAACGCGCGCAGCGTGTGCCAATCACCCATGTCGATCCCCGGCCCCATGTCCTGCAATAGCTGGGAATTGATCGTGTTGGTGTTGTCGTGCTTTACGAGATATCGCCGCGTCCCGGTCCAGTCGCTGCTGAACTGCGAAATTCGTTTCCACTGCACCACCGTCCGCACGTCGGCGTTGGTGGCCGCGAACTCCATCTGATTCACATTCGGGGTGCTGAACGGGTCGAGGTCGTTGGCCGCGTTGAGATAGACGAGGATGGTGTATTTGGTCTTTACCGGCGGGCCGGAAGTGACCTGGAGCGTGACGTTGGCGCTCTTGCTATTCGATATATTGGTCGCGGTGATGCCCGCGGAGCCCTCGCTGACGCCGGTCGCCAGGCCCGTGTTGGTGATCGTCGCCGTACCAGTGGCATCGGACTGCCAGGACCAATCGTTGGTCGCGGTGTAGATGTTGGTGCCGATGCTGTCTTGGAGGACCGCGGCGAGCTGGAGGGTTTTTGTGGCCTGGACCGTGGGGTTGGTGGGTGTGATTTTGACGGATAGATTCGCGCTGCTGAAGGCCGTTATGAACGGTGTGGGCAGGCCGCCGGTCACCGGTTTGTCGGTCAGGATCTGGGCGAAGGCTGCGCCGGTGCCGTTGTTGCTCGTGTAAGCATCGGCCTGGATTCGGTAGGTCCCGCCAGCAAGGCTGCCGAATTCGCCGGTCGCGGTCGGCTGGCCGGACACGCGCGGGATTACGCCCTGGGCGACCTGGGTGGCGCCGCTAAAGAGGGTGATCTTGACGCTTTGCGGATCGTTGCCGCCCGCCCCAACACCCCACTGGACGGTGTAGACGAGCGAGCCAACGGACAGCACGCCCCCGCCCCCGCCGCATCCGGGCGCACACGCCAACGCGATCAGCCCCACTGCAATCCATTGCCAACGTCTCAAGTCATTGCCTCCCACTAGGTTGTCATTCCGAGAACGTTGTCATTCCGAGCCTGTCGAGAAATCCCTTTCGGAAGGTCGTCAATAGTTGGAGGCTCCTGAAAGGGATTCCTCGACAGGCTCGGAATGACAAAACCGCCTGATGCGACCGGTCTCCTGACCGGAACCGCATATCCGACGCGCGGACAGGCACGCCGGTTCGGCCCCTATTATGGCCGGGCGGTGCTATAATCGGCCATGCGATGGGCGTTTCCCGTAGCCCTGCTGACACTTTCTCTCGCCGGCTGCCACACGACGCCGAAGCCGCCTGCCGCGCAGATCCCCCTCGCCCCGCCCGATCCGTGGAAGATCGTCTGCCTCACACCGCCGGAGGACGGGCTGTATCTCTCCAACGGACTCATCGGCCTAAAGGTCGGCCCGGCTGGAGATGGGCGGGACAAGGACGGGAGGCCCTGCCATGTCTTCCTGGCAGATCGGTATGACAACAACAGCATTACTCCGCGCACAAGTCCGCTGTATCTCGACCTCGAAGTGGGAGGACAAGCCCTCATTCCCAAGGGGCCGTCTAAATATCGCCAAGAATTGAACATGCGCAACGGTTTGCTCACAACGACTTGGACTCAAACGTCGTCGAGCGGCGGAAAGACATCAGTGAAGGTGGAGATGCTGCTGGATAGGTTCGATCCATCCGTCGCGGCCCTGCAGTACAGCCTCACATCCGACAAGGACGGGACGCTGACGGCCATCCCGGCAACGGATCCACGCTCCCTACATTCTCCTCTTGCCGGCGAGATTGACTACAGCGGCTGGCGGTTCAGGCTCCATCAGGACGCAAAAACTATTAGCGCCAATAAGGTGACTGAGATAATGTTGCGCGCCGGCAGAACGACGACATTCTTCTTGCTGTGCGTCCATCGGGAAACGGCGAATATCAGGTCCGATATCCGCAGGTTTACCGATGTTCTGGATGAAAATTCGCGAAAGTGGGAAGAGCTTTGGAAAGGCGACATCGAGATCGACGGCGACGTCGCCGACCAACAACGGGTGCGGAGCTGGCTATTCAACCTGTATCAGACGGCGTGGGTCCATCCCCTGCCGCCGATGGGGTTGTCGTCGGACATCTACGCCGGCCGCATCTTTTGGGACCAGGAGATCTGGATGGAGCCAGCGCTCTTGCCGTTTCAGCCCGATACAGTCAAGCTCCTTTTGTGGTGGAGATACGATCATCTGAAGGACGCCGAGGCGAACGCGAAGTCCAAGGGTTTCGACGGCGCGATGTTTCCGTGGGAGTCCACGCCGGACGGCAAAGAAGGCGCGCCACCGGAATTCCAAAACGAGATTCACGTCAGTGGAGACATTCTTTTCGCATGGAATCGATACTTATTGTGGACTCCGGAACCCGTTGGCCAGTTTTGGGGAACTCCGCGTTATCCCGCGTTGGCGTATCAGATCCCGAAGTTCTACGCCAGCCGGATCAAGAACGGCCAGATCAATGGCGTCGTCAGCCCGGACGAAGGGGACTTGGTAGACAACGATCTCTACACTAACGCGCAAGCTGCATGGTGTTTACGGGAAGGCGCTAGATTTCAACCCATCCTTGGACCAGAATGGCGGAAGATCGCCGATTCCATCAAGCTCCCGAAAGACCCCAAGACCGGAATGTACCTCACCTACGACCGGGACATGGGCCGGGCCTACAAGCAGGCCGCCGCGCTGCTCGTCCTCTACCCGCTCGGCATGAAAATGCCGAAAACGGATCAGGAGCGCATGTTCGATTTCTACAAAGACAAGACCATTGAATCCGGCCCGGCCATGTCGGACGCCATCAACTCCATCATCGCCGCCAAACTGGGCAGACCCGAAGAGGCCGAGAAGTACTTTCGTAAAAGCTACGAGGGCTTTGTCGGCAAGAACGGGCTGCAGTTTTCCGAGAAGAGGAAGGGCACGAGGCGGACCTACTTCCTGACCGGCGCGGGCGGATGTCTACAAACCGTTCTTTACGGGTTCGCCGGGCTTGACATTCTGCCGACCAATGAAATAAATATGTCGGCAGGAGCGCCCAAAATGGTGGCGAAACAGCTTGACAGCGGTTATAGTTTAGTAGTGAACCCCACCCTGCCCAAAGGCTGGACCAAACTGATTTTGCGAGGAATTCACGCGAGAGGAAAAACATTCACCATCGAAATCTCGCCCAAAGGAGCACAGATACATGAAGGAGGCTAACGCGCGATGCCAACTGTCGCAGTAACCGTAGACTGTGAAGCGGCCAACGAGGGCCGCTGCCACACCCCCGAGATCGTTCAGATCGCCGAAGAGTTCATGATCCCCATCACTTGGATGATTTACGTTTCCGAAAAGAACCCCACAAGCAACGCAGACCTCTATTACCGAGAGTTTCTCCACCGAATCCCGTCCTGGCACGAAATTGGGCTCCACTGTCACTTTGAGGATCAGACCGGCTATGTGGAGAATGAAAAGGTCCGCGCCCAGATTATTCGGATGGGCAAGGACATCCTGAAGTCACATTTGATTAAGCCTACATCGTTCCGCGCCGGATGTTTTGCCTTGATACCGCCGGACCTGAAGTATTTGGAAGATATCGGCATTATGGTGGACAGCAGCCCGGTTCCGGACAGCGATTACAAGATGTTCGTCGATTGGACCGGCGCTCCAAAGCAGCCCTATCATCCCGATTATAACGATTGCCGGAAACAGGGGACGGCGAAGCTGCTTTGCATTCCCGTTTCGGTTGGAGCGAGCCAGCCCGCGTATATGGACAAGCCGGAGGCCGTGCAGGAGGTTGTCGAGACCTCCGGGAGCACGGACGGCGTCATCTGTCTGGGGACCCATGACTATACGAACAACCTCGGGCTGCTGCGAGATGCCATTGCACAGCTTCGCTCGAAGGGCGCGCAGTTCCGGACGCTGACAGCCATCGCGTCGGAAAGACCGATTTAGGAGGTCGTGTCGGGGTCTGAGAAAATTGGTCAGCGAAAGGGATTGCCTGGCGAGGACCCCGACACAACGTTTTTTCTCCCTTCACAATCCCTATTGTGAAGGGAGAATCTTAACCCGCAGCCACAGGAAAATCATTTCTTGGCGAGCCAGGATTTGACGTCGCGTGCGCTGATGACCTGGACCGTCGGGGTGGCCTCCGCGAGAAAATCCTGGTAATGCGATTCGGCGAGGTCTCCGGACCGAACGAACTCATCGAACATCGCCTTCAATACCACCTCTTCGGTCGGCTGCGCAACAAACACATCCACCCAGACGCCCGGCTCGTCCTCCGCGCTCTTGTACGCCACCGCGCCGATCCAGAAGTCCGAATCCGGACCCGAGGACGGCCCGGCAGGGGCGGATGCCGCTGCCCCCAAAGCAGTGCCGGAACCCATCGTCCATGCCCCATCGAAAACCTTGAAACCGTCCTGCTTCAGTTTGTGCGCGAAGTCATCCGCCTCTTGCCGGCCCCCGATCAGCATCTCGGCGACGATCAGCAGGTCCTCCTGGGGATTCGCGTAGCTCACGTGCAAGACGTACCCCGCCGGCCCCGACTGCCCGCCGAACCCGGCGTTCGAGCTCACCTGTTGTGGGAGCGCGGCCATCTGTTGATATACGGCCCGATCCGAACTACTGCGATCGTGGCGCTTGACCGCTTCCACAAAATCATCGATCGAAACAATTAAGAGCATTGCAATTCCCTCCGGATATTTCCCCATGCGGACTGTAATGCCCGCTTGCTGTTGGCGATGGCAAGCGCGCTCGTATGGCCCAATGACTTGATCGGCTTCACTTCAAAACTCAAGATGTTCTCGCCGCCCGGCGACAGGTACCCAATCTCAATCAGCCCTTCTAGATAGTCGGTCAGCTCGGGTATGCCGTTTTCCCCGCCCTCAATCCCCAAGTAGGGATGTTCGTCACCATAGGCGGGATGGGCAGGGTCGCGCATGGCACAGTTGCCCATGTGCGCGTGCACGAGATATTCCTTGGCGACCCGGAGCGTCTCTTTTGGCCGCTCGCCCAGCAACGGCAAATGGGACAGATCCAACATCAGGCCGCAATTCGGATACCGCTTTCGAATCTTTGCGCAGACCGCGACCGCCTCCGTGGTCGGACCTATCAGGCAGTTCTTGCCAAACGGGACCCGATCGAAGGCCTCAATACTGATCGGCATCGCACGGGCATATTCGCAAATCTCATACATTGATTCCAAGAATCGGTCGGTCGCCGCGGGGATGTCCTCCGATGTTTTGCCGCTCAGGACGGCGAGCGCCGACGCTCCGACCTCCCCCGCCTCATTGATGCATTCCCGAACCTGCCGAACCGCCTTCGCCCGCTCCCCGGCATCGCTATGGTTCAGGTCCAAGCCCTGCGTCAGCAGCGTCGGTTGAGCGCCATAAGTGTACTTTATGCCCGCTTGCTGTAGGATCGACCGGACTTCCGACCGGCTGTTGTCGTCCTTGATCCACGAAATCTCCAGCCCAGTGAAGTAGGAATCTTCGGCCAGCGCCGTTATCGTCTCGACGATGGGACCCTCCCCGCGAATGCATTCGGGGTAGGCCATGAAGTGAACGATGCCAAGTCGGCAGTGGTTTTGGATCACTGCTTCGTGGCTTTGACCTGTATCCAGCGGTGCCCGGTGATGTCGCCCGACGAGAACTTGGCCACGGCCTCGATTCGCTGCACGCCGCTCGTGCCCGCCGGCACTAGGAATTCGATGCCGATTCGCGCCTTGTCGGCTCGCCCCATCAGACTGAAACGCGTCCCCGGCCCTCGCTTTGCCTTCCAGCCCTCCGGCAGCACAAGGTCAAATGTGCCGCTCATCTTGGCGGGGGTGTTGTTGCGAATGCGGACCCAACTGATAATCGTCCAGTCCGTCGCCTCGGAATTCACGACCTCGGGGATGCCCCATTCGAATGTAAGGAGCGGCAGGATTTCAAAGCTGCTGGTGGCATGGAAGGTCCTTCCATCGGCGAGCTCCCCGGTCACGTCGATGGCATGGAACCCCGGTGTTATGTTGTCATTCACTTTGGTGGAATAGGACGTGGTGGTCTTTTGCCCTGCGGCGAGCGGCTCCAGCGCCCTCTCCACGGTGTCCACCCATTTGTCCGTTGTTCCGCCACCGGTGAATTTGACTCGCTTTAGATCGATCGCATCGCCGGCACTATTCTTCAGTTCAAAGCCGAGATTCAGGTCGGACCCGGCATCCATGCGGCGGGCCTTGAAGTTGGACTTCCAGACGAGACCTGCCGGGATATCCGCGCCCTTGTCCAGAACGAGCATCGCGGGAGCGCAGGCACGCGGGGAGAACGGTTGGAATTCTGTTCCTTCAACCACATCGAACCGCGCCGCGAGGCGCTTGTTTTCTTTCAGCTCCAGGCCATAAGGATTCGTGGCGGGGATTCGGATTTCAACGGTCCAATCGCTCGCGGCGCCGCTGGCCTTGAATATCAGAGCGGTCTGAATTAGGTTGGCGTCCTTCCACTGCGGTCCGGCGACGTTCGTGGCGTCGAGCAGCTTTACCGTGACCGTGGCATTCGTTCCGTCGAAGGTCGCCACAAACTGAAGGTTGTCCGCGCCCACCAGCCAACCGTTGCCTTCGCAATCGAGTGAGACGACAATCGCTTTGCCGATCGGGGCCGACCCTGCGGCATACAGCGCCTCGTAGTCCCACTGGAGATATCCCGTGCTTCCCGGGAAAAACGGATCCCATTCGGCAGGCGATATCACGCCGTCAAGCTTCGGGGTAAGGGCCTGGCGTCCCACGACAATCCCTTCCGGGATGGCTGTGAAATCCGGGTCCGCGGTCGCTCCATTCACCGTAAGCAGCAGTGCAAATAAAATTAGCAATCCAAGGCTCCTTCCACTATTGCTTTGTATGCCGATACTGTCTCAAAAAGGCCGGGACATCAAGGTCCTCGTCCGTAAACACCAGCGTGTCGTCCGAAACCTTGCGGCGTTCGACAACGGAAGGTTCGGTCCTTTCCACAACCGGCTCTTGCACGGGCGCGGGCCTCGGCGCCACGGCGGGCCGTTGCGCCGGCAGCTCCACAGCGGCGGTGTACGAACGCACCTCTTTGGCCTTGCGCTCCTTGGGCCGGTCGATCCATTCCCCGCCGATTCCGGCCGCCAAGACCGTGATTCGGACTTCTTCGCCCAGCGACTCGTCGAGCACATGGCCCATGATGATGTTCGCTTCCGTCGTATCCGCGTGGCCTTGAATGTATCGCATCGCCTCGTTGGCTTCGATCAAGGTCAGGTTCGGCCCGGCGGTGATGTTGACGAGCAGCCGGGTCGCGCCGTTGATGGAGGTATCCAACAGAGGGCTGGAGACGGCGGCCTCGGCGGCGGTCGCGGCACGGTGTTCGCCGGTTCCGACTCCGATTCCCATCAGGGCGGGCCCCGCGTTCTCCATGATCGTCCGAACGTCCGCAAAGTCCACGTTGATCAGGCCGGGAACCAAGATGATGTCCGAAATCCCCTGAACCCCCTGCCGCAGCACGTCGTCGGCCACGCGAAAGGCATCGATCATCGTTGTCTTACGCTCGACCACCTCGAGCAGTCGGTCATTCGGGATGGTGATGATCGTGTCAACCTTGTCCCGCAGCGAACCGACGCCCTCTTCGCCAACTCGCTTGCGACGCGGACCCTCGAATGCGAAGGGCCGCGTGACGACGGCGATGGTGAGTGCGCCGATGTCTCGCGCCATATCGGCGATAACCGTGGAAGCCCCGGTACCGGTTCCGCCACCCATGCCGGCGGTTAGGAACACCATGTCCGCGCCTTCCAGCACTTTGCGGATTTCCGTGCGGCTCTCCTCGGCGGCGCTCTTGCCGACCTCAGGATTCCCGCCCGCGCCCAACCCGCGCGTCAGATTCCCTCCCAGGGCCACCTTTTTCGGCGCCATCGCCAGATCGAGCACCTGCATATCGGTGTTCATGGCGATGAACTCAACACCCTGTATCCCGGCCTCGATCATTCGGTTGACCGCGTTCGAACCGCCGCCGCCCACACCGACGACCTTGATGCGCGCATGAAACTCCTGACTATTCCCTAGCATTCTTTCCCCTTCCAATGGACCTTGCTTATTGACGATGCGATCGTCAATGAAATCGAACTATGGATATCTTATCGATCGCGGGCGAACAGCTTGCGCCGGATCGTCTGAAGCCAGTCGCCCCGCCGGCCTCCCAATTCCTCTTCCTTGAGCAACAGAATGCCCTGCTGCGCCAGGCCCACGGCCGTCACCCACTCCGGAGTGTTGATGGTCATGTCGATCCCTGCCAGGCCGCGCGGCGTGCCGATGCGTACCGGCAGGCCGCTGATCACGTCGCTTGCCAGTTTACGCGCGCCTTCCAGTTTGGCTCCGCCGCCGGTCAGCACGATGCCGCCCGGAAGGACGCCGAGCCGGCCGCTTCTTTCCAGATGACGCCGGACGAACTCGAATAGCTCCCACATCCGCGACTGGATGATCTCGCACAGCATTTTGCGTCGCAGCATGCGATTCGTCGGCTGGCCGATCTGGTGGACCTCCACAACATCTTCCTCAGCAATCTCTTGATACCGGGTGGAGCCATAGGCGAGCTTCAGGCGTTCGGCCTCCTCCGGCGACGTCTTCAAAAGTTTGCAAATATCGTTGGTAACGTGCTTGCCGCCGACCGGGATGACACCGAGGTAGGCCAGCGACCCGGCTTCGAACACGGAAATCTCGCAGCTTCCCCCACCGATGTCTACAAGCGCCGTTCCGATACCCCGCTGGCTGTCGTCCAACAGGGCCTCTGAATGCGCGATCGGTTCGAGTACTAGGTCCATCACCTCGAGATTCGCCTTTTCCACCGCCCGCACGACGTTCTGGATGTTCGTCGAACCACCAATCGCGACGTTCGTGGTCACCTCTAATCGCGTACCATAGAGTCCGACCGGTTGGGTGACGCCATTCCGACCGTCAACGGAATAGCATCGGGGAAGAACTTCCAAAACCTCTTGGTCGGGGGCGAGGTGGATATGGCGGCTGCTATCCAACGCGCGTCGGACATCGTCTACCGTGATTTCGCGCATGGGAGGCGATAGCGTCAACTTGCCTTCCCCCTTTTCCAGCGCGATATGCTCGCCCGATACGCCGACAAACACGCCCTCGATTGCGACATTGCCGGCCTGTCCCGCCAACCGGACGGCGGCCTGACTTGCCCGGACAGTCTCGTCCATATCGATGACGCTGCCCTTGCTCATCCCCTTGCACGGCTCCGCTCCATATCCGATGACGCGCGCCTCTCCCTCGTGGTCCGTACCCGCAACGATACAGCGAACGTGTGTCGATCCTAGGTCTAGTCCAGCAACATGGCGAATCATAAATAGTTACCCCGGGGCTTCCTCTCCCAGTTTTTTCATTTCGGCGCCCGTAATTAGATGCCTGCGGATAATGGAGAGATTTGTGAAAATTCTACCTCCCAAGACGACCACGGCGGCGAGGAAAAGATCGATTCCGACCTGGTCGCCGCAATAAGCGAGACCGGAGGCGGTAATTGCGTTCACCGCAAAGCCGCTCACGAATATCTTGGGATCGAAGTTTCGATCCATCGCCGACCGGATGCCGCCGATGAGGGTGTCGAGGCCGGCGAGGGCGGCAACCGACAGATAGCTGCCGAAGCTGGCGTTGACGGTAATAGGGGCCTGTACCCACCAGGCGACGACAATGCCGAGAATGAGCGCGAGGATGGGAATCAGGATCATTGCTTTGGCTTCTCGATTGGCTTCGCGTATTGAATCTTCGTCGTTCCACCGTATGCGGCGATCTTTAGATGCGGTTCGAGAATGACGTCTACCATCTTGGGATCGAGTTGCCGGATATTGGATAGAACGCCGCCGTTGAGGTTCATGGCGGAGCGCAATGTCTCCGGCTCGCCAATCGCCTCAATCCGGAATGGAGAGGAGAGCGGGATGCCGTCGAAGTGCACGACCGGGCCCACGCAACGCACGCTGCTCAGCGAAGTCGCTCGATGCCCGTTGACGGCAATCACTTCCGCTCCTGAAGCGTGCAGTTCATTAATGACTTGCAGAATATCGTTGTCGTGGATGATGTATCGCTCTCTCAGCTCGGGGGCGGTAGCGGGCGGATGTGGGCTGTCTTGCAACAGAACGGTGATGCCCGGCCCCTCGACATCGACAAGCCCCGCCATGACTTTGATCGATTTGAGCTCATCAGACAGCACCTGGGTCATCTTGGACTTGCTCGTGGAGGCGTTTTCCAATTCGTTGAGCTTGTTGCGAAGGTCGATGATCTCCTCGCGCTGTTCCTTGTTGAATTGCCGTTCCGACTTGATGATTTGAGTCGCCAGTGTGGCACGGCCGCCACCCGAGTCCTTATTGGCGATCTCGATCTTGTACGCCCAGGTCGCCAAAACTCCGAGCAACGCGCAGGCGACACTGATCGGGATGAGCCACTGATTACTGGTCTTTGTTATTTGGGCCGGATTCATAGGTAGACGCCTTTTTCGCCGCATCCGGGGGCGCATTTGTTGGTGCATCGTGACGGTTCCAACGAACGGCGGGAGCCTCCGGACACTTCAGGTCTAGGTACTCGGCCTTATCGAGCAAAGTCGGGTCTCGTTGCAGGATGGTCTGGAGCGTCTTGATCTTGGCGCCTACCCGGTCGCCGCCGCCCAAACGGACGGGCGACAGCGTTGGGATATTTAAGCACATCTCCCCCGTGGAATCAACAGTTATCTTGGCGCGGCTCCCCATCCGTCTCCTGTCGAGTTCCCTAAATACCGCCATCGCCGGCTTCACTTCTTCCGGCTCGCTGCCGAAAGGCCATTGGACCGGCCCGGCAAATTCAATTCTTCGCGCCGATTCGCCGCCCTCCGATCGCTGGAACGGAATCCCCAGTTCATCGATATCGGCGGTCCAGCCAGGTCCGGACGCGCGGGCGTACTGCCGTCGATATGCAAGGCGGACGGTGAGGCGGCCGTCAATGCCCCGCCGGACCTCGGCGGTCCTGATCCGGGGCTCCTTATTCAGCAGGTGCTGGATGCGCGCTCCGTTGATGGCGAGGACCGGCTGACCGCGCATGGGACGGAATGCGTCCCGCAGCCATCCCTCGTCCCGATTGTCCGATCCATTGATCGTGATGGAACGCAGGCCAGTCCAGGGCGAGGTGAACGCGGCGGCGATCAGCTCCAGAGCCAGGCCGATGCCGAAAATCCAGCGCCACGGAAGATTGCGCTTGGGCTTCCGGGGCGCGACCCGGCGGTCCGAGGAATATCGGCGGCGGGGGCTAGACCTGGAAGCGCGGACGGCGGATTTCATGCTCCTCCAATGCCAGTTGGATAATCTTTTCGCACAGGTCGGGGAAGGATAGGCCCACGGCCTCCGCGGCGCGCGGGAAGATGCTCGTGGGCGTGAGGCCGGGGATGGTGTTTAGCTCCAGAATAAACGGGCCCTCGTCGGTCACCATCATGTCCACGCGGGTGAACCCCCGGCAGCCGATGGTCTCGAAGGCGTCCTTGGCGATCTGTTGGCAGCGGGCGGTCATTTCCGGATCGAGGCGGGCGGGGATGATCTCCTCCGTCGCGCCGAGGGTGTATTTGGACTCGAAATCGTACACGCCGCTTTGGGGGGCAATTTCGCAGATGGGCAGCACGTCGGGTTTCTCGTTTCCGAGCACGCAGACTGAGATCTCCATGCCTTTCACCCAAGGCTCCACCAGGGCCTCGATGTCGTGGCGGAGGGCGATTCGGACGCCGCGTTCCAGTTCTTCTTTCGTTGTGGCGAAGCTGAGGCCGACGGAGGAGCCTTGGTTGTTGGGCTTGATGACGGCGGGCAGCGGGCACTCCTGCCACTTCTCTTTCCAGTCCCTTCTCGACAGCAGTACTCCCGACAGCACCGGCAGCCCCGCCGCAGCCAGTTCCCGCTTACACCGATGCTTGTTCATGGCCAGCGCGCTGGCCAGCACTCCGGAACCGGTGTAGGGAGTCCCTGCTAACTCCAAGTATCCCTGAGCCGTTCCGTCCTCCCCAGGCGAACCATGAAGCGCGATAAATACCACGTCCTCCACATTCTTGGTCCTCGAAATCGGATGGCCAAAAAAATCCTCCAACTCAGAAAGGAGCGCGAGAAACCCAGCTTTACTCAACGCGTCCGCGACTCGCAGTCCAGTGAGATTTGAGACCTCTCTTTCGGTCGAGTACCCGCCAGCCAAAACGCGCACCGTTCCCTTATATGCTTGTTTCTGTTTCCGAGCGAGGATTTGCGAAACTTCGGCAATGCAACGGTTGATATCGCCCGCGCCCATGGAAACAAAAACATCCTTTGGCTCCAACATCGCCGCAGCGGTTGCCGCCAGATTCTCCAGGCTCGGAACATACAGAACAGGAAAATTCGAATTATGCTGTTCTATCAACTCCACAATCCTTCCACTCGTCAAACCTGGGATCGGCTTCTCACGGGCGGGATAAATATCTGTGATAAGCAGTGCGTCTGCCAACTGGAGCGTCTCCGCGAATCGATGAAGAAACTGCTGTGTCCGCGAATATAAGTGTGGCTGGAAAGCTAACACCACGCGCCGACCGGCATACCGGTGCCGAATTGCAGAGATTGACGCCGAAATCTCCGTAGGATGATGCGCGTAATCGTCTATCAGCACGATGTCGCCGGACAAACCTACCTCTTCCAGCCTTCGCTCCGGAGATTTGAATCGTCGCAGACCCTCCTTGATTGCTTGCGGCCATATCCCGAGAGTATGGGCCATCGCGATCGCGGCCAACGCATTCCTTATGTTGTGCTCGCCGGGAACCTTGAGCCAAAACTCGCCCAAATCGGCATCCGGGGACAGAACCGTAAAAACTGTCTCCTCTTCGTCCTGCGTGATTTTGATCGCCTGAAAGTCGCCATGATAGAGGCCGAAAGAGAGCGTTCTGCATTGCGCCTTCTGCGCGATACCGGAACATATCTCATCATCAACGGGATAGACGAGCAAGCCATTCTTAGGTAATGCTTGTATAAATCTTTCCATGCTGGCAACGAGCTTCTCGAGCGTGCCGTGATAATCAAGGTGATCGGCCTCCAAGTTCGTCAGGATCGCGCTTTCCGGCGTTAGGTCATGAATGGAATCGTAGGCCTCGCATGCTTCCGCCACGAACCAGTCCCCTTTGCCGATCCGCACGCTGCCGTGAAACTGCTCAACTTCCGCTCCGACGAACACCATGGGATCGAGTCCGGCATCAATGAGAATCGTTCCGAGCATGGCGGTAGTGGTGGTTTTGCCGTGCGTGCCCGTGACAGCAATGGCACGCTTTTGGCGCGTCAACCAGCCGAGCAGTTCGGACCTGCGCCACACGGGTATACCGCGCCTTTTGGCCTCAATAATTTCCGGATTGGTCTCGCGGTCAGCCGCATCGGTTGAAATCACCCAATCGGCATCCTCAAGGTGCTTGGGATCGTGTCCTTCGTAGACCTTCATGCCTAACGCGGACAGTGCCAAAGTAAGAATCGAAGGCGTGATGTCGGAGCCGGAGACCTTGTAGCCCTGCGCGTGGAGGATTCGCGCGAGGCCGCTCTGCCCCGCGCCGCCAATGCCGACGAAGAACGGCCGCTTGCATTTCTTGAAGTCTTCCGCCACACTGTCAGAATACCTCGCCGTGGCTACAGCCATCTTTTCTAAGACACCATGCGGCCGGCGGTGGTGGAACGAGGGGTCGCGCCGGCGATCGCCTCCAGCTTATCCACAATCAGCTCCTCGGCGTTTGGACGGAACAGGGCCCGCGCCGCCTTCGAAGCCTTGGCAAGCTCTTCCGGTTGACTCCGCCATGTCTCGATCCATTCGGACAGGAGAGACGGGGAAATGGCGGACTGTTTGCAAACTCGGCCCGCGCCCGCATCCGACAGAACCTGCGCGTTGATCGCCTGATGATTATTGGCGGCGGTAGGCAGCGGCACCATGATGGAGGGCAGTCCCCACGCTAAAGTCTCGTTCAACGTTCCCGACCCGCAACGCACAATAGCTGTATCCGCCGCGCGAAACGCCATCCCAACTTCCGGTCCCGTCAAAAATCCTCGAACAACATGATTTCCGTTGAGACCCAAGTTCTTCGCCGATTCGCGAACCTGCGCCTCGTGCTTATCCCCGGTGACGTGCAGCCACTGGACGCTTCCGGTCGGCATATGCTGCACCGCGCTCAGCACCGCCTCATTGATCGCCTGCGCGCCCTGCGACCCGCCCAAAACCAGGACGGTCCATTTGTCGGCGGCGAGGCCAAAATGAACTCGGGCGTCGGCCTGCGACAGCTCGCACTGAATGGCATCCTCCCGCAGCGGCATGCCGGAGACGACGATGTTCTTATTCTTGAAATCCGAAGCCGCTTTTTCGAAGGTCAAGCAGATCAGCGCTGCGTGCTTTCCCAGCATCTTGTTCGCCCGGCCCGCGACCGCGTTCTGCTCGTGCAGCACGTACGGCCCCTTGCGTTTTTTCTGCGCCATCAAAATGGGCGCGGCCACATATCCGCCGGTGCCGAAAACGATATCCGGCCGAAACCTTTCCAGAATCCGCATGGACTCCGACTGTGATCGGACCAGCTTGACCAGGCCCTTAATCCCCTTCGGAGTGAAGACGCGGCCGACCGGCTCCGCATGGACGCGCTCGAACGCTAGCGGCATGTCGGCAAGGGAGTTCTCTATGCCGCGATAGCTGCCGATGTACAGGACCTCACACCCGCGTGAGGCCGCGACGCATCCGACTCGAAGCGCGGGGAACGCGTGTCCGCCTGTCCCCCCACCGCACACGATCAGTCTCAAGCCGTTCCTCCTGTTCCGAAGCCATAGCCGATTGTACGATACCAAATGCAATTCCCAATGCAACCAGACTGCTGCCACCCGCGCTGAGCAGCGGCAGCGGTATCCCGATGGGGGGCAAAACGCCGGTCACCATCAGAATATTCACGCCCGATTGCAGGCCGATCCACCAGCCGATGCCGGCGATGACCAACGACGCATAGCGATTGGGCGCCCGGCCGGAAAGCGCGAACAGCCGCCACACGATGCCGCCAATGAGAATCAGCATGAACATCGCGCCGACAAACCCGGCCTCCTCGGCAATCGTTGTAAAGATAAAATCTGTCGTCGCGACGGGGAGCGAGTATTTGGTGATTCCCATCCCGATCCCCTGCCCCATCGCGCCACCCATGCCGATGCCAAGCTCCGACCGTACCGATTGGAACCCAATCTCTTTCGCGTTTTGGGCGCTCCAGCGATCCTCATGCGCCATGATTCGGGCAAGGCGGTACGGCTGCAGTTGGATCAGCGCGAACGCCAACACCACACCGGCCGCGGCGAGGGAGAAGATGACCTTGCCCCGGACGCCGCCGAGAATGAGCATGCCGAGGAAGATTCCAAGTACCATGCCGGCCGTGCCCAGGTCCGGCTCCAGCTCGACCGCCAACGCGCCGACGACAACCAAGGCGAACGGCATGGCGCTCCAAGCGCGTTCGGTCCAATGCACCGGTTTCGGATAGCGCTGGCGTCGCGGCATCTTCTCCAATAGCGCGGCCAAAAAGACGATGCTCGCAAGTTTCAGGAATTCGGACGGCTGGATGCGGATCGGGCCATATCCGAACCATCGGTGCGCGTTGTTCAACTCCACCCCGATGACCGGAGCAAAGACAAGCCCGCAGCCGATGAGAGCCAAAAGAAAGATGATTGTGCTCGACCGCTTCCACTTCTCGAATTCGATGCGGCGGGCGAGGAAGAATGCGCCAATCGCGACGCCGAACCAGACGAGCTGCATCAGGCCGCCGCGCAGTCCGCTGCCGGTCCGCATGCCGATCGGGTAGCCCGCGTCCCACACGAAAAACACCCCGAGCGCGGCGACGAGGAAGCACAGAAAACAGAGCAGCGGGTCCGCCAGGCGCTTCATACACGGGCCCCCAGATGCTCGTCGACCAACTGACGGAAGTGGGCGGCGCGTTCGGCGAAATCCTTGTATGCGTCGAAGCTGGAACATCCGGGCAGGAGGACGATCGACTCCCCCGGTTCCGCCATCGCGGCGGCAATGCCCAAGGCCTCTTCTAGATTCTTCGCCTTCTTGTGCGGCAAATTGTTGAGCGCTTTGGACAGGCGGTCGGCAATTGCGCCATAGATGACAGTGGGTTTGGCGAGGCGCTTCGCGGCCTCGACGATGGGAGACAGATCCAATTCTTTGTCGTGCCCTCCGATGAGAGCGACGATGGGAAAATCGACTCCCACAATCGTTTTGAAAACGGAGTCCGGGTTGGTGCAGGACGAATTGTCGATGTATCGGACGCCGTCAACGTCGGCGATGATCTGCATCCGATGCGGCAACCCTTTGAACACCCGAAGACCGTTGCGAATGTCTTTGGACGGCACGCCCATCGCGAACGCCCCCGCCGCCGCGGCCAACGCGTTTTGTCGGTTGAACTCCCCGGGGACTTGGATATCGCCTTCGCCCCCGAGCTCCCACTCGATGCCGCCGCGGCGCAGAACCATTTGGCCATTGCGCCAAAACGCGCAGTCGCCTTTCGTCTCCACGCCAAAATCGATTCGCTGCGCCGCGCCGGTTTTCGCGCTTGGTTCCCCAACAATGGCGACGTCCTTGGATGTCATGTTGTTGAAGATCCGTTCCTTCGTGCGGAAGTAATCGTCCCGGCCTTCATAACGCGTAAGATGATCGCTGGCGATGTTGGTGAGGATTGCGAGGCGTGGACGGAACTGATCCACCCATTCGAGCTGGAAGCTGCTGATTTCGGCTATCAAGACATCCAGATCGTCGGCCTGCATCGCCGCCGCCGTAATCGGGTTGTCGAGTCCTTCGCCGGCGATGTTTCCGCATAGATGGGCTTCCAGGCCCGCGGCAAGGGCGATGCTGTGCAGCATGGCGGTCGTGGTCGATTTGCCGTTGGTCCCTGTGACCGCCCAGATCGGCGCGCGGGCGATGCGAAAGGCCAGCTCCGGCTCGGACCAGATGGGGATCGATTCCTTGCACGCGGCCAGCAGCGCCGGATGGGTCTTGGGAATGCCGGGGCTGGAGACGATGAGATCGAATCGGTCCATGGGCAGCGCGCCGTCCCAGTTTGCAACCAGATCGATTCCGGCTGCGTCTGGAGCATTTTGATCGAATGCCGTAACCTGTACACCGTAGGCCATCAGAACATGCGCGGCGGAGCGGCCCGAACGACCGAGACCGAGCACCGCAGCGCGGGAAATATCGCGGATCATCGCGCCATCACCACATAGCCGATTGTGCACAGAGCTTGCGCAAGCACAAAGCCGGAAGTGATCTTCTTTTCCGCGATTCCCTTTTGCTGGAACGCATGGTGAATTGGCGTTCGAGGAAATACGCGGCGCTTGAAAAGCTTGACGCTGGCGATTTGGATTGGCACCGGAATCAGTTCGATGAGAAACACTCCGCAGAGCAGTATGGCCCATGGACTGACATGCTGTTGATCGAGCAAGGCAAAAGCGAAGCAGGCGCCGATGGGAAGCGAGCCGACGTCGCCCATGAACACTTTTGCCGGCGGCGCGTTGAAAACGAGAAATCCGAGGCACGCCCCAAGGATCGATCCGGCGTAGAGCGCGGGAGCGCCGACCAGGAAGATGCCGAGCGCGGCCAGCGACATGGTCCCGGCGGCGAGACCGTCCAATCCGTCGGTCAAATTGAATGCGTTGGCCATTCCAACGATGATGACTGCGTACATCCACATGTATCCCCATCCCTGAGGATGGAGCACTAGCAGCGGAATGTAGCCGGCTGCGGTTTCGATCACCGGCGCCGGACCGAAATAGCTGTAACAGGTCGGCAATGCGACCGCAAATTGCAGCGCCAGTTTCGGCATCCAACCCAAACCCCGTTTGCCGGTCACGCGGGGCATCACATAGTCATCCAAGAACCCGATCGCGGCGAATCCTAGCATGAGCCAAATAAATTGCATCCAGGAATCGGTAACGTCGACCCACCTAAAACCGGCTATAACGAGCGTGCCGAGGATAGCCGCTAACATCATGATCCCGCCCATCGTCGGGGTGCCCTGTTTGACCTGATGTTCCGGCACGAACTCGCTGATCTTCTGAATCGCCTGCACACGGCGCAAAAGGATCAAGGTGAATGGGCCGAGAATGAGAGTAAGCGCGAGGCTGACAAGAATCGCGACCATCATGCTCCGGCCCCCGCGCCCAACGCATCGAGAAGGCGCTCCATATGCAGGCTGCGGGAGCCCTTAATTAAGATAAGATCCCCCTCGCGCGAAAATTTTGGGAGCCACTCGGCGACTGCCTCTGTCGATTCGAATCGAGCGGCTCCCTCCTTGGCAATGGATGCTTCCGCTGCTGCGTCCGCAATCCAACCGGCTTCCTTGCCGACCACGGCCAAAACGTCTATGCCCAACTCGGCGACCAGCCTCCCGATCGCCCGGTGCTCGGATTCTTTGTAATCACCCATTTCCAACATGCCGCCGAGGACCGCGATCTTTCTCTCCGCCTCCATCTGGGCGAGGGTCTTCAGGGCTTCCGTCATGGAATCGGGGCTGGCGTTGTACATGTCCGCCAAGACCCGAACCCCGCCGAACGGGATAAGCTGCATGCGGTGAGGCGGAAATTCCGTGTTTTGCAGCGCTTCGGCGGCGCGGGCCACATCCAACCCCAAAGCGCTTGCGACGGCAAGGGCGGCGCATGCGTTTGCGGCTTGAAATAGTCCGATGGCGTTCAGATGCCCCTGAACTCGGCGGCCAAAGGCGGAAAACGTAACGTCGCTGCCCGTGTCTGTCGCTTCGATCCCCATCACATGCACGTCGCCGCCGGTTCCAAAGGTGACAATCGGACACTGCGTCTTGGATCGCAGACTCTCGAAGTACGGCGAATCTTTCGGCAGGATGGCCACGCCGTCGCTGGGCAGAGCGGAGAGCAGCTCCGCCTTGGCATCGGCAATCGCCTCGGGGCTGCCCAGCTCGCCGACATGCGAAAGGCCGATGTTGGTGACGACGCCAATGCTCGGTTTAGCAATGTCGCAAAGCTCGGCTATCTGGCCCGGTCCCCGCATTGCCATCTCCACGACGCTGATCATGTGGGCGGCGCACAGATGGAGCATCGCGAGGGGGACGCCGACTTCTGTATTCAGGTTGCCTTCCGTCTTGTGAACGGATACCATCGGGGCGAGCGCGGCGGCAATCATCTCTTTCACGCTGGTCTTTCCGGTGCTCCCGGTAACCCCAATCACCTTGGCCGGCATCTTCGCCCGGTACCATGTTGCGAGTCGCATAAGTGCAAGTTTTGTATCAATAACCTGTATGAAACTGTCGCCTCCAATCGCGCTGCCCTTTTCCACCACCACCGCAACAGCGCCCATTTTGAAGGCCTCCGCCACGAACGAATGGCCGTCCACCTTTTTCCCCGGCAGGGCAAAAAAGAGCGAGCCGTGAAGCACATCCCGGCTATCCGCGACGACGGATCCCACGGGACCGCTGTTGCCGACTAACGTGCCTCCCATGGCAAGCGCGGCTTCTTCCAATGTGAAGAGGCATCCAACGGCGGCGGTCCCAGTCACAGCAACGCCTCGCGAACCACTTCCCTATCGTCAAAGTGGATTCTTGTATCACCGGTGATCTGATAGTCCTCATGTCCTTTGCCGGCGACAACGACGAGGTCTCCCGCCCGGGCCCCGGAGATGGCGCGGCTTATGGCCTGGCGGCGGTCGGGCTCCACTTCGACCGCCGCCATGGCGCTAGGAGCGACCCCAGTTAAGATGCTATCGATAATCTTCTGCGGGTCCTCGGTTCTTGGGTTGTCCGAGGTGATGACAACCCGGTCAGCAAGTCGTGCGGCGATGGCGCCCATCTTCGGACGCTTGGTAGCGTCCCGATCCCCGCCGCAGCCGAATACCACGGTCAGCCTGTCCGGATGCAGATCGCGGCAGGCCTCAAGCAGCTTTTCGAGCGCGTCCGGCGAGTGGGCGTAGTCAACGATAACGTGAAATCCCTTGTTGGTGGAGACTCCCTCGAATCGCCCTGGAGCGGGGAGGGACTTTGCAAGACCGGCGGCGATTTGGCTTGGCGTCAACCCAAGACTGTGGCAGGTCGCGGCGGCGGCCAGCGCATTCTGCACGTTGAAACGGCCGCCCAAAGGAAGAGAGACGTCAACATCTCCGGCGGGCGTCAAGAGCCGCATTTCGATACGCGTTGCCGTAACCTTGACGTTGGAACACCGAATGTCGCCTTCGTTAAGGCCGAATGTCACGAGCCTTCCCCTCACTTCGGTTGCCATGCGTGGGCCGTACAGATCGTCCAAGTTGATCACCCCGACAAAATCCTTGTTTCCGCCGAATTCCGAGAACAACCGGGCTTTCGCGGCAAAGTAGTCATCCATATTCTGATGGAAGTCGAGATGCTCGGGCGTTAGATTTGTATAGGTTGAGGCGTCAAACTTGCACCCATCGGCCCGGTGGAGAGCTAAGGCGTGGGAGCTGACCTCCATCACGAGACTATCGCAACCGGCTTTGACGGCCTGCCGCATCATCCGCGCCAAATCGTGCGCCATCGGCGTCGTGTGTCCGAGATCGATGTACTCGCCGCAAATATTCGCACCGAGCGTGCCGATAAGAGCGCATCGGCTGCCGGCCTCTTGCAGAATCGCCCGAATCAGGTGCGTCGCTGTGGTTTTGCCATTGGTGCCGGTGACCCCAAGCAGCCGAAGCTGCGATGAGGGATCGCCATAGAATCTATGCGCGATCTGCCAAACCGCTTCCTGCGCATCCGGGACCTGTACCCAGGCCGCGTCGAAACCGGTCGGACATGGCAGTTCGGACACCACAGCCACCGCCCCAAGCGCCATGGCCTGCGGAACAAAATCGTTCCCATCCACCCGCGCGCCCGGGAGCGCGAAGAACAGCGCGCCCGGCGAGACGCGGCGCGAATCGCTGACCAGGTCGGTCACTTCGACCATCGAGGCCACGCCGGGTACCAGATCGCAAAGATGCATCAGTGGACATCCGCCATTGTAGGAGTTAGACGCCACCGCGTCACCAAATAGCTCGCGATCTTCTTGAATACCGGCGCGGCGACCTGGCCGCCGTAATATCCGTTTGTCGGTTCGTCGAGCAAGATCAGCACCGATACCTTTGGCCGGCCGTCAACCGGCACCACGCCGAAGAAATAGGAATCGTAATAGTGATTCGACACCTTGTGCGTGGCGGGATCGACCCGCTGCGCGGTGCCCGTTTTGCCGCCGACATGAAAGCCCGGCACCGCCGCTTGGCTACCAGTTCCCCGCTTATTTTCAACCACCGACATCAGCATCTGCAGCACTTCCCCGGCCACTTTTTGGCTGATGACCTGTTTTCCCTTCCGTACAGGCACCGGTTGTGACCCAATCTGCGAGATGAGGCGAGGAAAAACCACCTGCCCCTGGTTGGCGATGGCGTTGCAGCCGGTCAGCAGGCCGAGCGGAGTCAGCGCGATGCTTTGCCCGAAACCGGTCACCGCCAATTCGTGCTGCGGATTGCCCCATTTCTCGATGGGCGGCAGCAGGCCATGCACCTCTCCAGGCAGCCCTATGCCCGGCTTTTCCAGACAGCCGAAATTGTGTATATAGCGGACGAAGGTCTCCGCGCCCATTCTCTGCGCATACTCGCCGGCGGAGAGATTGCAGCTCACAGTCATCACCATCGTCGGGTCCAGTTGGCCATGCGCGCGGGTGCCATGATGATTGTCGCATCGGGTCGGTCGTCCGCCAAATTCGCGAATCCCCTTGCAGTAGGTCGGCGTATCCATAGTGATTGCTCCGCTATCGAGCGCGGACGCGATCGTCACCACTTTGAAAACTGATCCCGGTGGAAAAACGAGACTCACAGCGGAATCTCGTAGCGGCGAGGAGTTGGCGGTCTTATATTTTTTCGCAAGAGCATCTTTGGGGCTGTTCGGATCGTAGTCCGGGAGGCTGACCATCGCGAGAATATCGCCGGTCTGCGGTTCCATCACGATCGCAACAGCGGTGGAAGGCTTATGCTTTTCGTATGCCTCCTGGAGCGCTTCGGTAACCGCCTGCTGAAGCTCCAGATCGATCGTCAGGTGAATATCGTCGCCGTGCTTCGCGGGCACACTCTTCAGGCGGTGGGTCGAAAGGACAAATCCGCTGCCGTCCGTCGGTCCTTCCACGAGGCCCGCCGTGCCGCCGAGAGCCTTTTTCTGCGAAAGCTCAATCCCCTCCCACGGTTCGCCATGATCGTTCACAAATCCCAATACGTGCGCAGCCAACCGTCCGTTCGGATAGGACCGATCCATTTCCGCTTCCAGCGAAACGCCATCGGCCCGCCAGGAGCGCGCAATGTCTCGAATCCGGTCCATCTGCGGCTTGCTGAGGTCCGTGGCAACGACCAGATATCCTGTGCCGTTTCGAAGAGCTGCGCTAAGGTCCGCCGTCGGCAGATTGGCAGCGCTCGAAAGATCCGCGATGAACGCGGGCGAATCCGTGCACCGGGCGGGATTGACACTTAACCGATACGTTGTCTGAGTGATAGCGAGAGGCCGGCCCTCCCGATCGTATACGCCACCACGCTCCGCAGGCAGCGTGATTCTGGTGGCCAGCAGATCGCGCGCGCGCGATTCGTATGAGGCGTGTTCCGTGATCTGCATGCTCCACAGCTTTGCAACAACGGCGCAAAGGCCGAACGCCAGCAACGCGATCAGCCAATAGCCGCGTTGCTGGACGGCGGAGACACCCTTTCCGTTAGTCGCCACCGCCGGCTCCGATCGATGCATACGACTTCACATTGTCGTCATTGAGCCCTTTTGTCGGCCGAAGAGTTACGAGAGTTGCCGCGCGAGTCATCCCGTTCTGCTCCGCCCATGCGGCAACGCGCTGCGGCGCGGCAAGCTGATCGACGGAGGCGGTCAACGTATCGCTCTTGGACAATTCATGTTGCAGCTGGGACTTGATCCGCACCGACCGTTGACGGGTCGATTCCAGCATGAATGCTCCCAGCAGACTGTAGGCCATGTAGAAAAGAACGAGCCCGACGACACCCCATGCCATTAATCGCAAAACCGGCTGCCCTGCCGATACGGTTTCGGTGCTGGCGCGGCGCTTACGGGGTGCGACATAAACCCGGTTATCGGTCACCGGCTGGGTTCGTCGAACAACATATTTGGTTTCGCCTTTCGGCTTGATTGGCGCTAAAACGGCTGACATCTTCCTTGATCCTTCCTACGCGGCGATCCGTTCCGCCGCTCGCAATTTGGCGCTCCGCGATCGCGGATTGCGCTCGATCTCTTCCTTCGATGGCGTAACCGGCTTCGGGGTCAACACCTTCAAGAATCGCTCTTTGCCACACCTGCATTCCAATGTCCCACGCGGGCAGACGCACTTTCCGGACAGCTTCTGAAACGCATGCTTCACCTCCCTGTCCTCCAGTGAATGGTAGCTGAGCACCACCATCCGGCCGCCCAGCTTCAATGTCCGGGCCAGCTTTTCGACCGCCCCGCTCAAGCCCTCGATCTCACGATTGACCGCGATCCGGATTGCCTGAAACGTGCGCGTCGCGAAGTGAATCCGTTTCTCCCTTGCGCCGAGCGGTACCGCCGCGGCGACTGCTTCCACAAGGTCCTTCGTCGTCCGCATGCGTCCGCGCCGTGCCGCGATCTGCTTTGCGATCGCCTTCGCCCACCGATCCTCTCCGAACTCTTTTATGATCCGTTCCATTTCCCGCTCATCCATCCGCGCCAGCATTTCTTCCGCCGTCTCGCCCTTGCCGCGGTCCATGCGCATGTC
Source organism: Fimbriimonadia bacterium (assembly GCA_041483895.1). GTDB lineage: Bacteria > Armatimonadota > Fimbriimonadia > Fimbriimonadales > JABRVX01 > JBGPGO01. Next base: position 397,997 of record JBGPGO010000001.1, read on the forward strand.
GAGCGGGCCATCCATCCGAAACGCGAACCCTCTTTCCGCCTCATCCAAATGGGCGGACGAAACACCCAGGTCAAGGAGTATGCAATCGGCGAGCGGGTATCCAAAGTTTCCCAACTCTTCCGGGAGATGCCTGAAATCGCAATGCACGAACTGCATCCTGCATGGCAGTGCGGAGAGCCGCTCCTTGGCTCTTTTCAACATCTCCTCATCCCAATCTGCACCCAATATCATCCCTGTGGGACCTATCGCCTTCCCTAGCAAGTCTGCGTGGCCGCCGAGCCCCAGCGTCGCATCTATCACCGTATCGCCTGGCGACGGATGCAGGAAGTCCATGACCTCCTTTGGCATCACCGGCTCGTGGCCGAAATTCGTCATTCGTTCGCCGTGCGCGGGCTCATCCGCTCGAATACGGCGAAGCTCTTCTCTTTGTAACCGGCCGGATCGTCGCGGTAGGCTTCATACTCGGACCGGTTCCATATCTCCATCCACCCGCCCGTCCGCCACACGATCACGACGTCTGTGGCCTTGTCGATCTGGGATTCCTTTCGGTAGTCATCCCGGATCGTCAAGCGTCCGCTGGGATCGAACTCCAATCCCTGCCGCGCGACGGAGAAAACGTGCTGATCCAATCGCTCCCGGTCGCCCTCGTTCGAACAGCCGTTCATCAGCTCTTGCATGTACCGGACAAATGCGTCGTCCCGGTAGCAGCGGATCTCTCCGAGCATTCCGGTGGTCATGGTAATGCGGCTGCCGAGCGCCTCCCTCATCGGTTTGGGCACCAGGACTCTTGCCTTCACGTCGGTCCGGGCGAATTCCCTTCCCAACAAGAGCGGGTCGTTTTGCCGCGCCATGTCCTCCTCAGTCGTCTCCACTTCTTGCCCCTGATTGCCACAAAATGCCACCAGCGGTTCGATAATCATAGTCGATTGGGACACGCAAGTCAAGCGGTTTGTGAGAAAAACATGAGACTTTTTTTAGAATCTAAAAGAACGTGGGGGTTTGTCTACTATTTCTACGTGGACTTATGTTAGTAGACGAATATATACATGTTTAGCTATTCTATGTTTGGCTTTTAGTAGACACGAGCATTTGTGGCATTTCGTCCCGCAATTCTCGTAACGCTGGCATCCTGACGGCCCGACCGCAACACTTCCGGCGTAACGCCGGCATCCTGCCGGCACGATCAGCAACATTTCTGGCGTAACGCCGGCATCCTGCCGGCACGATCGGCCAAAAAAATGCCCCGGATGGGTTCCGGGGCATGCGGCGAAAGGGAGGGAGGAGAAAGTAGTATCCCGTTGCGGTGGTAGAATCGTCGCCCCACTGCGCCCTGCCGCGGAGCCCGCGTCCCTCGCCTTCGCCATAAATCAAGTGCTATCCTGTGCCGCGAACCTTCTTCCCCGTTTGCAGTCCAAGCCCACAAGCACCCGTGCGAGGGAGGCGAGGATCAAGTAGAAATGGTGTGGTACGAGGGAAGCCCTCCCCTTTTTCCGGCCCCTCAAATCTTGCTCAGCGATGTGTTCGGGTTCACTCGGCCTGACCACCCCGGCCCGCCGCCAACCAAGACCTGAACACAAGGCGTCACTAGCGTCCAATACCTTCACAGTCGCACTGTGAAGGACCCTATTCCTCCCCGTACTTCTCCTTGAGCGCCGCGACGACGGCGGGATCGGCCAGCGTCGTGGTGTCGCCCAACGCCCTACCCTCCGCCACATCGCGCAGCAGCCGCCGCATGATCTTCCCCGACCGCGTTTTTGGAAGTTCGGCGGAAATGATGATATCGTCCGGCCGCGCGATCGCCCCGATCAACTTACCCACATGCTTCTTCAGCTCGTCGACCAATCCATCCGATCTTTCGACGCCGGACTTCAGAATAACGAACGCCGCGACCGCCTGCCCCTTAATAGGATCGTCCTTGCCGATCACCGCCGCCTCCGCCACCGCCGGATGGTCCACCAGCGCCGACTCGATCTCCATCGTCGAAAGCCGGTGTCCCGCGACGTTCATCACGTCGTCCACCCGCCCCAGCAGCCACAGGTACCCGTCGTTGTCTCGCTTGGCCCCATCGCCCGTAAAGTACAGACCCGGATACTGCGACCAGTATTGCTCGACGTATCGCTCCGGGTCGCCATAGATTGTCCGCAACATGCCGGGCCACGGCCGCGTCAGGACCAAGTACCCTGCCTGCCCGTTTGGCACGCTCTCGCCTGCGTCATTGATAACATCCACGCCGATCCCAGGGAAAGCGCGTGTTGCGGACCCCGGCTTGGTCGAAGTGATGCCCGGCAGAGGGGTGATTAGTTGGTGTCCGGTTTCCGTCTGCCACCACGTATCCACGATGGGAATCCTGCCGCCGCCAATGTTCTCGTGGTACCAGATCCATGCTTCGGGATTGATAGGCTCGCCGACGGTCCCCAGCAATCGCAGCGATGAGAGATCGTGCTTGCCTGGATACTCTTCCCCCCATTTCATAAACGCCCGAATAGCAGTTGGAGCGGTGTAGAGTATGTTCACGCGGTACTTCTCCACGATCTCCCAAAATCGGTCCTTGTCCGGCCAATCCGGCGCCCCTTCATAGATCACGTTGGTCGCACCGCAGGCCATGGTGCCATAGATCACATAGCTATGCCCGGTCACCCATCCGATATCGGCGGTGCACCAATACACGTCCTCGTCCTTCAGATCGAACACCCACTTCGAAGTGGCATAGGCGCCAACCAGATAACCGCCGGTAGTATGTACAATCCCTTTCGGCTTTCCAGTCGAACCGCTGGTATAAAGTATGTATAAGATATCTTCGCTGTCCATCGGCTCCGGATCACATGTGAGCGCCGCGTCTGCCATCGCCTCATGCCACCACACATCGCGGCCTTCCACCATGCGCGTCTCGATGGCGGCACCAACGCGCTCGTGCACGATCACCGATCGCACATTGGGACATCTCTCCAGCGCCTCATCCACCGCCAGTTTCAAATTCACGATTTTCCCTCGCCGATACCCGCCGTCTGTCGTGATCACCACCCGCGCGTCGGCATCGGTGATTCGATCCACCAAACTCTGCGCGCTAAAACCGCCGAAGACCACGGAATGCGGAGCCCCAATCCGGGCGCAGGCCAGCACCGCGATGCACAGCTCCGGCGTCATGGGCATGTAGATGCAGACCCGGTCGCCCTTGCGCACGCCCAGCTTTTTCAGCACGTTGGCCATTTTGCAGGTCTCGCGGTGGAGGTCCCCGTAGGTCAGCACCTTCTGGTCGCCCGGCTCGCCCTCCCAGATGATGGCGGCCTTGTTCTTGCGCCAGGTCTTCAGGTGCCGGTCCAGGCAGTTGACGGTGGCGTTGATCTTGCCGCCGACGAACCACTTGGCGTGCGGCGGGTCCCATTCCAGAACCTTCTCCCATGGCCGGAACCACTCCAGCTCGTTGGCGAACCCGGCCCAAAACGCCTCGGGGTCCTTTTCGGCGATTTCATAAATATTGGGATCATTAACATTCGCCAGGCGCGCGAATTCCGGGTCCGGCGGGAAAAGCCGCTCTTCCTCCAACAACGCCTCAATCTTCTGGGTCTCCACCGACATTGCATGCACCTCCTAGAGTCGGCCCCATTCTACCGCCACCGACCCACGGAGGAAGTGAAGTCCTTCGGTGACTCGCACCGATGCCCAGGCGATTCATGATCATTCCAATCGTTTGAACCGACCACCGCTGACCGCCGGGTAGAATTGCTCAAAGTCTCACTCATGGTGTTAATGATGTCTGATGGCGAAGAAATCAAGGCGGTGGGTCCCCTCGTAGTGGCAGGCGAACTCGCAAAGGCCGGATATGATGATGCCGTAAAGCCACTGGCCAAACAGATTGGCCAAACTGGGGACACTTTGGGACGAGCAATTAACGTGCTGCTCGGACCACTTCGCTTGCTCAATATTGGCGGCGAACAGTTTTTTGGGTGGCTGGAATCTCGGCTGCAAGAAAAACTGAAAGACATTCCAGCGGATCAACTCGTGTCTCCACCGCCAAACGTCTCGGGCCCGACAATCTTGGCGCTGGCATTCACCGTTGACATCGAAGAGCTTCGTGAAATGTTCCTGCAATTGCTCGCGACAGCAATGAATTCTGAAACAGCGAATAGGGCGCATCCGTCTTTCATTGAGACAATCAAGCAAATGACGCCGAACGAGGCTCAAATTATCAGATACATGTACGAGAATAGTTGGGCTGTACCAGCGATCACGATCCGCTCCATTCAAGGGCCAATAGTTCGGCTAAACGTCGAAGGATCGCCTGGGCGCGATGTGCTTCGCCACTTCACGATTGTCGATGAGGACGCAAAGTGCATCTGCAGCGTAGAACAAATCCTCTGCTATGTTGGCAATTTGGAGCGACTCGGAGTAGTCGAGATTCCAGAGACGATGTCCTTCTCCGACAAGTCCGTATATGACTCGGTCGAGGGACACGAATACGTCCGCCAAGTAATGGAGGCCGTCAAAGCGCAGGGCGCTGAACCTGTAATCGTGAGAAGGATGATCCAATTGACTAATTACGGAGCGGAGTTCTGCAAGGCATGTATCCAGGGATCTATATGGCGCATGGCAGATCAAGAAATATGAGCTTGCTTTCCCATAATAGGCTTGGAACTAGACGTGATTGTTGAGGAATCCAGGAGGTTCATCGTGAGCAGATTGGTCGCCGTTTGCCCAGCCGTCGCATTGGTTATCCTGGCAACAACTTTGGTTGCTGGCTGCACCATGAGTGACGGCGCACCCGATGCAAAGAAGACTGCAGCCGCACCGGTCGAGCGCGAATCTCCACCGGAGAGCCGCCCCAGGGTAAGCGACGAATCCAGACCGCAAGAATTGGTCACTATGGCGAAGTTCAGCCAAATCCAAGTGGGTATGAGCTACAGGAGGGTTGTCGATATCATCGGTGAAGGTGGGGAGAAAGTTCTAAGCACCTCAATGGCTGGACCCAATTCAACATTGTACCAATGGAAGGATCCCGACGGTGGAGAAATGCATGCCGTGTTCCAAGATGGCAAGCTCGTGAGCAAATCACAATCCGGTCTGAAAGGCAGTGCGACCACTGCTGGGGGGCCGTCCAAAGCCAAATCGAGAATTCCAAGAAGGAACGTCATCGGCACTTGGTCGGATGACAGCATCGCCGAAGGGTGCATATTGACCATCTACCAACAACATGGAAAGACGATGCTCGAGATGCGAACCGATAGTGGCAACGTTGGATACCGGCCACTGATTGCGCGCAACCGACGACGATATGATGTGATTGCTTCTGCCACCGGAGACCGCTACGTCATCGCTCCCAATGGCAAACTCGAAATGCGCGATAACATGGGGCTAATCGGCGTTGCAAGGCGCCTGAGATAGCAAGATCTAATTAGTTCCCCGATGGCTCCGATCGCGCTAGCCAACAATGCACGGAGGCGGCCGTATCCTAATGTGTCGTAGTTTCGGAAGTGATATCTACTATGCCATCTGGCAATATCAGGTGCTTCTTACACCTTTGGTCACCGCTCATTCCGCATACGGTAAAGCTCGTCCTTGTTGTCAACCGGCTCGCCGAGCGCGTTGTAAAGCCGCCCGCATGCCTCGTTCACGCACTCATAGCCAATAACGTCACCTGAACAAACAGGATCCATAGGTTCATCGCAATTAGGACAATTCACCAGTGGATTCTACCCGATGCGCCGCGGTGTCCGACTCAGGCGCAATCACTCCCCGGGTCTCTGACCGGATGAACCTCGGCCCGCCGATCCCCAATGCCCTGCCCTAACACGTCACATCCACCTTCTATCCCTCAACTGGTCCTCTTTACGTTGACAAGACGTGGTTTACACTTCTGACAGGACATTCTTGACACTTTTGCCAAGAGGAGAGGATGCCATTTATGGGAAGTATCGAGCAGCAGTGGGAGCGAATGTTGAGGAATGCAAGCCAAAACTTTTCTAATCATGCCTTCCTGGGCATCATCTGATTAACCCATACCGGAGAACGGTTAGTGTCCACACTCTTGGGCGCAATTCAATCCGTCCGCAATTAGGAGACGGGCCGCCGATCAGAACGAGTGCGGGGCCTTGATGCCAAAAGGGCACGTCGAATCGATCGGTATACGCTGGTCAATTCGGAGGCGCCTATCGGTTCTGAAGTCTGCCATCCCTCGCGAGATGACCTATCCCTCCAGATAAGGGGTGTCTCGCCGAAATCTCCTGGATAACCTTCAATGGAGACACCGCTATGCGTTCTTTCCATCAGGATAACTCCACCAAGTTGGCCAACGAGTCCAATTTTCCCTCCGTGTACTCGACCACCCTTACTATCGTCCCGCCTTAACTCCATGCTAACCCGTAATTCTCGATCTTGGCTCAGCCGTTGCAGCAAAACCCCTACGAACGCCGCTTCATTTTCAAATTCTGGCCAGTGCTCCGAAACAATATTTTCGATCGTTGATTCGTCATGCAAATCTATCATCTCGCTCGGCACTCTCCTCTTTTGCCTGGGATTTCTTCAGCGAAGTACAATGATGCTTCTTTGTCACGCGCAGATCGTCATGTTGACGGACTGGACGGATTGCAAATTCGCGGAAAAGTTCAGTCCTCGACCTTCAAGCTCCTCATTTGTGATTCGATTCGGGCCGCCCAGTCTGGAACTTCCTTTGTTGCCAATGACTCTGCAGTCTGCACGAGGACTCCACAGTACCATAGCAAACTGGTTGACACCGCATCGAAGGACTTGGAGCGACTGCTAGCCCTTTCGAATGCGTCAGCGTCTGCCGCCGTACGCGGCCTCGCCAGATTCAATCCAAGGCACCTCGCAGAAAGGACAAGACAGACGAGTTGAAACTTGTTGGCCGCTGCGAGCGATCGGGGATTAGCCTTTAGAGTATGAATGATAGCATTCGTACGCTCGCACTCGGATACGATCAATGCCGCATATTTCTGGCTCGCATTTCCACCTCTTTCATCCTGGTTCACGGCCTTAGCGGCTGACCAGATTCCGGTGCACTCTCTCTCACATGCATCGCATTTACTAACAACCCACTCTTTGGTGTAAGTCTCTTCCGAAAATGGTTGCGCCGCAACCGTAGCAATCAAAATGAACAATGGTATCATGTCGTCCCCTTTTTCGCAGTGTGGTCTTAGACCTCGCTGGCCCCTTGCACCACGTCCTAGGTCCATCGGGCAGACCTACGCAACCCCGTTAGCAGAGGAACTGCAGGTCGGGAGAGCGATGAATTCTACCTTAATCCGCCGTTTGTGGTCCACCACGCAACTGTTCCGGTCCCCGACGCGCCGTGGTGTCTCACCACGCGCCGTAACTCTACCGGTCTTCCGACCATCAAAGCGCCGCAAGAGTTGTGCAGACGTTGTCCTGTCGCCGTACATGTGATTGTGGAGGCAAATCACGTGAATTCGCCATTGCCGCAGTGGTCGGCACGGACCCTCAACAATGTGATTGTTGAGGAATATCAAACTACGATGCGACCCGCACGTACTCGCCGGACGAACCGGGCGTCGGAACAGAAGCGCCGTCAGCCTTGGCGGACTCGATCCAGACCTCAATGGCTTCCCGAATGCGTTCGATTGCCTCATTCCGCGTCGCTCCCCAACTGTGGCAGCCCGGAAGATCGGGGGCTGTGACGGAATAGCGACCATCAGGCTCTTTTTCCAGGATGACGAGGTACTCCGATGCCTGGTGGTTTCTCACCCATCCTAGATCCCATCCGATAGCCGGAAGAAATGTTCACGAAGAACCTTTCTTTTCAATTTTCACCACGGTCCCCGGCTTCACAGTTTCCAGAGCAAGCAGTACATCTTCGGCCAATTCACCCAAGGCCACGAAATCCTGCGAAGGCGCCCTTAGAACCAGGATCGCAATCTTGGAACGCATGATTCGGCATCCGTCGCTTGATGGACTAGAGCCAACTGCCAGCGAAGCACGGCCTGAATGTGCTCCTCGCTCAGAGAGGGGTAGCTGGCAAGGATTTCTTCGACACTGTGACCAGCAGCCAGGTTATCGACCACTGTGTCCAGCGGAACGCGGGTGCCGTTAAAACAGGGTTCGCCACCTAGTATTTCGGGGTCAATGTTCATAACGTGCTCGAGGCCGTGTGGGATTTTCGTGAGCATGAGATTGAGTATACCGTCGCTGGCCGCCTGATGGGACTGACCTTTCTTCCCCCGTTGCGACGTGGTGTTCCACTATGCGCGGCAACCGGACCAAAGCCCTAAAGAGTTGACAAGCGTCTACCTGTTCAGGTATCATACCCCCAATGCTGCAGCAGCGCAATCCATAAAACATAGTCACTGGTGGCTATCCCGAAACCGTTCGACCCGCGTCGGCGCGGCCGTCTGTTTCGAAATCAAATAGGGTGAAGTGGTCTCCGCGGCGGGCAAAGCCCAACAGAACGCGGCGTGTGTGTCCTAACCCGGTGTGCGCGCCCTTCCTTCCGGCCAACCCCCCGCGGAACCATTCTCCCCGATCGACTCCGTCGCTCGGGCTATTTCCGCTGCCTTCTCCGCCGCAAAACCGCCGCGACAACACCCAACCCCAGCGCCACCGTCGCCGGCTCCGGCACAACGCGCGCATTGTCGATAAGGGATGAGACATTCTGCCCATTATCGATCCCTTGGAACCGCAAATTCATGGTAGCTGAGGTCGCCGCAAAGAATGCCGTTTGCTCAGGGGTCCAGACACCAAATGAGGACACGGAGCCCAGAATCTCAAGGGAATCCGCAAACACATGAAGGTGGTGGCCAGCTCCCGGCAAACCAGATAGATCAAACAGTACCTGATACTGATCGCCAACAACCAGATCAGTCATGTCCTGCGATACATAGCCGTCCCTTTGGACGAATCCAAACTGCTTCCCGTTGGTGGCTGTGGAACCCCAAGGACTGCCTACCGAAGCTATGCCGGTCCCGCGATCAAACGCAAAGTGCGGCACAAATGTCCAGCCGACACCAACTGTTCGCGGATCGTAGGCCCAAGCTTTTGGATCAAGATTCGGCGATTCAAAATCCCCGTTCCCAATATGCCGGTAACCGTACGATGGCGGAGTATATGTGGAGATCGTAACATCGTCTATCAAAGATGCCCGATCGGGCGACGCCCCAGATGAGCCGACAAAGCCGATCATCTGTGACGTCGCGGTCGCGACGAAAGGTTGATATTGGTACTGAAGCCAACTGAAGGAAAAAGGCAGGACGCCTCCACCTTGAGCGACTCCATCCACTGTCAACTGCATTGAGTTGCTTGTGTCGGCCCCAAAACCTCCATGACGCACGGCATTCCATGCGCGTACGACATACGCTTGCCCAACTACCAAATTCGAGACCTGTTGTCGTATCTCGCCCGGCGTACCACTATTCGTTTGGACGAACCCATATTGCTGGCCGCCGTGCGCACCGGTGCCCCACGGACCGCTGCCATTCGCTACCCCCGAACTATTCGTAAGACTCCAACCAAAGCCTGAAGGCCTATAAGACCAATTGCCCGTGCCGAGATTCGGCGACTCAAAACCAGCGTTGGTAAATCCGGGAAGGTCGGCAAAGGCTATGCTCGCGGCGGCAATCGCCGCCACCATTGCGAAAAGCGTTCTCATTTTATCACCTCAGCATCGCGCAAGCGCGAATGGCATTAGCAGCCAGGCCGAGAAGAATGAAAAACCATCGCTTGCAATAATAACACAGAATTGCCGCTATGTCGATATCGCAGCCCCGAAAACGCGGGCGCTTGAGAGCTGCCAACTTGTCGGATATCGGCATGCGGTCCCGCGGCTACAGGACTCTCAGAACGACTTCATGCAACGCACTGTTGCTACCGATCACATTCGGCGTGAAGTAGTTGGGGTTGCCGGACCAGTCGGTGATCTGGCCGCCGGCTTCGCGCACGATGGGATAGAGCGCGCAGACGTCCCACGGACTGACGCTGGCATCGATAAACGCGTCGGCGCGGCCAGCGGCGACCATAAGAAGACCGTAGGCATCCGGCAGCGTTTTGACCTCGGCGCATAGGGGGAGCATGCGTTCCAGCGAAGATGCCTTCCCCTGTCGATACAGAAAGGCCAGCTCGCAAAAACCCACCAACGCGGCATCCAGGCGATCGGTGGACGAGACGTGGATCGGGCGGGAGTTGCACGCGACGCCACAGCCGTCCGCCGCGCAATACAGCTCGTCCAACGCCGGCAGATAGGCCGCCCCCGCCACCGGCCGGCCCTCCACCTCCACCCCCACCAAAACCGAGTAGGTCGGCAGGCCCCGGATAAAAGCCTTCGTGCCGTCGATCGGGTCGATCACCCATCTTATCGGCGCCGCGCCATTCTCCTCGCCATACTCCTCCCCCACCATCCCGTGCGACGGGTAGGTCCGTCGAATCGCCTCCCGAATGATCTTTTCCGCCCCCCGATCCGCCTCCGTCACCGGCGATTGGTCGGCCTTGCGATCAACCGCTACTCCGTTGTTGAAATATTCCAGCGTGAACTGCCCCGCGCGATGGGCGATGTCGGCGGCGAAGTCGCGTAGTTCTGAAAGGGGAGGAATCATGAGGGAAAGCTTACCGCCTCCCGCGCAATGGCCGCACGCCGGAACAGCGGCGACCCATCGACGCCGACGATCTCCCCCACCTCGACCGCGCCCCGGACCGAATTGCCAAGAAGTATGCGCTCACACAGATTCAGTTCGGCCACCGGCAGGCTTCTCTCCACCGCGCCGAGCCTTGGCGCCATCCGCGCCCGCCAGATGCCGGGGAGGAGGCCGTCCACCTCCGGCGGCGTGCACCATTGGCCGTCCAGCAGATAGAACAGGTTGGTGATGCTACCCTCCGTTACGTTGCCCATCTCGTTGACGAGCAGCCCTTCCCAACAGCCCAATTCCTCCGCCACCCGCCGCGCCTCGTCGTGCAAAGCCCGCTCCGTCGTTTTGTGCCGCAGCATTCTGTCGGCGCATTGGACGCGGAGGTTGGTCAGCGCGGCCCTCACTCGCCGCTGGGGCTTGGGCATGGGGCGACAGTCGATGGACAACTCGCCGTGCGCGGAAACCGCTAGCCGGATCACGGCCCCTTTCTCCATCTCCAAAAGCCTTAGCGCTGCCGCTCTGTCGAACGGATAGCCCCAATATTCCGCGGATTCTGCCATCCGATCCAGATGGTCTTCCAAAAACCGTACCCGGCCGGTGGCGCCACGAATCATGGTCTCAAAGATCTCGAATTCTCGGGGCCGAGCACTAAGAAAGGTCGCCTTGAGCCTCGTCTCCTCGAATTCGTTCTCGGGCTTGGAGTCCCAGGTGATGCCACCTCCGACTCCCATCTCCCATCGGCCCGCTTGATGCGTCAGAGTGCGGATTGCGACGTTGAAACGGCATTGAACCCCCACCCAACCCTCCCCCTTTCCCAGGCTGCCGCCTGAAAAAAGGGGAGGGCTTTCAGAACGAGCCCCCACCCTAAACCTCCCCCGCAACCGGGGGAGGGGATTCTGGTTGTCGGCCTCCTGACAGCGGGGGAGGGGACCGGGCAGGAAGCAGCCGATCGTGCCGGTGTACATGCCGCGGGCTTCGGGTTCCAGGTCCTGAATCAGCTCCATCGTCCGACGTTTTGGCGCCCCCGTCACCGATCCGGGCGGGAAGGTGGCGGCGAAAAGTTCGGCGGGGGTGACGTTGGTTCGGAGTTGGCCACAGATCTGGCTCGTGAGCTGATGCACCGTCGCATACTTCTCAACATCGAACAGGGACTCGACATGGACGGAGCCATATTCGCAGACGCGGCCCAGATCGTTTCGCATCAGGTCCACGATCATCAGGTTCTCGGCCAGCTCCTTCGGATCGCCAAGCAGGGCCTCAGCTTGCCGCCGATCATCGGAGAGAGCAACGCCGCGGGGACGAGTACCCTTCATCGGCTTCGTCCGCACCACCCCGTCTTGGACCGAAAGAAACAGCTCCGGAGACAGGCTGAGAATTTGATGCTCCCCGGTGTCCACATAGGCCGCATGGGGCACCGGATGGACCGATCGGAGCCACAGGAAGTATTGCCAAGGATCGATGTCCGCCTCAAATCGGAGTTTGAAGGTCAGATTCACTTGATAGGTGTCCCCGGCGGCGATCCATCGGCGGACCGCCTCGACCGTATCCAAATATTCCGGCTCTGTTATTCCCGGCCTCGGATGCACCTCCGGCGGCGCGGCAAGGTCGGAGGATGGGCAGGTCCAATCCGACTCCCATCGTTCGTAGACGCCAAACCAGCAGAGCGGCAGGCCATCCGATTCGCGGGTCGGCAGCCCGAAGGCAGCACCGGCGTCGTATGTCATGAATCCGGCCACAGCCCGTCCCGCCTCCAGCTCGCTCGCGAGTGAGCGCAGCACCGGCGCCACCTCATCGATGGATCGAGCGGTTAGCGACCGGATGGGATCGGTAAACAGCAGCGGGGGCGATCCCTCCAAGAAAATAACGCCGGGCCTCATGGCGCAAACTATGGCCGGTTGGTAGCGGAAAGTCAAGAGATGTCGTGATACACTGTTATTATGAACCTCTGGCTTGCCCTATTTGTCATCATTGCGCAGCAATCGCCGACCCAACATCCACCGGGGGATACGCAGGTCGTAAAGCCCGCATGGACGACGATGGCCCTTGGCCAAGCCGGAGAGCCGTTCGTGGCGACCGACGATCAGGGACATGTCTATGTGACCGGCCATATCTATAACGGCTCCAGCAGCCAGGCGATCTTCTACGCCTCCTCCGACCATGGCGCCACCTTCCCCACCAGCCACGTGTTCAATGGCACGTGCTGCGACTTCCAGGTGCATGCAGGTCCGGCCGGCATTGTCTATGTCTCCTACCTGCCATCCGGGGACGGTGTCAATCTGGCGGTCTCGAGCGATTTTGGCGCAAGCTTCTCGCAGGACAAAACAGTGCTCGCCGGGCCGCTCGACCGGGAGTGGATCGATACGCGCAACGGCAATTTGGACGCGGTCTATTCCGATGGATACATCGGGGGGCCGGTCTCCAAAGGCGTCTTTTTCTCCACAAGCGCCAATTTCGGCGATACCTTTACTATGAAGACCCGAATGGACAACGAACCCAGCGGCACGGAAGCGATTGATCCCATGATCTCCTGCAAGGCGAATGTCATTCTGGGAGGCTGGCTCACATCAACCGACCGCAACAGCATCGACGCGTTTCGCGTATCTCGCTCGACGGACGGTGGCCAGACGTTCCAAGGGCATACAACCATTTTCAACGTCAGCAAAGCCATTGGCGACACGCAGGAGCGCTGGATTTCCGGGGTTCTCGTTTCCTGTCCCGGCCAGACCTATTACACAGTCTTCCAGAATTACGCCCTGATCAATGTCGACGGGACCGACCGGAAGGCATTGCTACTGTATTACCGGCGTTCCACGGACGGCGGTGCGACCTGGAGCGCGGCCAAAACCGTCACCCCACTGAGTGAAATTAAGGACGCCATCCGACATTATCAGGCGACGAAATGGACGGACGACGCGGCAATCTGGCCTTACTACATCCAGCACGAGCCGTGGGTCTGCATCGATCCGTACGGCACGCTTCATGTGGTCTGGTTCGACAATCGGGACGGCCAAAACCCCAACGTCATGAATTCAAAGTGGCGGGTCTATCACGGGCAGGGCCGCTATGATACGGACGTCTGGGAAAAAACGGATGCGATTTCGGAGTCGTTCCTTTGCGTGCAGCCTAATCTTGACTACATATCTTGCGCGGCGGACAGCAAGTATGTGTATTGCGCGTGGATCCGGCGGATCAGCCAGACCAGCACGGGCTGGTCATTTTCCGGCGACCTCTTCTTCAGCCGGCGACCGGTTAATGCCTTCAAGCCGATCCGATAACCGTCTGTAACTTCGGGTCCGAATTGCAATCGCCGCCAATTGGCAGTATCCCAAGCGCCCGCGGAATCAGTCCCGCAAATCCCACCAGGCGTTCTTGAACTCGTTCTCCAAGAAGGCCTGCGACGAGGTGTTAGTGTGCGGATAGATCGGCCCGTCCGTCCAATACTGGTGCGGATAGATCGTCTGGCTGAACCGGAGGCTCTTAACATGGGTATCGGCAAACACCCAGTTGTGAATTCCGTTGTGGTTGAAGAACAGGCTCGCCTTCTTATCACAGTTCGTGCATTCGCATGCGCCGTTGACAATGCACCAGTCACCCAGGTCCGGTGGGCTCCCGCGAGACTCGAGAATGTAAATCAGCGCCGCCGGTTCCTTCAATTCCTTCTTGTTTCGAGGCCGCTGGCGGTTGGAGAGCCCCAAATCCAGCGCCGACGATTCATGGAACCACCGGCCATTATAGGCGTAGGATTTCGGATACCATTCGGGCCTGTCCTCGGGCCGATCGGTCGCCTTTCCATAACAGTGGTTCGATTCGATGCCGGGATAGCCCTGATTACCCCAGCCTCCATCCGCGGATGTCCAGACTAGCGGATTTGCGGGGCATTTCTGTACGTCCTTGCTCTTTACGTAGTTGGCGATGACCCGTTTCCAGTCGATGCAAGACCCATGCAAAGCGCCCCAGTTCGAGCTGGGAACGTAGCCGTGGGCCGGATCCGGCATCCGGTTCATGGGATAGGCGTCGTTGTAATCCGACAGATAGATTTCCACCGCTATGGCCATCTGTCGGATATTGGACGCGCATTGGCGCGTCCTAGCAGCGTTGCGGGCTTGGGCAAAGACAGGAAACAAAATGGCGGCCAAGATTGCGATGATGGCGATGACTACCAACAGTTCTATCAGCGTAAAAGCACGGATTTGCCGCATGGCTCACCCCTCCGAACCAAATTGGATGGTTCTTACGGAGACATTATAGGCCGTGTATCTTCCCGTGTCAACACATCTTGCTCAGGCTGGGAAAAACTCGTGTGTTCCGCGCCGTAAGAAATGAGCCACAGAAGCGCCGCCGCGCCGACAATGGCCCCGGCCGGACCGAGGATCGTTGCTAGGATGACCTCTCCGAAAACCGCGACCGTACACCAAAGGAGAACCGCGAAAGGGCGGAGCATCGAGTCAAAACTCCGGGACATTAGTATCGTCCGCGTGCGCGAAACGTAACAAGAGTTTCGGTCTATTTTCATCGCCGGTGGAGATCGAGCCGCAGGCTTTTTTTCGAGAAACCCCCACTTCTACGGATGACGGATTAAGGACAAAAGTTCCGTTTCATGGCAAGAAGCCCTATCGGCCGGCTGTAGTGGCCGCGGGCGGGTCGTTGCATGCCGCGTTGGCTGACTTTGGGAGGGAACGATGAAACGTTTTGCTGTGTGTGTTGTTTTTGCCGGGATCGCCTCTATTACGGCCGCTGCCTCATGGGAAAAGGAGGTTGCGGACACAAAGACCCTCATCGCGATTGCCAAGCGCGCCCCGGCCAACATTAAGGCCCCGGCCCTCACCGTCTACGACCACGGCGCATTCCTGCGAGAGAAGAACGGCCACACCACGGAAGTCACCCAGTACACGACACAGGTGCTGAGCGACGAAGCGATTCGAAGCGGCATCGCGGATATCGAAATTCACTACAACGGCTACTATCAAAAGCTGATCTCCGTTCGCGCGCGGACGATTCGAACCGATGGAACGGTCATCGAGATCCCGAAAAGCGACTTCCATGAGGGCCGCGACAGCGGGGACGACGGGGTCTACTCTAGCGAAAAGGTGGTTCGATTCTCGTTCCCAGGCGTCACGAAGGGCTGCATCCTGGACTATTACTATGCCACCGAAACGGTCAAGGAGGTCATGCCCGGCCATTTTTCAGAGAACTGGATCTACTGGACCGGCGCGCCCTGTCTGGAAAGTTCCCTGGTGCTCGAATTCCCCTCGGATTCGGGACCGTTCTTTTTCCGGAACACGAATCACACAGTCGAGCCCGTCATCACGAACCTGGGCGACTCGCGAAAACGGATGGTCTGGAGGATGACGAAGCTTGATGCCGTCCAATCTGAGCCCTCGATGCCGCCTCTCTCCTCCCTCTTCCCGCGAACAGAGATCTCGACCAACAAAAGCTGGGAAGACGTTGGAAAATGGTATTGGGGCCTCGCCATGCCTTTGGCGAAATTGGATCCTGAAATCAGCCTGATGGTTGCGGACGTGACCCGGACCGCGGCCAGCCCGACCGACAAGGCCGCCGCGATTCTCAAGTGGATGAATTCCAATTTTCGGTACGTCTCCGTCTCCCTGGATGAGAGCAGCCATCTTCCCCACCCGCCGGCTGAGGTCTATCTGAAGCGGTACGGCGATTGCAAGGACCAGAGCCTGTTCCTCGTCGCAACGTTGCGATCGCTGGGGATCAACGCATGGCTCGCTCTGCTCTCCGCGGGCGATACGGACCCAATCCACGACGAACTGCCCTCCGTTTATCGATTCGATCACTGCATCGTGGTGGCCGATCTGGATGGCAAACAGGTCTGGATGGACCCAACGGACCCGAGCACCCAATTTGGAGATGTCCCCGATTCGGTCAAGGGCGTGGAGGCATTGGTGATCCGAGAGCACGGCGGCGAAGTGGTGAGCGCTCCAAGCCGAAACCTGCTCGAGCCCGCTGAATCCCAACTCACCGTCGAAGTGAAAGTGAACCCAGATAACAGTTGCGATGTGAAGTTGGAAATCAATGCCTACGGAAGCGCGGCAAGCAACATCAAGGACGCCGTCACTGGCAAGGACCACACGAAAATCGACGAGGTGTTCCGATCCTCGCTCAAAGACGTCTACCCCGGCGTCCGCGACATCACGGTCAGCTACAAGCCGTCCGATGACACCACTGGGCCGCTCACGGTTCTTACGCAGGGCCACGTGCCGCTGGCCGGAGAGATGGTCGATCAGAAGCTGGTGCTGTCCGCCCTCGGCGAGAGCGGAGACCTGGAGCGGGAAAGCTGGACGGGCGAAGACGATGTGCGCGACTATCCGTTCGTGTTCCATGACAATGTTCGCCAATCGGTCGTCCTCAAAGTGATGCTTCCGAAGGGTTGGAAGCTCGATGAATGCCTAAAGCCGTTTACTCTGAACGGACCGGGCCGGGAAGTTTCTCGCACAGTGGAACTGAAGGACGACGTTCTGACGATGGTCTACAAGGACAAGGACCTCGATGCGACGCTGCCCAGCACCGCGCTGATCGACATCGTTCGGTTCCAAGTGGATTTGGCTGCCAAGCGGAAAGGCCGGATCGTTTTGGAACGGCCGGTGGCGGCTGCGGGTGAGAAAAAGGCGGTGGGCGCTACCGGTTCGTAAAAAGCCAGGTCGCAAGGAAATAGTTCGTGATATAGATGAGTACCATCGAGAAGACCACAGCGTTTGTGGTTGAGCGGCCCACGCCGACCGCGCCGCCTTCGGTCGCAAGGCCCTGGCGGCAGCTCACGATGGTGAGGATGAGGCCAAAGACAATGCTCTTTATCAGCCCGCCGTAGATGTCGTGCGGAACGACCATGGTGGTCAGGGTCCTTATGAACGCGGCGCGCGGAACGCCGAGGGAATCGCTGACCCACATGCCGCCGATAACGCCGGAATACATGCCGATGAGGCAAAGCACCGGCAGCATGATAAGAGATGCCGACACGCGGGGAACCACCAAGTAATTGATGGGAGAGACGGCAAGGGCCCTCAGCGCGTCAATCTGTTCCGTGACCTTCATCGATCCGATTTGGGCCGCCATCGCCGAGCCGCACCGGGCCGCCACCATGATTCCAGCCAACACCGGGCCCAGCTCCCGCGTCATCGCCAAACCGACCGCCCCACCCGCGAGCGAACCTACGCCGTATGTGGTAAGTAGCTGGGTTGTGTACAGGGAAAGGACCGCTCCTGTGAAGCCTGCCGTTACCGCCACGATCGGCACCGAGGCGACGCCGATGAAGGCCATCTGCATGACCAGCTCCCGAAATTCGTATGGCGGCGCGAAGAGTCGGGCGAAGTACTGACCTGTCAGCAACGTGATGTCGCCGACGAATTCGAGAAAACCAAGCAGCGGCGCCAAGGTCTTTGCGCTGGTAGCTCGGGCAACAGTAGTCTCGCCTGACGTCATCCGCTACTCATCAATAAAGGAAATCATTCCAAGAAGAAATCCCTAGCTCCTGCCATGCTTGTAACTCTTGCTGAAGTTCTGCGCTCGGCGGATCGTCGGACAAGGGAATCAGCAAAACACCGTAGCGCGTTCCGATGACCCGCACCAACTGCTCGGGGGCGAAGCCGTAACGCTCCTTGAGGTCCCGCGGCAGGTTGATTTCGCCTTGCCGTCCCACCGTGATACTTTCAATCGGTTTGGATGCCACTCTAGCATTGTACTCCAGTCCCAGACGGTTGCCCGCTGGACGGTCCGTCAGGTAGCCTATTGTTGAATTGCCCCTGGGTGGACAACGTGAGGGGTTGAATGAACCGAAGCAGAATTATTGTCGCGCTCGATACCAGTTCCTTAAAAGACGCCGCGAACCTCGTCCGGACCCTTTCCGAGCAGATCACCACGTATAAGATCGGCCCGGCCCTCACGGTCTGCCATGGGCTTGACGTGATCGCCCGGCTGCGGGACGCCGGCGCGGAACGAATTTTCCTCGATCTGAAATTCCACGACATTCCCAACTCGGTCGCACTCGCCGTGTACGAGGCCGCCAAGTACGGCGTCTGGATGCTGACCCTGCACACGAGCGGCGGTGCGGCGATGATGCGGTCCGCTGTGGAGGCCGCCGAAGATGCCGGGCCGTTGGAACGGCCATTCCTGGTAGGCGTGACCGTACTGACCAGCCTGTCGGACCGCATGCTGTCGGAAGAGCTGGGGGTCAATCGGACTGTTTTGGAGCATGTGGAGTCATTGGCGAAACTGGCCCACACTTGCGGTCTGGACGGTGCGGTTTCGTCTGTTCGCGAGGCCTCCCATTTGCGGGCCACGTTCGGGCCGGACTTTCTCCTGGTCTGCCCTGGGGTGCGGCATCCGGGGGCCGATACGCACGATCACGAGCGGACCGCGACGGCATCCGAGGCCTTTGCGGCTGGCGCCAGCTACGTGGTCGTCGGCCGCGCCCTCACAGCCAGCCGGGACCCGGTCCAGGCGCTGGAACAGATGCTGGATGACCCTGCCCAGCCGGTATAGGACGTATAGGTCGTATATGTCTTATACGTCCTATGGGTCGTATGGGCCAGAATCCCCTCATGGACTCCCACGCCCTGCGGGTGATCGACTTCCCTGCCGTGTTGGAGCTGCTTGCCGCCCGGTGCGATACTGAGCAGGCGGCGGCCTCTGCCCGGACGCAGGAGCCGAGCGCGGAGCGAACGATTGTACAGCGGGGATTGAGGGAAACCGGCGAGGCGAGGCGGCTGATCGACACCCAAGTGATCCCATCCTTGGCCTCCCTGCGTGATGTCGCCAAGGCGGTCGACGCGGCCTCGAAAGGCATGACCCTGCCCGGCGAAGGCCTCTTCGCGGTCTATGAGAGCCTCGCCGCCGGCCGCCAGATGCACGCCTTCCTCGTCCACCGGACAGAGCCCTGCCCCCTGCTAGCCGACCGCGCCGGCCTCATCACCCCTTTACCGGGCCTGGAAAAACGGCTGCGTGACACGTTGGAGCCGGATGGGTTCGTCAAAGATTCAGCCAGTTCAGAGCTTGCGCGCTTGCGAACCCGGAAGAATGTGCTTGCCAACCGGGTCGGCGAACGGATGCAGGCCCTAAGCAACCGCCACCGGGAGGCCCTCTCCGACACTATCGTCACCCAGCGCTCCGGACGTTGGTGCCTGCCGGTTCGTACCGACCACAAGGGCAAAGTCAAAGGCATCGTCCACGACGTGAGCGCCAGCGGGCAGACCGTGTTCGTAGAGCCGGAAGAGATCGTGGCCATCGGAAACGAGATTCGCGAGGTGGAGGCGGCGGAGCGGCATGAAGTGGAACGCATTCTCGGGGAACTGTCCGCGGAAGTTGGGACGCATTCGGAAGAGATCGCGGCGAACGGCGACGCCTGCCTGCACCTGGACCTGATCTTCGCGAAGGGTCGCCTCTCCGCGGACCTTGGCTGCGTCGAACCAGAGCTGAAAGATACGCCGCAACTGATCGTCCGCCGCGGTCGCCATCCGCTCATTCACGCTGACGCGGTCGTCCCAATCGATCTGGAGATCGGAAAATCGTTCCAATGCCTGCTGATAACAGGACCCAACACGGGCGGAAAGACAGCGGCGCTAAAGTTCGCGGGTCTCTGCGTAGCGATGGCCCAATGCGGAATGCATCTCCCCGCCACGGATGCCTCGCTCGGTGTGTTCAGCCAACTATGGGCCGATATCGGCGATGAGCAGAGCTTGCAGCAGTCCCTATCCACTTTTTCCGCCCATCTCAAGAACATTCAACGAATGCTGGTTGGTGTCAAGTCGGGGGCGCTGGTTCTGCTGGACGAAGTGGGCGCGGGAACCGATCCGGCGGAGGGTTCGGCTTTGGCAAAGGCCATTCTGTCGCGGCTCGTGGCGACGGGCGCATGCATCATCTGCACGACCCATTACGGCGAGCTGAAAGCCTATGCCTATAACACATCCGGCATCCAAAACGCCGCGGTGGAGTTTGACGTACAGACCCTCGGTCCGACGTACCGGCTGATCATCGGCGTGCCCGGCGCTAGCCACGCTCTCACCATCGCGCAGCGATTTGGAATACCCGACGACGTGCTGGCGGAGGCTCGGTCGGGCTTGAGCGAGGCGCAACAAGACGTTGCCAAGATGATGGGGAAGTTGGAGCAGGCCCGAAAGGATGCCGAAGCCGCGCTGGACGATGCGCTGCGCCAAGCGAAAGAGCTGAAAAAAGAGCGGATGGAATTGGCGAACAAGATCGAAGAGGTAGAGGAGCGGCGTCTGAAGGCGCGGGAGAATGTGCGCGATGAGATCGACGAAGTTCGGCGTCAGATTCGTGACGAGGCCGACCGGCTGTTTGCGGAGTTGAAGGGCCGAAAGGGGCACGATGTTCAGGACCTGAAAGAGGAGCTCAAGGCGCTGGACGAGGTATCGCGCGAGTTTGTGGAAGAGATCGCCCCGACGCCGATCCGATCGCCCCGACCCACCAATCTGAAAAAGGGCGACACGGTGAAAATCGCCGGATATTCGCAGACCGGCCGGCTGCTGGCCGATCCGGCGGATGGCAAGGCCCATGTGCTGGTGGGGGCGCTGAAGATGACGGTTGATGCTGCGGACCTGTCGGTGGCGGAGGTTGCGCCACCCAAGCGGCTGGCGGGAAAGAGCACGCGGCTGCAGTTGGACCGGGCCTTTGAGATATCGCCGGAGGTGCATCTACGGCTGATGCCCGCCGATGAGGCGATGCAGAAGTTGGACCGATACCTGGACGACGCGGTTCTCGCCGGGCTGGACACAGTGCGCGTTGTCCATGGCAAGGGGACGGGAACTTTGCGACGATTGTCCCATGAGATGCTGCGCTCGCACGGGGCGGTCAAATCCTTCCGCATGGCAACCATCACCGAAGGCGGCGGCGGCGTCACCATTGCCGAACTGAAACGATAGCGGTGGCGCCCTCCTCAATTGGGCACACAGGACTTATAGGTCGTATATGTCCTATATGTCCTATGCCGGCTGGAAGCCAGCGTTACGGGAAGGTACAGTATCGGCATGCAGGACCTAATCGATGCCGCGAGGGCAGCGAGGGCAAACGCCTATTGCCCCTACTCGAACTACCCCGTGGGGGCGGCGGTGCGGACGGAGGACGGGACGATTTTTGCCGGCTGCAACGTGGAGAACGTCAGCTACGGCCTATCGATCTGCGCGGAGCGGAACGCCATCTTTGCCATGGTCGCTGGCGGCAGAAAGAAGCTGACCGAGTTGGTTGTGGTGACTCGCGACGGCGGATTTCCGTGTGGCGCCTGCCTGCAAGTTATTTCCGAATTTGCCGCACCACACGCCAAGATTCATTTGGTCGATGACAGCGGTTCGGCCACGACTTACGCCTTACCCGGCCTCCTGCCTCATCCGTTTAGAATCTAATTGGTTTGACTGGAAACAACTGCAAGGCAATTCTCGGTTGACGCGGCCAAATAAGGAATTTCGCAGCTTCGTAGGTTATTTCGCAACGGCCATCACCAATTATTAGCGTCCTTAGGCGAGAATTCGACAGGAAATCGATATCGCGCTCATTCCAGGGCGCCATCACGTAATTGCTCTCATAGAAGTCCATACAGTGGACTGAAGTTGCAGAATCCATGGAGATCGCTTCAGCATTGATGACGAGTGCAGCAAAGATTGTGCCTACCACCGCCAACATCGCCCAAAATGGATGACAGGTCGATAGCAGCCGCAATAGAACGTTCGATACCAGACGGTTGGATAAACGGGAAAGACGACGGGATTCCAAATGAGCGGAGAATAACTGAAGTTCCACGTCACTATCGGCGCGCTGAAATAGTAAAACCCTGGCCAATAGCCGGTCGAATGGAACCTGTTGTGCCAGACCGAATGGCGCGCCAGCTCCCGATGCTCTGACGGCGGTTGGGCCACGGTGGTGGCCCGACTTTTCGCGGCTTCCAGATAGTAAACGGATGTGCGGGCGGAGCCTACGTCGCCCAAAGCGGCCTGAGCCGCTATGAAGAGGCCGGCGAAGCAGACAAATCGCAACATGAACACACCTCCAAAGGTCCTACTGATCTTTCGACGTTTAGACTATTCAACGGTTTTGCACAAGGTATCCTGCAACTATTCTTTTTTGCAGGGAGGAAGACATGACAGCAATTGAATGGCATGCAGGGCTGCTTCAGCGGGCGGCGCTGTTCTTGGCCCACGCCGTGGAGAAGACACCGCCCGATAAACTGAACTGGCGACCGTGCCCGGAAGGCGACGATCCGAACACTCGAACGCCGCTGCACCAGCTTGCCGAATGTGCCACAGTGAACCGCAGATTTGCAGCGTTATTCCGTGGCGAGACGGTTGAAGGGCCGCTACAGTTTGAGGCGTACAAGAGCGCCGATCAGGGCCGATCCGACCTGAAGGCCAGCGCAAACGAGTTGGCTGCCGCGATTAAGGATGCGGGAGACGGCGTGTTCGACAAGAAGTACAAGACCAGCTTCGGGGAGATGCCTGGTTCCGTGCTGATGGAGATTTCGTTGAGCAACATGCACTACCACTCGGGCCAAATCTGCCAGAACCAGTTGATGTATGGCGACACGGTGTTCCATATCCCGCCGGAGTTTATGAGCTAACCGGAAGACCCCCGGCCGATTTGGTCGGGGGTCCTGCATTTACCGCGGAGGAGATTCAAGTGACCGGGAAGCGCTTACGAATTTTTTCGGCGTCGGAATAGTAACGGAACGGCAATGCCAAGCGCAGCGAATGTGCCGGGCTCCGGTACCGATTGGAAAGAAAGGTCGTCGATTGTGAAGGCTGTATCTTGCATGTCGTCAACGACAACCTTATGGATGCCGCCGGCGAAGCTCAACCAGCCATCACCGATGAGCTGCTGGTAATCGATCTGGACGCCGTTGATATCATAAGCCCAGGCCTGGAGCATGTCGGTTTCCAGACCGTTGCCCGGACCGAAGTGGTTATAGAACTGAACAGTATTGGAAATGGCGTCAATCGACGAATCGCCCGGCGCGCAGAATGTAATTACCAGCGGAGAATACCAATCGCCCGACGTCAAAATTTCTGTGATACCAAAGCCGGATCCGTAATCGTATACCTGTGCTCCGGCGGGTCCGCCAAAGTAGACCCCGTTTGCCAGGTATTCGTAGCCGGTAATCGCGCCGGATGGAATTCCTTCGAAGTCCAATGTGGTCGCGAAGGAAGCGGTTGCGACGATCGATGCGGTGAGTGCGAATAGTTTCTTCAAGTGCGCCTGCCTCCCTTAGGGTTTTCTAAGGAACGGCAATCGGCGTGCCGTCAGACCCTGCTGCATTGGAACCTGGCATTTATTCGGTATTACTGGTACGGCAGCATGGCTTCGTCAATTGCCGGCGCATTCGTCTTGATAGAAGCAAGCGCCAGAATCTTGATATCCGGGTCACTCGGCAAGATTAAGGTTGTCGTTCCCTTAGGCACCATAATATCATACTTAAATAGGTAGCAATCGATGTAAAGATCATTTCCACCGGTTTTGTCGTGCCGATGCGTGGCCAGCCAGCCGACCGGGACCCGCTTTACATTGGGCGAAGAAAACTTTGCGGGGTCGGTCTGCGGTTCCCCATTAACGATCATGTTGCGGAATGAGCCTTCGAAGTTGAAGACGTAATCGGGGTATTGGTCGAAGAAAGCGAAATTGGCGTTGAGGGTTTTGGGCAGGTGGTCGCGGATGGTGTCCTGGATGGTCCAGAGCCAGTTGGTGTCCAGGTGCGCGGTGGCGACGGTGTGGACGGTGTTGTTCTTGGGCAGGTCAATCTTGGGAGATTGTGCGGCGATGATCGAGGCGAGGATGAGAGATAACATGGGTTGCTCCAATAGCTTGTTCGAATACTGATCCTGTTCGACTGCCTCCCATTGCTTCCTGCAGGGCTGTCGTGCGGTACGATGGAATCTGGACCGAGTTGGTCAGTCAGTTCATGCTTTTCGCCGGATTCTTAGCTTTCTTTCTTGTCAAGGGAATAGATTCGTAGATTTTCGGAGTCATCTATGGGAGGGCAAGAAAGCCGTGAAATTCGGCAGTAACGGAGGATTGTGAATGGTTATTACCCCAAAGGCGGTAATTAGCATTTGGATTGGCTTGCTTTGCCAGATTACTTGGGCACAGCAACAGTGGCATCATCAGTTGCTCCAAGAAGGATTCCTCGGCGCATCCAATGCGGAGAATACGGGAGCATACGTAAATCGCGCGGGCCAGCCGGCTTACAATCTAAACTTTCAAGGCAGCAACAATGTCGATGTATACCGAAATCTCGAGAACTTGACCGCGTGGCTCGGACCGCAAAGAGTTGCGGATTGCTTGGGCATCAATGACAAAGGACAAGTGGCGTATGCAGCCTTTACAAGTGGACCGCACTTTACGATCTATACCGACCATCATGACTGGAGCAGTTCGGTTCTCAATCCGAACGTGATCTATCAGTATTTTCGAGGTGGAATTGATGCATCTGGCCAACCGCTTTGGAAGGTATCGGAAAGTAGCTCAGGAAAACTCAGCCTCCATCTCTTCCTTGGTTCTCAGCCTATTTCGGACTCAATCCTCACCGGTACAGTGAGTATAACTTCCCAACACGTGAATCGGAATGGCGATGTAGCGTGGGGGGCGTCAGCTAATGAGACTAACGGAATATCACAGGTATTTTTCAACCAGACAGCATATTCGGCAAGTATCGTCGGTCCGAACGTTGCCGCTTCTCCGATTGGCTTGAGTGACGCTGGCGACATCTATTGGACTGCGAGAATCAATGGCATTGATCACATCTTCATCAACTCATTTGACTTCACGAATTCCGTATATGGAGCCGATGGAATCGATCACAAATGCCTTACTCGAGGTGTGAGCAGCGACGGCGCCTTGCTGTGGTACACCGGGAACGGTTTGACGTCTAACCCGCTCAACGGACTATTCGTCAACAATCGAAATATCTCGTATGAAGCTTTTGGCACCCAGACACTGCAGCAACGAGAGGCCCTGCAGGTCGCCAATAACGGCCATGCCTATTGGGACGCTCAGCTGCCAAACTGGACCCATGCACACCTTATGGTCGATACCAGGGATGTATCTTTCGAAGCGCTTGGCGACAACGTCATTCCTGATGCTTATCGATCGGGAATCGATGATTCTGGACACCTTATGTGGACGGTGCGAGATGGCTACCTGGGAAGCAAGAATCGCGTTTATGTTGACGACTTCGCTCTTTCGGACGACGCATTAGGAACCAATGCGGGAAAATTCAACAGTCAAGGCATCCAGATAGGTCCAAACGGACAAGTGATGTGGGTGGCATGGGATCCCAATCACTTAGACAACCGGCTTTATCTATCCACAGCAGTGCCCGAGCCAACCCTTGCAGCTGGCTTACTGCCGTTGCTCCTGCTTTGGCGCAGGAGGAGAACCCTCAGTCAGTCTTAGCGGAAAGTAGCACGTCCACAAGCGCCGAAATCCCTTCGCCTGTGGCGGAGATGGTTTTGATAATCGGCACGTCCTTCAATATCTCTTGCCGGATTTGGGCCATCAGCTTGTCCGCGCCAGGGAGGTCGGCTTTGTTGACAACGAACACCTGCGCTATCTCCGTGATGCCCGCCTTTTGCAACTGCAGATCGTCCCCCGCGCCGGGCATCATCATCAAGACCACGGTGGCGGCCACCTTCCGCACTTCCACGTCGTTCTGCCCAGCGCCGACGGTCTCGACGAACAGCGCGTCGAAGCCGGACGCGTCCATGGCGCGCAGCATTGCTCCGGTCATCGGGGCAATGCCGCCCATCGCGCCACGGCTGGCCGACGAACGGATGAAGACACAAGGATCCTCGGCGATGCCGGTCATGCGCGCGCGGTCGCCGAGCAGCGCGCCGCCGGTGATCGGGCTAGCCGGGTCCACCGCCACCACGCCGATGCTCTTTCCACGATGCCGAATCTCTCGGAGCACCTGCGCGATGAGTGTGCTCTTGCCAACTCCCGGCGCGCCCGTGATCCCGATGCATGGCGCTTTTGTCGGCCCGCTGCCCAACATCGATTCGATTTCTGTTTGCGATGAGTCTGATTCGATCCAGGAGAGCACCCGGCCCAGTGCGGACCGATCTCCGGTTTCCGACGCGGCAAACCATTCTTGGATTCCACCGCTTTCGGGTAGGCGCGCCGGTTTGCCATTTCGCACCGCGACGCGCTTGATCGTCTCCACCACCTCATCCAGCGAGTGCTCCGGCCCAAACATCGCGGCAATTCCGGTGGCCTTCAGCGTCTCGACATCTTCCGGCGGGATGATGCCGCCGATCACAATGGGAACATGCGACCGGCCGTGCCGCGCCATCTCCTCCTGCACCAATGGCACGAGGGTGTTGTGCGCGGCGGAATGCAGGCTGAGACCCAGCACGTCCACGTCCTCTTCCATCGCCGCCTTGGCCGCCGCTGCGGGTGTCTGCCATAGGCCCGTGTAAATCACTTCAATCCCTGCTTCGCGCAGGCATCTTGTCAGTACTTTGACGCCGCGATCATGACCGTCCAGACCGACTTTTGCCAGCACCATACGCGCTACCAAAGATTGCCACCATCGTATCGGCCATACACATCTTCCAATGCCTTTGACAACTCTCCTAGCGTGGCGTAGGTCTTCGCTGCCGCGACCAGCTCCGGCATGACGTTTTTGCCGTCCCTTGCGGCCTGTCGAACGTCCGCGAGCGCCTTTGTGACCGCCGCGTTGTCCCGATTGGATTTGAGAGATTGCAGTTCGCGCGCCTTTTCCTCTCCCAACGCACGGCTGATCTTCAGTATTTCGATGTCGTTCTCTTCCTCTTCCACATATTCATTGACGCCGACAATGATACGCTCTCTGTTGTTAACCCGCTTGCTATCATAGTATGCGGCATCGGCGATCTCTTTTCGTATATATCCCGACTCAATGGCGCGTATCATGCCACCCATTTCGTCAATGCGATGTATATACTCCCATGCCTCGTCTTCCAAATCCTTTGTCAATCGCTCCACGTAGTAGCTGCCACCGAGCGGATCCACGGTGTTGGTGATACCCGTCTCGTGCGCCAGTACCTGCTGCGTGCGCAGGGCGAGTGTTACCGCGCTTTCCGTCGGCAAGCTGAGTGTTTCATCCATGCTATTCGTATGCAGCGATTGGCAGCCGCCGAGCGCCGCCGCCATCGCCTGATATGCCACGCGCATCAGGTTGTTATAGGGCTGCTTGTTGTAGAGCGAGCAGCCCGCAGTCTGCGCATGGAACCGCAGCCATAGGGAGCGCTCGTTTTTGGCATGGAATCGGTCCCGCATCAGGTGCGCCCACAATCGCCGTGCGGCGCGATATTTGGCTATCTCCTCGAAGAACTCGTTGTGCGCATTGAAGAAGAAGGAGAGTCGGGGCGCGAACAAGTCCACATCCAATCCCCGCTTCATCGATTCTTCGACATAGGTGATACCATCATAGATGGTAAATGCCAGTTCCTGACCGGCCGTGGATCCTGCCTCGCGAATATGATATCCACTGATACTGACAGGGTTGTATTGCGGCATTTCTTGGGCGCAGAACTCGATGGTATCGATCACCAATTTGACGGAGGCCTGTGGCGGATAGATGAACTCGTTCTGTGCGTGGAACTCCTTGAGTATATCATTCTGGCATGTACCACGGAGCTGGTCGCGCGCAACGCCCTCCTTGTCGGCGGTCGCGATATAGAAGGCCAGGATGATGGCGGCGGGCGCATTTATCGTCATGGAAACGCTGACCCCGCCCAGGTTGATTCCGCCGTAAAGAACCTCAAAATCCTTGAGCGTATCGACCGCAACGCCGCACTTGCCGACCTCACCGACCGATAGCGGATCGTCGCTGTCCCGCGTCATCAACGTCGGCAGGTCGAAGGCGGTGGAAAGCCCCGTCTGGCCCTTGGCAAGCAGAAACTTGAAACGCTCGTTGGTCTGTTGCGGCGTGCCGAAGCCCGCGAACTGCCGCATGGTCCACAGCTGTTTGCGATACATCACCTTGTGGATGCCGCGAGTGAACGGGAACTGACCCGGCTCGCCGATCTCCTCCGGCTTGATCTCTTTCAGGTCATCCGGTCCGTAGACGGCCTTTACCGGCCTGCCGGATATGGTGACAAATTCCGGCTCTTTCTGCTCGTGCTTCAACTCTGTAGCCATTGCCAACCCCTTCGTTGCGCGAATTTCCGTTCAATTATAGCCGGAATCGCTCGGCACATCTTCGGTTTGTGCATAATAGTCAAAACGGTGCCGAGAGGAACCAATGACCCAAATTACGGTCCCAATCCCAGACGAACAATTGCAGGAACTTCACGAGAAGGCCAATCGCCTCGGCGTTTCGATAGAGCTTTTGGCCCGAATCGGTATCGAGTCGATATTGGTCGATTTGGCCGAGGATTTCGAGAAGGCGTCAGGCTATGTACTGAAGAAGAACGCTGAGCTGTACAAGCGGCTAGCATAAGTGCGTTATCTTTCCAGCGGCGAAGTCCTACGGTTGTACGATATTGTCATTCACCAACACGGTGGCATGGCAGGCATTCGGGATATTGGCGCGCTCGAATCTGCACTAGCCCAACCTCGCATGACGTTCGACGGCGTTGAACTCTATCCGACAACGATTGACAAGGCTGCAGCGCTCTGCTTTTCGCTCGTCATGAACCATCCGTTCGTTGACGGAAATAAGCGGATTGGACATGCGGTTTTGGAAACGTTCCTGGTATTGAACGGATTGGAGATCTCGACCTCGGTTGAGGATCAGGAGCGAGTCATTCTCGGTATTGCATCCGGCGAAGTTCAGCGCGATCAGTTTGTCGATTGGCTTGGGGCAAACTCAGTACCTTTCGGCGGTTAACCACTCAAGTTATCTTCAACCGCCGCAATAATCCCTTCATCGTAACCGCCTGCACAATCACCGAAAAAGCCACGACTCCAAATGTCGCGACGGAGATCGCCTCCCGGTTGGGGAAATCGTCCGGCAGGCCGAGAACCAACGCCAGCCCGAGCGCCCCGCGAAGGCCGCCCCAAAACAGAATGTGCTGATGCGACAAGGACACCTTCCAGCGCGACCAATGGAAGCCGAGCGACGTGGTGTACACAGCCAGCGCACGCGAGAATAGCACGAGCAGAATCGCGACACAAATCGTCTCCCAATATGACAGCATCGGCACATGAACGACGCGCAAGCCGATAAGCAAAAAGATAACAGAGTTGGCGGCGAATGCCGCAAACTCCCAAAACGACTCCACTGCCTCCCGCCCGCGGTCGGAAAACGCACCGATAGGCCCCGTGTTGCCGAAGATCACCCCCGCTGTTACTGTGGCCAATATGCCGGAAAGATGCAGTTCGTCGGCAAGCAAAAACGAACCATACGCCGCCACCACAGAAAAGGTGATCTCCACCAAATGATCCTCCGCCCGCCCCGCCAACAGTAAGGTGGCGGCCGCAACCAATCCGCCGGCCAGAACCCCGCCGCCTGCCACCAACAGAAACGATCCCGCCGCGCCCGCCGTCGTCGTCGAAACGCCGTTCACATACGCTGTCGCCAAACCAAACGCGACCACAGCCGCGCCGTCGTTGACCAGACTTTCCGCGTCTACCAGCAGCTTCAGCCGCCCACCGATGCCTGTTTCCCGGAAAAGAGCGATGACGGACACTGGGTCCGTCGCGGAAATCAGAGCCCCGAACACCAGCGCGACCGGAAGCGCCCAACCGATGAAAAGATGCAGCCCCCATCCCACGACAAACGTGCCGACCACCACACCAATCATCGCTAGGAGCCCGACTGGAAACAAGTCCTTCCGCAGCTCCTTCCATACAAGATTCAGCGCCGCCTCGAAAATGAGCGGCGGGATGATTGCGGTGAAGATCAGCTCCTTTGTAACGTGCACCGGATTAACGACCGGAACCAGCCCTAATCCGACCCCGGCCAGCACCAGGCCCACCGTGTATGGCAGTCGGATGCGCCGCGCTAACACCGCGACCAGGGAGGCGACAAGCAGCAAGACGGCAAGGTTTTCGATGCTGATCATTTTTCTACACCTAGATTACTCCACAGGCGGCAGCGGTAGCCGCACGCTTTAGCTTGCGCAAATTCACGATGTGTCGGGGTTCACGTTCGGCATTTCCTCGGCCTGCCAGCAACCGAAGACCCCGACACGAAGAATGAAGAAAACCCCCACCCAACCCTCCCCCTTTTCCAGGCTGGCGCCTGAAAAAAGGGGAGGGCTTCGGTTGCCAGGTGAAACTATCTGTGTATAATGATTACAGTTAGGGACGATTATCCCTTCACATTCGCAATGTGAAGGGGATCATCAGCATTTATCCCTTCATAGTCGCACTATGAAGGGTCTTGAGAGGGGCGGCATGATGACAAGACGATCGACTTTGGCGCTCGCGTGGCTACTCCCGGCGTTGTGCTCGGCAAGCGACGGCAGACTCTATTTTCGCAACGAGACCACGGGACAAGAAAACATCGGCGCGCTGTACGCGATCCCCGGCGACGTGATCACCCTGCGCTACAGCTACCATAGCGACACGAGTTGGGGCACGCTGCAGTTCGCGCTGGACCTCACCCAATCGTCCATCATCTCGGCAGCGGACGCGGCCAACTGGTCCACCCAGGTCCGCGCGGTGTTTCCGGCGACGGACTACTACACGCGCTTGGTATACGGGCCGGGCGTTCTCTACGACAGCGCGCGGAAGCCCGGCGACACCACTCAGGCGCTCATCGCTTCCAACGCGCTGTACGGGCTGGTGCAGGTCTCCTACTTCAAGGCGCTATCGAAAGATGTGGACGCGACGCTGTTCCAGTTCACGGTAGCAAACGGCACGGAGACTCAGGAACTGCATTGGCTGAACGAGGAGCGCGTAACGCAGAACGGCATCTCCACGCGCGTCATCCTGCCGGGATATCTGACGGAACCGATCGCGGATAACTTCGTACGGGTACGTCAAAACCACATCGCAGGAAGAATAGAATTTTCGGACGTTGCCGATACATTCAAACCACCCTCATCAGTGATAATGCGCATTTCGCCGACTGGAGGAACACCGTACTATCAGTGGGTCTCGCTGGACGCATATGGCGGATTCGATCTGCTGCAGCGCGCTGGCACCTGCAAGCTGTCCGTTAAGTATAGCCACTGGCTACGCCGAACGATATCGGTAGATAATACGCTTGGCGACGTTTCTGGCGCAGTCCTGAGTTTGGTCAATGGCGACGCCTTCCTTGATGGCATCGTGGACCTAAGGGACATCAACTGGTTGTTTTTGTGGTGGATGTCTCCTGGCGCACCGTTCTCGGACCTAAATGAAGATGGGTTCACCGATCTGCTGGACCTCAGCATCGTATTCATGAATCAGCTGTTGAAGGACGATGATTAGAATGAACCGCATGCTCGGTACGGTTCAGTTGGCGATGTTGGCGATCGGGATTCTGATCGTCCCGGCCCATGGTGCATACGAAGCGCGGCTATATTTCTTCAACTCGACAAGGCTCGACGCGCGCAGCGGTCAGGTGAATGCAAATGTTGGTGACGTCATTGAGGTTTGGTATTACTTCAATGACCTCGACACGATCAGTCCCCGCAACTGGGGAACGCTTCAAACAACGCTTTGCTTTGATGGCCTTTCGCTCGTATCCCGGACGGATCAGATGAACTGGAACGCATCGATCACTGCCGGAATTAAGAGCGGCGGGTCTCTGGCAGACTTCTTGACGACAGTGATGGGCAATGGGCCCTTATACGACAATGCGTTCGATCCGACCGATATCAGCCAATTGAAAATCTGCGACAATGGTCTGTTTCTATACCTAAAGATCGACGAAATCAAACCTAGGGCCCGAAACTGGGCCATTAAGCTTTGGGAATTCACCGTCCAGCCAGAAAGCGAAGGACAGATTTTGGACTGGACGTTTGCGGGGAGAGACACTACCATCGGATTATCGACACGAATTATCGACCAGAAGGGCGCGACCCAAAATATATCTGACAATTATTTAAAGGTGGTTGGCGGCAGAACTGTGACAACTTTTGCTGGAAAGGTGAACTTCGATCGGATAGTGAATGAGGCGTCAAAACCGGCAACAATGGAGGTCCGAGTGAGGCCGGAGGTCGGGGATGATCGCGTCATCCCGAATGTCCCGCTGACCCCGGACGGACACTTTCAGATCGAATTGCCTGCGGAACGATACCTAATCTCCTGCCGAGCGCAATCTTGGCTGCGACGGACTGCCTACGTCGATCTGACAAGAGGGGACGTGACCGACTTTTCCATCGATCTGCCGAATGGCGACGCATTTGCGGACGGCGTTGTCGACACTAGAGATGTCAATTGGGTCTTCGTTTATTTCGGATCGCCGGGAGAGAACTACTCCGATCTGAACCGCGATGGAGAGACAAATCTGCTCGATTTGAACATCGTCTTCACGAATTACGGTCTGGTTGGTGATCCATGATCAGAGCGCTGATCGCATTGCTCCTGACCTCAGTAATATCGACAATGTTTGGATCTTACACGGTCCGGCTCTACTTTCGCAACGAAACAACGGGCCAGGAGAACGCCGGGGCGCTGTTCGCTCTGCCGGGAGACAGGATGACGCTGCGCTACAGCTACCACGGCGACACAAATTGGGGCACGCTGCAGATGGCCATCGATTTATCCCAATCTAGCATTGTCTCTGCGACAGACGCCTCTCAATGGTTATCGCAAGTGAGAGACGTGTTCATGTCCGCAAATTTCTTCTCCGAAATGATTTACGGGCCGGGTGCGCTCTACGACAGTGCGCGGGAACCAAGCGACAACACCCAACCATTAGTCTCAACGAATGCGCTCTATGCCCTCGGCCAGATATCCTATAACGATCCGAATTCAAAGGACTTCGATGCGACGCTTTTCAAGTTCACGGTGGCAAGCAGTACGGAGGGCCAGGAACTGCACTGGATCAACGAGGGACGCTGGACGCAAGATGGCGTCTCAACTCGCGTAATTCTTCCCGGCCAACAGACGCAGTTGATAACCGATAATTTCGTGCGTGTGCGGCGCAATCACATCATCGGTAAGATTGATTTTACACGCGCAGCGCCAACCTTCAAAATGCCTTCAACGATCAGCATGCGTTTCACGCCGGCAATTGGATCACAATTTAATCAGACCGTCCATTTAGATAGCGGCGGAAATTTCGATGTTGCCCTGCGAGCTGGAGTTTATGACGTATCGGTTCAATACACTCATTGGCTCCGGCGGTCGATACTAGTGGATGCGAGTCAAGGCGATGTAACCGGCGCAACCTTCACTTTGGTAAACGGCGACGCATTTGTGGACGGACTCGTAAACCTCAAAGATATCAATTGGATTTTCGTCTACTTCGGAACCTCGGGACAAAACTATTCCGATCTTAATCAAGATGGGACGACAGATTTATTGGATTTGAACATCGTGTTTACGAATTTCGGACTGTCGGGAGATCCATAATTAAAACTTTCCTCTGCTTGCTGCTGCTTTGCACGATTGCGACGATGCATGGTTCGTACAAGGTCCGACTTTATTACCGCAACGCGACGAAGAATACGCAAAATGCGGGACCCGTGGAAGCTGCACCTGGAGATGTTATCGAAGTTTGGTATTCGTTCCACAAGCTGAACACATCGAACCCATTCAAATGGGGAACGCTGCAGGTGACCATCTGTTTCGACGGCCTCTCGACGCTGAGCGATGGCCACATGGCGAATTTTCCCAACGCCATTGCTCTGGCGAAGACGGTTGGTGGTCCGCCGACCGAATTTTTGTCCACCGTCACCGGCATTGGAGCACTCTACGATAATGCGATCGACCCGTCGGATTCCAATTCTCCGAAAGTTTGCAACAGGGGAGTATATGTCCTACTTGGCATCCACGGGCAAAAACCACGAGCACAAGACTGGGATGTCATGCTTTGGAGCTTCACTGTCCAAAGTGTGACGCACGATGAGATATTGGACTGGAAATTTGACAATCGCGCTACGTCGAACGGCCTGTCCACTTGCATTTTGGACCAATGCTGTCGTGGACCGGATATGACCGACAACTATGTTCACGTGAGCCCAAATAGGAGCTTGACCGGGCATATAACATTCACTCGGCTCGCTGCAGGGGCGTTGGGACCAGATCATGCCGAAATCCGGGCGACGCCGGAGGTAGGGGATGTGATCACGCAGACCGTGTCGGTGGACGCGCGCGGCAACTTCCAGATCACGCTGCCTCCGGATCGCTACATGATCTCCGTCAGATCCGATTCCTGGCTCCGGCAGACGGGGTATGCCGACCTGACGAACGGCGATCTGTCCGGCTTCGAGATCGAGCTGCCCAACGGCGACGCGCTGCCGGACAACATGGTCGACCTGCGCGACCTGAATCTGATTTTCGTGTACTTCGGAGAGCCGGGACAACTGTTCTCCGACCTCAACCGCGATGGCATAACAGGCCTGATCGACTTCAACATCGTGGTAACGAATTTTGGGATGAAGGGGGATCCGTAGCCGTGGGTCGAGTTGGCGATATCATCTGACTTATAGACCACTAAGACCCACGTAGCTGACCTCTCAGGACAGCCGCTCACCCTATGTTCGGGTTGCGATCGAGGGGTCACCCTGAGCTTGGCGAAGGGGTCTCTTTCTTCCGGGGTTCAGAAAGGGATTCTTCAACTCCGTTCAGAATGACGACGTCTTCGTTCCCCCTCGGGGATGTGTCGGGGTTCACGCCTGTCGATATCCGTGGCCGACCGACCACCAAAGACCCCGACACGAAGAACGATGAAAAACCCCCACCCAACTCCTTCGGCAAGCTCAGGACAGGCTCTCCCCCTTTCCCAGGCTGCCGCCTGAAAAAAGGGGAGGGCTTTTGCTGTTGACGAATTTGGGTAGGAGATTTTTCACACGAGGTTAAATGATGCGGATTGGGATTGTTACGTTTACGGACGGCCGAAAACGAGTAGCGGAGGCGTTGCGCGCCGATACCGACCGGTTCCAGAAGAAGATCGCCGGGTTCTTTCAAAAGGAGGGACATGAGGTGGTCGAGGGCGAGGAGGTGGTCTGGGACTGGCAGACCGCCCGCACGCAGGCCCGCCGAATGAACGACCATAATTGCGACATCGTCATCTTCAACTACTGCGTCTGGGCCTATCCCGACTTTTCCGCCCAGGTGGCCCGCGATGTGGACGCGCCGATCCTGTTCGTCGGCAACATCAACCCCGCCTATCCCGGCTGGGTCGGGTTCTTCGCCTCCGCCGGCGCGCTGGACGAGATGGGCGTCCCCTTTGGCCGCGCGCTCGGCGACGTGGACGATCCCAAAGTCGCCGGCGCCATCCGCACGTTCCTGGAAAGACATAAGCCCAACCGAAGAGAGGTCGGCGTGGAGGCCGCCGAAAAGCTGCACGGCCTGCGATACGGCGAATTCGACGGCCCGAGCATGGGGATGTACACCGGCCATATCGATCCCAGCCAATGGATGGAACTGTTCGGCGTGCACGTCTTTCATCGCAGCCAGCTAACCATGGCTTGGCTGGCCGACGAGGTCGCCGAGGACCGGGTGCAAAGCGGTTTGAAATGGCTAGAGGAGCACGCGAAAGAGATTGTATGGAACGACGATCGGCTCAGCAAAGGGGATCTCGGCAAACAGATTCGCGTCTATCTCGGCCTCAAGGACTACTGCAAGACAGAGGGGCTGGACTTCCTCGGCCTCACCGGACAGCTCGACTACACCGAATGGAAAAACGGCTGCACCATGGACCTGCCTGAAGCGCTGCTCAACGACACCGCCGACTGGGAGGAGGAGGACAAAAAGCCGATCATCACCGCCACCGAGTGCGACAGCAACGGCGCCCTCACGATGCGGCTTCTGCACCACCTCTCCGGCACGCCCGTGCTGTTCGCCGACCTGCGCCATTATCATCAGGACCTGGACATCTACGATCTGGTCAATTCCGGCCAGCACGCGCCCTGGTTCGCCAGCTACAGCAACGATTTCCGCAAGAACTGGGGCCAAACGAGGCTGTTCCCAAGCAACCCGATGTACTTCCCGTGCGGCGGGGCGTCGGTGCAGTTCTACTCGCCGCAGGCCGACAAGGTGACCTTCGCCCGCCTCACTCGGACGTCGGGCAACTATCGTATGCACTTTTTCACCGGGAGCTTCGTCGGCTACGATTGGGAGACAAACGAGCGGCTGGGGAAGATGACGACCTACGAATGGCCGCACGCGTGGGCGCGGTTCGACTGTCCGCCGGAAGCGCTGGCGAAGCAGTTCTCTTGTAACCACATTCACGCGATTTTGGGCGATTGGATGGGGGAGATCCAGGCCGCATGCGAAGTTTTGGGGGTCGAAACGATCCCAATGTCCTAGCAAGAATCTAGGCAATCCGGGTGTTTGGAAGGAGATTTCGCGGTAAAAACCGTATTAATTGTGTAGAAGTGGCAAAGAAAATCAGCCACAGGGGTTCCATTTTCGGAAAATCACGATAAAATAAGAAGACGGGTTTTTGATTGTCCCACTGTATTTATGATCTCAGATAAGCACGCAGAAGGTACGGGAGCTCGCTCAAAGGGTTTCACCCTTATCGAGCTTCTCACCATTATAGGGGTTTTGGCGCTTTTGGCAGGAATTCTCATGCCTGTCATCGCTGGCGCGCGCCGATCTGGGCAGCGAACGGCGTGCTTATCCAATCTCCACCAGGCGGGCCAGGCGCTTGGCCTCTACGCGGATGACAACGTCGACTTCATGCCCACCTATATCGCGGATTCAGATGCGATGAACTACGCTTACGCCGAGCAGTTGGCGCACGATCAGTTCTGCCAATGCCAACTGAACAAGAAGAAAACCCCATGCTGGCTCAACCTAATCAAGCCGTATCTCAAGATTTCCAAGCTGTACTGCCCGGCCGACAATACGCCGACGGACCTGCGGGGGATCAGCTCCTACGAGTTCAAATTGCAGTTTGCCTATGAGCCGAATCGGGACCAAGTCGAGACCCCTTCCAAGGTGGCGACGGTGTGGGAAGAGTGGGCGTTTCATCAGGCGGAGCGGTTTGGCGAATATGACAGCCGGGCGATGCTGAATATTCTGTTTATGGACGGCAGCGTTGCTTCGAAGCCGCTTGCCCGCGCGACGAGCACAATCTTCGGCGACGGCCCGGACCTGCACTTCATCTTCTCCGGCGACGGTGAGAACCTGGATTATGCCGGCGAAGACTTCGTAGATTAGATCCCCAATTGCGGTAAGATCGCACCATGCCAGCTAACAGAAACGATCGGGCAATCGGGTGTCTCCTCATATTTGTGGGCGTTATCGTGCTCCTTGCCGCCGCTGCGGTTCCAAAGGACGCGAGTGCGCAACCGTTTATGTTTCCCTTGCTTCTCGCCATAGGAGTTGTCAACATCCTCCTAGGAATTGGGGTGATTCGATCCGTACCCTGGGCGTTGCTGACCGTGGCAATCCTTTATGCAATCGAGGTGCTCACATTTCCGTTGCGAGTGGATTGGTCCAATCCGGGTCCTTACCTTGCGGGAGGGTTGGTGGGTGTCGTCATGGGGCTGGTATTCGGCATCTATTGCTTCATGAGGTTTCTGGAGCTTGTGAGGCAGGGGCGGCCACCAAGCTAAAAGGATTCCAACCGGCCATCCTCGAATTCGGTTTGTAATCCCACGAATTCGAGGTGCCGACATGCACGTAACCCCTGACAAATTGGCGAAGCTGGAATCTGAATACAAAGGCTACTTGGAAGGCGAAATCGTCAACCAGTTCCTAAAAGAGTTTGGCGTCAACTTTTCCGCCGGCCACTGGTGCGCCGGCGAGTTCTACGACCGATTTTGCCCGGTCGGCTACAACAGCCACAAGGAATTCGACAACTCGGAAGAAGCGCAAATCGAGCGCGTCAAGAAGGCCGGCATTCGAGGCATCGAGTTCCACGAACGCTGCTTCATCGACAAGCACTATCAGCGCGACCAGAAGCGGCTGGACGCGGTGTCGGCGGCGCTGCGCCATCACGACATGATCTGCACCAACATGAACTTCAACACCTGGACCGATCCCAAGTGGCAGTTCGGCGGCGTGACCCATCCGGATCCGGGAGTGCGGCGCCAGTGCATCGAGCTATGCCTGCAAGGCGTCGAGTTCGGCCTGGAATTAGGCTGCATCTCCTGCAACCTTTGGCCAGGTTCAGACGGCTGGGACTATCACTTTGAGGTGGATTACGGGGATCGGTTGTCATGGTATATAGATGGCTGCACAGCCATCGCGGAGGCCTGCGACCGGCACGGGCTGACGTTCGGCACCGAGTCCAAGCAGAAGGAGCCGCGCGAGGGCAACATGATCATCAACACCGTTGCCAAAGCCGCGCTGGTGGCCGAGCAGGTGAACAAGAACCTGGGCAAGACCGTGATGGGAGTGGTGATCGATTACGGGCACGAGCAGATGGTGGGCAACACGCCGGCGGACAGCCTGTATATGCTCAAGCGGATCGGGATTCCGATCGCCAACTTCCATATCAATGGCGCAAAGTACAACTCGAACGATGAGGACCGGATTGCCGGGACGGACGACATCTGGCGGCTGGTCGAGTTCTGCTATGCGGCGATCGATACGGGATATGAGGGGTGGTTCGGGGAGGATCAGTTCACCTATCGCACGGAGCAGGTGACGGCGATGACACTGTCCAAGGAGTTCTTCGCGAACTGCATGAAGAAGGCGCTGCTCATCTACGCCCGACGGCCGGACCTCCTGAAAGCCCAGGCGACGGGGGATGCGGCGCAGACGATTAATGTGGTGAAGAAGGTGATTTACGGGGGATAGGATTATTCGAGCTCTCGGAGGGATTTGACGACATCTGTCAGTAATGCAGTCTGGGTCAGCGCCCGAATCTCGTCCGAAAAGGTCATTAAGGGGCGGTCAAAGTCTTGCTGATCCAGAATCGCGATCAGTAGTTCGGGACCTCCAATCCTGCCAAGGAGGATTCCAACTGCCCTCCAATAATTGCGCAAAATAATGCGCTTTAGCCATGTCCATCTGGTAGGAGCCTGCCGCGGGCATCGAAGATGCTGCTTGTTCAAAATCCTCAGGATATGGCTAATGTTGGCTTTCACAATGCCAAGTTCGCCTTTGTCCCGCAAGAATTGATCCGCCATACCCTCTCGGACAACCTCTAGTATCCACTTCGGTCGTTTAGCCATTCCCACGACGTAAATAGCGGAGGTAACGCCAGCCACCGCAGCCTCGTGAAAGCGGTACTTACTCGTCTCATTGGACATTGGCAGTATGAAGGTGTGTGAGTTTCCAATGTGCAATTCCGAACGCCGGAAGCCGAAAAGCAGTTCAAAATCATGTGTGTTCGAGGCATGCGACATTAGCGCATCTTTAGCCGGGGCAAGATGCGACTCGAGTAGCTGCAGCGTCTGGTCGCGGCAGCATTCAAACCACTCCGCGGTTTGAGGATCTACGCCCTTAGTCCGAAAAATGTCGGTCAAGCCACCCATGACGCTAGAATTCTACTCGGTGAATTGCGGTGTGACCTCAAAATCGTCCCCCTTTCTCTCCAAGAAATGAGATGAGCCAAGAGAATCATCCGGTACCATGATCTGGAGAGCGGAGCTTGACAGATGGGTTCAGGAAAAGTGCAAGGGCGATTGTGGTGACAGAAGACGCGGGATTTGGGTCCGAACGGGCAATGCGTGCAATGGTGGCGTAGTTCCGCCAACCGGACGGGAGGTACCACATTAGCAACACGTTCCGATACCTCACCGCCCGCAGCTAGTCGTAGTCTTCCTCGTAGCGTGAAGAAGATTCCGGGAACACCTCGACCTCGGCCGGATGGGTCGCCATTTGCTGCCGCAGGTTGTCCGCCTGCGCCGGCATCACATCATCCATGCTGCCTGACGCCGAAGCGTTCACCCATTGCATCATCGACGACAGAAACAGCTCCTTGATATACGCGAACGAAAAGCCGTCGGTCCGCTCGGTCACCGTCGAAATACCGCCGTCCGATAGCCGCAGTTTTTCCGACAGCTTGTCATTCCAGAGAAAGACATACGCCTGTCGCTCGGTCGGCCCCGGTAGCTCGAAGTGGTACTTCCGATCGAATCGACTCGGCCGGTCCACAATCGCCGCATCCAGCTTCTCCGGATGGTTCGTGGTCGCGAGCGTGAAGATGCCGGCATTCGCCGCGAATCCGTCCAGCTCGTTCAAAAAGAACGACCGATTTCGCTCCGTTACCAACGAGTCGATATCTTCGAGGATGAACAGGCAAGGCGCGGTTTCGCGCGCTTTTTCAAATGCCATCCTCATGCAGCTCTGGTCGCTGCCGTAGTGCGCCGTAAAGCTCCGCACATACAGCGCAGGCAGCCGGGAATCATTGATGATCGATTTCACCGCATGGGTCTTGCCGTTTCCTGGCGGGCCGATGAAGATGATTCCACGCTTCCACGGCACGCTGTATTCCTCATACACGCTCTTGGAGCCAAGGAAATTGCGCACCTCCTGACGGATTTCCGTTGTCAATTCGGAAGGCAGAATCAGGTTATCGAATCGCGCCGACTGGATGGATTCGTACAGCTCTTCGTTGAACGACCAATTCCCTTCCGAAAAGACCAGCACCTCGTTGCGGATTTGCGCGCACCATTCGCAGGCAGCGACGAAGAACCGCTGGACTGTCTCCGTCGATTCGCCGATGATCCAGGTCCGCGATTGGTTGCCGCAATCACCCGGCCATTCGAGTACGACCACTTCGAACCTATATTCGTCCCATTTGACGTCATACCAGCACGAAGAAGGGGACGCCCATAGACCGTAGTTCTGGCGCCAGCCATGATGGATGATGCTATGCACATCCTCCCGCAAGTGACCCGTGCAGAACTCGCCGTAAAGCAGCCGATAAAGTTGGAACCCGCTCTGACCGGTCGCCAATATGTGACTCGTCGGGAACGCCTCGTGCAATGCCTTGCTCATCGAATACTCGATGGTGGATTCCGGCTGCGCGAGCGCGGACGAGAACATCTCCCCGACGGATGATATCTCCTCAGTTTTCATAAGCGTGTACTGTACCTCTTTTGAATGTAACTTCTACGCCGAGGTCCTGGGCACCTGCTCCGCAATGGCGACGTCGTGCTCCGCTTAGAACTCCGTGTTATACTGAGATAGGCATCTCTTGCCGGAAGGAATACTATGAAACGCGCACTCATCATCCTCGCCGCCTTCGCGGCCATCGTTGCCTCCACCGCCGCGCAAACGGCATTCACTTATCAAGGGCAGCTCATGCAAAGCGGCCTACCTGTGAGTGGGAATGTCAACCTCGTCTTTACTCTCTATGATGACCCGACGCTGACAGTCAACCATCAGATCGGCAATCCGATAACCCTGAACAATCAACCACTCACGAACGGGTTGTTCACCGTGCCGCTCGACTTTGGCGCCAATGCGTTCCCCAGCGCGCGCAGGTGGGTGCAGGAGAGCGTCAACGGCACAACGCTCTCTCCGCGTCAAGAAGTCACTCCCACTCCCTATGCACTCAACCTTCGGCTTCCATTTGCGGGCAACGCGAGCGTCAACGGCAACACCTTTGCCGTTACCAACAGCTTTGGCACCGGCACCGCGCTCTATGGGCATAACCTGGATAATGGAACCGGCGTCTTTGGCGAGAGTCCCAACGGCATCGGCGTTTATGGCCAGAGCGACACCGGCTACGCCGTCTACGCCCAAAGCACGGACGGCTTCGGCGTTTGGGCCGAAGCTGATGGAACCGGCTCCGGTGTATACGCAATCAGCGACAGTGGCGTCGGCGTCAACGCCGGTAGCAACAGCGGCATCGGCGTTTATGGCCAGAGCGACACCGGCAACGGCGTCGGTGGCCAAAGCACGGGCGGCACAGCCGTTTGGGCCCAAGCGCTGGGATCCGGCTACGGTGTATATGCACGCAGCGACCTTGGCAGCGGCATCTATGGCGTCTCTTTCGCGAGCAACGGCACCGGTGTCGTCGGCGAGGCCAATAACGGCGGAAACGCCTACGGCGTGTTCGGAACGAGTGCCAATGGCTACGGTGTACATGCAAGCAGCGACACTGGCACCGGCGTCTACGCCGGTAGCAACAGCGGCATTGGC
The DNA here is from genome assembly GCA_041483895.1 of Fimbriimonadia bacterium. Lineage (GTDB taxonomy): Bacteria > Armatimonadota > Fimbriimonadia > Fimbriimonadales > JABRVX01 > JBGPGO01. Next base: position 440,674 of record JBGPGO010000001.1, read on the forward strand.
GTCTACGCTCAGAGCACGACCGGCAACGGCGTCTTCGCCGTCAGCACGTCTGGCCCAGCCGTTCAGGCCCAAACTTCGGGATCCGGCTACGGTGTATATGCAATCAGCGAAGGTGGCACCGGCATCTATGGCGTCTCCTTCGCCAAAGACCGCACCGGTGTCTTCGGCGAGGCCCTTAACGGCAGCACCGCCAACGGCGTGTTCGGAAAGAGTGCCAATGGCAATGGTGTCTACGGCCAGACCACGAGCGGCACCGGCGTCTACGGCCATACCACGAGCGGCGTCGGCGTCTACGGCTCTGCGGACGGCGGAGTCGGAGTCTACAACGTCGGCGTATATGGCTTTTCGAACGTTGGAGGCGACGGCATTTATGGTTTCAACTCTACAGGCGGCTATGCAGGCTATTTCGACGGGAAGCTCTATGCCACAAGCGCCAGCTCCAGCATCAAGGCCTTCCGCATTGATCACCCCGTGGATCCTGAAAACAAATACCTGCAGCATTCCAGTGTCGAGAGTCCTGATATGATGAACATATACAACGGCAATGCCATATTGGGGGCCAATGGTGAGACGTGGGTGGAACTTCCGACATACTTTGAAGCGCTGAATCGTGACTTTCGCTACCAGCTCACATGCATCGGGCAACCGGCGCTCGTATATATCAAGCAAGAGATTTCCGGTAATCGATTCCTGATTGCTGGTGGCAAAAAGGGCATGAAGGTGTCCTGGCAGGTGACTGGAATCCGCCAAGACCCCGCCGCCAACCTCTATCGCATCGAGGTGGAACCGGACAAAGCCGACAAAGATCGCGGCAAGTTTTTGGTTCCGGAAGCCTACGGCCAACCGAAAGAGAGCGGGATCAACCCTCCACCGAATCAGGAATCTACCAGTGACAAAAAGATTGAGAATCCCGAGGTGAAGAAATGAGACTTTGGATCGCTATCTTTGCGTTAGTGCCATTGGCGGTCGGCGCGCAGACCGATCTGTCATGGAACACAATCGCCGGCGGCGGCGCGACGTATAGCAACGGAGGGACCTATTCTCTGGGTGGCACCATTGGACAGGGTTCGGCGGGAACATTGTCAGGCGGCAGCTATTCTCTGACGGGCGGATTCTGGGCGGAAGCAAGAACGGGTCCCGTTACGCTGAAGGGCCATTGCACGCTCGGCAGCTTCAGCGGAAACCCGGCCGGCATCCCGATCACTATTCGAATCAAGAAAGGAGCGTCGATTCTCGAAACGGAGAATACGACTCTCGATGCATCGGGCAACTACCAGCTTGCGATCTACTTGACCGGCACAAATGATGTCGGGGCAAAGCCGTTTCATTGGCTGTCCAAAAAGGTGGCGAACGTTCCGCTCTTCGGCTCAGTGACGCTCGATTTCGATTTCGCAATCAACGGCAACGCAAGTCTCAATGACTGTATCGATACATACGATCTCAATCTTGTCTTCCTGAATTATGGGACCGACGATCCCGCAACGGATTTCAATGGATCGGGTCAGGTAAACGTCGTGGATATGAACATGGTCTTTATCGGCTTTACCCAGTGTGGAGAGTGGTAATCACTTTGCGGAAACGTACGCGCCGATGCTCATCAACCTATGTGATCCGATAGCCAGACCTGGCAAGCACAGGTCTGGTATCGAATGTCTCTCCGTTTCACATGTGCGATAAAAGACCACATCAGTTGCAAATATTATGGCATGGGGCAAACTGACAATCAAGTCGGTTGTATTGTGTCTATGGATTTTATGACAGCAGATATGCCGAGCTGGCAGAAAGTTCGCGTGTCGATCCCTCCGTCTATATTTCCAAGCGCCCGCGTTGATTGTTCAACCAGGATGCATGGATTGCTCGTAGGCAGGTAGGTGGTCTTGCTGCAAACAAGATTGGGCCGTACTTTACAATTATCGAATACAAACTCGTTAACGTAGTGCTCGTCATCGCCTTGTTTGACTTTCCCCGTATCGGATAAACCTGACCGTTGCAATCGGCTGAATCATGTGGTATTAATTAAACGCCTAGCGAATAGGAATATTGGAGTAAGGGGGTCTGATATGATCCATCGAGCTTTGTCTCCGCGTGAGGAGGAAATTGTCGGATTGTCGGTCCAAGGGCTAACGAATGACGCCATTGCCGACAAGCTTAGCTTGAGCGTCGGTACCGTCAACACCTATTGGCTGCGGATCCGGCTGAAAGTGGGTGGGGCGGGCCGCACCGACACAGTCGCCAAAGTGATCACGGAACGAGCCGAACGGGCGCTGCGAGAGGCGAATGTCGAGCGGAAGGAGTTCGCGGCTCTTATCGCCTTGAAGGAGCAGTCTGTGCTGGACCTCCGTGCAGCCCTCGCGCTGCTGCGGCTTGCGATGGAGGAAATACGGTCTACCGTATGGGCCGCAGATAACGATCTACGGATACATGTGATTGCCAACGGCGAGATGCCGGCGCTTCATAGCGGGGTCGCGTGGGAGTCAGGCAAGACGATTTACGAGATATTCCAGTCAGACGACCCGGCAGATCCTCCCATTAAGGCACATGAGCAGGCCCTAGGGGGCCTTGAGAGCAGCATTCGCCTGGCGGCCCCACTCGCCAACATGGTGCTGCGAGTGATCCCGTTGCGGGACGAGACGGAGGACATCATGGGCTGCATCAGCATCTTGAACAGCATGGGGTCGGCAACTGAGCACCAGCTCCCACAAAAATCCGCCTGACAAAGCCAGCTAGCTAGCACCCATATGGCCCGTTCCGTTCGCGTCGCACGCGCAGGACACCTAAATGAGTTTCCGCCTTCCTTGGAGAAGGTTGATCACGACGACAGCGAGCGCCACGACCAATAGGATGTGGATAAGTCCGCCCATTGCATGCGCGGACACGAGGCCGAGAAACCACAAGATGACCAAAAAAACTGCGATAGTCCATAACATGTCCACCAGCCTACACCTTCTCTCTAGAGAACGCAAGTCAGCCTTTATCTGTCTACATATATCCTGACAGCCAAAGAGACGACTTGCACCCTGCGCCAAGACGCGCCACAGTGGGGTTAAGAAAAAGGTGACGAATAATGAAATTCATTACGTATGTTTTGACAATTGCTCTCGCAACGGCAGCCTCGGTTGTATCGGCACAGCAAATTCACGCGACGGTGGACGGCACAGCGCCCAACGGTTCGTACAACAGTGAGACGGTCGGCATGACAGCGATCCAGTACCCCATCGCGTTCGGTGGGAACTTCCTGTTCTATGTGTGGGGAGGCCCTCGTGCAGAGGCGCGAGCTATCACGATTGCGGGCCGGCTGGTCCGTGTCTTGACCGACACAACCCTCACGCCCGCGGATGTGCATGTCGTCAGAGTCGCTCACACCGAGGCAGTAGTTTACGTCGGCAAAGTGCCGTTCGCAACGGCGACCAAGCACGATGCGGTCCTGAGTGGGATGACAAGCTTCGCAACGGCGAACCACTGGTCAGACCAGATCAAGCTCGTTATCAGCAACATCACAATGATTGCCGGCCCAGGTGAGACAGCAGATTAGGACAATGGTGTCCTTTTGAAATGCCCCTCACGCTTTGTGCCACGGACGGCACGAACGCGGGGGCTCTGCGCTATCAGAGCGGGTGACCGGTCCGTCGCAGATGCGTAATTTGGAGGCAAGTCAGCCCCTCTCTGTCCATCAACTTCCTGACAACAAAAGAGAAGACTCACCACCTGGGCCGTGACACGCGACAATAAGATCAACAAGAGGAGGAACAGCTATGAAAGCCATTCCGTATGTTCTGACAGTTGCTCTTGCCGTGACAGCCCCGGCTGTAGCGGTGCGACAGATTCGCGCAATGATGGGTGGCGCCGCGGTGGATATCTCTTGCGTCCAGCCGCTGATGGCGGCGGCATGCATATTGGCGCCGGATCGCTTCGTCAGAGAGGCGCTTGGCGCCCTAGGTAACTATGCGCAGACCGTGGCTATTTATACTTCCAGATTAATGCTCGCGGAAGTCAATCTGTCCGGCGATGGCACCACCGAAACTGGTACCGTTCCGTACAAAAACGACGACATGATCGGCACGACGGCCATCCGGTACTCCATCGCAATCGGCGGTAACTTCCTGTCCTACGTGTGGGGAGGCCCCAACGCGGAAGCACGGGCTATCTCGATTGCCGGCTGGCTGGTTCGTGTCGTAACGGACACGGTCCTGAATAGGACGACCTGTTTCCAGACGTCAACCACTGGGCAGACCAGATCAGGCTGGTTCTCAGCAACTTCACAATGAATGCCTGCCCCGGTGCGACAACAGATTAGGATGATTGTGGACCACTAATGTCCTCACACCTGTGCCACGGACGGCACAAGCGTTGGGAGACCCTTGGCCGCGTGTGCCCTAGTGCCACCGCCTCACCGAAAAGCGCTCAAGCCGGACACGAAGTTTCCATAGCGTTGGACCGTAGTGTGTCGATGCGCGATGAACCCAATCCATCTCAGCCTAGACTTGAGCGACCCTGCCTAGCAAACGGCCAGGCGGCCGCGAACGGAATCCCTCAGGGCGATTTCTCCCTTCACAATGTCTTCCTTCTGCCTTCACAATCCCCATTGTCAAGGGCCTTAATGTTCTTTTTCTCCCTTCACAATACCCAATCCCTGTAGCCGTGGGTCAGCATGCAGATTGGCTTCTTGTGGATATAACCCAAGTGCCCGCAGCGTCGACAGGCAGGCGCGGGGCGACGATGGGCCCACCCACTTTTGTGTTGGGGTCTGAGGTGGTCGGCACTCCGTGGCAAGCGGCAGACGAGGACCCCAACACATCGCTGCCTTTCCACGCGCGGGAGAATCCATCAGAGAGCGAAGAAAACGCTACCCCTCCCCGATTTGCCGGGGTCCACATCTACTACTGCGTGGGGAAAAGCCGCTACCCTAGACCCCGGCACATCGGGATTCCGTGTTGGGTCTAGGTCCGGTCGAATTCGGCTAGGTTCTGCAACAGTGGACCCCAACACATCGAGTGGTGAAAGCGACCGGTATGACTCCATCGGGTACGATCTCAATATGTTTACGATGGATGATCAACACGTTCAAATCCGACTGCACAGGTTCTTGTCAGCCAAAGGTTCCAACACCGTCCCCAGCGTCAGGGATCCTGGGCAAGCTATACCGTTAGCCGACGTGAGTGACATAATGGCTGTCGCCCACGATGAAAGCATTCTGAAAGAGGTTTTCCGAGGCAAGCTGACCACTGAAGCAGGCGAACTGTTCGAGTCAGTACGCCCCCAGTTACAGTGTAAGGAACTCGTCAACGCGACTTCAGAGGAAGTGGAACAGTACTTTAGTTAAGCAACGGCACTGTCGAATCTTTGCCTTTCTCGTTGACCAATTGCGGAGTTTCGTCCGTCGCCTCCGCAACAGGATTCGCTGAGAAGCTCACTCTTTCAGTACTGATTTCAGGGACCGAAATAGGACAATTGCTGTCGCTATTGCCACCATCGCAAATCCACCATTTATGAGCAATCGATTTATCTCGCTGGGGGAAGTTGCCAGGTAGGCACTAGTGTCCCGCTCCCGCTCCTCACTAATTTGCTTCGCCACCTGGTTGAGTTCCCTATCGGCATCCACGTATCGCGCGTCCGATTCCGGTGGACCGCTTGGCAGACCCCGATAAGGGTCGCTTGCCAGATCCCGCCAAGGGTCGTTCTTATCTTCCGGTTCATTGATGATCCTGGTTCGAACCTCGGTTCTGCGATCCAAAGCAGTCTGGAAACTGTGATCTCGAGCAGCTTCTCGCTTCCGAAACGCTGAAAGGTAAGACTGTCGCCCTGCATCATAGCGGAATTTGTATGCCTCTGATAAGACGATCGCGCCGGCGACGTACGATAGTGCGACGATCGCGATCACAGTGAGCGCCTTCGGATAAGTCACTTCAGATTGACCTCCGGGCGGCACTCTCCCCATGGGATAAGCGTACTCAACACGGCGTCGGCGCTGATCAACTCGCCAACGCATTCGCTAAGATTCACGCGCTCACCTCGAATCTTGAACAACCTAGTAATGGTAGCACGATTCTGGTTCATATGGCGGCTGCCGGGACAATTCCCCATCTCTACTCCAAATCCGTCTGCGCGCGGGTGATGGCGCGGATGACCGCCTCGGCCTTGCTGCGGCATTCCTGCCACTCGCGCGAAGGATCGGAATCGGCCACAATTCCGGCGCCCGCCTGCACATGCGCGATGCCGTCTTTCAGCACAACCGAACGGATGTTGATACACATATCCATATCCCCCCCATAGCCGATATAGCCCACCGCGCCGGAATATGGACCGCGCCGCGACACCTCTAACTCGTCGATAATCTCCATCGCCCGGATCTTCGGCGCGCCGGACACCGTGCCCGCCGGAAATGTGGCGCGCAACAGATCGAACGCGTCCGCATCATCCACCAATGTCCCGGTCACGTCGGACACGATGTGCATTACGTGTGAGTATCGCTCCACATACATCAGCTTGTTCACCGTCACCGTGCCGAACTCGCACGCGCGGCCCAGATCGTTGCGGCCGAGGTCCACCAACATCAGGTGCTCCGCGCGCTCCTTTTCGTCCGCCATCAGCTCGGCGGCCAGGCGCTCGTCTTCCTCGAAATTATCTCCGCGGGGGCGCGTGCCGGCGATCGGGCGGACAGTGGCGGTGGTACCCTGCAGCGTGACCAAAACTTCCGGCGAGCCGCCGATCACCTGCACATCGTCGCAGTTGAGCAGAAACATGTAGGGCGAAGGATTGACCGCCCGAATCGCGCGATAAATGTTAATGGGGGCCGCCGAAACGGGTGCGCTGAACCGCTGGGAGATCACCATCTGCACGCCATCCCCGGCTTCTATATACTCTTTGGTCCGCAGCACCGCCGCCTCGTACGCGTCCCGCGACATGTTGGCGGTGAACGTCGGCTCTCCCCCGGCGATGGGTGGCAAATCCGGCAGCGGGGCTCTGAGCAGGGAGACAATCCGCTCGATGTCCGCGCACGCCCATTCGTACTCGCCGGTCTGGGCGTTGACAATGATCTGCATGTTCCGCTTGGCATGGTCGAACGCCACAACCGCATCGCACAGCATCATGCAGCAGTCCGGCGCGTCCAGATCATCCGGGTTTCCGTCCGGCAGCTTCTCGATGAATCGGACCATATCGTAGGACAAAAACCCCACTGCCCCGCCGACGAACGGGGGCATGGCCGGGTCCTCAACCTGCGGCTCGCCCAACAGCCGGTGGAGGGCCGTCAGCGGGTCGCCATCCACCGGTGACCACACCCCGTCCCTCATCACTTTGACTGCTTGTCCTTTGGTCCACAAAACCGCGCGGGGACGCGTGCCCAAGAAGGAATACCGGCCCACCCGCTCCCCGCCCACCACGGACTCAAGCAGGAACGAGAACGGCTCTCCATGCGCCAGCTTCCAATATGCCGAGACTGGGGTTTCCAGGTCAGCCAGTATGGTGCGGCAGACGGGCACGCGATGGCCTCCGGCGGCGAGGCGCTCGAAGTTTGGGAGGTCAGGCTGGATCACGGTGGGATTGTACCGAACCCTATTAAAGAAAATGGCCCCGGTGTGGCGGGGCTAGGAAGGAGTAGAGAGGAAGACGTCTCGTAACCCGTCGACAGCTCCCTATTCTCTTCGGCCCTCGGCCTCCGATGTGCTGCTATCGAGAGAAGGTGGGTGATGCGTCTTTCGCTGTATCCTGTTGCAGGCCTCGTGCCAAATCCGTGGGGAGGGGAAAAGACCGGTAAGAATTCGGTGCGCCGAGGACACGGGGGAAATTTGGTTAGATTTAAGCCGTTTGATGGTAAGAGGCCATAGATGGAGGTATGGATATGCCAAGCCAAATGAAAATAATCCACAGGCCCCGATGCCTCGGATGCGGCGGGGTCTTGGAGCTCCAGCCGATCTGGCTGCCCAAGCCAGGCGGTGAGTGTGAAAAAGAGATCGTCTACCGCTGTCCAACCTGCGCGGCCTTCGTGGTCCATCCGCATCCCTCCGTGCGGGAAATCGTGGAGTGGCGGAATTCTCATCTCATCCAGCCGAATTAGCATCTACACGCCACGGGTCCCAAAAGGACCTACTCTCCGCAACCCACCAGCCCTCCACACGGTAGATTGACAAGTAGATCCAGACGTGTGGAGGGACTTGTATGTTGGCGATTGTGCAAACCGGGGTTTTGGCGGCGGTATGGTGGGTGTGGTGGAAGCTGTTCGGTACGCCTATGCTGAAAAGCTCGGCGACGGGTTATTCCATCCGGGAGCGATTTTCCAGCGGCGTTGGGGTTGTGTTTTGGAATTTGACGTTTCTTAGCATGCTGATTTGGATATGGGGGATTTTCCCGACGTGGCTGATTGCGCCGTTTGTCATCATCATGGCGATCTGCGCTGCCATCCTCAGCGGCTGGTCGAAGTCCAAAGAGTAGCCGCGGATTCTCGTTCTGACCCCTGACCGAATCGCCACACCCAAAACCCGCGCTTGACCACGTCGCAAGAATCGATATCGTTTTGGCGTTTTCACCGTGGTCACTCGCGGGTCTTGTTCCTGGCGCAAGAAACGGATATCAGAACGAGGACCCGCGGCTACAAATCAGGATCGATTGACCGTAACAGTTGTTCGACGGGTTCTTTGGGATCACCCGCCGGACGGAGAAGTTCCCTCTTTGCGGCATCGGTCCCTGCGCTCGCGCGCAAAAGAGTGGACCGATCTTTCGCCTGTTCCAGCCTCCGCTGAATTGCCTGGGCGGCGGCCGCGGCGGCATCCTTCACCTCAGGATTCGTCGCCTGGGAGCCAACCTTCTCCACCAACTGAAGCTCTCTCTCCGCTCCATACAGGCCGACGACGTGCAACGCTCCGGCGGCAAGCTGCGGATTCTGATTCCAGCACAACGTGACGATGGCTTGCCGTTGCCATTCGTTGATCGCCGATGCGTCGGTCACTTTCGGAAGAACCTCTTTGAGCGCCCCGCCCGCGCCGGATAAGATATCGGTTTGATAAGCGACTGCGAGGATCCCCGCCGCCCATGGACGTGGCGAACCCGCAAGGTATTGCAACGCCATCGCCTCAACCGCATTCCTGTTCGAGCGGAAGACAAGTACCGCGAGACACGCAACCGCCATGGGTAGCAGCCCCAACACTAAATTCTCGTGATAGAGGCCAAAAGACACAGCCATCCCCGCGAGCGATAGTGCCATCCATGCACCGTCATTCGCGCCGTTTTTGGCGAAGCGAAAACGGATCTGGCGCAGCTCGACGATGCGGGCGATCGCGTGTATCGCCTTGTCTGTAGCGATTTTGGCAAGAGCCTCCATCGCGGACTTCACGGCCGGCATCGGCGCTCGGCGATTGTCCAGGACCTCGGCCAGCGCCGGCACCGCGTCCTCCCCGATCGCCGCCAGGGTCGCGATTTCCCTATTGGCATGGTTGGAATACTTCGACGCCAACCGATCAATGAACCTGCGGCAGATACGATCCTCTCGCGTCAGTTTGAACATCCTGCGCCAAAATCCCGGTTCTGGCTCGTCGCGCTGATCGCCATACTGTTTGTAGCCGCAATGGGGACAGGCCCATCGTGGCAATTTGAGCGGCCGATCTGCGGCGATCGTAGCGGACGGCTTGTGGCAAGATGGACAAACGACAGCAGACGACGTACCGTTGCCCCATTCCGACTCGGGATTCATATTGGATCGATCGGCCGCAAGAGTTGATCGTCCGGCTCTATCAAATGGCCCGCGGCTCGGAGCAGACCCTGCTGCTCGACCGCCTCACTCGTTGCTGCCCGCAGAAGGGTGCTCTTGTCCCTAAAAAGCTTCACGCGCTCCCGGATGATATCGGCGGCGCGGAGCGCTGCATTTCGCACACTCGGATCGGTCGTCTTGGAGAGCGCCTTTTCGATCACGCGTAATTCCTCCTGCTCGCCGTACAAGCCGATGACATGGAACGCTCCGACCGCCAATGATTCGTCCTCGCTGGTGCAGAGCGCCTCGATCGACCTGCGTTGCAGCGGGGTGAGCGGGGCTGGGTCGGTGACGAGTGGCAGCACTTCCGCCAGCGCAACCTGCACCATGGGAGAGGCGTCGTGCTCGTGATATGCCACGGCGAGCAGGCCGGCTGCTTCCGGCCGCTTAAGCAGCGCGAGGGCGTCGGTGGATTTGGCCCTCAGCTTTCGCATGGGATCGACGAGCGCCGCAGAAATGAGGCCGAGAAAGATAAACACCGCGTAAACAGCATCAAGAAAGTCATACAGCATCAGCAGTGACACCACGCTGATGACGCCGATGAGACACGCAAGCCCAACTCGAAGATACACGTTGGGTAGGTGGCCGCGGCTGGATACTTGCTGTCCATTCACAGACCGAATCAAAGCGTCGGCAGCGCGCTTGGTGCCAATGCGAGCTAAGGCTTCGGCCGCGGACTCCCTAGCAACGGGATCATAACGACTTTTTTCCAGCACCTCGATCAGCGCCATCACGGCATCATCCCCGATCGCGACCATCGTGTTGACCTCCGCCTTGCGATGGTTATCCGCCGATGTGCCGAGCCGCGCCATGAATTTCTGCCAGAGCTGCATCTGAGTCGAGTTCCAAAACTGGCGGCGCAGATAGGATAGGTTGTTCTCGTAAAGCATCTTCGCATCATCGCGCGCATCGCCATAGAGCCTGAGCCCGCACTCCGGGCACGCCCACTTCGGTAGCTTCAGAGGCCGCTCGGTGTAAATGGTGGACGACGTTTTGTGGCACGAAGGACAGGTCATCCGGGGCGGTTTGCCCGGCCCCAGCGCAGCCAACGACGCAAATTCATTGAACTCAGTCATCCCACACCTATGCGAGAACGAAATGGTGGTCGCCGGCGCCTGCCTCGCGCGACGACCCGTCTAGTTGACGGATTTCCGCTGTGATTCCGTTCGGTATGGATACGTCCAAAGTCAGTTTGCCGTTGCTATGGTTCCATTTGACATGGATCGGTCCGTGGGGAGTTGGCACGGAACCTTCGGCTTCTGCCAGCCCGCATGGGTGAGGGTCGATTTCGGCGCGGCTAAAACCGGGTTCCAGCGGTCGGACGCCGAGAATGCACGCGCTTAGGAAGTAGGCCGGCGCTGCGCTCCAGGCATGGCAGTGGCTGCGCGTCCATCGGCCCGCCGGCATGAAGCCGGGAAACAGCTCCCAGCAGGTTGTCGCGCCGCGATCTAGCATAATCCCCCACTTATCGCGGATGATCGCTACGATATCATCCGTCCGGCCCAGCCGCGCCAGCGCCTCCAACTGGAAGAATGTGAAGAACGGCGTACCGACTCTTACTATCTGTTCCGGCGGATCTATTAGATACTTCTCCAGTGTCGTTCGTCGTTCGTCTTCCGCGCAGTTGGATAGCAATGCCAGTATCTGCGTCTGCTGGCTGATCGTCTCGCTACCCAGGCGATCCACGTATGCCTGCTTTTCCTCCGACCATAGATGCTTGTTGATCGCTGCGAACAGTTTCTTGCGCTCCCCAGCAAATTCCGACCGACCGGTCAGCCGCGCGACGAAATCCCATGTCATACCGAGCATCAGATTTTGCGGTGTGACCACCCCTTCGTTGGGTTGGTCCATCGGCGCCCAATCCGTCAGGTTCCACGCCTCGATTTCAAACAATCCATTCAAGTTAATATACTTAAGACAGTTCTCCGCCTGCATAACAAGTGGTGGTGTCAGTTCTTCGAGCGTTGCTCTATCTCCCGTAAATCGATAGTAGTCCTCCACTGCAAGCGCCCACATAAAGGACCAATTCGGTATCACATTGGTCCATGCGCTAGGCACCTGCGACTGCACCAGATCCGATCGCTTTAGCGACTCCCCCGCAAGCCGCAGGCATCGTGCGCTTATATCATACGCCCCAAACGCATAGTAGTTGGCGACAGACTCTGTCAGACTATCACCTACCCAAAACGTCTGCTCATAGGTGGGGCAATCCACATACGTATCATCCATGCACAAACGCACGGTGTATGCGGACATCTCCCATATCTTGTTCAGCCGCTCGTCGTCGCACCGGAACGATCCGATCGGCTGCACCGGATAGGTGGCCTGTATTGTGCGAATGCCATGCAAGACGATCGGCTCCGCATGATCGCGGAACGTCGCAATCAGATACCGGCACCCGCGCCGATTGAAGCATCGATACGACTGGCGACCCTCCCGGCACCAATATCGCAGCGTGTTGTTCATCTCCCATGGCAGATCGAGAATCCCGTCCTGCACCGCCTCCGCCCCCAACAGATCGATGATCGCTCCCTCCGGCGCGTCAATATCCATCTCCCAATAGCCGACCGTCATCTTGCCCAGATCGAATACGATCTCTTCGTCCCCTGCGCCCGCCGATATCGTCAACGGGAAGGCACAATCCACGGTTAACGCCCCGACCTCTGTGGCGAAGGCCACACGATCCGTCACGACCTGATGATGCGTGTCCAGCGCCGTCACCGGTTGGAGCAGGTCCCCCGTGACAGCCTCCAGTTCTTCCACCGTCCGCGACGAGCGAATCTGCTCCGCCATTGGATCATTTGGCGAGATAGCGATGGTTGCAAACTCCGCGCTTCGATGACGCGGTCCGTGCGTGCCGATAGTCGCATCGAATGCCGCCCGCGCAGTCCATTCGTGGTACCTGCCGCTCACATCCCACACAAGAAGATTCGGTCCATGGACGAGCGACAACCTGTAGCGCCGTGACCCGGTCCAGAGGGGCAATGTGGGCTCCACCGCCTCGACCTCTCGTCCGTTGAGTCGAATGCGCCCCGGTCCGGCATCCACGCCTCCAATCGCCTCCATCTCCACCACTTCCCTACTGTCCGATTCGATCACGCAGGTGAGGAAGCCCTCGATATTCATCTGATTGGCCTCGATGTATCCCGGAAGCAGGTTGCGCCGCAAGGAGACAGACCAGACTGTGGGCGGCGGAGCAACGCGCCGCGCCCGCCAGATAGATGCCGGTTCAATCGGCTCTTCCGTCAGAAATGGAACGTCGCGCGGATGCAGCGAAGACCACGGCGGCGACCCAACCGGGCCGATCTCAAACGCCGTCTGCCAACCGCCATCATCATAGGCAATCTCATGCCAACCGTGCGGCTCCAGCCGGGCATCGTATGTCTCCGCCCAACCCATCTGGCAACTGATCCGCGCCGTGTCGCGGCTGAAAGTAGGATGCTCCATCCATTTCCAATCCGGATCGGTAGCAACCAGGCATTCGTCCCCGGCGCATATCTCCGCAAGCAATCCACCGCGAGTAGGCAGGCTCTGGAAAGTGCCGACGCCGAATTCGTGCGCCAATACAGCGAGGCAGTTTCCGCCGGGCCGGAGGTGAACTTCGTATTCATCGTACCGGTAGGTCTCGGGGAAGGCTCGGACGGGACCGTTACCGATCAACTGGCCGTTCAACCATGCGCGATAGCGTGAATCGGCGGTGATTCGCAGCGTCGCCGGACCTCCATTAGCATGGAATTCCCTCCGAAAACAGAGCCAATAGTTCCATTGCCGGTCGTTGGTGTCGCTCCAAATCCATTTCCCGTGCCAATGAGTTGTCATTCCGAGATTATAGCGGACGATTGGGCTGTGATTGCCTAAACGTTGTCGAGAGCGGTGGCGAGCTTCGCGATCGTGGTCTTCGCGTTGCCAAACACCATGATGGTATTCGGCTGCAAGAACAGCTCGTTTTCGATGCCGGCAAATCCGGGGTTCATGGAGCGCTTGCACACAATCACCGTCTTCGCCTTGTCCACGTCCAGGATCGGCATGCCGTAGATCGGGCTGGCTTTGTCGTATCGCGCGGCCGGATTCACCACATCGTTCGCGCCTATCACCAACGCCACATCCGTTTCGGCGAACATTGGATTGATCTCCTCCAGATCGTAGAGCTGTTCATACGGGACGTCCGCCTCCGCAAGCAAAACGTTCATGTGGCCCGGCATTCGGCCCGCCACCGGATGGATGGCGTACTTCACATCGATTCCATCTGCCATCAGCTTGGAAGCCAGCTCCTTGACCACATGCTGGGCCTGCGCGACTGCCATCCCATATCCGGGAACGATGACAACGCTTGACGCGCTCGAAAAAATGATCGCCGCATCCTCCACCGAGTAGCTTCGGACCGAGCCTTTCAACGCATGGTGTTCCCCGCCCCCAGTCGGCACAGCGCCGAACGCGCCAAAGATTACGTTTTCCAGCGACCGGTTCATTGCCTTGCACATTTGGAGCGTTAAGATCAGCCCGCTAGCGCCCACCAAGCCGCCGCCGATCAGCAATGCGGTATTCCCCAACACAAAACCCGCCAGTCCTGCCGCGCAGCCGGTAAACGAGTTGAGGAGGGAAATCACGACCGGCATATCCGCTCCTCCGATGGGTAGCACCAATAGCATCCCAAGCAGCAGCGAGACACCGAAGAGACCGAGGAAAAGCGGAATCGAATGCGTCCCGGAAATCAGGAGCACAAGGTAGACCGCCAAACCCAGGAGCAGAAAGAAGTTAACCACCTTTTGGCCGGGATAGGTGAGCGGCCGGCCGCTCATCAATTCTTGCAGCTTCGCGAACGCGATCATACTGCCGGAAAAGCTGATGCTGCCGATCATGAGGCTTAGCACCATGGTGGCGTTCTGGACCAAATCCCGATCTACCGTCGCGTCGGTTCGCATGTACTCGATGAGAGCCACCAACGCAACCGCCCCGCCACCCAGACCGTTGAACATGGCAACCATCTGCGGCATCGCGGTCATCTGCACGCGGCGCGCGGATACCACGCCGATCACCCCGCCGATTGCGCACGCCGCGAGGATCCATCCGAAATTCCCGATGCCTGGGATGAATAGAGTGGCGATCAGCGCGACCGCCATTCCGCCGGCGGCCAACCAATTTCCCTGCCGCCCCGTGCGAGGCGAATTCAAGAGTTTGAGCGATAAGATGAAACAGATGGCCGTCAACAGATAGGCAATATCAATCCAGTCGCTCAACGGATTTCACCTCCTGTTTCGGCTTGCGCTTGAACATCTCCAGCATTCGATCCGTGACGACAAATCCGCCCACGACGTTGAGGACGCCGAAAATCGTGGCGCCCATCCCAAGCGCTATCGTCGCCGGCGTTTGAGCGGTCCCAAGAACGATAAACCCGCCGACCAAGATAACGCCATGGATTGCGTTCGTGGCGGACATCAGCGGGGTGTGGAGCGTCTGCGGCACCTTCGCGATGACCTCCAGACCGACGAAGACCGCAAGGATGAAGATGGTGACGACCGCGATCAGGGTCATGCCGCGCCCCCTCTCTCTAATGCCAGGCGGATGATCTCATGCACCAGGCGTCCTTCATGCGTCACGAGCGTTCCTTTGATGATCTCGTCCGTCATGTCTATTTCCAAATCGCCGTCCTTTAGCATGAGGCCCAAAAACGAGGAGATATTCTTGGAGTACATTCGGCTGGCATCGCAGGCCATGCGGCCGATCAGGTCCGTCTGACCAATGATCGTAACTCCGTCTTTGACAATGTTCTGACCCGGAACCGTCGCCTCGCAGTTGCCGCCGTTGGTCGCGGCAATATCGACGATTACGGAACCCGGCCGCATTTTCCTGACCATCTCGTTCGTGATCAGCGTCGGAGCGGGCTTGCCTGGGATCAGCGCAGTCGTGATCACGGCGTTCACGTGTGGCAGCCGCGATGCGATCAGCTCCAGCTCCCGGGCGTGGGTGTCTCCGCTTACCTCTTTCGCATATCCGCTGGCATCCTCGGCTTCTTCGGTAAGGAGCGACATTCCGACAAACTTGCCCCCCAAGCTCTCAATTTGCTCTTTGACCGCCGGCCGGACGTCGAATGCCTCAACGATTGCGCCGAGCCGGCGGCAGGTCGCTATCGCTTGCAAACCCGATACCCCGGCGCCGATGACGAAAATACGGGCCGGGGGCAAGGTTCCCGCCGCGGTCATGAGCATCGGGAAAAACATCGGCAGCGCGTCCGCGCACAGAATGGCGGCCTGATAGCCCGCGATTGTGCTCATGGAGGAGATAGCGTCCATGCTCTGAGCGCGGGAGATCCGGGGCATCATATCCATCGCGAACGCCGATATCTGATGGGCGCAAAGAGTCTCAATAATGGCTGAATTTGCGGTCGGCATCAAAAAAGACACCAATACGGTGCCTGGTCGGAGGGCCTCGATCTCCTCCACGGTTGGCGGAAGCACTTTGAGCACGACCTCCGCCCCGCCCACAGTTGTTGCGAAATCAGGACAAATGTCCGCTCCCACCTCGGCATAGGCTTCGTCGGGGCATAAACTCGCTGCACCTGCCTGCGATTGTACGGACAGCTTCGTCCCTTTGCCGATGAGCTCCTTCGCTCCGTCCGGCGTGAGCGCGACCCTGCGCTCATCTCGGGCCGATTCCTTCGGCACCGCAATCCTCATTTTCACTCCAAGTACCCGGTTGGGGCGCTTGGATTATACCTAAAGCCTACGGACCGCCAAGACCATTGTTGGGCTTCGTTTCTGTCGGTTTATCTACCGGCTTGACTTCCGGCTTCTTCTCTTCGGCGGCCGGAATCGGACCAACCATCGAGGTGACTGCGCCATTTACGTAGGTGAGCACCATGCGGTAGTACTTGGCTTCCTTAGGCGGGGCCTTGGTCAGGGAGAGCGGAAGCTGCTCAAACCGATACCGCCAAATCTCTTTCTTGCTCTTGTCCAGGAACGCTATGAACGCCCCGTTCAGGAAGTCGGAGTTACCGGCCCACGATATTCGAACTTGGCCGTCCTTCAAAACGTCCACGTCGAAGCTCTCGCTATTGCGTGGAACGATGTTGCTCAGAGGTGAGCCGGATACGGTATCGGAACCGTTGAGGAATAACGGGGCGTTGGTGTTGAACGGCACGATACGAGTTCCCGGACCTACGGGCAGAGTGTCCTGATTCGGGTCAATTTGCTGGGCATTGGCGCCCGCAAACGCACAAAGTAAGAACGCAGCGACTGCAAACCTCATGACTTCTACCTCCTATTCAAACAAGCGTCACAACTTATCAGACGACTCGGACCGCCCTCCGTGTTCCAAAACCCCGCCAAGCCGAAAGTCTCAATTTCTTTACCCTCCCTATTGACAAAGCCGGATTGTGCCGACCAAACTGATTATGCAGGCGAATGTGCGCCTAGATTTCAGAAGGAGGAGCCGAAGTACGATGAAGTTCACCGATCGCTTCATTCCACAGCGACTGGCAGGCACCGGCTCTGCCCTTCGTGGCGTCATTGCGTCCGCAATATGGGGGAATATGTATTAGGTAGCCCCCTCCTTCTCAAGACGTATTGACGCCGCGTGGAGAACATCCCGTGGCGTTTTTGCGCATTTGCCCCCGCCGGCAGCCAGCGCTCCCCATAATCCCCTCCCCCGCTTGCGGGGGAGGGTTAGGGTGGGGGCTCTTTCAAACCCGGCCCCGCCCGACAAAGGAGATTATCCTTGGAAACCTTAGTTCTAGAAAATGACAAGCCAAGCGGCGATGCCCGCGTTCCGGTCGCGATCGGGGTCTACAGCGTCGAGAAGAGCTTCTATGAATCGGAAGACGAGGGTGAGCGCCTGATCGACTGGCGTCGATTTCTCCCCAAACTGGGCGCCAAGCGGACGGTCAAGAAGGCCGTGGACGGCATCTCCTTCGAAGTGCCGGAGGGCGAGGTGTTTGGCGTTCTGGGCCCAAACGGGTCGGGAAAGTCAACGCTGATTCGAATGTTGGCCACGCTGCTGATACCGGATGCCGGGCGGCTGGAGGTCTTTGGCGTGGACGTCGTCAAGCACTCGCTCCAGGCAAGGACGCTGATCAACCGCGTGTCCGTCGAAGCCAGCTTTTTCAAAACGCTGTCCACTGCGGAAAACCTGCTGCACAGCGCCCGATTGTACGGGTTGGACATCAACGAAGCGAAGAATCGGGCCTTCGATGCGCTGGAGCGGCTTGGATTCGAGATGAAACGATTGGACAGACCGGTCCAATATCTCTCCCGAGGCCAGCAGCAAAAGGTGGCGATCACGCGGGCCTTCATCACACGGCCGCGCGTGCTGCTGCTGGACGAGCCGACCACCGGGTTGGACCCGCGTTCCAAGCGAGAAGTGCAGGCGTTCGTCCGGATGCTGCGCTCCGAGCACAACGTGACCATCCTGATCACGACGCACGACATGGCGGAAGCGGAAGAGATGTGCGATCGCATCGCCATCATGAACATCGGCAAGATGGCGGCCTGCGGCACAGCCGATGGACTAAAGAAATTGGCGGCAAAGAACGGCGAGACCCCATCCATGGAGGACGTCTTCATGACCCTGACGGGCAAGTCGTTTGAAGCCGCGGAGGAAGAGGAAAAATGACAACAATCGAACAGATGACAGAAAAAGATGTGGCCGGCGCATGCCGTCTTTGGAGCTTCTGCTTCGATCATGGCAAGGCGCGCGAGCGCACGTTCGAGCAGATTACAACGGAGGCTGACGGCTTTGTGGCAAAGGCGGATGGGCAGTTCGTGGGAGCCTACATCAATCGCCTGCTCGACATGTCCTACGACGGGCAGTTCGTCCCAATCGGCGCAATCGCGGCGGTCGGGACGGAGCTGGCCTCCCGTGGGTCCGGCGTGGCACGAGCGATGATGCAGCATGCGGTCCGACATAACCGGGAAATCGGACGCCCGGTCAGCATGCTGTATCCGTTCTCGGTCAAGTTCTATCGCGATTTGGGATGGGAGCTGGCGGGGACCAACTACTTCGTCAGCCTCGGCCTTAAAGATGTTCGGCCGGGACCGGAGACGGACCGGGTGCGAGCCGTGACTGCAACGGAATTCGATTCCGTGTACGACCGTTTCGCGCAGCGATATCGCGGGTGCATGAAGCGGACGCCGTATATATGGGAGCGCGTGCTCAAGCCTGTGGACGGCGAGCACCGGTTCATGTATGTGTACGAGGGCGACGCCGGGCCGGAAGGGTTCATGCACTTCTGCTTCGGCAGCCAGTACTACAACGATGAGCTGCAAAGACCCGGCGAGGTGTTCGTCCGCGATCTGATCGCGCTGACGCCCGCCGCGCATCGCGGCCTGGTCGGCACGCTCGCGAGGCTCAAGATGCAGGTTGAACGTGTGTGCTGGGAGGTCCCGGCAGACGATCCGGTGTTTTTCGAACCGTACGATCACAACCGGGTTGCCACTCTTACCTCGGAGCGGATGTTCCGCGTGGTGGACGCCGAGAAGCTGCTCGCCAGGCCCTCCGAAGGACCCGTGTCCGGCGAGTACACCATCCGGATCATGGACGACGAGTGGGCCGGCGGGCCACAGACCTACCTAGTCCGGCTTGAGGATGGGACGCCGCGGGTGTTCCCTTCCTCGGCGACGCCGTCGATTGAAATGACACAGCGGGCGTTCGCCCAGTGCTGGGTCGGGGATCCATCCGCCGAGCCGCTGCGCCGCGCGGGCCACATCCAGGTGCACGATGACAACCAGTTCGGGACCTTCCGGTCCCACTTCGGACCAGGGACGTTCATGACATGCGACCCGTTTTGAACCCCCACCCTAACCCTCCCCCGCAAGCGGGGAGGGGATTGGGGAGCGCTGGCTTCTAGCCGGCATTGCGTCTTGTAACGCTGGCTTCCAGCCGGCAAAAGGAGGTTGACAATGATTGCCAATCCGGTACTACCGATCCGTGCGGCCCTCAGCTTCACGGAACGACAATTCATGCTGATCAAACGGCTCTGGGGCTGGGAAGCGATGTTTCTCTTCTACACGCTCTGCAGCACGATGGCAATCGGCTACCTGGCCACCTCTCTCGGTGAAGGCGGCACAGTCGTGTCCCAGGCGAAGGTCAACGAGATCACAATCTCGCTGCTTGTCGGGACATTGCTGTGGGGCTACCTATCGACGCTGTTCTGGGAGCTGAGCGCCACCATGTCTTGGGAGCGCTGGGAAGGGACGATTGAATACACGTTCATGGCCCCCGTTTCCCGCGCCGCGCACATCTTCGGCATGAGCATCTACGCGATCGTCTATTCGCTTTGCCGGGCCGGGGCGACGCTAGGCATTGTTGTGCTGACGTTCAGCATCGGGTTTCATAACGCCAACTGGCTTGCCGCGTTCATTGTCCTCTTAACGGCGACGGCGTCGTTTGTGGGCATCGGGATCATGGTCTCCGTGCTCCCGCTGCTCGCACCGGAAAAAGGACAGATGATCGTAGGCGCTGTCGAAGGCGGCATGCTGCTGGTGTCGGGTGTTTACTACCCGATCAGCGTCCTGCCGACATGGATGCAATACGTTGCGAAGCTGTCCCCGGCCACCTATACGCTGGAGGGGATCCGGGCGGCGCTGATCAAGGGAGCGGGCCTGACGGAACTCGCGCCGCAACTGATGATCCTGGCTCTGATGGGAGTGCTCTTTATCCCGCTCGGGCTGTATCTATTCGGCGTGGCCGAGATCTATTGCAAGCGGACGGGGCGATTGAAGCGCAGCGGCTAGCCAGCAATGGCAGCCGCTCGCCTTCAGTTTCTACGATCCAATTCGCTAGAATGGAACTCATGAACGTAATCTCAAAGTTGTCGCGCCAATGGAGAGCTTTATTTTTCCCATCTACATTCCCAGCGGGAAAGCTTCCGGATGAATTTGAGAGACTCAAGGAAGTTCTCGGCGTTATCGGTGGTATGTCACAGGATGAGGAAGTGGAATCGACCAAACTGCTATCGGATTCAATAAGGCATCTATCCCTTAGTCAGTTGAAGGAGCTACGCAAAGAGATCGACGACTTACAGGCGAGAGAGCCCTTTCCTATCGACGCGCTTGAGAACGAACTCACTGTGACCTTCGCCTCGGCAGCCAAAGGGTATGAATGGCTTCGACAATTTCGGGGCCAGGTTGAAAAGCGTCTCGCCGATAATTGGCCTGGTCGTTGAGATACGAAAACACTTGCATTTCATCGACGATCGCATCGTCAACATTCTGACAACAGACCCCATCGCAGGCCGCGGACGGAGACCCGAATTGTCTCGACTTTGAGCAGGTACATGCACCGCTCGAGGATGAGCGCGCCGGCATGGATCATCGGTCCTCTGCCGGATTCCATGCCGGGGAAGGCCTGCCGCTCGTCCGCCGAGAGTCGGCATAACACGCCGGCGTTCTTCCCTACCCATTCATAGTCCAGCTCGGCGCCATGCACCGCGTCCGGATTGAAATCCAATCCCCGGCGAATCGAGGCGAGATTGACGCCCGTTGCGCCGATAGTCACAACCATGGAGGGCTCTATCTTGGAGGGCTCCGCTCTGTCGGAGCCGGATTTGGGAGGCGTACTTTCGGCTCCGATGGAACGGAGCCCTCCAAGGCATTCATCGATATATTTGAAGGCGCGGAAGATGGCGGCCTCGTCGCATGGACCGTAGCCGAGAACGTCTTGGATGAGACGTAGCGATCCGATGGGATGGCTGACCGCGCTGTCGGCGGTCGAAAACTCGGTCGATGCTCCACCGATATCGACCACCGTCAATATCGGCGTATTGCCAAACGCCGGATCCTCCGCCACGGAAAGGAACCCGTATCGGGCCTCTTCTTCCCCGGTCAGAACGCGGATGCGTATCCCTTCATGCAGCAAGGGGCGCTCCAATTCGGAGCGGTTTTGCGCGCTTCTCACCGCTTGTGTTCCCACAACCGTCACGCGATCCGCGCCATGCAAGTGTGCGGCGCGATGAAGATGAATCACGGCCTCGGCGGTGCGTCGCATGGATTCGGGCGAGAGGGTGATGGCAGGCGGCTCCGTTGGAACGGAGCCCTCCAAAGAAGAGCCCTCCAAAGAAGAGCCCTCCAGAACGGAGCCCACTAAGAGCGGCTCCGACGGAGCGGAGCCCTCCAAGAGACGGGTGATCACGCATTCTTCCCACACGCGGCGCCAAGGAGTGTCGTCCTCGCGTTCCGCCACCAAGCCGAGCACGGAGGTGGACCCGACGTCAATCACACCGGTCCGGCGAAGCATCTAACGGATGTTGTTTCGCGCGACGATGTTGTCGGGATCGGTTTCCAGAACGCGCAGAAATTCCGCTTGGGCCGCCAAGGGCTGATCCGAATCGCGGAAAGTGACAGCCAAGTGCAATCGGGCCTCCACATAGTTCGGGTTGACTTCCAGCGCCTGGTTGAACTGCTGAATGCTCTGCTCGACTTTCCCCAACGCATGCAGCGCGAGACCGTAATGGCATCGCAAGTCGGCGAATTTTGGCTTGATCGCCAGTGCCTTCTCGTACTCTTCCGCCGCCTGTTGGTAGAGGCCCTTCTTGTACAGACCATCCGCTAACCGGGCATGGGACATCACGTCGTCCAGCGCCTCGGGAATCGACTCCAGCGCCACCATCGCCGTCTCATGTTCGCCGCTTTCGGATAGACCCTTGGCCCGTTCATAGCGGTCGTTGCGGAGCGAAGGATCGAGGGAGATCGCCTGCTCCGCGCGCTTCAATCCGCTCTCATATTCACCCTGTTGGTAGGCCTGGATGCCCTGCTCCAAAATCGCTTTGGCGAACTTGGGATTTAGGACCAAAGCCTCCGCGATATGGCCCTGCGCGACCTCGATGTCGCCGGCCTTGCGAGCCGCGACCGCCAGATAGTAGTGCAGGTCCGGATAGTTGGGGTGGATTTCCAGCGCGCTCACAAACTGCTTTGCCGCAGCCGAATAATCGTTGCGCTTAAGAGCCTGTTGCCCGAGCTGAGAATAGGCCTCGGCGCTGTAGAATTTCGCCAGCCGAGTGACCATCGAATCCTGCGGCTTCTGCAGAACCGCCACGAAGAGATCGATGGCCTCCTGATAGTTGCCCTCGTCGTAATATCGAATGGCGCGATCGTAGTTCTCATCGCGGCCATAGCCCATCATGCGTCCGACTACCGACATTTTCGTCCCTCCGATTTGGGGTTACGAGGCAGCGCGACCGATGCCATAGTACTCGAAACCCGCCTTGCTCGCCCGCGCCGGGTCATAAATGTTGCGGCCGTCGAACAGATAGGGCCGCCGGACAATGGCGCGGAGCCGCTCAAGATTGAGCTGCTTGAATTCATTCCATTCCGTAACGATGAGCACGGCGTCCGCACCCTCCGCCGCTTCGTACGCGTTGGCGCAGTAGGTGATCTCCGGATAGAGTTTGCGGAAGTTCTCCGTCGCGACCGCATCGTAGGCACGGATCTTCGCCCCGTCCGCCAGGAGCATTTTCACGATCTCGATCGATTTCGCATCGCGCAGGTCGTCCGTGTTGGGTTTGAATGCCAGTCCGAGCACGGCAATCGTCGCGCCATCGAGGGTGCCGAGGCGCTGACGCACCTTGTTCACAAACCGTATCGGCTGGTCTACGTTGATGCGGTAGGTCTCTTCCAAAAGCTCCAGCGGATAGTCCAGTTTTCGGGCGGTGCTGATCAGGCCCAAAACATCTTTCGGGAAGCAGCTTCCGCCCCATCCCAGCCCCGCGTTTAGGAATGCGGAACCGATGCGATTATCGTAGCCCATCCCTTTGCTGACCTGCATCACGTCCGCGCCGCACTCCTCGCACAGATTGGCGATGGCGTTGATGAAGCTGATCTTCATCGCGAGGAAGCAGTTGGAGGCGTATTTGATGATTTCCGCGCTGGCAAGGTCGGTGATCAGCATCGGGCGCTCGATCGGCGCGTACAGCTCCACCAGCTTGTTCGCGGCTTCTCGGCGAGAGGAGCCGATGACGATTCGATCTGGGCACAGCGTATCGTGGATGGCCGAGCCCTCGCGAAGGAATTCGGGATTGGAAACCACATCAAAACTGTCCGGTCTCGCCCCGCCGGCGAGCAGCAGATCGCGCACCCAATCGCCCGTTCCTACCGGCACTGTGGATTTGTTGACGACGACGGTGTAGTGATCGATGTTCGGGCCGATCTGTTTCGCGACCGCCTCGACCTGACTGAGGTCGGGTACGCCGTCCTCGCCCGACGGGGTGCCGACCGCAATGAACACCACATCCGCCCAGCGAACGGCGTCGGCCAACTCCGTTGTGAAGACGAGCCGGTTCTCCGCCAGGCCACGCGTGATCAGCTCGTCAATCCCCGGTTCATAGATCGGGGACTTCCCTTTTCGGAGCATGTCGATCTTCGCCGCGTCCTTATCGATGCAGCGGACTTCGTTGCCGAGGTCCGCAAAAACAACTCCGGTCACAAGACCGACATAGCCGGTGCCAACGACGCAAATATTCATGGATTACTCTAGTTTTCGGCAGATTCTTGCCTGAATTGGACCCTGATGAACCCTTTACGGCATGGTACCGCTTACCAGGCGGCTATTGCCTACGAGACCGGGCTACCGATGAACCTTGAGCGGCGGGTGCGGTGGACCGCCAAATGCGATGCCGCTGTATGGCGGAATACTGAGTATTTCGGATGGGTATAGCCAACGGACCTTTTTCAAAGGGACGCTCGCGGGAAGGCAGTAAACGCGAACCTCCAGAAGGTATCGCCCAACCTGCTGGAGCGTCGCCTTGTCTTTGAGCGACAAAAGCGGCGCGAGCTTCGCAGTTGGAATCAGGCTTGCGGGAAATTCCACCTCGATCTCCGATCCCTGGACGCGCAACTTCCCGGCGGCGAGAACCTTCGCTGTATAAGATCGGCTGTCCTTTGACATCTGGCCGCGGACGATCGCGGCCTGGTTTGGATCAAGTGACGCTGCCGAACCATAGGAACCGGATACCACGCCGACGATCTTCGTCTCCGTTTGACGATCCTTGGGCGGGAACACGTCGCCGAGGAATATTTCGACCCAAAAGAATCCTTGCGACCCCTTCGGTATCTCCGCGCCCATCTGGAAGATGAATTTGACGGTATCGCCCTGAGAAATCAATGTTAGCACGCGCAGGTCCGCGTAAGCGGGGGCTTTGAATTCGACAGGTCCCTGATCGCTGTCCGCAGGCCAATATTCAACTTGCGCATGCGGAACGTCACAATTCCAAGAATTCTTCTTGTTTGTCTCCGCTTGCTGCTCAGGCGCCACCGAGGCGAAAGCGAGTCGTATCCCCAGAACGCCCACCACCCCAACGACCAACGAGCGACGATAGCGCTTCATTTCCCCTCCTACGGCATGGTACCGCTAACCAGGCGAGTAAATAATATCCAGAGAGGGTTATCGCTTCGGTCCGCTTGCGTTTCGGGCCTTCAGCGGGGGATGTTCGGGACCGCCGAGCAGTATGCCGCTGTAGGGAGGAATGCAGATATCGTCGGTCCGATAGACCCAGCGGACCGAATCCGTTGGGATGCTGGCGGGCAGGCAATACACGCGCGCCTCAAGCAGGTAACGGCCCAGTTCCTTCCAATTGCCCATGCCTTTCACATTGAACAGCGAGATAAGTTTTTGCGGAGGTATTTCGGTGGCTGGGAATTCCAGCTCCACCTTTGATCCCTGAATTTGCATAGTGGCCACGCTCAGCACGCTGGCGCTATAACTTTTCCCGTCAGGCGCGGGGCGGCCGAGGACGATGGCCGTTTGGCCTGCGTTCAAGGCAGGCTCGGATCCGTAAGAACCTAACACCACAGCGACGATTTTCTTATGCGGAGTTCGGTCCCAATAAGGAAAAACGTCGAAGAGGTCGATCTCGAACCAGAGTTGGTCCGTTGCATCTTTGGGAATGGGTGCTGCCATTTGAAGCACAAATTTGACGGATTCGCTGCTCGCGCTTACGGTGAGAATTCGTAAGTCCGCGTAGCTCGGAGCTGCCACTTCGACCGGAGCGTAATCTTTCCCCTTGGCAAGATAACTCACCCATGGGGACCCGCATCTTCGAGCCCAAGAAATATGCTGCGTGTCTCCAGGCGTTTGGATGCCGGACGAGAATAAGCGTGCGACCGATGCCATCGCCATTAGGATTGAAAAGCTCATGACGAGGACCTCCATACTGACAAGTAATAGCCGATTGACGATTCGTACGAAATCATCATTACTCAGCCTTTGTACGCAGTTTAGCGATCTCTGGGTGCCTTGTCAAGCGCGGGAGACCACAAATTCCGTATAACTCGCGCCGCTACGGCATGGTACCGCTAACGAGGCGGGTGATGTCCAGGGTCATGACGAGTAGGAAGATGGCGGCGAGAATGACGAGGCCGGCCGCTTGGATTCTCATCTGCGCCGCCGCCGAGAAACGCCGTCCGCCCCGCAGGAATTCCACAAAATACAGAAACAGGTGCCCGCCGTCCAGCACTGGGATCGGCAGCAGGTTGATCACGCCCAGCGATAGGCTGAGCTGGCCAGCCAGCGATAGCACCTCGGCGAATCCGCGCTGCGATGCCTGAGATGTGACGCTGACGATAGCCACGGGACCCCCGATGCTCTCAAATGCGAACTTGCTGGTGAGCGTTCCCACAAGAAGCATGATGTTCCCGCCGAATTCCGCAGTCGCCGTCGAGACCGAGCCGGCGACCCCAACGCGCTTGCGCTCCATGTCCGGCATGCAGAAAATGCGCCCGATCTGTATCTTCTTCGGCCGCAGCGGATCGGAAATGTCGGGAACCGTGTCCTTCTCCGGCACGACAATCGTGCTGAACTGTTCCCCCTTGCGCTCCAGCGTCAATTGGATCGGCCGGTCAACGCTCATATGGATGCGCTCAGCCAGTTGATCCCACTTCGTTACAGGCTCCCCCTCGATGGCAAGGACTCGATCCCCATCGCGGATGCCCGCATTCCATGCAACCTTATCCTTTTGCACCGTGCCAAAGGTCGGGGGTTCTGTCAGCGTCATGATTCCGTAAGTCGTGCCGACGACGATGAAGAGTATGTATCCGAGGAGAAGGCTCATGAAAGGCCCGGCAAGAATGACGATCGCGCGCTTGAATAGCGGCGCATCCTGGAACGCCCGTTCTTCCGGAGCGTAGTCCCCTGGCGCCATCCCGTGTATGGCCACGAACCCGCCGATCGGCCATGGACCGACGCTGAACTCGGTATCCCCCCACTGCCCAAGCCGGATGAATGATTTGCCAAAGCCGACCTGGAACCTGTCCGCGCGCACATTGGCCCAGCGGGCAGCGAAAAAGTGCCCTAGCTCGTGAACGATGACGAGCAGGAAGAATATGAATAGGACGTTGATTACTGTAAGCAAGCGCCCACCGTTTCCGTTTTTGCTTTGGCCGCGTCTCGCGCCCATATGTCAGCGGCAATGACCGCCTCCAGTGTAGCTTCCACAGGCGGATGGTCGGCCATGACTGATTCTAGAATACGGGGAATGTCCATGAATGTTATCTTTCCATCTAAGAACATCGGTACCAACGCCTCATTCGCTCCGTTCAATACCGCCGGCATCGTACCTCCGGCCTCCAATGCCTCGTAGGCAAGGCGGAGACACGGGAAAGCGTTTTCGTCTACAGGCTCGAGCGATAGGCTGTAAGATTTGCTGAAATCAAATCTCTCCAGACCGGTATCTTGCCTTTCCGGATGGAGCAAGGCCACTTGGATCGGCATCCGCATGTCCGGGTAGCCAAGCTGAGCCAACATCGACCCATCGACGAATTGGACGATGGAGTGCAGGATGCTTTGCGGGTGGACGACAACTTCGATCTTCTCCGGCGGGAGGCCAAAAAGCCAATGCGCTTCGATCACTTCCAGTCCCTTGTTCATCAGCGTGGCCGAATCGATGGTGATTTTTGGTCCCATGCGCCATGTGGGATGGGCCAGCGCCATGTCGGGAGTCACGGTTGCCAGTTGGTCTCGCGTCCAGCCGCGGAACGGTCCGCCGGAGGCAGTCAGAATGACCTGATCAAGATTGTCCCGGCCCCGTCCATCGAGGCATTGGAAGATCGCGCTATGCTCGCTGTCGATCGGCAGAAGCTGGTCTTGGCGCGTGATTGCTCGGGTCACGGCCTGGCCGGCGGCGACCAGCACCTCTTTGCTGGCGAGGGCGATGGTCTTTCCTCTTTGCAAAGCAATCAGGGTCGGCTTCAGTCCAATCATGCCGGAAACGCTGACGACGAGCATGTCGTAATCGGCTTCTCCCGCCATCTCGGCCATCGCGTCGGGTCCCACCAGAGCGCGGCAACCATCCGGCAGACCGTCGAGCGTAGCGCCCTGAGTCAAAGCCGCATAGGAAGCGCGCCATTTTCGAGCCTGCTCCGCCACGAGATCGGCATTCCGCGCGGCCGCCAATCCGACTACTTCAATCTGTCCCCCCAGGCGCTCGCATACGTCGAGGACCTGGCGGCCAATCGAACCCGTTGATCCGAGCAACAGGATGCGCTTAGCCACGAGTCAGCCCGCCAAATTTGCGCGTCCGGTCTTGATAATCCAAGACCGCATCAAACATGGCTTCCTCTTTGAATTCCGGCCAGAGTGATTTCGATATGTGGAGTTCGCAATATGCCGATTGCCAGAGCAAGAAGTTGCTCACGCGCAGGTCCCCACCGGTTCGGATCATGAGGTCCGGGTCCGGCAGATCGGGATGGTACAGCCTGCGCGCGATGTCCTGCTCCGTAACGGCCTCCGGCTCGATGGCCCCTTCCCGCACGTCCGCGGCAATCTTTCGCACCGCGTCCACGATCTCCGCCCGTCCACCGTAATTAATCGCTAGGTTGAACACCATGCGCGTATTGTCCTTCGTCGTCTCCGCGCCGATCGCTAATGCCTCTCGCAGGCCGGCGGGCACTTCGTCCAACCTGCCGCTGGAGAGTACGCGCACGTTGTTCTGGTGGAGCACTCGGAGCTCATCCCGCGCCGCCCGCTCGATCAGCTTGAACAGCCCGGCCACTTCGTCATTCGGGCGTCGCCAATTCTCGGCGCTGAAAGCATAGACGGTGAGGACCTTGATTCCGAGATCAGCGGCGTCCAGCAGCACGCCGCGAAGATTCTTGTATCCCTGGCGATGGCCGAACAGGCGGGGTTTGCCGCGCATTTGCGCCCATCGGCCGTTCCCGTCCATGATGATTGCGACGTGGACCGGCAGTCGGTCGAGGTCGATGCCGTGCCGCTCCGCGCGTTCTCGGATCGGGTTGTCGGTCGGGGGAAGCAGGCCGAGCATGCCCGCGCGGTCTCCCACTAGACCTCCATCAACTCCTCTTCCTTGGCCTTCTGAATATCGTGTATCTGCTCGACGTATTGATCGGTCAGCTTCTGCAGCTTTTGTTCAGCCCGCTTGAGATCGTCCTCGGACACCTCGTGATTCTTTTCCGACTGTTTCATGTGGTTGTGGGCATCGCGCCGGATGTTGCGAACCCCCACGCAGCCCTCTTCTGCCCGCGCGTGAAGCTGCTTTACCATATCCTTGCGGCGCTCCTCGGTCATCGCCGGGACGTTGAGCCGGATGCCGCTGCCATCGGTAATCGGGTTGATTCCAAGGTCGCTCTTTAGAATTGCCCGCTCAATGTTCGGCGTTGCCGATTTGTCATAAGGCGTGACGAGAAGCTGGCGCGGCTCCGGCACGCTGATATTCGCAACCTGATTAATTGGGGTCGGGGTGCCGTAATAGTCAACCATCACCCGTTCCAGCATTTGCGGGTTGGCCCGGCCGGTTCGCAGCCGCTGAAAGTCATGCCCGGCGGCCTCAACCGCCTGCTGCATCTTCTGTTCCGCTTTGTGAAGCATATCGTCGATCATGTCTCTTGACCTCCTACCGTCGTACCGATTGACTCTCCCGAAAGCGCCCGTTGGATACTGTGCTCCTCATTGAGGGCGAACACAACGATGGGCAATTGGTGCTCTCGGCACATCGTGAACGCGGTCTGATCCATTACGGCGAGCCTGCGCTCAATAGCATCATCATACGACAGATATTGGTATTTTCTTGCATCCGAACTCTTGAGCGGGTCCTTATCGTACACGCCGTCCACTTTTGTAGCCTTGAATAGGGCGTCCGCTCCAATTTCCAGAGCGCGCAGGACTGCTGCTGTGTCGGTACTGAAAAACGGGTTTCCAGTTCCGGCGGCTAAGATAACGATGCGGCCCTTCTCAAGGTGCCGGATCGCGCGGCGGCGGATAAACGGCTCGGAAACCTCTCGAACGGCGATCGCGCTCTGCAGCCGCGTCACGACTCCCAACTTCTCCAGCGCCTGTTGGAGGGCAAGGGCATTGATGATCGTCCCCAGCATGCCCATATAGTCGGCGGTCGCCTGATCCGCGCCTTCCATGGACGCGGTGGCGCCGCGAATGATGTTGCCGCCACCCACTACCAGAGCTATTTCTATGCCGAGAGACTGAGCCTCCTGGATTTTCCCTGCGATTCCGAAGACGGCAGACGTATCGATGCCAAACCCGCGCTCCCCGGCGAGCGCCTCGCCGGACAGCTTGAGCAGAACTCGCTTGTACTTTGGGCCGGCATCCTCCACGCCCGTTAACCCCCTACTGCAAATCGTGTAAAGCCAACTACGGATACGCCCGGAACCTTTTCGACCATCTCTCGC
Source organism: Fimbriimonadia bacterium (assembly GCA_041483895.1). Classification (GTDB taxonomy): domain Bacteria; phylum Armatimonadota; class Fimbriimonadia; order Fimbriimonadales; family JABRVX01; genus JBGPGO01. Next base: position 471,034 of record JBGPGO010000001.1, read on the forward strand.
ACGGTCTGCGACTGTCCGAGATAGCCCTGCTCCAACAGGCAGACGGCCTGGAGGAAGTTCTTGTTGACCCGTCCCTGGGCGATCTGCTCCGCGGCGGCCTCCGGTTTTCCATCGTTCATCGCGCGGGCCTTTTCTATTTCCAGCTCCCGTTTCAGCCGGTCCTGATCGACGTCGTCTCGGCTGACAAATTCCGGCGCGGCCCAGGCGACATGGATGCCGATTTGGTGGGCAAGCTCGACAGCGGCATCGCTCGTGATGCCACCTAATTCGACCAGAACACCTTTCGTCTTGTCGTGATGGATGTAGGTGTCCACCAGCCCTTCCGGCGCCTGCCGAACCTTGACGTTCCCCAACTCGATTTTCTCGCCGATCTTGCCCACAGCGCTCGTAATCGCGGCCTCGACCGTACCGCCGGCGAGCGACAGGGCAAGAACCTCTTCGCGCGTCGCGCCGTCATTGGCCGAAGTCAAGGCAACGTCGGCGATCTGCTGCGCCAACTGAACGAAATCTGGATTTCGGGCAACGAAATCTGTTTCGCAACCCAAGGCGACCAGGGCAGCCTTCCGTCGATCACCCGTCTCGGCGCTGGCAATCACGCCTGCGCTCGCCTCCCGGCCGGCGCGCTTGACCGCAACCGCGACTCCGCGCTCGCGCAGAAGCTGTTTGGCCCTTTCGACGTCGCCTGCCGATTCGACCAAGGCCTTCTTGCAATCCATCATGGGAACCCCGGTGTCGTCCCGGAGCTCCTTTACCATCGCGGCAGTTACTTCCATTACTCCACTTCCTCTTTCCGTCGCGAGCGCCTCGGCTTTTCCTTCTCCTTCTCCGCTTCCGGCTCGGCCTTGACCTTGCCGGCGTCGCCTTGTTCTAACATCTTCTTCGCCAAATCTTCGGCTGTCAGTTTGGTCACGTCCTCTTCCGGTTTTGCCGGCGGCTCATCCACCAAGAATTCTTCGTCGATCTTTTTCAGGAGAACATCCTCAAGCTGGACAACGTCTTGAGCGTCCAAGAACCCCGCTTTGGCGGCGAGAAGATCGCTGCTGATTTCACCGTGCGGGATCGCTCCCTCTTGGAACGCCTCGGCGTCTTCCTCGGTCGCGGGCGTCTCTTCGCCCTCTTCCAGCAGCTCTTCTTCTGTATGAGGCAGAACTTCGATGATTGAATCGGCGATTTTTCCCGCAACGAGCTTGATGGCGCGAATAGCGTCGTCGTTGCCTGGAATTACATAATCTACGTCGTCGGGATCACAATTCGTATCAACGATTGCGACGATCGGGATGCCGAGCTTTTTGGCTTCGGCAACCGCGATGGCCTCTTTCTTGAGGTCCACGATGAACATCAGCTTGGGAAGGCTGGGCATATCCTTGATGCCGTCCAGATATCGATGAAGCCGGCCCAATTCGTCCCTTCGCAGCATCGCTTCCTTTTTGGGCAGGCGCGCCAGGAACCCGTCCGCGTCCATTCGCTCCAGATCCCGCAGGCGGGTTATGCGCTGCGCGATGGTTTTCCAATTCGTAAGCATTCCACCCAGCCATCGTTCGCAAACGAAATACTGGCGGCACCGGACCGCCGCCTCTTTGACCGCCGATTGGGCCTGCTTCTTGGTGCCGACGAACAGAACGTGGCCGCCTTCGCTGATGCTGTTTTGAACGTAGTTGACCGCGTCGTCGAACAGTTTTATGGTCTGGTGAAGGTCGATGATGTAGATGCCGCTGCGGGCGCCGTAGATATAGGGCTTCATTTTGGGGTTCCACTTGCGGGTTACGTGGCCGAAGTGGACGCCCGATTCCAGAAGCTCTTTCATGCTGAGAGCTGCCAATTGATACTCCTTCGGGTTATTTCCTCCCGTGTCGGCCTGGTCCCGCCATTCCCGGTTGTCCCAGGACACCCTTGCGGGGGTCGATCGCGGTGCGTGATGGGGGTGAGTATACCGAAATGATTTGGTATCATGCGCTGGACGCATTGAGTGTGGAAGATGAATAAGTACGAGATCATCATTTTTTGGAGCGAGGAAGACGGTCGTTTCGTGGCCGAAGTGCCCGAATTGCCTGGATGCATGGCTGACGGCGAGACCCAACAGGAGGCCCTTGCCAGCGCGGAAGAGTCGACGAGACTTTGGATTGAGACGGCCCAAGAACTTGGCCGGGCCATACCGCAACCCAAGGGCCGACTATGCTTCGCTTAGGCAGGCAGGGGTACAAAAGCAAGCGACGAAGCTGACTCTCTGTGTTCCAATCCCTCCTGATCGCCACATCCCTTCTGGTCAACCCGACGCAGAGCCTTTTCGCCGGTCATCCTGACTGGCTGCTGGATCCGGCCCCATACAAGACCAAGATCACTGTAACGCCCGATAAACGGGCAATCACGCTCACAAACGGTCTGATCAAGCGCGTCTGGCGGCTGACCCCGAATGCCGCCACAGTGGCTCTCGATAACCTGATGACCTGCGAATCGATGCTCCGGGCGGTGAAGCCGGAGGCAAAACTGACCCTCGATGGGAAGGAATACTCGGTAGGCGGCCTGATCGGGCAGCCAAATCTGGCCTACCTGCGACCGGAATGGCTGGACCAATTGAAAGCGGACCCGAACGCCCTGCAATTCACCGGATGGGACCGGGCGCCGGTCGAGGAGCGGTTCGCTTGGAAGCGGGTCCGTCACGCGGCGAACATGCCCTGGCCACCGCCGGGTCAGGGTCTCGTTTTTCACTTCCAAGGACCGAACCAGCTAGCCGTAGATGTTCACTATGAGATGTACGACGGAATACCCTTGGTTGCCAAGTGGGTGCTGCTCAACAATGGCGGCGTCAAGGCGGTACGGCTCGATCGGTTCACTTCCGAGGTGTTGGCGTTTGCCGAATTTGAGTCTGCGGTGGGTGAGCAGAAGCACTGGGACAGCCCGAATGTGTACGTGTTCAGCGACTACGCCTTCGGCGGCGATACGACCAAGAACGCCAACCACACAACCTTCTGGGAGACGGACCCCAGCTATCAATCGCAGGTCAACTACGACCTTAAGACCCCCAACACGCTGGAATCTCGGCCTCCGCTTGGACCTGCCATGGACATCCCTCCCGGCGGCTCCTTCGAGACCTTCCGGACCTTCGAGCTGCTCTACGATTCGACGGAACGAGAGCGCAAAGGTCTCGACGTGCGCCGGGCTTACAAAACCTTGGCTCCGTGGGTCACGGAAAGCCCTCTCATGCTCCACCTCACCTCAACCGACCCGCAGGTCGTCCATCGCGCAATCGATCAATGCGCGGAGGTCGGCTTCGAGATGGTGATCTTCAGCTTCGGCAGCGGGCTGAATATGGAAGACGATTCTGAGGTCAACATTCGAAAATTCAGAGAGTTCTCGGACTATGCGCACTCCAAGGGGTTGCAAATTGGCGGCTATTCACTGCTCGCAAGCCGCCGGATCAGCGACGAGGACGACGTGATCGATCCCGAGACCAAGAAGCCGGGCAAGGCAATCTTCGGCAACTCCCCCTGCCTTGGGAGCCGTTGGGCGGATCGCTATTTCGCGGCGCTGCGAACGTTCCTGGTAGGGACCCATTTCGACCTGTTGGAACATGACGGCAGCTATCCGGGAGACGTATGCGCCTCGACGACCCATCCGGGTCATAAGGGCTTGGAAGATTCGCAATGGACCCAATTTCAGAAAATCGTGGAGTTCTATCGCTGGTGCCGAGCGCAAGGCATCTTCTTGAATGTCCCGGATTGGTATTTTCTGGAAGGGTCGAACAAGTCCGGAATGGGATACCGGGAAACCAACTGGTCGCTTCCGCGCGAAGAGCAGATTGTGCTCGCTCGCCAAAACATGTACGACGGCACCTGGGAAAAGACTCCTACGATGGGTTGGATGTTCTGTCCGCTCGTTGAGTATCAGGGCGGCGGCGCCGCCGCGACGATTGAGCCGCTTAGCGAGCATTTGGATGCTTACGGAGCGCATTTGCGCAACTATGTCGGCTTCGGGGTGCAGGCCTGCTACCGGGGTCCGCGGCTGTACGATTCGCCGAAAACGGAGGCGCTCGTCAAGAAATGGGTCTCGTTCTTCAAGGAGCATCGAGACATTCTGGAGTGCGACATCGTGCACGTGCGGCGCGCGAACGGACGCGATCTGGACATCATCTTGCACGTCAATCCCAAATTGACGACCAAAGGGTTTGCCATGATTTACAACCCCACCTCCGATCCGATAACGGAAGAAGTAATGCTTTCCAGCTATTACACCGGCTTGAGCCAAAACGCCACGATTCAAATTCAGGATGGCAAGGCGAAGACCGTTCCCATCGATCCTTCGGGCCGGATTCATCTGTCTGTGACGGTTCCATCCCAAGGCGCTATTTGGCTGACGATACGGTAAGGATGCGGAACTGAGACAATTCTTATCTTGTTTGAGCTATCGAGCACCGATTTGCGGTGCGGCGCGATAGGTTGGAAGGAGAACATATGCGTAATCTGCTGGCCCTGGCGGTCGGTGTATCCGCCATGGCGTCTGCGTTGGCGTTGCCGAGAGCAGCCGCCATCCTCGATTTTCACAAGATCAATCCAAATGCCAAGTTCTACATGGACGGCGCAAGCATCCGCCGGGTTTATGGTCCGGCCTTTGCAACAGGCATCAACGCCGAGGATACTGCCATTCGGTTCCTGAAGAGTTATAGCTCCATGTTCGGCGTTGCCGCCGTTGATTTGCATCCCACGCTGACCACGGACCTCATGCGAGGCAAGTTCACGATGATCCGATACGAGCAGCGTTACTACGGCATTCCCGTTCATGGCGCCTATCTGACTCTGGTGATGCGGACCGATGCGAACAACAGCATGGTGCTCGCTTCCAACTATCTCAAGCCGATCGCCGGCAGCGTGCCGCCTCCCTATGCGGTGTCTTCCGATGATGTCCTTACTCGTTGGCGTCCCTGGTTCGTCGACTTCACATTTTCGACTCCAGCACCGGTCGTCTACATTGAAGACAATGGGCGCGCGAAGTTCGGATATCAATTCACGGTCAGAAACACCAACGCGGTTTATCCCGAGAAGTATCTCGTAATCGTCGATGGTTCCGACCCGAAAGCCTCGATCCTGTTCCAAGAATCGCGCATCTATGATGATGATGTTTCCGGATCTGTTCAGGGTTGGGCGACTCCGGGCGACCTGCCGGATGTTGCGACCAACCTGCCGACATTGCAGCCCATTGATGGCATGAGGGTAAAAGTTGCGGGCGGCAACACCGGCCAATCCGATCTAAGTGGCCTGTTCACCATCGTGAACGCAGGCAGCTCCCCGGTGGACGTCAGCGCAAATGTCACGGGTCCCGGATCGACGGTCGGCGGACAATGGGTCTGGATTGATGACCAGCAGGGCGTCGAAATGTCGCTTTCCCAAAACGTTACTCCTCCGGGACCGGCGGACTTCATCTTCAATTCCAGTCCGACCCAATTCACCACGGCCCAGATAAACGCATTCATCTGGGTGCCGAGAACTCACAACATGGTGAAAGCAACTGATCCAACATACCCAGGCATCGACGTCCAAATGCGTGCGAACGTGAACTTGACTAGTACCTGCAACGCTTTTTATGACGGCGCGTCGGTCAACTTTTATAACGCGGGCGGCGGATGTCCGAATACGGCCTATTCCACGGTCATGGCCCACGAATACGGTCATCACATCGTGGCGAGTGGACACGCGAATCCATCGGGAGACTTCCATGAAGGCGTCGCCGATGTTACCGCGGAGCTGCTGATCGACAGCGACTGTCTTGGTCGTGGATTCCAGGGAGGTACGGGGTGCCTTCGCAGTGGCTACAACAGCGTCAAATACCCTTGCAGCGGTGAAGTGCACACCTGCGGAGAGGTCATGTCTGGGGCATATTGGTTGACCCGCGACCAGATGAAAATCACGGAACCCGTCAACTATCTCAGCATCATGCGCGACCTCTATGTATTCATGATCAAGATGTCGCCGACTATCGATCCTAGTATTACTGTCGACGTTCTCACATTGGACGACGACAACGGCGATATCGACGATGGAACGCCGCACTACAATGAAATCGCCGCTGGGTTCGGTGCAAAGAACCTCACGGCGCCGCCATTGGTCTATCTGGACTTTACCTATCCCGACGGCAAGCCGGAGCTCGTCAGTCCCGCAGGCGGAACCCGAATGCGAGTTATCGTGTCGGGCCACGTCAAGACGCCTCAGCCGGGCACCGGCAAACTGTATTACAGCACCGGCGGATCCTACACCGCGATCCCAATGGAGGAGGTCTCCTCGAATGTCTACGACGCCGTCTTCCCATCGCTGCCGTGCGGATCAACGGTAAAGTACTACGTCAATGCCCAGACGACCGATGCGACAGAGGCATTCGACCCAACCAACGCCCCGACCGGCTATTACAGGACGATCAGCGCTTACGGATTGACGCCCTACTTCGACGACAACTTTGAAACCGATCAAGGTTGGACTGTATCCAATAGCGGCGCCACCACAGGCATCTGGGCTCGCGGTACTCCGGCGGGAGGAGGAGCGCGAGGCGACAATCCGACGGACTACAACGGTTCGGGCCAATGCTATTGCACGGACCCGGCAGCCGGCGATACCGACGTTGACGGCGGGACGACTCGCCTGATTTCGCCGACCTTTAATCTCGCTGGTACCAATGCGATCATCAGCTACGCCCGCTGGTACTCCAACAGTTTTGGTGGCGACCCGCATAACGACACCATGACGGTTCAAATAACCAACAACGGTACCCTTTGGACTACTGTGGAGACTGTCGGCCCGGTCAATCAGGCAGACGGCGGTTGGTTCACCAATTCGTTCAAAGTGAGCGATTACATCACCCCTTCGGCAACGATAAAAGTGAGATTCAATGCTTCCGATCTCGGCTCAGGCTCGGTTGTTGAGGCTGCCGTCGACGCTTTCAAGGTTGAAACTTTGAATTGCACACCGTCGAACAGCCTGTTCGGTCATATCGATCTCGATCTGCTCTCTGCCTCGCCATCCGGCCAGGCCGTGACGATCGAGTTCCGGACACCGAACACCGCCACCGTAGTTGCCAGCTATCCGGTCGTCCTCGACAGTTTGGGAAACTACAACATCCCGTCCGTTGTCGGTGGCACATACGACATCGCCGCCAAGGGTGCGAATTGGCTGCGTCAGAAGCTGCTGTCTCAGACCGTTAGCGGCACGACTGAGGCGAACTTCGCGCTGATCAACGGAGACGCGGATCCAAACAATGCGGTGGATCTTGGTGACATGAACAAGGTGTTCATAAACTTTGCAAACCCAGGCGGCGACGGGGACATCAATTGGGATGGAATCGTCGGCGTGGAGGATCTGTCGATCATCTTCATTGAGTTTGGAGCGAACGGCGATTCCTAGCAAGTACACCTAAGACGAGAGGCCGGGGCATACCGCTCCGGCCTTTTCGCTATATAATCATGCTGACGGAATCGGTGGTCCGAACGTCAGAACTGATAGAGGCTCGATACCCAATTTGAGGTAGATCGAATAGGCTCGTGGAGGCGGAGAGATGAATCCAGTACGATTTCGATGGCAGTGGGTAATCGCCGGCACGATTTCGCTGTTTGCGATCGGGTTGGCAGACGGTGTGTACGGACAGGCTTCATCCGGTCACGGCGGAGGCAAATCCGACATCGGTGGAAAGTCGGATGGAGGCAAGTCTTCGGGTGGGGGTAAGTCCGAAGGCACAAGATCATCCGGCGGCTCCGGTACGGTTTCCGGCTCACGCGGTGGCGGTCAGGGCAGCGGCTCCGGTACGGTTTCCGGCTCACGCGGCGGCGGCTCCAACGGCGGCGGACAAGGCACCGGCTCCGGTACGGTTTCCGGCTCACGCGGCGGCGGCTCCAACGGCGGCGGACAAGGCAGCGGCACCGTTTCTGGCTCACGCGGCGGTGGGTCCAATGGAGGCGGTCAGGGCAGCGGCTCCGGCACGGTTTCCGGCTCACGCGGCGGTGGTTCCACCGGTGGCGGCTCCGGCACCGTTTCTGGCTCACGCGGTGGAGGCTCCAACAGTGGCGGCCAGGGCAGCGGCTCTGGCACCATTTCCGGCTCACGCGGCGGTGGCCCCAACGGCGGCGGACAGGGCAGCGGCTCCGGCACTGTTTCCGGTTCACGCGGCGGCAGTAACCAAGGCAGCGGCACGGTTTCGGGCTCGCGCGGCAACGGTCAAAGCGGGGGCTCCGGCACGGTGTCCGGTTCACGCGGTGGCGGCTCCAACGGAGGTGGCCAAGGAACCATCGGCGGACGCGATACTGGCGGCACTCACTCCAGCGGTCAAGGCACAATCGGTGGTCGCGACAGTGGCGGTAACCAGGGCGGAGGCCAAGGAACCATCGGCGGACGCGATACCGGAAGCCAGGGCACAATCGGTGGCCGCGACACCAGCGGTAGCCACAAGGGCGACATGAATCGCGGCGGCTCCAATGACGGCCAGTTCAGCCACGGCGGACGCCAAGGCGGTGACGGCGGACGCGACAGCGGAAATAAGAGCGGCGCCGACATCCAAGGCAGGCAGGGCGGCTACCGAATGGGCAGCGACAAAGGCCAAAAGGGTGGATGGTCCGATCGCGTCCAACCCGGAATGGACTACCGCAAGACCAACGAGATCAAAGGCATCATCGCGCCCAGCAAGTTGGGGGACCACAACCGGACCGGCAAAGGGGACGGGACCTACAAGCGCGGCGGCTTCGGTTCCATCGAGCGCGGCAATCGCAACCACGGCGTCATCATCAACACCGACGGATGGCGACACGGCTTTTGGGGCTGGAATCGCAGCTGGCGGGATGACTTCTGGTTCTGGGACTACTACTGCTACTCGCCGATTATCAATTTCTGCTCGCCGTCGATCTACTACTGGTATGGATCCTGCCCGCCCTATCTATGGTATGCGCGGCTGGTCATCCGTCCGTATCCGATCATAATATATGTTGAGCGGCCTTGCAGTTGGCAATATGTCAGCACGGGATACTATCTGGAGCGCCCTTCGTACACGCCGCTGGATCAGGCGATCTCGGATATCGTGGATGCGTGGAAGTATCAGGATCCCAATCGCATGGAGCGGCACATGGATACGAACCACCAAGTGGCCGTCTTCCTGAATGGTGATTACTCCTATTCAATGGAAGGGTATGACTTCGCCGCCGTGACCCGCGATGCGGTCTCCACCGTGCGAACCAAGTCGTTCACCGTGGACAATGTTGCCTATCGCACGGACAACATGGTAGTCATACATGCCACTCATACGTTCGTAAATCCCGATGACTACTATGAGACGGTGTACGTCGCCTATACATTGGAGCGCATCGGCAACCAGTGGATTATCACGGAGGCCGGCAGCAGCCACGATCCGTTGAGTAAGTAACTCGACTCGAAGAACGGCTCCGCGACACCGTCGCGGGGCCCTTTTCCTTTTTTTATCCCTCAACTGGAGTGGACTGCTCCGGTTTTTTGATCCATTTCAAAGATTAGTCTTTCCGCCTGGTGACAACCTGGCCGCATACGTCGCGGGCTCCAAATAGCCAAGCGACGAATGCGGGCGCTCTTCGTTGTAGAACCTCCGAAAGCATACAGCCTTTAGCTGCGCGTCCGCAAGATTCGAAAACAGTTCCGCGTTCAGAAACTCCGGTCTGAGCCTGCTATGAAACGACTCCGAAAACGGATTCTCCCACGGACTGCCGGGGGTGATGAAAAAGGACTTGCCTCCGCCGGCAGTAACCCACGAACATAGCACCCGAGAAATGAACTCCGATCCGTTGTCCGAACGAACGAACAACGGCGCCCCTCGCTCCAAAGCGATCCGCGAAAGGATTTCCCGAACCCGAACACCCGTGATGGAGCGATGAACCTCCAAAGCCAAACATTCTCTCGTGAACTCATCCACCACCGAAAGCACCTTCAGAGATCTTCCGGCAAGGCAGCGATCGAAACAAAAATCCACACACCACACATGGTTCGGACGCTCCGCTTTCATGGGAACGCTCCGACCCGTCTTGATCTTCTTTGAAGCCGGTTTTTGATACTGAAATCCCTCCTGTTCCCACACCCGATACACCCGGTTTTGGCTCAGATTCGGAATCTGTTTGCGAAGCGTCGCCCACGCCTGGCGATAGCCGATTCCAGGACGAAGCGATGCCTGCAACAGGTCGCGCAGCTCTTCGTTGCGGTCCGTTCGCTCATAGCAAAACAGCGACCTCGAAACCTTCAGTAGCTCGCACGAGCGGCGGGAGGGGATGCCTTTTTCCATCAGTTTCTGCGCCCCCGAGAGCCGCTCAGAGGCGCTAAACCGTTTCCCGCAATCAGCTCCGTCAGCGCGTCCACCTCCAGCGAGCGGTCCGCCAAAAGCTTCTTCAGACGCGCGTTTTCTTTTTCGAGTTCTCGCAGCCGCCGCACCTCGTCCGTGCGCATCCCGCCGAAGCGCTTCTTCCAGACATAGAACGTGTTCTCGCTGATGCCGTGCGACTGACACACCTGCTTTGTCGTCCGATCGCCGCGCTCACCCTCAGAGAGAATCCGGACGATCTGCTCTTCCGTAAACCTGCTCTGCTTCAATTTCACAGTCTCCTTCCATTTTGTCCGGGAAAGAGTCTAATCTTATGAATGGTCCTCAAGACGGGGGCAGGCCACACGTAGGTCCAATCAGTCTGCGGCAACCCATCTTTTTCCGTCCTGTGAGTCAACTGGTCGGCCTTGTCGAAGGTGTTCAACTGAAACTTCTCGCTAAAGCCCGTGCCGCCTTTGTGCCACATCGTCCGATTGCCGAAGGAGTCATAGGCAAACTTAGGATTGTCGGTCCAAGACTGAACTCTACTTTTCACCCCTGGCAAAAAGGCCTGAAACAAGGGCAAAGAACGCCGCAAGCCCCATCGCAGCAAATATGTAAACATTAAAGGTAGCACCGACGTATGACATCGAACCCTTGAACAGTTCAGCAGACTGCGTTGGCTGATTCCCACCATATATCGCAGCAGAAATGACTTTTGAAGCAACAAGGACTGCCACCGCAGCCACCAGCGTAGTCGACAACTTCCACAACCGACCAGACCAGTTATCCGCCATCTCTACACTCCTTAGATTGGTCGCTGAATGGATAGAAGACATTTGAGATATCAAACGGCTTGCCCAGGCATTGGATCCAGTTTCTCACCTGCTGTCCCTTGCATATTAGGTCCGGTGGAATTCCCACCCAACGACACATGGGGTCCGCAAAGTTTGTGCCTGGTGAACCACAATACTGACACAAACACCACCAACGCCGTCGAATTTTTGTTACCGTGATAGTCGATTGGAATAGTCCGCATCGTGTTGCTAAATCTGCATCCAGAGTGAAACCCACATTGAATAGCTTTCCGGCGAACGAGAAGCTACCGTCGATATGAATTGTTATCGTTACGTCTCCCGTGTGCAATATGTCGCCCTTTGATTGGTAACTAACAGACCATGTCACTGCCTTCTTTCCGTGACTATCACAAGTGCATGGCTCTGGCGGCTGAGGGGGTGATGGGAAACCTGGGCCGCCAATGTGCTGTGACTGGAACCCAAAGGGATCGATGAATGTCGTCGGGGACGATGATCCGTATTGGTAGTAAGGAAGCGCGGACGAAAATCGATCCTTTACCTAAAACGCACCCAAGTTTGGATCGAAGTATCTCGCTCGTAGGTAGTCGAGGCCAGAACTGTCGGAGTAATACCCATACGCGCCGACGAACTGATACGGAGTCGGAGTGGTGCCAGTTCGATTGAACACCTCGCCATAGGCCTGGTACTCGAACTTGTCGGTGACGGCCTGGCTGGTCGTGTTGATCAGCTTGGTAGTGTTCCCGAGCGCGTCGAAGCGGTAGACGGAGTGGACTCCGTTTCTGGTCTCTGATACCAACTGCCCGTTGCCGTAGCTGTAGTTGACAACTCCCATGATTAATCCGTCCTCTCCTGCATCACGTCGTCCCCATCCCATACAAAGGTCGTCAGACTCTCGCCCGGCTCCCACTTCGATCTGCGAAGCCCATCCCCGTCGTAGGTGTATGTGCTCCTTAGTCCACCGGAAGCAATGATGCTGGTCATTCGGTTCGCCATATCATACGTATATGTCGTCGGGTTGCTGAGCGGCAACCCTGCTCCTTGACCCCACTCTGTCATGTTACCACGCTCATCATGCACGTAGGTCCAATCGGTCTGCGGCAACCCATCTTTTTCCGTCCTGTGAGTCAACTGGTCGGCCTTGTCGAAGGTGTTTAGCTGATACTTCTCGCTAAAGCCCGTCCCGCCCTTGTGCCACATCGTCCGATTGCCGACGGCGTCGTAGGCAAAGGTGTGGTTGTAGGCCGGGATCCCGCAATAACCCTCGCTGAAGGGTCGCCGCATCCACGAATGTCCGATTAGCTAAGCAGTTCTCCATAACCACGATGTTTTACCGGTCGGCTAGCACCAACCACCGTATGCCATTCATGTTCCGAATATTCTCCGTTGAAGCCCCCATCTCCCGATAGGTGCCGTCATGTCCAACCCACTCAGTAACGTCGATCACCTGTGATTTTCCATCGGGGCCCGAGGAAAAGACAACAACTGGTCTCTCGATAACGAACCCATTTGCTGACTTTCGCACGGTCGCAGATTTTAGCCCTAGTGCCACCAATTCGGCGGTGGAAGCAATTCCATAATAACCATTCGGTAATTTGCGTAACAGTTCATATGCTTCGCCGTCGCCGTAAGTTACATTGACGTTAAATTGTTCTCTGGGCAAGATTTCAAGCCGAAATGGGCCCCCGAAGAAGCGATAAGTCGTAGCCGAAGATGCAAGACGCACGAAGGCTAACGCATCCTCTTTGGTTCGGATGGTAACCTTGCCGCGCAATTCAGATAGGCTATGGACTTGCAATCCTTGATTCTCACTAACCAAAAAGAGATGGAGATATGCCGATATAGGATCTCCAACGACCAGTTCCCGATTTCTTCCAATCACTAAGTGAGAATCCGATTTCAGAAACTTGACATCTAATTCGTGTTGAACAATGATCGATGCGGGTTTAAGCGCAGCTTGTTGACTAGCCAACGGACAGCTCCCCGCTGTCAAAAGTCTTGCGACAATTATCAGGGACATTACTAGCACGGTTTGACAGTTTTGCAATTTTCAACTCCTATCGCTTCGACCTCTTACTTCTTCAGAATGGACATGGAATCGGCGGAGTGTCACTTCCGTTACCGGCATCTGATTTGGAGCAGTAGGTGTCTCGCCTAAGGCAGTCAGAGAAAAAATTACGCAAATAATAATCACAACATGTATCATCGTTGCTAAGGCAACACTGACTGCGATCGAAATGATCTCTATAACATTTGCAGGATTCTCGATAGGCTCTGCATTCGGTCCAGTTGCTGGTTGCAGACGCCCATTGATTATACTTATCTATGCATACCTGCGGATCTTGGCCAGCTCCAATCTTTTGTTCGTAACAAAGATGGGCACTAAAGCAACAGTTTCCCCGATCTCGTCCGTGAACAGCTTCATGTCGCACTGTGCAGCCGAAATCGCACTGGTCGAAGATCCCACCATTATCACCCGGTATGGTTATATTCATCTGGCCTGTAGTGATATCGCATTTTCATGCCTCAACTGGTCCTCCTGTTGAGGGACGTCCGGCAACTACTTCGGCGGCGCGGTGGACATCGGTCGGCAAATCGCACCATGTGGATATATTACACCAACTTTGGCGTCTTGGCGATCGGAAGCCTCCCAAAAACCCTCAACAGGAGGACCTGGCTGAGGGATTCAACCCGCCCCGAAGACCCTCGCCAGGAGGACCTGTCTGAGGGATGCCTCCCGAAAGTCCCTCAACAGGAGAACCTGTCTGAGGGATTCTCCAATGCTAATCAACCGTAAACACAACCTTGCCACACTGGCCTTTGGCGATCAGCTCCATCGCCTCCACAAACTGCGTGTAGTGGAATCGGTGCGTGATCACCGGGGCAATGTCCAGGCGGCGGGAGGAGAGCAACTCGTTCATCTGATCCCACGTCTCCCACAGCTTGCGGCCCACGATCCCCTGCACTTCCAGCCCCTTAAAGATGATCTTGTCCATGTCCACTTCCAGCGGCTGGGGAAAGATGCCGAGCAGGCTGACCCGACCGCCGGGTCGCGTGCATTCGATCGCGGTCCCAAACGCCGAGGGATGGCCCGACATCTCCAGCGACACGTCGACGCCGATGCCACTTGTCTCCGCCATCACGCGCGCGTTCACTTCGTCGCGCAACGGATTCAGCCGCACGTCGGCATCCATGCGAAGCGCCAGATCCAACCGGTAATCGCTCGTCTCCGTCACGATCACTTTTTTCGCGCCGCTCGCCTTCGCGATCCCGACGGCGAACAGCCCAATCGGACCCATACCCAAAATCAAGACCGTGCTGCCCTCAATCGGCCCGGCCAGCACCGTGTGGACCGCGTTGCCCAGCGGGTCCTGCACCGTCGCCACTTCCGCCGGGATGCGAGTATCGGTTTTGCGCGCGTTTTGCCACGGGACGACCAGCCAAGGAGCAAAGCACCCGTCCACATCCACCCCGATGATGCGTGTGTTCGCGCAGACGTGCCCCTGCCCCGCCAGGCATTGCGTGCAGTGGCCGCATGTGATGTGCGATTCACCCGCCACATAGTCGCCGGGAACCAACTCGGTCACACCCTCCCCAACCTCGTGCACATACCCGCACCATTCGTGGCCGATGATGCGCGGGGGATGGATGCGGCCCGCGGCCCAGGGGTCCCAGTTATAGATATGTGAATCGGTGCCACAAACGCTCGTTCGGTTGATCTTGACCTTTACGTGGCCGGGCTTTGTGTGGGGCTCTTCAACTTCAATCAGGTCGGCGCCCGGTGCGGGCCGGGTCTTGGCGATGGCTTTCACTGCCTCTTAGTTTACACCGTTCCGACCGAGTAAGATTTGATAGTGGCAAAGGCGACACAGCTCATCGAGAATCCAGATTTTCGGGCCGGCATGACCTCCTGGCGCGGGAACGGCGCGGGGGTGGCCCTCGTCCGTTCGGCGGGCGAGCAGATACTGCATCTTTCCGGCACAGTCGCCGATCCGGCCCGGGTCGCATCGCTTCCCACCGAAATCGTGGGGGGCGCGACCTATCGGGCGGCAGTTGGTTGCGAGTCGTTTCAGGCCCTCGGCTGCTCGGCCAGGGTGGTCTGGGCGGATGCGGACGGCAAGGATGTCGGACACTCCGAGCGCGCGCTGGAGGGAAGCGGCGAGACCGGCTGGGAAGTATCCGCCCCCCTGGAATCTTCCTTCGCCAGCCTTGCGATTGGGTCCGCGGGCGGGGATTTGTATCTGCGGTCCGTCACTCTTCGACCGGTCGGCCCTCGCCTGGAGATACCGCTGGTCTATACCGACCGGGCCGTCCTGCCTTGGGACAGCTTTGGATTCCTGCAGTGCGAAGTTCACAATTGCGGCAGTGAGACGATCACCCAACCGTTCATTGAGATACGTGCCGGCCGAGAGCTGGTTTCTCACGGAGTAGAGCCTACGCACACGTTGCCGGCGCTTGAGCCCGGCAGGTCCGTGGGTTGCTCCTGGCCGCTCACTACAGAAAGCCCCGGCGCATACGCGGTGCAGGTCCGCGTGCGTGGCGGCGGCTGCACCGCGGAAAAGGGGGGCAGCATTGTCGTTGGTGAGGAGCCGATCCGACTTACCTCCGATGGCAGCGCTTTGGAGACCCGGCGCACCTACGTTTCGGTTTCCACCCGCACGTTTCGGCTCATTATTCCAAAGTTGGAGTTCGGATTTGGGACCGGCCAATTCGATTTCGGCGATCCGTTTCGATTTGGGGGCTGGGTCCGGGCGCTCGGAGCGGCATATTCCGAGCCGGGCGGACCCCCGCGCCTGCTCTATGGCCGCCGATCGCGGATTGACGGCGGCACGCTCATGCTATACAATTCCGATCACCTGGCGGACTGGGAGATAACGTTCCGGGCCAACTTGGACCTCAACTCCATCGGCGTTCTTACCCGCTACATCGCCCGTCGCGACCACACGATTGTCGCGCTCGAGGGCATCAACGTCTGCATTTCCCAGCCGGAAACCGTTGTGGAGACGGTGCAGGATGAATATCAATGCGCATTGGCCGTCCGGCGCGGGGAGCGTCTCTATTCGGCGATTTTGCGATGGCAGGAGATGGGTGGCTCGCAGTTCAGGCCGGGCCCACAGGCGGCGAGTCCGACAGGCTGGCTCTCCGCCACGATGTATCCCAAAGAGACCCGTGTCGCCGCCGGACGGCAACTAATTTGGCACCAAGACCTGTGGATCGGTCCGATCGAGCAAGCCATCTAACCGTAACGCCGCCTTCCAGGCGGCCTAAGAATTCATGCCTTACTCGTAACGCTGCCTTCCGGGCGGCAGAAATATTCCCCACAATGCCGCCTGGAAGGCGGCGTTACGTATAATACAGGAATGCAGCGTGTTGCGCCGCTAACGTTTCTGTTTACCGATATCGTGGGGAGCTCGAGCCTTTGGGAGCGGGCGCCGCTTGCCATGACGCAGGCACTCGAGCTGCACAACCAAGTCCTTGCCGACGCCATCGCCTCGCACTCTGGCCGCATATTCAAGAATCTTGGTGACGGCGTGTGCGCAGTTTTCGATGGCGCGTCGGACGCCATCGAAGCGTGCCTGGCCATTCAGCGCGGCATCGATCGGCAGGCATGGGTGGGTGTCGAGGACCTGACGGTCCGCATCGCCGTCCATTCCGGCGATGCGATTGGAACAGGGGACGACTACTTTGGCCCGACGCTCAATCGCTGCGCGCGGATCCTCATGTTGGGCCACGGCGGTCAGGCGCTCCTCTCCCTCGCTGTCAAAGAGTCCGCCAAGCGCCTCCAGGAAGGCGCAAAGATTGTGGACCTGGGCATCCATCGACTTCGAGACCTATCGGAACCGGAACACATTTTCCAGCTCTCCAATGCCGGCCATCAGGACGAATTCCCTCCCATCCGAAGCGTAGACGATTTTCCGAACAATCTGCCGGCGGAGGTCAGCAGCTTTGTCGGACGCACCGAGGCAATTCGCGCCGTAAAGGCCTTGATCCTGAAGAACCGCCTTGTCACTTTGTCCGGTTCCGGCGGTGCCGGAAAGACTCGGCTTGCCTTGCGCGTTGCCGCGGAGGTGTTGGAGGAATTCGAAGACGGGGTTTGGATTGCACAGTTGGCTGCGGTCGCCGACTCGGGCCTTGTGCCGACAACTGTGGCAAGCGTTCTCGGCGTGCTGGGGGAGCCGTTGCACGATCTCACTGACACGCTTGCAGCAGAGCTGCGACACCGGAAGCTGCTCCTACTCCTCGACAATTGCGACCACCTTGTCGCGGAATGCCACAGATTGGTGGCAAAGCTGCTGCCAATTTGTCCGGGTCTTCGTGTACTGGCTACGAGCCGCGAAGTTCTCAACGTTGCCGGTGAGGTGGATTGGCGGGTGCCCCCGCTCACGCTTCCCACCGGAGCCCAACTGACCGCGCAGCAGATTCAGGGATATGAGTCGGTGCAGCTCTTTCACGAAAGGGCCTCGGCCACGAAGAATCGGTTCGCGATCACCGATCAGAATGCTGCCGCCGTAGCGGAGATATGTACGCGCCTCGACGGCATCCCACTTGCGATCGAGCTTGCCGCTGCACGGGTCAAGGTGCTTTCGCCGGAACAGATCGCCGAGCGCCTGAACGACCGATTTCGCCTCCTCGCAAGGAGCGCGGGCAATGTCCCACCACGGCAGCAGACTCTGCGGGCCACCATCGAGTGGAGCTACGATCTCCTCACCCCGGACGAACAGGATTCGTTCTGCCGGTTCGCCGCGTTTGTCGGTGGGTTTAGCCTCGCGGCATCCGAAGCCGTCGCGGGAGACGCGACGCACGAACCGCTGGAGATGCTTACGCGACTCGTCGATAAGTCGCTTGTAACGAGCGACTCCTATGAAGACGAAGTCCGTTTTCGACTGCTGGAATCCATTCGCGAGTTCGGCTGGGAAAAGCTCAGCGTCAAAGAGTTTGGAACCGACGTGTCGCGGCGGCATGCGCACACCTATCGCGACCTGGTGTTTGGATCGGATGATCCCGAGCGGCTGGACCTGGAGTATGGCAACATCCGCGCCGCGCTCAACTGGCTTGCGGCAAACGAATCGGATCAGGGATTGGAGCTGGCGGTGGCGTTGGCGCCCTACTGGCGGCTGCGCGGACACGTTCAAGAGGCGCAACAACGACTCGCCGGCCTGCTGGATCGCGCCACCGCGGCACCGGGGCCCATTCGCGCCCGGGCCCTCATTGCCGCGGGGACATTTTCTACCAGCCGTTCGGAGTTTAAAACCGCTCAGTTCTATCTCGAAAAAGGTTTGGAGCAGAGCAGCAAAATCGGCGATGAAGCGGAAATCGGAAACGCCCTCAACGCCATGGGGAATTTAGAGTATACCCGCGGCCATTTTGCCCGGGCCGGCGAGCTGTACGAAGAAAGCCTCGTCATCCGTCGGAAGCTCGGCGATCGAAGCGCCATTTCAGCCTCGCTTTGCAATCTCGGCAGCGTTGCCCGGATGGAGAATCGAGCCAATGAGGGCCTGGCGTTTTTTGAGGAAAGCCTCGCCATAGATCGAGAGTTGGGAGATTCGATCGGCATTGGCACGACGCTGTGCAACATAGGTGTCACTTCGCAAACCGCGGGCGATACGGACCGTGCCCGGAAATGCTTTGACGAAAGTCTGGCGATCGAGCGATCGATTGGCAATCGTCCTGGTCTGGCTAGGACCCTACACAATCGGGCAATGCTCGCCCAGCACGTTGGCGATTTGGATCTCGCGCGCTCTCTCTATCAGGAAAGTTTGGCAATTCGAACGGACATTGGGGACCGCAGCGGCGTGGCGATGGCGCTGAACAATCTTGGTTTTTTGGCATTGGGTCAGGGCGACGCCGAAACCTCGAAAGGCCATTTTCGAGAGAGCCTCGTCGCGTTTCACCAGCTTGGGATCGATGAGGGTGTCGCCGCATGCTTGGAAGGGTTGGGGCAATCGGCGTGCGAGCGGGAAGAGTGGGAGCGAGCGACGCTTTTGTTCGGTGCGGCGGCAGCGATTCGAGAGGTGGAAAGCATCCCATTGCCTGCCAACGAAGTGGTGGAACATGAGAAGCGTATGGCCGATTTGCGCTCGCGTCTGGAACCCCAGCCGTTCGACCGCAACTGGCTCCACGGCCGCGCAATGCCGATGGAAGAGTTGATTGCATTTGCAATTGAGAACTAGTGAGTTATTTCGGAACCGGCGTTTGTGCCAGCGACTTCTCCGGATTTAGCTTCCCGTTCCCCCACGCGAAATTCGGAACAGCTCCCGTGAAAGTGTCCATCATAGCCGTCTTCCTAAGAATCTCCTGCACCTGCGCCGCATCCAGCTTCGGATTCTTTTGCAGCATCAGCGCGATCACCCCGGTCGCATACGGTGTCGCCGCGCTCGTTCCGCACCATGCGATATGAGCGCCGTCTTGCGCTATGCGCAACTTGTCCGGCGTCCCTTCCGACGTACGGCCCATCTTGCACCCTTCCGCCAAAGTGGAGATCATATACCGACCCGGCGCGACGATGTCGGGCTTGATCGCGCCATCCCGCCGATAGCCGACGCTCGAAAAATCCGATATGCCTCCGAGTTCTAAGTTATATGTCGTCTGCTTACCGTCGATATTGTTCCATTTATCGCGAAAGTCGTAGGAGCCGATGGTTAGGACGTTCGAAGCGTTGCCCGGCGATCCGATCAAGAAGCGCGATTCCTCGCCCTTGCCAAACGTCGCCTCGGTTGTGAAAGGCATGTACAGATCAAATCGCCCGTTCGTCACTTTTTCCGATGCGCCATACGCGTACAGCCAATACTTGCCCGGATAAAGGACCACCTGCAGCCGGTCGTACTTCGCACCCGCCCTCGTCACGGTCACGCCGTTCTGCTTGTTGAAATACTCTTCAAAACTCTTGGGTCCCCCCTCGGCGGGAGCGCCACCCTTCCATATCGGCCCATTATATGCATCGCCGCTTATCGAGGAAAGGGATGCGTCGAGCTTTCGCGTGGCCCCGCTGTAGGTCACCATGCAGGCAAGCGGTTTTCCCGCAGGATCCGTCAAGAATTGATCCCGCCCCAAAACTGCAAATCCCCACTCGTCGCCAACATCAAAATAGGCGTCCAGTTCCGTCCGCGCTGTCACGAAAAGCTCGATTGGTTCCGATTCCACATCGCCCTGCCCGTCTCGGCGCGGCCCGAATCGACCGCCGGCGTGGAACGCGTGCTTGCCTTCGTTGCCCGCAGAAACGCAGATCACGACACCAGGCTTCCCGGCGCCCACTAGAGAATCGAGAAACTTCTCTTCATCCGCATCGCCGTCGTGCGCGGAGTCATGACCGCCAAGACTCATGTTGATCACGCACGGCCGGCCTAGTTTCGCGGCCACGTCGGCAATCCATTTCGCGGCCAGGTAGTAATCCATGTTGATGATTCCGCTGTCCCGGAACGCTTTGACAACGATCAGGTCCGCATCCGGCGCGACGCCTTTGTAAATGCCTTCCGGCACGCCGTTGCCGGTGCCCCGGCCATTGCCTGCGGCCGTCCCGGAGACCGCCGTCCCGTGACCGATGATGTCTCGCGAATTCACGGTCCCGCTCCCTTTGAGCGCGGCATTGATCTGGTCGGCGGTGTAAAGCGTGCCGACCGGCCCCTTTTTGTCCTTCAGCGGAGGCTCGGTGCCGGTCTTGCCTGCGGAATCGGTCCATGTATCATCCCACATGTCATAAAGATAGAGAATGCGTGTCGTTCCATCGGCTCGCTGGAAATCCTTATGCCGCCAATCAACACCGGAATCGATCACTCCGATGATCACACCTTTGCCGGTAAGTCCCTTCGCATCGAACGCCTCACTCCCTCGCGCGACTCCGCGCGGCCGGATCTTGGGGATATCACCATCCTGTGGGTCTGCCGGAATCTGGACCGGCCGCAAAGCGGCGATGGACACGATGCCGATCAACTCCGCCAGCCGCCGCAACCCAAGGACCGGAACACTTGCGTAAAACCGATCTCCCGATCGACTCTTCACATCGACGTCGACCTTCTCCAATTGCGCCGCGTCCAGTCCCGAGCCGACAACCGCGATCGAAACCACGGGGTTCGCGCTATCGCCAACGATTCCAAATCGCGTGGCCAACTGCGAGGCAGAGTAGCGTTCCATCAGATCGCCGGGCCGGAACTGCTCATATAGCGCCGCCAACTCCGGCGCAAGAACATCGTGACCCCGGGCGACACGGCCGAACGCATAGCTGCCGGGATAATGCAGCGTCGGAGGCGCATCGCTCCACATCCCGCATGCCATCGCACAAACTGCCAGAAGAACGCCGATCATTGCTGCGCCACCTAATTCGTCTCCAACACAAAGTTGGAGGCGGCCTTTCCCACATTTTTCACTTTGATTTGGAACGCACCCATCTTCTTTGGGAACCACGAAATCTTGCACGGGGCGAAGCCGTTGGCAATCAGAAGGCCATTGGCATCGCGGATTTCAACGAACAGCTTTCCGCCGTTGACGCAGGCCTCCGCTCGTTTCGCCCCTTCAAAATCCATTGTATAGGTGACGTTCTCTCCGACCTTCAACGCGCCGGAATCCAGCACCGGAGCGACGATGCTGCCGCGCGCGGTGACCGCCATCGCGCGGATGATGCCGGCCAACGCCTTGTTGCCCAGCCCGGTTTGCGGGTTCTCCGCCATCTTCGCGGCCAACTCCAGATAGGTCCGATTCCCGGTCTCTGCCGCCACTTGGGCAGTCATATTCAAAAGGGTGACGGAATCGTAGCGCCCGTCATCCGGCACCTGTTTCGAGTAGGTTGGCGTTATATGCCGTAGTTTCAGCGTCTGCTCGTTCGACATTCGCAATCCTGTCGCGCTCAGCAGGTAGGCCGGATTCTTCGTCGATTTGCCCTTTTCGGCCAAGTCCAGTATCGTCTTCTCGATATCCACGGAGGCCTTCGCCTTTTCGACAGTCGGCTTTTGCGACGGGTTCAGGTTCGGTGTCTGCGCGCCGAGGACCGCGAATGCCGTCAGCGCCGCCAGGGTGATCTCTCTTTGTTTCATGGCTACTTTCCCTCCATTGGGTTTTAGTTCGAAGGCAATGTCCGCGGTGGCCCAGTAGGCGGGCGGCGGATTCACGTTCTTCGTTCCGCGCGTACCCGAGCTGGCGTCGAATAACAGCTGCGCAAGCGGCTGGCTATTCTCCGAAAAGTCCTTCATGGGGTCCTCCTTCCCTCTCTTCGCCGCAGTAAAGACAACCGGGTGAAAATCCTGCGGCTCCGGAGTGGCAATCGCCTTGAACAACTCCAATCCGTAAGGCTCCGTGAGGACCCACCGTCCTTCCAGCCGATGCCATTCACCGTCCGCTGGAATCGCTTGTTGCGCCCGCACCTGATCTTCTGACGGAAAGACGACGGCGATGTCACCCGCCGGCCCAAGTTCCAAGATAGTGACGTAGATCGGGATCATGCACGTATTCTTGACCTCTAGATCAAAGTACTCATCGACTTTAAGCGCCAGCGGCTTCGAGGCATCGATGACCCTCGGTTTTGCCGAAGTGATCTCCTTGTGGGAATCCAACTTCACATCAAGGGGCTTGATCCTGACCTGGAAATCTATCACCTTGTCCTTGCTCTCATTTCGGAGCTTCGACAGATATTGCCACCGCCATTCGCCAACAAGCGCTTCCCGGACCGCATTCTCTTCGGCCGGCACCGACCACGACCCGCCGCTCTTGCGCTCGAAGCGAACATTGGCGCCGACCTTAGTCAACCGGACATCGTAGCTTTCTTTCGTCACATCGGCTGTCGTGGCTATCTCGGCGCCTTTCACCAAACCCGCTAAAGAGGGATCGCCAAGAAACACGGCAAGCGATGATGTTCCAATCGCGTGGCTGGTTTCGACCGCGCGCGCGGCCTTCAGGTCCTCGGGCGCCACTTTGCCTGCAAGCGAGGCCAATGAGAAATCCTGTCGCACCGTCGAAATCGTCGCGTCGGCGATCCTGTTCTTCGGGTCCTTCACGTCGGTGTCGGCCCTGTAGATCGCGAAGTGCGACCCGGCGGTCGCTCCATGCAGCGCGCCGATTGGCAGGCGGATTTCGTCGGCATTGTCCGTCGGTTGCACGACCAAGTATGGTTCCGTTGGTGCGGCGGCGCCGGCAAAGAGCAGCTTATCCGCATCGCCCTCGAACTGTGGGTCTTGGTCGCGAAAGTCGCCGACTACGTCAATCCGAAGTCTCTCAAACAGGGATCGGTAGGTGGTCTTGGGCGTCGCCTTTTGCAGGGCTTGCGTCAAGTAGTAGGTCATCGCGCCCATTCCGTTGACCTCCTTCGCGGTCTGATCGCTCCGGCAGGCGGTCAGGAGAACATACCCACCGGCGACGTGTGGCTTGGAATCGAGAAGATGGTCTTCCCCGCTTGTCTTTGGTTTTGGTCGCGGGCCGTCCAGCTTTTCGTTCCAATCGCGTCCACGCTCCACCAATCGGCCCGCCGGAGGTTCCCCGCGAGTCGCCGTACCGGAAAAGCAACTGTCCAATATGACCGTGATGTTGCCTTTGCCTTCCATCTTCTTGCTCAGTTTGTCGAGGAGCTCGCCCACCGTGTCGTCGCGGATGTTGGTTTTCGCGCCGTCTTGCGCGCCGCAGGTCAAGTAGTCGTATGGTACGAGAGTTTCGTCCATGCCATCGATTTCATCGCCGTTATCGTCCGCAACGCGCTGGCCATGTCCGGAGTAGTCGAACACGACAGTGTCGCCGGGTTTCGCCTTGTCGATGAGCTGCCGCTGAAAGGCATCGAGTATTCCCTGGCGGGTAGCCTGCTCATCCTTCAGCACCAGGATGCCGCCTTCGCTAAACCCAAATCGGTCCTCCAGGCACCGTTTCATCATGTCGATATCCTTGGCGCTGGTCAGATTCCACCAGTCCTTGTCCGGGCCTAGGCCGCGGTCGTACTTGCCGACAGCGACCAGCAGCGCCAGCTTTTGCGGCGCGCTGGACCATCCCGCGATAGCGGTAAACAGTATGGATATGAGCATTGGCTGGTATTTCATGGCTTTTCCTTCGTAGATACGATGATTGCGCTTGGAATATAGGTTACCGCCTTGGGACTATCGATCTATATGCCGCCCCTCGGGAGCGCCGGCATCCTGCCGGCATTGTGTTCATTTCCCCGACCGTTTGCAAGCAGAATGCCGCCTGGAAGGCAGCGTTACGGGTTTCGCCTATGGGACATATAGGTCCTATACGACCTATGCCGCCTGGAAGGCAGCGTTACGGGTACAAGCCGAGGAGTCCCACATCGATGTACTGGCCGCCGGCCGTCTGGCGGCAATGAACGCCGATGGTGTTGGTCCCGTCGTAGAAAAGAGCGATTTGGGCCGGGGTGAGATGGATGGTGCGGTAGTCGGTCGTGTAGCCGCCCTCTTTCCATAACAGTTTGCCGTTGACGTAGATCTCGCAGTCTTCGTCATGATGGACGCGAAGGAGCATCAGCTCCGACTTTGAAATGGTAACGGTTTTCCGCAACCAAATCTGAGGACCGTCCCAAACGGTACGGACTGTCGCGCCCGGCGTGCCCTCAGTGCCGAAACCCGAGAGTCCCTCCTTCCATCCGCTGTCATCAAATCCGCCTAACGTCCAGTCGGATGGTGGCGCCTCTGTCGTATATCGCCATGTCGTACCGCTTTCGCGCGCGGTGGGAAGAACCGGCTTCAATCGATCCAGATAGCGGTCCACGGTGATGGGCTCGTCGGACCTGATGTCGGGCACGTCGTTTTTGAGGTGAAGGATGATGGTCGGGTCCATCGGATAGCAGCCCATGTCCTCGCCATAGATCGCCAATCCTCCCTCGTTCGACGTCATGCGGATCGTGATTTGGTCCGAAGCGGGCGCACCTTCCGCGCTGATAGTCTTCAGGTACCCAAACGATCCCCGTTCAACCCCGGCCCAATGAGACAAAACACCCCGCGCGTTCGCGGGATCGTCCGGCAGCTCCCACCGCGTCGCCGCGCCGTTCAGTGAGACGTCGATTGAGGTTGGAAACTTCCTTCCGTCCGTCTGGGGATAGTCCTCTGGGTTCACACGCGATGGCCAGTCGACCTTCTGCCTGCCCGCTTTCGCCGCCACCTCGCACCGGAGCTCGATGGACTCAACCTGCTCCTTCGGCAGTCCGGCCGGCAGTTTCAGATGATATTCGAGCGTCCCAGCGCCACGGCCGTACTGCTTGCTCTTGATCGGCGACTCAGGCATGCTTAGCTCCGAAAACTTGCTGGAAGCGAAATCCTCCGGCCGAAAACGTAGGGCTACAGTTCGGGGATCAAGCCGCTCAACTCGCGGGGACGTTTCCCCATCTCGCACCAGCCACTGGGTGTAGTTGATGTGAACTCGGTTCCCGCCGGCGTCCTCCAGCCAAGCAATCAGGGTGGCGATGCAGTTGCGATCCGGCATTGTGAGTTCAATCTGCTTGACGGGCGTCACTCGATACCGCGGACAGTCGCCCAGCGCCTCCATCTGCGTCGGCCCGCGCCGCTTTTGTCCCAGGGAATCCAAGAAGTCCAGTCGCCAATACAGCTTGAGGCCCAGCGCGCCGCTGTAGTTGCTGACCAGGGCTGGAACTGTAACCAACGCTCCCGGCTTTTCGCGCTTGATCGCCGGCACGTCCAAGACCAGATAGTCCTCTGAAAATAGGTCCCGCCCCTGCATCCCAGGCGCCCAGAAATCGAATCCGAACTCCTTTGGCGAGCGGTCGTAGTTGTAAAACCCGTTGTGCTCCCACTCGATATCGGTCAGCTCGGTATAGGTGTAGCCGACTAGCTTCTCTTGCGCGCGCATGGCGTTGTTGGCCGCCAGCACGCCCCAGGACCAGTCGCCGTCCCCATTCCCGGCGCTCACATAGCCATATTCATTGTTGATCCACGGTTCGCCTCGTTGCTTTCGGCCCTCGATGTAGTTCCAGGTCTTCCCCTCCCCGATCTGGTCCTTGTCGATGCCCTCCAGCCACTTTCGATAGCCGTCCACATCGCGCGAGTACCAATGGTAGGAGTTCATGTCGGTCTTCAGGTGAGACCAGCCGGTGTTATCCTGAATCAGCCGGGAAGGATCGAAGCTCCTGGCGGCGTCAAACATCTTCTCTACCCAATCGACTCGATGCGCCTTGCCAGACCGTTCCACGGTCCAGATGCCCCACTCTTCATTGAATACTGTCCAGGCGTAGATGGATGGATGGTTAATGTCCCGGTCGATCTGATCGTGCATGCCGTCTTCGAATTCTGGCCGACCCTTGTCGGTCACGTCGTAGAAGCAAGGGATGTCGCATTGAAGGAGGATGCCCAGCTTGTCCGCCCAATAGAGACGCCGCGGCTCGTCGGCTTTGATATGAATTCGCAGCATATTGAATCCCGCCGCCTTCGCCAATTCCATATCGCGCTTCAAGAATTCGTCGCTCGGGGCCGTGTAGATACCGTCGGGGTTGAACGATTGGTCGAGCGCCCCTCGGACGTAGATGGGTTTACTGTTCAATAGCACATAACTTTGGCCGGAGCCTTGATGCGGTCCAATGGAGATGGAGCGGCAGCCAAAATAGCTCTTGACCCGGTCGAGTTCCTCGCCACCAGGGCTTTTTACAATGAGAACAAATGGATATAAGTGTGGATGCTCGGGCGTCCAAGGAATGGGGTCTTGTATCTGCGTCTGCAGACCGTGATCGTTGTAACCCTCGTTAGATCCCATGGTGCCGAACGCACTATCCATTGAATGGAATTCGAAAATTAGTCTATCACTTGCCGGAATAGGAGTATTGGTCCATGTGAACGTTACCGCACCGTGATCGTCGGCCTCAGCCCGCAGAATCGTAATTGCGACGGCCCCTGTCGCCTCTAGCCAAACGGTCTGCCAGATGCCGCTCGTTGGCGTGTACCATCCGACCTGCTTCCCGGTCGGCGTGGCCGGATCTGTGTGGTCTTCCACTTTGACCTCGACGATGTTCGGCCCCCCATATCGAACCGCGTCGGTTACTTCAAACCGAAACTCAGAATAGCCACCCTCGTGATTCCCGACAGGTTTCGCGTTGACGGACACCTCCGCCTTATAGTCCACCGCGCCGAAATTCAGCCAAACGCGCTTGCCCTTCCACTTCTCGGGCAATGTAAACTGCCGCCGATACCGCGCGAATCCGTGCTTCTTGAGGTCCTGAATCCCGCTCAGCTTGCTTTCCCACGGAAACGGAACCGTGATGCGCAGCGGCAGCGCCTCGCCAGGCGGGGTGTCGAACCCGAACTCCCACACGCCGTTCAGGTTGATCCAGTCCTTGCGTTCGAAATCCGGCCGCGGATGCTCTGGTCGCGGCACTGCAACGCGGGCCCCGGTTGACTTAGATTGGTGCGTTGCGGCAAGACGGCCCGCGTCACCAGAGTTACCGGACACGGCCATCGCCGCCGAAAGAAAAAGCTGTGAAATCATAAGACCTCCCGATCATTGCGCCTCGACGCGCTTGGCCGCACGCCGAGCCCCCATTCGACGAACCAGCTCGTCGGCAATCACCCCCAAAAGTATGACCGCACCGATCACGGCGTATTCCAGCTGCGTCGCGATCCCCAGCACGTTGATCGCGTTGTAGAGCACTCGGATGATGGCCGTCCCGATCACCATTCCCAGTATGGTCCCTTCCCCGCCGCGCAAGCTGCAGCCACCCAGCACCGCCGCAGCAATCGCGTACAGCTCATAGAACTCCCCGTGCCCGGAAGGCTGCACCGAATTGATGTCCAGGGCGAACAAAATGCCGCCAAAGCCCGCCAACGTCGCGGAGATCACATAGGTCGCGATGATGATCGCCTGCGTATTGACCCCGCTGATCCGAGTCGCCTCCTCGTTCCTGCCGAGAGCAAGGAGATGCCTTCCATACACGGATCGATTGAGAAAGATGCCCGCGATAATCGCCAGAATGATGAGCAGAATGAATGGCCACGGGATCGCAATCGGACCGATGCCGGGAATCGGGATCGAAATCGGCGATTCGCTGGCCAGGTTGCGAAGCCAGAGATGCTTACTGCCGAAGCCCTGTGTCGCGTCCCCGGTTACATAACGGCTGACTCCGCGCAGGATCAATAGTCCGCACAGCGTTACGATGAAGGGCTGCAATCGGAGTTTCGTAATGAGCAGCCCCTGAGCAAAGCCGATCCCGACCGACAGTCCGATCGCCAGCAGGAACGCGATTCCAGGCGACATTCCAGTCGCCCCGACCCACATCGCCATCGTAGTCCCCGCGATCCCGACCACGGAGCCGATAGACAGATCGATGCCACCTGTTATAATTACTAGTCCCGCGCCGATGCTCAAGATCCCGAAAAGCCCAGTCCATCGAAGAATGTTCTGCAGATTGTAGGCAAGAAGAAACTGCGGATTGATAACCGACGAAAACACGATGACCGCGATGAGCAGCACCAATATGCCGCGAACCCGGTTCAAGCCGCCTCCTTGCCTGTCGCAAGGAACATCACCGCTTCCTCCGTCGCTTCCGCCCGCGACAGCTCCCCGGCCAGGCCCCGGTTCCACATCACCAAAATCCGGTCCGACATTCCAAGAATCTCCTGCATCTCGCTGGAGATCATGAGCGTGGCCACACCCTGGTCCGCGAGCTGTTCGATCAGCCGATAGATCTCCTGCTTCGCCCCCACATCCACGCCGCGCGTCGGCTCATCCAGCAGCAGCACCTTGGGCGAGAGCGAGAGCCACTTCGCCAATACCACCTTCTGCTGGTTGCCGCCGGAAAGGTATTGAACCTGTTGGTCCAGGGAGGGGGTCCGAATGCCGTACTTCTCAACAATCCCTTTGCAGCTCTCGCGCTCCTTCTTGCGGTCGATCAAAAGCGCCGTCTCATAGTGGTCGAGCCCGGCCATCGTCAGGTTTTCCCGCACCGCCATCTCCAGGATCAGCCCTTGCAGCTTCCGATCCTCGGGCACCAGGGCAATTCCGCTTCGGATGGCATCCTTCGGCGAACGAACCTGCACCGGTTTGCCATCGATCCGTATCTCTCCGCACCGAACGGGATCGACGCCGAACAGTCCCCGCACCAGTTCCGTCCGGCCGGCCCCCACCAACCCGGCGAGTCCAACGATCTCACCGGCGCGGACGGCGAAGCTGACCGGCCGTCCGCCGGCGACCTCAAAGTCCCGGACTTCCAACATCGGCTTTTCCCCTTCGTGGACCCGCGCGGGAAATATCTCACCGAGTTCGCGGCCGACCATCAGTTTGACCATCGCGCCATGAGTGATTCCCTCTTTGGGCAGCTCACCGGCGTTCTTGCCATCCCGCAGCGCCACGACCCGGTCCGCAACGCGGCTCACCTCGCCCAGACGATGGGATATATAAATCACGCTCACTCCATGCTGCTTCAGGTCGGCTATCAGTTCATAGAGCCGGTCCGTTTCATGTTGCGAGAGGCTGCTGCTCGGCTCGTCCATGATCAGTATCCGGGCGTCAGAGCGCAGCGCCTTCGCGATCTCCACCATCTGCTTTTCGCCGGGCGATAGGCTCTCCACAACCATTTTTGGGGATCGATCCAGTCCGATGCGCTTGAGCAGCTCCTCGGTTTCGACATTCATGCTCTGGCGATTGAGGAGCACTCCCATCTGCCGGGCCTCATGACCAAGGAAGATGTTCGCGGCGATGTCAAGGTTCTCGGCGAGGTTCAGCTCCTGGTGGATCAGTGCGATACCCTTTTCGGCCGCCGTTCTAACCGAATCTATTTGGACTGCGGCCCCATCGAGGAGGATTGTGCCGCTGTCCGGCTGCTGCTCCCCGGCGAGGATTTTCATCAGCGTGCTCTTGCCTGCGCCATTCTCGCCGATGACCGCAAGGGTTTCGCCCGGTGATAAGGTCAGCGAGACCTTATCGAGCGCCTTGACCCCGGGAAAGTTCTTGGAGATATCGATGACTTGTAGGATTGAATTCGTCAACTTCCATTTCCGGTTCCACTTGCCGCCGCTCGATTCCTGCGATGCCATCGGCCACAATGGGCCGTGGACCCACTGCTCCGCTGGTACGAGAAATCGCATAGACAGCTGCCTTGGCGTGGCCAGGTCACGGCCTACGAGGTGCTGGTTTCCGAGTTCATGCTGCAACAGACCCGCGTGACCGCCGCACTTCCCTTTTACGAGCGGTTCCTGGCCCGCTTTCCCACCATTGAGGCGCTCGCCGCTGCCGAAGAATCGGAAGTGCTTGCGGTCTGGCAGGGGCTCGGGTACTACGCTAGAGCGCGCAATCTGTTGGCGTCCGCCAGAATCATTGCGCGCGATGGGCTCCCGACCGCCGTGGAAGGCTTCCGTGCTTTGCCCGGCGTTGGGGACTATTCGGCTGCCGCACTGGGAGGCCGTCTTCTTGGGCTGCCGACGCCCTCCATCGACGGCAACGTGGAACGGGTCGTCGCGCGGCTGTTCGGACTCGAAGGCCTTCCAGCTAAGAATCCAACGCGATCCGAAATCCGGCGATTGGCGACCGAGAGGATCGACCGCAAGCGACCCGGAGATTGGAACCAGGCGATGATGGAGCTTGGCGCAACGGTCTGCCTGCCGGGCGAGCCGCGATGTTCCGTATGTCCGCTCGCCGGCGGCTGCCGGGCGTTGGCGATGAGGGCGACCGATCGCATCCCCGCTAGGGAACCTAGCAAGAAACCCGTGCGCCAGGATCACGTGTGCGCCGTGGTCTCATGCAATGGATCGATGTTGTTGCGGCAGATTCCGCCCGGCGGTTGGTGGGCTGGGCTGTGGGAGTTTCCCCGTGTTGTCCGCGAGGCAAAGGAGGGTGTCCTCTCGGCGGCGGGACGGGCGGCGGGCGTTTCGCTGAACGGCCACCACAAAGCGCTGTCCGTCGTTAGGCACAGCGTCACGCACTATGTCATCAGCCTGCATCCGGTGTTGTTAATGCTGGAAGACCCCCACCCCAACCCTCCCCCGCAAGCGGGGGAGGGGGTTTTCGGCGGCGCGAGAGATGCGACCGGTCTCCTGACCGAGTCGCAAGTCTGCAGAATCCGCCCCCACCCCAACCCTCCCCCGCAAGCGGGGGAGGGGGTTAACAGAAGACCGCAAGCGGAGGAGGGGGTTAAATGGGTTGCAGTCGAAGAGCTCGAAGACATCGCGATGCCCGCGCCTCAGAGAAAGGTCGCCGAGGAGGCCATCAGGGTTCTCGCCAGTACAGCCCCTCGGAAATCGCGGAAATCGCCTTGAC
Organism: Fimbriimonadia bacterium; assembly: GCA_041483895.1. Lineage (GTDB taxonomy): Bacteria > Armatimonadota > Fimbriimonadia > Fimbriimonadales > JABRVX01 > JBGPGO01. The sequence continues at coordinate 502,305 of JBGPGO010000001.1, forward strand.
GGTCGCCGCGACGGCAGCATCAAACAGCCGCTTGCCCTTTTCGGCGCTCGCATGCGAGGGGTAGCCCCGGCCGCCGTGCTCGGTTCGCGTGGCAAAGTCGGTCACGATGTCCAGGCCGGGGATGGAGACGCTGGGCTCCAAGAAGTCATCGTCGATGGAATCCTTCCGGACCAGTTCGGGCGCTAGGTGCAGCATCAGCGACGTCTCGATCTCGCACGCGTGGCCCACAGCCTTCTCTGGCCCGGTCGCGATCGCCGCGAACTCCGGCTCCGCCAATCGCCAATAGGATGCGGTGCAGAGCATAAGATCCGGCTGCTCGGAATTCATCTCTCGAAGCGCCATCGAAATCGGATCGACGTTTCCTCCGTGTCCGTTCAATACCAAAAACCGTTCAAAACGGTGGCGGGAGAGCGAATCGATGATCGCGATGACGTTGGAAGCGTGCAGGTCCGCCGATGCGCTCACGGTCCCGGCAAATGCCAAGTGGTGGTGCGATGCCCCGAGCCAGAGCGTAGGCAGCAACAGACATGCGGACGCGCACCGCTCTTCCGCGGCGCCGGCGACGCTGGTGACCAACAGCGTGTCGGTCTGCACGGGCAAATGAGTGGAGTGCTGCTCGATCGCGCCGCAGGGCAACAACACGACAACGCCGCGATCCAAGGCATCGATCTCTGGACTCGTCATCTCGATGATCTTCATGTCCAAAGAATTTCTAAACATTTTTCAAAGAACCCTGCAAAATATTAGCGTCCCCGGTTGCAAACACCAAGAAAACAAGCGAATCCGGTAGTTCTGATCGCCGCATCGCCGGTGGTTTGCCGACGTTAGGCTCTTTCCGGTTTGCGATAATTCCGCTGATTGACAAGGCATGATAGAATAGAGGCCACCGACAAGAATTCCCGCTGTTGATTGGTCCCCGACAGAAGTTCTTGATAAGAAAGACGCCGTTTAACGGTGCTTTGCTCATTTGCATTTGTGAAATTTGCCTTATAGATTTCAGCCAGTATTATTATTTGTGGGAGGACTTACGATTATAGACCATCAGATGACGTTGGGTGAATCAGAGACAAACCTGCGACTGCGAGGCGCATGGGATGAAGCAGTGCGAAGAATGCGCGAAGCGATCAGCGAACAGACCTACGAACATTGGATCCGACCGCTAAATCTCCTTCGCATGGAAGGAGGCAATGCCGTCGTTTCCGCGCCAGGAGAGTTCGGCGGCCAATGGGTCACCAAGAAATTTGCGAAACAGCTCGCCGTATATCTGTCCGAAGAATACGGTGCGTCGCTGACGCTTCGGATCGTGGTCGATCCGGACATCAAACCCAAGAGCGCCGCGTCGCCCAAAGAGGAACGCACAGTTAAAGTGAACCCGCGCCAGCCGTTTCCAAGGCCGGAGTTCCAACCGCGATTTACCTTCGACCGCTTTGTCCAAGGTCCCAGCAATCGGCTGGCCCTGGCAGGCGCGCGGGCAGTCGGTGAGGCGCCGGGCAAGAAATACAATCCGCTCTTCATCTACGGCGGTCCGGGGCTTGGCAAGACCCACCTGATGCATGCCATCGGTCACGATATCAGTGGACGCGCGCCCGACACGCGCGTCGCCTACCTCACCGGACAGGTGTTTGCCGAGGAGTTTGTTCGGGCGATCAAATCCGGTCGAATCGAGGAGTTTCGGCGTTTCCAGCGCAGCGTGGACGTCTGGCTCGTGGACGACGTGCAGTTCATCGCGGGCAAAGATCGGACCCAGGAAGAGCTGTTCCACACGTTCAACAGCCTCTATGAAACGGGGCGCCAGATCGTGATCTGTAGCGACCGTCCCCCGCGTGAGCTGTACCTGATGGAGGAGCGCCTCTGCTCCCGATTCGAATGCGGCCTGGTCGCGGATGTCGGCCCGCCGGACTTCGAGACGCGCGCGGCGATCCTGATCAAGAAGGCCGAGGACGACGGGATTACGCTGCCGATCGACGTGGTCTACCTTATGGCGGACCGCATCCAGTCCAATATCCGCACTCTCGAAGGCAGCCTTTGCCGTCTGATTGCGGAATGCTCGCTTAATGGCGCAAGTCCAACGGTCGAATCGGCGGAACGCATCCTGAAGCGGTTCTTTATCGATGTGAATGCCGAGAAGCCGACACCGGAGAAGCTGATCGAGGCCGCCGCCCTGCAATACGGCGTTACGGCGGAGGAGCTGCTCGGCAATGGCCGTAGGGCGCCCGTCTCGCAAGCACGGCAGGCGGCGGTCTATCTTTGCCGAGAGATTTGGCAGACGCCGTGGAAGCAGCTTGGGTCGATATTCAACAAAGACCATACGTCGGCCATCTATGCGCACCGTTCGGTGGGGGAGACTCTCGTTCGCGACCCGAAGTTCCAGACGGTTCTCGACCAGATTGTCAACGCCGCCCAGAGCCGCCGGACCTGATCCCCTTGCCCGTGTGTGATAAACTCGCCACACATGAAAGAGGACATCGAGGGTTTACGGAAAGAGATTGACCGGCTGGACTCCGTGCTGCTGGAGCTTCTTAGCGAGCGGGCGGAGGTCGCGAGGCAGATCGGCGAAAAGAAGGGAAAGAACTTACGGCCGTTCTTTACCCCGGAGCGCGAGCAGGCAATCTACAAGCGGCTGCAGCGGGACAATCCCGGCCCGTTGCTGAAATCCCAGGTCCGGGCCATCTTCCGCGAGATCATCAGCGCCGCCCGGTCGCTGGAAAAGCCGATGATCGCTTCCTATTGGGGCCCGCCGGGGACATTCACGCACATGGCATCGATTGAGCGGTTCGGCAGCAGCACCGAGCTGATGGAGAAGGAGAGCATCTCCGAGGTGTTCGAGGCTGTGGAGCACGCGAAGGCCGATTACGGCGTGGTGCCCATCGAAAACTCGATTGCGGGTGTGGTCCCGGAGACCCTGGATATGTTCCCGCAGACCAATGTCAAGATTTGCGCCGAGGTCTTTGTGATCATCGCTCACCATCTCTGCTCCGTGGAATCGAATCTGGACAAGATCAAGAGGGTGTATGCGGGACCCCAGCCGGCGGCGCAGTGCCGGCGCTGGCTGAAAATGAACGTTCCGACCGCGGAAATTGTCCAGGCGGTGCCCACGGCCAAAGCGCTGCAAATGGCGATGGAGGATAAAACCGGCGCCGCCATCGGCAACTATCTGGGCGCGGAGATGGTCGGAATTCCGATCATTTTTGAGAATATCCAAGACAACGCTAACAATCGCACGCGGTTCCTGGTGATCGGATATAACGAGCCGCAGCCCACCGGACGGGACAAGACCTCCATCGTATTCAACCTTCGCAACCGGCCGGGCGAGCTGTACCGGGCGCTGGGGGCATTTGACCGCCACGGGGTGAATATCTCGATGATCGAGAGCCGCCCTTCTCAGCGCGGCACCTTCGAATATCTGTTCTATATCGACGCCGTGGGGCATCAGAAGGACACCAACATCACGCGGGCGATGGAGACGCTGGAGAGCTACGTCTTGGACCACTCGATCCTCGGGAGCTACCCCGAGGCCGATGTGCCGGAGAAATGATCAGTCCGGCTTCGGTGTGACGCAGGTCGCGCATGCATATAGTTCATATAGGTCGTATAGGTCCTATGCGTCCTATACGTCCGATACTGGCCCGTGCTTGCGTGGGTCCTTGGCGACTGCCGGGGGAAATGCAACGAGAGGCCAGCCTCGGTCGTACAATGATACTGCCATGGGAAATGTTTTCTTGACCTTCGTGTTTTTGCTCTCCGGCGTCGTGGAGATGGCGATTGCCATGCCGATGATTCGCGGCAAGATACGGCGCAATGCGCTCTATGGGTTCCGGACGCCGAAGACCCTTGCGTCCGATGCCATCTGGTATCCGGCCAATGCGTATGCGGGACGGGCCATGTTCGCGGCGGGCTTCGTGTTAGCGGCCGGTTGCGCCCTGCTCCTGCCATTCGCCGCGTTTCTGGCAAAGGACACGGTGGTGTTCGTGGGTCTGGCGTTGACGTTCGTTCCGATGATACTTGTGCTGGTAAAGAGCTTTCAGTTCATCCGCAGGCTCTAGTGGCGTGTCGGGGTCTATGGTGGCTGTCGGGCCGAGGATATTACCGGACGTGAACCCCGACACATCTCCGAGGTGGTTCCTCTAATAGGTCTGCATCGAAGGATCGATCTCGGTGGCCCAGGCGTTGATGCCGCCGACCAGATTTCTCACTTTGGGATAGCCTTGTCCAAGCAGGAACATTGTGACGGTTGCGCTCCGGTGGCCGGTTTGGCATATCACCACAATTTCCGCTTCGCGGTCGATCTCGGCCAGGCGCCGCCCAATTTCGCTCACTGGGATATGCAATTCGTTCCCAAGCCGGCTGATCTTCAACTCATGCGGATCCCGCACGTCCAGCAGCACGTGCGGATCGCCCCGTTCTCGCATCGCCGAAAACTCACGAACATTGACCTCAGGAACCCCGCGCATTCGCTGCTCACTCTCCGCCTCACACATTCGGTTCTCGTCGGCCACCTCCTTGATCGTGGGCTCGACGCCGCAGAGTGGGCAGTTCGGGTCCCTGTCAATGGCAATCTCCTGGAATCGCATCGCCAGCGCATCGAAGAGCACCATTCGCCCGATCAGCGGCTTGCCGATGCCGAGGATCAGCTTGACCGCCTCGGTGGCCTGGAGCAGTCCCATGATGCCGGGCAGCAGGCCCAAAACGCCTGCCTCCGCGCAGTTCGGCACCTCCCCTTGCGGCGGTGGCTCTGGGTAGATGCAGCGATAACACGGACCCTGTTTTCCACTGAAAACGGTGACCTGACCCGTGAACCGAAAGACGGAAGCATAGATCAGCGGCCTCGATAGCAGGAAGCAAGCATCGTTGGTCAGATAGCGGGTTTGGAAATTGTCCGAACCGTCTACGAGAACATGGTACTGGGGAACGATCGCTCCCGCATTTGCTGCGGTCAACCGTTCCATATACAGATCGACCCGCACATGGGGATTGATCCCTTTGAGCGTTTCCGCAGCCGAATCGACCTTGGGCCGGCCCATGTCATCTGTCCCGTGCAGCAATTGCCGATGTAGATTCGACAGCTCGACCATGTCTGCATCGATCAGTCCGATGCGGCCCACACCGGCGGCTGCCAAGTACATCGCGGCGGGCGAGCCCAACCCCCCCGCACCGACGATCAGCACGCCGGCAGCCTTCAGCTTGGCCTGGCCGTCGCCGCCTACCTCCGGCATCTGGATCTGGCGGCTGTACCGAGTCAGCTCATCCTCGCTAAACATCAGAACGGCCGGAAGCGGATCAGGATGAGCACCAGCAGGAGGAGCAGGGAGAGGAGGTGATGCAGCCAAAACACCATCGGTATCTGCCGTCCCGGAGGCCCCTTCTCCAACGCGAAGATGTTGTTCATACAGACATATTGGATGGCGATGAAAACGACCGCGATAAACAGCTTCGCATGGAACCATCCCATTTTGAGGCTGGGCATGTTGTACGCGAGCAGGCACCAGATTCCGCCCGTCAGCGCAAGAATCAGCCCTGGGGTGACCGCCACGAAAAAAAGCCGCTTTTCCAGCCGCACCATCAGCGCATGGGTTTCATCGGTCGTGGCATTCTTCGAGTGAAACAGCATCAGACGCGTGAGGTAGAGAAGGCCGCCAATCCACAGAATGATGCCCAAGATGTGGATCATCCAGCCGATTCGATGGTCGGTACTCCAGGTCAGACGTGGGTCAAGCATTGCGGAGATATGGTACCGCAGGCGGGCAAAGCCACTACCCCCCAATTGTTGAGATTCTATGTTGTCGTGTCAAGTGTTTTGTGTCTTTTTCAGGCATTACAGGTTACGTGAGATGTGTGTACACAAATCGGCTAACAGTCCACATTGCCCGCTTTCCAGTAGAAGGTAGTGAGGGCCTCGTTACGTCCTTTAGCCCCTATACCGAAGGAGCAGCCAACGAGCGGAGAGATACGCTCCACCAGGGACCCACCGCATATACCAAGGAATCTGAGCCGCAACAAGCCTCGCCGCATGTTGCCACTGCTGCCTTGCTTCGCGTCGCTCTCCCATATTGTTCAGGACGATGCCAAGGTTCAATCGGATGTGCGGACAGTCATCGGTGAGCAATGCGGTCCTGAAGGCGGAGGCAGCTTCTGGATACCGTTGATCCGCCAGGTAAGCACTCCCGAGGGACCAAGCAGGAAGCCATTCGTTGGGTAGCTGGTCAGTCACCTGAACCAGCACGTCAATAGCTGCCTTTGGATCTCCAGAGCGCAACAAGGCCACCGCGAGCTTATGCCCTACCCAGGGGTCCGCTCCTTCGACGAACTCTTGCCTCAGCGCGGCAATCAGTTCAGCCGTCGGTCGGACATCCTCCTCCCTGATGACTTTAATTTCTACAGACTTCCTCATGGCACCTCCACTTATGGCTATATACGAGGTTGAGGTCGTGACGAAGACGGTTTGTCCCCCCCTGCCCGTGGTTGTTTCAATGCCGACATCGGGATGTGGACATTTCCGCTCATGGTACCCGCCGGGGTGGTTGCCGAGGACCCTCAATTGTGTGATCACTGAGGGATGATGGATTCAGACCTGAATGTCGAGGCGGCCGTTTAGGCCAAATGCGTCCCGAACCATCCGCTGCGATTCCAAGCTCTTATCTTGCATAGCGATACGCAACGCCTTCTTCGCCAGGTCCAGTTGGGACTGCTGGGACGCGCGCAGCATCTCCATCAGTTGCGTGCCGCCATCGGTTGTTGAGCCGACTTTCATGTGTGCCGCTCCTGCAGGCTGACGTTTATCTCGAACTCTCCCAGGTCTCCCAGGGCGATCGGGATGACGAACGCCGGGACATCCAGGGTCGATACGTTCACGTTGGCCCCCCGGACAAGTGTCGGCGGCGTCATCTCGGTCGGGTATCCGGCCTCGTCAAGCAGGTCCGTGGCTTGACCGGTTATTCGGGAACCGAGGTCGCAAATCGCGTTCGCGGCGGCCTGATCGAATGTGACGACCGTCTGGGCCAGCATTTGTGAGGCGATTCGGTCCGCCGTCGCTAAGGACATTCCATAAATGATCTGACCTTCCACTTTGCCCGTGATACCGGTTAAGATGTTGCATTGCTGGGTAGTAAACATGCGTGGTCGAACCGTAACGGATCCGCGGCTCGGCTCCACACCGGCAACGGATCGCAGGACGTTGATGCTGGCTACCACAAACGGGTTGATGCACTCTGCGTTCATGGCCTTGGCTATGCAGCCTCCCTCACTTCGGATTGTCGGGTTTCACCGATAGGGCGCCGATAGAAGAACGGGGTTGGGTTCTCATATCCGATCTCCGCGCCATTCAGAATACGCTCGGTATTGCCCACGAACAGATAGCCGCCGGTCCGAAGGGCGCTCAGGAACCGATGATACAGGCGATCTTTGGGCTCATCTTCCAAATAGATGACCACATTTCGGCAGAGAATCAGGTCGTACATGGTCCCGAAGTGATCGCGGAGGAGATCGTGGGTCCTAAACTTGATCATGTCCGCCAGTACCCGCCTGGGCTGGTACTTTCCGTCGATCGTATCGAAGAACGCCTCTCTTCGCGCCTGACTGACGTGGATCATGTCGTCTTCCCCAAATCGTACGTTCGATGCGCTTTGCAGGCTGCCTATGTCGATATCCGTCGCCAAAACCGAATGTTCCGTATCGGGAGCCAGCTCCGCCGCCAAGATCGCCAACGAATAGGCCTCCGCCCCGTAGGAGCAACCCGCGCTCCAGATTTTCAAGAACCGGTTTTGCTGGAGAAGCTCCGGCAGCACACGTTTTTGAAGCTGCTCGAATTTTTCCGGATTGCGAAACAGGCTCGACACATTGATGGACACCCGGTCGAGAAAGGAGCGGAGCCGAATCGGATCTTCGTTCAGCCATTCCCAGAACTCCGCCGGGGTGGATCGGCCGGCGCGGACCATCATCGTCGCCATCCTTCGGTCCAGCTGCTTGGCCTTGTATTGGGCCAGGTCAAGACCGTTCTGGTCTCTGACCTGGACTTTGAACCATTCCCAATTCAGCGATGCGTCAGCCATGATGGCACAATTCGGTGTTCCTATTGCCGACCGTAGATCTGCATTGCCTTCTCGATGGCATCAGTCATTTCGGCTGCCACCGAATCTTGGAAATTGGCATCTAGGCCCAGCCGCTCGATCGCTTCCGGGCAGATCTGGTAGCAGAGGCCGTCGCCGCCAAGTCCATAGCCCAAACTCATCGCAAGGCCGTCGGCAATGTGGACGACGTCGACGAGCGGCTCTGTCGGGCTACAGTTATTTGGGCAGTGGTGGTACCGGATAGAGTGGGTCAATCCGTCCGGCAGGTTCCATCGCTCGGCCAGGTATGCCCCGACCTCCGCATGGTCAAATCCCAACGTCTCGCGCTCAATTTGGTCGAACGGCAGGTGTTCCTGGATGCTGCGGCTCACCAGGCCGGATATCTTGTCCTCCAGCCACATGCTGAGCACGACTTTGCCGATGTCGTGAAGGAGTCCGCCGGTAAAGGCCTCGTCGGTATTGACTCCGCGCGTGCGACCGGCCAGCAGCTGCGAGCCGATGGAGACGGCTATCGAATGCTCCCAGAGAGCGTGCGGACCAAGCGCATACCCCTTCCGCGCCTGCGTCAGCCACGGGAACGTCGAAGCGACCAACGCAAGGTGCCGTACAGTTTTCATGCCGAGCAGGACCACCGCGTCCTGAAGATTCGTTATCTGGCGAGGCAGGCCATAGTAGGCGGAGTTGCTGAGTCGTAGGACCCGTGCCGTGAGCGACTGATCGTGAGCGATCCTGTCGGCAATCGCCGAAGCGGTGGCATGCACGTCGTTCGCCATGCGGACGACGGACAAGGCCGCTTCCGGAATCGACGGCAGATCCGTCGTTTTCTCGATGATTTCGTCAATTGTCAGTGCGCTCATACTCTCATCCTCACGCGGCTTGCATTTGAACATCAGATCGTAAATTGCACAATTCGCGGTCGCCGACCGCATACGTTTTCACACGGACCTTGCCCGATTTCGCCTCAAACACCACGGTTCTCCCACAGGAACCGCCCACATCCGCGGCAACTGTCCGAAATCCGGCCGAAGCAAGAGCCTCCGCGACAGCCGCGGCATTCCGCGCCCCGATGTCAATGCGATTGGTGTCTCCGTTGCCGATGCGCAAGACTTGCGCGCCGCCCGCATACGCCACGGACGTGTCGCTTACGGCGCCGCCGCGCTCGACAAGAACGCGAAGCATCTCCGGAATCGCGGTATTCGCGTACTTGGCCGGATGATCCCCGGAACGTCCCGCCAAACTGGCCGGCAGCATCACATGGGACATCACGGATACCTCCGCGACTGGATCCAGCATGCAGATGGCGATCGACGAGCCCAGGCCCTCACATGTGAACGCCGTCCCGCCATTGCCGCTCTTGATTTCCGCGATGCCAATGGTCTCCGTTAGGGCCATTACCATCCTCCCTCATTCTGCCGTGCGCCATGGTGACGCCGGTCCACGGGCCGGGCATGCTTTCGCCTCACGCCTAAGCGGATTCTCGGCTGATTGGCCTTGCGAAAGTAGTCGGAAGGTTGGTACCTAAGGATCGATATTGCGAAGCCGCCTGCCGACGGCCTCCATCGGCAATTCGGCCTGGATTGCTATCGCGCGGATGCTTGCTGGGAGGCCCGCCATTTGCTCGGCCAGCCACTCGTTTGCGAAGGCGCCGGATTGGATTTCCTCCAGAATCTCTTGCATCGCATGTCTGGAAGCAGCCCCGATAACCCGCTTGCCCCGAGTCAAATCGCCAAAGAGCGCCGTATCGGAAATACGTTCCCGCATCCCCGCTATCCCGAACTGATGGATGAGGTCGGCGAGCAGCTTGAGCTGGTGGACGCATTCGAAATAGGCCAGCTCTTCCGAGTATCCTGCGGCTACAAGCGTGTCATATCCGGCCTCCGCGAGCGCGGCAAGGCCGCCGCACAAAACCGCCTGCTCTCCAAACAGGTCGGTCTCGACCTCCTCGCGAACCGTCCCGACCATCACCCCCGCGCGGCCGCAGCCAAGGGCCTTTGCGTACGCCTGGCCAAGGTCCTGTGCCTGGCCCGTCGCATCCTGGTGCACCGCCACGAACCCGGAAACCCCACTGCCGGCAACGAACAGCTCCCGCATGCTTGGTCCCGCCCCCATCGGCGCAACGACGACGACGTCCACGCCGGACGGCGGCTTCACCTGTTCGTACAAAAGAGAAAATCCGTGGGCGAACACGACAGCGTCGCCATTTGCGAGACCGGACTGGATGTCTCTGAAGAGCGATTCGTGGGAGCTGTCCGGGGTCAGGAGGGCAATTACCGAGGCCTCATGCACTGCCTCCGTGATAGAGACGGGCGTCCAACCATCGGCCACGGCGAGGTCCCAGCTTTGGCCGTGCCGGAGCCCGAGGAGTACCGTGTGGCCCATGTCTCGCAGGCAGAGCGCTTGGGCCGACCCTTGTGAGCCGTAGCCGATCACGGCGATTGCGCGTTCCGCCAGAGGCGTTGGATCGATATCGGCATCGTACAGCAGCGTTTTCGCCATATGGATACGGTACCCAATGGGAAAGACGGTTATGCCGCTCGCGTTAATGTTTGCAGAAGCAGATCGAAGGTCTTTTCCGGTCGGTAGCCAAGTTCCCGCTGCGCTAAGGTGATGTCCAACAATGGAAACAGATGCGGCTTGATTTCGTAGCCCGCATCCCGAAGTTTGGCGACGCTGCCTGGCCATCGACGCTCCAAAACCGCCGCCGGGTCGGTGGCCCCCAAATCAAGGTCTTGCTCCTGGAGCCGGGTTTCCGGGCCGATGACATATTGGCCGAAGCCCAGGTCCTCGACGGTCAACGCGTTCAGGTTCGCTTGCGCCGCATCTCCATCCCAGATCGAGCGGGCGCAGAGTTCGGTTCCGTATCGCTCCCATGGCCCGTCGTTAAAATTGCTGTAGCGCAGGCAGGCAATCCCTAGGCCATATTGGCGGTGATATTGCTCGCAAATCTGCTCCCCAAGCCATTTCGTCAGCGGATAGATGGTTGTGGGGTTCACTGGGGTTTCGGGGGAAAGGCGACGGATGCCCATCACGTCCCAGTGGTGGCCATAGACCTGGCAGGTGCTGGAGAATATGAACCGCTGAACCTCATTCTTGACCGCGGCATGCAGAAGATTGTCCGTGGCTTCCACATTGATCCGAAAGAAATCGCAGCGCGTGCTGGTCTGGAGGTCATGGCTGTGCAGGCCAGCCGTATGGATGATTGCATCGCAGCCCTTCACAAGCTCCGCAATCCCTTTTAGATCGCTGACGTCCACGCACAATGAGTCCTCGGCCGGGCGCGAATCCACTCGGACAAACTCGATCGGCAGGTTCTTTCGAGTGGCCTCGCGGACAATCGCGCGGCCCAACCGCCCCGCCGCTCCCGTCAATAACACCTTCATACAGCTATTATCGTTCAAATCTTTCGGAATGCTATAGGCCCGCCCAACCATCCCTTCACAGTCTGACTGTGAAGGGATGGTTGGGCGGTGCTATAATCTTTGCGCAAGCTAAAGCTTGCGGCTACCGAGCGGGGTGCCAGGTTGCCGCCTGGCTAGAACGGAAAGGTGTTTGAGACTACTCTTTTTCGGGGACATCGTAGGTAGGCCGGGCAGACGTGGAGTGGCGGCGGCGCTGCCGAATTGGGTTGGGCAGTATTCGCCGGACATTGTGGTCGCGAACGCGGAGAACTCGGCAGGCGGAATGGGGATCACGGCCGATGTCGGCAGAGAGCTTTACAGCCTGGGAATCAATGTCCTTACCCTGGGAAACCACGCCTGGCACAAAAAGGAGTCGTTCGACTTCCTGGACAACAACCTCAACGTACTGCGGCCCGCCAATATGCCGCCGGGCGCGCCGGGGCATGGATACGGCGTATTCGATTCGAACGCCGGACCCATCGGCATTGTGAACCTTTGCGGCCGCGTATTCGTCGGAGACTATGATGATCCGTTTCGCGCGATCGATGCGATCCTTGAAGATATCGCCACCCCGTGCGTGATGGTAGACTTTCATGCCGAGACCTCGTCGGAGAAGCAGGCGTTTGGCTGGTACGTGGATGGGAGGATTTCCGCGATGGTGGGAACCCATACGCACGTCCAGACTGCGGATGAGCGGATTTTGCCGCGCGGGACGGCCTATATCACCGATGTGGGAATGTGCGGTCCGATGGATTCCGTAATTGGCATGGACAAAGATATCGTCCTCCGGCGATTCACGAGCCAGATGCCGGCAAAGTTCGAGGTACCGGACGAGGAACCGATTGTGTGCGCGGTCGTCATCGATATTGACGCCGAAACGGGACAGGCGACCATGATCCAGCGGTTGCAGCAGCGACCGGACCAAGATTGATGGAGAGGTGGATATGAAGGGACTAGCAGTTTTCGTAAGCGCCGGGCTGGCGTCGATGGGGATGTCGCAATATCCTATTTTGTACGGTGGGGGCGACGCGTCGGAAAAAGGGTACACGATCGGTGCGTGGGGCAGCGGGAGCGCCTCGCAGAGCAAAGAAGCCGCTGAGGGCACCTACTCCATCAAGATTGCGACGAAGGGTTATTACATTGGCGGCATGCTGAGTTTTTCGAAACCGTACGATGTGAAGCCTGCCGAAGACGATCCCACCTATATGTTGGTCGTCGACATGCTAATTCCCGACGGATCGAGCGGCGGCGTCATATCATCCGGCGGACCCGGCGGACCCGGAGGCAAGTTTGGCGCGGGCGGCGTTACGGTGGGCCCCGGCGGGCCGGGACCCGGCCCAGGCGGCGGCAACGTTTCGAACATTACGATGCGAAAATTTCGGCTGGTGATTGGCACGGATGACGGGAAGATGACGGAGATCTACTTCCCGGCATACAGCTACAACCACGCGGGCAATCGATGGGTTTCGTATGCCATCCCTGTCTCGAAAATCCCGAACTTCGCGCAAACCAGCAGCAAGATTTCCTTCTTCGGGTTTTTCGGCGATTCTCCGGAGACGTTCTACATTGGCGGCATCTCGCTGCAACAGGACAACACACCGATCACCGGGCAGATTGTCGAGATGAACACGAACTATGCGCGCGATGACGAGGTTCTGTTTGCGGTAACGGCGAACGCGGGGCTGTCCATGTTGCGCGTGGTTTGGGACTTTGATTCCAAGAACGGTCTGCAGCCGGAAGCCGAGGGCGCCGCGCTGTATCGCCGGTTCCGCATCCCCGGAGAGTACACCGTGACCGCGACCATCATGGATGCCTACGGTGTCAAGAAGCCGGTTTCGGTCACGACCAAAATTACCGTCAATCCGTAGATGCTAGACCGGACACGGATGAATCTGGGCGCGATCCCGCGGCACGAGCTTGTCTCGTATCTGAAAAGCCCGATCCGGTTGCGGCTGGCGCGGGAAAAAGGCCTGTGCCTGCTCTGTTGCGATCGGCCGGTGAACGAGATCTGTCTTTGCATCTCCTGCTTTCCGTGCCTGACGGACGAAGAGCGGCGTTGGGCGGAACCTTACCTTACCGGCGAAATTCGGTAGCCGCACGCTTTAGCTTGCGATATCTCCTCCGCCGGCCAACTCAAGCTGAAGCGTGCGACTACCGCGTCTCCAATCGACAGCATCCTCGTACAGAAAATTCTCTGGCCCGCCAAACTGATGTAGTCGTACAGCTTTCACGTTCGCCCTCCCTGTAGAACTAAGCGCGTAGTTAAGCCGGAAGTCTAAGTTTGAACGGAATGACGGTACGAATACATGACCAATGGCGAGGGCCCGGTGGAAAGTTTCATTCGGACGGGCATCCCTACCGTCCGACCCAGTTAAAAACCGGCAATATCGCACGCACTGCCAGCGCCACCGCCAGAAGCCCCGGTCCCTCCACCGGGGCTTCACCCTTTCTGCCGTGGAGGTACCATAGAGCGATTGTAGCTGCGGGTCCGAATGCCACAAAGGCTGTAGCTGGCACGAGGTCAGAGCCCGCGGGAGAACTGTAGGCGCGGGTCCGATGGCCGATACTGTTTCGTATGACGCGAGGTTGCGGCCCGCGCGGAATAACGGAGGTCTTGCATGATTGGAACGAGAGTTACGCTGATCATCGGTCTGACGAACGGGACGGATATCGATTGCCCCGTGGAATCGCGCGAAGAAGCGGACAAGGTGATCGAGTCGATCAGGTCCGGGGGGAACATGGTAAGGCTATCGCGGGCCTCGTTTGCCAAGCGGCAGACGATGTCCGAGATCGGCAGCCGGGCGGTGACGTACGTCAATCCGGCCTGCGTCGCCTACTGCCAGGTCCTCGGGGCGGAGGAGTAGGGTTTTCGTTTGCGGAAGGCGAGGATGGGTAGGAGAAGCAGCGCCGTTGCCGGTTCGGGGACGGGGGTGGAAAGGTAGACAGACCAGAAGGAAGGGGTTCCATGGTTGTATGCCCAGAGCAGCTGCCCTCTATCGTTAAGATCGAGAATATCAATGTTTGAGCCGCCCGTTGAAAAGCCAGGTCCGAAGAGATCTTGCGTCAGATTGAAATCGTTGATGTATAGGTTGAAGTCAGCCGTGTTGACATGGTTGTTGTGACCGACGAACGCAAGATCGCCTACCTCGTTCAGCCGGCAGATCTGTTTCGACACCGAGCCGTCGAAACCGAGTATAGCAGCGGATACGTCTGTTCCGTCCACATACAGGTGCGTCCCGTGGTAAGGCTGGCTCGATCCCAGCCAGAGCGCGTGTCCATTGTCGGTCATACCCATGATGTTGACGTACTTTCCATATGCGTTTCCAAACACCTGTTGCGTCAGATCCACGCCGTCTTTCAGCAACTGCCAGTCGATCATCCCGACCTTCCCCTGGGCGACCCAACTGCCGACGTCGGAAATCCGGCCATAGTCAAATCCATTCGCTCCAGGGTAATCAATGGTGACAGGATAATCATCTACGAAGAATTCCGTCCTGCCACTGATCGCGTTCGCCAGATATCCGACCTGACCGAGATTATTGATGTCCGTTGCATAGACTCTGCCGTTTTGGATCAGATCGTAGTTCTTATAGTCAAGCGTGTCGATCCCAGCGTCATCCAGAGCCTTTTCCCAGATCACGTCTCCCTTGTCGTTCATGCCGACGGCCTTATCGTCGCCGTAGTTTGGCGCGGCGAGATCACTTATGTCCTCGGTATTGCGGAAGACCCGCAATCTTGTCGAACCGACATAGCCACCACTAAAGAAAACGTCTCCTACCTCGTTCAGAGCTCGCACTCCGGAAGACTTGAGGCCTGGTATGCGATCGGCATAGATCTCTCCGTCATAAAGGAAATTGATGTTGCCGTTCTTGTATGCGTTGACGGCCCAGTCGCCTCGATTGTTTAGGAATCCGCCACTAACATAGTCTGTGATTCCACCCAAGAGCTCCGTAGTCTGATACCGTTGCGCCTGAGCAGCGAGCACGAAGGTGCTGCTCAGGACCGCCAAGAGCAGTCTTGCTGTTCCCATCTTCCTTCCATCCTCACTTTAACCGCTACGGATCGGTGACTCCACCTTCCGTCAGGCAGCGGATCAAATCAATTTCATGCCCATAGAGCGATACATTATTCCAGCCGGCGGACAGGAAATACTCCATCGAGAGGCCTTCCTTCTCGAAAGTTCGGTCCAGCCCTATGATACACCGAATCGGCTTACCGCGCAACTTTGCCGCGCTGCTGGTGGGTGCGGCGCTTCCAACCTTACTGTCTCTGGTACCCTAGTGCCATGAATATGCGTTCAGTACCCTCCATCGTGTTGGTGTCCGTCCCCTTGCTGTCGTCAACTTCTGGCATACAGCAAAGAATCAGTGGATCGTCATCGGCAAAATGCCGCTCGATCTGAAGTGATTTTCAGGACGAAGCGCGCAGTCCGATGCAGTGATCGAGACCATCAAGGCCGGGAAATTGCGATCGATTGCAATCTGGTCGTGTTGACGCTTGTGTTTTCAATTGTGCTCTTCGCGGTCGGCGGCTGCCGAAAGTCCGAGCGTGGAATCGACATCGGCAGTTGGTTGCCAACCATTGGGGAGCCCGATTTCCACGGCCATATCTATCAGATCACGGAAGCCAACTCGGAAGTCACGAAGCCCAATGGAATCACGCAGGCCGGACCGCGGTTGACGATGTCCGAAGACACATATACAAGGGACGGACGGCCCCTGGAATCAGGTCTTTTTGGTCCCGATGGCGAGAAAACCGGACGCACCGAGTGGCATTACGACGACAAGGGCCGAGTGACGAGGGAGGTCACGTCTGACGATGCAGACAAGCACACTAGCGTTACGAACTACTCGTGGGATGAGAAACAAAAAATCGGCCGAGCGCTGACCGAGCGCGTAGATCAATCCGGCAAAACCGAGCGCACCACCACCGAATATCGATACGATGCCGACGAGAAAGTGATTGACGTTAGGCACTACCACGAGAATAAGAAAATGTTTGATCGGTTCGTTTACGGTTACGACGACAAGGGGCGAGAGACCGTCGACACGATGTATTATGGGAGCGGCATCGTTACACACAAAGAGATGACGTCATATGATTCAGTCGGACGCATCCAGTCGGAAACGCGGATCTCGTATCTGGAGCCGAATCGTCCGATCTTGTCACGTACGGTCCGATCATACAGCACCAATGCACCGAAGCGATACACATACGAATCCCGTGACGCCAAGGGGCGGCTGTGGGGTACCGGAAAAACGGATGACCACGGCGAGCGCGTGTTTTCCCGTGCCGCAAATTCGGATGGCGCCGAGAGAGATGCCAACCGGTGGGAGTTCACCTACGATTCAGTCGGGAACTGGATTGTCCGCTGGCACTATAACCATGGGAAAAAAGGCGATTGGTGGCCGGACCAGGTGCGGTATCGGGAAATCAGCTACTATCCAGCGAAGTGAGCCACTCTAGCTTCCCAGTCCCTATTGTAAAGGCAAAAGGGATGCTTCGGCCAAATCTCTGATACAATAGCCCTGAGATGAAGAGCGCGTTTACTTTGATCGAGCTGTTGGTCGTCATCGCCATCATCGCCATCTTGGCGGCGATACTGTTCCCCGTGTTCGCCGCCGCCAGGCAGAAGGCCCATCAGACCGCCTGCGGGTCCAACGCCCGGCAGATCTCTATCGCCTATTACGGCTACACCGGAGACAGCAACGACACCTTCCCTATCGAGAACTACGGCGGCAACATCTGCGGCGTGATGTGGATTGACTTCCTGCAGCCCTATATCAAGGACAAGCAGGTGTTCATGTGCCCGTCCATCTCCAAAGTGGTGCTGCTGCCGGCCTGCCAGAACGAGCAGGGCCGAACCGCCTACTGGACCAATGCCTACCTGCATCGCTTTTATCCGAGGGCGTGGGGCGGGCGGCCGTTCCACTCTTTCCGCTGGCCGATGGTGCGCTTCCCTTCGACCTTGGTGGCGTTTTGCGAAGGCGACGTGTCCTATGGGCATCGCGCTTGGACCGTCAACCCGACGAATCCCAAGTGCGGTTGGATTACCCAATACGACGCGAAGTACAGCAAGAATACGGACAACCGGCACAACGGGGGCGGCAACTATCCGTTCATTGACGGGCATGCGAAATGGTTGATGCCGGATCGGATTTTGACGGAGACGGCCTACAATCCCGCCGATCCGGATTTGGAGAGTCAGTACATCGGCTCGGCGTGCCAGAACCCGCGCAACGACGGCACGCATCCCTGGTTTCGGCCGTAAGGAACCCCCACCCAACCCTCCCCCTTTTTGCCGGCGAATTCAATGCAGGAGCTATCGGCGGGCGGCAAAAAAGGGGAGGGCTTTGCCGGCGCGATGTGTCGGGGTTCACGTGCGCCGATATCCTTGGTTTGCCTGCAACCCTAGACCCCGACACGGAACGAAGAAAAACCCCCACCCAACCCTCCCCCTTTTCCCGGTTGTCGCCGCTTGAGAGCATTCGACAGACGGGAAAAAAGGGGAGGGCTTTCCAATTATTAGGTGCCGTATCCGGGAGGAAGCTCCTTCGCCATCTGCCAATGGTAGTCGGGATGCTGCTCGGCCATCAATGTCGGCAGGTTGACCTTCACGAACATAAACCCATACACGCCCAGATAGGCGCAGATCGCGAGCCGCGACCATTTCTTCACAAAATCGGGCCGATGGTGTTTTGCATACTCCAAAATGAGCAGCGGCAGCGCCGTCATCATGCTTTTCATCAGGATCAGCATCGGGATGCCGTGTCCCAGGTAGAAATTCATGATCGGGTTGCCTTCGTAGGCGCGCTCGGATTGTACGAGATTGATGGTCAGTACGAGGTCCACCATCGCGATCAAAGCAATAATGTATGTTTCTATACTCAGCCGTCTTAGTGCCAGTGCCATTCCCCACTCCCTCCGCAAACCAATCTCCGCGTATCGGTTTTCCATGCGGAGCTGGCCGGTGGGAGATAAAAAGGCCTCGAGGAATGAAGTCAAGGGTTGTTGCCGGGTCACCGTTCACCTACGAAAATTTACTGGTAGGTTGAATTGTCGGCTTTTGGTTCAGTCGGCGTTAGATTTCGGTTCAGCAGGGCGGAGGAGTTCTCTATCCGGTGTGGATAACTCGTCGGCTGTTCGCAGCAGACTCTGGTGCTCTTGCTCATCCGGCGCCACTGCGCGCAACAACCGGAGGTGACCTTCGCGGTCCTCGATCCGGGCGCGGATGGAGACGGCCGCTGCGTCGAGCTCCGCCGCAAGCTGCTCATTCGGTGGAAGCTGGTTGCGGAGCCCCATCGCGAACTGATTCAGTCGCCGGATCGCCGGCTCGCAGGAAGACATGCCGAGCACTCGCCCAATGGCCCGCACGACTGCCAATCGGGCTTCCGGCGGGTCGGTGCGGAGGTAGAGACAGTCCACAACGTTCACGATGCCGATGTTGCCGATGCTGTCAACAATGTCCTGTGTGACGTTCGGCAACACTTCGCCAAACCGATGGCTGACGATTGGTTGCAGGTCCGGTTCCTGGCATGCCAGCGCCAGCGCGCCGATCTGATTCGGGTCTTTCCAGTTCGATACAACGTCGAGAATGCTCTGCTCCAATCGCCGCAGCAATGGCCGGTTGAAGAAGCGCAATAGAAACGCCCCGGCGATGCAGGTCGCCGCGGCAATGGCCAGCACCGATAGAACTTCTTCGACTAGCTGAGCAAAACTGGCCGGCGACAGGACCATCAGCAATACGATGATCGAATAACCGGAAAGCAGAACCACGAGGCCGAAGATGGCAAATTGCGCGGTGCGGCCATGGTCCAGCACTCTTCTTCGGTTTCTCCAGACCTCGTCAATCACGGTGCGCAAGATCATCTGATCGTGGGTCGCGCTGAGGTATCGCATCAGTTCTTGCTTTTCGGGGCCGTCGGGCTGGGAGAGCCGCCGCATGATCTCCACCGGATGCAAGAGCTGGAAATCGGGATTTCTGGGGTCGTGGGTCCATCCGCACCGACTGCACCGCATCCGGTGGGTGTCTTTTTCGAATTCAACCGTTCCCTTGCCGCCGCAATTCAGGCATTTGGTCTGCACAGATCCATTGTAACATTGTTCGCTATTCGTTGTGCGGTTCTGCGGGGCGGAGTAGCTCTTGATCGGGCATCGGAGCCTCGGTGGCGGCACGGAGAAGGTCCTCGTTTGACGGCTCGGCGGCACGGAGGAGTCGCCGGTCATCTTTGCGGGATCTGATTCTCTTGCGCACGGATGCGGCGGCATCCCTTAGCGCCTTCTCAGCGATGGCGTCTGCTCCAGAATAACGTCCAGCCAGCTCCTCCATGGAAGGCGCAGCTCGCCAATTGGTGGACATACCAAGGACATGGGCCAACCCAGTATGGAGCTTGGCTCGCCGATCCCGGCTATCCATTGGAAGATACAAGCAGCTGATCAGATTTCGGATGGTGACATCGGACATCGATTCGACCTGCTTTGCGGTTACGGACGGAAGTGATTCCAGCAGCGCATCGATGGCATATTCTCGCAGAACGTCATCGCCGCAACTGGCCGCGAGCCCGGCGATTCGATCCGGTCCTTGCCATTGTCCGACGATACCAACGATCGTTTTGTTCAGACGGTCAAACGCATGTCGATTGGGCTTCATCAACCACAGTGCGGCGGCGATCCCAAGCACGGATGTTGCGGCAATGGCATTGAGTCCGGCACCTGTAGTTTCGAACAAGCCGGTTGAATTCGTCACCGAAAGAAAGAGAAGGTACAGCAACCAGCACGATATAGCCGCGATTAGTGCGTAACAGACGATTGCCGGACCACCCACGTAGCGAACCCTGTGCCGCTCGCCCCAAACTCTTTCTACGAGAGTTTGTTGCAATTTCGGATTGTCGGTAGTCACAAGATCGCGAATGATCTGCTCCTTTTCGGCGCTATGTGGTGCTGCGAGCAAGCGGATCAGAAG
The DNA here is from genome assembly GCA_041483895.1 of Fimbriimonadia bacterium. Taxonomy (GTDB): domain Bacteria; phylum Armatimonadota; class Fimbriimonadia; order Fimbriimonadales; family JABRVX01; genus JBGPGO01. The sequence goes on from JBGPGO010000001.1 coordinate 522,728, forward strand.
CGCAGAAGGAATGCCGGTCGAGATCCCTTGCTCTCCATAGGGTGTCCAGGAGCACTTGGAGCAACGAGCGACCTGCTGGTCGTCGTTGAAGCTGAGTCCGCCTTGCGCGCCGCATTTGGGGCAATAGACCTTCACGCTTTGATTGTAACACCACCAAATCGGATATCATTCGTCAATCATTGAGCGGGGAGGAAGAAAATGGCGGATAAAGAGCAATTGAAGAAGGAGATCGAAGAGGTCTACCATACCTTGGAGAAGACCAGGGAGCGCATGAAGGAGTTGGCGAAGGAGATGTTGGCGGGAGAAGGGGAGATTCAGGACTACTCCTTCACCCAGACCGACGGCACGCCGATCAAGCTATCGCAGCTATTCGGCGACAAGGATGACCTGATCCTGATCCACAACATGGGAAAAAGCTGCCCCTATTGCACGCTGTGGGCGGACGGGTTCATCGGCTTTTCCAAGCACATCCAGCAGCGCGCGGGGTTCGTACTGGTCAACAAGGACGATATCGCCACGCAGAAGGAGTTTGCGGCGAGCCGAGGCTGGAACTACAAGACGGTCTCCAGCAAGGACTCGACCTTCAACAAAGACATGGGGTACGAGGAGCCGGACGGCAGCCAGATGCCGGGAGTGTCGGCGTTTCATAAGGAGAACGGGAAGATCTATCGGACGGGGAAGGATTTCTTTGGCCCCGGCGATACCTATTGCGCGATCTGGCCGATGTTCGACCTGTTGAAAGACGGTCCGAACGGCTTCGAGCCCAAGTACACGTACTGACGAGGGATGCGTGGGATGCGACCGGTCTCCTGACCGAGTCGCGGGATGCCTTCGGAAAGACTTCTGCGACTCGGTCAGGAGACCGGTCGCATCGAGCACGTACTGAGGTGCGATGTGTCGGGGTCCTCGCGTGGCAGTATCCTTGGACTGCCGGCAACCGAAGACCCCGACACGGAAAGTTTGACCACGGTGGACGCGGTGTATACATTGGATATTGGAATTTCCGAGCCACCAACGCGGGTCTTTGGGTCGGCAAGTGGAAGGGGTATCACAATGCGGACCCGCGCCTACTGAAAATACATTAATCGCGAACGAGGCCGAGGATTCGTGCGATCGTCTTCTTGATGGATTCGTCATCCATAAAGGTCTGGCGGAACAGCTCGTCGAGGAGGCCGAAGGCATCTAAAAGGGCCTGGATGCGGGCGCGATAGGTCTCAACCGGCTCGGTTTTGGGCTCGCTGCGAACCAGGTCAAGGCACTCCCGCAGGGCGGTCACTGTCGGGTCGACCTCCCGCCGCTTACGCTCCCGCACGACGCGGGCGAACATCTGCCACACGTCGGTGTCGGAAAAATAGACGTCCCGCCGGTCGCCGGGCCGCTTGAACCGCCGCACGATTCCCCACGCCATCAGCTCCCGCAGGTTCATGCTGGCATTCCCTCGGCTGATTTGCAGCCGGTCGATGATGTCGTCCATGGTATAGCGTTCCCCGGTGATGTAGAGCAGCGCGTGGATCTGGGCCATCGTGCGGTTGATGCCCCACGAGGAGCTCATTCGCCCCCATTCTAAAACAAACAACTCTTGGGCATCCGACAGCTTGATCGAAAGTTCCGAACTTTCATTCTCTTTTGGCACGGTGCTTATTGTACCGAGTGCCGGGGTCCTAGGTTCTGCAATGCCACCGATATCGACGAACGAGGACCCCGGCACATCGAGCCCCCACCCCAACCCTCCCCCGCAAGCGTGTTTAGACCGGGGAGATAGTTTACTGGTGTTCGGAGACATGGTTTACACATGATTGTCCTGGTTTTTGTCCGTTCTAAGATTAATCTGACCGATCCGTTTGGCGCAAAACCA
>JBGPGO010000002.1:0-290073 GCA_041483895.1 Fimbriimonadia bacterium
GAACTTGCGGGCGTGGATGCTCTGCTCTCCGGTGCGCGTCACGAACGGCTCGCCTTCGACCCCCACGATGTCCCCCAGATCGACATGGTCAACCAGGGTCCAATCCTCCGGCAGCTCATCCATCTTCAGATAGATTTGAATCTTGCCGGTCGAGTCCTGAATATGAATGAACGCGGCCTTTCCCATCGGCCGGAGAGAGACGATGCGGCCGGCAGCCGAAACCGGCTTGCCCGCAAGTTCGGCAAAGCGATCGTGGATCTCTTGGAGGAGGTGCGTTCGAGGAAAGCTTTCGATACGATACGGGTCGCGGCCCATTTCCTGAAGTTTGCGGAGCTTCGCTTCCCGAGTAGCCCGTTGTCCTCCCGCTTCGTGGTCGGTCGGCTCTATCGTTTAATCTCCTCGATGACGTAGCTAAGCAGCCCGGCGGGGACGTTGATCTCCACTTTGTCCCCCTTCTTTCGGCCCAAGAGAGCCGATCCAAGGGGCGATTCGCGCGAGATCATGTCGTTGTCGGGGTCTGCCTCGAACGGCGTAACAATGCGGACATCGAAGTGCTCGCCCCGCTTCTTCGGGTTCTTTAGCGTGACGATGGAGCCGAGGCCGACGACGTCCGTGGGTATGTCCCGGGTCCTTAGCTTGATGGCCGCTCCGAGCACCTCTTTCAATTCCGAGATTCGGTTCTCAATCAAGGCCTGCTCGAACTTGATTTCGTCCATCTCGGTGTTGTCGTCGGCAAATTCGCCATGTTCCTTGGATTCGCGAATTCGGTTCGCGATATCAGATCGTCGCGCCATCGTTAGGTGCTTCAGTTCCGCTTCAAATTTGTCGAAACCCTTTGGCGTCAGGTAAATGGTTGGGTCTTCAATCATATAGGACTCCGATAATTCACGGGCGACAGGGGGCATTTCTAAGGGGCGCATTTTAGCACAGTCGCATCCGTTTGTCAATAACAGGCGAGCGAATTAAATTTGGAACGTAGAATCCGGAATTGTGCCGCTGTTCGCTTTGATGTTGCTGTAGGAGGTGGTGCCGGCGCTCTTGCCCTCCACGTTCTGTACTTCAACCGTGGTCGGGACATACACACCCGAATACGACTTGACATCCCGGTAAAAGAACGTGGCCTTCAATCGGCCTTCCTGGCCGTACCACTCCCGTTTGGTTATTACCTTGGTGGTCGGGTCCACCCAAACGCGATGCCGCGAGGTGTCATCATTGTATACGTACGTAAGGTCGAATACCCATTCATTCGACTCCCGGTCCGTCCGGACGTACTTCCCCTTCATGAATTCGGTGACGCCCTTGTCGATGATGCCGAAATCCAGCATGCTCTGGCGCTTGCCGGGAGATTCCTTCGTGTCCTCGGTAATCCTCTGCTTGACCGCGGGGATGTTGATCACTTTTTTGGCGCCTACCAGCACGTAGCTGATATGGGCGCTCTGATATGTGCCGTCCATCCGCATCTTGGAGGGCTGCTTGTACTTTAGCGTCATAGACGTAAAGTTGTAAGCGGTGGCGAAATCCCGGCTGATCTTTCGCAGCTCGCCGAAATTGGCTTTGGAAACCTTGGCGGTTAATGACAGATCTTTGAGCGACGACTGAACGATATCCTCAAATTTCGGAGTGGCGGAAGCCAGCAAAAATACGGATAGAACGGTAATCATCAATTCCCCCCTTTTGATCCACAAACGATGATACCGGATACGTGCCTTTGGTCCAAAGAGTGCCCGCTGCTGGGCCGATTTCCTAGGCCCCATCCGCCGTTCCGGGTAGAAAAGAAGAATATGAGCGATCCACGCATCCGCCCGGCGATGGAAGGCGACGGCCTCGATCAACTGGTCGGCATCGTCACAGGACTGCTGGACTATTCGTGGCAGTTGGGAAAGCACGGAGACTGGGCCGCGGCATGGGACTCCGCGCAGAAAAGTGCCGGACCTTCCCGTCACAACAAGCTGCTCACGCGCATGGCGCGCGAGATGAGGGAGATAGAGCGGGAAGCGGAATGGTTCCCGCCCCCAAGCCGTGTCCCCGTATCCATCCACCATCGGCACGTCCTGAAGGTGATTCGGTTTTGGCTCATGGAAGGGGTTGGGGCGGAATGCTTCCGAGGGTTCATGGGCATCGGACTCCTCGATGTGGAGGACCGTTGGCCGGAGGAGCTGCGGTCGGCGTGCGAGGCGTGGGGGAGCGAGCGGGTCTCGGCGGCAAACTACATCGATCTATTGGCGGCAAGCAAGTCCCGGTCGCATGCAATCCATAGTGAATGGCCGCTGCCGGAAGAGTGGATGCCGGACGACCTGGCCGCCATCGCCCAGGCGGTCGTTTTTGCCGTCTACCTTGGGATCGATGCCTGCACGTCGCGATTTACGGCGCGGACCTCCGACGGGTCTCGGCCGGATGCCTCCGTTCTTTCACCGGTCCGCCGCTCGCTGATTGAGAACTGGCCGGAGGATCGGCTTGTTGGCGATCTGGCTGCTGTGGGCGTCCTGGTAACGGTCATTGGCAAACCATCCACCCCGTAAGATTCCAGGCAGTAGCTCTTCTCCGAGACTCATTAATCATGATTGCTGATGTCTCGACTCTGACAATTTGGCCGATCAGGTTCGTCCTTTGGAGTGGAAGAGTCTTTGGGCCGACATCCAATTTGGCACGCCGAATCGGCCAATCATCTCCTCCGGGAGGGTAGTCATTATGAAGTCGATTTACCTGTTCGCCGCCGTTACACCGTTCGTTGTCGCTGCTTCTGCTTGTCTCGGGAATGATCCCACCAGTTGGCAGGAAGGGTTGGGCATCTCAATCGTTGCCGGAAACCTTCGGATCAGCGCGACGTACGTCCGCGACACATCGGCGAAATTGCGTGTATCCGTGTTTGAATTGGCCCCTTGTTACGCCTTTCACGCAAGAACCGGATGTCGAACAGATGAGGTTTGGAAATTGCGGCGAGCCGGGCTAGGCTGGGGTGAGATTGCCCATCGACTTGGGGTCCATCCCGGGACGTTCAATAAGCTTCGGAAACAGGGATTGTTCGACAATGACCGATTTTGGCGAGATGCGGTCTGCTCTCGGTATAAAGTTCCTGACAGTGACGTCAATGACCTCCGAAAGAGAGGTTATTCCTGGATGGAAATTGCTCCGATGGCCCACGTCTGCCACACGTCTGGTGTTGACCTGCGAGACGTCGAGTCGCGTTATCATAATGACCGAAATTGGGACCATGTTCGGGAGCATTTTCGAGGCGGGAGAAAGGAAGGTATCGGGAAGCCGGGCCGTATGGGGAACGAACATGGACATTCGGAGAAGCAAGATAAAGGTCAGGGTTGGCACGGCGACGAAAACCCCGGCGACCGTGGCCACGGTCACGGCAGGGGTCGGAAAGACTGAAAGCCCGGCACATTCCTGCGGATGCGGCCTGTTTTTGTTTGCGCGTGAGCCAAATTGGGCCGGAAGGCTGATCGCGAGTACCAGATTGTAGTCCACGACGGTGGGTCTATGGTTTGGGCCGCAGGCTTTCGAGGTAATCCGTCCACAACGCGTCAAACGACTTCCCCGCCGTCTTTTCCCAAATCTCCGGCGTGTATGTGCCCTCATGCAGCGCCGTGTTCAGCTTTTTCACCAAATTCTTGTCGTACGTCCGGCAGGCCCAATCGAGAAACGCCCCGACATCGCGATAGCCCCGCTTGTAGTCGGCCCTATCCGGATTGACATTCGGCCGGGCGGAGACCGGCTCGTAGTTGAAGAAGCGCACGTAGTCGGCGATCCCTTCCACCAGCCAAGACGGATCGTACTTCGGATACGATTGAACGACATGGGCCAGCTCGTGGACGACGAGGCCGATATCGTCTTCGTGCTTGCGGACGTAGTCGCCGTTGACGGTGATGCGGCGCCCACCCGTCCCCGCAATCCCTTTCCCGTGAGTTTCGATCACCAGGGTGACGGCCTTGACCGGCTTCTTATCGGCCACACCCAGAATGTCGCAGATTTTCGGATACCACTCGGCAATGAGCTTCTGGGCCTTCTCGCCCCACGGCTTAAGTTCCGGGTCTTCGACCGTCAGTTTGAATGAATCGAGGTTTACCGGCGCGGGTGGGGGCGGCTGGACAGCCTGGGAATTGGCAAAGATTGTGATGAGGAGTGCGGCTATCATGCCCGTTTATACCTAATCGCCACCCTGCTTGCCGTTCGTCGGTTTCCCGTGGACTGCGTATGAGAACACTTCCGGCAGATAGGTCCGGTACACATAGTCCGTATCAGGCTCGCTCGCGTGGCAGCCTTGGCAGTGCGGAATCTGATCGCCAGACGCCGTAACCTTGCCGCGGGGGTCAAGGATAAAGTATTGCCAATCCCCCGTTGCCGGGCTGGAGCCTTTCGCCCCTTTTCGCATGGCGGTCATCATTACCGGGCTCGTGGCCTTTTCCGACGTCAGTTTCTCCTTGACGATCATCGATCCGGCGGGAAACAGCGTTTTTCCCTTCCGGTACATGGCCGCTCGACCGATGTCGTTGACATAGACTGTGAAGAAGTACTTGCTGTGTGGATCGTGAGCGAGCAGCTCGCTTTCCGCCGGGGTGAGCTGGCGGCACAACTCGATAAGCCGGTTAGAAAGCTGCAGGGGCTTTGCATTCACCCGCTTCCAGCTCTTATAGGGTTCGAACCGCATCGCAAGCTGGTCGGGAAGCTGTACGGGCTGAGCGTTGGCCGGCTTCCGACTGTTGTGACTCCCCGCGCCATCGTCCGGCCTGCACGCAAGAAGCGCACCCGCGACAACCGCGACCGGCAATATCCAAATCTTCATCATCACGCCTCCCGTCAATAGTATGCGAAGATCGTCGGCCAGAGTTCCCAGGCATCGGACACATCCCCGCAAATAAACGGTGGATTCGGAACCCGGGCGGTTAGATTTCGTGTAACATAACGTCGGGGCTGGCACTCTAAGGGTTGTGTCAGAATGTTTAGCAATCAATATGGCTGTTACTGGGCAGGTCAGCATAGACCAAGACAAAGTCCTCGTCGACAGGTTCCTGCAGGGAGATATAGCCGCTTTCGACGAGATTTTTACCTGCCATAAGGAGCGGGTGTTTGCCATCTCGCTCAGCATTCTCGGAAATCATGAAGACGCCGAGGATGCGGTCCAGGACACCTTCAGCCTCGTTCACCGCCACCTCACCAAGTTCGATGGCAGGGCCCGATTTTCAACCTGGCTTTATAGAATTGCCGTCAATTCCGCGATTCAATGCACCCGCAGGCGAAAGGCGCGGCCGAAGACCGTGGAGCTGACAGAGGCGATGCATGTCGTCGCCGAATCCGCAAACCCTGTCATCGCCGATCCCGTTATACAAAAGGCGATGGCGCAAATGGACGGGAAAGATCGGGCGCTGCTCGCACTTTTTTACTGGCAGGACATGACGCTCGAAGAGATCGCCGAAGTGATCGCCTGCTCGCCAAACGCCGCCAAAACGCGCCTGTTTCGAGCACGCGAGCGGTTCAAGCAGAACTATGTTCAACTCGGCGGGGAGGGATCCGTATGACCACGCGTCACGTCAGCCCGCGGAAGCTGTGGGAGTACCAGGAAGGCCTTCTCTCGGACCAGGAATCCAATCAGATTGCAGAGCACGTACGGAACTGCGAGAATTGTAAGAAGGCGATCGACCTCGATCAGTCAATCTTCACCAAATTTCAGGAATCGCGCCCAAACGCCGCGGGCGCGGGGAGTCTCCGATTTGTGCCGTCGGATAGACCCGTAGAACGCACCATCAACCCGCTCCGGTGGGCGGTCACTGTCGCCGGGGTCGCGATTTTGGCGTTCGGCGGCATCGGCGTGTTCAACTCTCTGTCATCTCGGAAGGCCTATCAGCCGACGCCTGTGGTCGAAAACAATCGCTCTACTGAGCCGCAGCCGATTGTGCGAGAGAGAGGAAACAAAGCCCAACCGCCGCCGGTTGCCCACGGCGAGGGGATGGCAGCGCCCGGTCATAAGAATTCAGAACGCAAGACAGATTCGACAGTGAGCAAGCAGATTGTCAGCCCTAAGAATGTCGTCGAGGGCAGTGTCGAGGGGGGAAGAGCTGCATCCAACCCGGCCACGCCAACTGCGGACAAAGACACCGGTAAAAATCGCAGCGACGGCAAATCGGCAGTCTCGCTCAATGAGGCGGCCAAACCAAGCGGCGGGCTAGGCGGATTTGGCGGCGGAGGCGGCGGCGCCGGTGGGTATGCGGCCTTGGGGTACTTGGCCAGCGTCACCGTTCACAAAGATCACAAGCAGCTTTCGCAATCCATCATGGAACGGAAAGTGGGCGAAAAGGAACAGCCTCACGGTGATAGCGCTGAGTTACTAAGGAGTGCGGCTTCGAAGGACTCTCTCCGCGAAGAGGTCCGATCCCAACAACTGACAGATGTCGCCGGCAACGCCAAGAACGTCTCCGACTATCTGTACTATCGGGTCAATCTGGATAACGTGGAAATCAAACTCGGCAAAGTTGTGGATGAGCTGCGCAATCAGACCAGCGTCGGCTTTGTACTGCCGCTAGTCCTATCCGATACGGTTGTCTCGGCGCAGTTCAAGAACGCCGAACTCGGCATTGCCCTCGGAAACATCGCAATCGCCACAGGAACCGAATGGGAAGACATGAAGGGACAGATTCGGTTCTTTTCAGCAGACGAAGTCAACAAGAAGCGAGATGTCAAGCTAGGCGCGACCGCGCGGAGCGTACAAGACGGCGCAAAGAAGGCGATTCTAATCTGTCCGACATGCAAGCTCCGAATCCCGCAACGCACATGGACCTGGATCTTCTGCCCGTTTTGCGGCAACCCGCTCGGCAAACCCTGAATGCAACTTCGGCCCCCCGAAGATGGAAGGCCGAAGTCATCTTGCCTAATTGAGCACTCAGTCGTTAGTTTTCTTCACAGATAAGGTTGATTTTGCCGAATTTTCTATTGCAGATCACCCAGCCATAGCGGTCCCAGACGAGGTTGTAGTTGATCGGATCCAACACGATGATTTCTGCCGAATCCGGACCCCAGAAGCTGTCTTTGACGTAGACGAGAACCACAACGGGCGTTCGATTAAAGTAGCCCCGAGTCGTAGCGAAGAATGCGTCCGGACCTGTGCACTGAAATTCTTCCGGGCAGCGGAACTCCACAACGTTGATCGGACACCGCTTTTTCGAGAAGTCCGTATCCGGCGTCAGCTCGGCTTCCTTCTTCCGGAACTCGCCGGCCCAAAAATCCCCCATCTTCGAATCGGGAGTCGATGACACAAACGTGTCGATTGCCAGCCATGTATTTCGGTTCGTTTCGACGACGGCAACCTTGCCGCACGGGCCGGTGTATACGGCACCGGTTTCGCTCTGACCGAAAACCAGGGAAGCGCCGGAGACCGCTAGCAGTGCGAAAATGAATTTCTTCAACGAGATATCCCTCCTTCACATAGTGAAAGCGAACCTGACGGCCCGCAGAATCACGCGCGAACTTTTACGCGCAAGTAATCTTACCACGGTTGAATTCGGTTCGCTACCCGAATATTGCGAATCTGGTAGAAGCAAGCGGTCTATTCGTCGCACAAAATGTGTAAGCGACCAGTGCCCGGCCTTAGCCAGCCGTATCGCTCCCAGATCAGATTGCCGGTGATGTTATCGAGTACGGCGACATCCAACGAATCCGGACCATAGAACCTGTCTTCCACTACGACTATGGCGACCACGAGGTGACGATTGAAATAGGCGCGATTCGTTGCAAAGAGGGCCACGTTGCCATCACAGTTGAATACTTCCGGGCACTGAAATTCAAGATGGTTGATGGGCGCCGCTTTCGGTCCCTGCGCCGGTCCCGCGAATTCGTCTAACTCGAAAGGGCCGTACTTAGAATCTGGGGTCGATGCGACGAAACAGTCGAATCTCAACAATGTGTTTCTATTCGAATTGACCAGCGGCTGGCCATTCGTGTAAACGATGCCCGATTCGCTGCCTTGCGCAAACATCGAAACGGCAAACAATACGAACGATGCAAAAAGCAATAACCTCTTCAAAATGGTTTCCTCCCTTTTCAAATGAAGCGCGAAAAAGAACCGCGGTGATGACACCACAGGGACATTTACGCGCAAGTAATCTTACCACGGCGGCGCGAAGTTCGCCGCCCGCAAAAAGGGAACCTGGTAGGAAACAGGGTTATCGTAACGCTGATCGGACAGAAAAGCTATTTTCCTACTTTTGAAGCGGTAAGAATCTGAAGGTCTTTTATCACCTGTTGCCTCACCGCGTCGGACGTGCGCATCGCGGCCAGATCTTTGCGGACATCCGCAAGCGCTTTCTCCTTGTCCGCTTCGGCGAATGCCTTCAGCACACTTGCATGGAGTGGGCTCTTGGAAAACTCCTCATGGCCTAACGCCAACGCAATATCCCTCGCAAGGCGATCGATAAGAGCGGGATTGGACCCGATCGGCGCCATCTTCAGAAGTTCCGGCTTGATTTTATCCGCCGTCGCTTGGATCGTCAAATTCGACCGCATCGTCGGCGTCACCTTGATGCTCTTGAGATTGGCGTTCGGCAGCTTCGTGGGAACGACGCTCTTGACGCCGCCCTTTTGGACGGGAGTGGCAGTGGCCGCGGATGTGGGCGGCTTTACCGGCGTTATTTTCCCCGGTGTCGTTGTCTTCTGACCGGAAACACCAGACACACAAAATGCGAATGCGACCGCAAATAAGAGACCCTTCATGATTCAATCCCCCTTTGGCCGTGCAACACCATCATAATAGACGACATGGAAGGCGTTGCGTCATGGTAAATCTACTTAAGCTAGCAATTTTAGGGGGATCACCCGTTCGCGCAAAGCCGTTTCCCGCGTGGCCTGTCTTCGGGGCAGAGGAAGAGGAGCGGCTGTTGGGCGTTTTGCGAAGCGGTAACTGGTGGCGGCCCGGCGGGACCGAAGTCGATGCATTCGAGCAGGCCTTCGCCTCCTACTGCGGCTGCCGGCACGCGATTGCGGTCACTTCCGGCACCGTTGCGCTTCGAATCGCCCTGTGGGCTTCGGGCATCCGCGCCGGCGATGAGGTGATCATTCCGCCCTACACGTTTCTTGCCACAGCCACGTCCGTGTTGGAGTGCAACGCTACGCCCGTCTTCGTCGACATTCAGCCTCACACCTTGAACATGAATCCTGAGCTCTTGGAGGCCGCCATAACGGATCGGACGAAGGCGATCGTCCCCGTCCATCTCGGCGGCTGCGCGGCGGACATGGACGCCATCAGGAACATCGCGGAACGGCACAATCTGATCGTGATGGAAGACGCCGCTCATGCACACGGCGGTCAGTACAAGCGCAAGCGGCTTGGATCGATCGGCCACCTTGGCTGCTTCTCACTCCAGGCGTCGAAAAACCTGAATTGTGGCGAGGGCGGCGTGATTGTCACATCGGATGACGCTCTGGCGGAGGAATGCCGCGCGATTCATAACTGCGGCCGCACGTCCAGCGGAAACTGGTTCGACCGAAATCTATTGAGCGGCAACTATCGGATGACCGAATTCCAGGGGGCGATTTTGAATGCCCAGATGACGCGGCTGGACGAACAAATCGAGCGCCGGGAACGCAACGCGGATCGCCTCACAAAACGTCTCGACGGCCTTCCGGGAATCGTTCCCCAAAATCGCACGTCAGACGAAACACGAAAAGCCTACCATCTCTATTCCTTCTTGTATGACGATGCCGTGTATGGGGTGCCACGCTCGGTATATATTCAGGCGCTCCGGGCCGAAGGCATTCCCGCGAGCGAAGGCTACACGGTCCCGCTTTACCGCCAACCGCTTTTCACTCAGCGCGGCTTCGGTCCCTACACCGCGGCTTCATCGTATGATTATTCGTCCGTCAACTGCCCGGTGTGCGACGACGTATGCGCATCTCATGGCGCGTGGCTGCTGCACTACCTGCTGCTGGGGGATGACGGCGATTCCGATGACATCGCGAGCGCCTTCGAGAAGCTGTACGAGAATCGGAATGCCTTGAGGGAGATCCCATGTACTTAACCGGCGCCGCACAAATCGATATCACTCCCGACTGGCCCGTTGATCTCTGCGGATTTGTGGCACGCGAGCAGCCAAGCACGGGCATCCATGACCGGCTCTACGCTCGCGCCCTGTACCTCGAGGGAGGCGGGAAGCGGCTGCTGTGGCTCCACGCCGATCTGCTCGGTTTTCCGGGCTTCTATGCTGACTATATCAAATCGCTGTTGCATGAATGCGATGGCTTGGAGGAGCATGAGGTGATGATCTCCGCAACCCACACGCATTCCGGTCCCGCGACTCTGCCGCTGTTCGAATGCGGTGAGATTGATCCCAAATACCTGTCGCTCGACGACTGCCTTTTGACCCGCCAGCTGCTCGCGGTGTCGGAGGCGGCGATGCGCGATACCGAACCCACTCGTGCATGGCATTGCGAAGGAAAATCCGATCTGTGCATCGACCGCCGCGGCTTCTCGACCGCCCACGTCGATCCGATCGTCGGCGTCGTTGGATTTCGCAGAGAGGACGGCAGCTACAAGGCGGTCATCGCCAACTATGCGGTGCATCTTGTCGCGATGGGTGGAGCAAATCGGATGATCTCCGCCGACATGTTTGGTGCGGCATCAAGGGCGATCCAGGGCGCGCTCCCGGGGGTGCCGGTCGTGTTGTTCACTGCCGGGGCATGCGGCAATCTTAACCCGCCGGAGGTCGGAGATGACTTCCCGCAAATGGAGCGGTGGGGCGGCGGTTTGGGTGACATCGTGGTTGCATCGCTCAAGGGCGCGGAAGCGGTCGCGGACGGGCTGTCCAGTTCCTTGATCCGGCAAACAGTGCCCTTTCCGACACTCACTCCGACAACAGCGAAGGAGTTCGCGGACCGCCTCCGTTTGGAGGTCGAAGGAAACGAATCCCCCACCGCCAACCGGATCAGAAAGGCATGCGATCGTTGGGAAGCGAAACGGGAGAATCAGCCGAACAGCCTCACGGTTCCCATCCAAACGATCAACATCGGCGGCATTCGATTTGTCGGGATTGGCGGCGAGATTTTTTCCATCGTCACCCCACTCCTCCGCCGACATTTCGGAACACCGACTTACACGGTGAGTTATGCCAACGACGTGATAGCATACTTTGCCCCTTCCGCGGCATACTTGGAGGGAGGGTACGAGTTGGAAAGCGCCCCCATCTTCTTCGGCACCCCGCCGATCCCAATGTATACGATTGAAAGCATGATGCTTGCGTCTACGCGGGCCTAGGTAATTGGAGATTGATCGGATCCGGCAAGACGGCCCGCGTCTACCCTAATGGATTGAACGGTTCGATATCTCGCACAAACTGGTTGGAGTCATCCACCAAAATTATCTTGGGCCGCAAGGGTTCATCGGTGAGGGCAAAACTTACGATGATCAGCCTGTCTCCGGCATTCACCTTGTAGGCTGCGCCGCCGTTCAGCCCGCATACTCCAGGCCCCCCACCCATGGCATACGTGGTGAAACGCTGTCCGTTCGTCACGTCCCAAACGTGGACAAGCTCGCCGTCGATCATGCCGACCCGCTCCATCAACGACCGATCGATTTCAATACTTCCGATGTAGTCGGGATTTGTGTAGCTTACCTTTGCGTGGTGTATTTTGCTTTTTAGAAGTTGGATGAGACGCATGCGGATGACCGTTTTCCTCGTGTGATGTCAGGGCGCGCTGCCGGGCCAATGCGCGTGCGTCCAACGCTCGGCGCCGGACCGACAAGAAGCCGCCGCAGGCCATGATACCCGCGCCCAGCCACACGAGAATCGTAAGGGGTTTGTGGAACAGCTCCACCGGCAAAAGGTCGGTGATGGTCCCCAATTGGAAAAGGATCGGCCCATTCATCCCTTGGGGCGGTCCAATCGACGCGCCGATCCCCTGTCCGAGGTCCTGAGGCATTGCCTGAAGGCCATCCTCCGTCATTTGGAGAGCCGGCTCCACGTCGAACGAACCGGTGGGATGGACCACGTGAAAGTGGGCGGAAAAAGTGGTTCCCACCTGACCCGGCTGGCCCTTCATCGTCAGCGCGCCGATTCGCGTGATTGTAAACGGACCCATTTTTTTCGTTTCGCCAGGGCTGATCTGCACCTGGCCTCTCGCGTCGAACACGTTTTCCGGCGGCCGAATGGAGACATAGATGTCATTATCGAAGCCGCGCTTAATCCAGGGCCGGGTCATCCGCTGCGGATTCGGATCGCCCGGCTGAAGCCGTTGCCAATACTCCGGCAGCGCAACAAACTTCTGGTCGCCGCGCACGAATGTAATCGGCAGTTCTTTCATCTGTTTCATCGCGGTGCTCGCGGGAAGGAGCCGGTCGTCGCCGCGCGTGATGGTGAAGCCAAGACCCTCCGCCGGCTCGTTCTTCGGAAGGAGTACCTGCTCTTTCCGCTCAAATCCACGGGAAACGACCATTCCAAGCAGTAGGATCGCCACCCCCATGTGCGCGATAAAGCCGCCGACGGTGACCCGACTCCGGCGGATGACTTCCGAAATCCGCCATGCGTTGGCCGTTACAGTGAGAAAACAGATGACCGCGACAACAAGCCCAAACGGGTTTCGTATTCCCATCGCGAAGAACCCGACAATGGCCAAGGTCGCCGCCGCCGTCCACGGAAGCAGCATCCGATTGAAGAATCGTTTTCCGTCCGTCCGGTGCCAACCCAAGAACGGCACCAGCGCGGAGAGTATCAGAACGATAACCGCGGGCAAAAGAAGCGCGCGATTGTAGAAATCCTCTTCCAGCTTGACCGATTTTCCGGACAAAAGGAATGTGAGCCAGGGCCAAGCTGTGCCAAGCAGCGCGCAAAGACTCATGAACATGATCGCCGAAATGCCGGCGTATAGCCCATACCTTCTCGGCACGCCACTTTCCTCCTCGAAATCCCCACGAGTAGGTACGGACCAGCTCTCCGGACGGAAGAAAGACCAGGCCATGCCGCCGAGCATCCCAACCGTCCAAATCCCCATCGGCCAGCGCAAATAGGCCATGAAGGAACCGGGAACGATGAGCGACCAGGTGAGCAGTCCCGCGCCGGCCGCGACGGAGCCCCAATAGAGAGCCGTTCGCCGCACCGCCAGGTGGGTCCATGTGAACAGGGAGACGAACGCGAGAATGCTGCCGACCACCATGCCGATCAGCAGTCGTTTAGAGCCCTCCTCCATGTTGACAAACGAGTGGACGCTGACATCGCTCAGCGTGCCGCTGCGGGTAAGGAAGGTTCCGAACATGAACGCCATGAACGGGAAGGCCGCAAAGAACAGGTTGGCCTTTCCGCCCTTGCCGGTGGCATTGAAAACATATAATCCGTGAAGCAGTGCTACCGCGCCGAGCCACGGGATGAAGGACACATTCTCAACGGGATCCCACGCCCAAAAACCTCCCCAGCCCAGCGTCTCGTACGCCCAGAATCCGCCCAGACACAGGCCAAGGCCCGTCGTCGCCGCGGAGAAGGCCGCCCAGGGCCGCGCGAGCGCCTGCCAAGTCTTGGTGTCGCGCTTGACGAGCGCCGCAATCGCAAAGCAGAACAGAATTCCGAGCGAAGCGAAGCCGGTGAACATGATGGGCGGATGAATGGTCATCCAATAGTTTTCGAGCGACGGATTGAGGCCGAGGCCGTCGGTAACGAGGAACTTATGTCCGCTCGCAGGGTCTGTGAGGTAACCCATTGCGTCCGCACCGGGATGGAAGGCGAATGGGGTCTTGAAAGCGAGTATGCCGACGAGCGAGGCCAGGATCAGGGTGAACGCCACCATGAACGGCCGTTCGAGTTTGTCGAGCTTCTTATAGATGACGAGGCCGAGCAGGGCCGTGAGGGTTGTCCAAAGCAAAAAGCTGCCTTCTTGGCCGCCCCAAGCGCCGGCCAGCTTGTAGTACCATGCGATGTTGCGCTCGCTGAACTGCCACACATAATTAATCTCGTACCGGCCCGTCATCAGCAGGTAGATCAGGTATCCCTCGACGGTGAAGATGGACGCCACGGTAGCGAGGTAGAGGCGTCGACCCCAGGGAATTATCTTCCCGAAAAGATAGGCGAAGACCGTCGCTAATGCGAATGCGAGGGCGACAAAGACGGCGGTGGTTCCGAATAGCACTTATGTTCCTTGGGCGGTCTTCTCGCCTTGGTACTTGGACGGACACTTGAGCTGGATGTCCGTGCATTCGAAATGCCCTCCGGTCATGGCGCCGCCGACGACGACTCGCGGCGCATGCTCCATGTTGTCCGGCATAAATCCCTTGTGGACAACGTTGAGGGTCTCTCCTGTCTTATCGTCTTTGAGCGTGAAGGTGAGCAATTTGGATTGCACGTTGTTTTCCACGCTGTCCTTGACCAGCACGCCGTTTACGTGGACCCGTTTGCCTTCCATGTTTTTGGCTTCGCTGACGGTCACATACGGAGTGGTGTTCTTGACGAAAGCGAGGACGGCGAGGGTGAGCCCTCCCGCGATAAGGACCAAAGTAAATATTGCTCCGATTTTCATTTTCATTCGATTCTACCGCCTTGTTTCCGTTTCCCTCCCCCTTTTCCAGGCGCTTGCCTGGAAAAGGGGCCCCCGTAACTCCCTCCCCCGCTTGCGGGGGAGGGTTGGCGTGGGGGTTCTTTCCCGTTCCCCGCTTGCGACTCGGTCAGGAGACCGGTCGCATCAGGGCATCAGGGCCCTTCCTAACTCCCTCCCCCGCTTGCGGGGGAGGGTTGGGGTGGGGGTTCTTTCCCTTCGTCCCTACGTTGACCATTTCATTGACGATCGCATCGTCAAAATCCCGTTCCCGCTTGCGACTCGGTCAGGAGACCGGTCGCACCATGGCTGCGCAAGCTAAAGCGTGCGGCTACCCTTATCCCGTTCTGTGTCCCTCAGAGCCTGCGACACCCGCTGCTGGATCGACCAAAGGTAGATCATCAGCGCCGTAAATACGATGAGTGGCGGCAATGTGACCGCTATCTTCCAATCCACGTTCTGTCTCCAATCTGTATAGCAGATGTCCTGCCTGAATGCGTACCCGCATGATCGCCAGGCCGATGGCCATGTAGCCGACGAAGGCCGACCAGAAAATCTTCTTGTATGTCGGGTCGAGGCCGGCGCTGGAGATCAGGGTGTTGTTGGGATGCAAGGTCGCGAACACCCTGGGGATGACGATCATCAAGAACGGCACCGTCGCCATCGCGAACACCGCGTATCCCGCCGAAAGCACCATCCTCCGCCGATCATCGGGTATCGAGCCGCGCAGGGCAAAGTAGGCGGCGTAGATGAGAAGCTGGGCAACGATGGTGGTTTGCCGCGGGTCCCAGTTCCAAGGGGTGTTCCATTGCATATAGGCGAAGATGGAGCCGGTGACCGTAGCCAGAACGCACATCAGCGTTCCCATCTCGAGGGCGGCTACGGACTTGATGTCGTCCAGCGGGAGCTTTAGCCGTAGAACCCGAATCGCATACCAGGCCCCGATGCCGAAGAACACGATACAAGAGATTGCGGCAGGGACGTGAAAGAAAATGATCCGCGCTGCCTCTGGCTTGGAAAATCCCTCTGCCGGCGGCGCCTGGTACGCGGCAACGATGATGACGGCCATAAACAGCCATATCAATAGCAGAGCCCAAGGGGTTTTCATTCTTTCCATATTGCGTCAAACAGCCAAAATCCGGCCGCGCCGATGGCAATCGTCCATCCCAACATTCCTACGTTGCCTTGCCAGCCGATTGTGGCGGCGGCCGCTCCCAACCCGGCCTTCGTCGTAGAAACCGCCATTGCAATCATCGGTACAAGTACCGGCAAAGACAGCACTCCTACCAGGGATCCCCGGCTGCCGGCCCGAGCGACCAGCGCTCCACTGATTGTGACGCAGACGGCCAGCCCGATGCTGCCATTGATTATTCCGACACAAAATATCAGCCAATCCTCAACATGTATCCCTAGGAATAGGAGGCTCAGGGGAATCAAGATGACTTCTGAGGCCAGCAGAAGCGCCCCATGAAACAGCATCTTGCCGGCCAGCGCCGCCGAGGGCCGGGCCGCAAGCCGCAATAGGTCCGCCGTGCCCTGCTCCTCTTCTAAAACGAACCCGCGGGCCAGCCCCGTAACCCCGGCGAATACGAGAGCGACCCAAAGCAGTCCAGCCTGGCCTTCCGGCGTGAGGGCGGAGTTGGCCGTGGCAAGACCCATCGCCACAACGGTCATGACGGCAAAGAGCAGCGCGGTGTAGACGCCCTGTCGCGTACGCCATTCGACCCGTAGGTCTTTGGCGAGAACGGCGAGGGTCTCAGACGCCCAGGTGGAGCCGTGCGTCCCCGTACCGGTACTCGTTTGTATCGTTTGTGGCGAAGAGGGCGATGCCTCTGCGTCTTTGGTCATCGAGGATGCCATCTAATACCTTTCGGCCCGCATCGTCCATGCCGGCGGTGGGCTCGTCCAGAAGCAGGATCGGGGGTTGGTGCTGGGTGGCGAGGGCGAGGCGAAGCCGCTGCTTCATCCCTGTCGAGTAGGTATCCACTCGGTCGTGACCGCGGCCGCCCAATCCCGCCCGGTCCATTGCCTCTTCCGCCTGGGTCACCGTCGTGGACTGTCCGCGTAGCTTCGCGAGGAAGCGGTAGTTCTCTATCCCGGTCAACGCTCCATACAGCGCCAACTCCGGCGAAGTGAGGCCGATCATGTTGCGTGAAACCCCCTCCCCCGCTTGCGGTGACTCCTTAACCGCCTCCCGCGCTTGCGGTGACTCCTTAACCCCCTCCCCCGCTTGCGGGGGAGGGTTGGGGTGGGGGCGGATTCCGGTGTTGGGGTCTTTGGGGTCGGCGGACGGCCAGACATCGGCGGACGAGGACCCCAACACAACGTTGTCAATGTCTATCGATCCCTCCGTCGCGGGCAGGAGGCCGGAGAGGACCTTGAGCAGCGTGCTCTTGCCGGAGCCGTTAGCCCCGCTCACAACCAGCACCGACCCGCCCGCCAGGTTTAGATCGAGCTGCCGGAACACCCACCGGGCGCCAAATCTTCTTCCTAACCCCGAAGCCTGAAGCCGTATGGATACCATCCGCCGGATTATACCGACCAGGCTGTGCTATACTTTTCGACCGCCATGTCTCTCTCGCTGGCCAAACGCATCGCAGCCATCCACGCCTCCCCGACGCTCGCAATGTCGGCGCGCGTTGCGGAAATGCGCAAGAATGGCGCGGATATCATCTCCTTTGGTGCCGGCGAACCGGATTTTCCGACCCCGGACGTGATTTGCGAAGCCGGCATCGAGGCCATTCGGACGGGGCACACCAAATACACCGCCTCCGCCGGCACGCCGGAATTGCGGCAGGCGGTCGCCGAGAAGCTGCGGCGCGAGAATCACATCCGATACGAGACGAACGAGGTCTGCATCACGTGCGGAGCAAAGCACGCCGTGTACCAGGCTCTCATGGCGCTGTGCGAGGAAGGCGATGAGGTGATTCTGCCCGCGCCGTACTGGCCCACCTATGTCGAACAGATCAAGCTTTCCGGCGCGACCCCCATTATCGTGAACTGCAAGCCGGAGAACGGCTATCTGCCCGATTATGACGATCTGCGAGCCGCTGTCTCTCCGCGGACCAAGGCGTTCCTGTTGACCACTCCGCACAACCCGACGGGCGCCGTAACACCCCGATCGGCGCAGAAAGAGATTGCCGCACTCGCCCTAAAACACAATTTCTGGGTGATATCGGACGAGATTTATGAGAAGCTGGTGTATGGCTACGCGGAGCATCACAGCTTTGCGGCGTTGGGAAAAGAGGTCCACGATCGCACGGTCACCGTGGGAGGCGTTTCGAAGACCTACGCCATGACCGGTTGGCGAATCGGGTGGGTCGCAGCGCCGCAGCCGGTCGCAAAGGCGATCAACGAGCTGCAGGACCAGGTGACCAGCAATCCCTCCTCCATCTCCATGCAGGCGGCGTTGGCCGCTCTCCGCGATGGGGATGCCGATGTGGCCCGAATGCGCACAGCCTTTGCCGAGCGCCGGGACGTGATGTACGACGAGCTGACGGGAATCCCCGGCTTCCGTTGCGTCAAGACCGCCGGCGCGTTCTATTTCTTTCCCGACGTCTCCGAGATCTGTCACGGCCGGATGGAAAGCTCCGCCGCGTTGGCCGATTACTTATTGGAGGAGGCCCTCTGCGGCATGGTTCCCGGAGAGGCTTTCGGGTTGCCCGGCCACCTTCGCGTCAGCTATGCCCGCTCGCTGGACGATATTCGGCGCGGCGCGGAGCGGATCCGGGTGGCCGTCGCGAAGCTGCCGTGAAGAAGATACCGATCGATAACGAAGCGCTCTATACGCATGCCCTCACACACAGTTCCGCCGCACTCGATCCGGTCCTCGGGTCAAACGAGCGGCTGGAATTCTTCGGGGACGCCGTTCTGGGCGTGGTGATCTCGGAATTTCTCTACGACAACTATCCGGACTGGAACCAAGGGCTGCTGACGAAGGCCAAGTCCTATCTCGTTCAAGACACTACGCTGCAGGAAGCCGGCCTCAATTTGGGACTGGACGAAGAGTTGGTTATCGGTCCTGGGGAGGAGATGTCCGGCGGCAGGCGGCGCGCCTCCCTTGTGGCCGACGCATTCGAGGCGGTGATCGGCGCGGTCTTCTTGGATAAGGGCCTGGATGTCGCCCGCAAATTCATCTTGGATTCGCTGAAAACCGCGTTGGACCGATTGGCGACGGGGAACATGAGCCTTATTGATTACAAGTCTCGGCTGCAGGAATGGACTCAGGCCCGCTGGAAGGACACTCCGCGGTATGTGGTGGTGGATGAGGAGGGCGCGCCGCACCTGCCGCATTTCACCATCGAGGTGCAGGTGAACAATGAGGTAATGGGACAGGGAAAGGGCGGCAGCAAGAAGGAAGCGGAGCAGGCCGCCGCGGAGGTGGCGCTGGAAGCCCTCTTCGAACGGTACGGCGAAGGGTAGAATCCCCATAACTATGTTTCAAGAAGCTCTCCGACAGCTCATTGCCATTCAAGAACACGATTCCAACCTTCAAAAGATACGACATAAGCTAGAGCAGCTCAACGCCGGCAAGGCCGAAAAGGTCGCGCACGACGAAGCGATCAAGGCCCATTCCGATGCGGAGGCGCTCTACAAAGAGCATCATTCCGAATTGACGGATTCCGAGCTGCAGCTCAAAAGCATCGAGGAAAAGAAGAAGAAGTACGAAAAGCGGCTGTTCGAAGGCTCGATCCACAATCCCAAAGAGCTGGATGCCACCCAGAAAGAGGTGGAGATGCTCGGTCGGCAGCGCGACGGGCTGGACGAGAGGATTTTGGAGCTTTGGGACCTTATCGAGGCCGATAAGTCTCAGGTTGAAGTGTCGAAGACCGCGGAGACCGAGTCGGAGCAGACGCTAGGATCGCGGGTGGAAAAATACACCACTCGGAAAGCTGAGCTTGAAAACGCGTATCGCGCGATCCACCAGCAAAGGCAGAAATTGGCGAAAGAAGTGGAGCCAGGGCTGCTGAAACGGTATGAGTCCATCCGGGAACGGCATCGGGGAGAGGCGCTATCTCCCGTTCGGGAGACGCACTGCACGCTCTGTGGGGCCGGGGTCGCGGTGCATGCTTTGGATGCTCTGAAGGCTGGGGACCGCATGATGACCTGCGATAGCTGCTTCCGGATCCTTTACATCGAGGCATGACAGACTCAGCCATGATGTACACGGATGGCGCGAGCAAGGGCAATCCCGGCCCGGCGGCGATAGGGGTGCTGATTGTCGATGCCGAGGGCCTGACGCTGGCGGAGATATCCGAGCGCGTGGGGAACAAGACCAACAACGAGGCGGAGTATCTGGCGCTCATTCGGGGGCTGGAGGAGGCGAGGCTGCTGGGCATCAAGCGGCTGAAGTGGGTGACGGATTCGCAGCTCTTGGAGCGGCAGTGGACCGGCCAGTACCGGGTGAAGAAGCCGGAGCTTCAGCGGCTGTATCTGAAAGCTCAGGATTTGGCGCGACACTTCGATTCCTTTTCGCCGTCTCATACATTGCGCGATGGGAACGAGAAGGCGGATTCCTTGGCGAATCGGGCGTTCAAGCCAAAATCGCAGTGAGGACGTTGCCGGATTGGGGAAGTAGGGGTACCATGGCAGAACTAGGGAGCGAAATTTATGAGACTGCAGCTCAGTGGTGCCGGACTGAAGCGGGGGGCGGCGACCATGCTGGTATGTGCGCCGGTAGCTTCCGTCGTGTTAGTGGGGATGTCCCATGTCGCGGGACCATGCCCCGTTTCTCACACAAAAGCGTTTGGGATTTCCTGTTCATCGATTCATGAGTCGTTGGCGTCTGGGTCTCTAAGCTCGGGTCGGATTGCCGATATCGCTTCAAATTCCAATATCCAAGACCCGCGTAAGGGCCAAGGAAATGTAGGCGCGGGTCGAGTTGCCGATATCGCTTCGCTTGCCAATATCCAAGACCCGCGTGGGAGGCTATCTGCCAGGACCTCCTTTGTGAACACGAGCCATCCGGGGAAGCCTGCTCCGCCGCCGATACCGTCGCTAGTCAGCAAGCAAACGAAGCCCGCCAAAAAATGGGATTTTGTACGTGATATCCGGCCAATCTTGGCGGACAAGTGCTTTACCTGTCATGGACAAGACCCCGAAAAGCGACAGGTGAACCTCCGACTTGACGTGAAGGAAGAGGCGTACAAGCTGCGGCCCTCAGGCAATACCCCGATCGTCCCGTTCAAGCCAGACAAGAGCCGATTGGTCCAGCGCATCTACGCCGAAGAGGGTCTGCAGATGCCGCCGCCCACGTCCGGCAAGATTCTGGCGGACGAAGATAAGCGCATGTTGAAGGAGTGGATCCAGCAGGGGGCAGTGTACAAGCCGCACTGGGCATTCGTCGCTGCCAAGCGACCGCCTCTGCCCAAGGTCCGCCAGAAGAATTGGCCAAGAAACGCTATCGACAGTTTTATTCTCGCCAAATTGGAAGAGGGGGGACTCAAGCCGTCTCACGAAACCGACAAGCGCACGTTGATCCGCCGTGTTTCTCTTGACCTCACCGGCCTGCCGCCGCTCCCGGACGATGTGACCGCATTCCTCAAGGACAGATCTGCGAACGCCTACGAGAAAGTGGTGGACCGGTTGCTGGCCTCCCCGACCTACGGCGAACGCATGGGCCAGGACTGGCTCGACGATGCGCGGTACGCCGATAGCAACGGGTATCAGGCCGACTACGAACGGTATCAGTGGCGATGGCGCGATTGGGTGATCGACGCATACAACAAGAACATGCCGTTCGATCAGTTTACGATCGAACAGCTCGCCGGGGACATGCTGCCCAACGCCACTGAAAGCCAGAAGATCGCGACCGGCTTCAATCGCAACCACCGGATCAACACCGAGGGCGGCGTCATCGCGGAAGAATGGCGCGTGGAGACCGTGGTGGATCGGCTGGAGACAACGGGCGCGGTCTGGATGGGATTGACAGTCGGGTGCGCGCGTTGCCATTCCCACAAGTTCGACCCGATTACGCAAAAAGAGTTTTATCGGATGTACGCCTACTACAACAACGTGCCGGAATCGGGGACGGGCGAAGAGCGACCCGTCAATCATCCGCCCATCATGAAAGCGCCGCGGCCGGATGAGATCGCGAAACTGGCCGAGTACGTCAAGCAGTTGGATGAAACATCGAAGCAGACGGATGCGCGGTTATCGGCAAACGCGCCCAAGGCAGCCGATTGGAAGCTGGACGATCTGGTAGCCGAGGAAGCGCCCCTCATGAACGGGGCGGTCGCCCGATACGCGCTGACGGACAAGCGCGAGGTGACCGCCGGCAAGGCCCCGACACCCATCATTTCCGGCAAGGCATCGTTTGTGGATGGCCATGCCACCGGCGCGGTCAAGCTGGTGGGCGAAGGGTATCTGGACCTCGGCGACGTCGGGGATTTTGACAAGACCGACGCCTTTTCTTATTCGATCTGGATCAACCCGGTCAACGGCAACGGTTCGCCCCTTTCGCGCATGGACAGCGGCAGCGACTACCGCGGCTGGGACCTGTACATGGCCGGCATGAAGCCGATGGTGCATATCATCAACAAGTGGCCCGCGAACGCGCTCAAGATAGTTGCCAACCGAACGATTCCGAACAATGAGTGGACTCACATATTCGTCACATACGACGGTTCCGCCAAGCCAGAGGGGCTGAAGATGTACGTCAATGGCGAGCCGACGGATACGACGACGGAAGTCAACACGCTCACGGCGACCACGCGCACACCTGTCACCGCCAAGATCGGGACGCGCACGGGCACGGAGGCTTTTGCGGGGCTGGTGGACGATGTGATTCTGTTCAAGCGCGTCGTACCGCCCGATGAGGTCCGCAAGATTGCCCAGTTGGGTCCGGCGCGGAAGTGGCTTTCGATTCCGGAAGACAAGCGGACGGCGGAGCAGAAAACAAGAATTACGGCGCTATGGTCCGATGTGAACGATGCGGACTACCGCTTGCTGGCTAGCAAGCAAAGCGAAATGGCCCGCACCAAGAACGAATTTGACGACAAGATTCCGACGCTGATGGTGATGGCTGAGATGGAGAAGCCGCGAGACTGCTTCATCCTGACGCGCGGGCAATACGATAAGCATGGCGAGAGGGTAAAGGCGGGGCTGCCCGCATTCCTTCCGCCGCTGCCGAAGGGCGCGAAGAACGATCGGCTTGGGTTTGCCAAATGGCTTGTCGATCCGTCCAACCCGCTGACTCCCAGAGTTGTTGTCAACCGGATGTGGGAGAAGTTCTTCGGGACCGGCATCGTGGCGACCACGGAAGATTTCGGCACGCGCGGAGAATATCCGTCCCATCCGGAGCTGCTGGATTGGCTGGCGACGGAGTTTATTAGGCTCAAGTGGGACATGAAGGCGATGCAGAAAGAGATATTGATGAGCGCGACCTATCGGCAGTCGTCGAACGTGACCGAGGCGCTGGAGCATCTCGATCCCCAGAACCGGCTGCTTGCGCGAGGACCCCGGTTCCGACTGTCGGCCGAAGTGATTCGCGACCAGGCGCTGGCAATCTGCGGACTGCTGGTTGAAAAGCTCGGTGGTCCGTCCGTCCGTCCGTATATGCCTGGCGGCATTTGGGATGAGACAAACGTGTACGGAAACCTTCGGAATTATATGCCCGACAAGGGAGAGGGACTGTATCGGCGGTCGATGTACACGATTTGGAAGCGCACGGCGGCGCCGCCAACCATGCTGCTGTTCGACGTGCCCGGCCGAGAGATGTGCCGCGTTCGGCGGTCGCGCACGAACACGCCGCTACAGGCTTTGGCGCTTCTCAATGAGGAAACCTTTGTCGAGGCCTCGCGCGTTTTGGCGGAAAAGATGATGACCAACGCGGCGGTGCCCAGGGACTGTATCAACTACGCCTATCGCCGTGCACTGGGCCGCGACGCGAGCGAGCAAGAGTTCCGCATACTTTTTGGCGGTTATATGCAGCTCGTGGACCATTATCGAAAGCATTACGATGACGCGAAGAAGCTGGTAAGCATCGGCGACAGTCCGCGTAATCAATCGCTGATAGTCCCTGATTTGGCGGCCTACACAATGATTGCCAGCACGATACTAAACCTAGACGAGACGATAACGAAGGAATAGCCAATGGACAACGAGCTGATCATTCAGGACGCGCTCAATCGCCGCACCTTTCTTAAAGGAGCCGCCGGATTCGGTTTGGCCGCGCTTGCCAGCATCCTAACCAAGGAAGGATTCGCGGACGTCTTGGGGGGCAAGAGGGTCGGCGGTCTGCCGGACCTGCCCCATTTTCCGCCCAAAGTGAACCGCGTCATTTACCTTTTTCAGTCGGGCGCGCCGTCGCAGATGGAGCTGTTCGATTACAAGCCGAAGCTGCAAGAGTTCCGGGGGCAGGACCTGCCCAGCTCTATTCGCATGGGACAGCGATTGACCGGCATGACCTCCGGACAGAAGACTTTCCCGGTCGCGCCGTCCATCATGAAGTTTGATAAGTACGGCAAGAGCGGAATTGAGATTAGCGAAATCCAGCCGCATCTGCAGACCATCGCGGATGATCTGTGCGTAATTCGCTCGATGCACACCGAAGCGATCAACCATGACCCGGCGGTCACCTTCTTCCAGACCGGGTCGCAGCTGGCCGGGCGGCCCAGCATCGGCTCGTGGCTGTCTTACGGTCTGGGGACGGAGAACGAGGACCTGCCCGCATTTGTGGTTTTGACGTCGAAGGGTTCGGGGCGGCCGGACGATCAGCCGCTGTACGACCGCCTGTGGGGTTCCGGGTTCCTGCCGACCGTCCATCAGGGAGTGAAGTTCCGAAATCAGGGCGACCCGGTTCTCTACCTGTCCGATCCAAACGGCGTGGATCGCGTGACGCGGCGGCAGATGCTCGACCGACTGAAGGAGCTCAATCTTCTCAAGCTGGCGCAGGTCGGCGACCCGGAAATTTCCACGCGCATCTCGCAGTACGAATTGGCGTTCCGGATGCAGTCGGCGGTGCCGGATCTAACGGATATCTCCAAGGAGCCGCAGAGCATCTTGGATATGTATGGCCCGGACGTGCACCGGCCCGGCTCGTACGCGTACAACTGTCTGTTGGCGCGGCGGCTGTCGGAGCGCGGCGTGCGGTTCGTGCAGCTTTTCCACATGGGCTGGGATCATCATGGGGACCTGCCGAAGTCGATACGGCTGCAATGCAAGGACACGGACCAGCCGTCGGTCGCGCTGATCAACGACCTCCGGCAGCGGGGGTTGCTTGACGACACGCTCATCGTGTGGGGCGGCGAATTTGGACGCACGGTCTACTCGCAGGGCGACCTGACGATGGACAACTACGGACGCGACCATCATCCGCGCTGCTTCAGCATCTGGCTGACCGGCGGCGGCGTGAAGAAGGGCGTGACGATTGGGGAGACGGACGACTATTCGTACAACATCACGAAGGACCCGGTCAGCGTCCATGACCTGCATGCGACCATGCTGCAGCTGTTGGGGATCGACCACAAGCGCTTGACGTTCCGCTACCAGGGCCGCGACTTCCGCCTGACCGATGTGTTTGGGGATTTGGTGGACCAGATATTGGCGTAGGGTCACGCATTTCCTGACATGATAGGAGTTGGTGAATCCTACGTCGAAGCCGTGTGCATGACAGCAAAGGAAGTAGTTGCATTATTGGAACATGCCGGATGGCGCAAAGATCGGTAGCGCGGTTCTCATGCTGTTTTCATCCATCCAGATCGACCTGATCGGCTTGTTGTGCCGATGCATGCGGGCGATCTCCCTACTGGTACCCTCCGTGCTATACTCAAAAAGGCTGGAGAACAACAATGACCGAATACCCAATCATTTTGGAACGCGAGGAAGATGGGCGTTATTCCGTATATGCGCCCGATCTGCCGGGTTGCCAAAGTTGGGGCGAGACTCGTGAACAGGCCATCGAGAGCATCCGGGAGGCAATCGAACTGTGGATAGAGTCGGCAAAGGCTGCCCACGCCCCAGTGCCTGGCCCCGGCTCCGCATTGGCTTACGTGAAAGTCGCGTCTTAGTTTTTCAAATCTCCGAGTTGTTGGCGCAGGTCTTGTTCGTGGCATTCGGTCAGGGAATTAGATCGAGAACCCGCAACTGCTTTCTTCTCCCCATTTTCTTCTAGCTTTACAATCCCTATTGTAAAAGGGGAAATAATCCTACTTTTCTAGGCAGAACGGCCCAAGAGGATTGCATAATATGCGGAAATAGTGCATAATATGCATTATGCCCCATAGAAACGGCAAAGAGGACCGCCTCGCGGCGATTGCCGGCCTCATAAAAAGGGAGCCAATCGACCGGCAGGAGACGCTGGTGGACCGGCTGAACGCGCTTGGATATAGCGTCACGCAGAGCAGCGTCTCCCGCGACCTGCAAGAGTTGAGCGTCAGCAAAGTCGGCGGGCGGTATGTGGTCGGCGGGCAGCCGGGACTGGATATCGTCGGCGCGACGCCGGCGGGGCCGAATCTGCTCGTCATCAAAACCCAGGTCGGTGCGGCATCGCTCGTGGGGTTGCGGATTGACCAGGCCGAGCATCCGGAAGTCATCGGGACAGTCGCCGGGGACGACACGATTTTCGTCGCCACCAAATCCGCAAGGGCGCAACGAGCATTCCTCGCAAAATTGGGCGTGAGGGCATGAGGCCTGTGATGTGGCAATACGATGTGTCGGGGTCCTCGTCCGCCAACGACCGTGCAAGAGCCAATCCCAAAGACCCCGACACGAGGCGCAAGACATGAGGGCCGTGATGTTGGACAAAATCGCCTCGGTCACTCTCAACTGCCATCTGCGGCGAGACGTGCGAGTCAGCGACGAATTCCTGTGCAAAGAGGGCGACGTGCTGGCGGTGCGGGTCCTCAATGCCAAAGCGCAATACAACAGCCTGGAGCTGACAACGGGCCGCATGTCCGCGCTGCAGCCCGGCGACGTTATCGCCGGCGCGCTGGGCCATCGAAACGCGCTGCAGGGATATGCCGGCGTGATACCAAACTCGCTCCAGGTCGGCGGGACGATCAATATTCTCAATCTCGGCGGAGTGTTGGGTCGCTGCACATCGTCTTCGCCGATTGTGGGCGAGCCGTTCGAGTGCGAAGTGCTGGGACAGGTTTTGGACTTTCCGTATCTTGCGAGTCGGCGCGGGGTGCCGGCAAATATTTCCACCGGATGCGCAACGCTGGAATCATCAAGCGTCGCGACGGGCGCGCCGGTGATCGCCGTGGTCGGGACCTGCATGAATTCCGGCAAAACCGAAGCGTGCATCGCGCTCATCCAGCAGCTTGTGCGTCGAGGGAAGATCGTGATGGCGGCGAAGGCGACCGGAGTCAGTTTGCGCAGGGATATTCTGGCGATGGATGACGCGGGGGCAGCCAAGTCCCTTATCTTCACCGACCTCGGCATCGTGACGACGAGCCGTCAGAACTCCCCTTCCATCGCCACGACGATGCTGAATCGACTGGCCGAATCCTCTCCCGACATTATTGTGCTGGAGCTGGGAGACGGGATGATCGGCGAGTACGGCGTGGATGCGATTTTGGCGGAACCGGCCCTGCGTTCGGCGTTCAGCCAGGTGCTTCTCGCCGCGAACGATCCCGTCGGCGCGTGGGGCGGTGTGCAGATCCTTCGTGATCGATATGGTTTGACGCCTGCCGTCGTCACCGGTCCGGCGACGGACAACCTGGCAGGGACCACTTTGATAGAACGAGAGACGGGCGTCGTGGGCATCAATGCGCGGACGAGCGCCGACCGTCTGACGGAAACTATTCTCAGAAATTTGGAGGCCGCAGTTGCAAACTAAAACGATTCCCAGTCTGATCCTCGGAGGCAGCGGATACGTAGCCGCCGAGATCATCCGCCTCGTCGTGGGCCATCCGTTGTTTCGGCTCGACGGCGTTGTCTCTTCGACCTATCATGGACAGCGTGTGGACAGTGTGTTCCCGCATCTGACCGGAGCGATCGGGGATGCGGCATTTATCACCCCTGACGAAGGCAAGCAACTGATCGCGGACAAGCGGCAGATCGCCATCTTCTCCGCCATGCCACATGGGGAGACCGCAGCGGTGCTCGCAAACATTTTGTCCGGCGCGGGCGAGGCGGCGAAAGTGGTAGATATGTCGGCGGACTTCCGCTTCTCCGATCCGAAGCAGTTCGAGGCGATATACGGCCATGCGCACGGCGCGCCGGCTCTGCTGGACAAGTTCCATTGCGCTTTGCCGGAGCTGGAATCGGAGACGCCGGATCGGTATGTTGCTCATCCGGGCTGCTTCACAACGGTTGCCACTCTCGCGTCGGCCCCGTTGGTGGCGTTCCATCTGGCGGACGGGCCGATCATTGTCAACGGCGTCACCGGAAGCACCGGCAGCGGACGCAACCCGAAGCAGGGAACCCATCATCCGGAACGGCACGGCGCGATGTGGGCCTATGATCCGCTGACACACCGCCATGAGCCGGAGATGGAACAGTTGCTCGCGAGGTTGGATGGCGGCGCGGTGGACCTTTGCTTCATCCCTCATTCGGGTCCGTTTGCGCGCGGCATCCACGCCACGGTATTTGCCCACCTCAAAACGCCGATGCCGTCGGACGCAATGATTCGGCGATATCAGGATTTTTACGCTAACGCGCCGTTTATCACCGTCGGCGAACGGCTGCCGACGGTGAAAGAGGTGGTCGGATCGAATCGGTGCCACATGGGAATTGTGACGAACGGGGAGAACGCGGTCGTGACGGCGGTGATCGATAATCTGGTGAAAGGCGCATCCGGCGGGGCTGTGCAGTGGATGAACCGAATGTTCGGCCTCGACGAGACAACCGGATTGATGACGCCCGGGATTGGCTGGGCATGAGCACGTACGAATTTCCTGTGTATACGCGGAGCGGCCTTACGATTGTGGATGGGCGCGGCTATACCGTGCGCGACAGTCTCGGCAACACGTACCTGGACTTTTACGGCGGTCATGCCGTTGCGATCTTGGGGTATGGACATCCGGGCGTGACGCGCGCGATCCAGGCGGAGACGGAGACGCTGCTGTTTCAGACAAATGCCGTGGACCTTTCGGTGCGGCAGGAGGCGTGCGAGGCTCTTGTTTCGATCGCCCCCAAGGGTCTGGATCGCGTGTTCTTGGTCAATTCCGGTGGGGAGGCGAATGAGAACGCGCTGCGCATCGCGTTTTGGCAGACCGGGCGGTCGAAAGTGGTGGCGCTAAAAGGTGCGTTTCATGGTCGCACGGCGGCGGCTGCGGCTGTCACCGATGGGGCCGTATGGTACGGCTTTCCGCGGACGCCGTTTGACGTTGCGTGGGCGTCGCCGAACGATGTGCAGGCGTTGGATGCGGCTTTGGATGATTCGGTCGCGGCGTTCATCTTCGAGCCGGTGCAGGGCGTGGCCGGTGCGGTCGCGATGACGGCGGAGTTTATGCAAGCCGCGCGAACGATGTGTACGGAACGGGGCGTGGTACTAATCGCCGATGAGGTGCAGACGGGGATGGGACGGACGGGGACGTTTTTCGCCGTGGAGCAGCTTGGAATCGTCCCGGACGTGCTGACGGTGGCGAAGGGGATCGGCGCGGGGTTTCCGGCCGCGGCGGTGCTTGCGCCGGCTGCCATTGCGGATTTGATCAAGCCGGGTTGGCTGGGGACCACGTTTGGCGGCGGGCCGGTCGCGTGCGCGGCGATCCTCGCGACGGTGCAGGCGATCAGCGCGCCGGAATTCTTGGAGAATGTGCAATCGATTTCGCAACGTATTTTCGCCGAAGCGCGGGTCGGTCCGGTGCAAGACATATCTGGCTTGGGACTGTTGATCGGGCTGCATGTTTCCCGGCCTGCCAAAGAGGTGTTGCGGGAGTTGCGCGAGAGGGGCATCTTGGCCGGCGACGCGAAAAACCCGAACGTTGTCCGCCTGTTGCCGCCGCTCATCATCGATGATGCGGCGGTGGATGGGTTGATGAAGGCGTTGAAGGAGATAGTCCCGTGATGACAAAATTCTTGTCGCTATCGAATGTTTCTTCGGGTGAGGTCGATCAATTGCTGGCGCTGGCGCGCTCGCTCGAAAAAGAACCGATCAACGATTCGCTGAAAGGCAAAGTCATCGGGTTGCTGTTCATGAATCCGTCGCTGCGAACGCTCGCGTCTTTCCAAGCCGGAACGGCGCAGTTGGGTGGATCGGCGGTCGTGATACAGCCCGGCGCGGGATCGTGGCAGCTAGAAACGAGCGATGGGGTTGTGATGGACGGCGCGGCGGTGGAGCATGTGCGGGAGGCGATTCCGGTGCTGGCCTCATACTGCGATCTGCTGGGCGTGCGCCGCTTTGCCGAGGCGAAAGATCTGCAGACGGATCTTGCAGACGAAGTAATGCAAAAAATGTCGGAGCTATGTCCGAAACCGTTCATCAACATGGAATCCGCATCCGATCATCCGTGCCAAGCGCTGGCGGACTGGAAGACGCTGGACGATTACGACATACCGCGCGCCGGTGGCAAGTTCGTTTTGTCCTGGGCCTACCACCCGAAGCCGCTGCCTTACGCCGTGCCGCTTGCCGCCGTAACGATGGCGCTCAAACGAGGGATGGATGTGACGGTGCTGCGGCCGGACAGATACGACCTTCCCGTGTCGCTCACAGGCGTGAAGTACACATCGGATCGCGATGCCGCGATGGATGGGGCGCACGTTCTCTATTGCAAATCCTGGGCACGCCCGGAGAATTATGGCGGCGTGGAGGACCGTGAGCATCTGCGCGATTGGTGCGTGCGGGAAAGCTGGTTCGCGGCCGCGCGGTCGGACGCAAAGTTCATGCACTGCCTGCCGGTCCGGCGGAATGTGAAGGTGGCGGATGAGGTGCTCGATGGTCCGCGCAGCGTCGTGTTGCGCCAGGCGGAAAACCGGCTGCATGCGCAAAAGGCATTATTGATGAAGATGATCGGAGGCGCGCATGGATAGGGCTTACGCAATTGGGGCGCTGCGGCAGGCGGTGCCATATCTGCGGCTATACCGTGGTCAGATATTTGTCATCAAGTGCGGCGGTGAGGCGATCCAATCGCGGGACAGCGCGAAGCGTTTGCTGGAGCAGATTTCGGTGTTTCAGCAGTTGGGAATCCATGTGGTTTTGGTGCATGGGGGCGGGCCGCAGGCGACGGAGCTGGCGACTCGGTTGGGGGCAGAGTCGGAATTTGTCGAAGGACGGCGCGTCACGAACCCGGAGATGTTGGAGGCGATGACGCTGGCGCTCAACGGCGCGGCGAGCACGCTGCTGCTGTCCGTTTGCCGGGAGATGGAGATTCCCGCCATCGGACTATCGGGAGTGGATGCGGGCCTGGTGCGGGCTGTGAAGCGTCCGCCTCGGGCTGGGGCCGATTACGGCGAAGTCGGGGACATTGTTTCCGTGCAGCCAACGCCCATACGCCATCTTTTGGACGGAGGATATCTGCCGATCGTCAGCCCCTTGTCGGCCAGCGATCAGGGCGATGTTTTGAACATCAATGCAGATAGCGTGGCATCGGCTTTGGCGGTTTCGTTGGGGGCGATGAAACTGATGTTCGTGATGGGCGCGCCGGGAGTCCTGCGCGATGCGAACAATCCCGACAGCTTACTATCCCATCTGGATGTTGCGGGAATTCAGGCGTTGATGGAGCAAGGCGTCCTGACGGATGGCATGTTGCCGAAGACAGATAGTATCATATCCGCGTTGCAGCATGGTGTGGCGCGCGTGCACATCGTGTCATACAAGTATCCGGACAGTTTGTTGACCGAAGTTTTCACCAACGAGGGTTGCGGCACGCTGATTGTGCGCGCAGAGAAGGAACTATTACCGGAAGAAGAGTGATGTTGCCGGACCGATCGTCTATTGGTAGGGATGTCATTACGAGCCACCATGTCATTCCGAGCTTGTCGAGGAATCCCTTTCAGAACCTGGCGATTTCCTGCTCGCCTTCCGATAGTAGGACCTCCGGAAAGGGATTCCTCGACAAGCTCGGAATGACTGCTGCTCTTGTTGTGTTGGGGTTCTCGCATTCCGATATCCACTCAATTGCCGATCCCCAGGACCCCAACACTCTATCGTCGTTACTGCGCGCGCGGTTCCACTCCGAGCAGATTGCGCACGAAGAAATCCTTTCTGCGACGACTGCCGTAGGGAGTTTCCGCCGCGCCGTGACCCGCGCCCGGAACAATCAGCAAATCGAAGTCCTTGTTGGCCTTGACCAACGCGTTTACCACCTGCATCGTCGTCGCGGGATCGACGTTGGTATCCAATTCGCCGGCGACCAATAGCAGTTTGCCCTGCAAATCCTTAGCATGTGTCACGTTGGAATTCTCGGCATACTCCGGCCCGACAGGCCAGCCCATCCATAGCTCGTTCCACCACACCTTGTCCATCCGATTATCATGGCATCCGCTATCGGCAACTCCCACTTTATAAAAGTCGCCGTGCGTGAGCAGCCCCGCCAGCGCGTTTTGCCCTCCGGCGGAGCCGCCATAGATGCCTACGCGAGTAAGATCCATATAGTGGTACTTTTCCGCCGCTGCTTTGATCCAGAGAATTCGATCCGGAAATCCGCCATCGATCAAATTCTTATAGCAGACGTTATGAAACGCCTTCGAACGGTTGTTGGTGCCCATTCCATCGATCTGCACGACGATGAACCCAAGCTCCGCCATTTCCATCATCTGATTGTAGCCTGCCCAGGATTTTGGAACAAACGAGCCCTGTGGTCCAGCGTAGATGTTTTCTATGACCGGGTAGTTCTTGTTCGAATCGAAGTTAGAAGGACGAATGATAACGCCATAGATGTCTGTCTTTTCGTCGCGACCCTTCGAGACAAATCGCTCCGGCATCTTCCAACCCGTTGCTATGAGCGCCGATCCGTTGGACAATTCGAGTTTGCATACCAGTTTGCCGTCTTCCGCGCTTCGCAGTTCGGACACCGGAGGCAGATCGACGCGAGAATAGGTATCGACAATGAACCGCCTGTCCGGCGAAAAAGCGACCTGATGCGTGCCGTCCCCGTGCGTCAGAACTGTCAAACCGGTACCATCAAAATTGACCTTGCAATAATGTATGTAGTAGGGATCCTGGCCGGGGATGATGCCACTCGCCCGGAACCAGATCACTTTATGCTCTTCGTCCACCGAATCCACCTGCCGAACCACCCATTCCCCCTTCGTAATCTGATTCTTGACTTGGCCGGTATCCATATCATATAAATAGAGGTGATTCCATCCGTCTCGTTCGGACATCCATATTAGATCCGAACCCACCTGTTGCATGAAGAACTTGTCCGCGTAATCAATGAAGGTCTTGCTTGTTTCATCCACAATCGCCGTCGCTTCGCCAGACGACGGTTCAATCCCGATAACCCTGAGTATTTGATGCCCGCGCTGGTTGTAGACGAACAGGAATTTTCCCGATGCCGCATCCCAGTGGGGATTATCGATGTCATACGGGTTTTGGAAAAGCGCGTCAGACACCAATACCTCTTTGCTCCCGGCAACGTCGAAGATGTGAGGCTTGGAGATTGGCAATCGATCTCCCGGCTTGTAGTAGTCCATCGTGTGTAGCTTCGGCTGCACTTGATCGGCGGGAGAGGATTCCACCATATATACCTTATGCCCTTCGCCGGCTTTGGTCTTCATGACCGCGACATGCCGCGAATCCGGCGACCAGAGAACCGGGTCGGTAAAGGAGTTGTCTGCGGTTCCATCGACCGTCAATGGACTCTCCTCACCGGAAGTCATGTCCCGCAATATGAGATTTCGGTCCCTGATGAACGCCCGCCACTTGGCGTTTGGAGAAATATGGGTATCCGGTCTTGGCTCGGGACCGGATTCGGGGGAATCTTTTCGTTCGTCGATCACCGCCGTGCCGGGGGTGTCTGTGGCCTCGTAGGCGCCGATGAATTGTCCGCTCGCGTCTTCGACCAAGAAAACATGATGCGCGTAGGTATTTTGGCTGAACTGCTCACCGGGCTTGATCGTGCCGTAAGCGACGCGCTGATTGTCGCCATTGATCCAGAACAGTTTGACATCGTTCTTGGTGTTGTTGGCAAAGGTGATGGTGGACTGTTCGCCGCCCTGGCCAGACGGCCTTGGCCGGCGCAGACGGGGCAGGGAAGGCGCTGAAAGCGTCACGTCCGCCCGCTTGGTGAGTTTGCCATCGGCGTATTGCCACGTCACGCCCGCTACCCGCAGATACAACCCGTCATTTCGGGATTCCATCCACTCAACCGGCAGCCGATCCGGATCGAACGACCCTCCATGCTCGCTGAGAGTCTTTGCAAGCTTTTTGTGGTCAAAGGCGGGCAATCGCGTGCCCTTGGCGGCATCGACCATCACGAACTCGCGAGCGCCTCCCGGAAGATCGTTGCGATACCAGAACTTCGCGCCGTTATCGAACCAATTGGGTTGTACTCGGGCGCGAAATACCTTGTTCTGCGACGTGGTTCGGAGGCGAGCGGCGCGGTCATAGTCGGCCTTTGTGCCCTGCGCATGGACCGCCAAAATCAGCGCGGCGAGGGAAAGGATGGTTATGAAAATTTTGGACATTCCTATCTTTTCCCTCTCTTTGCGAACGGTCCCTGCGCCGAGCCGGTAGAATTAGGTTGATGAAGGCGATTGTATTGCTTAGCGGGGGATTGGATTCGGCGACCACTCTTGCGATCGCACGGGAAGAGGGGTTCGAAACCTACGCCCTCACCTTCCGATATGGTCAGCGCCACGCAATCGAGGTCGAATGCGCTCGCAAGGTGGCGTCGTCGCTGAGCGCCAGGGAACATCGCGTGATTGACATCGACCTGCGCGCCTTTGGGGCATCGGCGCTGACCGGCGACATCGATGTGCCGAAGGGCGGACTGGCGGCCGGAATTCCCATCACGTATGTACCGGCGCGCAACACCATATTTCTTTCCTATGCGCTCGCTTGGGCGGAAGTGTTGGAGGCGAGCGCCATCTTCATCGGCGTTACGGCCGTGGACTACAGCGGGTATCCCGACTGCCGGCCAGAATACATCGCGGCGTTTCAGGCCATGGCGAACCTTGCGACAAAAGCCGCCATCGAAGGAAATCGCGTGGCAATCTACGCGCCTCTGATCGAATTGAGCAAGGCGGAGATCATCCGCCGCGGAGCGCGTTTGGGAGTCGACTTCGGCAACACAAGTTCTTGTTATGATCCTGCTCTTGATGGCGCCGCTTGCGGAGAATGCGATTCCTGCCGAATCCGCCGACGGGGATTCTTGGATGCGGGACTACCCGATCCCACGAGGTACATGGTGCATGAGCTACGCAATTAAAGAGATCTACTACACGTTGCAGGGGGAGGGCGCCCATACCGGCCGGCCCGCCGTTTTCTGCCGATTTGCCGGCTGCAATCTTTGGAGCGGGCGCGAAGAGGATCGCGACTCGGCGATCTGCTCTTTTTGCGACACGGATTTTGTGGGGATGGATGGTCCGAATGGCGGCAGGTTTTCATTGGCGATCGATTTGGCGGAAAAGGTGGCTTCGTTGTGGCTTGGTGGTGGTGCGCCGTTAATTGTTTGCACCGGCGGGGAACCTTTGCTGCAAGTTGACAAGAAACTGATCGATACCCTTCACGCCTGCGGGTTTTTCGTTGCCGTAGAAACGAACGGCACATTGCCCGCGCCGGATGGCATCGACTGGATTTGCGTGAGCCCCAAGGCCGCGGCGCCGTTGGTATTGACGAGTGGAAATGAGCTAAAGCTGGTCTATCCGCAAGCGGGAGCCGAGCCGGAGCGGTATGATGGCCTAGCATTCGATCACTTTTATTTGCAGCCGATGGACGGACCGGAACTGGAGGCGAATACGCAGGCTGCGATTCGCTATTGCCTCGATCACCCGCAGTGGAAGCTTAGCCTTCAAACGCACAAGTTTGTCGGATTGCCCTAAAGCTATTGCCAATCCCACAGATAGGCGTCTCGATCGTAGATCCGGCCGCGCCATTGATCTTTCACATCGCAACCGGCCGATATTTGCGGTATGCGGAGCGCTTTCACATGCGTATCCGCAAAGGTAACGATTGCGGTCTCCCCGTGCCAGGGCCAAACAGCGCCAAACACGTTGGAAGCCTTTGGCTGGCCCGGATTCCATGCGCCCAGCCACCAGAATGCGTTTGTTCCGGGCGGGAATGGGGGAAATGTATCAATGTTGTCCACGGTCACACGGCACGGCGGATCAACCACCCAAATCCCACCGCCTTCGGGCGTGCCGGATGGGTAATCGCGATCCCAGATACTGTTAAGAAAGACTAACACCTTCGCCGGTGTTTGGAGACGATTGGCCTTGATAGGTATGGAAAGCGATCTGCCATTGATCGTATACATCGGCGCGATATACTGCAGGCTAATCCCGACATCCGCCCGGGTGCCGCGTCCATACTCTTTACACGCCGTATCAGTAGGTCCGCATGGCTTTCCATCGATTGTCAGATCGCGATTCTTATTTGGATCGCCGGGAGATACGTAGATGCCCCAATTCCTGGTATAGCCTTGCGTGGATGTGGGCCAAGCCTTGTCGGGCGGAAACCATTTGCCGACGGTATAGCTGGACGGCGGAAATCCCAAGGAATTGTCGTCCTTATACATTTCCGTCGCCTTGCCCGTCTGATTGAAATTGCTGATATCGGCTGTTTTGTTGGCCTGGAGACGTGCTTGCGCAAAAACGGGGAACAGGATGGCGGCCAGGATCGCGATGATTGCGATAACCACCAACAGTTCGATCAATGTAAATCCACGTTTCATTTCAACCTCCCTTTGCTCGCCTTTACGCTCAGGATCACGATGGCCAAAACAATTGCGATGATTGCCACGGTCGCTACCACCAGGAACAAATCGAAAAGCGAAAATTCAGACTCCTTCACTCTATCTACCAGGCTTGCCGCTCGGGCCCATCATGCCGGAACCGGGGACGATGCCACCCGGCTGCAGCTCCGGCTGGTTGCCGGGCGCCTTCTGCTTGCTCATTTCTTGCAGCGCGCTATCCACGGTCCCCTGTGACTGGGAGCTCGATTTCGCGTACAGAACAACAGCGATAGCGGCGATGACGAGACCCGCGACGAGAGCCCAAATCGGTTTGATGGTCCGGTTCATTTCACGACTACTATATCACGAATCGCCGCGAATTGTACCGCTTTGGATTGCCGTCGGGTGGCCATCCGCGTATACACACCACTCGCTGCCTTCAATCTGTACGTCGATTCTTTGGCCGCGAATGCGTGCGTTTTCCAGCCGGACCCAGTCCAAATCGAACGGCAGCGGATCGATCGAGAGGCCGCCATCCGTTTGCGGTTGGAGGCCCGCCACATGCCGGATGATCAGGTCAACCACCCACGAGTGCTGATAGTCGTCCACCCCGCGATATTCGCACGCCTGGCCGGTAAACGGATTGTAGTGCTCGAAGCAGTTCGGCTTTTTCGGATCGCCGTCGTAGAACATCATGTGGATGAATTTGCGAATGAAATCCGCGGCCGGCCGCCTGAGAGTTGCGTCGTGCCGGGCGGCGCCGACGAGGGCTTCCGCGATGTGGCTGTTGGTCATCGGCCAGACGCGGCCGTTCCACGGGCAGTTGGTCCGTTTCCCCTTCCATTCCGCTTGCGCGTTGAAATAGGGGTCGTCCACGCTGGCGGCGGGAACGGGATAAGGGGTCCAGAATTCGTCTGGGTTGAGAAGATGTTTCTGGATTGACACGATGTGTTCTGAGGCGGCGAGATCGGAGCTGAACGGGTAGAAGCAAAGGGCAGATTTGAAGGGGCTTCGTCGCAGCGTCTTCGGGTCCACGTCGCAAAACATCTCCAGCACCGGGTCCCACATATACTCCCGCACCGCCCGCTTGGTTCTCTCCGCTTTTTGCTGCCAGTTTTCGTCGGGCGCGATGGCGGCAAGCGCTTTGAACAGTTCGTAGATATACAGCGTCGCATCGACACCCTTGAGGCAGATGCGTCCCCACTCATCGGCCTTGTCGTCCACAAATAAATATCGACTCATATACTCTTGACCTGTCTCTCCCTGATTCAGGACATCATATAGTCCTATGCCGCCCATGTCTCGTCCGCGCTCGAAGTACGCCGCATATTTGGAAAGGGGATGATAGATCTGTTCTAAGAATTCCTTGCGGCCTGTGATAGCATATAGGTCCATCGCGTTGCGGCCCCAATCTGCGTGATAGAATCCGGGGCGATCGCGCACGGAATAGATGTGCCCTGGAATGAAACCGTTTTCGTGCTGACACGCCAATTCTCCCAGCAGGCATCCTTCCGCCAGGCTCGAATCATGCATCCAGGAAGTTTCGCGAATATGGCATTGGGCCGAATAGCTGATGTGTTCCCGAAAGGCACCGATGCCCTCGAAAACGCAAGGACATGGAAATGGGGGATGTTGCACGTCTACCGTCAAAAGCCGCAATCCATACCATCGGTACCAATAGTAACGCGTTATGTGTTCGTCGGAGCAATCGAAATAGGGGACTGAATCAAAGTATTCGCGCCACGCTCTTTCGCTTTGTGCGGCCACGTCTTGCGATACGACATCCCTAGCGGCAGGGCGAGCTTTTTCCCGCGTAGTGTTTATTGCCGCAGCGAACGTGAACCTACACGGCTCATTCGGCTGAACCTCCAAGGAGTAATGCTGTGCGATATGAACCTGGCCCGTGGGGTTCCATCCGGCGTCCCACTTTTCATCGTTCGGCAGCAAACAACTCTTCCACTTTTCAATAAAGATTGATGTTTGCCAATAAGGGGCGGGATCGCAGGGCTCGGCGAGATTTATCGTGTATGAATTCCGCGGCGCGCTGCCGGCCAAACTGACATACAGATCGATATCGCGATGGTGGTGGGCGTGATGAGCGAAGCAAATGTATTGGTCGCCGACTGATACGTGATTGATGGAAGTATATGGTTCTTCATTGGGCCTTTTCTTTTCCTGCAGCGACCAAGCCAGTATGTGCAGTTTCCGGGCTATTGGCGAGAAAAGACTGAGCGCGGAACAGAATGAGTGATTCTCCGTGACTACGCGTGTCTCCGTCATTTCCAAATCGCCGCACGTCCGACGCGTCACCAATCGATCGGGTCGCCAGTCGTGGCCGTGACACACCCACTCCAACGGCCTGCCATCCTCGTCGCAGACGAATATGTGAAACAGCCGCTCCAAGCGCAGGTCCGCATAGTAGCATTCGTCCCAAAATCCCGGCGCGTTCAGCCATTTTGGAAACTCCGGTGCATACATCGCGCCCTTGCCGCCGCCCAGATACCACTTGTCCGCGCGCCGCAGGTACTCCAGCGGGTCGATTCGAGGTCGGTCCATTAAGATAATTTTAGGGAGATGATCTCGAACGGACGAATCTCAAGCTCGACCGCGCCATCACGAACCTGGAGCGCCTCTTGCTCCCGCTCCAAAAGGTCGCATCGCTGGCAGGTTGTAACCGCGAAACCGAACCGGATGACGGCTCTTCCGCGCGCATTGTGAGCCTCGTACATTCGGACGACGATGGCGTCCGAATCCTCCGCGCGCTTAAGCGCCTCCAGCACCAGCTTGGGCCCAAACGGCTCCGCTTCTGCGGCCACAAGCGCACGTTGACCGGCCGGGATGGAAGCGGTTAGACATCGAACGGGCGAGTTGAGATAGTTGGCGAGATCTACCACCGGCACCTCCAACTTTTCAATGTCCGGTTGCGCATGTCCGGCGGCGCCCAGCACGGAGTAGGCGGCGAGGGATGCCAGCGACGGGCCGGTCGGCACCCATGCATTTCGGAATCCGCCGAGGTGTGGATAAAGCCAGTATGTGAAATGATGTGATCCCATGTCCGCCTCGGGATCCGGCGCCTTGGGGGATCGCAGCAGTGTGAGTCGCATGGTATCGCCAAGAATGTCATGACCATACTTGCAATCATTGATCAGCGCGGCACCCCATCCGCCTTCACTTAGGTCTACCCACTTGTGCGCGCAAACCTCAAACTTTCCGATATCCCATGATGTATTGAAGTGATTCGTGCGCCGCAAGTGACCGAACTGTATGTCATACGTGGCATGATCGGAGTTGACCCTGACCGGGAATGCCACTTTCAGCATCTTTCGCTCCTCGTACCAATCCACGTGCGTATCAAATTCGATGTAAGGACATCCGGCTGCCAGTCTCACGTGCTGCGTTATCTTGCTGCCATCCCCGACTTTTCTGGCAATTTGGAAGGCCGCCCGAACCGGCCCGCGCTCCACAATTTCTATCGACTCCAACCCCGCGACCGGTGTCATGGTTTCACTGGCAAACACGTCGATGTCCCAAGCGTCCCAATCGTTGGGTGTGTCATCAAAAAACTGGAACTGATTGACTGTGCGGCCTTCGCTAACTACTTCTTGGCCCGTCGCCTTCATCATCATCGATGCAATGTTGCCGGTATCGTCCAACATGACTTTCAAGTATTCATTTTCCAGCGAGCGATCCGTCGCAGAAACCGATGGCGCCACCCCGGCCTCGGATGACAGCTTTCCGTACGTGAAGCCAATGTCTATCTCCGGAGCGCGCACCAACATCTTGCCATCTCCCAAATCTTGCGCGGGCGACGGGATCCCTTCTCCCCATGCGACGGATGCCGGAAGCTGGCCGGCATATTCCACCTCGCACACAGCCGGCACACCGGGATAGGCGAGAAAAGCGGTCACGTAATCTCCAGGCGATGAAGTCAGGACGCGATCGCGAAGGCCGTCCAGAATTTCATGAACGCGGGCGTAGTCTTTGTCGCTGTCGCGATAGACAATATTGACGCTGGAGCCGGGGATGATGTCGTGAAACTGGTTCAAAAGCACCAATTTCCACGCCTCGTCCAGCTCCGCGCGAGGGTATTCGCGCGCGGGAAGTTGGGTAGCGCACAGCATCTCCACCTCGCGCAATTTCAACTCGCATTTTCGGTTATGTCGCTTGTTTGCCGCCTGAGTCGTGTAGGTCCCGCGGTGACATTCCAGATACAGTTCGCCGGACCAAACAGGCAGGTCTCGCGCATCCTCTTTCGCCTTAATGAAAAAGTCTCGAACGCATTCCAATTCCACTTTCGGCAGCCCTTCGATGTCGCGCATCCGCGCCGCATTCTCGATCATCTCAATGGTTGGTCCGCCGCCGCCATCGCCGTAACCATACACATATAATGATCGATTGGCCCTGCCATGATCTTTGAAGTTCTTTACGCTGTACACCAACTGCTTAGGTGTCATGGATGCATTATAGTCATCAGCCGGAAGAAAATGCGAGAAAACCTCCGTCCCATCAATCCCTTTCCACAAAAACGTATGATGCGGAAATCGATTTATCATCGACCAAGATATCTTTTGCGTCATGAAACTGTCAATCCCCGCTAGCTTCATGATCTGCGGCAGGCTGGCGGCATACCCGAACACGTCGGGCAGCCACATATCCGTCGTTTCGACCCCGAAATTCTCTAGGAAAAACCGTTTGCCGTATAAGAACTGCCGCACCAAACTCTCGCCGCTTGCCAGGTTGCAGTCGGCTTCCACCCACATGCTGCCGGTCGGCTCCCACTGGCCAGCCCGAGCACGTTCTTTTATGCGCTCAAACAGCGCCGGATAGCTCTCGCGCATCCAGTCATATTGCACCGCCTGGCTGCAAGCAAACTTATACTCTGGGTAGAGCTCCATATATCGCGTGGCGGTGGCGAAAGTATGAGCGCACTTCTTGCGTGTGATAGACAGCGGCCACAGCCATGCGGTATCGATATGTGCGTGTCCGATAGCGCTGATCAGGTGCGCGGAGGCGTTCACCGGTTGATTCCACTCATTGCGCAAAACGTCCGCGGCGGACTCATACCCATCACGTAAACACACATTGATACTCTCATTCATCGCATACAGCAATCGCCCAAATCGCGGTTCGTCGCGCGGCAGTTGATGCAGCAGGCTGAGCGCCACTTTGAAATCATAGGTGTAGGACCAGATGCGCGGGTCGGGCAAAAACAGAAACGCCTCACCCACCTCGCACGGTTCCGCGGGCGGCTCGGCGGGCTTTATGCGGTCGTGCACGGTGGGGTTGGGCGCGTACGCCTCCGCGATCAGGTCGATCTCCGGCCCGGTCTCCAGGTGCAGATATCGGTGGTGCCGGTCCAGCCCCTCGCGCGGCGCGTTGTCCTTCCAAATCGTGGTCTCCGCGCCCAAGCCAATCACCGCCAAAACATTTTCCCGCTGCCAGTTGTCCGGCACGCGGCCCGTCACGCGAAACCAGGCTGTGGACCAGATCGGCCCCCAGCGGAACCCCTTCTCCACTTCCGTAAAGGTCGCCCGCCTCGCGCTCGCTTCATCTACGATGCCCGGATCGCGGCTGACGGCCAACCGCAACGGCTCCTTGCC
The DNA here is from genome assembly GCA_041483895.1 of Fimbriimonadia bacterium. Taxonomy (GTDB): domain Bacteria; phylum Armatimonadota; class Fimbriimonadia; order Fimbriimonadales; family JABRVX01; genus JBGPGO01. The sequence continues at coordinate 41,825 of JBGPGO010000002.1, forward strand.
TTCGATTAGTGTGGCTTCCAGCTTTTCAACAAAACGGTCGAGCCGCTTCACGGTCTGGTCGGGGTGCTTGAGCATTGGAAAACTGTTTGACAGGGGGCGGTTCATCCCTGCAAAGAGTCAATATCGAATTTCAGGTTCGGATCCAGCATCATTTTGGCTAGCGTCATTCCGTCTATGAGCAGGATTTGGAAGACGGTTTGGCACCGAGCGTACTCCCGCGCCGCTTGTGTAAATTTCGCGGTGGTGATAAAGACCCCTTTGGTGACACCTTCCCCGAATAGCGCGCCGACGAACGACTGGATTTCATCCCGTCCAACGCTGTTTCGTATCCACCGCTTGACCTGTATGCAAATTCTGTCGAGACCCAAGCGATCTTGCTTGATCAGGATATCGATGCCGCCATCTTTGGACATGTTCGTGAGCGTTGCGCCGCCCGGGTTGCAGTGACCGTACCCGAGGTTGATCATGAATTGCATGACGATCGCTTCCAGCTTTTGCGGGGAAGATTCCTCCAGTTTTTTCAATAATGCGGCGGCCTGGAGTTCGAATTCAGACGGCGGTACCCAGCGGTTGCTTCTTATAATCGCGTGCGGATTGACCGCTTTCGGTCCCCTTGACATGAGCTCACGGCCGGCGTCGGTGATATTCCAATAGCCCTTGCGGGCATTGTCGATCAGGCCGGCACCTTTCAAGCGCGAAAGAGCCCAGTCGACGCGAGTCTGAAAGATCTTGCGATGTGGGGACATGCTTGCGGCGAGTTGGGCAGGGGTAAGTTTGAAATGCGAGGCAAGCGTTTTTGCTATGATTTTGGTTCTTACATCCGCGGACTTGGTGATGATTTTGAGGGCGGGCACATATATGGATTGCATGGTAGGCAGGGAATTGTGTGGGTCGTCCGCATAGACGGCATAACGCCGACCGATACGCGACCCTGTCTGGGGGGCAGGCAGGCGCGCGCGGCCGGTGGCAATGATTGTTTCGTCGTAGATCGAGCTGCGATTCGGTCGCTTAGGGGCCTTGCCGGCGCTCGTGTTGGTTCTCGGTTTCGTTTTGCTTGTTCTCAAATATCCTCCCTTGCAAAGTCGCAAATGCCCCGGAGCGTGATTGGTTGCGGTGGGACAGACGGCGGCGGGTGTTCGATCGGGGTCACTATCCAGCAATTCGGGACAGCCTCCGTTGGCGCGGATCAGGCTCACCGTCGTACGGGGGCTTCCGCCCGACAAAAGATCAAATCCGTTCGGCTGCGTTCAGGACAAGCGCGGCCTGTTCGTTATTGAACAACTGCCTGATCAAGCAATGTGGGGAATGATACCCGATAGCGTAGACGCTTGTCAACCTGTTTTGGGGCTTTTGACCCACGGGTGTTGGGGTCTGGCGTGGTTGGCGCGTGTTTGGTTGCCGCAGACGAGGACCCCAACAAATCGGAGAATCGTTCGACAGGCCAGCGCCGGTTCGGAGCGAGACGCCTAAGCATTCCTCATTCTTGTCTTCGCCGCGAATACAACCATCGAATCAAGATCGCGACAGCGAGGAAGGCGAGGACCCAGTCCTTGAAGTGGCTATTCGACCCCATATAGGACGCGATAAGGTTTGTCACGATGGGATCAATCGGAATCACGTTGCTACTGACCCGCGTTTGCAAGGAGCTTGCTTGCTAGGACATTCTTGGGGTCTGGGGCGGTTGGCACACGTTGAGTTGCTGCGGACGAAGACCCCAACCAGCGGAATCGGTCGAACCGCTTGACGGTCTGGTCGGGGTGTTTGAGCATGGGTTCTTGTTTTGACGAATTGCTCCAAATCCCTGCCTCAACTTTTGAGAATGGATAATAAACCGCATCAGTTCCACTATAATAGTTGCATGAAGTCAGATCTCGGTGCGATGGCAACCCGCGCATGGGTGGTTAGAGCTGCCGTGATTTCCACAGTTCTTGGGGTCGTGTCGTGCAAACCCGCACCACCGGTTGCCGGCGGTCCGACTACGCATACCCAGGCATTGGCCAAAGTAACGCTCCTTGTCGACATGTCGCGTCAAGACGTCACGCAATTCAATGGACCAATTGCAAGTCCTGACGGACGGCACGTCGCTTTTACCCACGAAACGATGGGCGATTCCTATGTGTTGCTGGACAACAAGAAGGGGGCCGTTTACGACATGATCTGGGATGAGCCGACGTTCAGCCCGGACGGCAGCCACCTGGCATATTCGGCGTCTCGAGGGAAGAAATTCTCTGTTGTGGTTGATGGCGTTGAAGGTAAGTCCTACGAGGGGGTTGGCAGTCTTGCCTACAGTCCGGATGGCAAGCGCTTCGCTTACGTTGCGCAGCTCAGCCAAAAGAGTTGCGTTGTTGTAGATGGGGTGGAAGGTCCGAAGCTTCCTGGATTCGTTCTCCAGCCGACCTTCAGCGCCGATAGCAAAAGGCTAGCATATTTTGCTGAAGGTGGCGTCGGAGGCAGTCTCATCGTCGATGGCGTCCAGATGCACGAGAACGACACATTCCATATGTGGAATCCCACTTTCAGCCCCGATGGAACGAGACTAGCGTACAAGTGTTCTATCGTGAAAGGAGGTATCCGGGCTGCCCTAAAGTCGGGGAAATTTCCGGAAGTAGTAGTTGTAGATGGTAAACCAGGCGAAGAGTATAAGAAGATAGGCGGACACGAAACCTGGCCGCCGATGGCTGTCGCGCATTGGAGTGACAGTATGGATGGGCCGATTTTCAGCGTAGATAGCAAACACTATGCATACGTCGGGCGCCAAGAGCGTTTTGAAGTGATCGTGCGAGATGGTATTGAGGGTCCGCCTTACGATCAGGTATGGTCCCCGACCTTCGGCGATGGCGGCCGTTTCGGCTATGTTGCCGTGCGGAGCGGTAAGTGGTTCCCTGTCGTCGATGGCAAGGAGGGCCCGCGGACTGACGGGATTTCAATTTTCAAATTCAGTCCCGACGGCAAACACATCGCTTGGGTGGCGAAGGCGGCAAACCGAATCAGTCTGTATCTTGATGACGTGAGAGTGGCGACCGCAGATTCGATCACCGCGATGGCGTTCAGCCCGGATGGCAAGAGGATCGCATTTTGGTCGTTTGACGGGGATAGCGCCACGCTAAGTGTGATACAGGGAGCGAACCGATTGTATAAGAGTGGGCCATTTACTTTCCTAGCAATAGGAGGAGGACCAAGTTTTGTCAGCAATGATAGGGCTGTCGCTGTTGCCGGATGGGATAATAAGGTTTTTCGGATCGATGTCACCCTCAATGGGAAACGCTAACGGCTCGGTAACGATCGGTAATCGGATCCCGTACTGTGCTTAGAATGCGCATAACTTTACTAATTATTACTCTATTTGGCCTTGTGTTCTTATCGTGCGCGCCACAACCGCACATCATCGCCGATCGTGTGAAATTCGCGCATGCTATGGCTCTGATTAAGGTGGGAGCGACAAAAGAACAGGTCCTGCAAATCCTTGGTACGCCTTCCGACATCGTAACTTCCCCCGCGCCGATCTCCTATGAGCACTGCGCGGCAAATGGTCGGGAGGCATGGTGCTACGGAACGGATCGCCATCTAGGATATCCAACACTCGGATATGTGATTGTCTCCGTTGGAACAGCGGATGCAGTCTATGGCGGTACGGGTGATCCGCCCCGGAAGGACCTCTTTAAGGAGAACGAGCTTCGAGATCTTCTTCGATTTCTCAACGATCAATCTCGACAGCCATCAGATTCTCTTTCCATCATCCGGATCGTAAATCGGTTGCAGCCGCTTGGCATGGAAAAGGCGCTGGCAGCGGTACGTGAATACTATCGAATTGATCCTTTCTGGGGCAGTGCGAAGGATGAATTACCACTGATTGCATTGAGAATGCTTGTTGATATGCCCGGAGATTCACCAACGAATGACCACAAACCCTCTGTCCGATATCTGTATGAATCCCTCAAAGAGGTGCCGATTGCTGTGATGGCTGATGTGCCGATCGTGCTTGGCCGATGGGACGAGCGTTATGTTCATCCGAACAACGAGCCCGACACGCCAGACCCCGCAGCCGTAATTGCGGAATTCGCGTTGAAAGGCCGGATGGGTAACAGACTGTTGGTGCCCACTAACAGTCCGTTTACGGAATACGACAAAGTACGCAAGACGTACGGAGAAGTGTTTGGTGTAGATTGGGAGGATAGGTCGCGACGATGGCACATCAAGCGTACGCAGTTGGAAGCAGATACTTCACGGACAATCATTGACGAACTTCTGGCGTTGACCTATTCCGTGTTCCACCCAGACATCGAATATGGCGACGGAACTGAATTGACACCGTCCGTCGCCAAAAAGAATGCGCGGCTATTACGGGACGGTAGTGCGCTAAAACTGACTTGGAGTCCTCTGGGGCAGCAGTATACCTTCCTCGATGGTTCGACGTTGCCAATTGAGAAGTTTGGGGAGTATCAGCCGGTTCGATGGACTCCCGCGATAGTGGGTGATATCCACGGGTCAATAGATATCGAGCGGTTCTCGCCAGATAGGGCGCAAATTCGCTTTGGCAGCAATAACTCAGATGGCTGGTTTACGCCGGCGTACGTGCGGATTTATTGTGCCAATGCCCCGGCCACGACTGTTGCCGAAGCCTTCTTGCCTTCAGGATTCAAACTGAATGATGCCGAAAAGGCTTTGTTGCGAACGGGAGCACCTATTGCCTCGCGACATTGCGATGCACAATCAGGCGGTGGGGGTGCGACGGTCTTCTTGCCGAGAGGAAAACAGCTCATTATCGAGGTCATACGGAATCACAAGGTTGTGCGGTCGAAGCCCCTCCTCACGGATACTCCAGCATACTAGTGCTGGGGTCTGGGGTTGGTCGGCACTCGGTCAATTGCGGCAGGCGAGGACGCCCAACACATCGAATCGGAGCTTGTCATTCCGAGCTTGTCGAGGAATCCCTTTCAGGACTCTTTGCGTGTCGCCAACGTTTTCAGATCGCGAAAACTCTTGAAAGGGATTCCTCGACAAGCTCGGAATGACAAGAAGTCCCCAGGTCCCTACCACGACTAATCCAACACTTTCCGGCGGACGAGGCGTTTGGCCGTGCCGTCGATGTAGAGCATGTCGCCGCGCTTCGCGTCGTAGGCGATGCCGCGCAGATCGGGGATGGCTGGTTGGGATGCGGGGGGATAGGACCAATCCAGTTTCTTCCACGACTTTGTGTTAATCGCGAAAATGCGGCCCAGTTTTCGGTCGGCGATCCAGACATCGTCCGCGGGTCCGGCGCACAGATAGATCGGCTCCTCAAACCCATCGATCGAGGCGATCTGTTTGCCGGCGGAATCGAAGATGGCGACGCGTTCCGTGCCGGTATCGCATACGATTAGATTTGTGTCGATCAGCATTGCCTTGTGCGGCCGCGATAGGCCGGTAATGATGCGCTGCGGCGCGCCTGGCACAAGAATTTGCACGCGGTTGTTGCCCGTATCCGCCACCACGATGGTCTTGTCGGCGGGCGAAATCCAGACGCCCATCGGCTCCTTCAGGTGGCCCGGCTCATCGCTTTTCCACTCCGCCTCCAGCATGTCGGTGCGGTCGTTGTCCCCGCTTTTGGTAAGAGGTTCCACCCGGCGGATGCGCGTGTGCGTCGGGTCATATCCGTGCGGCCACTGGGCGATGTAGAGCTTGCCGTCCGCGTCCGTCGCGTGATCGTAGGAGCCCTCGAGATGCCAATGGACGCTGCCCAAAAACCCGACCGCGCTGCCGTCCGGTCTTATGAGCAACGATTGGCCGTTTGAACGATCACGAATCCACGCCGAACCGTCCGGCGCGAGAGCGAGACCCCACGGATCGATCATGCTGGCCACGCCGCGCGGCTCCGATCGGGCGGAGTTATTAACTGTTGACGCGTATCGGTACAGTCCCGTGCCGGGGAGCGAGTCGATCACTGTGCCGTTTTTCGATTCGCCTATCGGCTTCCACAGATATTCAAGCGGGTCGGCGCGAAAGGCGGTCCATTCTTTGACGCCTGGGAGGGTTAGCGTCACCTTTGCGCCGTCCTGTTCCGCAGTGGGCGAGGCCGGTGGTTTGGATGCTCCGGCTACTGGGAGCTGGGTCTGGATGACGAGGGTCGCGGTCGGGGCGGACTCCCGCTCTTTCTGCACATTGAACTGTGGGATATCGAGGAAGGCGTAGTCCGTTTGTCCGCGCGCCACGATCTTGATGAAGAATACGCCGTTGCCGCCCACCACATTGATCTGTCCAAACGGGTTCGGCTTCTGTTGGTAGCCCAGTTCGCCGACAGTTATGACGGATGGGGCGGGGCGGTTGGGTAATAGGAACCGCCCGTCTTTAGTAGTAGTGCCGCTGAATGTTGGAGTGCCGGAAAAACCGGGTCCGTGCTCTTCGCGCTGCCAGAATTCCAGCTTTGCGCCCTCCACCGGTTTGCCCGTAGAATCGGTGATGAGCACGTAGTTTTGCGCCGCCAGGTTATAGTAGTAGTCGCCGAAATATCCGCGTCGCCGCATCTTCTGGTGGTTGAGCGCGATCGCTTGGTCCTCGCTAAACAAAACCGGGCCGTGTCCATGCATCATGGTCCCGACGCCGGAGCTCATACGACCCATCAGCAGCGGATTACCATGGCTATCCAATACATGATTGCTCTCTTGCGCCACGTCGAGAGCGTACAGATCGGTCAGACCCATTTGGTGGCCCCACTCGTGGATCAGGCCCCAGTCCATTCCCGCGGCCCATTCGGAGCAGTCCGCATTCCGACCGAACCACCATCCTCCATCCCAACCTTCGGACAGCGTCGGGCCTTTGCTCCAACGTGCTTCATTCGCCTTGTCATCAGGCAGCACCCCGATGAAGTCCACACACATGCGATCTTGGATTCCGTTCGGCACCGTTTTCGGATAGACGGATTGTGCGTATAGGTGATTCATCCAATCGGCATGAACCTGACACCAGTCCTCGAAACTGTATGTTCCTACCACATTGCGATTCTTAGCGAACGAGTGGTAGGTGACGGAGTCGCAGTAACATATCAGCATTTTTGCCATGGTAGATACTGTCCGCGCGTCATTGATATACGAGAATTGTCGTACTCGGCGCATGGGGTCCGCCGAGAACTTGATGTCATGGAACTCTTGCTTCCATCCCCACTGCATCTTCACCTCGGTGCGCTCTCCCGGATGCAAAGTGCCGGCGGTTTTCCCGGAACGCAAGAGCTTTCCATCCATATACCACTCGTATTCGAACGGCGGCGCGTCGGCTGCGCCTTTGTTCTCCACCACCGCGGTGTATGTCACGATTTCGCCCGCATGCGGCCAGCGCTGGACCGCGGCATTCTCCTCCGATGTCATTTCCGTCGCGGAGCCAGGTTTGGGGAGAAGCGGCTGGCCCTCTTTTCCCGGAAGGCCGTAGTTGGGCAGATACCCAGGATATCTGGGAGTGCGCGATATGTAGAGCGTGTCTAGATCGCATAGGTTTGGCGCCGGTTCCATAGCGAGCGCGGCAATAAGGATGATTAGCAAATTCAATTGTCCCTGCCTCCAATGGGATGACAGTTCGACGCGCCAGCGATTATTCCTTCGCTACTGCGGCGGATCGGCCCGCAAACGAAGCGAATTGATCTTGATGAACCCTTCGGCGTCGCGTTGGTCGTAGCCGCCGGCGATGTCCATGCTGGAGAGCGCTTCGTTGTACAGGCCCGCCTCTGCCGAGCGGCCTGTGATCGTGACGTTGCCTTTGTAGAGTTCAAAGTTAACGGTCCCAGTGACGGATCTTTGGCTTTCGTCCATCACCGCCGTTAGGAATCGGAATTCCGGTGAGAACCAGAAGCCGTTGTAGATCAGTTCGGCGAAGCGCGGCGACAGCGATTGCTTGATTCGGAGCACCTCTCGGTCCAGCGCGATCGTTTCCAGGTCCTGATGCGCCGCCCACAGCACCGTCCCGCCCGGCGTCTCGTACACGCCGCGCGATTTGATTCCGACGAAGCGATTTTCCACGATATCGATGCGCCCAACACCGTTCGCGCCAGCCAGGTCATTCAACATCAGGAACATATCGAGGGGATCGGTGATGGCGTGGGTCTTGGTGGTCGGCGATTGAGAGGAGTCGTCATTCCGACCCACGGCTACGGGGATTCCATGTTCGAATCGGATAGACAAGGCGGTCTTCTGATCGGGCGCGTCCAATGGATCCACGGTCATCTGGAACATGTCGGCGGGCGGGGGCGTGGCGGGGTTTTCCAGCACACCGGCCTCGTAGCTGATATGCATCAGGTTGCCATCCGTGCTATACGGCTTCGCCGCCGTTGCGGTCACGGGAATGCCGTGCTTCTCGGCATACGCGATAAGGTCCGAGCGGCCCGCGAACTGCTCCAAAAACGCGGTGGTCTTCCAGGGCGCGATCACCTTGATCCCCGGCGCGAGCGCGTAGTAGGCGAGCTCGAACCGCACCTGGTCGTTGCCCTTTCCCGTCGCCCCGTGGGACACATATTCGGCCCCTTCGCGCTGCGCAATCTCGATCTGCCGCTTCGCGATGATGGGCCGGGCGAGCGCCGTGCCCAACAGATATCGCCCCTCGTATAAAGCCGAAGCCTTCAGCGCCGTGAAGATGTAATCGGTCACGAACTCGCGCTTCAAATCTTCCACGAAAACCTTGGAAGCGCCGACCTTGATCGCCTTCTGCGCCGCAGCTTCGAAGTCCTCCCGCTGTCCCACGTCCGCGATGTACGCGATCACCTCGTGCCCCTCGTCGATCAACCACCGAAGGATGACCGACGTATCCAACCCGCCGCTGTATGCCAGAACAACTTTGCTCATTGTCAACGAAGATACCGCAAAACGATGCCTCCGCGATGGTTTGCGGAGGCAACGACAGTGAAACTTCGTCCATGCGTCAAGGTGATCCGGTGAGGCCGTAGTTGATGAAAGTGATGTTGAGATCCGGCAGGTCAACCTGTCCGCTGCCATCGAGGTCCGCGTCCGGATCCGTTGTCTCGTATCCGACGAAGATGCTGTTGATGTCGGCAAGGTTGACAATGTTGTCCATATTGGAGTCGCCATTTATCAGCTCGATGTCGAGCCCATTCGACCCATTGACTACATCGACAGAAGCGACTGTCGAGCGGAGCCAGTGGCTGATTTTCAAGGCGACGTCCCACGTGCCGGCTTCGACCGTTCCGATTGAATAGTTGGACTGGGCATCCAAAGTGATCGGATAGCTGTGAGAGACATTGGTGGTCCCCGGATCACGGAATTCGAGCATCCCGCTCTGTCCGGTCGGATCACCCACAAAGGTATCGAGTGTCACGCTTCCGGTCATCGAAGCGGAGCCCGTGACGGTAACTGTGTAGTCGTTCCCATGAACCATGGCGTCCTTTTGGATGTTGCAAAAGTAGTAATACACGCCTGAAGTATTGAATACGACGATGCGCTTGGCATTGGTAATAATTTCACCAGTATCAAACTTTCCGTCTGGCGTGTAGTTGACGCCGCTGGTTGCGGTGTGCGTGTAGCCCTCATTATTGATCCAGCGGACTGAATCGCCTGGGTTGATTGTCACATTTTGTGGCATGAAGTCGAGATTGGAAATGTGAACGTCCACAACGGCACTAAATGCGCAAGTTGCGGTGATGGACGCCACAAGTACCAGCACTAGTTTGCCCATGATACACTCCTTCTGAGAAATAATAACGTACGGTCAATACGCCGCTATACTACATAGACGGTAATAAGACCGGGCATTGTTCCCGCCGTGCGTTGGCGCCGGTGGATGGAAGAGGATTGGCATACCGGCGAGTTCCTGAGCTTCGGTGGTAAGGGCTGGCCTACGACAGACGAGGAGGCGGAAATGATCTTCCCTCGCCCTCCGAAAGGCGGCGATAAGGCGCTTCGTTGCTTCCGGCTGCTGCGCGATGACGGCAAGACCATCCACGAGGCGGTAGTGGAGACGCTGAGCGCCCTCGCCGGCCCCACACCGGAAGATGAAGACGACGAGGACTGAGCTTGCGCCACGGCTCTCCAGCAATCCATTAACCTATCGATAATGGCTGTTTACGATAGGAGCTCGTGTGTAAAGTTGTTGGAAAATAGCCCCGAGAGTGGCGCCAAGGTTACTCGGGGCCATATCCGAAGGGCTCCTTTTGTGCACACGCCTCTTAGGTCTCCACAATTGGATCAGAACGGGATTCTGTGAATTCGCCAGCCGTTGGTCCCGATTGTAGGCCAATTTCCGTGATCACATATATAATGAAGCACGACTATCGAGGTGCCTCAATGAGTATCAGCACAGATTCTACAAAAGCCGAGCAATTCGTAATGGCAGCGACGGTTACCGAAGTGGAAACCGAGGGGACGAAGGTTGTGCATGTTGATGGTCACACGATCGCGCTGATACATCACAACGGGCAGATCTACGCGATCGACAATCGGTGCCCGCATATGGGCTTCCCGCTCGATCGCGGCTCCGTTCAGGATTGCGTTCTAACTTGCCACTGGCATCATGCACGCTTCGATCTCGCTAGCGGCGGAACGTTTGACCAGTTCGCCGGCGATGTTCGCGTGTTCCCTGTCGAGGTCCGCAAAGGTGACGTGTGGCTGGACCTCGCGCCTCGTAGGGATCAAAGCGCTTACCAGCGCGAGCGTCTCCAAGTCGGACTTGAGCGAGACATCCCTCTGGTCATCGGCAAAGCCGTGCTGATGTTGATTGACACTGGCGAAGATGCGGTCGAACCGTTCCGCATTGGCCTTGACTTCGGGGCACGCTACCGCTCCGCAGGATGGGGGCAGGGACTAACGATTCACACTTGCATGATGAACCTGCTGCCGCACCTTGATGCCGACGATCGGCCCCTGGGGCTCTACCACGGTCTTTCAGCGATCACCCGCGAAACCACCGGATCGCCGCCTCGTTTTGCAATTCGCCCCCTGCCGGACACGACGGCCGACATAGATACGTTCAAGCGCTGGTTTCGGCGTTTTGTCGAAGTGCGCGACGCGGAAGGCGCGGAACGGTGCATCGTATCCGCCGTGCGTGCGGGATCCGGTTCTGTGCAGATGGCGGACATGCTGTTCGCGGCGGCAACGGACCACCGCTACATCCAGATCGGACACGTGGCGGATTTCACGAACAAGGCGTTTGAGGCGCTTGATTGGGCCGGTTGGGAACACGCGGAGATTGTGCTGAGCAGCTTGGGCTCCGCCTACGCTAGGGCCGATCGGATGGAAGAGTCTAACGCATGGCGTCACCCAATCGATTTGATCGAAATCTTGGAAGAAGCGTTTGATGCGCTTCCTGTCGCCCTTGAAAATGGTCGCGAGAGGAGAGGAAGCTGGTCGGGCCTTGAGTCGAAGATCCCCGTGTTGCTGGGCGATGATCCACAGGTCATTGCCGACTCATTGTTGGAGGCGGTCCGCCAAGGAGCGACGGAGGATGACCTTGCCAGAACCGTAGCATACGCTGCCGCGCTTCGAATCGCGCGATTTCACATCAGCAACGAATTCAGCGATTGGGACACAGCGCTGCACACGTTCACGTTCGCGAACGCGATCCATCAGGGTCTGCTGCGGAACCCTTCTCCCGAGCTGCTGCGAGGTGTGTTCGACGCGGCGATGAGCGTTTATCTCGACCGATTTCTTAACGTGCCACCGAGCCGCCTGCCGGAGCCGGATGATACCGTCGCAAAGCCCGAGGCGCTTTTGGACGAGCTTGCCGCGCTCCTGGATCGACATCAACAGGTGGATCACGCGGGCAAATTGGTCGCACAATATCTTAACAGCAATGGCGGGCTGAACCGGCTACTCGCAAAGCTTGGGAATCTACTATTAAGAGAGGATCGCAACTTCCACACAATTCAGATGGTTGAAGCGGCAATGCGGCAGTACCAAATGCACCGCGGCGCATCACAGGGGACCAATATATTGGTGGCTGCAGCCCGGTACCTTGCCGCGCATTCGCCTACAGTGCGCGCGCAGGGTCAGACCTATCGGATCGCGTCGCGGCTTCATCGCGGTGAGCATATTTATGAAGAGTGATAAGTCAATGGAGGTCCTAGATGCCGCTCATTGACTATGGCGACGGTCTTGTCATCGATGCGCGAGACGGAATGACGGTCCTGGAGGCGTCGATTCAGCACGGGATCTCCCACATCCACGCCTGTGGAGGCAATGCTCGCTGCACGACTTGTCGGTTGAACGTCTTGGAGGGTCACGAGAATTGCCCTCCTATGAGCGAGGCCGAGCGCAAGGTCCTTGCCCTTACTGGTTACGAGCATCCGGTGCGGTTAGCGTGTCAGTTGCGACCGACTGGACCGATCAAGATTTGCTGTCTCCTCAAGGACTACCCAAAGAGCGACGCGACGCCGGAGGGCATGGCGAGGGAGCGCGACGTGGCCGTGCTTATGGCCGACATCCGGAACTTCACTTCCTTTGCCGAGCGCAATCTAGCGTTTGACGTTTTGCATCTGCTCAACCGCTATTTTGATCGCGTCGGGACCATCGTCGAGGACAATCGAGGCAGGGTGATCACGTTTCTGGGTGACGGCGCAGTGTGCCTTTTCGAAGACCTGGATTCTGCGCGTGCCGCCGAAAGCGCGGTGCGAAGCGGCCTGGAAATTATCCGAGCAAGTGAAGTTTTCGGCCGCTATACCCAAGAGAGTTTTGCGTTCGAAATGAAGGTGGGAGTTGGGATCGCTTGGGGCCGAGCGGTGATCGGTCGACTTGGCTACTACAATCGATCTGATCTAAACGTTGTTGGGGACGTAGTGAACACTGCGAGCCGAGTACAAGATGTGACTCGCGACGTGGGTGTCTCACTTCTCGTATCGGAGCCGATCCGCGAGCTCATCGGATCGCGTTTCACTTTCGGCCAGGTGTTCACCGTCGGGCTGAAGGGGAAAGAGCTTCTTCACGACCTCCATGAAGTGCTGCCATAGCCTGCGACAATGCTATCGATAAAGGTTCTTTTCGACACCTAATCCGCCAGAGCAATTGTTCATCCCGCTTCGCATCGGCTCGTTCAGAGTCCCAACAATCCGAATCGGCGATCAGCCTGGCGGAGTGGGGGCGATTCGAGGCTGGGCAGTAACTACGTGTTATACTGACTGGTAGCATCTCGTGCTAAAAGGAATTCTATGAACCGCGCTATCATCTTCCTCGCCGCTGTCGCGGCCCTCGTCGCATCCGCCACCGGGCAGACGGCCTTTACCTATCAAGGTCAACTCATGCAAAGCGGCCTCCCTGTCAGCGGGAATGTCAACCTTATCTTTACTCTCTACGATGACCCGTCTCTGACCGTCAATCATCAGATCGGCAATCCGATAACCCTGAACAACCAGCCACTCTTGAATGGGCTGTTCACCGTTCCGCTGGACTTTGGCGCGAATGCGTTCCCCAGCGCGCGCAGGTGGGTGCAGGTGAGCGTCAATGGCGTTATTCTGTCTCCCCGTCAAGAAGTCACGCCAACTCCATACGCTCTTGGCCTTCGGCTGCCGTATGTGGGCAACGCCAGCGTGGACGGCAACGCCTTCTCCGTCACCAACAGTTTCAGCAGTGGCACCGCGCTTTATGGGCATAACCTGGATAATGGCATCGGTGTCTTTGGAGAAAGTCCCAATGGCAACGGCGTCTATGGCCAGAGCGGTAGCGGCTTCGGCGTCTACGGCCTGGCGCTCTCCGGGACAACCAAGGCAGGGATCCGGGGCATATCCACAGCTCCCTCCGGCATGGGAGTTTGGGGCTCTAGCGGTGGAGGCATAGGAGGAATCGGCGTCTTTGGCGAGAGCGATATTGGGACCGGCGTCGAGGGCTGTGCGACTGGATCCGGCTTTGGTGTATATGCAAGCAGCGACACCGGCTACGGTGTATATGCAGGCAGCGACACTGGCACCGGAGTCTTTGGTCTGAGCAACACTGGCTACGGAATCCAGGGCGCCAGCAACGCAGCGGCGAACTACGCAGGAGTCTACGGTCAAGCCCTCGGTACCGACAGCAATGGTGTTTTGGGCGAGGCCAACAACGGCGTGGGCGTCTACGGCCAGGCCACGACCGGCACTGGTGTCTTCGGATGGAGTAAGACAAGTGGTATTGGTGTCGAAGCAGTAAGCGCCAGCGGCCTCGGTATCGATGGCTACAGCAGCAGCAATTACGGAATCCGTGGGATTTTCGCCAACGGTAGCAATCTCAACGTCAGCATTTTCGCTAAATCTGCCGTCTGGGGCGATTCCGGCACCGGTAACGGAGTCATGGGAACAAGTAGCATGGCGACCGCGGCGGGTGTCGTTGGCTGGTCGCCGATTAGCATCGGTGTCTATGGCTACACTACCAACGGGAACGCGATCTACGGCGCACGTACCGGAACCGGTTGGGCAGGCTATTTCCAAGGACCACTGTATGCGCAAAGCGCGAGCGCGAGCATCAAGGCGTTCCGCATCGACCACCCTGTGGATCCAGAGAACAAGTATCTTCAACATTCCAGCGTCGAAAGCCCGGACATGAAGAACGTCTACGATGGAAATATAGTTTTGGGTAACAACGGCGAAGCGTGGGTGGAGCTGCCCACCTACTTCGAGGCCCTCAATCGCGACTTTCGGTATCAGTTAACATGTATCGGGCAGCCGGCGCTCGTATATATCAAGCAAGAGATTTCCGGTAATCGATTCCTGATCGCGGGCGGCAAGAAGGGCATGAAGGTCTCTTGGCAGGTGACCGGCATTCGGCAGGACCCCGCCGCCAATCTGTATCGCATCGAGGTCGAGCCGAACAAGGCCGACAAAGATCGCGGCAAGTTTTTGGTTCCGGAAGCCTACGGCCAACCAAAAGAGAGCGGGATCAACCCTCCACCGAATTCTCAGGAGACTGCGACGACAGCGCCTGGGAATCCGAGGAAGCGATAACTCTTAGATCCTTGGCCCACGTGGGATTGGTATCGATAATGGACATTTACGATAGCAAGACAATCACTTGCCGGTTAGTCGTTTTGCGGCTCTAACATATAGCTCAAGGATGAGACCGTCCACCCTGGCTATCGGACCTTCAACGGTAAAGGATCCAACCTCGTGCGATCCGTCGAACGGATATTTGTCCAGAAACGCCTTGATGGTGATATGTTTGCCCGAGACCTGATAGCGCCCCGCAAGGCGATATGTCCCGGGAGCGGTGGTCGTCTCCCAATAGGCGATCGGGCTGTCGGAGCCCCGCGTGGTTCGCTCCCACAAGACGGCCTCCATCTTCTCGGTCAGGCGCTGCGGATCGCCAGGTCGGCCTGTTAGTTGGAAGTCCGGCTTGACAAGCGCGGGCCGCGGAAGGGTGAGGCGAATGCTTGATCGGTCCTCCTCGGCCAGCACACCAATTGGGAAGTCTTGTCCCTTCTCCTCAAACACCTGTGGCTGTTGCACGCAATGGATCTCGCCGGCGATTTTGGGAACCTCACTCTGAGCGTATGCGAACAGGGCCCCAACGCTGACGCGGTCGCCGCGAAGCGCGGCTCCGCTCTTCATGCCCTGCAAGAGACTGTACGTGAGGAGGCCTTGGTTGAACCGGGATGCCTCGTAGCTGGATCGGTCTTTCGAGCATCCAAGCAATACGTGAAAACCCGTCGAATTCTGCAACTCCGCCAGAGCGCGGATTAACTCCGTAGGCCTGTCGCGCGGAGCCGTGATATCGACCGCCGCTCCGGCCCCGCAGGTGTCCAGGATGATGGCCCTCTTGTTGGCAGGCACCTCTTTCACCCATTCCCACAGGTCCTCATCGGTGATGGCAGTGGCTTCGCGAACGGCAGGAATCGATAGATCGGATCCCGTCGCTTCCATCGTCAGGTACGCGTAAATGTCGAGGGGTCCCTTCTTGTATGTAACCCCATGACCGGCAAGGTAGACAAGCAGCACGTCGCCCGGCTTTGCCTTCCTCGCCGATTCGAACGCCTGACGAATGCTGTTCCTGGTCGGGGGCTGGGCGGTCACATGAAACTGCTGGAATGAGGCCCGCTGCTTGGCATCCGGCGCGCAATCGGTAAGCAGGCTGAGGTGGGTTCTCTCCACTCCGAATGGCCTCTTCGCGCCGATCAGCAGCGCCTGAGCGTAGTCCGCCGCGTCCTTTCCCGAAAAGCGCAGGCGCAAGGACGGCGAGGCGTAGTCGCAAGTACCCACCACGATTGCATAAAGCTCCGTCGGCGCCGATTCCATTGGATTGGATGGTGGGGCCACCGCCTTGACACCGCGGCTGACGAGGTATCCTTCTTTGTTCTCCACCTTCACTTCGATCACATTCTCTTGATCGTTATAGAAATGGCTTCGGTATGAAGTTAGATCGATATTCAGTAAGGCGTCGTTGGCATCCGGATTGACCCGCGGTCCTCGTGCGTCCGCCTCCATCATGGTGCCGTTGACAAAGATGTGTACTTTGCCGATCCCCCCACCCTGGTTCGTGAGAGATATGCGAGCGTTGGAGTTGCCGTCGGTTAGCTGGACGGTCACGGCCGGATAGAGCTTTAAGTCACAGTTTTTGCACGGAACCGGAGGCAGCTTCTCGTGCTTCGATATTTTGGAGAGCAGACCGGGAAGGAAATAGTAACGGCGTAACTGGTCAAGCTCGACGGGCTCCATACCGATCACCCAGTGAAGACCATCGACACGCCCGTTATTGCTGCCGTCATATCGGCCTTCGAGGTCCACAACTGCCCACGTTCCGTCGGTGAAACTGACCGACTTGCAGAGTTCCTTGCCGCTTGCGGCGTCCCATAGACGGGCCGTTTTGTCGTAGCTCGCCGTGAGCACCTGCCTCCCGTTGGGTGAGAACACTGCCGAACTGACCCCGTTTGTATGCCCTTCGAATCGCCGCACCTCCTTCCCCGTTTCGACATCCCAGAGACGGGCCGTTTTGTCCCGACTCGCCGTCAACACGTGCCTACCGTCGGGCGAGAACACTGCCGAGTAGATCGCATCTGTATGTCCATCAAATCGCCTCACCACCTTCCCCGTCTCTGCATCCCATAGACGGGCTATGTTGTCTCCGTCGAAACTCGCTGTGAGAACGCGGCTACCATCGCGCGAGAACACTGCCGAGGTGACTTGACTTGCGGGTCCCTCGAACCGTCGCACTTCCTTACCTGTCTTAGCATCCCATAGACGGGCCGTTCTGTCTCCACTTGCCGTGAGCACGTGCCTGCCGTCGGGCGAGAACACCGCCGAGAAGACCCAGAGTGTGTGCCCTACGAACCGCCGCACCTCCTTACCTGATTCAACATCCCAGAGGCGCGCTGTTTTGTCGTAGCTCGCCGTGAGCACGCGCCTACCATCGGGCGAGAACACCGCCGATTCGACTTGACTTGCGTGTCCTTCGAACCGCCGCACCTCCTTGCCAGTTTCGGCATCCCATAGACGGGCCGTATTGTCGTAACTTGCCGTGAGCACGTGCTTGCCGTCGGGCGAGAAGATTGCCGAGTGGACCCTATCTGTGTGCCCCTCGAACCGCCGCACCTCCTTCCCCGTCCTGATATCCCATAAGCGAGCGGTCTTATCCCCCGCCGCCAGCATATACCGGCCATCCGATGAGAACACGGCTGAGTTGACTTGACTTGCATGCCCTTCGAACTGCCGCAGCTCCTTGGCTGTTTCGGCATCCCATAGACGGGCTGTGTTGTCCCAACTCGCGGTCAGCACGTGCCTACCGTCGCGCGAGAACACCGCCGAGTTGACCATATCTGTGTGCCCTTCGAACCGCCGCAGCTCCTTTCCTGTTTCGGAATCCCATAGACGGGCCGTTCTGTCATGGCTCGCGGTCAGCACGTGCTTACCGTTGGGCGAGAAGACCGCCGACTTGACCCGATCCTTGTGCCCTTCGAATCGCCGCAGCTCCTTCCCTGTTTCGGTATCCCACAGACGGGCCGTCTTGTCGGTGCTAGCCGTCAGTACGTATTTTCCGTCGGGCGAGAACACTGCCGACTGGACCAAATCTGTGTGCCCTTGGAATCGCCGCAGCTCCTTACCCGTCTCTGCATCCCATAGACATGCCGTATTGTCGTAACTCGCCGTGAGCACGTACTTACTGTCAGGTGAGAATACGGCTGAGTTGACCAAATCTGTGTGCCCTTCGAACCGCCGCAACTCCTTTCCTGTTTCGGCATCCCAGAGGCGCGCTGTCTTGTCTTCGCTCGCCGTGAGCACGTACCTACCGTCCGGCGAGAACACAGCCGAGTAGACCCAGCTTGTGTGCCCTTCGAACCGCCGCACTTCCTTACCCGTCTCTGCATCCCATAGACGGGCCGTTTTGTCACCACTCGCCGTAAGCACGCGCTTGGAGTCGCGCGAGAACACTGCCGAGCTGACCCCACCTGTATGTCCTTCGAGCCGCCGCACTTCCTTACCCGTCTCTGCATCCCACAGACATGCCGTCTGGTCTTGGCTCGCGGTCAGCACGTATCTTCCGTCGGGTGAGAACACGGCAGTGTTTACGCCTATGTGACCTGTCTGCACTACTAATCGCGGCACATCTGTCTGGGCTAAGGCCGACGCTGCCGCGAAGCCGAGCAGCAGCAGCGCGAGTTGCTTCATCGGTGCCTCCACGCTTTGCCAAACCATTTGTCCAACTCGTAAACGATTCCATGCGTGACCCTTCACATCGTTCCTCCTCTTTAATAACCGAACGTCATCGACCGGAAGTAGCAGGATTGTGGCTTCTTCATCAGATTGCCGCCGGACCCTTCCCCCGCACGCCCTGCAATCGCTTCGGCCCCTCGACGATGCCGACCAACGTGAGGTGAGCATCAAAGAAGTACCCGAAGTGAACCACTGTACCCTATCATACTTGTTGCGCCGTTCCGGGCATGCGTCTGCTTTCCGGCATACCCATGTAGGGGAAATACTCACTGGTTGGAGTCGGTCAGAGGGAAGGAGGTCACACATAGGGAGGATATCGCGACTTTAGTCCGCATTAGGAGCAAATAGCCATGCGGTCCTTTTTTCCGAACCATCGATAATGCCGCCCGGGTTCGGTGCGCCGGTGAACCTCTCACCCAAGGGACCTGGGCGATCTATGCTAGCTCAGATAAAAGCCTTGTCGCCCGTCCCTGCAGGTCCTCCCGGGCGTCATCATAGATCATCAGCGTCGCAAGCTTGGAATGGCGGCTGAACTTCTGTGCCCCACGCACGTCGCCGTTTGTGGCGTGCAGGTAGGCAGTGATGCTCGTTTGCCTCAACTTGTGAGGGCTGAAGTTCTGGATCCCGGCCATGATACGGAGGAAGCGTTTTTGAACAAACCGCTCGGTTCGCGTTTTCAAGAGGATTGGTACACCCGCAGGGACTCGAACCCTGGACCCACTGATTAAGAGTCAGTTGCTCTACCAACTGAGCTACGGGTGCACCGTGGAGGCCGATTATGGCCCGAGGGAGCGTGGCCCGTCAAGGCCGGCAGGACCCCGTAGGCCGCAGTGGAAGGGTATTCCCATGAAAGCCTGCCAAGCCGTCCTCGGCCTGTGTGCCCTCGTTTCGGTGGGTTTCGCCCAGGCTCCATCCACCTGGCCAGCGGCAGAGTACAAACGGTACGTCGAGCTCAACGGCAAGTTCGGGCAGCCAAAGCTGCAGGTGATTGCCAAGACCGCAATGATAGCGGCAACCACCGGCCCCCTCGCCATCCATTCCGGCCTCAAAGTGTTGGAGATGGGCGGCAGCGCAGTTGATGCCGCCGCCGCGATAAGCCTCGCGCAGATCGTCCTCAGCGGCGGGTCATGGAACAGCTTCGCCGGCATCTTCAACATGGTCTATTACGACGCGAAGACCAAAAAGGTGTACTGCCTGAACGCGGGATACGACACGTTCAAAGAGGAGACTGAGCCGCTGACGATCCCAGCCAAAGGCAAACCCAGTGGGCGCACGGCGATGGTGCCCGGCTACATCGCTGGCGTCACGGAAGCACAGAAGCGATTCGGAAAACTGACGCGAGAAACGGTGTTTGCCGCCGCCATCGATCTCGCCGAAAAGGGAATTCCGGTTGACTACGCGCTTGACTTGATCATCAATAGCCGCAAGGATGTAATCACGAGGCTGCCGGAAATGAAGGCCATATTGACCAAACCAGATGGAAGTTTCTACAAGCTCGGGGAGACGTTCAAACAGACGGACCTCGCGAGCACATTGCGGAAGGTTGCGGCGCTAGGTCCCGACTACATTTACAAGGGTGCGTGGGCGAAGAAGTTTGTCAGCACTATCAAGCGGGAGGGCGGCAAGGCCACGCTGGAAGACCTGAGCAGCTACAAGGCAACATGGTCCGAGCCGTTGCACGCAAAGCTGAACGGTGCGGATGTGTACACGGTAGGGATACTAGAGCTGGGAGGCGTCCAGTTGGTGGAGGCGCTGAATCTGGTGGAGGCGGATCACCTATCGCAAAAAGGATCGCCCACCAGCTCGGCACGGGCGCTGTTCGATCTGATCCAGATTGGCCGAATCGGGCACATCAACAGTTACCTGATGTCAACGCCGTATACGGACGCCGCATTTGAAAACCGCGTCAAGCCGGAGGCAGCGATACAGACGTTGAAGAAACTGAAGCAGCCGAAAACGGTCGGCGCCATCAAGGTCGGGAATCATTCCGACGGAATTGTCGTCGTGGACAAAGACGGCAATATCGCGGCCCTCGTTCACTCCAGCAACGATATCAGTTGGGGGACAACCGGCATCTTTGTCGATGGCATTTCCATCCCCGACTCGGCCTCCTTCCAGCAGGATTTCGTGCTAAAGGCGGGTCCTGGAAAGCGGTTTCCCAATCGCACGAATCCAACGATTGTGCTGCGCGACGGCAAGCCGGTTCTCGCCTGCAGCGCCGTCGGCGCGGGCCTGCACGAAACGATGCTGCAGGGTCTCGTCTATTGCCTTCTATATGGAAAAGACCCGAAGGCCACGATAGACAGCCCCACGTATTGGCTGCCCGACTTTACGGGGAAAGGCTTCGAGTATCAGACGGTGAATAAGGGCGCTTTCCCGGCAGATGTATTGGAGTCGGTCCGCAAGATGGGCCAGCAGGTGTTGGAGATTGAGCCGAAGCAAGGCTTTTCGCTGATTGGGTACTGGATCGGCGTCCAGCTTGATCCGGCGACGCGGGAGCTCAAGGGCGCGGTCAACCCGATTCTCAATGGGATCGTCGAAGGCTACTAGAGACACATCGTACTAAGTCGCTAAATTACCCGCAACGATAACCGGCGGATTGGCACGCCATGTGCATCTCACCCCATGCCCGGCGTGGGCTTGGGAAGGCCATGCCGCAGCATAAGCCATTCGATGAGGTGCTATCCCGTGCTCAAAACATACCCCGTGCTCACGGGAGTCTGCTTGCTGGCAATATCAGCGCATGCGGCTCCATTCAAAGCTCAAAACGTCATCGTTTCTGAATCCACGCTGGTCCGACACCTGGACTCCATGGGCTTTCAAGGCTCGTCCGCTGTCATGACCTCCAATCACATCGGTCGAATTAATAACTCGGTCCTCTATGGGCCGGACGGCGCGTTCGGTTGGTCGGACAACATTGCGAGGGACATGGATGCCAACGCCAACAAATATGAGATCAATCCCGATTGCGCCGACGTCTCCGAGCCATATCTCAATGAAGCCTTCGCGCAAGGGACGCTGCAAGAGGTGTTTGGACAGAAAAACCTCAACCATCTGATGGATAGCGAAGGTTCGCGCCGCTGGTCCATGGACATGTTCTTCGACGGCTTCTCGCTTGCATACGATAACGACCGTAGCTCCGTCGAGCTCGCGTTGTTCGAGCGCGGAATGAACAGCGACATCTTCGTTCGCGGCATCTATCGCGACGGGGACGCTCTCGGCTACACGAGCGGGATTCTGATCACTCGCGACATGTATGGCGACGCCAACTTCGCGCTCGATACGTTGGAGATTGGGAATGCGCAGGAGATCGGCGCAGTGGGTCTTGACATCTTGGACCTGGGGATCGCTCCGTCAAATCTGATCGGCGTGGAGCTGATCGCCGAGCCCGGCTACAACGGTCCGGACATCGTAAACATCGGCGTCGTTCCGGAGCCGGCATCGGTGGCGGGCATCCTTCTCGGGGCCGTCGCCCTTCTGATCCGACGCAAGAGATAATTGGCGATCTGTCGTCCCTTCACAGTGCGACTGTGAAGGGTCGTAAAAAAAGTTGGCCGGTCCGTACAGGACCGGCCAAGAGTAACAACCCGATTTCCTAACGGAAATCAGCGAGTTAATTCAGACATTTCATTTCCAGGTGCACGTCGCCGCTGATCGCGCTGACGTCGAACGTGCCTGTGCCATCGCCGCACTGCCCGGTAATGCGCCGCTCGCTCTTGATCTCGTCATCGAGATGCAGCTCGTTCGCCACGTCCCCACTGAGCGAGGACAGGCTCACGCGGCAATTGCCACCATCCGGTATCTGCGCCTTGATGTCGCCATTGACCGAGCGCAGATTGCACTTTCCATTGACGGGGCCGTCGAACAGGGCGTCGATATCGCCGCTGATCGTTTCCAGAGAAACGGTGGCGCCATCGATCTCTTCCATCTTGAGGTCGCCGCTTGCGGTCCGGATGTTGATGTTCCCCTTGGCATTCTTGACCGAAATATCGCCGGATCGGCTTTCGACCGTCAACTGATTGCCGGTGAAGTCCGAAAGCGATATGTCGCCGGATGTCGTCTGTATCTGCAGGCGATCGGTTACGTCCGCAATCGTCACGTCGCCGTTCGTCATCTGCAGCTTCACAGCCGCTTTCGTGCCCTTCATATCGACGTAGCCGTTTACCGACTTCACATCAAGGATGACGCCTTCCGGCAGCGAGATATCTAGGTTGCATCGAACCGTACCGACGCTGGGCCCAGGCAGTTTCAATACGGCCTCTCCGCCGCTCTCTTCCACGATCATGGACCAGGCGGCGATCCGCTTTTCGGTTTCCGCTTCGTCGCGGCCGCGAACCTCGGCCTCGGCGACCACCTTCTGCTCGCTCGCTCCGCCGCGAACGGTCAAGTCGCCGTTCGTGAGTTCTACGCGCAATGTGTTTCCCGCGACCAGGGAAAGCGGAAGCTCCTGATGCTTGTTCGCGGTGTGGCGGCCAAAAACCATCTTCCAGTCGCCGCGGCCGATCTGTTCCAGGTCCGTTCGCAGCTTGCCCCAGCCTGTAGACGCCGCCGAGCGGATCTTTTCCGAAATCTCGGGCCAATTTACGCGCTCCATGGCGTCGCGGGTCGTGCGGTCGAAGGCCTCGAATAGAGAATCGATCGTGTCTTTCCGGGTCCCCGTGGCAGTTCCGGCGCGCTGCTGTTCATGCGTGCGCTGTTCCTCCGCGTCGCGCCGCTCTCCGCTCGTGATCGCATCGATCAGGTCCGCGGCCTGATCGGCGGTCAGCTTGCCGTCCTCAACCATCTTCGCAATACGTTGGATCTCGTCTCTCATGTCTCCCTCCATTACTTCGCGCCTCTCAAAGCTTCGCTGGCCTGTTGCGCGGTGATCTCTCCCCGCTCCAGTTGGTCCAAAACGGATTGGCGGCTTTTTGACCGCTCCTCCGGTTTTTCATTCGGCCGGTCTTCGGGCGTGGGAGCAAGTCCCAACGCGTCGAGCAGCACGTCGAGCCGGGAACGGACTGTCGGATAAGAGATGCCCAACTCGCGCTCCACTCCGTTCAAAACGCCCCTGCAGCGCAGGAAGACCTCCAAGAAGTGGGCCTGGTCCTTATCGAGCCGGTTGAACCGTGACGTGCCGAATTGCCCGCTGAGGACCGAGCCGCAATCCTCGCAGGTGAGCTCTGAGATATAGAAGCTCCCTTCGCACACAGGACATCGGTTGGGTTGTTTGTGCATTCAATCGCTCCCTGTCTTCATCTTTAGTCACTATACTTACGAATTATCAAGGTTGGTTGCAAATTTTGATTGAATATTCTTAATTAGGGCTTAAGGTCATTTCGAGCTTGTCGAGAAATCCCTTTCCGTTCGGTGGCGACCACGCTGTCATTCCGAAGCGAAGCGAGGAATCCCTTTCTGAAGCCTCCTTCGTACACGAGGCCCGGTTGCCAGTGGAAGGTCCGGAAAGGGATTCCTCGCTTCGCTTCGGAATGACGGCCGCAGGCAAATGCAATCGTGCCCGCGCCGAAGGCGCGGGCACGAGATCAGACAGCAAACGAGCAGGCTACTTGAGCTGCTGAATCTTGAACGTCATCTTCAGGGTGCCTTCTACCGGAACATTCGGGATGAAGAAACCGGTGCCTTTGCCCTCACCCTTGACCAGCATGCCGGTAGCTAGGTCTATCCAGTAGGTCGAGTTGACCTTGATCGAGCCTTGGTCATCGGCATAAGGCTTCTCGATGTATGCATGCTCGATTTTGGCGCACTTGACGCCGTTCACGGTCTCGAAAGCAACGAGCTTGTGCGTGGCTGTTCCGGCGCGCCAGCCCTTGGCCTTATCCTCTTTGAACTCGTGGGTCCAGGCATCGCCGACGCCAAGGGCCTTGTCCGAGTAGATGGGAGCCATAGCCAGCGTAAGCCGCTTGCCAAAATCGCCGTCATCAGCGTTTGCCGATTCGAAGTCGATGGGAGTGTTGTTCGCGGAGACCGTTGACTTCTCCGTATCTGTGGGGGGCTCGTCCATAACAACGTTGCCGTTTAAGGTGACCTTCATGGCCGTGTACTTGCTTTCGATCTTAGCGCTGCCGTCCTCGTTGACCTTCTGGACGGTGTCTTCCGTCTCGATGTTGACGTCAATGTTGGTGGCTTCGGCGGATACCTTTTCCGGCTGCATCTGGACGTCGATCTTCATCTTGTACTTCTGGCTGGCCTTGAATACATGCTTGATAAGGGACTTCGTAGCTGCCAGGCTCGGATCCTGGCCGCCGGCCGGCGGGGCCGTGGTGGCCTGGGCCATAACCGAGACGCCCAACGTGGCCGCGGCGACAACCATGGCCATTCTGGTGAGTAACCTCATTGTTCTTCTCCTATTGATATGGGCGCCCGTGGTCATACCGATGGGTACGCGGATTCGCAGGACTGCCCGTTTACCGTACGACTTCGCCATTATGTACTATGGTTACAGTTGGCGCAAGATATAGGGCCGAGTGGCCCAAAAGATAGCATTTTGTCAAAAACCCTTCGAACTTCCTTTGCTGGAGGGCAGCCGGGTTGCGTCGGCATAGGCCTTAAGGTCGAGCGCCTTCAGCATCTCCTTCGCAGTGCGCACCGTCTTTGAATCCATCAACCCGCTGGAGATGGCAATCTTGTAGTTCGCGACCGCGTCCGCTTTCCGGCCGGCCTTTTCGAAGATTACTCCTGCATGCAGGTAGATTTCCGGGTTTGGCTGAGGGCTTTTCTTATCAAGTGTCAGCGCGCGCTCGATGCGCGGTATCGCCTCCGCCATGGCTCCCTTCTTAAAGAGGATCCAGGCGTAAGTGTCATTCGTTGAAGGATGATTCGGCTCATATTCTAAGCCGACTTTGGCCATGCTCAGCGCCTTGTTCAGATCGCCGCCCGTTTCGCAAAGAATGTATGCGTAGTCGTTTTGAATCTTCCGGTTGGAAGGGCTCAGCTCCATCGCCTTCTTGAAATGCTCGATCGCCTTCTCTCCCTTGCCGGTCTCGAAGTAATCGACGGCCAAAAACTGATGAAGCCGCGCCTGATCGTCCCGCGGCAACCTCGCCACCTTGTCCATCTCAGCCTCGATTGCCACAATGGATCCCGCATGCTGGTTCTTGTGAATATAGATGTCGCGAACCATCTCGAATGTCCTCAGAGAAACGTCTTCTCGTTCAAATATCTTCTTCGAGATGGCGGTGGCACGATCCAACTCCCCGGCGCCTGCTGCAATCGACAGCTGGTCCGAAAGGGACAACTTGTCCGCCTCAGGGCGCGGACCCATACAGCCGCACAGCACCAGCGGGACCAGCCAAGCTATTCTTCTATACATCGCAGGATCTCCTCACTCGGGATAGCGCCTTCTCTCAATACGCGGGCCGGGCCGGCGCTCGCGTCAACCACGGTCGAGGCCACCCCGGCCGGTTCCGGACCGCCTGTCAGTATCATCGCCAAGCCGTGGGGGAAGTAGGCAGCAACCTCTTCCGCCGACCTGGCCCCTGGACTGCCCGACGGGTTCGCGCTCGTGCAGGCCACCGGTCCCCCGAACTCGCGAAGGACCGCCATCATGACCGGATGGGACGGAACTCGCAAGGCTGCGGTGTTGTTCTCGCCCTGTGCCTCCGGCGCAATCGCGGGATCGGCCGGTACCACAATAGTTATCGGTCCCGGCGAGAACCTGCCGAAGAGCTTTCGGGCCGCGGCGGGGACGGGCTGAGTCCAATAGGGCGGCTCCGGCGCGGCAGCCTGAACCGGCAGCGGGTGGGCCTCTCTCCGGCCTTTCAGAGCGCAGAGCCGCCGGCAGGCCTCTTGGTTCCGAGCGTCGCAGGCCAGCCCGAAAAGGGTCTCGTTGATGATCGCAACGATGCCGCCTTTCGTGATCTCCACAGCGGCCTCCTCGATTGCCGGCTCTCTGCCCGTCGGGTTTGGACCCAGATCGACGATGCACATGGGGGAAGTCTATCTCTTTCTTGGGAAACGGGGACTCAAAGGCTTGCCAATGGATGGGTCCCGCGATATACTATTTGTTGAAAGGAGGCGCCAAATGAAGCCAATCATTGGCATGGCGCTGGTTTTCATCGCGGGCGTCTGCCTGGCGAAGGACGTTGGGGTCTTCGCCACAGGCCGCATGAACGGCGCCGCCAATAACATCAAATCAGGCGCCAATGTCGCCACTTTACGGTCGATTTGGGAAGGGTACGGCGCCGCATGGAGCGAGGCCGACCTGATAACGCCCGAATTCCTCAGCGGTGTGAAAGTGTTTTACACGGGAAACATCGCGAATATTCCATTTACCACCGCCGAGCAGGACGCCACGGTGAATTGGGTCAAGAGTGGTGGCGTTCTGGTTGTTACCGGGGAGTGTGGGTGAACGGGGAACCAAGCCGCATACAATACTATCCTGAATCGATTCGGAGTTACAATCCAGGGTACTACGTATTACGGCGATGGTCAGGTTCTGACCAATCATCCCATTACCAACGGCCTCACGACCGTCTATATCGCGAAGAACGGCTATCTGGTCGGTCCCGCGTCGGCCCTTCATCTCATTAAGGACAATGCCTCTGAGTTAGCGGCGTTGGTCATGGAGGGGACAGCCGAGGTCGGTTCGGGCAAGCTGTTTGTCATCGGTGATTCCGATATGTTCACCGAATACTACATGTCTAACTATCCTACCGGTCCGGCGATCGCCCGAAACATCGCCAAATGGGCCCTCGGATACAATCTACTCAAGGGAAAGGTCACTCCCGCCGACTTCACTGGTGCGTTGGTCGGAATGACGCTGGACCTGGCTTTTTATCAGAACGACACATTGGCTTTCCAGGACACCGTGCCGCTGGACGCGACCGGCAACTACGAATGTCAGCTATCCCAAGCGGGAACGTTCGACATCGTTGCCAAATGCGATCACTGGCTGTCCCGGCGGGTCAGTAACGTCGATCTCTCCGTATCGAACCCAGTGATCGACTGGGACCTAGCCGTCAATGGCGATACGGATCACAATAACGCCATCGGGCTGTATGACCTGAACCCGCTGTTCGTGGGTTATGGTGATGCCGATCCATCGATCGATTTGGACGGAGACGGTGTGATCACTATCAAGGACATCAATCTCGTCTTTGTCAATTTCGGCATGGCCGGCGAATAACGGGCATGTGGCCCGGCGCTTTCGCGCCGGGCCATTGTTTAAATTTAGGCGACGTAGCCGAGTTCGGCCATCCGCATTGCCTTGCAGGACGTATCCATCAATCGCCAACCTTTGACTCCACCAGTTTTGCACCCTAGCAAATATCTGTAGTTACTGTTTACGACGCGTAAAATCTCGACTAGAAAGTTCGCCGCGCCTGTGATAACGTGAGGAAAACGATTCGTTCGATTTCTTTCATTAAAGGAGAGCGGATATGAAGTACTCGCTGGGCATCCTATTGCTTTTCACAACTCTCACCTGTCCGGCGACGGACGTCGGTATTTTCGATGCGAGCCGAATGAACGGGGCAGGGCTAGTCCTATCCACGGGTAGCCAGGTTTCTTCGTTTCGGGCAATTTGGCAGGATAATGGCGCTGCATGGCGGGCAACGGGTGTGTTGACTCCATCCTTCTTGGCGTCGGTAACGGTATTTGTCACCGGACAAATCAACGCTACTGGGTTGACGGCGGCTGAACAGACGGCTCTTGTCGCGTGGGTCAATGGCGGCGGCACCTTGGTGGTGACTGGCGAGAGCGCCGGATTGGGAAGTCAGCCGGCATATTCGACGATGCTAAATCCCTTTGGCGTCACGATCAGTGGTACGACGGCGACCGGAACAGGTTCAGTTCTCGGCGCCCATCCAATCACCCAGGGAGTGGGCGGCGTTTATATGGTAACGAACGGCCGTCTCACCGGACCGGCGTCAAGTCTACAACTCATCAATGACCCGGACGGCTACCTCGCCGGTCTTGTCATGGAGGGCACGTCTGAAGTCGGCGCCGGAAGGCTTTTCGCGTTTGGCGACTTCGATACGTTGACGAACGGACACTTGCCTCACCATTCGGACCTGCAAACGTTGGTCCGAAACATCGCTAAATGGGCGATGGCTCCGAAGAGCATATTGAAAGGCGCGGTTCTGTTAGGGAATTTCGTCGGCGATCCGACAGGCAAGACGCTGGACCTAAGCTTCCAACAGGGCGGGAACTTGATCTTTGCAGGCTCAGCCGTTCTCGATTCCCAGGGCAACTATCAGTACGCCACGACGAATGCGGGGACGTTCGACGTTGTGGCCAAGGCCGATTGCTGGCTATCTTCCAAGATCACGGGTGTAGTCCTTGACCTCTCCACAAAGACTTTGGATTGGGATTTGCCGATCAACGGAGATGTAGACGAAAATAACGCTGTCGATTTGCTAGATTTGAACTCGATTATGGTCAATTTCGGCGAAACTGGCTCGATGGCCGATTTGGACGGAGATGGAACCGTCGGGTTGCCGGACCTAAACCTTGTGTTCTTGAACTTCGGCCTGACGGGAGAGTAGTTTTCCGGGCCCGGCGCTTTCGCGCCGGGCCAATTGCTTTTCCTTCCTCAGCGAAAATGCTTTCAGGACGGGCATTTCCGCGATATACTGCCTATCGGTACCATGGTTCGAATTGCCATTCTTGGCTGCCTCATGTTCCTCACACTGCCCGCTCATGCAACCGATGTCGGAATTCTTGGCAAGAGCCGCATGAACGGTGACGCCAACAACATCCAAAACGGGGAGCTGATGTCGTCGTTTCGCAAAATCTGGGAGGGATACGGCGCGCAGTGGAAACAGACGACGGACATAACGGACGCGTTCTTGGGAACGGTATCGGTGTTCGTCACCGGCAATATCTCGACGCAGCGGTTCACAGCGCAAGAGCAGGACGCGGTCACCAAATGGGTTCGGGGCGGAGGCACTCTTGTGGTTATCGGGGAGTGCGGCTGCACAGGCAACGAATACGCCTACAACGATCTTTTGCGGCATTTCGGCGTTCATCTGGACGGCGATACTCCCTATGGCGATGGCCACGTCCTTACCGCGCACCCTTTGACGAGCAATCTCTTCACCGTCTACTTCGGCAAGAACGGTCACCTAACCGGACCGGATTCGAACATTCCTCTGCTGACCGACCCTGCGGAGAACCTGGCCGCCTTGGTGCTGGAAGGCACGCCGGAAGTAGGGAAGGGGCGTCTGTTCGTCGTTGCCGACACGGATATGTTCAATACGGTTGTCTTGGAGCGGCATCCCGAAAATCAGTTTTTCGCCCGAAACATCGCCAAATGGGCAATGCACGCGAAAAATGTAGTGTCGGGCCGCGTCTTGCTGGATGAGTGTGAGGGGCTTCCGGCCAATATTGAGATCACCATTCATCTTGTAGGCGATGGCATCATCGAGGCCGCAACAACAACGCTGGATGGCGAGGGACGCTATCGAGTCGAGTTCGAACACGACGGGGCGTTCGATGTCGTCGCGCATGTTGACGGATGGCTTTCGAAAAGGCGCGCCGCCCTCACGGTGTTAGGGAAGGTCACAGTGGATTGGGAATTCGACACCGCCGGCGATTTCGATAATGATGACGCCATCGATGCCGGCGATCTTGTGGCAGCCATCACGACATTCGAACCGCGGACCGGAGCCAGAACTGTCGCCCTCGTCATGGCCAACTTCGGCCTTAACGATCGGCATCTCGATCTGGACGGCGACGGCGAGATCAATATTTATCGGGGTTAGGCGTTTTCGTAGCTGTTGTTGCCGGCCCTGTCTTCGCCGCGCACGAGATACATTTTATGGTTTTCGTAATATCCGGTCCGATGCAGCTTCGTCGAGGCGGGCATCATGCGCATCGTGTATCCGGCGCGCCGTTGATGAGAACGGTTGGGGTTGGAACCGTGAATCAGATATGGATCGTGCAAAGAAAACTCACCCATCTGCAGGGCGCAATCCACGGATTTTGATTCATCCACGATACCGTCGGGAAGGCCGAGGTGCAAGACGCTTACCTCAGTGTCCTTGTCTTCGTGGTCGATGGGGCCTTTCGTGTGCGTTCCCGGAATGAATTTCATGCAGCCGTTATCGCAACTCGCGTTGTCCAGCGCCAGCCAGACAGTGAGTATCTCCATCGGTTCCATCGGCCAGAAGATGCCGTCCTGATGCCAGGGAACCAGGTGGCCCTCCTTTTCCGCCTTCACCAGTAGGTGGCTGGAAAACAGAACGATGTTAGGGCCGATGAACTTCTCCACCGCGTCCAACAGTTTCGGGGTGGTGCACAGCTTGTACATGAATTCGTCATGCACGTGGATGCTGTTCATGCGCTCCGGCCATTCGCCTTCCGGCAGGTTGGCCATCAAATAGTCCACGTGCGCGCGGGCTTCGGTGAGCTCCTGGTCGCTTAGCACCTGGCCGAATAGGGCGTAACCTTTCCGGCGATATTCGTCAACGTCGGCCTGGTTTATATGGGCGGGGTCGATTTTTGTTGTTTGCATCTGTTATTTGCCCTGCGAAAAGCTGAACGGCGTGATCTTCTTTCCCTCGCTCGTAAAGCTGATCTGCCTTGACTTGCCGTTTGCGGTCAGACCAATGATATACGTCGTTTTGGGATTGGTGAGTGCCACGAATTTCAACTCCGCGTGGTCTTCCATCTGCTTTGCAGACTTGATGGTGGAGTTCGGCAGTTTTGCGCCAATCGCATCGCGCACCGCCTTCGGCAACTCGGCCTCGGATATTTTCCGATCGTAATCGAGGATATCTCCGTCCGGCGTCGCGTGGGCCTCCTTGACGCTGCCGTGCCAAGGAAATTCCACCTCATAAGAAAGAACAGACATCTCGCCCGTACCGTCGTCATAGCCAACGGATTCCACGGCCTGCACAAGCGCGCCGGGATAGGCGGCCTTCACGCAATCGACGGCCTTCCGCTGCTCTTTCGGCACCTGGATCTCTTTGGGTGTCGACGCGCTGCTCTTCTCTGCGGCCTCTTCCGCCTTTTCACCGCCCTCGTTCTCAGCACCCAACTGCTGCTGGCTTGAGATCGTGCCATCTGGCCGGGCCACGATCAGATAGGACTTGCCGGATTGGGTTGCCTGAATCATATAGTATTTGGTCGGCGACTGCAGCGATACATATTTCAGAGTTGCGCGAGTTTCTTGCCGTTCGTAGGTGGTCACCTTCGAGCCGTTCGCTTCTTTCGAGATTCCCTTTGCGACGGCAGCCGGCAGATCGCCGGCTGAAATTCTCTGCTTTAGCTTCATTATGAGACCGTCTGGGGTGATGGGGACTTCCCCGGCGACGCCGCCAAGTTCGTAGCGAATCGTCCAAAAGAGCGGCGATCCATCAGCCGCTTCAGCGCCAAAATTTTTCGGTGCTTCCACTCCCTTAAGCGTCGCGCCAGGGAGCGCCTTATGAAATGCGTTGACTGCGGCTTCCGATCCCGGTGGATTCTGGATCGGCGATTGTCTTGCCGCGCAGGTCGAAATCACGGCAGATAAAGCCACCAACGAAGCTCCGGTCATCAATGAAATGCGCATGTTGTCCTTCTGCCTACGGGTTACCCGAACATTACCTAGTATACATGGATTCCCGTTGTAGACGCGGGTCGTCTTGGCAACTGTTCTGGAATGAGACAACCATGACCCGCGTTTTGGAGGTCGGCATTCGACGCGGGCCACGGTGGTTGACATTTGGGACCATTCAGCAAGACGACCCGCGTCTACCGTTCGACTGCCTTCAACACATTCAGTTCAGCCACAGTGATCCATGTGTTGCCGGTCAGATCGCTGAGAGCGCGGAGGCGGATGAAACGACCACTTTTAAATTCGATCCGACCGAAGGTACGATTCGCGTATGCAGTCTGAAAGGGTTCTTCGAACCGCACATTTGACCGATATTCACGTCCAACCGGAACGCAACGCAGGTGCGGGGATGCCGGCGTTACGTGATATGATGAAGCCATGAAAGCCGCCATGCCACTGCTCTTCGCCGCCAATCCCGCCGCGGCCCAGGCCTACGAAACCCTCGCAACCGCGCTTGGCAAGATCGGCCCATACACCGTGGAAGAAAAGAAGACGTCCCTGCACATCGTCGCTGGCCGAGCGGCGTTTCTTGGTGTTCATCCCCGCAAGAACGGCCTCCGCCTTAACATCGTCCTGTCCCGCGAACTTCATAGCGATCGAATCGTCAAATTGGAACAGCCGTCCAAGACTACGTTTCATAACGAAATAGAGCTCAGAGCAGGCGAAGATATCGATGGGGAGCTGGAGGCCTGGATACAGGAGGCATACCACCGAGTTGGAGGAAGCTGATTGGCCCGGGCCGGCGTTTGCGGATTGGAACTAAGCACCCCAAAAGGCTGAGCGCCAGTGCCATAATGAATCATCCTGACAATTGGGAGGTGCAGCCATGTTGAGAAAAGTTATCGTTCTGAGCGCGGTCGCGCTCTTCGTCGTTGCAAATGCCGGACCTGCAGTGCCAAAGGAATGGAAGCAACGATACAACTCTCTGATGGGGACAATCAATAAGAAGGATGTCGCGTCGTTCAAGAAGTCGTTCGATGAGAGTTTCGTTACGATTGACGACAAAGGAAAGCAGTCCAGCCGCGATGAGTTCTTCCAAATGGTCGATGGCCTGATGGCGAACGCAAAGTCGGTCAAGACGAAAGAAAAGCTCCTGAGCGTCAAGACCCAAGGGGACACGGTGGACGTGAGCTTCGACTTCAGCATGACGGTGAAACACACGCCGTCCGGTTCGACAAAGGTCCATGAGGTCGGGGTTGACACGTGGAAGAAGGTCGGCGGCGTCTGGAAGATAATCAAAACGGTTGACAAAACGATGACAACGACCGAATCCAAGCCGAAAGCCAAGATCGCCAAGAAGGGCGGCGGCTAGTGCCATTTCGGGTTCAATTCGCGACCGCTCTGCCTGGGCAGGGCGGTTCGTTTTCTTGCGCGGCGTAGCGATTCGCAATCCCGGACCGTATAATGGATGAGGGGGATCGAATGAGAAAAGTACTTCTGGTTACGGTCTTATTGGCGGGATTGGCGGGGTGCGGCCCGAAAGCCCCTGGACCCAGGGGATCGGTTGAGTCCGGTCCGATCGCGTGGATGAGCAGTTTTGACGCGGCGAAGACCAAGGCGGATAAGGAACATAAGCTGCTGCTGGTGGATTTCTATGCGACCTGGTGCGGGCCGTGCAAAGAGATGAAAGAGACCACCTGGAAGAGCCCAAAGGTGATTGAGAAGGCAGCGGCGTTCGTTCCGGTCGAGGTGGACGTCGATCAGAATTCGTCGCTGGCCAATCAGTACAGCATCAGCGGCATCCCAGCCGTGGTGATTCTCCGTCCGGACGGCACGGAAGTGGACCGGCGGGAAGGCATGCGCGAAGCCCCCGAGATCGGCAAATGGCTCGACGAAGTAGCCTCAAAGTAATGCCGGCATCCTGCCGGCATTATTCCAGCCCTTATAGGACGTATAGGTCGTATAGGTCGTATAGGTCCTATGCGGCTAGTGTCATCAATGCCGGCAGGATGCCAGCGTTACGATTTGAGCAGTTCGCGGGCGTGGTCCAACGCGACCTGCGCGACCGCGGAACCACCGAGCATCCGGGCGAGAGCCGCAACCCGCGCCTCCCCCTCCAACCGCGAGAGCGAAACATGCGTCGCGCCGTCTTGCGCGCGCTTCTCCACGTCGAAGTGCTCGTCCGCCAGCCCGGCGATCTGCGGCAGATGCGTGATCACGATCACCTGGCTGTGCTTGGATAGCTCCCGCAGCTTTGCTCCCACCACCGTGGCCGTCTGGCCACCCAACCCGCCATCGATCTCATCGAACACCAGCGTCGGCGCGGGGCTCGCGCCCGCCAAAACGCACCGGAGCGCCAGCATAACTCGTGACATCTCGCCGCCGGAAGCGATTTTGGTGAGCGGCTGGGGCGGATGACCGGGGTTGGCGGAGAACAGGAACTCGATTGCCTCGGCCCCGGTCGAATCCGGCGCCTTCGGAGCGAGCGAAACCTCAAACGAGGCGCTTTCCATTGCCAGCTCCCTCAACTGACTTGCAATGGCGGTGGCGAACTGCTTGGAGGCCTTTTTTCGCAAAGCGGATAGCTTGTCCGCGAATTCTAAAACCAGCGCCGACTGCTTCTGCTCGGATCCGAGCAACGCCGTCATCGTCTCTTCGTTGGCCTCCAGTTCGGCAAGGGCAACACGTGTCTTCGATCCGTAGGCAAGAACCTCTTCGATGGTCGCGCCGTATTTTCGCTTTAGCCGCCCAATGAGATCGAGCCGATCCGCGACCATCTGCAGCCGTTCCGGATCAAATTCCAGCGTGCCCAAATACTGTTCGAGGGAGGAATGAGCCTCTTGAATATGGATAATCGCCGATTGAATCTGCTCGGCGATCGATTGCATCGCATCGTCCAATTGCGCGGCTCGATCCAGCGCGGCTTCGGCGGAAGACAATGCCTCGCTTTCGCTCATTGCCGCAATGGCCGCCCCAACCTCGGTGGCCAGTTTTTCGGCGTTCAGCATCCGTTTGCGATCGGCGTTCAGTGTGACCTCTTCCGCCGGAACCAATTCCGCCCCATCAATCTCTTCCACTTCGTAACGATACAGGTCGATCAGGCGCTCCCTCTCCCGTGACCGCCCTTCCAACTCCTCGATATGCGATCGGGTCGCCCGAAGCTCGGCGCAGACGGCAGCCAGTTTCTGGCGCAATTGTGAGGCTTCGGGGCCGATCCAGGCGTCCAGCAGATCGCGATGGGCGCTGGGCCGGACGAGCGACTGGTGCTCGTGCTGGCCGTGCAGGTCAACAAGCAGTTCTCCTACGCTCTTCGCGACGGATGCCTGGACGGGCCGCGCGTTGATGCGGCACTGGGACCGCCCTTCGGCGATCTCTCTCGCCAGGTACAGGCAGCCGTCTTCCAACTCGATTCCATGATCGTAAAGAAGCGAGGAAGAATCGGACCGATCGGACAAATCGGACTGATTCGTCCGATCGGTCCGATCTGTCCGATGCGTCCGATTTCCCCCCAAGTCGAAAACCGCCGTAATCACGCACTTCGCAGCGCCGGTGCGGATGAACGCGCTTTCCGCCCGATCGCCCAGTGCCAACCCGATGGCATCCACGACCAGGGACTTTCCTGCGCCCGTCTCGCCGGTGATTGCGATGAGCCGGCCCGAAAACTCGATTCGCGCCGACTCGATGATCGCCAGATTCTCGACTGAGATTTCTCGAAGCATCTTCTGGGAGTTTAACATATATCGGCGATGTTTGGTTAGAGTGATACAATGCGAGTGTGAATGCTGAACCCAAATCCAAACGATGGGGCCAGAAGCGGCTGCGCCGCAACCCGCAGACCCGCAGCCTGACGTTGCGGCTTCGGGAAAGGCGGGAACGCCAACAAAAAGGTCTCATGTATGCGACCATGATTTTCGCCGCGTCCTGCATCTTCGCGATCCTATATCAACAGATAGGCCTTCTGCTCGTTGGCGCGGCAATGGCGTTCACCATCTTTGCAGTGAATCTGGGCAACAGCTTGCGGGATGTGCTAAAGGGATATTGGTATGGCGAAGATCCGGATTCTGTTGGCGAATTGGCAATCGCATACCAAAACGTTACCGATCGGCATCTGGTGTTGCCGTTGCTAAAGCGGCAACTTCCCAAAGCACCGCGTCTGCTTCATAGCACCTTCTCGATCGAAGAGCTGCTCGCGATGCAGAAGTTGGTCCTGTCTACCGATGCGGAGCTGGCTCTGCTTGCCATCGAGGCGCTTGTGTATGTCGGCGACGAAGACTCGCTGATCTTCCTAACCGCCGCGGCAGATTGGGATGACGACGTGGGTAAAGCCGCAGGGAAGGCCGTACCAAGATTGAGGGCAAATATCGAGGCGGCCCGCGATGAAAACCGGCTGCTCCGGGCAGCGGAGAGGCCCCCGGGCGATAATCCGGAATCTCTGCTCCGACCCGCCGGTATGGATGTTACCCCGGTGGCCGAACTGCTGCGGAAACCACCGGCTCAGGAGAATTGGGTCACACTCATGAATGACAATGCGCGTGATTCGGTATGGATTCGCCGTCTGAGGACGAGGCGGAGAAGAGAGTCGTTATACTGCTCCTTCACCGCTATCATGATACTTGCCACGGCCTATTCCTGGATCATTTTGCGAGAGTTTTATCTTGGATGGTATTTTGTAGTGGCGGCGATATTTCTTGGGGCGGCTTTCCAATGGCGACGCGTAGGGGAGATTGTGAATAACCAACAGTTGGCAAACGATCCGAACGCTATTGGCGAGTTGGCGAGAGCATATCGAAATCCGATGGATCGCCGGTACGTGGTCCCAATTCTGAAGCGTCTCCTGCCAGAAGCACACCTGCATGAAAGCACCCATCTTTCCGAAAGCGAACTTGCTTCCATCGTTGCGCTTACCCATTCTAGAGACGAACAGCTGTCGTTGCTGGTAGTTGGCGCATTGGAGCGATGGAGCAATGACCGCGCCTTGGCATGCCTTC
This sequence comes from Fimbriimonadia bacterium, assembly GCA_041483895.1. Lineage (GTDB taxonomy): Bacteria > Armatimonadota > Fimbriimonadia > Fimbriimonadales > JABRVX01 > JBGPGO01. The sequence goes on from JBGPGO010000002.1 coordinate 78,861, forward strand.
GGTCGCTGGCACAAAGGAAGGATATTGTCGGCGAGGCGGCGGCGAGGGCGGCGGAGCATCTGTCGGAGCAGTTGGAAAAGGAAAAGGAGACCAATCGCTTGCTGCGAGCCTCTGTTGAGCCCAATGTGACCGACGAACTGCTGCGTCCGGTCCAAGATGAGGCCATGGCCGCGGATGAGTTGTTGCGAAGCCCGGAGGAAGAGCGACCAGGAGACTCCCAACCGGAAGCGTATTGATTCTGTCGTGGCAAGCCTGACAACGAAGCTGCGGGATCGCCGAACCGTTAGCGACAAGGGCGTCATGCTCATCGCCTGGATCGTCCTCGCCACCGTATTGACCGCCTGCTTGCTGGAAGAGCCCCTCTATCTTCTGATCGCCTGCCTGCTTTGCCCGGTTGTTCTGACGACCCATTGGGGTGAATCCCTCTCGGATATCTTCGACCAGTTTTGGCGGGAGGAGGAGCCGATGGCCGCCGGACCGCTGGCAGTCTGCTACCAACAGGAATCGTCTCGGAAGCCGGTCGCGGACGCTTTGAAAAGGTGCCTGGCGCGGGCGCCTCTGATGGAACCGAGCGAAGTGCCGGCCACCGAGCGGCAGGCAATCCAGAGTTTAGCGATGTCCGCCGATCGAGAGATGGTCCGGCTTGCCGTTTTCGCAATCGGCTACATTGGGGACGAATCCTGCCTATTTTTCCTGAAGCATTTGGCGGCGCGGCCGGATGAAATCGGTGCGGTTGCGCGGGAATCGGCAGACCGATTGAGCGTTATGCTGCTGGAGCATCGGCAGAGCACGCGGCTGCTTCGGGCCGGGGAAAAGCCGTTTGGTCACGATGAGGAGAATCTGCTTCGTCCGACGCGGTTGACCCTCACGCCGACGCGGCAACTGTTGCGGTCGCGGGAGAATCGGAGTCAATGAAACCGATCCTGCCTCGGATTTCGGCGAGCCAACTGCGCGAACGGCGGGTTAGGATTGGGCTCTGGGGAGGATTTTGGTCGGGACTATTTCTCTTCATCTTCATAATGAGCCGCGCTTTTCGGCTGCCATATCTTATGCTGTTGGACCTGCCCATCATTTTACTAGCGCTTTTCCGAATACTGCCTTTTGGCGCGCCTGGGGGAGGATCGTCAATCGACCCTCAATATCAGGGCACCAATACCGGATTGAGTTTTTTCCCGAAGGAAGATGTCGACTGTCCCGATCCCAAGGCCATCGGAGAGTTGGCGATCGCCTATCACGATCCCACCGCCAGAGATCGCGTGATCCCGCTCCTAAAGCAGTTGTTGCCGAGGGCAAACGAAGTGCATCCCGCGGACCTGGAATTCAACGAGCGCAATGCGCTGGACTCCCTCGTCCTTGCCCCGGATCGGGAGTTGGCATTTCTCGCCATAGACGCGTTGGTTTATGTCGGGGATGGGGGGTCCGTAGATGCCCTATCTTTTGCGATCACCTCCGAGCCGGAGCTGGCGATGGCCGCTGCCACAGCCAGAGTTCGGTTAATCGAGCGGATACGGGCGGAAAAGGAGAGCGCGACGCTGCTCCGCCGCAGCCAGCCCGACGCTATGAACCCCGATGAACTCCTTCGCCGTCCAGATGTTCAACTCTAGCCAACCTGGGTAAAATGGCCGACGTGCGGGAAGGGAGCGAAAACAAATGGATTTGAACGCTGTCCTGGCGCATCCATTCTGGGGCGCCCTCATCCGCATCATCATCGCGCTCGGCTTCCTTCTCAGCATCGTTCCGTTCCTAATCTGGTGGGAACGGCGGCTGCTTTCTTGGATGCAGGACCGTATCGGACCCAGTCGGGTCGGACCGTTCGGGCTGCTCCAGACGATTTGCGACGGCGTGAAGCTGTTCTTTAAAGAAGAGATCCAGCCGCGAGGGGTGGACCGGTTCGTCTGGATGATCGCTCCGGGCATCGCGCTCTTTCCCGCCATGACCGCCTACGCCACCATCCCCTGGGGGCCGAATCTCCAACTCACCCCGGTCGCAAACGTCAATATCGGCGTGCTGTACGTGCTTGCGATCAGCTCGCTCGGCGTGTACGGCATCGTGCTTGGGGGATGGGCCTCCAACAACAAGTATTCGCTCCTCGGCGGCCTGCGCTCGTCGGCCCAACTGATCAGCTACGAGCTGGCGATGGGATTCTCACTCGGCACTGTGATAATCGCCGCCGGTTCGCTGGAGCTGCCGAAGATCGTGGCGTCGCAGCTCGAGCCATTCTGGGGATCGGTGCCGTGGCTGCACAACTGGTTCATCCTAACGCCGTGGGGTTTCATCGGCGGCATGATCTTCCTGGTCAGCATGGTGGCGGAAACCAACCGCACCCCGTTCGACCTGCCGGAAGCCGAATCGGAGCTTATCGCGGGGTTTCATACGGAGTACAGCTCCATGAAGTTCGCGGTGTTCTTCATGGGCGAGTACGCGATGATGCTGGTGTTTTCGGCGCTGTTCACCGTCCTCTTTTTGGGCGGATGGTCGCCGCTGCCCGTCAACCTGACCTATCTCGCCGATCACACTTCGGTCGCTTGGCTTGCCGGACTTTTGCGATTCTTGGAAAGCTCTTGGATCGCCGGATTCTGGTTCATCGGGAAGCTGGTGGGAGGGATATCGTTTTACATATGGTTGCGTGCCACGTTGCCTCGTTTGCGCTACGACCAGTTGATGGCGCTGGGCTGGAAAGGGCTGATGCCTCTTGCCATTCTCAACCTCGCGGCGGTCTCCATTTGGATCGCGTTCGGCATCGTGCCGGGTCTGATCGCGGCGGTGGCCATTACCGTTCTTTTCCTCCTTGTTACGATGGGGGGCCTCAAGAAATTCGAAGCGCGTTCCGTCACGTTGCTGGATGAGGCGGTGCCGCTGCGATGACCTCGGACCTGTTCGTTTTCTGGACGCTCGCGGTCATTTCGGTCTTTACGGGTGTCGCGGTCATCGCCACAAAAAGCGCCATACGGAGCGCGCTGGCATTGGTGGTCAACTTCTTTATTTTGGCGATGTTCTATTTTCTGCTTGGCAGCCAACTGCTGGGCATCGTGCAGATTTTCGTTTATCTCGGCGCGATTATGGTTTTGTTTCTGTTCTGCATCATGCTGCTGCGCGTGGGCCATGCCGAACAGCTTACGGAAACAGGCGGCCTGAAGTTGGCCGGCGCGGGTGCGCTATCATTCGCGTTTCTTGCCTTGCTGATGAGCCAGGTGTTGGAGCCGGTTTCGCGGACCGCCAATCTTCCGGATCCCCAATCTGTCCACGCCGGGGTATCGACGGTGGAGGCGGTTGGGGCCGGGCTGTTTACGCGCTGGGCGTTTCCGTTTGAGGTGACCAGCGTCTTGCTGCTTGTCGGCATCGTCGGCTCGATACTGCTGGCGAAGAGGAGGGTGTAGCATGGTTCCGCTTTCCGGCTATCTGACGCTGAGCGCGATCCTGTTTACGATCGGTGTGATCGGCGTGATCATCAAGCGGAACCCGATCGTCGTGTTCATGTGCATCGAGCTGATGCTGAACGCGGTTAATCTCACGTTTTTGGCGTTCGCGCGCTACCATCCCGCGCCGCTCGCCCATGATTTGGCAGGCCGCACGGAAGTCTATCTGGCGGGGCAGATGTATGTGGTGTTCGTGATGGCGGTGGCGGCGGCGGAAGTTGCGGTCGGACTCGGAATCATCATGGCAATCTTTCGCCTTCGCAAGAAGGTGGATGTAGACGATATGAATATACTGAGAGGATAGGCGTTTGGACCCATTGCAACTCGTCTGGCTGGTACCCGGTCTCCCGCTGATCGGCTTCCTGTTCCAGGCGTTCTTTGGAAAAGCGATTGTCGCGAAATTGGGTGATGCGGCGGGGAAGAAAGTTCTCGGCTTCGCCGCCGTGCTGCCTGTCTTCGCGGGTTTTGCCATCACACTGATACTATGGGCAAACCTTCCAACCAATACAGAGACGCGCGCGGTAGTGGCAACGCTATTCGACTGGCTCAGCATCAATGACATTCATCCGCTGAAAGTTCCGTTCGAATTCCTGATCGATCCCTTATCGATTGTCATGTGTATGATCGTCACCGGGGTCGGCGGACTCATACACTTATATGCTACCGGATACATGGCGGACGACAAGGACTACCCGCGCTTTTTCACCTACTTCAATCTGTTCATCGTTTTCATGCTCACGTTGGTGCTGGCGAATAATCTGGTACTGATGTTTGTTGGGTGGGAAGGCGTGGGTCTCTGCTCCTATCTGCTCATCGGTTTTTGGTACAAAAATGTCGCAAACGCGAAGGCCGCAAACAAGGCGTTTATCGTCAATCGAATCGGCGATTGGGGTTTCATGCTCGGCATCTTCCTCGTGTTCGCCGTGTTCAATTCCGTCTCGTTCTATCCGTCCGGACATAACCTAGATCGATCGATTTTGATGGAAGCGGCGGATCGGCTGACCAACAATCCGGGCCTTCCGATGGTAGCCAACCCCGCGCTCTGGATTCCATTATTGCTCTTCGTCGGCGCGATGGGAAAATCCGCGCAAGGGCCGCTCTATCTGTGGCTCCCGGACGCGATGGCAGGTCCGACACCCGTTTCCGCGCTGATCCACGCGGCCACTATGGTGACAGCCGGTGTGTTCATGGTCTGCCGCCTGCATATATTCTTCGAATTGTCACAGATCGCAATGCTGGTGGTGGCCTGCGTGGGTGCGTTTACGGCATTCTTTGCTGCAACCATCGCATTTGGGCAATTCGATATTAAGAGAGTCTTGGCATACTCGACCGTCAGTCAGTTGGGTTATATGTTCTTGGCATGCGGCGTGGGGGCGTTCGGGTCTGGCATGTTCCATGTGGTGACGCATTCGTTCTTCAAGGCGCTTCTTTTCCTTGGATCTGGCGCGGTGATACTGGCAATGTCGCACGAGCAGGATATGCGAAAGTATGGCAACCTCTCGAAGTATCTGCCGATCACATATAGGACGATGTTTTGGGGCTGGCTGGCGATTGCGGGAATACCACCGCTTGCGGGTTTCTGGTCGAAGGATGAGATATTGTCACATACTTACGCATCAGGATTCCTGCATGGTCAAGGGATGGCGGTTTTCTTATATTCTGTCGGTTTGATCACCGCGGTGATGACCGCGGGGTATATGACACGCATGATGAAGATGACATTCTTGCAGACAGATGAGCGATGGCGGAAGTTACCCGAACCGCATCATCATGAACTGGGCCCGCAACACGAGCCGCACGAGGTTGGTCGGGCGATGACCACGCCGCTCATCATCTTGGCCCTGCTCTCCATCGTTGGCGGCGCGGCGCTTGCAATCGGTCCGCACCTGTTCGAGACATTTACGCATCCGTCCATCGGTCTAAGCCTCATGAAACCGACTGAGCTGCCCGGCGGTACAGAAGCCCTGTTGATCGGACTATCGATCGCCGGCGCGGTGATTGGGCTTGTGCTCGCCCTGCGCAATTACAAAACTCAGCCTGCGGATCAGGGGCTTGGCGTTCCCGTTCGGGGATGGCGCGCGCTGGCGGAAAAGCAGTGGGGATATGACGGCGCGATGTATCGGACTTTCGTCACCGGCGGCGGCAATTTTGCCACTTTGGTATGGCGCTGGATCGACGCGGGGATCATAGATAAGGTGCTGGTTAATGGTATTGCTAAGCTGATAGAAACCGTTGGTGTTTTGCTCCGGCCGTTCCAATCCGGTTTCGTGCGGGGATATGCGTTTACGATGTTGATCGGCGTCGTTGCTATCATCGGTTGGGTGTTCTTAAAGGCGGTGGTGAGATAGCATGGACATTACCCAGATGCCAATCCTGACCATCCTGATCTTCCTGCCCGTCGCGTTCGCCGTGATCCTAGCGGTTGTGCCTAAAAGCATGCTGCCCGCCATTCGCGGCCTCGCCCTCGCCGCATGCATCCTCGATTTCATTGCCTGCATCCCTCTCTATTTCCAGTTCGACGCCACGCGATTTCAGTTCCAATTCGTAGAGCACCACGCTTGGATGCAGAATCTCGGTATCTCCTATCACTTAGGCATAGACGGCCTCAGTCTATTCCTCGTTCAATTGACATGTTTCCTCGGCATCCTTAGCGTATGGTTCTCCTACTATGTTAAGGACCGCGTGAAGGAATACATGATATTCATGCTGCTGTTGCAGGCAGGCATGATAGGTGTTTTCTGCGCGCTGGATTTAGTTCTCTTCTATATATTCTGGGAAGCGATGCTGATCCCGATGTACTTCCTCATCGGGATTTGGGGTGGCGACAATCGAAGATATGCGGCGATCAAGTTCTTCCTATACACGTTCGCCGGTTCCATCTTCATGCTGCTGGCCGTCATTGGCCTCTATGTTAGCTACCAGCAGGTGACGGGACAGGCCAGTTTCGACCTCGTTTCCATGCAAAAGCTGGCCGCAAACGGGGAGCTGATACGCGATACGGGGCTCCAATTCTGGCTATTTCTCGCGTTCGCGGTGGCGTTCGCGATCAAGGTTCCGATGTTCCCGTTCCACACATGGCTGCCGGACGCGCACGTGGAAGCCCCGACAGCCGGCTCCGTAATCCTGGCGGGCGTTCTGCTGAAGATGGGAACCTATGGCTTTTTCCGCTTCTGCATGCCGCTATTCCCGGATATGGCGATGAGGTTCGTGCCGATTATCATTGTCATGTCCGTGATCGCTATCATCTATGGCGCGATCGTTGCGGCTGTGCAGACGGATGTGAAGAAACTGGTGGCATATTCTTCCGTCAGCCACCTCGGATTCTGCACGCTCGGCCTATTCTCGCTCAACGCGATTGGCATGACCGGCGCGATGTTGCAGCAGATCAACCACGGCCTCAGCACCGGCGCGCTGTTCCTTCTCGTCGGCATGATTTATGAGCGCCGACATACCCGAATGTTTAGCGATTTTGGCGGACTGAAAGCGAAGATGCCGGTATATGCGGCGATGTTCCTGATCGTTATGCTCTCCAGCGTCGGCCTGCCCAGCCTGAACGGGTTTATCGGCGAGTTCTATGTACTGCTTGGCACTTACCAAACGGCGGTGCGCGGACTCTATGGTACATCGCTGTGGATGATAGTGGTAGCGGCGGGCGGCGTGGTGCTTGCGGCGGTATACCTGCTATGGATGTTCCAGAAGATGTTCTATGGTCCGGTGACGAATCCGAAGAATGAAGAGCTGAAAGATATCAAGATGTTCGAGAAGGTGATACTCGCCGCCATCATCGTTTTCATTTTCTGGATCGGGCTGTATCCTGGCACGTTCACGGACAAGATGATGGTGTCGGTGCATGCGCTGCGGCTGCAAGTTACAGAGTCGCCGCATTTCCGGCCGGTGTGGGACGATCCAAGCCAAGTGGTTCAGCCGAACGGAGACATGGAGATGGGTGGCGGGGAGATCAAAACCGCACAGAGTCAGCCAGTGGATAGAGAATGAAGCTGTCTTTCAACTTCGAGCATGTATGCCGCGACTCGGTCGGGAGACCGGTCGCATCGAGGGCTGGCGTGGGGGCAAATGGGTCCGGCGGGAGATTGCAGACGACGCCAGAAAAAAGGGGAGGGGATCAGAGATGACACCGCGCGAAAGAGTAACCACAGTCCTAAAGGGAGGCATGCCGGATCGAACGCCGTTCTGTTTCTGGTACCACTTCCACCTGAAACCGCCCACCGGACCCGGCATGGCGAAGGCGGAGCTAGACTTTTTCCACGCCTACCGCCCCGATATCTGGAAAGTGATGCACGATATCGACTATGAAGACAGCGAAATCGTAAACACCATCGACGACTGGGCCAAGCTCCGAAGCATGGACGGCCACACCGGCAACTTCGGCAAGCAGGCGGAGACGATCAAACTGATCGTCGATCAACAAGACGAGGACGTGCATGTGATCAACACAGTCTTCAACACCTATCGCTATGCCAACAAATGCTGCGGCGAAGAACTATTGGATCACCTGCGCAAAGACCCGACAAAGGTGCAAAAAGGTCTCGAAGCAATCACCGACTCTCTCGTCTCCTTCGTCGAGGCGCTCAAAGATGTCGGGGCCGACGGAATCTATTTCGCCCTCCACGGCGCATCCACAGACATGGCCACGCCCATGGAGTATTCCGGCCATTTTCTAGAACACGATCTGCGCGTGCTCGAAGCCGCAAAGGGGTGCCCGCTCGTCATCCTCCATCCACACAGCTACGAGACCCTCTATTTCGATATGGTAAAGGACCTGCCCGCGCACGTGCTTTGCTGGAGTGATCGCGCCGCCGGTCCCAGCCTCAGAGAAATAAGAGAGACACACAAGGGCTGTCTGATGGGCGGCATTGACGAGACAAAAATCGCCGAGCGTACGCCGGACCAGATTAAAGCGGAAGGGCGAGGGGCCATCGAGCAGATGCGCGGAACGCCGTTCATATTGGCGCCCGGATGCAGCGTGCCGGACGCCTGCCCGCCCCATCTTTGCAAAGCAATCAGGCCGGAGATCTAGCCGATGGATTTGATGAAGCTGTTCCCGCCGCCGACGATCGAATGGGCCGTGCTGATGCCGTTTCTCACGGTAGTCGCGACGGGCCTGATCGTCATGCTGTGGGACCTGTTCGTTCCGCTCAAAACCGCAACCGTCCGCGTACTATTATCATTGATCGGTCTCGGCATCGCCATCTTCTTCGTCACGAAACTGTGGAACGCGCAACCGACCAACACCTTCTACAATTCCATCCTTTCCGACCGCCTATCCGTCGCCACAAACATCGTGCTGCTCGCCGCCACGGCCCTCGTCATCCTGTTCGCCGACGGCTATCTGCGCGAGAGAAAATCGAATTATCCGGAGTTCTACCCCCTCATCCTATGGGCCACCGCCGGGGCAATGTTGATGATTTCGACCACAGACTTGATCATCATCTTCCTCGGCTTGGAAACGCTCTCCATCGCCCTCTACGTTCTCGCCGGTCTCTGCCGAGAGGACAGAAGGTCGGAAGAGGCGGCCATCAAGTATTTCCTGCTCGGTGCGTTTGCATCCGGCTTCCTGCTCTACGGCATCGCCCTAATATACGGCGCGACCGGCAGCAGCTCCATCGCCGACATCCCAGTCGCGTGGCAGGTCGCCGGACAGAACGCCCAGACCATGCTGATCGCTGGTACCTGCCTGCTGCTCGTCGGCCTCGGTTTCAAAGCCGCCCTCGTCCCCTTCCACATGTGGACGCCGGACGTCTACCAGGGCGCGCCCACCGCAGTCACCGCATACATGGCCGCCATCTCCAAAACCGCCGCCTTCGTCACGCTCATAAGATTTCTGGCCGCCGCCGCCCCCATGCACGAGGTCTGGCAGCCCATCCTCACAGTTCTCGCCGTCCTCACCATGACGGTCGGCAACCTGCTGGCCCTCACCCAGACCGATGTCAAGCGCATGCTCGGCTATTCCAGCATCGCGCACGCGGGCTATCTGCTGGTCGGCGTGCTGGCGGGCGATGTCAACGCGGTCATCTACTATCTCATCGCCTACAGCCTTATGACGGTTGGGGCCTTCGCCATCGTCGGCCTTTCCGCAAAGGGCGGGCAGGAGGGCAGCAGCTACGCCGACATGCGCGGCCTGTGGAAGCGCGCCCCGTTCGCCGCCACCATGATGCTGGTATTCATGATCTCCCTCGCCGGCATCCCGCCCACCGCCGGCTTCTTCGGAAAGTATTTCCTCATCCTCGCCGCGTGGCAACACAATCTCATCCCGCTGGCCATCGTGCTGGCCGTCAACAGCGTGATCAGCGTATACTATTATCTGCGGCTGACGGTCGCGATGTACGTGGACGAGGAGCTGGTCGAGCGCGAGAAGCCGACGCTGTCGCCGGGACTCATCATCGCGACGCTGGCCTGCGCGGTCGGCATCCTGTACGTTGGGCTGAATGCCGGCAACATCCAACAACTTTTCGCAATTCCTGTGGGAGGATAGAATCGACAAATCCCCTCCCCCTTGTTCAGGCCCTCGCCTGAAAAAGGGGGAGGGTCAGGGTGGGGGTTCTTTATCCGTGGAGGTTTTATGAAGTTAGGGATTTCCATGTGGAGCTACGTCCAGGCGTTCAAGGCCGGGCGGATCGATATCGTCGGGTTCATCGCGGAGTGCAAGCGGCTGGATGTGGACGGGGTGGAGCTGCTGGATCACTTCTGGCGCGATGCGGGGTCGGAAGTCCCGGCGGCGATCGCGAAGCTGGACGAGGTGGGCCTGCCCTGCTGCGTCTATGCCATCGGGAACAACTTTGTGGACCCTTCCGAATCGGAGCGCGCTGCTCAAGTGGCCACGGTGAAGGACCAACTGATGGTCGCTCGTCGCTTGCATGCCCCCGTCGTACGCGTCTTCGCCGGGGATGTGCAAGAAGGCGTGGATTTCGATGCGGCGCTGGATTGGATCGTTTTGGGGCTGTCCGAGTGCGCGACGGCCGCGCACGATCTGGGTCTGCGGCTGGCGCTGGAAAATCATGGCAAGCTGGCGGGGCGCAGCGACCAGGTGATCACGATTATCGAGCGCGTGCGGTCGGCGACGGGGAACGATGCGCTGGGGGCCAACCCGGACACGGGCAACTTTCTGCTGGTGGGGCAAGATAGCGGTGCCGCCCTCCACGCTCTCGCTCCGTATGCCTACATGGTGCATTTCAAGGATTTCAAGGTCCTGCCGGACGACTATCCCGGCCACGCCTATACGTCTTTGGACGGCCACAAATTCGGCGGCACGGCCATCGGGGAAGGGGACGTCAACCTCTCCGCCTGCATCACCGCCCTCGCTTCTTCCGGGTTCGATGGATTTCTGAATATCGAGTACGAAGCCGAAGAAGACCCCTTCTCCGGCGTCACCCGATCCGTCACCACCGCCCGGCGGCTTGTGCCAAAGTTGTAATTCGGGCGAGAAACTTCACAAATTTGGGTCAAATGCGGATTCCGTGTGAATGAAATCGGCTTGATCATGCGTCTTCTATGATGGTGGAAATGCCACCGGACGTTCGAATCGAGGTGATATTGTGGCGCGGTACAGTTTCTTTGTGGCAGTTGGCTTCTGTTTGCTCACATTCGCGGGCGCCGTAGCTCAACTACAGCCGGGAAGTCCGTGGCCGACCTACCGACACGACAGCCAACGATCGAACAGAACGCCTGTACCGATCAATCCGACTCATCCGTTCACCTCCATCCCGCAATACGCAGGACTTGCTAGCATCGGATCGGATGGCACAATATATTACTTTGCAAGCAGGACGCTGCACGCCATGGCTAGGACGGGAGAAGAGAAGTGGCAATTCGTGACTGGCGGTTATAGGGACTTTCCGCCGGCAATTGCCGCAGATGGGACTCTATACGTTGGCAGCAAAAACAATGCGCTCTTTGCTTTGCGTCCAGATGGTTCATTGTCCTGGCGGCTGGATCGCCCGGGTAGATTCTTCAGCCCGGCCATCGGCGTTGGTGGAACGATCTTTGCCGCTTGCGCAGATGGCTACCTTTACGCACTGTCGCCAGATGGCGGGATCCTATGGATCGGACATAGCGATGCCGGCTTTACCTCGTCCCCGCTCGTTGACCAGCAAGGCACAATTTTTGTAGTAGACGCAAGCGGCAATCTATACTCTTTCTCGTCGGCAGGCGTTCTGAACTGGATTCGCCCATTGGAACATTTGCCGACGGAAGAGCCTGCGTTTACGCGAAGTGGACTGATTGTCGTTGCGGGAAATGGGGCGCTCGATGCGTATTCGCGCGACGGTGTTCTCATGTGGAGTACCAAACCACTGAAATACTTGCAAGAGCCGGTTGTAGGTCCCGATGATCGCATTTATCTTCAGGGGGGAGATGGTAGCGGCGCCACCACCATGAATTCGGTTGACGATTCCGGAAACACTGTTTGGAGCGCCGATTCAGACGGATCGTATTTTGGTGATGGCCCGTCTTTTCTCTCCGATGGCTCCGTTGTTTCGATGCGGTACCGATTTTCCCCCGCGGGTGTAAGGACATATTTCGGAATCAGTGCTGATATTCCCACAGTAGCCGGGGATGATGTGATGTTTAATTCCTCGGGCATTTTCAAGAATACCGGCAACAAAATGTGGACGTTGGATTATTCCGACGAATCGTTCATATCGGCTCCAGTCCTTGGCGGCAATGGTCTGATTTATTTTTGTACCGCCAATGGTTTTTTGGATGCTATTGATTCAAGCGGTGAAATCTGGCTCCACCGAAAGTTAGATAGGTCCTACCGGCAGTTGGCCGCTCTAGCAGATGGCCGTATTTATGGCGTTGGGCCAGGTGTCGGTGGGATCAGCTGCTTTGATCTGATGGGCAATCAACTTTGGACCATCGCCGATACAAGCCGGTACGTTTTGCCAACGTTGGAGCCTGATGGTTCGGTAGTTACGGGTGGCATATATGTTACGCGCGTCTCGACGTTAGGCGACATTATGTGGAAGAAGAAATATAATATCGGTTCTCCTGCAGCAATTGATGCGAGCGGAAACATTTATTTCCAACCTGCATTAGGACAACTCACCGCGCTCGATCCGCAAGGAAATGTTATCTGGTCAGGTAAGAATAGCAGTCGGCCCTTGATATCCCCGTTGGTTTCTCCGGATGGCAGGGTCTACGCGCCAGGCGTCTCATACGAAACCTTGCATAACATAGTGCGATCCTATGATCAATTGGGCCAGGTCAGGTGGGATTATGATCTTGGGAGTTATCCGTGTGCCTCCGGTATCACTCTGTTGCCAGACGGATCGATTTCGTTCATAACCTCTGAAGGTCAGCTGTTCTGCATCACCGACTTCGGACAACTAAAGTGGAGAATCTTTCTCGAGCATGCAAGCGTGACGGCCAGCCCACAAATTGACGCATCCGGCGGACTCGTTGTCGTCGGGCATGGATGGATCTTACAGATTGACGAACGTGGTCAAGGGATCGCGGTTGCTAGCGCTGACCGAATTAGTACAATTGATAAGCCATTACTGCTTCCAGGGAGTAAAGTTGTATTAATTGACAACAGTGATCGCAATGCCTTGGCGGAGTATCAGCTTTGGACACGCCAAGTTACAGGGAGCATCAAATTCGGCAATGTTGTTGATTATCTGCCGCCTATCGTTAGTTTTCAGATGCGTCCAATTGGCAGCGGCCAGGAGTTTGGTAACGAGTTTGCCGTACTTGGCTCGGGCGGCGAATATTTCCTCAATGTGCCCGAACTGGAGTTCGGCCTTTCTGCAAAGCCATCCCATTGGTTGCGCAACAGTAAGTTAATTGATGCCTCGAATGGGGATGTGAATGGAATTGATTTCAATTTCGTTAACGGTGACGCATTTGCCGACAATATCGTCGACTTACATGATTTGTCTGAGATATTCTTGGAATTTGGAAATGACGACCCAATGGTGGACTTAGATGGCGATCGTGAAGTTGACGTCGCTGATATGACCATCGTCTTCCTCAATTTTGGTCAGCGCGGTGATCCGTAACCTGCGATCCGCAGGTGCGGACAGTTCCCTTGACACGGGGAAGGGCCCAAAGGGATGCACGTGTGCATATTTGCACTAATGTCATTAACAATCCTGCACGAGCATGTCCTGAGCGCGAGCGAAGGAAGCAATCCATAAAACATAGTCACAACCGTTCGACAAGCCCTCGGCTCCGCTCGGGCCATGGCTCAGGACAAGCGTGACTAGCATCCGAAACGGACGCCGCACGCGGCGGAGTTGCCGGCTCGGTTCGGCGGCAGGATCATCCAACAGAACGCAAATGCCCCCACCCTAGCCCTGCCCCGCAAGCGGGGGAGCGGATAAGAGTGACAATCCCCCCGAAGTAGCAAACAGAGGAACGAACTACCGGAACTTGCTTGGGAACTGCTTCACGATACCCATCGACAGCATATCCGCCATGCGAAGAATATAATCGTGCACGCGGTCATAAGCTCTAATCGAGCCGGGATAGTCACCATGCAATTGCGCGACCGCCTCTTGGGTCGTCAGGTTCAGATGAGTGTGCATCATCGTTCGCATTTCCCGTGCCGGCCAATTCTTGGGATTCGCGCCGCTAAGGAATGCGGCTATCGCATCGGCGTTCGCCAACCACCGGCGATTTGCGTCCGCAAGCTTGGTCTCGTCATCCATTTTCGCGGCGGCGACCACCTCGGCTGCCGTCGTGATGTGTTCTTTCAGGAGTGCGGTCAGCTTATTCCCAGCGGCCGTTCCATAAATCGGCTTGATGGCGTTGCCAATATCCGTCTGATTCCGAAGCAGCCGCTGTGTCGTCGCGTCTTTATCGGGCAGATCGGCGGCGGCGCTAACGATAAAGAGCCGGGTCCAAGTGATGTGATCTTCCCAGAGTTTCCGCATGGCGCTATGCAACGCGGCCTGTTTTGCCGTCATTTTCTGTGCCGAAGCCGGGACGCTTGATAGAATCAACAAGGCTGAGCAAACGATAACATATATCTTGCATTTCATTTTTCTGCCTCCACGAGTTTGACGAAATATGAAGTTTATCGGTTCCCGTTCACAATCCCCATTGTGAAGGTTCGTGTGGAACCCCTTCACAGTGCGACTGTGAAGGGATAGCAAACCGTGGCGACTGTGAAGGGATAGCATCCCTTGACGATGCGAGCGGCGGGGATGAAGGGTACGCAACAGCCCCAACCGTCACGGAGGAATCTGTACAGAACGGGCGCGGCTGGTCGGTTCCGGCACGGGTTCTCCGTGCTCGATGAGGCTCTGGATATGCAATTGTATCGCCTCGCGCAAAAGCGACTCGGTCTCCTCGAAGGTGTCGCCGGCCGCGACGCACCCCGGTAGATCCGGCACGTAGCCGGACCAGTTCCCACCCGCCGGTTCAATGATGACAACGTATTCCTTCACGGTCGAACCTCCAATTGCGCTTGCTTCCAGATGCTCTTAAGCGTACCCGGCGCAATCTCCTTATTCGGACGGCCCGCAACTGTCACGGTACCCGCCTTCGACGCATGGCGAAACTGGCGATGATTGCCCGTCGTGCGGACCAGCTTCCACCCATCCCGCTCCAACCTTTTGATCACGCCTCGTACCTGCATCGACTAGCTAGGGAACCATGTCACGATCTCGGGGCCGTTGCTTTCAAGAGGATGGAACCCGGCACCTACGGCCCAAAAAAGGGAACTTGTGCGCAAAAGCGAACGTTTGACCAGAATAGTATTATGGTCAACAGTCAAACCGACGAAAAGCACCCCGCCGTCTGCGCCGCCGTAATCGATGCCGCCGACCGGCTATTCGAGCGATATGGCTACCGAAAGACCACGGTCGAGGAGATCGCCCAAGAGGCCGGGATCGGCAAAGGCTCCGTCTACCTCCACTTTGCGAGCAAGGAGGAGATCGCCTTTGCCTGGGTGGACCGGCTGCATTCCCGCCTCCACGAGCAGTTGGAAGAGATCGCGAAGGAGGGTATAGAGCGGTTCCTGTGCCAACGCGTGCTGCTACGCTACGACATCTTCCATCGCCATCAGCGCAGCATGGATGAGGCCCTGGATCGGCTCGGCGAAGGTCTGCGCGCCAGGCGAGACGCCTTTCACGAGGTGGAGGCGAAGATGCTGGCAGGTATGTTGGATGCCAGCGCATGCCGCCTCGATCCATTGAAAACCGCCCGCAGCATGATCGTCGCCACAAACGGACTGATGCCCTATCGCCTTCGTCCGCAAGAGCTGGGCGCGCGAAAGCTGGTGGAAGCCAAAGTGAAAGACCTCGCGGCGCTGCTGTCGCTTGCGATTAGGGGAGGGAAGAAATGAGCCTAACGGAAGCCAAGAAGCCGGAAGAACCCCCGTCGAGCGACGGCAAAGCGGCGCAGGAGCCGAAGAAGCGCCGCAGCCCGATGGTCTTCATCGCGCCGGTGGTTTTCATCGCCCTCGCCGCCTACGGCATCCACATGTACATTTTTTCGATCACCCACGAAGTGACAGACAACGCTTTGCTGGATTCGGACGTCGTGCAGATCGCCCCGCAGGTAGTCGGCACCGTCAAAAGCGTGCTCGTAAGCGAGGCCGACCACGTGCACGCCGGCCAACTGATCGCAACGCTAGATGATGCGAAATATCGCGTCGCGGTTGGTCAAGCGAATGCAAATCTGGCCGGCGCAATCGCCGACGCAAAACAGGCGGGGGTAGACATATCCCTTACCGAAACAACCGGCCGGGCCGGCGAGACCTCCGCGGGCGGCCAGGTTGAGCAGGCGGCCGGCGGCGTCGGCGCGGCGGCGGCGGGAATCAAACAGGCGCAAGCGCATGTCGAAAATGCAAAGGCCGCCGTCGCGGTCGCCGAGGCGGAGGCCAGTAATTCGCATTTGGACATCCAGACCGCGCAGCTCAACCTCACAAAATCAAAGAACGCCGTCGCGACCAGCCAAGCGGCAGTAAGAACTGCGCAGGCAAACGTCGGGGTCTCCCAGGCGGCTGTCGATTCGGCCGCGGCGCAAGAGGCTTGGGCGTCGAAAGATTTGAAGCGATTTCAAGACCTCTACGCCTCGCAGGCGGTCAGTCTGAGCGACCTGCAAAAGGCCGAAACCGCGCACAATGCCGCGAAAGCCGCACTGGATTCCGCGCGAAAACAGCTCGAATCTTCCCGCGCTACGGTGGAGCAGCGGCAGGCGGATGTGGACGCCGCGCAAACGCAAGTTCGGGTCGCAGAAAACGCGATCCGTCAGGCGGAAGCCAACGCGAAGGCGGACGATCAAAAAATTACGCAGGCCGATTCCGGGGTGTTGGCTGCCCGAGCCGATCTGGACACGGCACAACGAGGCCTTGCCATCGCGATCGGCAAACGCACGCAATCGCTCGGGGAAAAGCGATCTGCGGCGACGACAAACGATAAGGTCGCGATGAAGCAGGCGGAACGCGATCAGGCGTTGGCAAGAGTCGACCTTGCAAAGGCTGCGCTGGCGAACGCGCAAATCGATCTGGAACACACGAAGATATATGCGCCGGTTGCCGGAAAGGTGGCGAAGAAGGTGGTGCAGGTCGGGCAACTGGCGCAGCTCGGCGCGCCGCTGCTCTCCATCGTTTCCGACGAAATGCCCTACGTCGTCGCAAACTTCAAGGAGACCCAAATGCATGATATGCGGGTGGGCGAAGCGGTGGACATCGATGTGGACGCTTTCCCCGGAAAAACGTTTCACGGGAAGGTGGACAGCCTGTCTCCGGCCACCGGCTCCACATTTGCTCTGTTGCCGCCTGACAACGCAACCGGCAACTTCGTAAAAGTAGTGCAGCGCCTGCCGGTCAAGATTGTTTTCGACTCCGGCCAGTCAGGATTGGATCGGCTGCGCGTCGGCATGTCCGCGGTCGTTACGGTCGGGACTCGGTAGATGGCGGTCGCAGCGGCAATTCGAGCCGATCCGTCCGTGCGGTATCGTTGGATCATATTGTTCGGCCTGATCACGGCGGCCATTTTGGAGGTCCTGGATACCACGATCGTCAACGTATCGTTGCCGCACATGGCCGGGAATTTGGGTGTGACATCCGAGGAGATTGCCTGGGTGTCCACGGGTTACATCCTATCGAACGTCGTCGTTCTGCCGATCACGGCTTGGTTAGCATCGCGGTTCGGACGCAAGCGGTATCTGAGCGGATCGATCCTGCTATTCGTAATCGCTTCGTTCTTCTGTGGCACATCGACGACGCTGACCAGCCTTGTTGTGTGGCGCATTTTGCAGGGGGCGGGAGGCGCCGCGCTGCTTTCGACCTCCCAAGCGACAATCAGAGAGATTTTTCCGGCGGAGCAGCAGAGTTTTGTGCAGGCCATCTACATCCTTGGGATCATCGCCGCGCCGACGTTGGGACCGACCGCCGGCGGATGGATCACGGACAATTTCTCCTGGCATTGGGTGTTTTTCATCAATCTGCCCATCGGTCTCGTCTCCTTTTTCATCGTCAGCACATTCTTAGAAGATTCCGAGTTCACGATGGCGACGCACAGGGTGGATTGGATTGGCTTGGCGCTCATGGTCGCTGGGCTGGCATCGTTGCAATATGTTTTGGAAGAGGGCAATTCGCGCCTGTGGTTTGAAGACGGCCGCATGGTGGTTCTGGCTACGATTGCGATTTTGGCGCTCCCTATCTTTGTTTGGTGGCAGCTTTCGCCACGCAATAAGGCGCCGATTGTGAATCTGCGCGTCCTCGCGAATCGGGATCTGTCCGCGGCGCTCATACTGTTTATCGTGCTGGGGTTCGGTCTATACGGCGGCGTGTTTCTGTTCCCTATGTTTACGCAAGGGGTGCTCGGTCTGACCCCTACGGAGACCGGCCTGGCGTTGCTCCCCGGGGGTATCGCGACGGGAATTTCCGCCATTCTCACAGGCCGCTTGGCAAACCCCGCGAAGATCATCGTGGACCCGAGGATCATGATCGTTTCCGGACTCGGCCTCTTCTTTGTTTCGATGTATTCTCTCGCGCATCTTCCTCCCACCGGTTCTGTGGACGATGCGTTCATCGCCCTCATCCTCCGCGGATTCGGGTTGGGGATGCTGTTCGTTCCGATCAACTTGGCGGCATTCGCCACGCTAAAAGGGGCGGAGATTGCGCAGGGGTCCGCGCTTCTCAATCTATGCCGTCAGCTCGGTGGATCGTTTGGCATTGCTGTTCTCAGCTCCTTCGTCACGCACCAGGCTGCATCGGCACGAGCGGGACTTGTGAACCACATCTTTGTCGGCAACCCGGCGCTGGATTCCCGCTTTGCGGCCATGACGCAGGCGATGGTGGCGAAGGGCTACGCGGCCGGCGCTCCGGCGCAACATGCCGCGGCGTCGCTGCTCAACGCGCAGGTGCAGGGCCAGGCGACGGCGATTGCATACAATTCGAGCTTCATGCTGATCGCGATTGTCGTGTTGGTGGCTTCTCCGCTGATTCTTCTGCTCCGAAAGGCGCGGATCACTTCCGCCCGCCCAGTGGCCCACTAGAGAGACCGCATCGATTTTTCCTTGATTTTCATTGACGATCGCATCGTCAAAAACGTTGTGCCTATCCCTTCACAGTCGTACTGTGAAGGGGACGAAGTTTTTCATTGATGGCATCGTCAAAAAACCCTTTCCCTATGCCTTTAATGTCGCACTGTGAAGAGGATGGCTCTTGATGAGCCGCGAGCGGATGCCACGGACTCTCACCAGTTCTTTCCGCAGCCGCCGTCGTTCGCGCGGCCACTCTCGCTTCTCCATTCCGTAGGGCGGATGAACCATTGACCTTCGGATCTCCTGCACTTCCCGGCCATAGAAGTAGATGGCTTTCCCTCGCTCGCCGCAAGCCAACTGCGCTTCCGCCAAATTCTCCCAAAGGTCCCAACAAGCCGGATACTCGCTGGCAACATTCCATATCTCTTTGGCAAGTTCGTGGTAGACCTCGGGATGATGCGATGGGATGGTCCGATATCTGCCGTTTGAGTACTCCCATATATCGATCCAGCGCGGCTGCTCGGCATGGGACGGTCCAGGGTCGGAAGATTCGTCGCCGATCTCATGGCTGCCAATGATCTGATATTTGCCATAGCCCTTGCTGTCAACCATGGACATAAATACCGTACCGGTCCCGTGCGCGATCTGCTTCCACGTCTTGCCACTTTGTTGGAACACATAGACCGAGCTAGGTTCATAGTCCGCACCGTAATAGGACAGGGCCACGATGATATCATCTTGCCCATCGCCGGTAACATCCGCAACGTAAAGCCCTACCTCCGAGACGCTGCATTCATTGGGCGAGTAACTGCTGACACTCAATAGCGGAGATTCCCATGTCTTCTTAACATCGAATTTCCCCTTGCGGAAGACCTTCAACCGCACATTTCGATACTGGTCGCCGTACTCTGTCGGAGCATCGTCGTCCACTTTCGCGCCGTGCGGATTCAGCCACTCCCCATAGATGGCGGCAATCCGACCGTCCAGAAGTTGCGCGCAGACGATCGGCGCCTGGCGTTCCCACATGGCAAGCTTTGCGGCGAGCGCATTGCGTTTTTCCGCGGCGGCTTCCAGCAAGGCAAGAGAAGGATCCTGTCTCGCTGTCCAGACCGCCTCGCCATACATTCCCAGCGCAATCTCTGCTTTGGTCTTCAATCGCAGCGCTTCCGGATTGCTCGGATCTTTTTGCAGTTTTTCCCGGGCTTCCTCACGCACATCCATCGGGTCCCAGTTAAGCCTGTCTTCGCCCGCGGGCAACGCAATGTCATGGAACGGTTTCGCCTGAATCAGAAGGGCGAAGAGGATAGTGGCGATCACGATCCGGTTTTCCCTTCTGCAGTGCGACTATCGAGGCTCACACGGAGAATTTCAGAGTTTGCGCACTGGAAGTGAATTAAGGCCGGTTTTTCGCCGAGCCGCGCCGACGCGAGTTCCTTGTCACCCGTGCAGATCGTCACGACGACAGGTCGATCGCATCGCGCGGTCATTCTGACGTTGACAGATCCTTCTGGCGAGTGAGTACAGGCGAGGTCGAAGCGCAAGTCCCTGTGGCGGAGATTGCTGATGCCGAGGGACATGCCCGGCGTCGCGAAAGCGGGCAGCGACGGCGCGAGAAGGAACTCGTCCCCATTCGCGCCCTCCCGGAAACCAAAGATGTTGCGGATTACCAGCGTCGGCAGCGTCGCGCCCCAGCCATAGCATTCCGCGCCGGTCCCGATGTCCGCCGGCGGCTCAATCGGCCAAAACTCGGACTGCACGCCAGGGATGCGATAGTTGTACGGCTCCGGCAAGCCCGTCCCATCCAACTTTGTTATCGCGCGGCGGGTTGTGCGCGCATAGATTCGGTTGCCGGTATCGGCGACAACTTCCGCCGCCCATTCGCGCAGCCCCGCATTCCACGCGGCCTCCGTCGCCGGAAACAGGAACGAAGGCCACTCCAAAAACGGACTAGGGTTCTTCCGAAAGTACTCGAATCGTGGCCGCACCGCCTCGATCTGTTCCGGCGTCGCGATGCCCACCGCCAGCGGCACAAGCATCATGATGTCCCAATAGTCTTCGAGCAAAATCGGCTCTCCCGTTCGTCCATCAAAGTCTCGAAACCATCCGTCCACAAACATCGCCCGCGTCCGTTCCACGCGTTCTTCCGCCAACGTTTGCCATCGGTCGGCAGGCAACCCAAGCTCTTCGGCAAACCAGGCCATGTTCGCCATCGCGCTCGCCATCACCGCCTCCACGTCCACCGTCCGCACAAAATCCGCAACCTGCGCCTCGCCCACCAAGAACCGCTTCGAGCCATCCTGGCCCGACTCCCAACTGTTGTTGCAATGAAACCATCCGTCCGCGTCGGTGCGGTTTTCCAACCACCACTCCAAAAACGATTGGAGATAGGGATAGAGCGAGCCCAGCCACTCTTTGTCCCCGTCGCGCAGGTAGAGCGCCCGGATGACGGTAAACGGCATGCCCCAGGTCGGTGCCGTCCCGCATTCCGCGCCGCCCGCCCCGATCATGTTCATGCTGCCGTCCTCACGCGAGCAGGGCACATTCGGCATGGGCGCATCGGCGAAGGTCCCATAGATCACCTCTTTGGCAAGCTCCGGGACCGCGTAGCTGAGCGCCTGCGCGTCCAGCATCGTTTCGCCCAGCACGCAGCGCGGCGTGTAGATCTGCATGCCATCCCACGGGTGGTGGTAGATGCCTAGCGGGGGGCGGATGGTCATTCGCAGCGTCTCCAGATCGTGAACCCATCCCTCTTTCCACATGTCCGGCCAGTCGCCGGTCAGCAGGGGGCAGTGGGCGTAGAAGTCGCGATCTTCCCGCAGCTTTTCATCCAGGGTTGTCATCGCGGTTGCGAGGGCGGTGCGATGGGTTTGGATGGCCGAAACGCTGTTCACTCCGCGCGTCAATGAGAGGATGAGCCGATCGCCGGATTGCAAGCGATAGGAGAGGACTGAGTAGAGAGGATTTGGCAACTCGACGCTCGCCCCATCGTTGCATTCCATGTCGTTGGCGGCGATCCAATCGTTCCATTCTTCGCGGGAAGCTGTGGCCTTGCGCGCGTCCGGCTCTCGATCCGCGCCAAGCGCGAAGACATCGCCGTAAGCCCAAATCTTGCCGATCGCCGCGCCGTCTTCGAACGTCGTCGCCACGCCGTCCGATCCCCACCATTTCTGTTCGTTGTATCCATAGATGTGGGTGGCGTGAAGAGTCGCCGGGCCGCCCTCGAACACGCAGACAAGCGAGTGTTCGCCGGATTGGAAGTACTTGGCGCTGAACGTCAGTCCCTCGTGCTCCCAATCGTAGCTCATCATCGATTTCGTGTGATACCGGGAGACCAGGCGAATGCCGGCTTTTTCGAAGTCGTCGGACGTGTGAAGCGATATCCCTCCGATGCTAAGGCTCAGATGCAGGAGGGACATATAGTTGACGTTACGACGGGCCCCCTCTCCGTATGGCCATGGAAACTTGCGGCACCAGAAGCCAAAGCCAATCGGCGGCACGGAACGCAGGATACCGCTGCGATTGAGCACGGCGCTGTGATACGGATTGTCCAGGTAGCCGAACGGTGTGTAATCGAGCAGCGGCTGCATGCGATCCGTCTTTATCCCTTCACAGACGCACTGTGAAGGGCGAACAGATCCCCGATCTTGACCGCGCGCTCTGGGTGGGCTAGCTCCTTCTTCACATCCAACACGACTGAGTGGTCGAAATCCGCGTGCTGATAGACGTGCAGTTTCAGGTTCGTCAGGTCATAGACGACGGAGTACTGAGTTCCCGACTGCTTTAGCCGAAGAGAATCAGGAACGGGCTTGAACGACACGCCTTGAAGCGCTTGCCGGGCGAGGTCCACTGTAAACGCATGGTTCTTTGTGAAGAGCGCGTCCACAAATTTGTAGCGCTGGCAGGTAACGGCATCATCTGGCGTACAAGACTTGCGGAAATTGGTTATGACCTGGTGATCCCCGGCCCGGCGCAAGATAACGTTCCCAGCTTCGATCACGACAGAATCCCCCGAACGATCCGCGAGCAGAATCTGCCCCTGCGCCATCGCGAAATCATACTTTACGATCAAAGGCATCGCATCTTTCACCGTCTTGCAGGTCCGCAGAATTCGGTCCAGCATGAACGCAAAAAGAGGAGGCTTTTTGTTAGGATTTGGATCTTTAACAAAATCCGTCGCAGCGCCACCGAAAAACAGCCCATATTCGTTCACACCGGCTTGCGGAAAACCATAGGCGTCCGTCGGATCCATTTCGAACAGATTGTCGATCTTCTTCTTCGGCTGTGCCAGCCGGATGCCGTTTTTCGGATACTCGCCCGTTCCGAAGCCGAAATAGACGATGCCAAAATTCTTCTCCGTGTGCGGCACGAACCAGACCTGGGTGTTCGGGTCGATCCAGTCCTCACCGTCCCCGGCGAGGGCCAACTTGCCATCAAAAACAAAGAACACGGTGCAGGCATGGGCAATCCCGGTGGCGAGTACGATGAGAGCGGCGGTTAGCAGTGTCATGAATGGCCTCCTGATCCTGTTCAGGATACCTCGTCGCGTGCTATATCATGCCCCGTGCTTTTATGTGCGTGTAGTAGTTGATCAGCGCTTGGGCCAGATTCTGCGGCTCCGCGTCCACCACGTGAATCCCCCCTAGTTCCAACTCACGGATCACCTGCTTGCGATCTTCCTGCACCTCCAGGGCGACCGCCCGCTGGTACATATTGGTCGGCGAGCTAACCGTCCGACTCGCAATCAGGTCCAGCTTCGGGTCAGAGACGGTGGCCGCAAGGCAGAGGTGCCGATTGCGCAGAGACAGCAGCGCCGTAGTCATTTGTCGCGAAGCCTCCGGCTCGATCAGGTCCGTGAAGGCGACGATCAACGATCGCTTCCGCCACCGCCGAGCCAGGTAGTTGAAGGCCCGCCGCGCATTCGACTCGACCGGCTCCGGCTCCAGGCCATGCAAGGCCTCCAGCATCGCGCCGATCTGCGCCCTCCCCTTCCGAGGTGGCATGAACCGCACCACCTGATCGTGGTAGACCAGCAGACCCACCCGATCTTGCGCCTGAACTGCTGCGTTCGCGAGCATCAGGGCGGCATCGATCACATGATCGAACTTGCGAATCCCGTCAACCTCCGCCATCATTAGTCGTCCTAAATCGATGGCAAGCAACACCGATTGGCTTCGCTCCGCCTCATACTCCCGCACCATCAGCTTGCCGCGCTTGGCCGATGCCTTCCAATCCACGCGCCGGACCTCATCGCCCACCGTATACTCCTTCAGCGATTCGAATTCGCTCCCCACGCCTTTCAAAGAGGCCCGCCGGATCCCCATCTCCCGCAAGTGCCCACGATGCTTCAATAGGTTGTACTTTCGCAGCGCCAAAACATTCGGATAGACGCTTATGGCTTCATTGATCGGCAGCTTCACGATGCGGTCAACAAGTCCTAGCGGGGTCGGGACTCTCAGGAACACTTCCCGGAACTCGAACGCTCCCCGGTTTTGGGGCCGCAGGTGATATCGGACCTCCTCCGCCCTCCCCGGCTGCAAACGCACGGAAAACTCCCGCCGGTCGGAGGGGATTTCCGCCGGTGGCTCATCGCGCACGGTCACCTGCATCGGCGCTCGTCCAAGATGGCTGAGACGGAGCCGCACTAGATTGTCCGACCGGACGGAGAGGACCGGGTCATGAATTCGTTCCGCCAAAAAGCTCTCCCGTTTCGGCCCCAATAGAAAGCCCGCAACGGCGGCCCCGATGAGGGCAGCGTCATAGATACACATCAGCGAGAGGTACCCAGGGCTGAGCGTCCCAAGGAGTCCCAACACAATTCCGCCCGCGAGGAGCCACCAAAAACGACGAGTGAATACCATCCCAAGAAGTCTACCGCGTTGCATCCCGCCGCGCGCGCGGGCGATAATCATAGGCGATGCCGCAGGAATTGACCTTACTCACTCCGGAAAAGGTGGAAGTCACGTTTCGACTGGCGGGCATCCCGTCGCGCGTCTGGGCGTACCTTTTGGACAAGCTGTTCTATTTTACGGGGATGGGGATCATTTTCCTGACGGGCATCTTGCTGTTCGGCCTCCTTCACTTGCCCGCAGCGTTGGCCGACATCGCGGCAACCATCTATTTGTATCTGTTCGTGGCGGGATTCTTCGCGTACCCCATTCTCAGCGACATCTTTATGAATGGGCAGACGTTCGCCAAGCGAATCTTGGGATTGCGCGTCGTTATGGTCAATGGCGCGCCGATCACTACGCCCGCCGCTATCCTACGGGAGCTGTTCATCACGGCGGACTTCCTTCCCAGCGTGTTCTTGGTCGGCGCGATTGCGATGTTTCTGTCCGAGCGGAGCCAGCGGGTCGGGGATATGGTCGCCGGAACCATCGTCGTGATCTCCCGAAGGCCGCATATGCAGAAGGCGGCGCTGGACCGTTTTGAGGTTCCGGAGCACCATCTGGAGGACAGAATCCGCTCCGTATCGGCCCTCAACGAAGCCGATTTGGTAGCAATCCGCACCTTTCTTGCGCGCTACCCCGACCTTCCGATGGCAAAACGGGAGCAGCTGTATCGGGAGATTTGGGCTTCCATCGCGTCACGATGCCAGTTCGAAATACCTCCTGGGGCCTCGCCGCTCGTGATGCTCGCGGCCATCGAGCGCAAGCTCGCGCGCGACCTCGCCGGCCGCGACTCCTGAGAAAACAGCCGGTTGCCGTGCCCGAATATTTCAGGTACCCTGACGCGAAAGGGAGTTGCCGATGATTAGTTCACTCATGCTTCTGTTAGCCGTTGCCGTGCCGCAATCCACGGATGGGCAGGCTTTGTACGATCAGATCAGCGCAAAGCTGACGGCGGCGAAGGGACTATCCGTCGATGCGGAAATCAGCTTGGCAGGGCAGATCATCAAGACGAGCGCGAAGGCGCTGAAACCGAATTTCTACAACATGGTTGCGGACCAGCAAGAAGCCCATTGCGATGGGAAGAACGCCTACATATACGTTCCCTCGCAAAAACAGTATTTCAAGATGCCGGTCACCGGCAATGAGCTTCAGCAGGTCGGCTTTCCCGGAATGGAATCGTTCGTCGCTCCCGAGCCAATTAAGATGACCGTGAAAAGCATGGAGACGAAGACCTTCAATGGCGTCGAAACCAATATGCTGGCGCTCGAAGGACAGATCAATGGCCGCGAACGCAAATACGCCATGTACGTTGCCAAAGATACCGGCCTGCCGGTCGGGATCGAAGACAACAGCGTCCAAGGTTTCCAGCTCAAGATCACATACAGGAATCTGGTTCTCGATCCGCCTGATCTGACGCCGGATGCTTTCAAATGGGCGCCACCAGCCGACGCCAAGGAGGCCGTTCAGGAGACCGGCGAATTGAACCCGGCTCTGCTGAAAGTCGGCGCAACGGCGCCGAAATTCTCCGTAAAGCTGGCGAGTGGGGGAACAACGAGCCTGGCCGCGCTCCTGCCTAAGAGCAAGGCCGTCCTCGTCACGTTTTGGTTCTCCGAATGCGAAGACTTTCCACAGATGCAAAAGCTGTATTCGGAGTATAAGGCGAAAGGGCTCGCGATAGTCGCCGTGAACTACCAAGATTCGGCGGATGCCATCAAAAAATATGCCAAGACTGTCAAAGCGACGTTTCCGTTGGCGATGAATGGCATTGGCACGGGGGATGCCGTCAAGCTGTACGGCGTCAAGGCGTTCCCGACAAGCTATCTTGTCAACTCCAAAGGCAAAATCGTGTGGGCCTCGATCGCATACGACGATGCCGGTCTGCGTAAGGCGCTGAAGGGTTTGATCGCCGCAACGACAGGGAAGAAACCTGCGCCTAAAAAGCCCGCGAAGAAAAAGAGCGGTTAGCCGAGCCCGGCGCGGATCAGGTCCTTGAGCATCAGCATGCCGATGGGCTCGCCGGCCTCGCCAAGGACCGGCAGTTCGCCGACTTTCTTTGGCAGCGTGCGGAAAATCTCCAGCGCCTCCGCGGCAAGCGGGTCGCCCGCGATTCGGTAAAAGTCGGAGATCATCGCCTCGCTCACCTGTGTCGTTTTCGGATCGCAGCCCCGCAGCAGAGACCGGCGGATGTCCCCTTCGGCGAACAGCCCGATCATCTGGCCCTCACCATTGACGACGCACGCCGCACCAGCGCCGGCGCGAGTGATTGCGATGATCGTATCGATCAGCAAGCTCGATTCTGGGACGATTGCAAGTTCATCGCCCGTTCGCATCACGTCGCTCACCCGCAGCAGCAGTCGCCGGCCAAGCGAACCCGCCGGATGATACCGAGCGAAGTCCGCGTGCTGGAAATCGCGGGCCTGCATGACGGCGAGCGCCAATGCGTCTCCAAGAGCCACCATGACCGTGGTGCTGGTCGTCGGCGCCAAATTGTGCGGGCAGGCTTCGCGATCGATGCTGACGTCCAACACCACCTGTGACGCTTTGGCCAATGTGGAGTCCGTCCGTCCCGTCATCGCAATCATTTTCGGCCCGATCTGCTTCAGGGTCGGCAGCAGCGCAAGAATCTCCTCCGTCTCGCCGGAATAGCTGAGCAGCAGAACCAGCTCCTTGCTGGAAACGATCCCGACGTCGCCGTGCAAGGCATCCGCGGGATGAAGAAACTGGCTGGGCGTACCAGTGCTTGTCAGCGTTCCCGCAACTTTGCCCGCGATGTGGCCGGATTTGCCAATTCCGGTAGTAATGACTCGGCCCTCGCAAGCGAGGATTGCGCGAACGGCATCATCGAACGCGCCATCGATCCGCTCCGCCAGCGCCGCGACCGCCGCCGCCTCCATGCGCAGCACCTCCCGTCCCCGATCGCCGTGCCCTGCCATCTAATGCACCCGCGCTCCGGACGGCGCCGGCTGGGACGGAGTAAGGAAGATGGCGCCCGATTCGCCGTCCGCCGCCAACATCATGCCTTGCGATTCAATTCCGCGAATCTTGGCCGGTTTCAGATTGGCAACAACGACGATCTGCTTGCCCACCAGCTCGTCGGGTTTGTAATACTCCGCGATTCCGGCGGCAATCGTCCGATTCTCCTCGCCAACCTGTATCGAGAGCTTGAGCAGTTTGTCCGATCCGGGGACGGACTCGGCAGCCAACACCTCCGCGACGCGCAATTCGATCTTGGCAAACTCGTCAATCGATATGGGCGGCACGGTCGGCTTTTTCTCTTCCGTGGGAGTTTCTGTCGCGGGCGGCTGCAGACGCGGGAAAGCCGGTGTCGGCCCCGGTAGTTTCGTTCCGGCCGAGAGCAGGTCGAATCGCTCCGTCTCTTCCCATTTGCCGGATGTCGAGAAGCCAAGCTGCTTGTGAATCTGCACCCCCGTACTTGGCAAGAACGGCGAGAATAGCGTTGCCGCAAATCGTCCCGTTTCCAGCATCGTGCGCAGCACCGATCCCAATGCGACGGCGTCGCCGCTCTTTGCCAGCCCCCACGGTGCCATATCGTCAATGTAATGATTCAGGTCGGATACCACACCCATAGCCGCATCCAGCGCCTGATCGAGCCGGAAGATATCCATCGCCGCCACATACGCCTTCACCCGTTCGGCAAGCCGGCCGGTGAACGCCGGGTCCGCATCCGAATCCGGCACGATGCCATCGACAAATTTGTGCGTCATGCTGATCGATCGGTGGATGGCGTTGCCAAAATCGTTGGCCAGTTCCGTGTTGTAGCGGGACTCGAAATTCTCTTGCGTGAACATCGTGTCGGAGGCAAATGGCATCTCGCGCGCCATGTAATATCGCACCGCGTCCACGGCAAGCTCCTGCGTGCAGCCGGCGCGCGCTGCCAGTTCGGTCGCAAGCTGCACGGGATCGACGACGTTCCCCTTCGTCTTCGAAATCTTCTCCCCACCGATCGTCATCCATCCGTGGCCGACAAGCGTTTCCGGCAGCGAGATGCCGAGACCCATCAGGATCGCGGGCCAGAGCGTCGCATGGAATCGAACGAGAATGTCTTTGCCCATCCACTCCACATCCGGAGGCCACAGCTCACTCGTCTCCTTCTCCGGCCAACCGGTGGCGGCCAGATAGTTGATGAGCGCGTCGAACCACACGTAGATCACCATCGAGTCGTCGCCCGGCACCGGAATCCCCCACCCGTTGTTGGCGCGGGTGATGCACGCATCGCGTAGGCCGGATTCGATAAAGCGGACCACCTCATTCTTGCGGCCCTCCGGCAGGATGAAGCGCGGGTGACTCTTGATATGTTCTATCAGGCGGTCCGCATAGGCTGACAGCTTGAAGAAGTAGTTCTGCTCTGTCACCCAATTGACAGGCCGGCGGCATTCCGGGTTCGGGCACAGTCCGTCCTCCACCTCGTTGGGCCTCCAGAACGTCTCGCACGAGACGCAATACCACCCTTCGTAATTGCCGACGTATATGTCGCCCTTCTCATGGAGCCGCCGAAACACCTCCTGAACGGCCTTTCGGTGCCGCTCTTCGGTCGTCCGGATGAAGTCGTCGTATCGGATGCCCAAACCGTGCCAGATTGCTTGGAATTCGGCGGATATGGCGTCCACAAACTGCTGCGGCGATTGGCCGGCCCGCTCGGCCGCCTCCGCGACCTTCGGAGCGTTCTCATCCGTTCCCGTCAGGAACATCACCTCGCGACCGCGCATCCGCTGATATCGGGCGGTAATGTCCGCGGCCAACGTTGTTAAAGCCGTCCCGATATGTGGCTTCGAGTTCACATAGTAGATGGGCGTGGTGATGTAGTAGGGCTTCATAGGGCACATAGTCTACCTAAATGCGAACCGCCTCCGAGACCTTGCCTCGGAGGCGGCGGCGTCCCCACGGATGGTGAGCCCTCTAATTCCAGAACGCGGCGTTGGCCATTTCGATGAGGAGACAGCCAACCGGTTCCTCGGTGCTATCGATGAGGTAGCCAGGCTGGAACCGGAGGTCGCCGTGATTCCGGCTGATAAAGTCATCAAAGTTGGTCGAAGCGAACGCAACGATCGTTTCGATCTGGAGAAGGGAATCGAGATCGTCCGGAATGTCGAGCGCGGCAAAGAGAGCGTCTCTCACGTCGTCCGCTATCTTGCATTTCTGGGTTACCCCGATGGCGACCGTCGAGAAGTATTCGACATTGCAGCGCAGGTCGTCGCGTGTCGGCACCTTCACCTGGAAGCCAAGCTCCGCCGCGTAGGGACCGTCCGGCGGCTTGCTGCCGTTGGAGAGCACATAGATAACGGTCAGCGTGTACCGGGTGCCGGGTGGCGAGAACAGCAGGCATCGAGTGCCAAGGCAAGGCCCTGTCGGAGGCCGCTGCAAGGCGACGCTGCACACCGGATAATCCAAGTCCGCGTTCGTTGCCTTCTTAAGACTCGTCGCGAAGTTGGTATTGAGGTCTGAGCCGATGCCGGTGACAAAGAGTGTGCACTTTAGCACTGGCGTCACCTTGCTGAGCTTGACCGCTTGAACAATCACTCGCGTCATGTCCACGAATTTGCATTCGAGAACGTCGCGTATCGTGATATCATCCAAATTGATCACTTCTGGCCGGAAGATCCTGTGAAGTTCACCGTTGAGCAGATCGCGGCAGATTGGGCTGGTGCAGATCAGGTTCGGCAACAGCGACGTGTCGCACGGTTTCGCCACTACGTTGACGCTGGTGGAGCAGCCATTTTGGTTGGTTCCATCGCTGACGTTGATCGCTATCACCGATTCGCCGATCGGATATTCATAGGTGAATTCAAAATCCATCACAGTTGGCGCCGGACCGGCCGACTTCGTCTGTGTATGTACAGGGACGCCACCCACGTACCAGATGATAGTGAGACCATCGCCGGTGATATCCTCGGCATGCCCCCTCAGCGTGACCTTGCCACCGTTCTTTGTGTTTTGGTCTATCGTAACTGGGAGCGGGCACTGAATCGTCGGACCTGAATTCGTTATCGTGACCGAAGAATCGCATGTGGTGGGATCGGTCTTTCCGTCGGTAACGGATACCGTAATTAGGTGCTTCCCGACCAAGTATCCGTCCTTAAAGGTGACATCCGCGTCGGTGGGAGGACCGCCTGAAGGCACATTCTGCGTCGATCGGAGAATGCCGTCCACATACCATTTGACGACGAGCGGGTCTCCGTCCATGTCTGTTACGTGCGCGAGCAGAGTGACAGGCGTGGTCGGCGATGAAGTCTGCTCCATCGTCACAGGATTCGGACAGTTAATGGTGGGCGGTCCGTTGGTCGCGACCGTGATTTCGCCGAGCACCGTCAGGCCGCCAATCTTGGTACTTGCTTTGGCGCCCTGAAATTCGAGTTGCAGCGCGCCCGTGGCGATGTCAAATTTCCGAATGTATCGCGTTTCCGTCCCCGCGCTCCAGAACGATTTGCCGTTTGGATCAAGATTCAGGGCAAACCAGCGATTTTCAAAGGAGGTGTCGTAGGTCTTGATGATGTTACCGAAGCCATCGAGTCGCAGAATGTTCTCCGTGTCCGCTACCAGCATCCCTCCGCTGGGTAGCAGACGAAACGCGAAGGCAAGGGTGCCGGGCAGGGTCGTAACAAAATCCTCGATCTGCTGCTGCGATTTGATGTCGAACCGCCGGATATGACTGTCCTGCGTCGTGTAATACATAGTGGTCTGATCGGCGGCGAGGTCCATAGCGGCCGGCCCGCGCCAACCGGTTACCACATCCGAGTTTCCGGTTTGGACACCGACTGGATTGACTTTCACGATGTTTGCCGTCCCATCGGCCAGACCGACATACACGTTGCCGGCCGCATCAAAGACAACTGATTCCGGGTGAGCGTCATATCCCGATCCAAACGTGCCAATCTTCTGGCCATTCGGATTGAACACGACAACGTAGCTGGTGTCAAAGATTGTTAGATATAAATTGTTCTTTTGATCGAACGCCATTCCGCAGCCTTCGCCGAGAATTCCGGCGTCGAGCGTTTTGATCAGCGTGACAACGTTGCCGTTCGGTCTGTACCATTCAATTTTCGCGGTGGAGAACAGACTGCCATACGAGACGAAAACGTCGCCCTTTTGAAATGTCTGGGCGCCGGCGCTTGCAGCTATGAGCCCCGCCGATAGGATTCCCGCTAGGCGAAAGATTGACACCCCATTCGATATCATCACAAACCTCCCCGATTCATCAAAGCATCAGTAAACGCAGTTTTGCATTCCGGCATGATCTGGCCGGCTTTCATATCTTACAACCGGGTTTAACTTTTCGCCCGCTATATCTCAAAAAAGACGGTAGTAGGGCCGGTAAGGTCTGGTAGTTATTCGGGGGAAGTGACGAAAAACAGCGCGGGTCCGAAGACCCGCGCTTGCGCAATAAGACCGTTATCCACCTAATGCCACAACAGCGCATCGGCCATCTCGATAAGGAGACATCCAATTGGCTCTTCTGTGCTATCGACCAGGTAATTGGTCTTGAAGCGAACATCGTATACGCCGTCACGGTTCTTCGCCAGCAGGTCGGCAAAGTCTATCGAGCAGAAGGCGATAACAGTTTCAAACTCCAGAAGCGCCTCGAGATCGATCGGATTGTCGAGCGCGTGATTCAGGGCGGCCGCGCACTCGGAGGTGATCTTGCACTTCTGTGTGACGCCCGCCGCTACCGTCGAGAAGTATTCGATGTTGCACCGAATGTCATTTCGGGTTGGTACTTGGACAACATAGCATATGTTGACGAAGATGGGCGGGCCCGGCCGGCCGTTTTCGTCGAGGATTACGTACTGGACCTGCAAAGTGTACGTTGTTAGTGGCGGTGAGAAGAGCAGGCACCGACAGCCGAGACAGGGCTCGCTGGGCGGCCGTTGCAGAGCGATTTCACATAGGGATCGGTCGAGGTCCGCATTGGTGGCCTTCTTTAGCTTGGAGTCGAAGTTCGTGTTCAATCCCCCACCGGGGCCGGTCGTAAAGGCCGTGCATTTGATCACCGGCGTGACCTTTGACAAACGGACCGTCTGAATTACCAAGTTCGGATCGCTGATATCCACATCGTTGCACTCCAACACGTTGCGCACCGTGATCGGATCAAGGCAGATCACTTCCGGCCGGAAGAGTTCGTTCTGGTCGTTGTTGAACGGGTCCCTCCCATCGTGATCCTTTTCGCAGATCAAATTGGGCAAGAATGAGCAGCATCCGGACTGAACGTCGATTGTAATCAGCACCAATGCGACGCAATCTTCCGACCTGACATTACTATTCGTTCCTGTTAGATGGAGATTATTGTTGCCGAGACTTAAGAATGAAGCCAGGTTAAACTTCTTGATGTCCCAGAGCCTGCCGTCGTCACCTGGCCCATTGTTGTCGCCCGGAACGCTGTCTCCCTGGAAGTTATGGCCCTCCGCCATGAGCAGGGAGCCATTGATTTCGACTCTAGGATCCGGGTAGAAACCGCTGCCAATCTCACCATCGGCGGCATGAAATGTAATGTTGGCCGTGCCGCCGGGATACACAACGTCGTCCAGATTTGCATCCCAGCCTTCGGCATCAAAGGCGCTGGGAAAGCTGGAGTCGTTTCCGTGAAATAGGTAAACGTCCCGATTGTTCAAGGGATTGCCATCGTCAAAGAAGATGACCAAGGAAGCGCCGTTATAATTGGCGAGCTCGCCATCCTGAAGGTCCGTCAAATCGTACGTTCCGTTTTTCTTCGCGGCAACAATCGCGGTAACGTCCGCTCGGTAGGTTTGAGAATTATCGTAGTCCGTCCAGCAATTGCTGGACGAGAACCCCAAATTCGTGCCTTTTATCGCGACACCATCGAACTTGAAAGTATAGGCGGCATCGGGATCCGTCGAGCTCGTAACCGCACCCCAATAAAGGTATGCAGTCTGAACGGAACCGGTAATCCCGACTACCGTTATCTTCCCGGAAGTGTGATCTCGCAAACCTCCGACACCAAATGATGCGAAATCTGTATTGGCGATCAAAGACCGGGTGGCCTTGCCCAGCGTATTCGACACGCCAAGCATAGGTAAAGTGATCAATACCGCGCACAAGAGCACTCGACAGTTCATTTCAAACTCTCCTTCGAAAAGCAGTACACCAGACAGGATTGTATCAAAGAATCTCCGGTTAAGCTACTGGTTGTAGAAAACTACTGCCTGCGTGCCATCCCTTCCCCATACGCGCACAGGGCGGGAAGTTCTAATAGTGCCGTTTGTTTCTGACGAAAAACAGCGCGGGCCCGAAGACCCGCGCCGCTTGAGGAGAAGCTCTCTAATCGTGGAACAGCAACGCATTCGCCATCTCGATTAGCAGGCAGTCAATTGGTTCCTCGACAGAACCCACGATGTAACCGGTCTTGAACCGGACGTCGTATTCGTCTCTCTTGTTCTTCTCCAATAGTTTGGAGAAGTCAATCGCGCAATTGGCGACAATGGTTTCGAACTCCAGCAATGCGTCGAGATCGTTCTCAAT
The DNA here is from genome assembly GCA_041483895.1 of Fimbriimonadia bacterium. Lineage (GTDB taxonomy): Bacteria > Armatimonadota > Fimbriimonadia > Fimbriimonadales > JABRVX01 > JBGPGO01. Next base: position 113,113 of record JBGPGO010000002.1, read on the forward strand.
ATCCAGAGCGGCATTCAATGCCTCGGCGCAGTCTTCCGTAATCTTACACTTCTGTGTCACGCCCGCCGCCACGGTCATGAAATACTCGATGGTGCATCGAATGTCATCACGCGACGGCACCTGGACGATGAAGCATCGCTCGGCGAAGAACGGTTGAGAAATCCCTCCGCCTTCCAACTGGAACACGTATACAACCTGCAAGGTATACGTTGTGCCGGGCGGAGAGAAAAGCAGGCATCGATCGCCAAGGCATTGCTCGCCATCCGGCCGTTCGAGCGCAATCTGGCACAGCGAAGTGTCAAGATCATCAATCGTTGCCTTATGGAGCTTTGAGTCGAAGTTTGTGTTCAGCCCGGCGCCAATTCCGGTCTCGAAAATGCTGCACTTGATCGTCGGAGTAATCTTCGTCAATCGCACGGCCTGGACAATCAGGTCCGGGTCCTCCGTATCGACTCCGTTGCACTCCAAGACGTCACCGACTGTGATGCCGTCGACGTTGATCACTTCAGGCCGGAAGATCGTGGTCGTCTGCTTTGTGAAAGGATCGATGGCGCGTGATTCCTTTTGACAGATGAGATTCGGCACCAATGTACAGCACGGTGACACGGTGGGGAAATCCACGGTGATGGCAACGGCGCTCCAGCAGTCCGAGTAATCGCCAAAATCGATGGGTTGAGATGTGAAGTGCAGGTTGTTGTTACCCAACACAAGGAACGGCGCCAAATCGTACGTCTCGATGTCCCATAGGTTCCCATTGTTGATGGGACCATTGTTATCGGAGGGGACAGATTCTCCCTCGAATATTGGACCCGCTGCCAAGAAAAGCGCGCCGTTGATATCGATCTCGGGATCAAGGAAGCCGAAAAACCCATCGTCATCGTTCTGCCCATCAGCGACATGGAACGTTATGTTTGCCGTACCGCCTTTGTACGGCAGGTCCTTCAGGTTGATATCCCAATTATCCGTATCATAGGGGTTCGGGATGTTCGAATCGTTGCCGTGAAACAGATATACGTCTCGGTTGTTGCTCGGATCGCCGTCTTGGAAAAAGATGATGAGCGAGGCGCCATTGAAACTGACGCCATCATCTGCACGAAGATCCGTCAGTGCATAGTCGCCATTCCGTTTGGGATCCACAATGGAGGTCACGTCCGCTCGATAGGCCTGCGAATTTGCATAGGGCCAGCAGTTGCTGCCGGAGAACCCAATGTTGGTGCCGATGATGGTCGTTCCGTCAAACGTGATTGTGCGTGCCGCGTTTGGATCGTCAGTATCGTTCACCGCGTGCCAATACAAGTACGCTTTCCAGACGTCTCCGGTGATACCGGCAACGGTAATCTTTCCGCTGGTCTGCCCTCGGAGGCCGCCGACTCCGAACGACGCGAAATCCGTATTGGCCATCAGCACGGGGCTGGCCTTGTCAAAGTTCTTTGCCGCGCAGAGGATCGGTAGCGCCAATATCGCGGCGCACGCCAAATGTCTCCAGTTCAAAGTGCTCTCTCCTTCAAAAAAGACTGAACCAACCCCCATTGTATCAAAAGGACACTGGTTAAGCTACGGGGCGGCAAAAATACTAGAGCGTTCCGTACAAACGGTCCCCATAGTCTCCAAGGCCGGGGAGAATGTATTTTCGATCGTCCAGGCTCCGATCGATGGAGGTCGTGAAGATTTCGGTCTCCGGGTGCTCGCCGAGCAGGCGGTCAATTCCTGTGGGGGTGGCCACGACGGCGATCATCTTTATCGTTCGGGCGCCGGCATCCCGCAACAGCCCCGCGGCCTGCGCCGCCGAGCCGCCGGTCGCGAGCATCGGGTCGCACAAGAGAACGGTCATCCCGTCCATTTTGGGCAGTTTGCAGTAATAGGAGGTCGCGATTGCGGTCGTCTCGTCCCTCTCCAGTCCGATGTATCCGACGGAGACGTTGGTAAACAGCTCGGCAATCGGCTCGAGCATCCCCAGGCCCGCGCGGAGGATCGGGACGACCACCAGCGTCTCGGAAAGCAGCCGGCCCTCGGTTTCCTCCAGCGGCGTGCGGACCTTCACGTTCGTGGTGGTCAGGTCTCGGGTCGCCTCGACCGCCAAGATTGTCGTCAGCCGCCGGGAGTAGTGTCGGAACGCATCCGGCGGGGTGCTCTCGTCCCGGAGCAGGGTCAGCAGGTGCTGGGCAAGAGGGTGATCGACGATCGCAACGGGCATGGGCTACCGATTCCCGAACGAAACATGCAACTCCTGCTCCAGGTGGCGGAGCCGATCTCGTAACGGTGGGAGTTTCACCCGCCTCGCAGTAGATGAAATTGTCGGGAGGCCATTGAGTCGATACAGGTTTTCCAGCCCGGATGCGAGCGCGCTTGGATCGCTGAGCGCCAACGCTGCTCTCACGTCGGCTTTATGTATCAGATTCTCCCTTATGGACTGCGTGGCAAAATCTGCCATGCTGAACAGGAAGTAGGCGGCAAAACTACCCAGGAGCGGGTAGGCCAAGAAAGTATCGATGTACCAGGCTGTCGGTATCGACATGAGGCCCATCGCTGTGATAAACCAAGCGACCCCGGAAGGTATCATGAGCAGCCTCTGCGGAGTGCCCGTGTTGAAAATCCTGCTCTGTACAATCAACGCGACAATCTCTTCGTCCGGCATGTGGTTTAGTAAGTGCTCGGTTAAAGTGACAAGGCCGGCGAGGGCATGGCAACCGGCCAAGTGCGCATCGGAATCTGCCGCAACGGATATTCTTACTGTTTTCGCCTTCCCGATCGCGTCGGCCTGACCGACCAAGCGCTTGACGCGATCATCCGGCAGAACGTGGCTGCTCGTGGCCTTGAGAAATGCAATAGTGGCGGTCGCGACGGCAAAGAACGTGACGATGCCCGCGGATAGAAATATCGGCGAAATCCATATATTCAGTTCATCAGTCGTCATGGAAGTAAGAGCGGCTTGGCGACAGACTTCTAGCGCTACCAATGTCGATAGGAAAAACATTTCATCCATCAAATGCGCGAAGAGCACCTGAAGCATCATCCTGGCGCGTGACCAAGTCGCTCCGCGCATCGCCCTATCAAATTCGTAGTTGCCAGCCACAGATGCCAAGCGAAAACCGATGGCCCAGAGTAGCGCCAAAGGAACCGTTAGCCGCCACCAATCGCTGCCAATCTCGTCCGGTCCATAGCATGAAAAGGCGATGAATGCCAGCGGAAAGGTGCCAAGGAGACGCAGGAATCGGAAGAGATACCGGCGTTGGTGGAGATTTTCCCATGCTCGATCGATTCGGTTGGGGTCGTCGCGGGAAGCACCCAGGATGCCCGGCAATGTGTATTGGCGTCCGAGCCAATAGGCCCAGATCCAACTGGCGACAATCAGCGCACCGGCAACGGCGATCTCCATACTAACGTTCCCCCTCCACAGACTGAGTGATGCTGAGCGATCGGATTCTGTCCATCCGGGCGGTGAGAGACGGGTGGGTCATCTTGGCCTTCTTTGGGAACTCCGCCGGAAGAGATGCCAGGTCGTGAATCTTCTCCAACGCCGTTGCCATAGTTTCCGTGTCGCCGATCAGCCGCGCGCCATAGACGTCCGCCGCGAACTCCTGCAGCCGCGCAAGGCGTCGCATCGCCGCATTGGCCATGGTGAACAAAAGAAACGGGATCACCCAAACCGTCAACGGTGTGTTGCTGAACAGATATTTGATCGTTTCCGGCGTGGCGAACACGAGAGTCTCGGCGATCAGCAACAGAGGAATGAGCAAGATCGCCTGCCGCTTCCACAAATGCCGCAGGGCGATGTGCGCGATCTCATGGGCCGCAATCGCGCGAAGCTCTTCCGGCGTCAGGTCCGTTTTGAGAAACTGGCTGATGATGACTCCGCTTTTCGTCGCGAAAGCAAGCGGGATGCGGCCTCCGGTTTCCCGGATCTCAAACACCTTTGCGGGCTTCACCTTGGCCGTCTCGCACAGCCCACTCACAACCTCGATGAGCGATGCATCTTCCGACCGCTGAAAGCGCAGGTTTTTCGATACCAGTGCCGCCAACGGCCTTCCGGCAATCATCGCCACCACGGCCGATGCGCCGACGGCAAGACGCCAATACTCGGAATCATAATACGCCGGAGCGAGCTGCCGGCAGATTTCCAGAATCAGGATGGCGATCAGCGGAATCATGAGGCGCCAGGTCCAAAACGTCAGCGCATACCGAACAAAGTCTTGGCTCTGCCATGTCGTTGCGCGGGTGCTGCGGTCCAGTTCAAAGTTGCAGCGTGCCATCACCCATGCGCAACCGGCAAACCATACGAAGGCGATGAGCGTCAGGAATCGCCAAGCAATGGTCCCAAAATCGGCGTCGATCGTGAGCAGCAAGAAGATGGGTGCGCATGCGGGAATCTGCCATACTCCGACCCTCTCTTTTCGCGCGATGATACGATCCCATAGCTCCTTGGCGCGATCTCCCCGATCCTCCGGCAGATCACTCAACAGTCCGGTGATGAATCGCCGCATCACCCAGCCGAGATAGATCCAGCTGATCGGGATCAGGATCAAAGTCGCGATAAGCTTCGTGTCAATCATTCAGCGAACGTCCCTATCGATAAACGAGAAGCATACCGCGTCGTGCGGTACGCCGTAGATGAGCAGGCGGTTGCGGAGAATGCCCTCCCGTGTCGCACCGGCCTTTTCCGCCACGCGGATGCTTGCCAAATTCCGCACGCTCGCCAGAATCTCGATGCGAACGAGGGTGAGGTCCTCGATGCCGATCCGAGCCAGCAGCCGGGTCGCCGCTGTCGCGAAACCTTGGCCCGCCCGTGAGGTCCGCACCCAATACCCAAGGTTCGCGAAACGATGCACGTAGCTAATCTGGTTGAGTCCGCAGCCGCCAACCATCTGCCTCGTCGCCACATCTTCGATAACAAACGAATAATCCATCCCCGCATCCCATGCCGCGTCTCGTCCACCAATCCACTCCGCACTGTCCGACCGCGCATATTTCGGATGGCACCAGGGCAGAAACGCGCCGACTTCCGCAATCGATTCCCGCGCGCTCGCAAAAAGCCGGTCCACGTCATCCATGCGATACCGCCGGATCCGCACTCTGCCGTCGTTCATTTCGGTCCGCACTGCCATAATGAGGGCTATCTTACCAGCCGGCTGCAACGAAATGGCGCCGGAAGGAGGTAAAGAGATGGGCAGAGAACCGGTTGGAAGGGGAGGACGAACGATGAAGGTTGCAATGTTGGCGGGGGTATTCTCGATGGTGATGGTCGGCTGTTCCCGCTTTTCGCCCTTAGGCGCCGGAATGGTGCGTGGTTCCGGCAAGGTGTCGTCGCAGACCCGGCAGATCGGAGATTTCCGAAAGTTGGAGGCCGGGCTGGCGATTGACGTCGATGTGATTGTAGGCCCCAAGCCCTCGCTGCAAATCGATGCGGAGGACAACATCATTCCCCTCATCGAGTCGAAAATTGCGGGAGATACCCTCACGCTCACAAGCACGAAGTCCTTCAGCACCACGAAGCCGGTTCACGTTATCGTGACCGTGCCAAACCTCGATGCGGTCAAAGCTACCGGTGCAGGCTCGATCAAGATAAAAGGTCTGGACGCCGACAAGTTCGACCTTGATGCCAGCGGCGCGGGCAACGTGATCGTGGAGGGCAAGGCGAAGGCGATTAATGTGGACGGTTCCGGCGCGGGCAAGGTGGTTTTGAAAGGGCTGAACTCCGACGAGCTCCGGTTGAAGTTGAGCGGAGCGGGCAGCGTGCAGGCCGATGGCAAAACGCGGCGCATGGATGCTGATCTGTCCGGCGCGGGGGACCTGCAGGCATTCGATCTGACGGCGGTGGAGGCCAATATCAGGTCATCGGGCGCGGGCACGGCTCGAATAACCACCACAGATACAATTCATGCCAAAGTATCGGGAGCAGGAAATATTACCTATGGCGGCAAACCTCCTAGCGTGTCCAAAGAAATAACCGGAGCGGGTTCCATTCGTGAGCGATAACGGATGCTAGTCTGGCTGGCAAGTCGGACAACGCTCCGATTCTGGCTGTTTTTGGTCTCTTCACAGGTCTTCTGCCTGCTGCTGCTCGTCGGTTGGCGCGTGCGCGGCTACACCGCCCCGCCGCCACCCCCGCTCAAAATTTGGAATGTCGTCGATATTCCGAGCCGGTTGGCGAAGTTCGAGCCGGTCTACGGGTGCTATATCGGCGCGTACATCGACCTCGATCCGTCCATCAAATCCATGTATAAGGATTTGGACAATCGCCCGCACCGGGAGCCGGAAGAGTTCGAGAAGCTGGTAGGCAAGCCGCACGCCATGTACTTTTTCTATCTCGGCTACGGAAAGAAGATGCCGACCGACTGGGTGATGCGCCTTGGCGATCAGGGGAAATTCGCACACATCGCGCTGGAGCCGAATTGGGGCCTCAGCAAAGTGAAAGAGGACGATTACCTGCGCGGCCTGGCGGATGCCATCCGATCGACAGGGGTCAAAGTGTTCCTGCGATTCGGTTCGGAGATGAATGGCGATTGGACCCACTACGGAGGCAATCCGCGACTCTACATCGAGAAGTTTCGATTGGTCGCGAAGGTGATGCATGAGCGCGCCCCGAATGTCGCCATGGTCTGGTGCCCGTATGCGACTCCTGTCCACACCATCCCGCGATACTTTCCCGGCGATGATGCGGTGGATTGGGTGGGAGTGAACATCTATAACGTGATCCATCACGACAACAACCGGCGCAGAATCGCGACGCACGAAAGCCCCACCTCGCTCTTGGATTATGTCTACAAACGATATTCTGACAGGAAGCCAATTATGATTGGAGAGTACGGCGCAACGCATCGGTCGACAACCATGCGGCGGCCGTGGCCCGAGTATGCGGTGACCAGAATTCGCGAGCTGTACGCCGCGCTTCCGAAAAGATACCCGCGTGTGAAGTGCATCAACTATTTCAGCGGCAACAACATCGAGCAGGTGGAAGATAGGGCGTACAACGACTACAGCGTCACCAACGACTCGCAGGTGCTCGCCGCGTACAAACAGGCAATCTCTTCGTCCTACTTTCTCACCGGCCCGCTGGGGGATGTCGGCCAAGCGGCCACCGTGCCGACGCGCAAGGACGAGATAACTGTCTGGGTCTGCCCCGAGACCGGCGCGACGGCTGGGGCGTATTGCACCAACGCCGTGCCGCGGGAACTGCCGGCCGGTTTGCGCCCGCCGCCGCTCTGCCGCGCCCACCGCTTATCCCAGTAGCCGCGTCATCAATTCAAAAGTAGCCGCGGTTCCTCGTTCTACTGATCTACAATCGCTGCATGCCCGCGCGCGAAGCTATCGATACCATCCGGACGGCGACGAGGGGAACAGACTATGAGAGCAAGCTGTTCCTTGTCGGCGGGTACGTGCGCGACAAGCTCTTGGGCCTTCCGATCCAAGACGACCTCGATATCGTGCTCGAAGGCGACGGGGTCGCGCTCGCGCGGTTCCTGTTTGAGAAGGGCATCTGCGACCACGCGCCGGTCGTTTACCCCCGTTTCGGCACCGCGAAAACGTCGGTAAATGGGGTCTCGATCGAAATTGTGGGCGCGCGGGCGGAATCGTATGAGGACACCAGCCGCAAGCCGATGGTATCACAAGCGACCTTGCTCGACGACGCGAAACGCAGGGACTTCACGGTCAACACCCTGCTGGAAAACCTCCACACCGGCGAAATCGCGGACCCGCTCGGCCGGGCCCGAAAGGACCTGAAAGACGGTCTCATCATCACGCCACTGGAGCCGGAGGAGACCTTCAGCGACGACCCATTGCGCATGCTCCGCGCCATCCGTTTCGCCGTCCGCCTCGATTTCCAAATCGCGCCGGAATGCGAGGAGGCCATCCGTCACCAAACCAGACGGCTCAAGATCGTCAGCGGGGAGCGCATTCGGGACGAATTCACCAAAATGCTCCTTCACCCAAACGCCGGGACAGCCCTGCGATGGATGCAGCGGCTCGGCCTGCTCGCGGTCTTCGCGCCGGAATTGGAGGCGATGGTCGGGGTCACACAGAATTGGGCGCACATCTATGACGTATGGGAACACACCGTCGTCGCCATCGAGGCCCTGCCGGACGACGCCTCCCTGGCAGCGCGTCTCGGCGTCCTACTGCACGACATCGGCAAGCCGATGACCAAGACGACGGACGACAAAGGCGAGGTGCATTTCTACGACCATCAGACGGTCGGTCTGGAACCGGCGGGCAAGTTCTTGCGCCGTCAGCGCTTTCCCAACGACGTGAGCGACAGCGCGCTGAAATTGGTGGCGCTGCACATGCGGCCCGGCGGGTATCGCACGGGCTGGTCGGATGGAGCGGTCCGCCGCTTGGTCCGGGATGCCGGCGAAGACCTGCAAGACCTGTTCATCGTCTGCCGCGCCGATTCCATGGCCCATCGCCCGGACGCCCTGCATCCGGACTACGATGGCCTGGAGGCCCGCATCCAAGAGTTGGAGCGGCAGTTTTCCACCCAAAAGGCCGAATCGCCGCTAACGGGCCAGGAGATTATGGACCGCTTTGACATCGAGCCCGGTCCGGCGGTTGGCCGCCTGAAATCGCTGCTGGAGGAGGCCGTGCTGGAAGGTAGTCTCAAACCGGGCGACAAAGAGGCCGCCTGGGCCCTGTTGGCGTCGCAATCGGAACCGAAAAGCAGGTAAAACACTAGACAAAAGTGAACCCCTTTGGCATCCGTCGAACGCTCGTTGCCGTCACCGGGCCGCCGGGCTCGGGAAAGACGCGCTACTGCCTGGACCGCTTCGCGCAGTGTCCGGCGGGGGTTCTCGTCGTCTTCGGCAAGGACGCCTATCGCGAGCTTGCTGAGTCGGCGGTCCGCAGCCGGGCCGATTGGTGCGACGACCTGGAATTCAACATGGATTCGCTGCAGGACTGGAATCGCTTTGCGGCCTATGTGCTGGATCAGTGCAACGCTCCTCCCCATCCATTGGCGGGCCGCATCCCGCGCGTGGCCATCGCGGCGGAAGCGGTGGAGAGCGTTTCCGGCGGTCTCTTCGAAAAGGTGCGGTCGACGCTGGGCTTTCACGAACGGTTCGCGGACCTGGTTGGCGAGCTGATTTCCGCGGGATTTACGCCCGGTTCTTTCGTGAAAGGCGCGGAACGGTCCGAGGTGTCCGATCCTCGGTTCCGGGGCAAGGTGGAAGAGATTGCGAATCTGTGGAGCAAGTACGAGCGGTCGGTCGAAAAGCTGCGATTGACCCTGCCGGCAAAGCTTCCCAGCTTGGCGGCGGACGCGCTCACCACTTCGGCGCGATTGGCCGACGAGATATGGTTCGACGGTTTCCAAACCCTCAGCCAGGCGCAGATTGAGCTCCTAGATGCTTTAACGGAACAGTGCCGCGTCGGCGTCACGATTCCCTGGCAGGACGAACGCCGGGACCTTCTGCAAAACAGCGCGCGGCTGCTCGAGCGATTGGGAGAGCGCTTCGATCTGGTCCGCGTCGTCACATCCGACGAGCCGACCAAGTATCGCGGCAAGACGCTGTTCGCGCTCTCGCAGGGCCTGTTCCGCGACGACCCGCCGCCGGCGGAATGGGACGAGCCGATCCAAATCGTCAACTGTCCGACGCGACTGGCGGAGGTGGAATGGACGGCGCGCTGGATCCTTCGGATGTCGGAGGACCAAGCGCTGAAACCGTCCGATTTTGTGGTGGTCGCGCGGGAGATCGAAGCCTATTGGCCGCTTGTCCAGCTTGTGTTTCCCCGGTTCGGCCTGTCGCCGTCGCGCTCTGTCGAGCGCCGCGTGACGGACAGTCCCTTCGTCCGGTTCGTGCTGTCTTCGGCGGAGCTGATTCGCGACGATTGGCAAAGGGAAGATGTTATCCGTCATATCTCCTCCAGCTATGCCTTCGATGCCGGGGAGCAGGCAGCGATTCGCGTGGCGCTGAAGGGCAGCCGCGCCCGGCACGGCCTGGACTATTGGAAGCCGAAGCTGGAGCAGATTTTTTCCGACGGCTGCCGCGCAGCGGGGCGATTGGTCCGGTTGGCGGAGTGGTCCGAGGAGTTTGGCGGCCGCAAATCACCCACGGATTTCGCCGCACTCGTCCGGGAACTGTCTACTGAGATGGGATGGACCGATCGCGCCGGCAACACCAACTCGCCGCACAGGCAGGAAGATTTCATCGCGATGGAGGCCGCGCACCGCTCCGCCGACGCCCTGGAGCAGATTGAACTAATAACGGGCGATGGGAAATTGCGCTTCCCACAGTTTCTGTATCGATGGACGCGCATGTGCCGCCTCGCCCGGTACCGCGTGCCGCCGAATCCGGGCGTGCGCATCATCGAAAATCCCGACGAAATCAGCTTCGTCCCCCGCATCGCCTTTCTGTTGGGCCTGCTGGAAGGAGTATTCCCTCGGCGATTGACGGAGGATCCGTTTCTCAACGACGAAGAGCGAGTCGAATTGCGGCGGGTTACCGGCAACTATCTGCAGACCGGCGAAGAGCGCATCAAGGACGAACGGGAGCGATTCTACAAGGCCGCGACCTTGCCCAGCGAGCGCCTGTTTCTGTTCTATCCGCAGGCGGGCGAAGAGAGCGAGAGTATTCCGACCCTCTACTTGGACGAGGTCCGTCGCTGTCTTCCACCCGCCGCGGTAAAAGAGGAGACCATCCTTTTGGCGCAGCCGGAAGGGTCCACGCGCGCATCGCAACTGGCCCCGACGATGGACTTCGCCCTGACCGAAGAGGACCAGCTCCTGGCCGCCGCAGCGCGTATCCCCGGCGCGCCGAAGGACTACGACGCATTGCTCGACGACTGGCGGATCCTTCCGCGCCTGCCACGCATCACTTTGCCGGAGGCCGCGATGGTGGCGGGGCCACGCAAAGGCGCAATCAGCGTAACGGAATTGGAATCGCTGAACAACTGCCCGTTCCAGCACTGGGCGCAGTATCGCGCGGGACTGCGCGATTGGCCGCTCGGAATCAGCCGCCGAGATCAGGGAACGGTGGTGCATGCGGTGCTAAGAAACGGACTGCAGTCGGCAAAGTTGGAGGACCTGGAGCGGACGCTGCTGGCCGCGTTGGAGGAGTGGCTGGAAGAAATGGAATCGGAAGCGCCGGATTGGGAGGTCGAGCTTTTGCGGGCCTATGCGACCAAAGTGCTGCTGGAATTCTGCGAACGGGAAATCCGACTTCGGATGGCCTATGGGATGGTTCCGGCGCATTTGGAGTGGCAGTTCGGTCAGGAGGCAAAGGAGGGCCGTCAGCGCGATCCGGCCTCCACGAATAAGCCATTGGAATATGAACTCTCGGACGGGAAGATGCTGCAAATCGCGGGATCGGTTGATCGCATCGATCGGAGCAGCATCGGCACCGCGACGCTCTTAATGGACTATAAGCTGGGTTCCGCCAAGGCCGCGCGGCTCAAGGATATCGAAGAAGGGAAGTCCCTGCAATTGCCGCTGTATGCTCTGGCAGTCGAGCAGCTACTGAACGCCGACGCCGCCAGCCTGGCCTACGATGGGATGGAAGGGAATGAGCGGTTGCTTATGCCGCGCTTCGCCAATCACAAGGAGTTCCAAATCGATCCGAGACCGCCGCATTGCGATGTGCGTCCATTGCCCGATTCGCATTGGGAACGCATCCAGGCCACCGTGCGAGAAAAGGTGACCGAGCTGGTTGGACGATTGGAGCGCGCGGACATCTTCCCGACCCCGGACATCAATGTGTGCGGCCTGTGCGATTACGGCGATCTGTGCCGGATGCGCGGCGAATTGCACCACGATGGAGAGCCGATTGAGGAGTCGCTCGTTGAGTAGCCTGACCGAACACCAGGAGCGGGCGATAACGCGAAGCCATGGGCTGGTCTGTGTGGAGGCAGGGGCGGGCGCCGGAAAGACCTTGGTGATCGCGGAACGGTTCCTGTATCTGGTCCGAGAAGAGGGACTGCGGCCGAACGAAATCCTGACGATCACCTACACGCGCAAGGCGGCGCAGGAGATGAAGCAGCGAATCCTGGCCGGGCTGGATAAGGCTGGTATGCATGCGGCACGGCGCGAGGTGGAGAACGGATACATCCAGACCATTCACGGCTTCTGCGAGCGGCTGCTGCGCGAGAATCCGTTCGATGCCGGCGTCGATCCCGCGTTCCCGGTGATGAAGGAGGGCGACTCGGCGCGGCTTCGGGAACGATCGTTCGAGCTTGCGACAGGGGAAGCATTGCGCTCTTCTGGGCCGCTCCCGCAGCTCGTTTCCTCCGCGTCCACACTGCATGGTTGGGGCGCGCAAGGGGAGATGCTGGGCGTTTTGCGCAAACAGGTGGAGGACCTTTTGGAGCAGGTCCGCAGCTTTGGCCTTTCGCAGCGGGACCTGCAGGAGTGGGCGGAGCGGGAAGAGGCCGCCGTCGATGCGACGGGGGCGGAGGCGTTGCGGCAATCCTTGGAGGAGGTCACTTCGCAAATCGAATCGCTCATCGTACCAACCAAGGATCCGGCCCTGGCCGACATCTGGAAGCGCTTGAGAGCCCTGCCGGCGGACGATTCCCGCAAGCCGTTGCTGGATGAATTTTATCGCATTCCAAAGGCCAAGCTCACCGCGCCGGCACAAGCCACATTGACGGAGCTAAAGAAGCTCTCAAAGGCCGCCATCAGCACCATCGATACGGTTCAGTTGGAAGACGAGAAGCGCGCCGCGATCCGATCCGCCGGTCTTCTTCGCCTCGCGCTCCTTATGTGGCGACACTACGAGCATCTCAAGAGCCTGGAAGGCCAGCTTGATTTCTCCGATTTGGAACATTGCGCCGTGCGCCTGTTGGAAGGATGCGAGCCGATCAAGAATCGATATCGTCTGCGCTTCAAGCAGCTTTTAGTGGATGAATTCCAAGACGTGAATCCGATCCAGGCGCGTTTGGTGCAGGCGCTCAGCTCCGGCGACAACGTCTGTTTTGTCGGCGACCCGCGGCAGTCGATCTATCGATTCCGCCATGCCGATGTAACGCAGTTCATGGACTGGTCGAAGGATGCGAAGAGGCGGGAGGAAGCGGAGCCCGAGAGCGCGTGCCATGTGCCGCTGGACCTCAATTTCCGGTCCCGCCCTGGGATTTTGCAATTCGTTTCGGCCATCATGGAACGGTTGAAGCGGCCGGAGTTCGGAACTCTGGTCGCCCATCGCGGTTTTTTGGACGACGGCACGCCGCCGGTCGAGGTCTGGTATGGCGCGATGGATCGGCCCTCGGAAGATGCGCGGATGGTGGCGATGGGCATTCGCGGGATGATGTCCGATTCCCACATCCGCATCGAAACCCCCGAAGGTTTGCGGCCGCCTCGCTGGTCCGACTTCGCGCTCCTTTTCCGTTTTACGCCGCGAATCGATGAGTATCAGCGGGCGCTGTTCGCCGCCGGCATCCCAAACCAGATCGTGATGGCGGGCCGAAACTACTACGCGCGCTACGAGGTTCGCGACGTTCGCAATGCTCTGCAGGCGATCGCCCATCCGCAGGACGACCTGGCCCTCGCATGCCTCCTCCGATCCCCCATGGTCGGCCTGTCCATGGATGCCCTCACGCTGCTTTGCTCTCGCTCATCCGAAAACGGAGAGCCTCGGCCCCAGCTGATCCAAATCCTTTCCGAACCGCCCGCCCGCCTTCCCGATTCGGACTGTGAAAAGATCGCGCGGTTTTTGGAGTGGTTCCCGGATTTGTCGGTCTATGCGGATCGCCGCGAGGTCGGGGAAGTGATGGAACGCGTGCTCACCGAAACGCGCTATGCGGCGAAGCTGCTGTGCAGGGAGGACGGCGCCCGCCAACTGGCGAACGTGCGAAAGCTGCTGCAGATGGCGGTGGATGCGCGGGAGATGACGCTGACCGAGTTTGTCCGTCGGCTTGACCGGCTGGTCAAGATTTATCAGCGGGAAGGGGACGCGCCGACGCATGAGGATGACGCGGATGTCGTCCGACTCATGACGGTGCACGCCGCGAAAGGATTGGAATTTCCGATTGTCGTGCTGCCGCAGATGTTTGGATCCCCGCCGCCCTTTAATGATCTAGTGATGGCCGATCCGAAAACGCGGCGCATCGGATCGAAGGTCGGCGATTACAAGAGCGTAATGTTCAATCAGGTGATGAATCAGAAAAAGGACGAGCAGACGGATGAGGCGATGCGACTATTGTACGTGGCCATGACTCGGGCGCGCGACTATCTTGCCCTGTGCCTGCCGAGCCAGACCAAAGGGCGCTCCGGGGATTCCTGGGCCGCGTGGTGCCGTTCGGCATTGGCGTTCAACTCCCCGACCATTCCGGCCGGCATCCGCGAGGTGCGAGAAGGCGTTCCGTACCGCGTGCGCGACATCAGCGATCCGGAGAATTTGGCGCAATGATCTTTGGCGGGATCAGCGGTGGCGGGTCGCACACTGGTTGCTGTCTTTGCGCGTCGGAAGATGAATGCATCGGTCAGGGCGTCGCGGGTCCATGCAACACGAACTTTGTCTCAATTGAAGAGGCTGCGGAGAACGTGCGGCAGGCGGTGGATCAGGCATTCGCGATGGCCGGGATCGACCGATGCAGGGCGATCGGGACGGCGGTCGCCGGCTGGGTCTCCTCCGAATACGCCGTGGCAAAGGCGACGAAAGAACTGCTGCAAGAAAGAACCGATGAGGTGCGCGAGTACGGTGAGCATGAGGCGGCGTTGGCGGCATGCGGCATCTTCGAAAATCACGGTGTGGCTGTGGTCGCCGGGACGGGATCGAGCGTGGTCGCGTTTCGTGATGGCAGATCGGTCTCCGGCGGCGGATGGGGTTCGGCATTGGGGGATGAAGGCAGTGCGTTTGAAATCGCGGACAGGGCGCTTCGCGCCGCGGTACGATCCTACGAGTCGACGGGCCGAAAATGCGCGGTGCTGGAAGAAGCGATTCTCGTTCACTTTGGCGTCAGCGAGATGCGAGAATTGTTGCCGCTTTTCTATCAGACTGGAGTTCGGCGGGATGAGATCGCGCGGCTTACCGCCTCCCTCAGCGCATACCAAAATGAACCCCTGATCGCGGAGCTGTTCGAGCAGGCCGGGCTCGATTTGGCGGCGGTAGCCGTTGGGACCGCGCGCAAACTGTACAAGCCGGAGGAGGCGTTTCCGGTTGCGATGAGCGGCGGCGTTTGGCAGGAGAACGGCCGCCTAACAAGTATGTTTGAACGAAACTTTCAGATGATTTTCCCGGCGGCGGAATTTCGGCGGGAGGTGTATGGTCCGCCGAAAGGTTTGGCTTTGCGGGTTATGAAGGATGTGATGAAATGAGCGCATACGACGATTATTTTGATAGGCTGACTGACCACCTGCAGCGGCTGCGGACCACCTCGCGGGCTGCGATTGAAGAATGCGCGGAAGTGTGCGTCGAAAGTCTTTTGTCCGGCGGGGCGATCCATGTGTTCGACACCGGCCATCTGGTTTCGCGGGAGCTGATCAACCGCGCCGGGGGTCTTGCCGCGTTTCTCCCGTTCAATGTGACGCTGACGGTGGACAATCCGCATCCGGGCCGAACGGCGGAGAAGGATGTGCGGGGCGATGCGCCGGGGACATCAGAGTTGGTCGCGGCGGCCTTTTCTCGCAGTTCTGTTCGCGCGGGCGATGTGATGATCGTCGGAAGCGTATCCGGCAACTCGCCGATGCCGGTGGAGGTGTGTCTGCACGCGGGCCGCAAAGGGCTCAAAACGATTGCGCTCACCGCGGTCGCATATTCCTCGCGTTTGGAATCGCGGCATCCATCCGAAAAGCGATTGTTCGAGGCGGCGGATCACACGATTGATAATGGCGCGCCGTTTGGCGATGCCATGATGAGGATGGCGGGGTTGGAAGAGGAGTTCGGTCCGTTTTCCGGAATCGGCGCGGTGGTTTCGTTGTGGGCGCTTGGGGCCGAAATCTGCGAGCGCATGGTGGCGCGCGGCATGCCGCCGACGGTGTTCGCAAGCATCAATCGATCGGATGGTCCGGAGCGATACGAAAAGGCCAAGAAGAGATTTTTGGACAAGGGTTATTGATGGAGTATTTAACCATTGTCCGCGAGCTACTGCTTAAGGTGCAAAAAGAGTCCGGCGAGGCGATGCGCACGGCGTCGGAGTGGGTGGCGGATGCGATCGTAAACGACAGGATTATCTGGGTGTTTGGCTCCGGCCATGCGGGGATTCTGGCGGACGAAACCTTCTATCGCGCGGGCGGATTGGCATGCGTGTCGCCTATTCACATCCCGGGGTTACTGACTTCGGATACCCCGATCACGATCACGACCGAGCACGAGCGGGAAGACGGATACGCCCTTGCGTTCATGCCGTATGTGCCAATTCACCAAGGCGATATCGTGATCGTGCATTCCGTTTCCGGGCGCAACGCCGCGCCGGTGGAGGTGGCGGAGTACGCGAACGAAAGAGATGCGCATACGATTGGCATTACGTCGCTCGAGTACGCCAAGTCTTCGACGGCGCGAAACGCGCTTGACAGGCTGCTGCACGAAGTGGTTGATCTGGTGATCGACGATTGCGCTCCGATCGGCGATGCCGCCGTGCGAATCGAAGGGATGACGCAATTGTGCTCACCCGTCTCCACAGTGCTCGGCGCGGCGATCCTGCACACGATTTTCTCTGAGGCGTGTCGTCTTCTTGTGGCGCTAGGAATCGAGCCCCCGGTGTTCCGTTCCGCCAATTTGGAAGGTGGGGATGAATATAACAAATCCCTCCTCGACCGATACCGCGGTCGTGTCACCTATCTGTCGCCTTGAACGATGCGAACGTCAATGAAAGTGTCACAATGTCATTCCAAGTATGACAATGTCATACTGAGTAACACAATGTCATTCTGAGCCTGTCGAAGAATCCCTTTCTTGAGTGTTTGCTTATTGATAGCGTTGGCGGATGGCGAGAGGTCCTGAAAGGGATTCTTCGACAGGCTCAGAATGACGGTATTATTGGGCCCGAATGACAGCATTGTTGGCCCGGAATCGCGTACATTTCATTGACGATCGCATCGTCAAGAACCCGTGCGCATGACGATGCGATCGTCAATAAAAGGAAGAAGCTCTGGAGCAAGCTAAAGCGTCCGGCTACCGGCCGGGTTGAGATTGATGCAGGCGATGGCGGTTGTCGCAACGCAGCGCAGATCTTCCACGGGGCCCACATTTCGCACATACCAGACATCCGACGCGATCTTGCGCGGCAACAGCGTGTACTTGTAAAACGAATCGGGGTCCGGCTGCTCCGCCAACATCTCTTCCTCATGCCGGCACATCACCTGTGTCGGCCCGGTAATGCCGGGACGGACGCTGAGAATCGTGCGTCGCTCGTCATCGGGGTAATGGCTCTTGATGAAAAACGCGACCTGCGGACGTGGGCCGACGATGCTCATGTCGCCGCACAGAACATTCCACAATTGGGGCAATTCGTCCAATTTGGTCTTTCTCAAAAATCGTCCGACCTTCGTCACGCGCGGGTCGCCGGCGGTTGTAACTGCGGCACCCTCCTGGTCCGCCGTTTTTCGCATTGTGCGAAACTTTATCATCCTAAATCGCCGCCCGGACCGGCCGCACCGAACATGCCGATAGAACACGGGTCCCGGCGATCCGAGCTTCACAGCCACTGCGACAACAGCCATGAGCGGAGACAAAACGATAAGAAGCAGCATCGCCATCGCGACATCCGCAAGACGTTTCAGCCCCGAGTAGATGCCGCTACCCATTGGCAAGCTCCCGGACCGCCTGGGCTACGCCAATCGCCTGGTCCTCGGTCATGTCCAATCGCAGCGGGAGAGGGAGCATTCGGCTGTGCCATATCTCGCTGTTCGGCGCATCGTCGGCGCGTATTCTCAACGCCTGCTGGAAGAACGGATGCGCCGGCAATGGCCTGGCCAAATGCTGTTCCCCCGTGCTCATCGATCGCAGCCGCTCCAAGAACGCAAATTTAGAAAGACCGGTCGCCTCGAAGTCCACCCGGACTCCGTACTGGCAGTGCAAGTCCCCGGTCAGCAGATATTCGGGCGCCTGGATGCGATTCGATCCATGAAACCGTTCCGAATAGATGCCCGCCAACTCCGTCAAGTGATGGATCGAAGCGTCCATGACATCGTATCGGACCTGGCACAGCACGGCCTCGACAGCGGTCATCCGGCAATCAAATCCCGCAACTGTCTGCACACCGGTCGGCGTATGTCGACCGCCCCTCCGAAAAGACCGCAGCTTTTCCCCCAGCACATCCATGCTGGTCAGCACCGCGCCGCCCACGATTCCCGGAAATGCGGCAGACTTGCTGAAATCGACGAACGAGAGATGGCCGAGCGCACCAACACCGTAACGCGAGTAGTGACAGCCAAGCATCCCGCCAACCTCTTCGAGCACAACGGCCCCGTTGTCCATAGCCAAATCCACGATCTCTTCCATGGGCGTGACACTGCCAAGCACGTGGGGGATGGCGATCACTTTCGTCCGCTTTCCCATCAACTTGCCGAGCTTTGCTAGGTCGATGTGTTGGCACAATGGCGAGCAGTCCGCGACACGGATTCGGCATGGCTTGCTCGCAAACGCCGTTGCAAGAGTTGTGGACGTGAACGGGCTGAGAATCACCTCGTCCTTCGTACCCAAATCGAGGGCCTCGACCGCCATCAAAGCCGCCATCCCCGCGACGTTCGCTGTCACCGCCTGCTTCACGCCGACGCGCTGTGCAAGGTCCTGTTCGAAGATATCCACAGACAAATTGCTTCTCCCAACAATCTGGGAAATTGCCGCGAGGTCTTCTTGGACAAAGCCAACCGGTTTGCCGGATTCAGCGGCGAACTGCGTGAGAGTCCGATCCATGTTAGGCAGCGGTTTCCTCCAGGAGGCCGTCGGCGACCGGCATGGTTGGAGCGGGACGATACGGCATCGCCTTCTTCGCCCATCCGCGCGCCGTCACCACGCCTGCCATCACCCCCAACCCGTGTCCGAAGTGCAAAACGGGGAACACAAATGGGCAGAGAAGAGCCGCCACCGATCGGCGCGATAAAAGAAGATCGAGCGTCGCCACCGCTGAGGCAAACAGATAGGCCGCGGCGCAGAAAACCAACACGGACATCGCAATCGGCGTGGCAATCGCGGCGGCGGCAAGCAGCAACGCGGCCGCAGTCACGATCCCCGGGATCGCGTGTCGCATCGCGAATGCCTCCGGGCAGACGAGCCAAGAATAGACATCCCATTTGCCGTCGGAAAACTTTTGCTTCAGAAGCGCTCGCAGGTTTGGCCGCGCGTAATAGCTGCAGGCCAGGCTTCCGTCCAGGAAGATGCGCCCCCCGGCTTTGCGGATGCGGGAGTTCAATTCATAGTCTTGGTGGCGCGTCAGGCATTCTTGAAAGAGACCGGTGGAGTTGAAAACGCTGCGCCGATAGGAACCAAAGGGGACCGTATCAACGAACCCCTCCTTCGACCCGATTCGGTACCCGGCGTTGCCGACCCCGAACGGATGCGTCAGACACAAAGAGATGGCTTTCGCCATCGCCGTCTTCGCCCCTGGCAGAGTGCGCCATGATCCACCGACGTTGTCCGCGCCGGTCGCCAGCAGGCTGTGAACGCTCTGCCTTACGTAGTTGGCCGGATATTCGGCATGGGCGTCCACGCGAACGATCACATCGCCGTGGCTGGCCCGGATGCCTCGGTTCATCCCGAACGGCACGGTCCGATCCGGGTTGCGGATCAGACGCACGCGTGGGTCAAACCGCGCGATCTCGAAGACAATCCCGGCGGTTCTGTCGTCGCTGTCTCCGTCCACAACGAGGATCTCCATCGAATCGTGAGGATAATCACAATTCAACAGCGATTGCATGCAAGCGCGTATGTAGTTTTCCTCGTTCCGGGCAGGTAGAACGATGCTTACAAATGGTAACTGATTGGCAATGATTGCGGCCATTCACAGGTCTCCGAATAAGACTTCCCCACAGGAAGTTATGGGTTCATTGCTCGTTCGGGAATAGGGTTACGTGCCCGCTTGGAGGAATACGCTTTCCACTTCCTCCACAGCCTTTTCGAGCGCCGCGAACTCGGTTTTATAGGCTTCGAGATGGGTGACCAAGTCCGAGGAGGGCATCTCCACCTTGCCTCCCGTTACCCGATAGTCCAGCATTTTCAGACGCAGGCTGTCCAGGGCGCTGATCAGCACGGCGGTCTGGGCCTCGGTTCGCTCCACGCCGGCCATCAGCTTCTGATAGTGCTGTCGATATTCGTCCTGGTTCTTCTGGGCGAGGTCGTAGAGCGATTGGGCCTGGCTGTCGACGGCGGGGACGGAGGCCATGGGCATCTGCGAGATGTTCTTCTCACTTTCATCGATCAGACCCCGGACGGAATCGGCGCGCCGCAAAGCCATGTAGATGGAATCGACCACGCGGCGAATGGAGCTTGGCGTATCGCTTAGGGTGTCCTTTACAATCTTGGGGCTGCCGCGATAGGCGTTCTCGAAGCGGGTCATGCGGTCGGCGATGGTCGTCCAGAGATGGCCGTATTTTAGGAGCCGGAAGCGGAATCTCTCCCTTTGGAGGTAGGCGGCGATGACCCATCCGGCCAAGCCGGCGACAAGGGTGAGGGCCGCGTATGGGATGAATTCCGGTCCCATGTGCCAATGGTGAAACGGACCGGTGATGAGCATGACAATCACAGACGTCACAACGCCCCGCCACAATGCCCGCCCGGTGAACATGGAGCGGCGCACAACCCGAAGTTCGTCGCGTTGGCGGTCAGTCATGCGATGGGTGGCCGCCTCGTGTGCCAATCGGTGCGGTGCTCGTATGCGAAGGCGGCGCGAAGGACCGTCTCCTCGTCGAACGGCTTTCCAATGATCTGCAGTCCGACCGGCAGGCCCTCCGAGAAACCGCAGTTGACGCTGATCGCGCACGTCCCCAGCATGTTTGCCGGGATGGTGAGCAGGTCCGCCATCTTCAGTGACAGCGGGTCGTCATCGAACTCGCCGATCTTGAACGCCACGGTAGGGCTCGTGGGACCGGCGATCACGTCGAATCGTTCGAACAGCTCCTCGAACTCCATCCGCATCTTGGTCCGCACCTTTTGCGCGTGCAGGTAATAGGCGTCGTAGTATCCCGCCGAGAGCGCATAGGTTCCGATCAGGATTCGGCGCTTGACCTCCTCCCCAAATCCCTCCTCCCGCGTCTGCTCTACCAAATCAACGTGACCCGCGTCGCTCTTCGTTCGATAGCCAAAGCGCACGCCATCGTACCGGGCCAAGTTCGATGAGGCTTCGCAAGGCGCGATGATGTAATAGGTCGCCACGCCGTACTCGGTGCTCGGCAGGCTCGCCTCCTCTATGGACGCTCCGGCCTGTTCCAGCACGCCGAGCGCCGCCTGGACCGTATCCCGAACGCCAGCCTCTATCCCATCGCCCATGAACTCCTTCGGGACCCCGATGCGAAGTCCGCCGACATCCTTGGACAAGGCGCGGGTGAAGTCAGGTACGGGCATGTCCAGCGACGTCGCATCCAGCTCATCGTGGCCGCAGATGACGTTCAGCAGCTGGGCGCAGTCGGTTACGTCGCGGGCAAATGGGCCGATCTGGTCCAGGGAGCTGCTAAAAGCGACCAGGCCGTAGCGGCTGACCCGCCCGTACGTCGGCTTCATCCCCACAATCCCTGTCAATGCTGCGGGCTGGCGTATCGAGCCGCCGGTGTCGGACCCGAGCGCCAACGGCGTCATCCCCGCGCAGACCGACGCCGCCGAGCCGCCGCTGGACCCGCCGGGCACCCGATCCAGGTCCCATGGGTTGTGGGAGGGGCCATAGTGCGAGTACTCGGTGCTGGAACCCATGGCGAATTCGTCCAAGTTCGTCTTGCCGATCAGCACCATTCCGGCATCGTGCAACTTTTGAACAGCCGTAGCGTTGTAGCTGGGCTTATAGCCTTCCAGAATCTTTGACCCGCACGTGGTGAGCAGCCCGCGGGTGCACATGTTGTCTTTGACCGCTATCGGAATGCCCAGCAATGGGGACGGGTCTCCGTCGTCCAATCGCTTTTGGGCGTGGTCGGCAGCCAGGAAGGCCCCTGCCTCATCGACAGTGATAAACGCATGTACCGCGCCGTCGAGGGATCGAATGCGATCAAGCGCCGCCTCGGTCAGCTGGCGGACAGAGATCTCCTTCGACCGAAGCTTCCCAGCAAGCTCATGGGCTGTCAGGAAATCCAGGCTCACTCTCCGTCGTCCAAGATTGCAGGAACGATGAACAGTCCGTCGCGGGCCTGAATCGAAGCCTGGAGAAGCTCCGGGCCGCACTGCTGATCGACCACCCGGTCTTCCCTCCAAACATTGTGAACGGGAACGCTGTGCGAGGTCGGCTCAAGCCCATCCACATTGACCTGCCGGAGCCTGTCAAATACATCTACCATCTCCTGGAGGTGGCCGATCATGCCTTCCATTTCCTCGTCGGTCATCTGCATTCTCGCCAGCTTTGCTACATGCCGGACCTGGTCAATCGTTAGGGACATGGAGCTATTCTAGCACGGGTTTCCTCGCAACCCGGCAATCTCCACCTGGGCCGCCGGGCCCCACAGTTGGCATACATCTTGCAGGGAGCGGCGACCTTGAGGGGCGGCATCCCGATTGGCAATACCCTGATTTGCGGGAAGGCGAGGAAAGCACTTTGCGACCGTCACAAAGGTTCGAACAACAGGTCACGACGCGCGTAGACCCCAAGCTCGTGATGGCAAGCTCAGTACTCCAAATGACCCAGCAGGAGCTCGAGGTTGCGATCGACGCGGAGCTCAACGATAATCCGGCATTGGAGCGTATCGAGGAAGACATCATCACGCTGGACGATGCCGGCATCGCGGACAGCTTGATGGGAAGAAGCGATGCGAGCTTCCGATTTTCTTCCGACGAGACCTATCACGTCCGCAACTTCGATCCGGACGACGAAACGCACGACTGGACCGACATGGTGGCGTCGCCAGTTTCTCTCACCGATAACCTCCGCGCGCAGCTGCTTCCATTGGTCCCACCGCATTTGCAGAATTTGGCCAGAGATATGGTGGATGCCGTCAATGCCCGCGGATATATAGAAATGGAGATCGAAGAGCTGGCGCTCACATTCGATGCGTCCATGGACGATGTGGACCTGGTGCTGCGTAAACTGCACGGGTGCGAGCCGACTGGGATCGGGGCGCGGGATTTGCGGGAGTGTCTGCTGATCCAGATACGGCAGATGCCGCAATCGCCGGTGCGCGATTTGGCGGCGCGCATGATCAAGGACGGCTGGGAGGATTTCACGAAGCGGCGATTCCAAAAGTTGGGGCGTCGCTTCAAGGCTTTGCCGGCTTTGGCGGATGCAGCGGCAAATCTCGTCGCCGGTCTGAACCCGTTTCCGGGTGAGGCGTTCCGAGCCGATTGGGAGATGAACAGCACGAGCGCGCCGCACAGCGTGGTCCCCGACGTGATCATCCGGAGATCGGAAGCCGGATATGAAGTAGACATCCGCGGCTTCGATCCGGGCCTTCTGTCTGTCAATGGCGGGTATAAGCGGCTCTTCCAAGATCGCGCCAAACTCAGCGTCGACGAGAAAAAGCACGTCGTTCAGTATGTGGACCGCGCCTCGAATTTTATCACCAGCATTCAGCAACGCCGGCGCACACTAAAAAAGATCGTCGAGTACCTGTTGGATACCCAGGAAGGGTTCATCGCGACGGGATCCTATCGGTTTTTGCGCTCCCTTACCCGTATGCAGTTGGCCAAGGAGATCGGGGTCCACGAAAGCACGGTCTCGCGCGCGACAATGAACAAATTCGTGCAGCTCCCTTCGCAGGAGGTGGTGTCGTTCGATGTGTTCTTCAAGCCGGCCTTGCGGGTGCAGAAGGCGATCGAGGAGATCCTGATGCATGAAAATCCACTGAACCCTTTGAGCGATGAACGGATATCGCAGATGCTGAAGGAGCAAGGGATCGAAGTGGCGCGCCGGACGATCAACAAGTACCGGGAGCAGCTCAACATCCTCTCCTCCCGCCGCCGCCGCGCGTAGACACAATCTCTACTTGTCAACAAAAACGCCCACGGAAGACTCCGATGGTTTGTCCCGCTGCGTCGTCCAATTGGGGAGCTCCACGCCGTTTTTGGCCCAAGGCGCGGCAGCCGGGTAAGTGTCCGTGCCGCCAAGATCGATGAACACACCGAGGCATAGCGCGTGCCCCCGAATCAGATCGGCCGGATCGTTGGCGCTCGATTTGCCCAGAGTGATGCCGCTCGACTCATAAACATCATCGCCGCCCAAATCGATGAAAACGCCCATCCCGTTCGCATTTCCACCGCCAAGAGATAGATTTGGCGCGCTATGTTTATCGTTTCCCGCGTCGTCGATAAGGAAACCGATCGAAAAGTCATGCCCGGCCCCTTGCGCCATGTTCATGGTTGCCTGGTACGTGTCGTTCCCGGCTGCGTCGTGAAGAATGCCGATTGAAAAATGCGCCGCCGCGCCCTGCACGTACCACACGCCCTTATAGGCATCGTTGCCCCCGGCATCGATCAGCGCGCCAACTCCCTTCCAATACCCTACCCCTTGACCGAACACGCCGCATGAATATTCGTCATCTCCGCCGCCATCGTACAAAACACCAATCCCACCGCCCTGCGAATAGCCGTCGCTGAAATCCGCTCGACGGCCAAATCCCGCGCCCTGCGCCATGCTGGTGTTGTGTTCCTTGCTCTGGGCGCTCGGGTCATCGATCACGGTGTCGTTTGCCACATATTTGTCGTCGCCCGCACCGTCCACCAGCGCGCCATATCCCAACAACAGGCCGCATCCCTGGCTGAGTCCGAAACACTGATACCTGTCCTTTCCCACAGAGTCGATAAGCATCCCGATCCCTTTCAAGGCGCAACCCTGCGATCGGGAATAGGCGTCGTATACGTCATCGCCCGCGCCATCCCAGACGACCGCAAGGCCATAGGTCGCGCTGCCTTGGCTCCAACCGGTTGTGCGGTATAGGTCATTGCCCTCTACGTCATACAGCAGGCTGACGCCGCACAGCGCGCCTCCGATTCCAGGTCCGGAGTCTTTTCGGTCCGCGCTTTCCGCGATCGACGCGGTAGCCAGCCCGGGTCGGGAGAGATACTTGTCGTCACCATGGGTATCCAAGATGATGCTAATTCCGTGCGCCGCGTCCATCGTGGTCGCGCCACCATAATAGGTATCGTTGCCGCCGGTATCGACGATCAAGAGATAGGGCTTCTTTGCATAGGTGTCCGCCGATTTACCGTTGAGCGCGATCCATCCCGCAGCGGTCTCCACCTCAAAGTGGAAATTCGCATCCACCTTTTTCAGCGCGTCCATTGCCTTCTCGCATACGATCATCAGGTCGATGGACGCAGACGCCATGGTGCGTAGGTCCACGTCTCGGGCCAGCCGCGTTTCCGCGTCGATGGTTGCGGCAGATTCATCGGTCTTTGTCAGGATCGTCCATGCCTCTCCAACGCCTCCGGCAACGGTGAAGGAGACTCGCCGGGCCTCCATCGCGGGGATGGTGGCGCGCAAGACCGGCAAGACAGCCTTCACCACATCCGCCGGCACTTCCCCTCCAAATTTGCTTTTGTCGCCTGGGCCGCCCGCCGCCTTGTCCACCTCCGCCACAGCCGACGCCAGATCGCCTTCGCCGCTGAAGCCCGCGGTGGGATCGCCGAGCAATGTCCTGCGGATTCCCAGCCCAACAAGCCTTCCTCCGCTCATCACCCCTTCCGAAGCCTTCGGTATGCCCGCGGAGGCAAATTTGCCAAGGACGAGCGTGTTGTCGGGAATACGCCAGGGCGATTCCCAAAACATGTCGAAGGAACCGAGCACAAACTCATCGAAATCATAATATCGAAGGATGTTTTTATCGAAGAGCGCGGTTTCTTTTGTCAACCCGGCGAGTGCCAGGGCGGAGTCATACGGATTGTTTGCGGCGGCCATGAGGGCGAGCATACAGAAGATCATGGTGATTCTGTTTCTGGCATGGCCGATAATTCCTGCCGCTGCCCAATCGCCCTTCGAGGCGCCTCCCAAACCGTTCCCCTCTACCGTGAGCCCACCCAAAGATGTCCAGGGGCTGATCTACCGAACCATTACATTCCCCTCGGCCATCCAGAGCGCAGAGCCCAAAAACAACACGGTCAACGCGATTCTGATCGAACCGAAGGACATCGTGGGCAGACCGCCGGTTGTAATCATGCTGCATGGCCTGGGTGTGGTCAACCATGATGTCGAACGGCGCATTGCCTACCGGATGGCCCGGAATGGGATCGCCTCTCTCTTGGTCACACTGCCCTATCACATCGAGCGCACCCCGGAGGGCAAGCAAAGCGGAACCATGATGTTGCGGACGGACGTGGCGTCGATCCGGATGAACATCATCCAGACGGTTTCAGATGTTCGCCGCGCGATCGATTGGCTGGATACCACCGAACTGGTGGATGCGAAGAAGGTCGGGGTTTTGGGGGTCAGCCTTGGCGCCATCCTCGCCTGCGTCGCGGCATCTATTGACCCGCGAATCGAATATTCCGCGCTGCTGCTCGCCGGCGGGGATCTGGCCCATATCATTTGGAGCAGCTCCCTAACCATCCCCTTGCGCGATGATCTAAGAAAAAATGGCTGGACGGAGGTCCGATTGCGCCAGGCGATTCAGGACGTGGATCCGCTCCCTTATGCCACGCCACAGCAGGGCCTGAACACATTTCTCGTCGGCGCGCTCTTCGACACGATCATTCCCGAGCAGGATACGGAGAAGCTGCACAAGGCATTGGGCTCGCCTCCCATGCTGTGGCTGGAGACAAACCATTATGGGTCGGCGCTCGTCGAGCAACGGGTGTTCCGCCTGGCCGCCGATTTTTTCGAGGCTCGGTTTTCCGGACGCGACTGGATACCTCCCGCCTCCATCCATGCGCCGACAATCCGGTTAGGGCTGACCCTTGACTCGGGCGAGAAGCTGCAGATCGCCGCCGCATTGGACCTGTGGCGATCCAACCGGCAAGGCGAGTTTTTTGCGGCCGGCCTGCTGTCTCCGCGCGGGTTGGCGCTGTTTACGGGCTGGCGGGGTCCGCTTGGCGTGGCTGCCGGTCTAATCGCTTATCCAAAGCGGACGGTCCCCGGCATCCTTTGGCATTTCATTCTTTGACAGGAGGCAACGCGCGGCTACCGAAGTGGCGTCCATGCTGACGGATGAGCAACGGCTCGCATACGAAGATCATCTCGTGGAGGCGTACCTCGCTCTCGGCGGCCCTTCGCCGGGCGCTGAAATCATTCGCGAGACCAAGTATCATGCCGTGTTTTCCGATTTCGGCCATCCGATGGGGAACTTCGCGATGCGGCTTCGATTTGCCGATCAGGAAGAGGCATCTAAGGGGATTGACGATCTCATTGGATGCTTCCGGCGAAAACGGGCGCCCGTTCGCATCTACCTTTCCGGCCTGGAAACGCCGGCGGGTCTCGCCCGGACCCTTCGGCAGAAGCGGATGTACGAGGCCTTTACCATGCATCAAATGGCCATGCCAATACCGCTGGCAGCACGTTCGGGCCCGGAATGCCGGTTGCTCACAACGGAGCCGGAGCTTCGCGAGGCCGGCCGGTTCTGCGCCGAACAGTTCTTTTCCGGAGCTCCGCCGGTGGTGCTGGCCAAAGTGGCGGACGTCATGGGCCAGGCGATGGTGAATATACTTGAAAACCAGACCGGTGCGGTGGCTGGAATCCAGGAGGGGGGCGCGCTTGTCAGCATGGGGCTCGCGTACACCAGCGGCTCGGTGGCCGGGATTTTCAACGTCGCGACAATGGACCGATGGCGGCGAAAAGGGTTCGGAACGGCCATCACCTGCCGTCTATTGGAGCTCGCTGCCGCGGCGGATTGCCGCTTCGCCACCCTGCAAGCGATGGCGTCGGTCAAGGGGATGTATGAGAAATTGGGGTTCTCCACGTTCGATTCCCTCCGCTGCTTCGTAGAATGAGAATTTTTTCACAAACCTTAAAGAAAATCAAGAATTCTTGACCAGAGCGAAAAGTGTTGTTATACTAGAGTGGTAATACGGGAGGCCGAAGCTGAAAGCCCGGCAGGCATTCACTCTAATTGAGTTGTTGATAGTTCTGGCGATCATCACTGTGCTCGCTGGGATGTTATTTCCTGTGTTTCGCTCGGCCATGACCGCTGCCCGTCAATCCGCCTGTATTTCGAACTCGCATTCCGTCTCCTTGGCGATGGGGATGTACTTGGACGAATACAACCTCCGATTTCCTCCCGCAAATTACCACGCCTACATCCCCGGCCCGCCGGATCACGAGGATCGCACTTGGGTACAGATTGTCTCGCGATACGCAAGGTCGATGGATGTATTTGAATGCCCCGCAGATAACGGCCGGCAAATTCAACCGGAGATTACGGCGGCGGATGACATGGATGCAGCTCCGGATAACGATTGGGGTGAATTCTATATCCGTTCCCTGCGGACCAATTACGGATTCAATTACGTCTATCTGTCCCCCGTGGTATTCGATGAGTCGAACGGTACATACCGCTCATTTCCTTCGAGGAATTCAGCGATCAAGAATCAGTCTAAAACCTTGCTCTTCGTCGACAGCGTATGGAGCCGTGACAAGAACGGTCATCCGGTTGGGGGCGGGCAATGGATCGTCTATCCGCCGTGCCAAAACGTCGTCGAGAACTTGAACAGGTGGGATTCATTCCCAACAGTGACCCAGGACCACGCCCTGTATAGAAAAATCGCGCCGGACGGTTGGGATAAGGATCCGCTGTCTGGGAACCGCTTTGGCGGAGCTTGGGGTTGGCATGATGGAAAAGCGACACAGATGTTCGCTGACGGGCACGCCGCCACCCGTCCCATCAATTCCCTATATGACGGCTGCCAGTTCCAAGAAGCTTGGCAGGGAGTGATCGTAAACCAATCCAAGTACATCTGGGATCCAGCGGAGTAATCATGGGATTTTTCCATTCAACGCCTGGCAAAATTATCGTCATCTGTTTGGGGGTCGTCGCATTGGTAGCGATCGCGTTCTTTATCAAAGGCAACGTGGGAAAGAGTGGAACCGACAGCCCGAGCGATGTTACGAATCTCTTGCCCAAATCCGACCCCAACGATCCGAACAGGGTCGAACGTCGTCCCGGCGATGCCGTCGGCGTCATGCCGAGCAAGCCGGATTAATAAAGGAGCCATTCATGCGTAACCGAGGCTTTACTCTTATCGAACTGCTCGTCGTAATCGCAATCATCGCAATCTTAGCTGCCATTCTATTTCCGGTCTTTGCCCAGGCGCGAGCCTCGGCTAAAACTTCCATGTGCACCAGCAACTTCAAACAGGTCGGCACAGCAATCACCATGTATCGCGGCGACAACAACGGAAAATTTCCCCAAACCAACTGGCGCGCCGCATGGGCCGGATGCAAGGTCGACCCCTTCGACCGAGTTTGGATACAACTCCTCCAGCCGTACGTTAAGGAATGGCATATCTTCCGCTGTCCGTCCGATGTCAACAACACAGACGCGGCGCTTTCCAAGATCGATGACAACGGTGCGTGCCCGCCCCCGAAGCCAGGTTTCGAGACCTTTTACATGTGGTCTTTGCGATCGGATGCCGGATTCAACTACATCTATCTGAGTCCGGTGATCAATCAAGGTGCGGCGAAATGGCATAGCGCTCCTCTCAACGAAAGCCATGTCGCCAGCGCCGCCAACACGTTCTTGACCATTGATTCGATTTGGTTGCGCGATGCCTCCGGGGCGCCCATCGGTGGTGGAAACTGGGTCGTCGTTCCGCCGGCGCGCTATTATCGTCCGCCCGGCGGCAGCCAAGTGGATACCTTCCCATTCCCGCCGGGGACTACGCAGTTCTACGATTACGGTGGTTGGGCGGTAAATCAGCCTCTGTCCTGGCTCGTGTTCGGTGGGACTTGGCCCTGGCATCGGGACCGAAGCATGGTGACGTTTGTGGACGGCCATACAAAGACGATGCGGCCAACGCAGCTATCCAACGGCGTTCCCAACGTCCTCCCGAATTACGGTGGGCCGATCACGGACCTCGACGCCTATCAATGGGACGTGACCCAGTAATTTAGATCGCACTTTCCAGCCGGACCCATGTATTTTTCTTGGGTCCGGCCCTTTCATTTGAATAACGGAACTTTCTGAGGCCCTCAAGCGTCTATACTAATACTTGACCGACTAGTCGGTAAACCAAGTGACGAAATGGCAAAGACAGGCAACCGCAAACAGGAAATCATCGATTGTGCCCTTCGACTGATGACGGAGAAGGGCTACACGAACACCTCGATGGACGACATCGTGGTCGCCAGCGGGCTGAAAAAGGGCAGTTTGTACTATTTCTTCCCTTCCAAGCAGGATCTGGCTGAGGAAGTGCTGGAGCATTACTGGACGAAGGCGTCCGCCGAGTTAGGCGAGATTATCAGAAATCTCTCGCCCAGCCCGACCGAGCGGGTTTTCCTGCTTTGCTCCGGGGAGCTTTTCGGCGACAGCGAGGAAAAGTTCACCGGGTGCTTCTTGGGGAACATGATTGCGGAGATGTCTTTGCTGGATGAACGGATCGGCGGAAAGGCCTGCGAGCTGCTCCAGCGGTTCGAGGACTATCTGGTCGAGGAGTTGGACGAGGGCGTCCGATTGGGCGAGTTGAGGCCGGGGGTCAAGACCCGTCTGATCGCCAGGCAGCTTGTGGCCTATTTCGAAGGTTGCCTGCTGTTGGCAAAGGGATGTCAGTGCGTCGGAACAGTGAGGGAGTTGTCGGGTGGCGTGGGCGCCATCCTGGGAGCCAATCTGGTCTCCCAATCACGCAGGGCCGAGCCGGCAAAGAAGGCGGCTCGGTTGGAGAGGGGTAAAGACGATGGTAGGACAGAACAATATCGCTCTTAGCGCGTCGGTGGACACGATGTCCGATCGCGGCAAGGCGGAATTTGAAAAACTAATGTCCAAGTCATGGCGTCGGGCGTACAACATGGCATACCAGTTGACGCGCAACGCATCGGAAGCGGAGGATCTCGTGCAAGAGACCTACGTGAAGGCTTGGAAAGGTTTTGCCAGCTTCCGGCCGGAGCGCCCGTTCATCAACTGGGTGCTGCGGATCATGCAGCGCGCATTTTTGGACCAAAAGCGGCGGGACAATCCGATTCGGAACGCGGAGAGTTTGAACAATATGGTCAGTCCCGCGGATGGCGAAGTCCAGGAGATTCCGATCATCGATCCGGCGAGGGGGCCGGAAGAGATGGTGCTAACCGAGGAGCTTGCCGCCGAAGTGCATATGGCGCTGGCGCGGATTCCGGAGGTGTATCGCGTGGCGGTGACGCTGTGCGACATCGAGGGGATGTCCTATTCGGAGATCGCGGATATCCAGCGGACCACGGTCGGCACGGTCCGTTCGCGGATCCATAGGGGCCGCCAGATGCTGAAGAAGGAACTGGCGAAGCGCAAGCTCGCATAACAAAGTTCTCTCTTCGCAATCCCCATTGTGAAGGGGAATCGAAAAGAATTCTTGTTGACGATACGCCCCGATCCCATCGGGATGTTTTTGTTCGCCGGAGTTGACGATGCGATCGTTGGTGAATTCCTAAGCGCTAAATGCGGCGCAAGACGTCTACTTTATTTCCTTCGGGCCTCTTTTCGCCTCAATCTTGTCGAATTTGGCGAGCGCCTTGCGTGCCTCGGCCCTATACCAAGTTTTCGGATGATTGAGGAACCGCTCGATTTTCTTCCTCGATTGCGTGGCGCCCTTTTTTCGCAGAACGATGAGCGCGTGGCCGGCGACCTCATCGTCATCCAGCATTCGCTCCGCGACGTCTACATCTTTGGGGCTCTTCATTTTCGCAAGCGCTAGAACAACCATCTCCCGCGACTCTCCGTGCGATTTGTCGAGGCAGATCGCGGCGATCTCCTCGAACACGCTGTCGTCGTCAAGTACCTCAAGCGCATTCCCTACGGCCCATTTGTAACCTGTTGCATCCTCACCCGGAATTGCGGTGAATTCGTTGAGCATCGGTCGCAATGCGAGTTGCTTCGCTGCCGGGATGCTGAGCGCACGAACAACGCCTTGCTTCATCCATGCCTCGTTGACTGTCGGCAAAATTGCGAGAAGAACTGGAATTGACTTATCCCAATCCCGGGGATGATTTACGAGGTCAAATACTGATTCAACTTCAACGCCATTTTCTCGCAATGCTCGAGTAATTCTTGCGCCTTCAAGGAGCCTTATCTTGGAGTTAACAGGGGGAGGTGTGTTGGCTTGCTCCATAGTATTGGGTTTAGCTCAAAACCGCCTGCGGCAAGCAACTTGTGGCGAATTCTCGAAGCACGTCATTGGATCTACTGTCAACATAGTTGACAATCAGCCCTCTGTCTCATGGGTTGGATTTCGGAGGAATCTTACGTCCTGTCCTGGGTAGCTCGGCTGCTATCTCATCTAGGCGGTCCAGCGTTTTCTTCGCCTCCTTTCTCAACGTTGGATGGGAATGTGAAAGTAATTTCGCGACCTCATCGCGCGCTTCCACCGCCTTCATCAACTTCACTCCTGTCAATGCATGCAAGGCAACGTCATCATCGCTGAGGAGTCGGATGATCGTGGGTAGGGCCCGTCTATCTCTTAGATAACCAAGCTTCAATACCACCATTTGACGAGATTGACCATGTCGTCGCTCTTCTGCGATGGAAATCAAATCCTCGAGAACGGACTTGTCTGCGAGAACGTACAAGGCATTCCCGATTGCCCACTTTAGTCTACCATCTTCTTCTACAGGCCTAGCAAGGAACTCATGAAGGACTGGCCCGAGCGCCTGCTTCCTAGAATGAGTAACTGATAATGCTCTCACAATGCCCTCCTTGACTCCGAGATCGGCGCATCGAGGCAAGAATTCAACGAGGACTGGTATGGCAGCTTCATCCGTCGAAGGGGAGTTTACAAGATCCCAAATATCGTTGATGATAACACCCGCCTTGCGAAGCGCCTTCACCAGTTCATCATTTTCCAATACATATGACGCTTTCAGCGGTACCATGTCTTCTTTCCAAATATCGGTATCAAATCCCAGCCACCGCCGTGGGGTCCGAGGTGACGCATTATGCATTCCTAGCCTTAGCCTCAATCTTGTCGAATTTCGCGAGCGCTTTGCGTGCTTCAGTCCGATACCAAGTCTTCGGATGATTGAGGAATTGCTCGATCTTCTCTCTCGATTTCGTTGCACCTTTTTTTCGCAGAACGATGAGCGCGTGCCCGGCGACCTCCTCGTCGTCAAGAAGCTGCTCAGCGACCTCTACAGCCTTGGGGTTTTTCATTTTCGCAAGCGCTAGAACAACCATCTCCCGCGACTCTCCATGCGATTTGTCAAGGCAGATCGCGGCGATCTCTTCGAAAACGGTGTCGTCCGCAAGTACCTCAAGTGCATTCCCTACGGCCCATTTGTAACCTGTCGCATCCCCACCCGGAATTGCGGTGAATTCGTTGAGCATCGGTCGCAATGCGAGTTGCTTCGCTGCCGGGATGCTTAGCGCACGAACGACCCCTTGCTTCATCCATGCCTCGTTAACTGTCGGCAAAATTGCGAGAAGAACTGGAATTGACTTATCCCAATCCCGGGGATGATTCACGAGGTCAAACACCGAATCAACTTCAACGCCATTTTCTCGCAATGCTCGAGTAATTCTTGCGCTTTCAAGGAGCCTTATCTCGGGGTTAATAGGGGGAGATGCCATGGTCCGTTTATCCAACGATTGCTGAATATATCCGTGATGTCATAGCCACCAGAGCCAAGCGTCTGATCTAGGAACTCTCTAAGCGTACTTGAAATTCCGATCTCTTTGCTACGGAGTCTCAGGATAAATCTTAAGCCGAACTTTTCGGCATGCAGGATATAGTCTTTTAACTGATTCGACAAGCCCACCTTTCTACTCCAGTTCTTTACATCACCGATCTCAACATCATTGAGTATATCTGGAATTCGATAGTTCGCTGTCTTTGTAATGGATTTAATTCGCTCGGTGTTTTTCTCGATTCCTGCAGCAACCTCGCCGACTCGTCCTAATTGCACAACATTCCTCATCTTCGACGCAAGCCGGGAAGCTCGGTAGGCGTTGGTCATCGTGACGTACGCGTTCTTGATGACTTGCGGAAGATTGGCGGTCCACTTGTTATGCGCCCAAACCTCGTCTGCACCGACGAAAAATGTGTGCGGATCCTCGACAGAAAGGTTGTAAACCGTGATGGCGGGAAGGCAGTCGATCTGCGTGATCTGGACCTGATCGGAATGCGTCACCAGCCAGTCACCGATGGCGAGCTGAGATGCAGGAACCCAGCCGGAACCGACCTTGTAGAGCGGATGCTCCGCGGTAACCTCCAACGCGCCACTAGAATCAAATGTGAAGTGGATGCGCTCCGCGGGCGAACATGTTATGTTGTTTACAACATGTGTATGCACAATCTGCCCGGTCGATTCATCCTTGGCGAGAATTGTTGCGCCGGGTGTCAGTTCGTCAATCGCCGTATATCCACTCGGGGTTTTGACGGGCGTTCCGGCAGGAAAGCATGCGCCGAATCCCGCCGATCTCGACAACCAACCGACGGACTTCTTTGCCCAAGGCATGAGCGCTTTCACTGCTGGAGCAGTGACAAACGGAATTAGAGAACAGACACCACCAATTGCTGCGTCGATGAAGTGATCTTCCGCCGCTTCATCGTTCCCATTTGCCGCATCTATAAATCCCGCTATAAGGTTGCCAAGGGTCCATCCTATATCAATTGCCGTATCAATGTACGCTCCGGATGGGTCCTTCGCGGTGATTGGCCGATTGCCCGCATAAGAATAAACATTTGCATCGCCACCGCGTACGCCAACCGGATCTCGCTGCATCCAGCGGCCGACGCTGGGGTCGTATTCGCGCGCGCCGACATGGTATAGCTTGGTCGCGGGAATGTACTGATATCCGTACGCCGCGTTCCACCGGAACGGGTTGGCGGTGGAACCGGTCTGGGAGGTGATGTTCCCCCATGCGTCGTAGGTGTAGCGGTCGGTGATCGTGGCCTGGTTGTTGACCAGCAGCCGGGTGTGGCCGAGCCCGTCGTAGATGTAATATCTGCGGGCGCTTCCGGCTACGCGGTAGATGGGACCGGTCGGTCCCCAGACGTAACGGGCGACCAGATTGCCGTTTCCATCCAGCTCCGCGATGAGCTCCCCGAACTGGTTGTAGAGAAAGTAGCTGTTGAACGATCCGACGGTCTGCTTGACGCGCAGGCCCATGGCGTCGTACTCGGCTTTGTAAACGGGCGAGCCGTCGAGTTGCACTTCCGTGAGGTTGTCGAGGGCATCGTAGAGGTAACCGTACGTGCCGGTATTCGAGACCCTCTGCGACCGCGTGCCGTTGGGGTCATACTGGTAGCTGACTCCAGTGCTTTCGGTGGCGAGCTGGTTGGTGTGCACGCCGCCGGCGTTGTATTCTGTGAACGACCTGGTTCCCCAGTTCGTTAGGTTGCCCCCAAGGTCGTAACTGAAGTTGTTGGTCGTGCTCCCGCGAACTTCCTGTCGGAGTTGACCGTACGGATCGTATTTCCAGGAGACGTTCGTCGAGCTCAAATTCACCCATTCCGCGCAGGTCGCGGGAGTGTTGTCTGGGTAGGGGGTGTAATTGTAATGAGCAAAAACCGCTCCAGGGTTGCCAAAACTGAGCATCTGAGTGATTTTTCGGTGGTCGACGCGCTCCAAGAATCCGTGCCCATGTCCCGCAGTGCCACCGTAGAAGAATTCGGTCTCCAGCTTGTCGTTCGCCATGGAAACGACCACCAGCCGACCTGCGCCATCATGAATGAATCCGGACGTTTCCGATGGCGAAGTAGTGTCGTCAACAATGGAAGCGACCAATCCGGAGTCATCGTAATAATAGTTCAGACGCTGCAGGACCGTCGAACCAAGCTTTAGCGTTTCGCGACTCACCGAACCATCCGGATTGTAGAGGTACTCGATCCCATAACCCGTACCAGGTCCGTTCGGAAATTGAGTCATTGTGGACAGTCGGTTTGTGTCGTAATCGTAGACGAAATCCGTTCGCCGCGCCTCCGAAGCGCTGACGCTAACCTTCGCGCTCAAGACGTTGCCTGCCAAATCCAGTCCAAATTCGTGTGTGGTGTTGCCAAAGGCGCTTTTCGTCAACCACCGATTCTTGTTGTAGGTGTGGGAAATCGTTTCGCTGCTTGGGCGAACGATCTGACGAATCAGACCATCGCTTGTGTAGTTATAAGATTCGGTAAGTGATACTACATTGGAGCCGTCCCAGGAATCAAAGACGGTTGCCGTCTGTTCCTCAAACGCGCCATAGTAATAGGTTTCTCGAGCTCCATTACCTGCCATAACAGCGGAGGGTTGGTCAAGGGAGTTGAATTCAATGCTGACCATGTCGCGAGCTGGATATGACTGGCCTTCCCAGTCCGTCCAATTCGGTGCGGAAACTTTGTCGGGGAAGCCGGTATCGCTCGACCCGGTTGGATTGTAGGCGACGTTGAATATCCGCCCTCGTTCGTCCGTCGCCTCGACCAATTTGGAGTCGTCATAGGTCATGTCGAAGTGGTTGGCGTCGTTGTACAGGATCTGGGTCGGTTGGCCTAGGACGTTGTAGCTGACCTGTGTCGTTACCCCATTGGCCTCACCGCCTTCAATCACGGACGGAGTCGACGGGTCGTCCTGGGGATAGAAACGAACGGACTTGGCTTTTCCGAAATCTGTGTAGTCCAGAACCTTTCCAATCCGTCCGATCGGATCGACGATCTTCTCCGGCCATCCCGCGAACGCCGAACTGGAGTCAAAGTAGGAGTATTTCGAGGGAGAATTGATGCCAGGCGCCCAGACTTCAGCCAGGTCGCCGATGGAATTGTAGTTGATGTGCCACTTGTCATTTGCGCCATTCCATATTTGAGTCCGCGCGTTGACGGGGTTGTGCGTATTCGGATCGTATTGTCCGTTACCGATATACCAATCGGTCTCGTAGTCATAGTTCAACGCGAACCCAGTCGGTTCTTCCTCGAAAACAGGATTGAAACCATTCCAAGATACGTTCCACTCGAAACCACGAAAGTCGGTGATCTTCCAGACGTTGCCGTTGAGTTGCCGGTTGATCGTGGCTTCGATGTTCCCGTATACACCGTCGAATTCGGTGTCCATCTCAATTCGCGTCGGCAAGCCTTGTGAATCCAGATCCATCTGCATAGACGGTGTCGAAGTTGCATTGTTGAACTTGTAGCCTTGGAGCGAAGTAACATCCAGCACGGTCGTGTTGCCGCTTGGGTTATGGGTGTATTTGAACTGGTGTGTGAGATTTCCGAGCGAACGACCGTACTTGACATAAAGTTCGGGGTTCGCCGCGTTGTTGAACAGGTAACCGATAGCGTACGGCAAATGGGACCCGATCTTTTGTGTGGCTACAGATACGAATGGCAAGTCTGGATTGTGCTCATAATAGCTTTCCAGACTGCTCCATTGGTCAACCAGCGTTGCCGTCGCGCTGTTTTGGACCGTGATGGCCGTGAGGGTCTCTAGGAATTCCAAAACCTCATTCAGTTCACCGATGTTTGTGCCCCAATCCGCTCCCTCTGGAACTTGCGGTTGGTCAACGGAAGCGCGAATTCGACCAAAATACTTGGTCGTATCCGAATATGGTGGAAGCTGGAGGATGACGTCCGAAGAAGGATATGGAACTGAATACCATTGAATTCGAATTGGATGGGCGCCCGTGGGATCGATTACCTCAACCCGGGGATTTTGAAGGTCCCAGTTGAATTGATACACGCGGCCAAGCGGATCGGTTACGGTCTTGATCGTTCCTTTGGGGGTGCCTTCCTGTCCGTGGAAAACGTAGACCCAGTTCCCGGCCATCTCCAGAGCGCCGGGAGGGCCCGCCACCAGGGTATAGTCGTCGCCTTTTGTCAACTGGCTCTTGGTTGTCGCATCCCCTGTCCAACCGGCTCCGAAGTTCTCGAATGATGGGCCATCACCGTCGACGTCGGCAACAAAAATCCTCGGATTCTGATTTTGGCCTATGCCTTCTGTCAGCCGGAGGGCGAGAAATCCGTATCTGTTTCCCCAATAGTCCACGGTGACGACGCCAGAGAGACTCTCCCAAACATTACCGGCCGGATCCCAAGTGAACCCAAAATCGGATCGCAACGCGCCGGCAGACGGGCTCGCGTATGGAATCTGCCAGACGTTCGGAACCTTGATGTCGTCGTCCGCAAAGGACAACAGTGGGCAGAGAACCGCCAGCAGCAGGACATGTTTCATTTCTTTTCCCTCCCGGCAAATATCATTGGGTCTATTATAAAGCAGTTCCTCCAATTCGTCAAGAGCTTTGTGAAAAATTATCGCTAATACCTCGCAAGGCAAAAAGACAGTGACGATGGGACGGTGTGGGTCGTCCAACGGTGGGAAGGCCCCGGCGCGTTGACAAAGGGGCGGTGGAAGCGTTATGATCGGCAGGCGGACCACGAGCCGCTTGAGAGAAGAGTCGGCGGGCGGAGACGAACCGCCCCATAAATAGCGGCCCACGAGCCGCGCCAAGGAAGGCATAGGAGGCCACGGAATGAGGCAACTTACGAAACTCGCGTTATCCTGCGCGCTCGCGTGCGGAGTGTTCGCCCCCCAGACATTCGCCCAAAACGAAGAATCGCTCTCAATCAGAGGCGGCCTTTGGCTGCCGGTCGATACCACCGTCAAGGACGTCGCGACGATCTGGTTCGCCGCCGGCGTGGACGTGCATCTATCCACGGCGTTCCTCCCCAATTCGGAAACCGTCCTCAGCGCGGACTATCTCACGCACAGCCTGGGAGCGACGCCGGGAAACATCTTCCCGCTCACCATCAACGAATATTTCTATCGCCCATACGGCCTCCATAGAGCCTATTTCGGCCTCGGCGCCGGCGCTTTTGTCACCGATGTCAAGGGCAGCCCGTCGAAGACCGTTTTCGGCCTCAAAGGGACCCTTGGCGTGGAGCTGGACTTTCGCTGGTTCGCCGAACTTGACTATTTTTGGAGCGATCGGTTTGATACCGGCACCGGAGCGCGCGTGAACGGGATCGCCGCCTACATCGGCTTCAAGCTGTGAGAGGGATACTCGCCGGCCTTCTCTTGGTGAGCGGCGTCGCATGGGGCCAGATCATCGAGAGGCCCAAAATCGGCGTCAAGCTCGGCATCGGCTTTTCCGATACGAAGGATGTCAACGGGACGGACAAGAGCACGCGGTTCTATTTTGGCGCCGGCGTGGACGTTTCGCTGTCCGCTTTGCCGATCTGGGGCGGGCTGCCGCGGATTGACGGAGATCTGTTCTATGGTCCGGGGAGCAGCTCCCTGTTCCGAGTGGGGCTGACGGAGATATGGCACAGCCCGAGCATCGTGCCCAGCCAACCGTACTTTGGCTTGGGCGCCGGTTTCCTGTTCGCTGACAAGCGGGGCGAGTCGGACCGGAGGGTTCTGTCCGTCAAGCTGTTGGGCGGCGTCACAATTGGCAAGAATCTATTCGTGGAGGCCGCAATCCTCCAATCGAGCAGGACCGACGCCGTCATTTTCGAGGTTGGCCAGAGATTCTGAGCGTTTTTCGGCGGTTTCCCGGTATCCTGGTCAGACTGGGTTATAGGTACGCCGTTCAATGTTCAGCAACACGCCCCTGCGGGTCTTTAGCGGGACCTCCAACGTTCCGTTCGCACAAAACGTCGCCAAGAAACTGAACCTCGAATTAGGGGATGTGGACATCCGCCGGTTCGAGGACGGGGAGTGCCACGTCAGCTTCCGTGAATCGGTTCGGGGCGCTGATTGCTACGTTATTCAGTCTTGCGGACCCCCCGTCGACGTGAATTTGATAGAGATGCTGATCATGATGGACGCTTTACGCAGGACCAGCATCGCCCGCATCACGGCGGTAATCCCTTATTTCGGCTATGCCCGGCAGGAGAAAAAAGAGCATCCCCGCGAACCGATCACCGCGAAACTAGTTGCCGATATGATTATGTGTGCTGGCGCACATCGCGTGATGACAATTGACCTCCACGCATCCGCGATCCAAGGTTTCTTCAATTGTCCCGTGGATCACCTCAGCACCCTTAAAAGTTTCACAGAATACTTCCGAAAGTTGAAAGATCGCCGCATAGTGGTCGTTTCGGCTGACGAAGGCGGTGTAAAAAAGGTAAGAAAAGTAGCAGCGGTATTGGGCGCCCCGATTGCGGTAGGGTACAAAATCCGTCCGGAACCGGATAAGAGCGAGTTGACGGAGCTGGCGGGAGAGGTTCGGGGCAAGGTGCCGATTATTATTGAGGATATGATCACGACCGGCGGGAGCGTAGATAACTGTATCGACGCGCTGCTCGCGGCCGGTTGTGAGCCAGAGGTCTACATTGCGGCAACGCACGGGATATTGGCGGGCCGGGCTATCGAGCGCCTGAGCCGACCGGAGGTTGCGGAAGTGGTTGTAACGGATACTGTGCCAATCCCGGAGGAAAAAAGGTTCGATCGGTTGAAAATTGTGAGTGTCGCGCCACTTTTTGCTGCCGCAATCGAGCGAGCGCACAAGGATATGTCGGTATCCTCACTATTTGAATTGGAGTAGGTACCTGTTGCAGACGGAACGGGAGCTGCGGGAATTGTTGGTGGAATTTGGCCGCCGGTTGTGGGACCGGGGGCTAATCGGCGCTTGTGAGGGCAATATTTCCATTCGTGTGGACGCCAACCGGCTGCTGTGCACCCCTGCCGGCGCGAGCAAGGGTCATTTGGAGCCAGACGGATTGGTGATGGCCGGCATCAAGCAGCGGTGGTTCGCGGGTGGCGAGCCGACGTCTGAAGTCGCGCTGCATGTGGCCTGCTACGCGGCCCGGGACGATATCGGCGCGGTGATCCATGCGCATCCGGCCATCGCGACGGGATTTAGTTTGGCGGGCGAGACGATACCGACCGGTGTTTTGAACGAGGCGGACCTGGTTCTTGGCGAGGTGGCGCTGGTGCCGTACGCGGTTCCGGCGTCCGACGACGTTCCGCGGAAGATCAAACCGTTCTTACACAACCACAATGTCTTTCTCTTGGCGCATCACGGTGCGGTTGCGTTTGGGACCGGTCTCCATGAAGCGTACAACCGGATGGAAACGCTGGAGCGCTGCGCCCAGATCATCCTCACCGCGCGCACGTTGGGCCGGGTGAACTCCATCCCTTCGGCCAATGCCGCTGAGCTGCTCGGCGTCAGCGAAGCCGCTTCCGGCGGATGATCTCTCGTCTGATCGCCCGCGTCACTGGCCGGGTGCAGGGTGTCGGCTACCGGGCATTTGTCGCGCTCGAGGCCGCGGAATTGGGTCTGACTGGGTATGCGAGCAACGATGATGACGGCAGCGTTGAGATCCTTGCGGAAGGTGGGGAGCCGCACCTCCAACTGTTTCTTCGTTCTCTTCACGACGGCCCGGCTCTCAGCCAAGTGGAGGAAGTCGAGTTCCGGATCGAAGAGGGCGAGCACAGCTACGAACGATTCGTGATCCGGTAAACGGCCTCCTAACTTTAGGGACTTTGAGAAGCGATGAAATAACCTCTTGGCCTTTGGAACCGCAGCAATTTGCTGTCACGCCACATGCCGTGCTGCAGGGTACTAACTTCGCGCTAAGTGGTACATTGACGCAATAGACGATGTCAAAACAGCAATCAGCAACATACTGGGTACTCACCGAGAAGGGCGAACGGCTAGGACCAATCGGAGCAGAATCGGTCCAGTCGCTTTATCGTGCTAGATCAATTTCTGCCACGGATAGGGTGCAAGGCCCTGACGAGAATAGCGTTGATGTGGGCCAATTCTGCGCTTTGCGGGAACAAGAAAGCCAGCGTTCGCAAGTAAGGGTCGTGCAGTTGTACAGATTGATCGGGATAGCGTGGGGGCTATTCATTGCATCTATCTATTTTGGTCAGGGGCCAGCATGTTTCGTGGTTCTTTGTGTGAGCCCACGCGCATACGCGCATCTATCTATCAATGAAAACGCAGATCGGTCATCCCCACGAGTGGATTCTGCAACTGAGAGGTTCAAGAGAGACATGGAGCCGATTGAGAAGGCATACATGTGGATCGGCTCAACCATAGGACTGGTTTTGTTTGCTGCTTCGGGATACGTGTCGCTGTGCCTTTGGCGCCAGCGTGAAAGGTTGGCGAGAATAAATGGCTGCATCCTATTGATGCTGTGTGCCATGTTGATCATTTACTCGGGTTTGGTGAGGAATAGCGCCATTGTGCAGCGAAGACGGTTTCAGAGTGCTTTCGACACGCCAACCAGCGCACAGAGAAGCCGAGGAATTGAAAGCTTTGACAGATTTCGGGGATTTGCGTGCGACTCTTATCTTAAAGGGAGGT
This sequence comes from Fimbriimonadia bacterium, assembly GCA_041483895.1. GTDB lineage: Bacteria > Armatimonadota > Fimbriimonadia > Fimbriimonadales > JABRVX01 > JBGPGO01. The sequence continues at coordinate 155,426 of JBGPGO010000002.1, forward strand.
GGAACGTGCGCGAAGTTAAGGAGGTAGTCCATGAAAGGGCGCTCATCGAAGACAAAGCCAGAAGAGAGAGGCGCGGTTACACGCCGGCAGGTACTGAAGGCCGGGGGTGGGGCGCTGGCGGGGCTGGCGCTGGCGTCGCACGGATTGATGATCGACACGGCCCCCAAAAAGGTGCGCATGGGCGTGGTCGGGGGGAACTTCGGGGCGGACTTCTATTGGCACGAGCACCCGGATTGCATCGTCGCGGCGGTAAGCGACTTGCGGCCCGAACGGCGCGATCGCCTGATGCAAGCCTATCGGTGCGAGAAGGCGTACAACTCGCTCGAAGAATTGGTGAAAGATCCCAATGTTGACGCTGTCGCGCTATTCACGGAGGGACCCAACCATGTGAAGCACGCGGTAGAGGCCCTGAAGCATGGGAAGCATGTGATTTCGGCGGTGCCGGCATGCATGGGTGGCGGCATCGACGAGGCGCATCGGCTGCTCGACGCCGTCAAGCAGAGCGGTTTGACATACATGATGGCGGAGACAAGCTACTATCAACAGGTCACTATTTCCGCGCGAAAGTTCTGGGAGCAAAAGCGGTTTGGCGAGATCTACTATACGGAAGCGGAATACCAGCATCCAGGGTTGGAGGCGCTGTTTTTCGAAAACGGCAAACGCACTTGGCGTCACGGCGCGCCGCCGATGCTCTATCCCACGCATTGCACCGCGTTTCTGATCGGCGTGACAGGCGAACGGCTGACGGAGGTGGTTTGCCATGGGTGGGGTGATGACGATCCGATTCTCAAAGACAATGCGTTTAAGAATCCATTTTGGAACGAGTCGGCGCTGTTCCGCACGAATCGCGGGCACGCTTTTCGAGTGAATGTGTGGTGGAAAGGGGCTCATTTCGGGTGTGAGCGGGCACAGTGGATCGGCAACAAGATGAGCTTCTATGACAGCTCGTCGACCGGGGCGGGGCCGGTGATCATTCGCGCGGGCAAACAGCAGGAAAAGGACGACGCCGGCTTCGTGCGCGACTTGCCGGAATTTGAGCAATATCAGCAGCCGCAGTGGTGGAAGACCGATATGCTGCCGGAGCCGTTGCGGCACGATTCGGGCCATCACGGCTCGCACACTTTTCTGACGCACGAGTTTGTGGATGCGCTTTCACACGGCAGGCGGCCGACAGTCGATATCTACGAGGCGCTGGCGTACACCGTGCCTGGAATCATCGCCCACGAATCGGCGCTGAAGAAGGGCGAGCGGCTAAAGATCCCGCAATTCGAACTGCCAAAGGCGTAGTCGCTGATAAAGTGTCAAGGATGTCCTGTCAGAAGTGTAAATCACGTCTTGTCAGCGTACATGTGATGGTTGAAGGATTCAAGAGTTTTGACAAATGACAATGAAAGCATTGCTGAATACGCGAGACCACGCATCATGCGATTTTAGTCATCCGATCATTCGGTGGAAAGATCGCAACCCGCCGAGGAAGTCTCCCGCGCTACTGTTGCCAGATCGTTGCCTAACGGTCCCATTCCGGCATTTCGCTCTCATCCTCAGCATCGTTATCGTGGTGCTAGGCGGCTGCTCGACGGGAGGGAAGAATCCGGTAAGGGATCCGATTGTTTATTCGGGTACGGTGTACTTTGCTGCAGCGTCGCCGCCGAGGCAATTACGCTATACAATAGTTCCAACGGACGCCGGCGACATGTTATACGACTCGGTTCAGGCAATCAGTCAGTCGCTGTCGGGGAGGAAAGTGGCGCTATTGAGACGCTACAGCGTCACGGGCGCGGAAGGCAACAAATGGTTCTGCCAACTCATAGTGGTCGACATGCTAACTGGGGATCAAAGGATCGTTTCCACATTTACCGACGATGCACAGCATTCGAAGTACAGCAATGGGCTCGCGGTCGGGACACCGTATCCTACCGAACGTTATTCCGCCTGGATCGGAGAAGGGAAGGTATGTCTCGGCTTCGGTCGAACTGGGCTGCTCGCTGTGGATGTACAGAGCGGTCGGGCCGCCTCTATTGTGGTCGATTCTAAGGTTGTGGGCATATCCAGCATGAGATCCGGCATCCAAAGTGATTCCCTTCCCGTGAGCGTTGACCGAAACGGTCATTTCGAGGTGGGTCTTGTGGACTTGACCAGCGGCCGTTTCCGCAAGATTGGCGTCGGAGACTCTATCTGCTGCGATCCAGTCGGCAATCTTTGGTGGTGCGATGACAGGGGGGCGGTACACACATCCGACAAGCAGGGCCGACTGATACGCGACTGGCAAAATGCCCAATTCAACGACAACAAGGGCGCAAACGAAGTTTGGTGGTCTCCGAAATGGAGGACGGCGATACTCGGTTTTTCAAGACCTGGTCGGTCGGCGAACGTAAGCGGTACCGTTCACTTTGGCAAATTAGACGAAGCAACCGGAAAGGTCGAATTGCTTGACGGTACGATCAACATCGGTGATGAGTTCGCACCAAGATAACAACCATCTGCGAGAGAATTCGAGTCGGCAAGTTGATGGTGCGTTTTGACTACGCCGACAGCGCGAACGCGTCCGTTGCGAGGGTGGATGGGTTCCTGGAGATTTCTGCCGGCCACGGCATGGCGAAGCGAAAGGTCATGGTCGAGGTTCCTCGATACTGGTAGGAATGGTGGGTAAGGAGGGACTCGAATGTGATTGCTGAGCAAAAACATATGATGGCGACAAAATGGGCACTTTTCCGGCCGGTCATTGTTGGCCTCACTGCGGGCCTCGCTTCGTGTGGTGGCGACGGGGATTCGCGTGATATCGACGCGCCGAAACTACTAAGGGCTGTCGCCGCGGCATACGGTCAGTTGTCATCATTAAGTTGCGATCTAACATTGCAGTACAACCGCGTTTCTGGCAAGAAGAAAGAAACCGCTGCCGTTAGTTGTCAGTTATCATTGCTGCGAGTGCCCGCAAGCCGCTTGAAGAGCCTAGCCTCGAGAGACCCTAACGATCGCCTTTCGGATACATTCGTGGTTACTGCGACTTCCATCAAGGGTGGCTGGGCTGACAGCGTGCAGATCGAATTCGGCAGGCATGTTGACAAGACCGGGGCGACAATTGATTACCCTGCAGCGTTTGTCCTGCAGGGTTTGGATCGACAACTTCAAAAGAAGTTTTCCTTTACGCTTACGGAAAGCGACTATTTTGAGCTGTGTTTTATGCATCTTTTGATGGCTCTGTCTAGGGAGCGTGATCCGTCTTTTTTCCCTGGTGGTCTGCTTGCATGGCCACCGGCGTATAGCAAGAAATGGAGTGCGACGAAGAACCGCTCAATGGTTGAGGTCGAGTGCCGCTTAGGCGGACCTTCCCCAAGTCCGATTGAGCAGTTTGTCATCACCGTTGATCCTCGAAGCGGTTTAGTCAACAGGCTAGCTGTGAAGCACATTTACGGTCGGGATCGGGATCGGGATCGGGATCGGGATCTGGAGACATATGAGTACATTATCCTCTTCAAGAATCAGAGGATACATTGATCACTGCCCATTGATGCAGCTTGTTGGATGCCCATCAGTTTCGCAAGTGACCGATTACGTTGAATATGCGAATTGCTTGGTTCCTAGAAGTTCTCGGCGATCCGGGGCTGGGCGGTGTTGGGGTTCAAAATGGTCCGTAACGGTCCAAAATCGATCGGACTTCATGCACCGCAATGTGTATAAGTATGCACAAGCTGGTGTATACTCGGTTCATGACACTCCCTACGCACTCAAAGCTCTTTGGCACCTCGAGTCGGACCCAGGTCTTGATGTTTCTCGCAGTCTTGGAAGAGAGTCATTTGCACGAATTGGCGCGGCTGATGCAAACGAGCCCGTTTTCCGTGATGCGAATCGTCGATAGATTGGAGATCGAAGGGGTCGTTGCCACACGGAAACTCGGAGTCGAGCGGCGGGTTCGTCTTAATCCGCGATATTTCGCAGTCACCGAATTACGGGATCTCCTTTTGAAACTCGTGCAAGGTGAGGCGAGTGTATTGGCAGCGGCTTCGGCAGTGCGGAGAAGACCGCGGAAGAAGGGGAAGGCAATCGCATGATCGATGCCGCCTCATCGTTGGTTGATGTTGCTTTCCATGTCTGCACCCATCTGGCGAACAGAGGAATCACGGCTGTGCTTACAGGAGGAAGCGCGGCCACCTATTACGCGCCTGATGCCTACCAATCGAAGGACATTGACTTCGTACTGGAATTCGCCTTGACCACAAAAGCCGTAGCGACAGCCATGGCGGACGCAGGATTCAGCCGAAGCGGCAGCGTGTATTCTTGTCCTGACACAATCTTGACCGTAGACCTTATTGAAGGACCTATCGCCGTCGGATCGGAAATAATTTCTGACTACGTTCGCGTTGAGGATAAACGAGGGGTTCTCCTCACCATCTCAGCGACCGATTCCGTACGCGATCGCCTTGCCGCTTTCATTCACTGGAATGATCGAAATTCGCTAGACCAGGCAGTGGCCGTTGCACGAAATAACAAGATTGATCTTGTGGTTGTCGAAGCATGGTGTCGTGCCGAGGGTGGCGCGCAGAAGTTTGAGGCGTTCAAGAGACTACTTGGTGGGCAAGGAGGGACTCGAACCCTCACTCCGTGAGGAACTGGATCCTAAATCCAGCGCGTCTACCAATTCCGCCACTCGCCCAATTCGTCAAATAAAATGGTGCCTCAGGCCGGATTCGAACCGGCGACACCTTGATTTTCAGTCAAGTGCTCTACCAACTGAGCTACCGAGGCACGCGTTGTAAAATGATGGCGCGGATGACGGGACTTGAACCCGCGACCTCCGGCTTGACAGGCCGGCGCTCTAACCAGTCTGAGCTACACCCGCACGATATAATGGTGGGCGAAACAGGACTCGAACCCGTGACATCTTCCTTGTAAGGGAAGCGCTCTACCAACTGAGCTATTCGCCCGCCCTCAGGGCAAGGGAAATTATGGCCGAGCGGATTGTTCCATGTCAACGAATGGGGGACCAACGGTTTATGCCGGGGTGGTCGGCATGCGGACCCGCAGCTACAGGGAATTCGCCCCCACCCCAACCCTCCCCCGCAAGCGGGGGAGGGGGTTACAGTGATGGATCGGTTTGCGGGCGCATCCGGGAGGCCAGCCAGCCGCGTGAGGTCCCGAACCCGGTCTCCACGCTTGCCCCGAAGCCGCTCAATGCCATACCAACCTCAAATAGGACGACGGCGAAGCCCAAAATCGGGATGCATTTCAGAACAGTCAGCGTCCCCGCGCCGGCAGCGCGACTCGCGATAGCCCCGGCATAAGGGCGACCGAGGCGCCGCAGGACGCCGGAACCGAACTGCTCCAGGCCCGCGCCATACCCAAGCCAAAGCGCGCCAAGAGACGCCAACCCCGCCGCAACGAACAGCGCGATCCCGATGGGCAGCCAAATTCCGGTGCGGCAGAGAAGCAGATTGACGATGGTGAGCAACCCCACAACCCCGGCAGACCCGAGGCCAAAGAGGGCCGTGCGCCAGGGCGCCTGTGCGACCGCCGACCGAGCCACCTCGGACCGCCTGCGCGCCAACACGTAGGTGATGGAAGAAAGAATAAAACTAACAGCACCCCAGAGAGCCATGAGGCCAATCCAGCCGCGATAGTCGAACTGATCTTTGGGCGACTCCGCCATCAGCCGTGCATAGTCCTGTGGCGGGTTGGCCCCGACGGAAATCTTGCCGATGGGCGCGCCCACCAGATTGCTGACCTCGCCGCGCACAACAACCAAAGCCCCGGAAACCGATCCGCCCAAATCAAATCGCACGGAACCATCGGTAATGAGAAGATCGCCGTTGACCGGCCCCTTCACCGTCACATTCTGCCCCGTCACTACGACCGGGCCGCTCACGGCATCCGGACCCAGCACCATGCCGCCCGGATTCCGCGCAACCTCGATGGACTGCCCATATCCAAGGCAGCAGGCCAAGACAGAAAGGAGAGCTATACCCTTGATCGGCCCCACGCTCCCGTCCTTCGATAGCGCTGAACCAGCCACGCGCCGCCGACCAGCAGCACCAAGACCATGCCGAACAGCGTCGCCTGCCAGTACTCGGCGAGCGTCGGCGGGAGAATGCCCTTGAACCTCCCAATCAATCCCTCTTGGCCGGAACCGGTGACGAACTCCAGCGCGGCGCGGTACCAACTGGTGGCCAGCATGGAAGAGTCCCGCCAAAATCCGGCAAACCCGCCCGGGAAGAAGAAGTAGACGAAGGCGGCGAAGAGCAATGGCAGACCCACGGATCCGGCCCATCCCAGGCGACGGGCGAGCGTCAGCCGGGCAGCCTCGCTGCGCACACCGACCTTGATCTCGTCCAACAACCCGACAGGCGGCTCCGGCTCGGGGAGTCCGTCCAGCCACGCCACGAACGCCATCGCCTGGGAATACTCCGATGAACACTTCGGGCATTCGTGAAGGTGCTGTCTAAAATCCGTTGAGCTGTGGTCGTCTAGGGTTTTTTCTAAGGCCGGCTCCAGAAACTGGAGAGCCTCTTGACATGTCATTTTGCTAATTCCTCCGCAGGAAATGGGTTGTTACTCAAACATGCAAGTTCCCGGCGCAAAATCGAGCGCGCCCGGAAAAGCCAGCTCTTCACCGTGCCCTCGGGGGCATTCATTATTTGTGCAATCTCGTTTATATCCATATGATGGAAGTGCCGCAGCACCACAATCTCTCTGTATTTGTCCGGAAGCTTTGCCACCGCCCGGTGGATCTGCCGGCTCTCATCGTTCATGATCGCCTGTTCTTCCGGTTGGGGACCGGTGTCCCCGAGCGAATACTCATGGTCATCGAGCGGGTCGGGGGCCTTGCTTCGGGCCCGGCCGAGGTCGATGGACACGTTCGCGCAAATCTTATAAAGCCAAGGCCTGAGCGGCTTTTCCGGATGAAACTCTTTCAGCGCCCGGTAGGCCTTGACAAACGCCTCTTGGACCGCATCCGAGGCGTCGTCCGAGTTGCCGAGCATCCGATAGGCCAGGGAATAAAGGGAGCGGTAATGGCGTTCGACGAGAACGTCAAAGGCTCCGGTGTCTCCCTGTGCGGCCTGCCGGATCAGGACAGTGTCGGACGGACCGCCTTGTTCAGCTACCATTGGTGTCTCCATAGTTACTTGGCGACCTTCGGATAGGTTGCACTTGCAGTCTAACAAGTTTTGCGGTTTTCGGCCAGTCTTTTGGTCCTTGCGGCCTATTGTTCCCGTTGTTACGATGCACACGGTCGGTTCCGACGTACTTGCCCGATGCCATACTGGGGCAGGTAGGCGCCGAACGGAAGGAGCGAACGATGGAACCGAATCAGAGTTCGATATCGGAACTGGCCGGCGAAATCCGAAGAGCCAACAATCTGTTCGAAAAGTTTGTTCATGACCGCAGCGATTGGAAAATCCCATTGCGGAACGGCCTGCTTGCCGGATTGGGTGGGGCGATCGGCGCGACGATTCTGTTCTCACTCCTCGTGTGGCTGATCAAGCCTTTTGATCGGTGGGACATTCTCGGGCCGAGCGGCAAGCAGATAGCGCGTCCAACCGCGCAGGAAAAGGCAAAGTAGGCCTGTCCAGCAGCGGGGGATTCGTCATTCTGAACGGAGTTGAAGAATCCCTTTCTGAAGCCCGGTTGCGGAGCATCGATCGCCAACCATTAATCTTGTTCGTACGCCTGCTTTAGTGTCGCTACGTCCAGCTTCTTCATTTCCATGACTGCCTTCATGACATTTTCGGATCTCACTGGATCGTACAGCATCTCGTCCAATACCGCCGGAACGATCTGCCACGACAGGCCATATTTATCCGTGAGCCAACCGCACTGCACTTCCTCTCCGCCATCGGTGAGCTTCGCCCACAGTTCATCCAACTCTTGCTGATTTTCGACTTTGACGAAGAGTGATATCGCCGGCGAAAATTTGAAGGGCGGGCCGCCGTTTAGGGCTATGAACGGTTGGCCTTCCAGCTCGAACTCAACGATCATGACCGATCCCTCGGGTCTTCCGGCGGCCTCCGACGCCGCGGGGCCATAACGGGCGATATGGCCGATTTTTGAATTTTTGAAGATGGAGGTGTAAAACCGCACGGCCTCCTCGGCCTGGCTGTCGAACGATAGGAATGTTGTGATTTTTTGCATGGGGCTATTGTATTCGACATCGGCCGTCATTCCGAAGCGAAGCGAGGAATCCCTATCAGAACGTTGTCTGTGTTCGGAGGCTCTTGAAAGAGATTCCTCGACAGGCTCGGAATGACGATCTTGGTGGATCGATAGGTCGGCGCCACTCCGAGCGGGCAAAGTGGACCTGCCGGACCTCAACATCGTCCTGATCAACTTCGCCCGGACGGGGCAGTAGGCGTCAGACTAAAACGAGTGTTGTGGTATCATTCGTTGCGAGGAAAGGTGGATTGCAATGCGATCATTCGTTCTATTATGTGGAGTTGGACTTGGTTCCAGTGTACTTGCCTCGTGGCAGTCAATTGACATCTCTGCGGCATATGACTTTCCTCTCTTATCCCTATATGCTAATCCGCCAATCGGAGACGTCATGCTTGGCGGAGTGCCGTTTCACATCGAAACCCAAATAGTGGCGAGCAATGCCGCAGGCCTGACATCTAGTCTTCCATCCGATTTTCTATTCAACGTCGGTCAAAGCGCAACCAAAATCCATTTGCTTCTCTCGGCGACAGACACGCGTTCCGCCGGTGAATACATTGGCCAGATTTTGCTTAATTATGATTCGGGCAATCAATCGGCGGTCGCGCTTTATGTGGGTGGCAACATCCGCGATTGGGTGGCCACCAGCAACGGAACGATCAACACTACGACCGCGCCCTACGTGGAAGAGGTGTATCGCGGCGATCCGGCACCCGGACATGGATGGTTCTTGGGAACCGCCGTTTACGACATGATGACACTCGACGTAGATCCTACGCGCGTCCTGTCGTCCGTCCGATTGAGCGATACCAATGGCTATCTCGGTTTCTTCATCGTGGGCATCACGATTGAGCACAATCCTTTCGCGGTCGTCAACGGTACAGTCTTCCAGGAAAGTTGGCGGGGTGTTGTGGCGGGCCAAGTTGTACAGTTTGAAGCGGTGGACGACGGCGGGCAAGTGTTGGCTACGTCGAGCGCGACGCTCGCGGCGGATGAAAGTTTTTCTGCGACGTTTACGTACGAGGGGGCGTGCAGGGTTCGGGCTAAGGCGTCGCACTGGCTGAGCGACCTGTCCCCGGATGTGACTCTGAACTCTAGCGGTCCGACCACCATTTACTTCCAACTGCCGAATGGGGATGCCACTGGCGACAACTCTGTTGACCTGGACGATCTCAATCGGGTCTTCATCGAGTTCCTGTCTACCGACCCGTCGGATACCGACCTGAACGGCTCGGGCAAGGTGGACCTGCCGGACCTGAACATCGTCTTCCTCAACTTCGCCCGGACGGGGGAGTAGGCGGGGGATTGGCTGGGTGGGAGAGCTGTTGAGTCTATGTGGGACGCCCCGACGCATCGGGGGTGGTTAATTGAAGTGTGGCAGATTGAGGAATTCTTGCCACGGGCCGACCCGCTCGCGATACAGGGACGAAAACGATTTGAAAATCTGGCCGAGATGATACAGGTCGTGGGCGACCCACGTGGCAATGATCTGGTCCACGGTGATACGGCCGAATTTGGGACTGGTTCCGGTTTTCGCGAGGTCGGATTCGGACAATTGCAAGCTTTCCAGTTCGCGCAGACGTTCTTCTCGCAGACTCCAAAATTCCGCGAGTAGATCTTCGACTTTACTCGCGTCCAAGTTGTCGTCTTGGTGGTCCGCATCGCCCTCCCTGTTGTCGCTTTGCTCCAGGATGATGCGGATGCGCTGGATCCAAAGATCGCGATCGCAACGGATGATGTGGACGAGCGCCTCGCGGGGGCTGTCCACGTCGGGTTCGTGCTTTGCGTCCAGCCACGAATCGGGCCGTCCCAGCACGATTTCGCGCAAAATCGCCGGCGTTCGAGCGAGCGACTGCATCTCATCGGCGAGGAAGGTCATGTCCGGCATGGTACCTCGGCGGCGTCCCTCGGCCCTTCGGGGTTGCCTGGTCAGGAGACCAAAAGAGACTTGCGACTCGGTCGGGAGACCGGTCGCATCTGGGTTTAACGCAAAATCCCCTCGCTTTGGACCACGGGGGGATTTTGAAATGGACAACTCAAAATGAACGTCCGGCCGGTCGTTGCCGCCGGACGAGCTTATTATATCACGATCTCCGGCGATTGACGAGTCAAACTCACCCCTCAACGGCTCGGGGTAACCGTTCCCAGCCTCGTTTTCGGAATGATTGATTTTTTCTTTTTTGCGGACGAACCCCCACCTTGATTCTCCCCCTTTTTCGGCTTGGGTTTTTGGCGTTCGGAGGGTTGGCGCCACAGGCCGAAAAAGGGGGAGGGAAGAGGGCTCGCGGCGGAGGTGATTTCGCCGGCCGGGTCATCTGGCCCAAAGTTGCATGGTCAGGGGACCGGAAGACGCGGGGCGCCTGGGTGGGGACACCCCGGCGCATCGGAGTAGAATAACAATATATGAAACTGGCTAAGCTGCAAGAAACCAAGTCAACGATTCGCTTCAGTGCCAAGTTGTTTCGGCCTAAGGCAACCGAAGAGATTGGATCGTGGACCCTTGTAACTCTGCCCAAGAACGCGAGTGCGAAGCTTCCATCACGAGGGTTGACGATGGTTGAGGGAACTATCAATGCCTTCCCTTTTCGAGTCGCCCTCGAACCAAACGGCAAAGGAAGTCACTTGCTCAAGATTAACAAAGCCACGCAGGATGGTGCAGGCGCGGACGCTGGGGACACGGTAACGGTGGAGATTACGCGGGCCGGAGAAGAACCGGAGACCAGGGTGCCAATGGAGCTACGCAAGGCCCTTGCCGCTGCCCCGCCGGCGCAGGCATTGTGGGCGGATATCACACCAATCGCGCGCCGGGACTGGGTTCTCTGGATAAGCACAGCCAAACAACCGGAAACGCGCATGCGTCGGATCGAGAAAGCGTGCGACATGCTCGCATCTGGAAAGCGACGAGTATGTTGTTTTGGCGGTATGAAGTGGCTTCTGAAAACTCACGCAACATCAGGCGGAAAGTAGCTTCAAACGGCGTTAGTCTTTACACAACACCCGAATCTTTGAGACGTTCTTGATCGTGTAGTCGAACTGGCCGAAGCGTTCCCATTCCAGGTTTCCGGTCATGAGGTCGTAGACCGCGGCATAGCCGAAATCGGGACCGAAGAGGGAATCGTGCACGAGCACAAGCCCGACAACTGGGCGCCGATTGAAATAGGCGCGACGGGACGCGAAAATCGCAGTTCCGTCCTGGCATTGGAACTGCTCCGGGCACTGAAACGTGAGCAAGTTGTGCGGTTCGTTGGCGCCGGCCGCTCCGAAGAACTCGTAAACCTCAAACTCACCGAATTTTGAATCGGGGGTCGAGGAAACCCAGCCGTCGAAAAACATGATGGTGTGGCGATTGGAATTGAAATAGGCTCCGTATTTGGATGCAGTCGTGTACACGATTCCCGTGTCGCTCGCGATTGCGAGCGAGCAGATTGTGGCGGCCAACGCGGCGAACAGACTCTTCTTCATTGAACATCCTCCCTTTGCCGGTAAAAACATGGCGCGTGTATTTGCGCGTAGGTGATAGTACCATGGGTTTGCCTTCGGCGGCATGGAAACCTGGTAGTTACAAGGGGCGCGCATCAATCCCTCAACAGATCCTCTGTACAGTGACAGGACCTCCTTGACACTTATGACAGGACCTGTTGAGGCATTGAAGGCTCACTTAACGCGGTGAAAATCGAACTTCGCCTTCTCACCCGGTTTGCCGCCTTTGAAACTCTGCCACTCGCTCACGACGTGGTTGGGGCCGTCGAACGTGAACGTCACGCGGTGCATGTGCATGTCGCCGGGCTTCATGTTCGAGCCTCTAACGAAATCGAAAAACACGACATTGGCGTCCTTCCCAGGCTTGAATTTCATGAACGGTTGGTTCCCTGCGCCGCAGTAGTGGGTCATTACCAAGCTGTCGTAATCCATGTGGTAGACGCTGACCATTTCGAAGGGCGATCCTGGTCCAAGAGTTTCGACCAGTGCGTTGCCGCTTCCTGTGAGTTTGTATTCGACCGTGGCAGGCATTGACTCGCCTCCTTCTCCCATCTTCCCTTCCCACTTGCCAACGAGGGTCTTCATTTTTTCGAAGGCTTGCTTGCCAGCGTCGTCGTGCCGTGCCATCGATCCAGCGGGTGCCATGAGCGCGAATAAAAGGGCGGTGAGCATTACAGTTTTCATTGGGACCTCCTACGACTGCTAAGTATATCCGACGGGTGGCAAGGAAAAAAGCTTCAATCCCTTGTATGTTTCAATCAATCCCTCAACAGGTCCTCCTGTTGAGTGTCTTCGGGAGGCTCAGATCCGCAAAACGGCTGCAAGTGATTTGAGGTTCTCACTTGGTCGGGTGCATCGCCGGTTCGATGTCCGCCGTCCGAGTTCTGGGGCCCGCATGCGTGGCCTGTCCGCCCTACCGGCGGGGATTTCTGTCGCCGGCCGAAGTGGTTGCCAGGCGCCCTCAACAGGAGGACCTGTTGAGGCATTGAACACCCAGACGCATCCGGTGGTATGTACCACATTCGAATGACAGTGAAAATCAGGACGTGACACGCCGTGTTCCTGCCGGCCAGAATGAACTATCTGAAGCTATCGATCTGTTCCTGTTGAGAACCGATGGAGATGTTCTAGCCCCAGACCGCAGGTAAGCGCTGCGACGGAAGGTCCGAAGGAGGATCAAGATGTTATATTGGGCAGTAGTGTTTTTCGTTGTCGCGATCGTTGCTGCAATTCTTGGCTTCGCCGGAATCGCAGGAGCCTCTGCGGGAATCGCCAAGATTTTGTTCGCCGTCTTTGTTGTCCTTTTCATACTGTCGATGTTGATGCACGGTGGACGCGGGCGTCTTAGAAACTCTCCTTAGGAGACCTACAAGAAGGAAGTTAACGCATGTCACGTAGTGAAGAAGCCAGAATCTATTCAAACATGACGGTTACAGTCGTAATATTGGTCATTGTCGGAGTTTTGCTCGCCGCGATATTTCTATTGTGGCTGCCTTCGCGCAATTCGACTACATACATCGAACACATGCCGCAGGTCCAACCGCAACAGAGTCAACCGGCCACTCCAGGTCTGCAGGGAGCTCCGGGCGCCACAGGGCAGCCGGGACCACAAGGGGTCCAAGGGTCGCCAGGCGCCAACGGCGCGAACGGTGCGAACGGCAGTTCGTCCGGCGGGACGACGGGCGGCGGAAATACCGACGCTACGACCAACGGTGGCTAGAGATGGGAGCGCCATCGGCGCAGTGGACCAACCGTGCAAGCGCACCCCTGAGGAGGAACGTGCAAGGAGGTATGATGAAAATAAGCGATCTGATAAGCATGTCGATTGTTAGCATAACAGATGGAGAGAGGATGGGCACGGTTAAAGATGTGCTCATCGATACCGGTAAGCTGCGGGCGACGGCGCTGATCCTTGGCGGCAAATCCGGCAAGGGTTTCTTATCGCTCGATCACGTCAAGAGTTTCGGCCCTGACGCCATCACGATAGAAGGCGCGGACGCGATCCAATGGTCCACGGGACAACTCCATGACGATAGTGGAAGAGAGGCCGCCGACTTGATGAAACTCAGTGTCGTGGACGACTCTGGCACGGAAATCGGAGAGTTGCACGAGATCACAGTCGACCTGCCCAGTGGCAACGTCCTGACATTGAGCGCGAGGAAGGGTGGCGTCTTCGGAATCGGCGCCGAATTTAGCGATATACCAGTTGAAGAAATAGTAAGTATCGGCGCCTCCCTCATTACCGTCAAACAGGCGGTCGTCTCCGCTACCGTATAAGGAGGTCAACAAATGTTAGAAGCTATTATCGTGATTCTCGTCATCCTTTGGCTGCTCGGGTTTTTTGCCATGCATATCACGAGTGGAATGATCCATGTGCTGTTGGTGGTTGCGCTCGTTGTGTTCATCGCCCGCATGCTGGGCTCCCGAAGGTCGATAGAGGACTGAGGGCTCCAATCGCAACGCCAAAACGCAAGTTCCCCCCGCATTGAACCCGCGGGGATTTGTAATGTTTCAACAATCACATTGTTGAGGCGGGTTGTTGCAGTAACCTCCGTTTCGGCGGGAACTTGGGGCGCTCGATAATTGAGCCCGGCTTTGTTCACGCCTGCCGAACTTCGTGGCGGTTGCAACGTTCACTAGCCCTCAACAATGTGATTGTTGAGGCATTACAAGTCCGCCGTCCGGGTCCTGGGGCCCGCATGCGTAGCCTGTCCGCGCTACCGGCGGGGAGTTCTGTCGCTGGCCGAGGTGGCTGCCAGGCGCCCTCAACAGGAGGACCTGTTGAGGGATGGATGGAAAAGCGGGGTATATTACACTCGTATTGGAGCCCAACGATCTTGGGCTTTATGCTACGAATCTAGTCAAAAGGGAGAACATCTGTGAAAAAATTCATCGCACTGACGGCGCTTTTCGTCGTAGTGGTCTCCGGCGCGTTCGCCGGTGGATTGTCCTATGGCAAAGGCACATTCGTCACGACAAACGGACTTAAGGGGACCTTCGATTTCTGGTTTACATCGAGTCCGGCCTTCATGAGTCGATTTAAGGTTGGCGTCGACTTTGGAACAAACCCGCCTGGGGTCTACTACTTCAACGGTTCGTGGATGCTGGGCGCCACATGCAAAGCCGTCCCATTGGAGTCAGGCATCGAAGCAAAGGGATTGTGGAACGGTCAGTTCACGGATGGATGCCTCCACGCCTTCAAAGTGCTTGGCGGAACGATTCTGGATTTCGATGTGTTCGATGCACTCGGGTATCTGATAACGGAGCAGATCGGCTGGGTGACGAGCGGGAACGTTACCATCATTTGCAGATAAGCGCGCAGCGCAGTTTTGTTAATCCCCCAACAATGTGATTGTTGGGGGATTTCAGGGCCCGCATGCGTGGCCTGTCCGCGCTACCGGCGGGGATTTCTGTCGCTGACCGAGGTGGCTGCCATGCGCCCTCAACAGGAGACCACAAGACAGGTTGCGCGGGGTGGGAAGCCCCGGCGCGTCTGGGGCGGCGCGGGGGTCCGTGGGCGGGGGCCGATTCCTCCCAAGCTCGGAATGGCACTTCTGCCAAACGGCGGCCCTGTTGCTTCAGCAGGAGGACCTGCTGAAGCATTCGACTTGCAATTCAGCCAAATGGCTGATATCATTGAGACTGTCATCGGCCTTGCAGGTTTGGAGGATGAGCGAATGGTCCGCAGTTTCTTGACTGTAGTCACCGTATCCGTCATTGTCTTCTCGTCAGTTGCAGCACAATACGAACTTATCAGCGGAACCCCGGGCGGCGTGGCGGGTAACGGTCCCTCTAAAAGGGCCTGTCTGAGCGCCGACGGACGATACGTCGCGTTCGACAGCGACGCATCAGATTTGGTCGCAAACGATACAAACAACCGCACGGACGTTTTTGTCCGCGATCGGTTATTGAATGTGACCGTTCGGGCTTCTACCGCGAGTAATGGTGCGCAAGCGAGTGGGGCGTCATATGCGCCAAGAATCTCGGACGATGGCCGGTTCATATTATTCATAACGTTTGCATCCAATCTCGTCGAAGGCGGGGCGGTACCAGCATTGTGCATGAAAGATCGAGTAACCGGCAATCTGAAGTACGTAACCTCAGGTATGGCGTACGACCTAAGTCAATTCTCTGGCGCGCCAAGCTACACGCTTTCACGTGACGGCAGGTACGTTGTCTATCAAATCTCAGCAACCGCAGAACTATATCGCTGGGACCGGACCAATTCGGAGACAATTCTGGTCTTGCCTACTCCAGGGAATGTCCGCGGCCAGCCCGGGATATCTTCTGACGGACGGTATGTCATTTGGAGTTTAGACGAAAGCGTAATATTTCGCTTTGACTGCATTGCAGGGAATTGGCTAAAAGTTACCGATCACGGGAGCTATGCATCAATGTCGGCCTCAGGGGGTACGATTTATTTCATCACATCCAGTCCAATCGATGGAACTGACACAAATGGGAAGCCGGACGTCTACCGCTGGCAGGCTTCTTCAGGCCTCATTGACCGCATCTCGCTTGCTTCGGATGGCGCCCAGACTTCTGGAGACTTCAGAGCGTGCGCGGTGGATACGGAAGGCCGATGCGTTGTCTATGGTCATTGGTTCGATTTTGGGACGGTTAGTCATATCGACAGTGTCGTGCTTCGAGATACGGCGACATACGACACGCTGCAATATCCAGATACTGGTTCGTATGTTGCTCATCCAGATATCTCCGCTGATGGCATGTCGATCGCCTTCGAAATCTCGAGCTCTCTGACCGCTCTGGATACAAACAGCGATTGGGATGTATATGTGACCACTTACGCACATCCTGCGATTCAGAGCGCGAGTGGCCTGATCGACTGGCAATTCCTTCGTGGACCATCACCGAACCAGATCTCAATCGATCTCCGTAGGCCAAATGTTGCGTACCCAATGGCGACGCTCTCGGTCGACGCCGGGTCCGATGGCAGTTTCTCTATCCCCGTTCCACCGACAATGTTTGACATATCCATCCGCCACGAGAGTTGGGTACTGCGTACGATTAAGGGCCTGGATGCGACTTCGGCCCCCGTCGTCGACGTGCAGGTGAACCTGGTCAATGGCGACGCAAATCGCGACAACGTTGTCGATCTTTTCGATTTGAGCTTTATGTTCATCACGTTCGGCCAGACATCCCAACCATCGGACGTAAACCTTGACGGCGTCGTGGATCTTCGAGATATCACAGTCGTATTCCTTAACTTTGGAGCGGTCGGGGATACCTAAATCGTATATCGGTCACACAGGAAGGTTGAATTGCAATGCCCCGCGAATCAAGTTCGTGAAGCCAAATACCGCCTCCGCAACGTGGTTGCGAAGTCATTCGGAGTCTAACCGGGTTGGTCTTTGAGATCCGGGTATGTCTCGAGAATATTTCGTCGTAATGCGTCGATGATTACCCGAACAGGGTCCGAAACAAAGATCCATTCATCAATTGTCGCTAGTATTCTCTTGGCCTGTTCGCGAGTCGAGTTTGGGCATTCAGCAAGGATCGCAGCTATTTGAGACACGACATCTTCATCCGCGGCGCTCTCGATGGCAGCGACTAGCGATTCGCGCATACTATCTGATGTTCTCGGATTTCGTGCCAGCGCGCGCGCGATGGCGAATGCAAGTTGCTGCGGTTTTTCAAGCGTGCCGGGCAGAGCTTGACTCTTGCCAAGGAATCCATAGGGCGCAGCCCCGATCTTGACTGAAACGACCAGCTTATCTCGTCCGAGCGCTATGCCTGTCTCTTGATCCGTCCAGTTGCTGCCATGAAAGTCAGCAGTAATGAGAGCCACAAGCGCCTCTGCTGTCCTAAGCGCCGCCCAGATTTCGTCTTGCCACTCCTTCGTCGGTTCTATGTCCACGTGGGCGACAAATCCGGATATGCCGACCTTGCTCAGCTCGCATCGTAACTCGGAAACCTGTTTCTTGTGTGAGGCTACGTGGCTGATAAAGAGACGAAAGCCGGGAAATCCCCAAACGCTCAGCTCATGTGCAATCATTTCGTTCGACGGTAGAGCCACGCCGCGCCGACGCCATCCTGCTGGCGCAACGAGAGCCGGTTGGATCACGACCTGAGTTATTGCATGGCTTGGAAACTGCTGAAGGAACTCTTGCGTGGTTGTCAGTATTGTCTTGCCTAGCTCATCGACTTCATTCCGAATCGAAGCGTAAAGATCGGTGGGAATCTGTAATATGAGCAGGTACCACCAACTGCCTCCGTCCCAGCTATCTGATCCAGAGAGCTGAATTTGGCCAAGCGACGCACTTAAGACTTCGCTTAGGCGAAGATTCCCCGTTTGGAGAAAGAAATTCGCTAGGGTCGCAATCAGTGATTCCGGATTTCTGGTGAGGTCGTCAAAGTTCGATACGGTAAACCGTGGCTGTTCAATCGCCGAGTCGATCTGTGTATACGTGTAAATTGGCCGACCCGCGATCAACTTGCCTGGAACCAATTTCCAGCCTTCGTATGCAAGGTATTCATTTCCAAGGTGGACAAGGCGGTCTCCCTCATCCTGATCCTTGCGTACAACTGGATGGACCACTTCGCATAAAAAATCCAGAAATACCTCGTCCGGCCCAGACATCAACTCAAATCGACCATCATCATAAACCCAGTCGTCGGGCCAATCGCTGTTGAGGTCTCTATGTTGGCGTATGTCGCCTTCGGCGTTCGAGAATCGGGGGTCGTTAGAAGGAAGTTGGGTCAGATCGTAGAGTCGCGAAAGAAAGCCCGCCTCTTCTAGCGTGCCCCACCATCTGATGTGTTGAACTCGAAGTTCGTCAAAGATGTCACGCCGGGTCTTCCGTGAAATGCTCATTAAGATAATTTCGAGGGACCCGCCGGGGCGGGTCCCGTCAATCTGCTTTGACTACATATCGTAGTCGCCCATGCCGCCGGGGCCGTGGGCTGGTGGGGCGGCCTTCTTCGGTTCCGGTTTTTCGACCACGAGGGCCTCAGTCGTAAGGACCAGAGAAGCGATGGAGGCCGCGTTCTCGAGGGCCGAGCGAGTGACCTTCGCTGGGTCTACGATGCCGGCTTTGAGGAGGTCCTCATAGACCCCCGTCAGCGCGTTGTAGCCAAAGTTCTTGGTCTTGCCGTCGCGCCGGATGGTGTCCACGACAATCGAACCCTCTAGCCCGGCGTTCTCCACGATCTGCCGCATCGGCTCTTCCAACGCGCGCTTGACCAGCGTCGCGCCGATCTTCTCATCGCCTTCCAGGGTCAGCTTATCGATGACCGAAGCGCAGTTGAGATAGGTGACGCCGCCGCCGGGGACCAGACCCTCTTCGATGGCCGCGCGGGTGGCGGACAGGGCGTCCTCGTAGCGATGCTTCTTCTCTTTCAGCTCGGTCTCGGTGGCCGCGCCGACCTTGACAACCGCCACGCCGCCGCTCAGCTTGGCCAGGCGCTCCTGGAGCTTTTCGCGGTCGTAGTTGCTGTCGGTCTTTTCGATCTGGGTCTTGATCTGGTTGATGCGACCCATCACGTCGGCCTTGCTGCCGCCGCCCTCGATGATCGTGGTGTCTTCCTTGTTGACCACGACCTTCTTGGCCTTGCCCAGCATGTCCAGCGTGACGTTCTCCAGCTTGATGCCGAGGTCCTCGCTAAGGAACTGTCCCTTTGTTAGGACGGCGATATCCTCCAGCATGGCCTTTCGGCGGTCGCCGAAGCCGGGGGCCTTGACGGCCACGCACTGCAGGATGCCGCGGATCTTATTAAGGACCAGGGTGGCCAGCGCGTCGCCTTCGATGTCTTCGGAAATGATGACAAACGGGGCTCTCGCTGCCGCGACCTTTTCTAATAGCGGGAGCAGGTCCTGGGCGCTGGTGATTTTCTTCTCGTGGATTAGGATCAGCGGGTTCTCGATGATCGATTCCATGCGCTCCGGGTCGGTGACGAAGTAGGGGCTGATGTAGCCGCGGTCGAACTGCATGCCCTCGACAAGCTCCAGGCTGGTCTCGGTGCCCTTGCTCTCTTCGACCGTGACGACGCCGTCTTTGCCGACGCCCTGATGGGTTTTGCCGTCGCCCTGCAGCGCGGTGGCGATCATCTTGCCAATTTCGGGATCGTTGCCGGCGATGCTGGCGACGAACTCGATCTGCTCGCGGTCCTTGACCTTGGTGGCCGACTTCTTGATCTCGGCGACCACGGCTTCGACGGCCTTCTCCATGCCGCGCTTTACGGCGATGGCGTTGCCGCCGGCGGAGACATACTTGAGGCCTTCGCGGACGAGGGACTGGGCGAGGACGGTGGCGGTTGTGGTGCCGTCGCCGGCCACGTCGTTGGTCTTGCTGGCGACCTCTTTGCAGAGCTGCGCGCCGAGGTTCTCGTACGGGTCCTCCAGCTCGATCTCTTTGGCGACTGTGACGCCGTCCTTGGTGATGGTGGGGCTGCCCCACTTCTTGTCCAGGACGACGGTTCGTCCCTTGGGGCCGAGTGTGACACGGACCGCGTCGGCCACTTTGTTGACGCCTCGCTCGAGTGCTCGGCGGGCATTCTCATCGTACATCAATTGCTTTGCTGGCATTTTGGTTTCCTCCGTTTATGCGTGGATTGCGTAAATCTGGTCTTCGTCCAGGATGGTGTACTCTTTGCCTTCGACGTGCACTTCGGTGCCGCCGTATTTGCTGAATATCACCTTATCTTTGACTTTGACGGACATGGTGGCTCTGTCGCCGTTTTCGAGCATCTTGCCGGGTCCGATGGCGACGACGACGCCCTCTTGGGGCTTTTTCTGCGCCGAGTCGGGCAGGAGGATGCCGCCGGAGGTTTTGTCCTCGCTTTCGAGCACTTCGATAACCACCTTGTCGCCGAGGGGTTTTAGGGTCATGTGCGCTTCTCCTTTGAAGTTTCTTGGCACTCTTAGGTCGGGAGTGCCAAGGTTGGTTGTACCCTTTTGGGGGCGGGGGTTGTCAAGGGGTTTTGGCACTTTCGGGTCTTGAGTGCCAAGGTTTTGGGGTCTTTGCGCTGGGGTCTGGGTTGTTCGCATCCGGCAACAAGTTCTCCTCTCGATGGACGAATATCCTGATTTGGTAGCACCCATTTCAAAGCCGTTCCTGTATAATGTGTTCATTGCTTGGAGAAATCAATACGATGCGAACTTTGGCATTCTGCATATTTCTTTCGATTATTGCGAATAGTGACGGCCAGCTGCAGCCCGGCAGCCCGTGGCCGATGGCGAATCACGATGCCCAGAACACGGGATTCGCCGATAAGGCTGTCGTCAATCAATCGCTTGGATATTTCTTTTATCCGAGCAGTGGCTCAGCAGTCATCGACATTGACGGAAGCATAATTGTAAATGGATACCGCCATTTGATGTCAATTTCTGGAGATGGGTCCACAAGATGGTCTGTCGAGCTGCAGTTTTACGTTTCGCCGCCGGTCATTTCAGCCGGCGGCGCGATTTATGTTGCAGGCTACCCCGGCCGTCTCTTGGCATTCGATCGAGCAGGACAATCCATTTGGACCTTCCAGGCAGGCGATGAGATTCCATATTCGCCCGCGATTGGCGTTGATGGGAGAATCTACTTTGCCGCCAGTGATGGCAAGGCATACTGTGTAAATCCTGATGGCACTCTATCGTGGTCGGTTGATATAGGGGGCTTTCCTGGCGGAGCATGCAGTATCGATGACCAGGGCGTCTTATACTTTCCCCTGCAGAACGGCGTACTTGTTGCAGTTACACCTGCAGGCGCAATCTCATGGTCTCTGCAGACACCCAGCGATATTTCCATTAGTACTGCAATTCGACACGATGGCGCCTTAATTGTTGCGGGAAGACAAGATTACGGAAAGAGTGGTTTTTTGGCGGCCATTCGCCCCGATGGCAATGTGATTTGGCAGAACACGGTGACCCATAGCTCGGCGACCTTGATGATTGGGCCTGACGACACGATTTACAGTTCTGGTGGCTCGTTTCTTTATGCATACGACACCGCCGGACATCTGAAATGGTCAGTGAGTGTTGGCCTCGGCCCAATTGCGCTTCGGCTAGGGCCGCGCGGAAGAATCTACTGTGGTCCTTGGCTTTTGGATTCTGATGGACGATTGATCGGGCACGGTGCGATGTCTAAGGGCGCTGACTTCGTTACTGCGGACGGATCTCTGTCTGACGGCCGGGGCCTTTGGCATCAAAGAGGAGATGTTACTTGGTCCTCCTCGTCTGTTGTGCCGACAATATCCGGCGCCTTGGGAAGGAACGGAAGACTCTACTGCACTACTGCCGACAACAACCTTACGGCGCTCGATGCAGACAACCGGATCTTATGGCAGACGAAATTGGTCGCGCCCCGATCTGTGTGGGTAGGCGCCGATGACACAGCCTATGTATTCGGTATGAATCGAGTAGGTGTGACGGCGGTCGACGACACGGGAAAAGTACGATGGAAGTTTAACAATGGGGTTTCGTTGACATACCTTGCTGGATTGTCCAATGGCACCTCCATCTTCTCTGATCATAACCACATCTACGCGGAATCCCTTTCTGGCACAGCTTTGTATACTTTCAGTTTTAGTCCGAATGACGCCGGCGCCGTTCTCGGGGAGGACGGCCTTTTGTACGTTTGTCCAACGGACGGCCGGTGGATTGCCATTCGTCCCGAAGATGGAAGTATCTTGAGCACGTTGACGTTTCCCGCGCCAATTAGCGCGGGAAACGTTCTTCGTGACGGCTCAAGTTATCTGACCTCCCGCTCGGGAACCCTGTACCATCTGGAATCGGATCAGAGTGTTGGTTGGCAAATCGATCTTGCGCCCGGGCTCGAGCCGCAGGTTGCTCCTGACGGCACCATTTACTTGGTAGCTCCTCATAGTTCGAATCCAGCCGATTTATACTGTATAAACGCGGACGGTAGCCTCCGCTGGGAAACGACGATCCCCCAAGAGGTGGAGGTACCTCCTCTCATCGCGCCAGATGGTACCGTTTACGTATGGACGCGCTATACCGGCGGGTCTTATAGCTCGCTTTTGTATTCATTCAAGCCTGATGGGACCCCTATTTTGGTCGATTGGCGCATTTCGCCCTCCGCTACGTTCGGGTTTGATGAAGGGCTTCTCGTGCTATTTGATCAGTCAGGAAATCTGATCGGACTAAGACCTGATGGAGCAGCTGAGTGGGCGATAGGCACCGCAGGAACGTCGGCTAGCTGGATCGGAAGACGACACGGCAATTTCACGGCATGCGCCAGTTTCTCCGGAATCTACGAATTTCGGCCGTGGACAAGGCATGTGACGGGTCAGGTAGGTCGGGAGAATCTGACTGGATTGCCTGGCTGGGAGACATTGCAAATGACCCTTCACGAACACTCTAGACTAGGCCCGCCGTTGGAATTCACGCACGCCCTGTCGCCAGAAGGGTCATTCGATGCTTGGGTACCACCTTCCGTTTTCGACCTTACAGCGAAGACCACGAATTGGCTCGCGAAAAGGATAGACAATCTTGACACGAAGACCGATGACAGGAGCGGGGTTCAGTACCCTTTGGCCAATGGGGACGCCAACTTCGACAATGCAGTTAATATCAAGGACTTAAACTCCATCTTCGTCGCGTTCGGGACATCAGACGCGGACATTGATCGGGATGGAGCGACTGACTTGGCCGATTTAACGATCATTGTTGCGAACTTTGGACTCATTGGTGACGATTGAGCGTCTTTGCACGGTGACATTCATCCCACCGGGGCATGTCAACCGAGCTAACTTTCGCCGACACCCGACGGCGAAAGGATTCCCCTTTGCTTCATCCCTCCAGAAAAGTGTGGGTTAGCACTGGGTGTATTAGGATTTCACCCCTCAACTAGTTCTCCATACGCCGACAAGACTTGGTTTACACTTCTGACAGGACATCGTTGACACTTTCGACAAAGGAAAAGGATGCCATTTCGGGAAGTGCTGAGTACCAGGTGGCGCGTTGCAACGCCTAAACAATCAAATTGTGGAGGTGCCCGGAGGGTACAATCCTGATCCGGTCCGATGAGGCCGTCAGGAGCAAGCAATGGGAAATCGGTTGGCAATCTTTTCCCTCGACGAATTCGTCTTCGGCGATGCTCCACACCCCGTAACCACCCGAACCGGACTGAAAATCGGCGGTGGGACGGTCATCCCGGAGATCAACTTCACCCTCCCCACCATCGAAATCAATGACGAAAACTGGCCGGAGATTCGGCGGCAGTACTCACAGATGATCGAGGGCGTGTGCCGGCGCGCTGTGGAGTTGGAAGTTTCGGGGCTGCTCGTCGAATTCGAGACCCTCCCCGCGATGACCGAGCGCCCGCAGTGGGGGCTCGAGATCACACGGCTTTTGGCGGAGGCATTACAGACATACCGAGACAGGCACGGCCTCGTCACCGCCCTGCGCCTCACGCCGAACGACAACCGGGACATGCAGCGGCCGCCCGCCATGCGCTCGAGCCGCTATTGGGACGGGATGCGCGAGATGTTCCGGGGGGCCGCGGATGCCGGGGCCGACCTGATCGCCATCGAATCGACGGGCGGCAAAGAGGTGAGCGACGAGGCGCTGATGGCCTGCGACGTGCGGGCGATGGTGTTCGCGCTCGGCGTGCTGGCCCCGCGCGACATGGCGTTTTTGTGGGGGGAGATTGTGGACGCGTGCCGTTCGACCGGAATCTTGCCTTCGGGCGACACGGCCTGCGGGTTCGCCAACACGGCGATGGTGCTGGCGGAGCAAAAACTGATTCCGCGCATATTCGCTGCGCTGGTGCGGGTCGCCTCCGTGCCGCGCGGACTTGTGGCGTACGAGGCCGGGGCGGTCGGGCCGAGCAAAGACTGCGCGTATGAAGGACCGTATTTCAAGGCGATCTGCGGCGTACCGATCTCGATGGAAGGGCGGTCGGCGGCATGCGCGCATCTGAGTCCTATCGGAAACATCTCGCAGGCGGTGTGCGATTGCTGGTCCAACGAATCGGTGCAGAACGTGCGGCTGCTCAGCACGTTTGCGCCGACGGTTTCGCTGGAGCAGCTTGCGTATGATTGCCGGCTGATGAACGCCGCGACAGACCGGCGGCTGCTGCGCGATTGGCTTGTGGAATCGGACGCCGGGCTGGACCCTCAGGCATGGGTGCTACGGCCGGATGTTGTGCTGCGGCTGTCGGAGCGGATTGTCGCGGAGGAGTCGCCGTATCGCCGGACGCGGGCGGCTGTGTTGGCGACGCTGGAGGAGCTGCGGTCGGGATGTGTGCGAATTCCGGAGAACGAGGTGCGTTGGCTGGATATGCTTTCGGCCCAAGCGGAGACCTTGCCGGAGGATGAAAACGAATTTATCAGTCAGGTGCTGCCGGAAATTGGCTCGGCGCCTCACTTGGTGCGGGAATATGGGATGTAGCGGTATTTCCATAGGAAGGTGGATGCGATGTATTGTGAGAAGATCGGTTTGCCGATGGCGGCGATCCTATTCATGCTCCTTGCGAGCGTATGCGATTCGGCGGTTGTAAAGGTGCGGGTTCCCCAAGCCGATCGCGCGAATCCCCGCGTGTCCTACGCGGAACGCATCCTCACGTCGGCGCGCTTCACACGCGACGTCGTCCTCACGATTGACCCCAAGATTGGAAATCCCGAGGGGTTCACTATCAAGTCGGATATAAGGGGCGCAACCGTCTCCGGAGGGGGACCGGCCGGCCTTCTCTACGGCGCGCAAGAACTAGTCAACCAGAAGAGGGAAGGCAAACTGGCGGACACCTCGCAGAAGCCTGATTTCGGACTGCGTGGCAACGCCTTGTTCCTCATGAAGGAGGCCAGCTACGACTTTCAACTCACGCCAAAGGAGTTCCCCTGGTTCTACGACAAAGCGTTGCTCACGAAGTACCTGGACTATCTATTTGCGAACCGTTTCAATACGATCTTTCTGTGGAGCGGCTGTCTGTTTCCGAGCATCGTTGAGATGCCCGAGTACCCGGACGCCACCGATCTATCGCGGGAGCAGCTTCTACAGAATCAGGCGCAATTCCGTTGGTTCACCGACGAATGCGCGAAGCGCAACATCAGCGTATTGATGCACTTCTACAGCATCCAGATCCCCGGTCCGATGGCGAAAGCCCGCAACATTCCGCTCAACTATAATCAACCGACCGAATTCACCGCCAAACTGATCAAGTATTGCCTGTCGCGATTTCTGACAGAGTTCAAGTCGGTAGGACTTTATGTCTGTCCTGGGGAAGCGCTCGATCCCAAGTACACGGCGCAATGGATCAATGACATCGTCCTTTCGGCGGCGAAGGAGTGCGGGCACAACCCGGCGGTCGTCGTGCGGGACTGGGGATTGGATGCCGAGGGGTTCAAGAGGGACTGCATCAATCAGTATGAGAATCTCTTTGTCGAGCTGAAGCATAACATCGAAATGATCGTGAGTCCCGTCCCAGATGATCGGCATCAAATATGGCGGAACGTGGGCCGGAAACATATCGTCAACCTGCACGAAGTCGCCGATGTGAAACCGTTCCGGTGGGGCAGTCCGACGTTCATCCAAGAGATGACCGAGGAGTGGAAGAAGGCCGGAATCAACGGCGCCGAAATCTACAGCATGGTCAGTTGGCGATGGCCCTATTCATGCGACAAGCTTGAGCCGCAGCAGCAGGGATTCTGGCCGGAAGGAAAAAAGCTGATCACCTTCGAGCGTGATTGGATCTGGTTGGAGGCGATGGGGCGATATTTGTGGAAGATCGAACGGGATCCGAAGGCGGAGGCGGCGTATTGGGATGACAGGTTGTCGCAGCGGTTCGGCGCCAAGGCGGGAAAGCTCATGCGTCAGTGGTATGAGCGAACAGGACCGATTCTCCCAGGACTGCAGAATCTGACAAGCGTGCAGAATATGAACTGGCATCCCACGGCGATAGGCAAGGAGCAGACGGTAGATGCAATTTTGGCGGCGCGAGTAATTCCCGGATCGAAAGCATCTCCCCAATCCAACTATGTCTCCAAGCCCGTGGACAGCTATTTCTTCGAGCGATACAAGCGCGAGTATCATCAGCCCTCTCTCAAGAATAGGATGAGCATGCCGGTATCCGAATATGCCACCAAGCTCGCGGACGCCGGCTCGGCAATGACGCCGAACAGGATTACGGCGCTTATGGTAAAGCTGGCGCAAGAATCCTTGGAACTTGCCAAAAAGTCAGCGGCGGCAGCCACTCAGAATCGCGAGGAGGCGGATCGGTTCGTGACAGACAGCGAGGCTCTCCTTCTTATCGCGCAGGCATGGGATCACAAGATCAACGCCGCTATCATGAAGGGCGCGTGGCAGAAGACTCACAAGCAAGAATATGCGGACACGTGCCTCCATCGGCTACAAGAAGCGATTGAGGTTTACCAGAAGCTGGTTGAGCTCACGGACCATACGTACATTAATGCCACCGACATGATTCTAAGCCTCAATTGGCACAAAGGACTCGAAGCGTTCAAAAGCGATTTGGCCGCGCAGGAGAAAGTGCTGGGACAGGTTGGAACAACATCCCACCCAAGCGCGTTGCCTGAATCTTGATTCAGAGGACAAGAGGGAGGGGCCGCTGTGCGCAGTATTTGGCCGGTATGAACGATGTTCGACGGGTCGGCCCCGCCCTCTTGCTGGTATTGATCTTGCAGGGCGCTGCACAGGTGCCTAAGGACGGCTTCTTGGGGCTCGGGGGATTTCGCTGCATCGATCTGCGGCCGTTTGCCAACGACCATTATCTGGACCTTTATCAAACCGGGTTTTGGTCCAATGCGTCGTTCCGAATGGATATTTGGAAGCGAATGGGGGTGCCGTATTGGTACCCAGCGGGTGCAGGGAACATTCGGGTGGCGGGAACGCAGTGGCGGCGGCCCGGGAATGATGTCGTCTCGGCGGCGGCCGTTGGGGCGGTGGCGGAGGCCCAACAGCCGGGAAACGGCGCGATTGCCAACGCAAACGATGGCAACCCGTTTAGCTACTGGTATGCGGGCGACAACCATCCGAGCGGCAAACTATTGATCAAACTTAAGAACCCGCAGCCGATCCGGGAGGTGCGATTCTTGGCATGGTCGGAGCCGCGTCATGCGCCGAAAGACTACACCATTGGTCTCATCCTGTCGGACGGCCGGCGCAAAGAGATCGCCTCGGTGCGGGGGGAGAAACGGCGGGGCGAATGGATATCGTTTCCTGCGGGCGAGATTGAGGCGAGCGGCGTGTATTTGGATGTGGCGACGACGATGGAGGGCGAACACGGGCCGGTTGTCTACGAGCTCCAGGCGCGCGGCCAGGAGCAACCCTCCGCACCGGGCTGTCCGAGCGAGGTCCTGATTCCCCTTCACGGATTGACTGCCAAGGAGGTGTTCTTTCTCGGGCAAGTCGGCGGCGGGTTTGATACGACACCGGACGTCGAAACACCGGTCGGAGAGTATGTCTTCACGTATCAGGACGGTCGACTAGAGCGGGTACCGTTGATTGCCGGCAAGAACGTCGCTTCGACCCAATACGGCAACTTTGTGCCGGAGGCGCAGTTTGCTTGGGGGCTGTGCGATCCGGAGGCGATCATGGAGGCGACCGCCAGAAAACTCAACTATCACTTGGACGATCGGGTCGAAGTCGAGCCGAAGCGTCAGTTGATGGTCGCCGGTTACAAGCTGGGCCGCCCGGACCAGCCTTTGCGCGAACTTACCTTTCGCTGCACGAATCCAAAGTCATTTTTGATTCTTCAATGTCTCACGCTGCTGTCACGCGGGGAGAAGATGAACGCCCTGTTCTACAATGGCCGAAGGCTCGACCCGACACCCAAGAACGCGCCGGGGGCAGGTGTCGCCTGGTCCGAAGTTACGCGGGATCAGTCGCGAGAGATCCGCCTGGACGGCGACTGGCGGTTTTGCATCGATCCCGGCAATATGGGCATTCGCCACAACTGGTTCGCGGCAGGGTTTGAAGCGAAGGGCTGGGGCAAGATGCCGGTCCCGTCGCAGTGGTACGCGCAACGGCTGGACTACCATGGCGTCGTTTGGTTCCGGCGAAAGTTCAAGGTGCCGAAGAGCTTTCCGGGCAAAGTGTTGGAGCTGGATTTTCAACGTGTAGATTACGATGCCCACGTGTGGGTCAACGGCAAATATGTTGGCCGGCACAAGGGCGCCTATTCATCGTTCAAGCTGGATGCGACCAAGGCAATCCGAAAGGGAGCTGTGAACGAGATCGTGGTCCGAGTGGACAGCCCGATCGATCCCGGTTATGAGGGCTACAAAACCCTGGCCAAAGGCAACGCGGTCAATGACATCGCAATGCCGTACGCGCAGGAAGGATCGATGGGAGGCATCTATCGGTCGGTGTTTTTGATCGGGCGCGGCGAGGCGACAGTGCGAGATGTCTGGACATGGAGTGAGATCGATCCGACCCTCCGGAAGGCGACGGTGAAGGTCAGCTTTGATGTGGAGACGGACAGTCCGGCAAAAATCGTCTGCCGGCTAACGGAGCCGGCCACCTCCAAGAAGCCCCGCAGGTTCGAAGCCGAGAAGGTTCTGTCGAAGGGTCCGGCTGTCTTCTCCTTCGATATTGACCGACCGCTGCTCTGGTGGCCGTGGGAGCAGGGGGAGCCCAATCTCCACATGCTGGACATACAGATATGGAAGGGAGACGTCATCTCGGACCGCCAGGTCATGCGTATCGGAATCAAGCAGGTCACTCGCGACCCGCAAGCCAACTGCCTCGTCGTCAACCACCATCGCATCTTTATCAACGGAACGCTGAACGATGACATTCACTGGCAATCGCTGATGGACCGTCGAGCCTATAAGTATCGTATTCAACTGCAAAAGGACGCAAATCTCAATCTGATACGATTGACCACGCATGAATCTTCTCCTGAGTTCTACGAGCTGTGCGATGAAATGGGGATGATGGTTTGGCAGGAGATGCCGCTGCAGTGGAGCTATTCCTCCTCGTCGGGCGTGCGTGCCGATATTCTTAAGATTGTCACGGAGACCGTAAAGCAGACCCGCCCGCATGCGTGCGTCATCGGCTACTCCGCGTGGAATGAAGGCGGCCAGTATGGATTCACGGATCAGATCACGAGGCTAATCGCCGGCGAAGATCCGTCTCGGCCGATGTCGCGGGCATCGGGCGGAGGTGATTGGGACGTACACGTCTATCCGACCCAATGGCACAGCCTTAGCCGCCGGACGCCGCTCTGGTCTGGTCTTACCTTCGGATTTATCAGCGAAACGGGCGCCTATGGGATATCTGACCTTGCCCATCTGCGACAAATGTTTGGCGACGATCTGTTCCGATACGGCGGGGCGGAGTATTTTTGGGAGACCTTCGCATCCTATCGCCACGTCGATGGGCCGGCCTACATGGAATACCCACCGCCGCTGGAGTGGCCGATTGACAAGATCGAGTCCTATGTTTATGACAGAGTCAATGAGAGTGAGCGGTTCTTTTGGCAGGCGATGAAGTCCATGTTCGAAACGGCGCGGGCGCAACGTTTCGATCCTACGACATCGCTCGTCTACTGCCGATTCGACGATGCGTTTCCGACAGCGTTTCTGGGTATGGTCAACTTCGTCGGCCAACCACTGAAATCGTATTATGGTGTGAAGGAGGCGTGCCAGCAGGTTCTTCCCATTGTCATTTTCGACAGCCAAGGTGCGTCCGACGTGCGGGTTGTCAATGAATACTGGACGAAAGGATGGAAAGGCTGCCGGCTGGATTATGTGCTGCGGTCGCGGGATGGAAAGGTCGTCAAGGAGGTTTCAAAGACGTTTGATTTGCCGGAAGATGCCGTCGCGAAAGTGCTGACGCGAGAGGAGATTGGGGACCTGTGGCACGTTCCTGGCGGGT
Organism: Fimbriimonadia bacterium; assembly: GCA_041483895.1. Lineage (GTDB taxonomy): Bacteria > Armatimonadota > Fimbriimonadia > Fimbriimonadales > JABRVX01 > JBGPGO01. Next base: position 185,853 of record JBGPGO010000002.1, read on the forward strand.
TCTCGGCCGAACTGAAAATCACTGGCGCCAATGGCAAGGAATTGTCGGAGAACCACTACGACATGACCGCAGACGAAGTACACACATTTGTCACTTGCCTCTATCCTCTGCCTCCAATGGCTCCGTGTGACTCGACGATGCTATTGGCGAAGGATGCGATCGCCGACTCAGGCGTCACCGAAATCCAATCGACCGATTGCTACGGCCCATCGGTGCTCGCCTTGGAGGGCAGGCAGCCAACCGCGCGATTTACCGCATCGGTAGATGGGGGTGGAGAATACTCGATTCGTGCGGCCTGTTCCTCCGGCGCCCTGCTCCATCAATATTCCCTGTATGTGGATGGCGCGCGCGCTACACTGGAGAGCTACCTTTGGCTGGACATGAACGAGCCGATTAGCCGGGGCTCTTATTCCTCGCTCGGTCTTGCCTGGTATCCGGGTTGGACGGTCCCATTGTCCAAAGGTCCGCATGCCATCGAGTTGAGGTGGGAAGGAGATCAACCGGCGCCAAGATTGGTGCTCGATGCAATCGCCATACAGCCACGATAGGTGGCGCGCGAGTACGACCTTAGATCGGATTCTTTACTTCACTGATCAACGCCGCCAAGTTTTCCCAGGGTACATCCGGCTCGATGGCATGGGTCGGCGAGACTACGATTCGCGCGCCGTCCCGGGCCATATCGCGCAACTCCGAAACCGCACGGATCACGTCATCGGGGGCGCCGAACGGCATCGTGGATTGCGTCCCTACCATGCCCCAAAAACCCATTCGGTCGCGATATCGCGGTATCACTTCGCGTATCGGCATGCACTCCGGCTGAACCGGGTTTAGGATGTCCATGCCGACTTCGATTAGGTCCTCGATGATTGGGCGCACGTCGCCGTCCGAGTGGTAGGCAATCCAGACATGCCCTCGCTGGTTGTTTCGAACCGCGTCCGTCACTCGGCGCAATCGTGGTTTGAGGTGCGCCCGCCAGAAATCGACGGCCATCATCATGCCGCGCTGCGTGCCCACGTCGTCTCCCAGCCAAACCAAATCGACTCCGGCCCGAACGTAATGCTCTACGGCAACGATTGCGCGGTGGGTGAACCAGTCGAGCAGCCAGTCGGCGATTCCCGTGCCATCGACAAGGTCCAGATACAGCCGATCCATGCCGCGCAAGTACCAGGCCATTTCGAACATCGTGCAGTCCATGTTGCCAACTGAGGCTCTGCCTCGGGCGTGAATCGCGGCAACTTCTTCGGGCAAGTGAGCATGCGTCCGCTGGTCATGAAGGTCCGGCCACGGCAGGTTCTCCAATTGGGCTACGGTTTCGATGTTCTCGAGCGGATGGCGCATTTCGAGAAGATGGTAGGCGGTCCCGACCGTGTGTTTCAGGGGCGGGTCGTCAACGGTTCCCAGCCGCCCGACAACGGAGTGTTCGCCGATAGGCACACCCATCGACTGATACGCCTCTCGCCACTCGTCCGGCTCCGTCTGGTAGCGTGGCGTTACGCGTTCGATCGAGAGGCCGAGCGCCGCGACCTCGTCGCGGGTTCCCAAGTGCGCCTCCATCATGTCGCGCGACGGATCCGTCAGCCATACGTCGAGCGGGAGGTGGTGCGGCCGGTCCCCTTCGAGCATGCGGCGCAGGTTTTCACGCTCTGTCATGCGCGACTCTCGTAGACGCCGTAGGTTTTGACGGCTTGGTACATTGCGCGGACATTCTCCGGTGTTATTTCGGGAGCGAGATTGTTCCCTTCTCGCAACACGAATCGGCCACCGGCCATGATGCCGCTTTCGAGAATGCGGCGCGTCTCCGCTGTGGTTTCCGCCGCCGTCGCTTTCGTGAGGAACGGGACAGATGGTCCACCCCAAATCTCGACATCGTTCCCGAGCTCGTTGCGCAGCGCGCCGAAGTCCACGGGGAAGCCGGTGTCGAACATTTTGATGTTCAACTCTTGCATGAGCGCGGGAAAGTGGCGGGTCGCGTCTCCGCATAGGTGAATGCTGTGCGGCCCCTCGGCTGCAAGGGATTCGATGAGCCGTCTGTGGTGCGGAATCACGCGCTCGATCAGCATGTCGGTGGAAATGAGAGCGATCGAGTCGTCGGCGTAGAAATAGCCCTTGTCTTTGGCCGGGCGGCCCAACCGCTCGCGGAAGGCCTTGATGCGACAGATGGCGGCCTCCGTCACGAACGCCAGCAATTCGTCGGCGTATTCCCGGTCTTCCAGCAGATCGACGCAGAACTCCATGGCGCCTCGCAAATTGCAAGCGACCGTCATCGGCCCGTCGGTGCCCATGCCGGTCGGTCCCAAGACCTCGATTGGCCGGCCCTTCCATTCGTATCCCTCCGCCTGCCGCTTCGCGAAGTGGTCGTAAAAGCACCATACCTTATCCCAGAACGGATTATCGAACGGGTCCGGGACACCCCGGTCGAATATCGAGCGCTTGTTGTCATCGGTCGAGATCGGCCGCGTGTCTGGGACCTGGTCGTTGATGTATTGGATCGGGCAACCGAATGCGGCGGCCTCATGCACGTTGTGGAAGTCCACCCAGAACTGCCATTTTTCCGGCAAACCCATCGGCGCGTCCTGAAAGATATGAAAAGCGCACCACTCCAGGTGCTCCAGTTGCCTTTGCAGCATGATCTCCGGGTCCGACCAATATTGTTCAAAGTTGATACCGCGCGGGTTGGCGGGATGATCGCGCATCGTGTAACGCGAATTCACCCCGACGATCATCGGAACTCGGATCGGCTTGCCGGCGTGATACGCCTGCCAAACTCGCTCTTGCTCCTCGTTGTGGTCGCTAAACATCTTCGGGCGCATTCGGAATCCGCTTGCCGAGTCGGATTTCCTCCCAACGGCCTTCCTCCGTTTTCGTGCGGTTGATGGAGGGGCGCTGGTACCAGTAGGCGACGCTGCGGTAGAGACCGCTGCAGTTGTTGCCGGTGCCGTGTTCCAGTGTGAACCGCCCCTTACGCGTGAATGGAACGGAGTCGCTCAGATGCAGACGGTAGCCGAAGATTTGCGGACCCACATCGCCAACCGTGGGGATGACGCCGCTGCCGGAAACGGGCCCCGAATAGCCCCGAATCCCCCAGGCGTCGTTCACGTAGTCCTCCGTCCCGGTGCCATATAGCGTTAGGCTTGGGTCGTCGTCGATGAAGAACATCTCGTCGCCTTCGCCCGCAGCGCGGTCGGTCGGAGCGTCGCGCAGGTCGTAGTGAAAGCCGCAACCGACGAAGTGTCCCGCGCCGCGGACGTTGAGGATTTCATAGTTGTCGCGGCCGTCGAGGTTCAGGATGCGGCAGGCGAGGCCCTCATAGTCGCGATGATCGGGTCCAAAGGGCGTCTCGCTATGCCACGTAGCGCGGAAACGCAAGAGGCCATCGGGTACGGTGTCTTCTGTTATCATTTGCACGGTGGTTTGCACAGGTAATACGGAACGATTTACGAGTCGCACCCGCGCGCGATGAAAGTATGGCATGGGAAAGTTGCAATAGTACGTATCACCGTCAGTTCCGACCAGCAGCGATTTCGGTCTGTCCGTCAGGCCGTAGTCGAGGAACATCGGGCCGACCGGCGCGCGGACGCTGGGGTCTCGCGGCTCGTCATCATCGAAATGCGCCACCAGCCACAGGTTGTCTTTGATATGTGCGTCCTTTGAAGTCGTCATGCGAATGCCACGTATGACTCCGTCGCCTTCTCGCGCGAACAGCTCAACCTCTTTGCCGGGTGGAATTTCATATACTTGATCCGATCCGGTGGATGGTAGGATCGGAACTGGCAGGTCCCGTGGCTGTGTTTTCGGATCGAATCTCCCAACTTCTGTCCCAGGTGGATACAGGTCATAGTTGATATGATAGTACAGGTAGTCGTCCTCGGGATCGATGACGATCTTGCAGTGGCGGGCGAATGGTATCGGGCAGTAGGACGTGTGGCCCATCGGCACCCGCTCGCGCGCGGATCGCTCATAATTCTCCTTCGACTCACCGCCGATGCCAAACGAGAGTGGCAATCTCCGGAACAGTTCCGCAAACGCGCATTCGATGGCGGGCTCCCCATCGATAGTGATTCGGACAGTCCCCTTTTGCGGGTCCGCGGTCCAGATTCGGGTGATGCAGCCGGGTCCCTCGGTATCCAGCATCACGGCGGCCTTCCCCTCCCGCCGGACGAAGTTGCTCCAATCGTGGTTGCCGCCCCGCCGATCGTAGCTGGAGGCCATGCAACTCCGAGCGCTCCTTGGAGCGGCGAGGCGGAGAAGGTCGGAATAGATTTCGATTCCCAATGGTTCCATGGTGTTGGAATTCTGTTCGCGGGAGCGGGACGAATTCCTGTCGGCGAAAGGAATTTCCGTCGGGACCGAGAATTGAAGCGGTATGCTGCCAATGTTGCTCATCACCTCTGTCCTCGGACCCGCCAACGTATGGACGCTCAAAACGTCCGACACATTTGCGACCATCACGGTGGAACACGACGCTCCGGCGCTCATCAGCCTGAAGGATTCTGCCGGCCACGAATGGGTTGCCGAACCGCTCGTCGAATCGCTGCCGGCGGGTGGGGTGTGGAAATTCGCTGGGGCGTCCCAGGACAAAACCACGCTGGTGCTCAAGTTTCAGTCCGACGAAATGGTGCTCTCATCGTGTTGGCGGGCGCGGCCAGGCCGTGGCCCCCTGGAGCATTGGATGGAGATTCATAATCGATCGGATAAGCCGATTGCGATTCCTCACGTCGACAGCCTTTCGTTGGATTTGCCGGCAACCAAACGGGCCAATCTGTGGTGGATTCGGCGCGGCGGCAGTAACGCGAGCACCGAGGGAGGCACTACCATACAGCCCGTGGTGAGTGAGCTTGATTTGAACTTGGTGAGCAATCCGGACGACGGCGCGAGTCCCGTGCCGTGGATGGCGGTGCAGGAGCCGGATCATGGACTATATGTTGGCTGGGAGTTTTCGGGTGTTGGTCGGGTTGCTGCCACGATGCCGAAAAATCTGAGCGTGCGGGTCGGCAACATGCCGGATTTTCGCACGGATATCGCACCGGGCAAGACACTTACGATTCCGGCGGCGTTCGTGGGGTGCTATGTGGGTGATATCGACGACGGCGCATACAGCCTTCATCGTTTTATCATCGAAAGGCTCCGGCCAAAGATGCCGAAAGGCATGCCCGATCCGATCCTGCCATACAACCCATATTTGGATGCGGGCGCGGAACATACTACGGAGGCCGAGCTGTTGCGAACGGAAAAGTTCGGTCACGATCTCGGTTGCGAAGCGTTTCTGCCGGACGCGCAATGGTTCCCTGCATGCGGAGATTGGCGGTGGGATCCGGCGCGATTTCCCCGTGGCGTCACACCGTTCGTGGAATACGCGCACAAGAACGGGATGTGGTTTGCGTTGTGGTGCGCTTGGACCAACGGAGGCATATCAAGCCACGCTGGCGCCCTCAATGTCCACAAGCAAGAGGATTGGTTCAACACCAGTTTCCCTCCCGACTATCAGCCTGGCCCGTTTTATGGCGGAAGGCTCTGTCTCGGATGCGCGGACGCCGTCGCATGGGCGAAGAAGCTGACGGAATCGCTCGTAACCGACAACAAGCTGGATTATCTGAAGCATGACTGTGGCCCGATCGTCTCAACCTGCGCGAAATCAACCCATGAGCACCACTATGGCACGGATGCCAGCTATTGGGCGGCGTCGGGCTACTATGATGTCATTGATACATTGCGGAAAAACCATCCGTCATTGGTGTTAGAAAACTGCTCCGGTGGAGGACATATCCGTGATTTTGGAATCACCCAACGCAGCCATTACACGGTGGCGACCGATACCCTATCCAACCTCCCGGATCGGCAGAGCATTTGGGACTGCACGTATGCCTTTCCCCCTCTGATTTTGCAATGCTACTGCTATGACAATTTTTACGGCGTACCCGGCGACGAACCGCGTCCGTATTTGTGGCGCAGCGGCATGATGGGCGCTTGGCAGATCGATCCAACCGATTCCGCCAAGTGGACAGCAGAGGATATCGCATCGACGAAACGATGCGTGATAGTTTATAAGGAATGGATTCGCCCCATGCTTCAGGACGTTCGCGTACATCATATCTTGCCGAGGCCGGACGGCATTCATTGGGACGGCATGTTCTATTGGAGCGAACCACTTAAGCGCGGCGTTTTATCGATCTTCCGACCCGCGTCGCCCGACGAAACGCAACGGGTGAAATTGAAAGGACTGGACGCAAAAAAGAGCTACTGGATCTGGTCCGAAGAGGGTTCTGTCGCGCCCGGACAGCAGACTGGCGCGCAATTGATGAATGGCCTGGACATCTCCCTGGCGTCGCAATTCAGCTCCGACATGATCTTTGTTGCGACCGCGAAACCGGCCGAGTTCGTTCAACCGGGAGCGTTTGCAACCCACGCCCCCACGACGGACAGCGATCCGTTCCACTCGCGTGCGGTCATCTCTTGGGAGCCCGCGCCGCATGCCAACGCATATCGAATCACCGCTACCGCCGGCGGAAAAAAGATCGATCAAGAGGTCGTCTATGCTCCATCGATTCGTTTGGACAACTTGGCACCCGGAGCGAAGATCGAATGTCGGATCGAGGCGCTTGGATGGGGCGGCGAGCACGCGGCGGCGCCTGTTGTGTTTACTTCCACCGCGCTGAAAGGGAGCGAGGGCGCGCTCTGGCTATCGGATTTGGATTGGCAGAAGTCGACAGTCGGCTCTGGGGGCATCGTGCGAAGAGACGTTAATGTCTATGGCAACGCGCCCACGATCGGAGGAAAGGCGTTCGAGAAGTCGATCTGGACTCATGCGTTCAACGATGCCACGCCGGCGGATGTCGTCATCACCGTTCCTGCCGGATTCACTGCATTCCGGGCGGAGTGCGGCGTGGATGACGCGGCCAAGGGCGGAAGTGTGCAGTTCGAAGTTCTGCTCGATGGCGAAAAGGCGGCGCTCAGCCCGGTCCTGCATCCGGGAGCAACGCATCGCTTCGACGTTCAACTCGGCAAAGCAAAATCGATTACGCTGCGCGTTTTCAACGGCGGCGACGGATATAACTGCGATCATGCCGTATGGGGCTACGCGCGATTCGTCAAAGACAACGATCCCATACATTAGGGCAATTTACCCAATGCAAACTCGATGTCGTGTTCTACAATGGCACCAAGGTCATCAAGTCGTCGGCCTACGGCAAGCTCAAAGGTCGTCACGCATAATTCGTTGATCGAATCGTTTGTACCTTGGAAGAACGGAAAGAATCGGTGGACCCCAAGCGAAGCCATGCTTCTCTGTCCTTGACGAACCACAATTGTGCGTGGCTAGTCGAACTCTCACCAAGTTTGCTCCAAGAGCGTTACCTTCAATCCCTCTGTACTTCTTCGTCTCAGCGAACGCTCGCACCAGTCGAAATGCTCTCGGGGAAGGTAAGCGCCGCCAACCATGGCGACTGGCGCTCCGTCCAGCCATACTTTACCACTGCCTCTAAACATTACCGGCCAAGAGTTCGGCACGTTGTTGATTACAAAGCCCGCCATATAAGGGTCCTGGAAAGACTCCACGGCCGGAATCTGGAATACTAGATGACAGAGCACAACAACATTCAGAAGCTGCTGCCAGTCGCCTCTGTGATGGTTCAGATAAGAGCGGACGCCTCTTCGCAACGCAGATGCATCTTGTTCAGAGATCCACAGCATCTTCTCCATGATACTCTTACGGTTCTGGGCTGCGGCTCGTCCAGATCCCACACTATTAAACCATGAGGGGAGTGATTCCAGGGTACCGGCGATCGCATCGCCGGACACATTTGGCGGCTGCCGAACTGAGGCCGGGCTGTGCGGAACTTCTGTTCGCCGGCAAACCACAAATCCGATAATTGATGTAGCAATTATCAACGTTGCTGCCCAAATAAAGAATTTCCTTCTGGATTTTGCCACTATATTAGTATGCATTTTACCTTATCTCCTCGGTAAAGCCTATCGGTGGTTACCTTTGGATAGGTGGTATCGACCGTGAAGGTGGGGGTAGGTTTGTGCTATGCCCTGGGAAGGCGTGCGCCGATGGATCGATACGGGTCTTCGCATAGCAGACCGCTGTGCACGCCTCGCCGACGCCGGTAGCCAAAAGACGGAGCTTGCCTTCAAATTGCGCGATGTCCCCGGCGGCGAACACTCCTGTGCGGTTGGTTTCTCGGCGCTCATTCACTTTGATCTGGTTGCCTTCGATCTCGAGCCCCCAATGTCGCAGCGGACCAAGATCGGCTTGAAAGCCGATGTTCACCGAAATCGCGTCCACCGGGATCCGCTCCGTTTCCTTCGTTTTCATGTGCCGAATCGTCACCGCTTCCACTCGTCCGTTACCGTGCAGCTCGGCCACTTCATAAAATGTGCGCAGGTTGACCGGGCTGGCAAGAACCTGCCGCACAGTGTCCTCATGCGCGACAAAAACATCCCGGCGATGGATTTGGGTCGTGGTCCCGGCGTGAGGATGCAGCGCCAGCGACCAATCGAACGCCGAGTCTCCGCCGCCCACAATGAGCAGGTTTTTCACCGCAAAGTTAGACTTATCCCGGACGCCATACCAAAGGCCCTTCCCCAAGAACAGCTCCTCGTTCTCCAAACCCAGTGTTCGAGGAGAAAACGCCCCGACCCCGGCAGTGATGATCACCGTCCGGCCTTGCAGCTTTCTGCCGGACAGAGTTGTGATCTCAAATCCGCCCGTGATTTCTGCCAATGATTCGCAGCGCTCGTCCAAAAACACCTCGGCGCCGTATTGCAGCCCCTGCTCCGCCATCTCGCGTACCAGATCCTTCGCCAGCACCTTCGGAAACCCCGGCATATCGTAAATGTACTTTTCGGGATAGAGCGCCGTGAGCTGCCCCCCGAGTTCCGGCAGGCTGTCGACGATCGTGACACTCATCTGCCGCAGGCCCGCGTAGTAGGCCGCGAAAAGCCCAACCGGCCCGCCACCGAGTATCAGCACGTCCTTCATTCCGCCGCCACCTGCCGGTCGCCTTCCACCCAAAACGCGCCGCTCCGGGTGAACTCTTTCTTCCAGATTGGCACGTCCTGTTTCAATGTGTCGATAAGAAAGCGGCATGCCTCGAACGCCTCCGACCGGTGCGGGGTGGCTGCCGCGACAAGTACGGCGGTGTCACCAGGCGACAACCGCCCGAGCCGATGAACCATGACCACCTCCGCGCCAAATTTCCGGCGCGCCTCGTTTTCAATCTCTCGCATCTGGCGCAGCGCCATCTCCGTGTGGGCGGAATATTCCAGGTATTCGGTCTCCACATCCCCTGTGCGGCCACGGACGATGCCTTGAAAAATGACCAATCCGCCGTTTGAGCATTCGAAGGTGTTGGGGTCTTTGGTGGTTGGCGGTTGGGAGGGATCGGCGGGCGAGGACCCCAACACAACACTCCCCTTCACAGTGCGACCGGGAACGGATGGGGATTCGAGCGTGTTGGGGTCTATGGTGGTTGCCGGTTGGGAGGGATCGGCGGGCGAGGACCCCAACACAACACTCCCCTTCACAGTGCGACCGGGAACGGATGGGGATTCGAGCGTGTTGGGGTCTTTGGTGGTTGGCGGTTGGGAGGGATCGGCGGGCGAGGACCCCAACACAACAAGCGGTGGCTTCAGCCAGGAATCCAAGCGGATCGGTTCATAGATGAGGACGACCATCAGCCCCCGCTGACCGGCGGCAGGATGGCGACCTCGTCTCCGTCGGAAATCGGGTCGTCCCAGGAGGCGAAGCGGGAGTTTATCGCCACGCGGCAGAAGGACGTGATGTTGTCCAAACCCAATTCCGACGCCACAGTTCGGCCCGTCGCATCGTCCGGAAGCGTCAGGTCATGGTTGGGACCGCACCGGTCCGCAAGATGGGCAAATAGGAGCACTCGGCACCGCATACGGCGGGATTCTACCTAGGTGAAGTACAATCGGCTGACCTCGAATGGACGAAAAACTACAATTTCAGTCGCCCGAAGAGCAGCGAAGATACGACGAGGTGGACGCGCAGAAGGTCCTCAACTTGGCGATTCGGCTGCAGCACACCGACGATTCGCGGATCGACGAGGGGCAACTTTCTGAGATCGCCGAGGAAGCGGGGGTCAAACCCGAGTACCTGAAAATGGCAATGGGGATTGTAGAAAAGCAGGCTCAGGAAACTCAGGCGCAGACGTTGGTTCCGAAACGGCGGAGACTGAAATTGCCCCGAGCGCCGAAGGAGGGTCTGCTTGGCCATATCTGGAAGGCGGCCGTTGCTGGGATCCTGGGCGGCGTGGGTCTTGCAATCCTTGGGTTTGCGCTCCATTTAGACGCTCTCGCGGCGGTAGCAGTTGGGCTGGCTATACTCTTGGGTGTGATTAATTGCGTCCAAACGAGGAAGCCGGGCTGGGGGGCGCTGGCTGGGTTGACTTGGGGCGCCGCCTTCGCCGTAGCGAAGTCCCTGTATCGTGGCAGCGGCGATGCGGAGGACGTCTTCATGGGGGCGTTCGTCGGTTCCTGGGTTGGGCTAATCTTCGGCGCCATTGGCAGCACCAGTTCGGCGAATGCGACATTTGTTCCCGCGCAGGCTCCCGTCGCATTCAACCCGACGACGGAGGATCGGCAAGACCTTCTCAAGCAGCTATACACACTACAGGACCGATTGCGCATGGGGACGCGCGAGGCCACGTTTTTGTCTGTGGATGTTGTCGGGTCCACAAACATGAAGGCGATCGCCGATCCGTTGGCGGTTGAATACACTTTTGGCGCCTACCATCGGTTTGTGGCCCAGACGGCGCAAGCGTTCGGCGGCAGCGTTCACAGCACCGCCGGTGACGGAGTCACATGCGCCTTCGACCATCCGGAAAAGGCCTACCAGGCGGCGCGGACGATTCAGCGGAACATCCATCAGTTCAATCAGAACCAGAACCGGTTGGGCGCTCCGTTTGTTCTGCGTTGCGGACTGCATACCGGCACGGTGGTGGCGCCGACCGGCGATCTGCGCGGGGTGGAGTTTGCGCATGTAATCGACCAGGCCGCTCACCTGCAAAAGGCGGCAGCGCCCGGCGCAATCGTTTTGAGTGACACGACCGCCGAAAAAATTGTCGATCCGGTCTTGCGGCTAGGACTGTCCGCAATCGAAGTGGACGGCCAACCGGCGAAGTTATTCCGCGCCGTCACCTAAGAAATCGCCCCCACTCGCGGGGGTCGGAGTGAGGGCGATTGCACGCGCGGGGAAGAACTAATAGCTATCCGGTCAGGACCTTCACTTTATGGGGCTGCACGGATTCCACTTTGTGCAGTTTCACCGTTAGCAGCCCATCCTTGAAATGAGCCTCGATCCGATTTGGGTTGACGGGGACGTCCACCGTGAAGGATCGCTGGAATTCACCATAGGCTCGCTCCAAGCGAATGTAGTTGTCTTGCTTGTCTTTCTCGCTTAGCACTCTCTTTCCGGATATTGTAAGAACCTTGTCCGCCATTTCAACGTCGATGTCCTCGAGACAAAGGCCAGGCAGCTCGACAAGGAATGTGATCTCTGTGTCGGTGTCTTTGATGTCGACAACCGGCGCCCACGCCCTGCCGAATCCGAGCCATCGCTCGCCGTCGAACAGGTCCTCCATCATATGGCCAAGCCGTTCATAGGGTTTCAATCTGTTGATATCTCTCAATGGGGTAATCATCTTTGATCCCTCCTCCGTGATCTGGTGCTAATTTCGGTCGCAAATCGGCTCGGTTCCGAGACATGCTCCATCACCTCGCCAACCAGGCCCTTGACGGGGCAGGTCACAGCCAAGTCTGCCAAGGTGAAGATGCCTTCGAGCCGGCCGTCATCGTCGACGACCAGCAAGCGACGAACCTGGCGCTTCGACATCTTGTCGGCGGCCTCATACAGGTCGTCTACCGCTGTAATTGTCACGGCGTGTGGGGTCATGACCTCTGCGACAGGCGTTGATTCAGCATCAAGCCGCTGCGCAACGACGCGCAAGACAATGTCTCGATCCGTCAGGACGCCAATCGGCTGATCGTCTTCGCAGATGGGAATGCATCCTACGTTACGATCCCGCATAAGCCTAGCGGCCGACGCCACAGACGCCTTCGGATCGAGGCTTGCCACATCCTTCGTCATCAGGTTTTCTAGGTCTCGGAGGTTCGTCATTGCGACCTAATTCCTTTCTTTGACATGGTACTACGGCGCTTACCCCGAAAAATGTCGGTATTCCCAATGACCGACGGACATGCGGTAATCTACGTGGGATGATAGGCGACCTGTCGAAAAGGGAATCAGAAATCGTCAAGCTGGCTGCCACTGGCTTGACGGACAAGGCCATTGGACGCAAGCTGGGAATCAGCCAGGGAACGATGAACACGTATTGGACGCGGGTCCGGAACAAACTCAATGCGACCAGTCGGGCCGAGCTTGTCGCCAAGATGATCGAGCATGAAGCGGACCTCGCCAAGGGTGAGGTTGACCGCCTGCTGCTCATCATAGCCGAAGCGAATCGGATTGAGATGGCCTTGCGGTCCAGTGAGGCTCGGCTTGGAGCCGTATTGGAGCATGCTCCAGACGCTATGATGCTTGTGGACGGGGAGACAGGCAAGATCACAACCGTTAATGCGGCCGCGGAACAGCTATCCGGTTACTCACGCGAGGACCTTATTGGCCGTAGGATAGAATCGATCGTGCCTGAGCGGCTGCGGGAAGGGCACGTCCGCTACAGGAACGAATACTCCGCCCATCCGAGGCGACGGGGCATGAGAGACCACACTCCATTGTCCCTCCGCCGCAAAGACGGTGCGGAGATACAGGTGTCCATCTCCCTCAGCTATCTCCGGGACGACGACGAGCTCATCATTATCGCCAGCCTTCGGGATGAGCGGCACAAAGACCCAAAGGAGTAATTGCGGGGTCCGCTTTCTCGCAACTGTCAGTTCTTCCTGATTCCTAAGTCCAACCACCGGCTGGCACGTCCTTCGCCGCTGTGAAATTGGCCCTCGGGCCTAAATCCGCAGCACGGAGGACGATTCATGAAGCGCAGACTGTCATTGCTCGGAGCCATCGCTCTGGGCGGGATAGCGCATGCCCAATTCGCCGGCGATCTCACCGGGTACGGTGTCAATTTGGGCGGCAATAGTTTCTTGGGTCCTGTCAGCGGCTCCACCTTCGCCGATTTTCAGCCCGGCACGGGTGGAACCGGCGCCACATCTACCGCGGCTGGCACCGGCTTTACCGACGGTGTGAGTTGGACCATTTGGGACGGTTACGGTCCGCACGGCAATTCCACGACGGGAACCTACCACAACATCAAGGACTTTGGCGGCCAGCAGTTCGATGCCAAAGCTATGTATCTGTCGAACGACGCAATCTATCTGTACGTTAGTATCGTAACCGGGTTCAATCCGAATTCGGTGCACGATCCCTACGGCCGAAGTCGGGACTATCGCGTCGGCGACATCGCCATCAATTCCGATTGGGCGCACAAGACCGCGGCATACGGTCTGATCTTGCCGACGGCTCCCGACGGCAGCTCCGGCACCGGCGCCATCAAGAAGGGCGGCGTATGGTACACGCCGGACGCCGACGTCGGCTTCGGCCCCCCGGTCTATTCGAACTACAAGAAGAACGGGACCAACGGCGGCTCGTATGACTATAAGTACTCGACGCTCTTGTATAGCGGTAACCCCGTGAAGTACAAGGACCCAGTCACGAACTCGTTCATCGACATGCACCTCCTCGAAGCTCGAGTGAAGCTGAGCGACATCGGTCTCGGCGTTGGCGACGTGGCGCATACATCATGGGCCATGTCTTGCAACAATGACTTCATCGAGGGGAATCACATCATCCAAGCCGTACCCGAGCCCGGCGCCTATGCGGCGATCGGATCTGGGATTGTGACCTTGCTTGGTCTCGGGCGTCGTCGGAAGTAGATTGCCGCCCTGGGAGGGGCAGTGCTCATCCGCCCGGCCGATCCCCCGGGCGGATTTTTATTCTGCCAGACCCCTGACAAGGAGATCCGCGATGGCTGCCGCGCGCTGTTCGACATCTTTTCGCCTTCCCAACTCGGCTGGGCTCAATGAGTAGGGGATTAATGAATTCGTCGCCAGGATCAGAGTTTTCGCCGTCGGCAGGCTATCTTTGATCGCGAAGCTGCCGTCCCGCTTTCCCTGCTCCAAGACCTCCGCGAAGATGTGCGCTTCCGCCTCGAAATAGACGGCCCGTCGCGCCATGTAGGCTCCACGGATGGCGGAAAACACCTCCTCCAGTCCTGTATGGTAGTCACGGACCTTGTCGAATCGGAGCATGACGCGGGCGACCAGCATCTCCGAAAGCCTCACTTCGGGCTGCGTGCTGGATTGCGCGATCGACGAAAGATCGCTGAGCACGCGCTGCACCACCCGATCGATGCTGGCGAGGGTGATCTCCTCTTTATTCGAAAAGTGTGTGTAAACGGTGCGGCGCCCGATGCCGGCTTCCCGCGCAATATCCTCGATCGTCATCTTCTGGTAGCCGGATCGCGCGAGGAGCGTCTCGGTCGCGTCCATAATCGCGTCTCGGTAATCGATCTTACGTGAAGTTTGTATGCTCATGGCTCACTTGCACAGATTCCGTGTGATTGTGCATGACTGTACTACGGGACCAATGCGTCGTCCGTTGTCGCCGAACAAGTAGAATGCAAAAATGAATCACCAGACCCGCGTGTATGAGAGCATATTTGAAATGCTGCCGAACGTCGATAATCCTTCCCCGCTCGTGCGCATCAATCGCCTGAATCCGAACGCCGATTTTCTCCTCTATGCAAAATTGGAATGGAAGAATCCGTTTGGTTCGCTGAAGGATCGGGCGGCTTGGTACATGATGAAGGCCTTGGAAGAGAGCGGGGAGCTGAGCGAGAAGCGAGGCTTTGTGGAGCCGACATCAGGCAATACCGGGATCAGCTTGGCGGGATTGGCGGGAGCGCGTGGCTACCCGATGCGCTCGGTGGTTCCCAATAAGGTTCCCATGGAAAAGAAGCTGCTTCTCAAGATCATGGGCTCGCAACTGGACGTTGTGAATGACGAACTATGTCCGGCGCCAGGTCTTGGCGAGGGGTCCATCAATCTGGCAAAGACCCATGCAAGGGCGTCCAGCGATCGCTATGTGATGCCGAACCAGTATGAGAACGAACACAACGTGCAGGCCCACGAAGAGACGACGGGGCCGGAGATCATGCGGCAGACAGAGGGCAAAGTAACGCATGTATTCGTGACGTTAGGCACCTGCGGAACCGTGACGGGACTTGGACGATATTTCAGGGAGCACAAGCCGGACGTCAAGATTTACGCCATTCAACCGACCGAGGGCCACGATGTGCCGGGCCTTCGGAACATCAGCCAATTGGGTGTTTCCAAGCTGTTCGATCCGTCGCTGATTCACGAGATCATGGAAGTCGATTACGAGCTTGCCTATACGAGGGCGCTGGATCTCTGCCGCCACGAAGGTTTGCTTGCGGGCCCCAGCGCGGGGTTGGTATTCGAAGGAGCCTTGCGGGTGGTAGGCCAAGAGGCCGTGGGGCATGGGGTCATGATTTTTGCCGATGACGTGTTCAAGTATACTTCCAACATGGCGAAACACATTCCGTCGTTGATGGAAGACACTTCGCCAAAATAGCCTAGATTCAGGGAGGCGATATGGCGGAATATGCACACGCGGAGGTCCTGGTTACAACCGATTGGGTCAAGGAGAACATCGGGAAGCCGGGAATCAAATTTGTCGAGATTGATGTCGATACGACTCAATATGATGCGGGGCACATCCCAGGATCGATTGCTTTCAACTGGCAGACGCAGTTGCAGGATCAGATTCGAAGGGACATAATTTCCAAGGCAGAGTTCGAGAAGATGCTTGGGGGAGCGGGGATCTCGAACAACGACATTGTGATTTTGTACGGCGACAACAACAACTGGTTTGCGGCCTACGGCTTCTGGCTGTTCAAAATGTACGGGCACAAGGACGTACGATTGATGAACGGTGGACGCCAGAAGTGGCTCAACGAGCCTGACAAGCCGCTCACCACCGACCCGACGCACACGTCGCCGACGACCTACACGGCCGCGAGCCCTGATTTGAGCTTGCGGGCATTCGTCCGCGATGCGATGGAGGCTTCCGGTTCGGGCAGCGTCAATCTGGTGGATGTCCGATCTCCAGCCGAATTTACCGGTGAGATCATCGCTCCGGCCGGCATGACGGAGACCGCGCAGCGCGGCGGCCATATTCCCGGCGCGAAGAGCGTCCCATGGTCGATCGCGGTTCAGGAGAACGGCGCGTTCAAGTCGGCGGACGAGCTTCGAAAGATCTATTTCGAAGACAAGGGCGTCGATCCGAACAAGCCGACGATCGCATATTGCCGAATTGGAGAGCGGTCCAGTCACACATGGTTCGTGCTCAAGTATCTGCTTGGCCAGAACAATGTGAAGAACTACGACGGCAGTTGGACGGAGTATGGCAACCTGATCTCCGCCCCGATCGAGAAGCCATAGAGTCAGGCCGACCGCGCGTAGTCATTGTTGGGGCCGGTTTCGGTGGTCTGCAGGCCGCGAAGCGTCTTGCCAAAGCGCCGGTCCAGGTGACTGTCGTAGATTGCGCCAATCATCATTTGTTCCAGCCGTTGCTCTATCAGGTGGCAACGGCTGGTCTGTCCCCGGCTAACATCGCCAGTCCAATCCGCAGCATCCTGCATCGCCAGAAGAACCTCGAGGTCCAGATGGCGGAGGCGACCGGGGTGGACGTTTCCGGTGGCCGGCTGCTCACTCGCGAAGGTCACGTCCCCTATGACACGTTGATTCTTGCGACGGGCGCCCGGCATTCGTATTTCGGCCATCCCGAATGGGAACAGCATGCGCCGGGGCTGAAATCGATCGAGGACGCGATTCGAATCCGGCGCAACATCCTGATCGCCTTCGAGCGCGCCGAGTTGGAACCAAACGAGCAGAAAAGGAGAGAATGGCTGACGTTCGTGGTGGTGGGCGGCGGGCCGACCGGTGTGGAATTGGCGGGGGCGATTGCGGAATTGGCCCAGCGGGCGCTTGCCTCCGATTTCGATCATATCGAGCCGAAGTCCGCGAGCATTCTTCTCATCGAGGCGGGTCCGCGAGTCTTGCCTGCCCTAGCCGAACGCCTTTCGCAAAAGGCGCTTGAGTCGCTGCGGGGTCTGCACGTTGAGGTGATGCTGGACAAGCGCGTGGAGAATGTTGCGGATTGGGGTGTGCTGGCCGGCGATACGGAGATCCGCTCGCGCACGGTTTTGTGGGCGGCGGGCGTCGCGCCGTCCCCGGTCGCGGGGTGGCTCGGCAAAGAATCGGATCAGCAGGGTCGAATCCTGGTGAGTCCGGACCTTTCCGTTCCGGGCTGTCCCAACGTTTTCGTTATTGGCGATGCCGCCCGTTTGGACCAGGACGGCCGACCGCTTCCGGGTCTTGCGCCGGTCGCGGTCCAGCAAGGCGATTATGTGGCCCGGCTGATCGCCCGCCGCGCATGCGGAAAGCCGGACCTGCCGCCGTTTCACTATTTGGACAAGGGCCAACTGGCAACGATAGGCCGATCGTCCGCGGTCGCCGATATATTTGGGCTCAAACTCAGCGGGCTCCTCGCCTGGTTGATCTGGAGCTTTGTTCATATCATGCTGCTGGTCGGCTTCCGCAACAGGCTGCTGGTCTTCATCGAATGGGTTTGGGCCTACGTCACCTTCCAGCGTGGCGCGCGCCTGATCACGAATGCCGATCCTTAACAGGTTGTTTCTTGGCCGCCGTACGGGCGATACTTGGCGCATGACCAAGCGCGCCTGGCTTCTCTTCGGTGTTCTGCTCGCCGCCGCCGGATTTGGAATCACCGAGTTTTCCATCCACCGGCAGGACGTCAAAGACCCCGCCGCCGGGCGCCAGCTTCCACCGATTCCACCGAGTCAAGCCGATCATTCCAGGCCATACGAGCGGTTCTTCGTCTTCGGAGATTTTGGCACCGGCGGAAAAGGACAAAGAACGGTCGCCCACGCCATTGTCGATACAGCAAAGCGGGACGGCTTGGATTTCGTCATCCTGACCGGCGACAATTTTTATCCCAAGGGCGTGGCATCCGTGGACGATCCTTTGTGGAAAACCCGATTTGAAGACCTGTACGGCCGCCTACATGTACCGTTTTATGTGGCGCTGGGCAATCACGACTATATCGGCAGCCCGGAAGCGGAGATCGAGTACGGCAGCAAAGACCCGGACTGGAAGATGCCCGCCCGCTACTATGCCGAAACTCGAACATTGAAGGACGGAACGGCAATCAAGATCATCATCATCGACACCAACGCGATCATCGAGGGGCATGGCGATGAGCAGCTTGCCTGGCTGGACCGCGAGCTTGATGATGCCCGTGCCCGGTGGAAGTTCGTCGTCGGCCATCACCCGGTTTTTTCGCACGGCAAACACGGCGATACCAAGATTCTCAAGGAGAAGCTCGAGCCGATTCTGGAGCGGCGCCACGCGGACGTATATTTCTGCGGCCACGACCATACGTTGGAGATGTTGAAGCCCGTCGATGGAGTCAACTACGTTGTGTCGGGCGCGGGCGGCGGCACGGATAACGCGTACAACGTTCAGTGGACGGATGCCTCGGAATATGCGGCGACGCGGGGCGGTTTCGTGGAGGCCACCGTGCGCAAGGACGACCTCGTCATCGGTTTCGTTCGGCCGGATGGCAAGACTCAGTTTGCCCAAACGATCTCGAAATCAGCGGTCCGTTAGCTCGATGGTGTGCTCGTCCGGATCCTCGATGAAATAGGACCTGCGGCCGGTGCCGAAATCCACCGGTCCGCGCAGCTCATGGCCATCCTCTTGCAGTTTCTCGCACACTTGGTCCAACTCGCTTCGATCGATGAGGAACGCCACATGATAGAGGCTGCCTCGTGGACCGCCTTTGCGCTCGATGTAGTCCACGGCGAGTTTTGTTCCCGGGTCTTCCGGCAGGAACAGAACCAAGAGGAAGTTGCCGCTTCGCAGGAAGGCGTTCTGGCCCGAATTGATCTCCTCGACCTCGAATCCCAGGCTGTCCCGATAGAATTGGATCGACCGGTCCAGGTCCCGGACCCAAAGCGCCAACTCGGAAATGCCGCGTACGGGACCTATTTCGACGCCTCCAACCCCAGCGCAGCGATCTCCTGGCTCATATCGCCGTCCAGCAATACTCCGCCCGCTCCGGGACCGGGCAGAATCTTGCGCAGCTCATGAGCTAAAACAGGTAGGTCGGACGGATTCTTGCACAGCACCTGCACCCACAGAATCGCCATCTCGTCCGTCGTCTTATTGCCGAAATGGACCAATTTGGGCGGGCTATTTGGGTTGCGCGGATTGTCGGCGGAATTGTCGTAGGTGAACTCCATCTTCAGCTTCGTGCCTTTTGGCAGCGGGATGTGATTCTTGTAGATATATTGGTCTTGCCAGTTGAAATTCCAATTGCTGATCCAGATGAGCGGCTTCTTGGTTCCGTCGGGCAGGATCGCAGTCCCCTTCATATCGCGGCACAGAAGATGGGCGTGCGGAAATACGCCGGTCGCTTCCGTGTCTACTGGCAGCGTATATTCGGCGGCGACCTTGTAGTCCTTCTTGCCGGGTGCGATGAGAATGTTCGCGGATGCGAGCGGGACGAGAACCGGGACGTTTCTGGGTTTCTTATCGGTGAAATAGAAGCCGATGCTGGACTGATCGGTCTCCTTTTTGCCCGTTGGATAGTAGTGTATCTGCACGACGATATCGGAGCCTCTTTTTAGCAGTTTGGCGACGCCTTCGGGATAGGGCCGGAAGAACGTGCCGGGCGCCCAACCGCCGAAGCCACCGGAGGGGAAGAATCCGGGACCCGCGAAGCTCGTGTAGCCGGGGCCGTCGTCGCCCGCATCCATCTTCCGCGCTTGGCCCTTCGTGTCCATATAGATCAGAGCGTGGTGGACGCAGCGGCGATTGCCGGGCCGAAATTCCACAGCCTTTACCCATTTGTCTTCCGGGATATTCACAGGCAGCACGAAGCAGCGATAGATGTCCGGACCTTCCGCGGATTTGGTGTAGGCCTCCGGCATCTTGACGATCAGGTCCGGCTTGCCTCCTTGCCATCCTTCCGTAAAGGCAGGGGCTTTCGGCATTGCTTTGGCATTGCCTTCCGGCGCGCCGCCCGCGACCCACGCCTTCAACATCGCGATATCCTTTTCCGGAAGCCTGCGCTCGCCGACAAACTCCCCATGGCTCTCCGCGCCCCATGGCGGCATGAGGCGACGGCCCGTCACGGCGACCATCTGCTCCGCATGCTGCTTCGCGTCCTGATAGGAAAGGAGCGGGAAGGGAGCGACCTCGCCTGGCCGGTGGCACTCGGCGCAGTTCTTGAACAGAATCGGCGCGATGTCTTTCGTAAAGGTCGGCGTTTGGTCGGCGCCTAGGGCGAGAAGCAGGAGCGGCAGGAACATCATAGGGTCATTATGGTCTAAAAGAGAACCTCTGTAGCCCCGGGTCCGCATGGCAACCAGCTTCCTACCAGAAACCGGTCAAGGCCCGGGGAGAGCTGATACCGCTAACGCTCGCGGATAGCCGGAATGATGCAACCGACCGGGGCCGTACGTGAGACCGGGACCCGTTTCCCGGCCAGGATCGCATCGAGAGCGTTGCGCAATTCATGCTTGGTCGGCTTCAGGCGCCTCACACCCAACTCAGGGAACAGGTCGTCAATCCGGCCCAAATACTGAAGCTTCCCATCTTTCGAATAGACCGCGGCGGTGGGCGTTATCGTTGCGCCCGCCTTCTTCACCAACTTATGGTCCGGGTCCAACAAAACGGGGCAGGTAATGCCGAATTCGTTGGCATGTTTCGCCGCCTCCTCCCGCGTCAACGTCGTATCGACATGCACGAGAAAGAAGCCGACCTTCTTCTTCGAATAGTCCTTCACGAGCTGATTGATGGTTGGCACATAGGCGTTGGAGACGGGGCAGTCTTGGGTGACAAAGATGAGCACGACGCAGATGTTCTTACCTGTGTCCAGCGGATTGGCCTGGTGACCGGTGACGTCGGCAATCGCGGTGCCGGCCTGAAACATCGCGAGGACTAATAGCAGCGTCATTGGATTGCATTATAGCGAATCAGCACGTCCCGGTCGGTTTCCGGCCGGGACGTTGCAGCGGAAGGATTAGGAGGACAAAAGACGAAACAGTACGCCGCATGCGATATCGTCCAAGGGCTCACGAGCCGAATATGCCGTGGGCGCCCGTTGTCAACCGGATCCAGGGCAAATTCCGTACCAAAACGGTGGAAGCTCGCACAAATTCGAGGGGATCTGCCGCTGGCCTTACAGCTTCGCCAATTCGTCCATCAGAATCTCGATGTCTCCTGGCGACGTGTGGTAGCTGGTGATGCAGGCGCGCAAAGACGGCCGGCCGTTCGACAGCACGGGGTCTGATATCCACACGCGGCCCCGACCGACGATCTCCTCACATGCCTGGTGGGTCCGCTCCCGGTCGCCATTCCAGGATGGGTGGGTGAAGTTGACGACGGGCAGCGGCGTGTCGTTGAGTATTGTCCAGCCAGCGTCTGTGAGCCTTTGTCGCAATAGTTCGCCCATCGCCGTCTGATGCTCAATCATTGTTGCATAGCCCTCCAGCCCGATCGTGGCAAGGGAGAGAAACACCTTGAGTCCTGTAAAACGGCGCGACCATTGGAGAGTGGTGCTATACGGATCGAAGGCGTCGTCGGTTGAGAGGGGCATGTAGTCAGTGTTTATTTTGAAGGTTTTTAGCACCGGCTGCCGGTGGCGGCAGAAGAACATTCCGGCGCCCATTGGCACGGACAGCCATTTATGCGCGTCCCAGGTGATGGAGTCGGCCAGCTCGATTCCGGCGAGGGAGGGACGCAACGAATTACTCAGGATCGCGCCGCCGCCCCATGCCGCGTCAACGTGGAACCACAGCCCTTCTTCCCGGCAAACGGCCGCGATGCCGGGCAGCGGATCGATGACACCGGCGGTCGTCGTCCCGGCGGTGGCCGCGACAGAGAACGGGATTTTCCCCGCCGCCCTGTCATCTCGAATGCTGGAAACAAGCGCATCCACATCCATTTTCAACCCGGCATCTGTTGGAACGATTTGGATCGACCGGCGGCCGATTCCGGCGCAGTGGGCTGCCTTGCCGAAGGAACCGTGCGCGTCGGCTGAGACATACATCGTAGGTTGACCGGTCACGCCATCGGACCCGAATTGCGGAAAATTGTGGGTGAGGGCGACGAGGACGGCGGTGAGGTTGGCCTCCGCGCCGCCGGAAGTGAAATTGGCAAAGCCGGTTTCGGGGTCCAGCCCAAAGCGCTTCATGAAGAAATCGAGGACGTGGCGTTCGATTTCAATGGCCGCCGGGGCGTGGGACCAGACTGCCATTTGGGGATTGTAGAGGGCAACGAGGGCGTCCGCGACGACAGAGATGGGCGTCACGCTGGGGTTGAAGTTGCCGAGATAGCGGGGATGGGTTACGTGCAGGTTCCAGCGTCGCATCATGTCGGCCACGTCAGTGAGCGTGTCACTTGCCGGCACGGGAGTGCGGAAATCGTACCGGGCGGCAAGATGGGTGCGAATCTCTTCGGGGAATACCTTCGGGGTTACCGGCAGGTCGCCGATTTCGCTCTGGAACCGAGCGATCTCTTCCGTCAGCCAATGTAAGGTGTCGTCGTGCATGCCCGTCAGGATACTTCTCCGCCTGTGTCCTTCGCCACCGATTTTCGGACGGCTAATCTTGAGGTGAGTGGTCGGGCAGGGTTCCTTTGTGCGAAAAGACCGCACGCCAGCGCTTCAGCCAGCTCAAAAAGTCCTGACGGCCGTCATCGACTCCATGTTCCTCTTGGAATTTGATTCGAGCGTCAAAATACTTCAAACACTCATCATCATGGCCGAATCCAGCCAGCATCCTCGCCGCCGAACATGCAAACTGGTCTTTCCCCAATCGAAAATCTACATCGCCTTTTTCTGGATCAAGTTCCAAGAGTCGCTTGAGAACGACGTCTCGAATGCGATCATTTGCAACTGTCGCTAATGCGCTGACCAAGTAACTCTGAACCTCGGGAATGACACCTTCTCCAGGGGGTGGATGTCGAAAATCGATGTTCGGGTAGGCATCCGCAAATACTTCTTTGGCCCGGTTGGACTGCATGATTCCGTTTCTATCCTCCGCTGTCAGTTCCTTTTGGTGAGTTCCTGCACGAAAGATTTCGTCGGTTTCAGCAGATTCGATCCTCCGCGCGAATTCCGCCGGTAAGCACGAAGCCAGCATCCTATCGTCATGTTGAAACTTCATTATTGCGGCCTTGCGATCGGATTCGTTAACCATTTGTAAAATGCGCTCTACTGTCTCAGAGAGTCGCATTTCGTAAGCGTAGGGATACAGCTTTCTTTGCAGTAAATGGACAAGGAATCCAGTTGAACGTTCGGGATAGTAATACAGGAGGCGCTCCGCCGCCATTGGGTGCCTTCCTATGTCACCGGTGGTCAAGTCGTCCATCAGGCTGTGAAAATGCTCGTCCTTCGTCAACCCGCCCCAATCCTTACGTACCGCCTCAGCAAGCTTATGATTTTGCGTCGGTGAGTTGATGGCGGGTGGCAGAATCGCGCCACCGAGCGGACCAATGTGAGCGTGCGGGATTGACTCCAATCCCCGATTGACAATCTGGCCGATGGCAACGTAACATAGGTCGCCCACTGTGACGGTATACGGATGTTCATTCGGACTGCGATGGGAATTCATGTCAACTTGATTAAGTCCCTGCGGCTGCCGTGCAGGGTCCGAGTAGCGAGGATCATACCGGTCGGAGAAGTATCCCCCCGTGTGTAGCTGCGTGAGGCGGTGGTCAACCAAGTGGTCCATCAGCTCCGGCAGTGAATCCACGCCACGGGCGATCAATGCCTTGAGCGCGTCCGGTACAGGCTGCAGGTCTTTGCCATTATCGTCAAGGAAGTCGCTTTGTTCATTGGCTGGCAAGAACCCTCGCCCCTCCGTCATGTAGTATGCGTCCGTGAACTCGCCCTGGATTTCCCGTAAGGAATCGATGAGTTGTTTAACCGATTTTGACTTTAGCGGAGGGGGAGGCAGGGATGAAGATGTGGTCGCTTGCTCTTTGCGTGATTGGAGAGCGACTCCTGCGACAAGAATGACTACTGCAGCCAAAAGCAGCCAGTATTTCATGGCACCGCCCTTTCCCTCTACCTGATAAGTACGGTTGAGAAGCGCGGAGGGTTCGATTCTCTTCCGGGCGGACGTTTCGGAAGCCAGCGCTACGTGTCGTCGGCGGCGAGAAGGCGGGCTTGTTCGTCGGCGATGAGCGCGTCCGCGAAAACCTGAATATCACCGTCCAAGATGCCGGAAAGGTTGTTGATATCCAGCTTGATCCGATGGTCCGTGACGCGATTCTGCGGCCAGTTATAAGTTCGTATCTTCTCGCTGCGGTCCCCGCTTCGGACCGCCGTCTTTCGAGCGGCCGCGGTTTCCGCCAATTGCGCGTGCAGTTCTCGCTCATAAAGCTTGGCCCGCAGCACTTTCATAGCCTTGTACTTGTTTTGCGCCTGGGACCGTTCGTCTTGGCACTGGACGACGATGCCGGTCGGCCGGTGGACCACACGGATGGCGGTCTCGTTCTTCTGCATGTGCTGGCCGCCGGCGCTGCTGGCCCGAAAGCTTTCCCAGTCCAGATCGTCCGGATTGATGTTAATATCCACCTCTTCTGCTTCCGGCAGGACGACGACGCTGGCCGCGCTGGTGTGCAGGCGACCGCTGCTCTCCGTGGCGGGAACACGCTGCACTCGGTGGACGCCCATTTCGTGCTTGAGCTGGCTGTATGCGCCCTTCCCCTCGATGCCGAGCGTGATCTGGCTGGCGCCCCCCATTGCCGACTCCTCGAATTCAATCAGCTCCCATTTCCAGCCGTTTCGCTCCGCGTACCGCGAATACATCTTGAACAGGTTGGCGGCAAAGAGGGCCGCCTCCTCCCCGCCCACGCCGGCCCGTATCTCGATAACCACGTTCTTGTCGTCGTTCGGGTCTTTCGGCAAAAGCATGGCCCGCAGCTTGCCCTCCAGCTCCTCCATCTTCTCCCGCTGGGAGCCGATCTCTTCCTCGGCCATCGGGCGCATTTCCGGGTCATCGAGGAGGGATTTGGCCTCATTGAGCTGTTCTGTGGCGGATCGATAGTCGCGGAAAACCGTCACGACCGGTTCCAATTCCGCGCGCAGCTTTCCCAGACGCTGCATCTCCTTTGGGTTGGAACCGATCGATGGGTCGGAAAGGAGCCGCTCAGTCTCCTCAAACCGTTCCTCTACCTGTTTCAGCTTGTCAAGCACAGCCGCTCAGGATACCCGGCGAAGCGATTGAGAGAAAAGAGGAACCTTGGCCGAGAATTGTGAGTATGATCATGAGAATTCTGACCGGAGGAGTAAGCCCATGTCCGCTGTAATCCTATCCGCACTCATTCTATTTGGAGCTTCCGATGATGCCCACAAACTAGTGCACAAGTTCAAAGAGGGCGATGTGATGAAGTATTCCATCGTCCGCGAGTCGGCTGATTCCGGCGCGATGATGCCAGGCGCGGGTGGGACTTGGAACGTAGAAGTGAAGGTGGAATCGGTCAAAGACGGCGACGTCGTACTGAGTGCCAAGAAGACGGTTGAGAAGCTCGATATGGAAGATCAGCCCATGATCAACGAACAGATGCTGAAGCGGATGAAGGCCGCTTCGCAGGCGACCATTACGCTCAAGAAGGACGGCGCCGTGGATGTTAAGTCTCCGTCCGGGCTGACCGTAATGGGTGATTTCGGTCAGTGGTACCGCGATTTTCTCTTGGCCAAATTTCCGGAAGGCAACATAAATATTGGCGACACCTGGGAAGAAAAGTTCAAGCGGCCCGCAGTCGCCAACATCAAGAACCCGAAAGACGAGGTCGTCACGTACAAGTTGGAGGGGATGGAGACGATCGACGGCGTCATTTGTTACCGAATCTCGGCGGCCTCCACTTCCGATCAGGACGTGACGGGCAAGGCGGCACTACAGGAGGGCGAAAAGGGGACGGAGGTCAACTTTTCGATCCATCGATCGTTTAAATATGTGATGTTCTTGGCGTCCGATACTGGCACGCTGATCAAGAAGTCCGGCACGGAAGAGATGCAGGTGCGGGGCGAGAACATGCCGGAAATCCCGCCGATGACAACGAACCTGACGGTGAAATTGGCAAAGAGATAGGTTATCGTCAGAGTCTTTGTTGTCGGTGGTTTGAGGAGGGTTCGCTGGCCATGAACCCTGGCACATTTCCCCCGTAGGTGCAACACCGCGAAAATCAGTGTTATCATAGACAGTAATGATCGCGAAACCGTCGATAGCTCTCTTAGTGGCGGCGCTCTCCGGGTCGGCGTGGTGCTCGGGGTTATCTCTCGCCTCCGTCTCCACGGAAAACATCCAAGGCGCCGGGCTTTCCGGTACGCCCGCGATCAGCGCTGACGGCCGTTTTGTCGCGTTCGTAAGTTCGGCGGCAAATCTTGTTCCCAACGATACGAACGGAAAAGCGGACGTCTTTGTGCGAGACCTTTTGTTGGGGACGACGGAGATTGTCAGCATCAGCACGGATGGCACTCAGGGGAACGACGACGCATCCTATCCGGCGATCAGCGCGGATGGGCGGATTGTCGCGTTCACCAGTCGAGCGAACAACCTGGTACCCAACGATACCAACGGTTGGTGGGACATCTTCGTACGCGATCGGCAGACCGGGATCACGGAGCGGGTCAGCGTAAGCTCGACCGGGGAGCAGGCGAATCACTTCAGCTTCCAGCCGTCCCTGTCCGCCGACGGGAATCTGGTCTGTTTCGTTAGCCCGGCTTCCAACCTTGTTACAGGCGACACCAATGGAGTAAAGGATATATTCGTACGAGATCGGCAATTGGGGACCACCGAGCGAGTTTCCGTTTCGTCTTCCGGCGAGGAGGCCGATCGGCAGACCACCATCGGAGTGATCAGCGCGGATGGCTCGTGCGTCGCGATGGTCAGCTATGCCACGAATCTGGCTCCGGGCGATACGGGGCTCTATTCCGATCTGTTCTTGCACGACCGCGGTACGGGGGAGACGATCGAGTTGACGGCAGGCGGCGACGGGCCCACATTCGATTGTTCGATCAGCGCGTCGGGCCGATTCGTCGCCTTCGTGAGCGATGCCTCGAATCTTGTGCCAAACGATACCAATGGCGTGAAGGACGTGTTTGTTTACGACGCAGCGACGGGTATGACCGACCGAATTTCCGTATCGACCGACGGAGCGGAGTTGAACGGGGATTCGACATCGGGGACCCTGTCGGCTGATGGCCGGTTCGTTGGATTTTGGAGCGGGTCCACGAATGCCGTCCCAGGCGATATCAATGGCCACCTGGACTGCTTTGTGCGCGACCGGATGCTGGGTACCACAACATGCGTCAGTGCGGGTGGGAATGCGGACAGCTACGAACCGGTCTTTTCCGCCGACGGTTCCCGTTTGGCGTTCCAGAGTCTTGCCTCCAACCTCGTGGCGGGCGATACGAACGGTGATTGGGACGTGTTCGTCATGCAACTGCCGACCGCCACGGTCAGTGGTTCGGTTGATTTTGGCGTTGCCAATCCGCCGACCTCGGTGAACATGCGCCTCTCTTGGTCCGGCTGGGATGAGCCGTTTATGGTAGCGCCCACCGCGTTGAATGGTCAAGGGGAATTCACGATTGCAACTCCGAGCGGCCCTCTAGACCTCTCGATCAAGCCCAATCATTGGCTGCGAAGGACACTGGCAGCCGACACGACTTCCGGTAATGCGAGCGGGCTTTTCTTCGAATTGGCCAATGGCGACGCGGAGGAGGACAACGCGATCGACCTGCTGGACCTGAACCGTATACTGACGGAGTTTGGCAGTGTTGACAATGAGGCGGACCTGGACGGATCGGGCCAGATCGATCTTCCCGATCTCAACATCGTATTTCTCAACTTTGGGATGGCTGGGGATTCGTAGTTCTACCAGCGCAATCGGAACCGCACATACACCGGACCGACCTCGTTTCGCATCACCATATCCGCCAACGCCTTGCCGGTCAGCGGGCCGAATTTGAATCCGTGGCCGGAGCAGGCGGAGGCGAACACCGCGCCAGGGAGTCCGGGCACGCGATCGATCAGGAAGTCATCGTCCGGCGTGTTTGTGTAGAGACAGCGTTTTGATTCGATCAGGGTCGTGTCTAACTCCGGCAGGCGATTGCGAAGATATTCCAGGATGCGGTCCCAGGCGTTAGAAGTTAGGTCGTTAGGAATTGACGACGGATCGACCTCCGGACCATGAAAGTGTTGCCCGACTTTCACACCAGGCGCGCCGTCGTGGGACGGAAAACCATACATGAAAGTCTCGGCGTCGATCCAGACGGGCAGGGAATCCGTATCAGGACCCGATGGGACGAAGAACGCCTCCTGCAATGTGACCGTAAGCGGTGCTTCTGGCACGAAGCGCTTGGTCCATGGACCGGCAGTGATCACGGCGGCATCGAAGGGCTGTGTGCCATCCGTTGTCGTTACAAGGACCTGCGCGTCGCCGCGCGCCACCAGAGCGACCGGGCAGTTCTCTCGCAGCTCCGCCCCATGCAGCGCCGCCGAATCGGCAAACGCGCGGACGCACCGGGAGGCGAGGAGAATACCGGTGTCCTCTTGATAGATGACAATCTCATGTGATTGGAACCGGAAGGACGGAAATCGCTCCATAGCGGCGCCGGCGTCCAGCTTTTCATATGGCAGGTTTTCCGAATCGAGCGCGGCGAGGATGGCAAGGATGTCCGGATGGTCGGCGGGACCGAAATAGATGCCGCCGGTCGAAATCCGCAACGTCTCGCCGCACTCCTCCTCCAACTCGTCCCACAGCCGGTAGGCCTCGTTCATCAAATGTGTGTAGTCGGCGTCCGGATAGGTGCGCCGGATGATGCGGGAGGGGCCGAAGGAGCTACCTCGATCGTGATCGATGGTGAACTGCTCGAAGACCGTGACGCTTTGGCCCGTTCGCGCCAAACACCGCGCCGCCGCGCACCCCGCCAATCCCCCGCCGATGACCGCAACTCTCACACTCTATTGTAGCTTCACGATCTTTGCCTCAGCGCAGGGGACACCGCTATTGTCCAGAACCCACAGCATGTAATATCCCGGTGGAGCGTACTTTGCATTCGCCGGTGGCGTAACGTGGACAGTTCCTGTTGGCGGGATCGGCAAAGTGTACAAGAGCTGGAGATATCGTTGATCTTGATCGAACCCATGTGTGACGCTTCCAAGACGGATGAGAGAAACTTTGTTAACGCTTTTGCCGGAGGGAACCGACACGGTTATGTCAAACGAGGTCGAATAGGAAATTGTTGACGGGGCGGACGTAATCGCTATGCGCGAAGGGCTTCCGTCCAAATAGGGCGGCGAGAAGATCTGCATGGACGCGTAAAAGTTTCCTCCAGCGACTAGTACCCGCGCGTCCGGAAGGAGCAGGGCGGTCGAGTGATACCTGCGCGGTGCGGTCATCGGCGCGTGCTCGACCCAAGCAGGCGACTGTGCACTGGGATCAAGAATCTCAGGGGTCAACACGGGGGCCACGTAGTTGTCGCCAGGCACGTTGCGTCCGTCGTCCCCCCACTTATTCCCGCCGACGCAAAGAATCTTTCCGTCCGGGAGCATAACTAAATTGTGATTCCTGCGCGCGTTGTTCAAGCTAGGTCCCCCCGTCCAAGTGTGGCTCCCCGACGCGGTCAAGTCGATCATTCGCACTGTGGCGATCCCAGGGTGCTCGCCGCCGCATCGCAATATCTTTCCCGGCTTGTACATAACGGCGGATCCACTGCCTTCGTTTGCCCCTCCTGTCGTAATCGGCGCGGACCAGACCTGATCGACCCAGTCCAAGATCATCGGATAAATCCCGGGCGATCCGCCGCGATCGGGTCCGGCGAAGAACACGCTGCCGGCGGGGAATGTCACAAGGCTAACCGTGATTTGGTCCGGAAGGACAAACATGTAGGCGTACTGTGTCAGCTTCTGGTCAGCGTCCGTCAGCTGTTCCCACATCGCGTCCTGGCTTCCGCCGTCCGGATCGAATACTTCGGGTATTTGATTGTAGATACCCTCATCTTTGGTACCGCCCGCGACGAGAAGGCGGCCGTCCGGCAAAGTAGTGCAGGTCGGGTACCACCGCACATCGTGCATGTCATAGGCGGTTGCCGTCCACGTCCCGCCGTCATCAACCGGATCGAAAAGATCTCCAAAGACTGTGCCAACGAATGTGTCATGTTGGCCACCCGCGACAAGCAGCCGGCCGTCAGGCAGCGCGCAATGCCCAGCACAGAGCATGATGTTGTGACTATTTGGTTTGTTGGTAAAGTCGCCCGTCGCCGGATCCCAGAGCCAACAGTCTGGGGTCGACAGGTCGCTTGTGCCCACTAACTTGCCATATCCCCAAGCCAACACCTTTCCCGTGTGGAGAAGCGCCATGTGGACCGCCACCAAGATGTCAGATTCGGTGCTTCCAGATGCCGTTTGAAAAGGGTCTTCCCAAGATCCCGCCATCGTTCACCTCCTTAGACGCCGTCGAACCGTTATCCGTGCCACGCCTGCAGCCAGTACAACCAGTACCGCGGGTTCCGGAACGACCTCAACCGAATCCACGTACAGCGCTCCAAATCCAACGTGGTCGTTCGGACCTCCGAAATACATCCCAGCAGCACCTACCGTATACGTCTTCATCGTTTCCCCGCTTGCTACCAACTGACCGTCGACATAGGCGCGCCCGGAAGAACCGCCGCGAGTGACCGTGAATTCGTGCATGCCGGAATTGGGTTCCGGAAGATTGACGGTGCCAATGCCGTCGACGTACACATAGAACTGAATGTCCGTTAGGTTTTTCCGCAAATGGACGGAGGCGAGATCGGCGTTGCCAAAATCGTCGTTATAGGTTCCCACACCAATTGTCACACTTTGTCGATCCCCCTGATCCCATCCGAATAGCGCCGTGAACCGAAAGTCGCCGTATGGTTCCACGGCGGTCCTAACAACAACCACGCTCCAGCCGGTCGGATCGCCGTCGAGCCCGTTTACTTTTAGCAGACTGTTGGCCACGACATAGTGCAACTGGCCCTGATGCCCGGCGTTGGAGATTTTCCAGTTGGACCCGAGCTTATCCCCGTCGAAGCCGTCGAAGAACGCTTGCGACATCAACGGAACGACCACGATTGATAGAGCGACTAACCTTCTCATTTTCTTCCTCCCGGTTCCAATTCAACCGCTTCGCGCAATGCAAACCCAATGAGGCACAATTACACTGTAAGCGATCCCCCCCGATTTGTCAAGGGGCAGACCGAAGATTCTTCGGTTGAGGCAATGTCTGTCCCGACCTGGCTGTCCTTTTGGCCGCCAACGACCAGGAGCCGACCGTCGGCTAATGCCGAGTGCCCGCCGCAGAACATGTTGTTTCGCAGGTTCGAAACCTTGACGAATGCGTCCTCCGACGGATCCCAAAGCCAGCATCCGAGCGTAGTTAGCACCTCAGGTAGCACGTCGGTGGCGGCGTGCCATTCGCCTTCGCCCCACGCCAGCACCTTCCCCGTGCGCAGCAGGGTCATGTGTATGGCGACGAGTCGATCCGGCTTTGTGTTCCCTGCAGACCATTGAACCGGCTGTGTCCATGATCCTCCCATTTCTCTTCACCTCCTTCGTCTTGAGTAGGCGATTACAACGCCGGCGCCTGCGCATACCAAGGGCAGACTGCTTGGCTCCGGCGCCACTTGGATGAAATCGACATACAGCGGCGATTATCCAATGCCATCGCTGGGTCCGCCGAATTTCATTCCGGTGCCTCCCACCTTCCATCCAGTCATGTTCTCCGTGCTCGCAACAAGTTGGCCGTCCAAATACGCCCGCCCCATAGAACCGTTTCGAGTAGCGCGAAATTCGTGGAATCCAACGGCGGGCTCGGGCAAGTAGATCTGATCCGCCCCAGCCAGACTGACGGATGTCTCTCCTCCCGGGTATCCGTTAAAACCAAAACTGGCTAGACGGGCAAACCCAAATTGATCATTGTAGGTGCCTACTCCAATAACAATGCTTCGATTCGTGCCCATGTCCCATCCGAAAACGGCCCTAAAGTCAAAATCTTGATACGGTTCTACCGCCGCGTGAAGGAAGACGCTGCTATATCCGGTCGGACTGTTGTAGACTCGGGTCACCGTCAGAAGGCTGTTGGCGACCGTATAGTTCGCTATGTCGTCGTTCTCCGACCACTCCTTCCAATGCGAGCCGAGCTTATTGCCGTCGAAGCTGTCGTAGAAGGCCAGAGACGTTAGCGGCAGGACACCGATCGATAGCGCGATTAACTTTCTCATTTTCTTCCTCCAAGTTCCAATACATTCGCTTTACGCAATGCAAATCCAATCCGGCACAATTACACTGTAAGCGATCCCCCCCGATTTGTCAAGAGGTGTCCCGAAAAACGTTCCGGTTTGACGGGCTTTATACCGACAAGCGCCGGCTCGGTAGAAACAGTGCGAGGCTCTCAAGGTTGTCAGATGAAACGAAGTGTTTACGATTTCCTAATCGTTTCTTGCCAGACGAATTCAGCGCGCGCATCCCCTTGACTATTTGGACAGGTAGAATCCCCTCATGCCAGCCTGGATTGCCTGCACCCTCGTTGCCGCGTCGCTCACCACGCAAACACCCGTCCCGAAGGCGATAACGAAAAAGCTTGACTCGGGGGTCACGCTGATCGTCCAAGAGGACCACGCCGCGCCGATAGTAGGCATCGAGGTGTTCGTGAAGGCGGGGACCGCGCGCGAGACCGCCGACACGCTGGGGTGCGCGCACATGATGGAGCACATCGCCTTTCGCGGCACCAAGGCACATCCGGGAAACGCCATCGACGCGGCGGCGGAAAAGCTCGGCTATCGCCTTCTCGCCGCAACGCAGAAAGAGATCGTCCATTACACCGCAACCTGCCTCAGCAAAGACTGGAAGTCCCTATTGGGATTGATCGCCGACGCGATCATCAATCCCGCTCCCGATGAGCGGGCGTTTCAAGCGGAGCGCCGAGTGGTGATGCAGGAGTATTTCGCGCGCCGGGACAACCCGATGGAGTTTCTGTACGACACGATGTATGGGATTGCCTACGGCAAGACGGGATACGGAGCGCCGACGGGAGGCGATCCGGAATCCATTCAGGCGCTGACATTGGCCAAAACGCTGGACTTTTGGAAACAGTGGTACGAATCGGGAAATACCTACATTGCGGTCGTGGGGGACGTGCAGGCCGCTGACGTGCAAAAGGAGGTGGAGCTCTGGTTTAACTTGATGCCAAGGGGAGCCGGCTCGCCGATTCCCGCGCTAAGAGCATCGGAAGGCAAGGTGGTGGACGAAAAGGGCCCGTTCACGAAGGCGGCGCTCTCCTTCGCCTATCCCTCCATCCCGGCCAAAAGAATCGAAGATTCCGCGGTCTTGGACATTCTCACCGGCTTGATGATGAACCGGCGCAAAGAGTTGGACGGAGCGATCGCCTTCGATGTCCGATATTCAACCGAATCGAACGCAGAGATTGTGGTGCTCATGCTGTTCTGTGAAGAGTCGGCGCTGGCAGACCTAACCGAAAAGACTAAGGGACTCGTCGCGAAAATCGCTGCGGGAGAGTTTTCGGAAGCCGAGTTTCAGGCGGCACGTAACAAGGCATTGGCGCAGGAACTCTACCAGGTCGAAACCCCAACCGGCCGGGCCTTCGCGCTTGCTTATTGGGCGGCAACGGGCGATGAGGCGACAACCAGCCGGTACCAAAAGACGCTCGCTTCGGCGACGATTGCGGACGCCAAGCGGGTTGCGCGAGAGGTTTTCAATCCGGCCAAGGCGATGCAACTTACTTGGCATGTGAGTGGGCAATGAAACGGGGTCTCTTCTTTCTTGCCTTCGCCGCAACGGCTTGCCAGGCGGCTCCGACCCGAACTGTGTTCGAAAACGGCCTCCGCCTGATCACTGAACCCGAGCAGGGCTCACAGTGGGTTGTGGTCACGGCCTTTGTCACGGCTGGCGCCGATACGGATGGCGACAGGCCGGGGGCCCGATACGTGACCGCGCAAGCGGCGTACCAGCGCCATGCAAACCTCTCTCAGAACAGCCTGGATCAGGTTGCCGCGAATATTGGCGGCGGCCTGCGGCTGTTCTTCGATCGGGACGTTATTCGATACGAAACGCTGACAACGGCGCCTTGGGTGGACAACGCCCTATTCCTAACGGTCGGCGCGTTGAAGAACGGCGAGTTTGCCGCGGAAGAGGTTGCGGATGCCAAGAAAGCGGTCGAGCCACTGCTCCGCCTCCCGGCATCCCCGTCCGCATTCGGCGTGTACCATCTTGTGAAGAACTGCTTCGACGACAGCCCCCTCATTCGCCTCCCTTCGCAGGATGAGATCGACCAGGTTACCGTCTCGGATTGTCAGAACTACTATGAACGGTATTTTTCGCCGCAGCGCATTACGATTGTCGTCGCCGGGGCGATCGATCAGATGGCCGTCATCAACAGTTTGCGAAAATCCATCGGTTCCTGGAAGCCTGACAAGGCTGTGCGGCAGGTACCAATGTCGCCCGTAACGATGGCAGAATCGTTTGATAAGGTCCGGTCTACAAACACCGTCTCCGCGTATTCGTTCAGCGGGTATGTCGGACCGCCGCCGTCTTCACCCGATTTTCCCGCCTTTGCCGTCTTCGCCTCGGCGTTGGGCAAGGGTCAGGCCTCGCGTGTTGTGCGGGCCTTTCGGGACACAGGAAGGGCGTATCAGGTGGGAACCGGCCTGTATCCGACCGCGGCCGGGACCGTCGCGTATACCTGGGCGCAGTTCAACCCCATCGAGTTTAATCCCGCGCGAGGCAAGATGGACATCTATCTTGCCGATTCGATCACATTGCTGAAGAAGACCGCTCGGGCGATGATTGACGACGGTTTGAAGGGTGAGGAGCTGGATCGAGCGAAGCGTGTGCTTGAGGTCGGCTACTATTTAGACGACGCGCAGTCGAGCGGCGGCATCGTGCCGTTCCAGACGGGACACCAGCGAATTCGGGATCGAGCGTACTGGCTGGGGTGGTGGGAGGCCGTTGGCGGCGGGTTCGAGATGGATGGCAGGTTTCCGGAGCTGGTGGAGGCGGTAACGGCCGACTCGGTCGCGGCGGTGGCAATGAAGTATTGTACGAAGGTTGGGACTGTGTTGGTGATACCCGTCGAGCCGTGAAGGGAATTTGCTTGAGTTGCCGAAACGGAGTAGCTCAATCAACGTCCCATAGTATGGAGGGATCATTTGACGAGGATTTTGCTTTTCGCGCTGCTGCTCGGTCTGTTGGTTGTGGCAGGATGCGGTGGTGGCGGGGGTGGCGGCGGCTCGACAATCACGGTAACGAGCTTGACGCTGAGCATTCCCGATAACTCCACTGTCGCGACCGGCGGGGTGCTCCACATCAAAGCGTTTGCCACCTATTCCAATGGCACTTCCGGCTATGTGAACCCGTCGTGGGGCTTGGTGGGCGCCATCGGAAGTATTGGACCGGACGGCACGTTTACGGCGGCTGCAAGCGCCGCCGCTGGGACAATCGTCGCGACGCTCAGCGGGTTCATTACGAACGTCTCCATCTCCGTTGTCGTGCCGGGCGCCCTATCCAACTATGCCGTTGTCGCTTCGAATCTGACCAATCCCAACGATATCGGCCTCGGGGACAAGCATTTCTTCTATCTGATGGCCATGTCCGGCGCCCAGACGATCTATGTCAATCCCGATGCCGGGAGCTGGTCGGTCTCCGGCGGCGTTGCGACGATTGACGCGAACACCGGGGAGCTGACCGCGACGAGTTCCGGCGATGGCTCCGTCTCGGCTCTTCATAACAGCGCCGCGTCGTCGCTTCCGATCCGCGTGACCGCTCCCAAAGTCAGCGTTACCGGGTCTACAGTCGAGTTTTCCTCGTTTGTAGCTATTGCCGGCGCGCAGGTCGTCTTTCTGGACTCGGCGGGGAATGAGGTTGGCCGCCTGACATCCGATTCCGGCGGACAGTTTTCTGGCCTCGTTTCCCAATCCGCGACGGATATGTATGTAGATTCCGTTCCGGCGGGATACCACGCGGAATTTCGATACCAATCCATCTACTATTACACGGGCGATCCGGCCAATTGCAAAGCGCCGATCGCGGCGCCCACGAGCGGCAAGAACTACGGCAATGTCTATCTGTTCTCGACGAACAATCCGCCGCCACCGCCGCCGAATTGCGGGTAGGATGAAAATCATGAAGAACCTTGGTTGCCTGGTTGTCGGTATGGCCATCTGCCTGTCGGGCTGTGGCGGTGGAGGTGGAGGAGGCGCCGCGACGCTGTCCTCGCTGTTGATCAGCATCCCCACCAACTCCAACATCGCGACCGGCGTTCAGCTTCCGATATCGGTCCTTGCCGTCTATAGCAACGGCACGAAGACGAAGGTAATTGCCGACAGTTGGGGAACGACGGGCGGGGTCGGAACGATCACCACCGACGGTATCTTCACCGCAGCCGGCAGCGCCGCGACCGGGACCATCATGGCGAACTATCAGGGTGTGCCCGGGGCAGTTACGGTCACCATCACCACGACAGGGGGATTGGGATCGTTTCGAGTCGTTCCTCCGCAAGGACTGGATACCGCCAAGCTGACGTTTGCGTCCAAGGCCAACTTCTATATGGTAGCGAAGGATGCCGGGAACAATGACGTGTACGTGTCGGCGGATTCCTGGTCGGCCTCGCCCAGTGGGATCGGATCGCTTTCCGCGATTGGGGAATTCACCCCCGCGTCCGACGGCTCGGGCCAAATCAACGCGACGAAGAACAGCCTGCCTGCTGTGCCCGCCGATGTGACGATCGTGGCCGACAAGGTCTCCGTCAATGGCAAGGTTGTGAATCAGTTGGACGGAACCGGGATTTCTGGGGCGACAATCGTGTTTCTGAACGCGGTCGGCCAAACTGTGGGGCAGGCAACGACAAAGAGCGATGGATCGTGGACCGCGTCCGTCTCAACGACCGCAGCGAGCCTATATGTCAGCTCGGTTCCCGTCGGTTGGCATGCCGAGTTTGCTTTTCTAGGGAAGGTCTATCACACAAACGATCCGGATCTGTGCCACGCGCCGATCGCCGCGCCCCAACAGAATCTAGCCTATCCAAATATTCTGCTGTACGACACGAATTCGCCGCCACCCCCTCCGGATTGCTAGTCCTGGGTCCCGGAAACCTGCTTTGGCCGCCGCCAGTATTAACGGGTGGAATGGAAAACGTCAACGCAGATGTCCAATCGAATAAGAGCCTTCAGCTTACGGAACGAGAGGCCTTCGCCCTGTTGCAGGTGGCGATTTTGGCCTCCAACGAAGACGACGAGGCGATGGCCGGCGCTGTGAGGAAAATCGCAAATTACTGTCGAGGCTTTCTGACAAGCGAATTCCTCCAGCGGGTCCCGGCGTAGGAGACTGTATTTGGATAGGCACGATGGGCCGTGTGAAAAGTGTGGTTTCGGCGGATCGCCCGCCTGGATTTTTCGTCCAGACGGGCTGCCAACTTGGATTTGCCTCCAGTGCGGGCATACGTTGACGGAATCGGACCGCGCGGTATCGGACCGGCGCCGATTTCAGTGGCTTGTCCGGCGGATCAACACCAAGAAGGACACCCGAAACAGTGAGATAGCGGCTTTGACCAAGATGGGCAAGGCGGCGATACCGACTCTCCAGCGCGTCCTCGAACTGAGGGGAAAATCCTATTCGGAAGCGAAGGCCTCGGCGATCACGGTGTTGGGCAATATCGGCGGGGACGAGGCGGTCTATTTCATTCTGCAGGCGATGCGGCAGCAAGAGAAGGATGCACTCAAGTACCGGAAGCGCATCATCCCGTTGGTTGTCGGCGCCGTGCTCACACTTGTCGCGCTATTCGTGATTCTACAGATTACGACAGGCAAGGGCGGCGCCAATTTCGCCAGCATGGGAGGAATGTTTAGCGCAATCGCCGCCATGGGGGTTGGACTTTCGGCAAGGAAGAAGGCGGCGGAGACGCTGGCCGCGCTGAAGGAGCCCCGGGTTGTCGGGCCGCTCGCGATGGCCTATTTCGACAAAGAGACGAAAAAGACGGCGGCTCCGATCCTGGTGCAGATGATGCCGTTGGTGAAGGAAACGCACGTCGCTGAGTTCGATCGCGACCAGAAGGCGGCGATTGTGCGGCTTCTCTCCGAAGATGATCCCAATTTGGTGCTCGGCGCGCTGGGAATTGTGGAGCTATTTGGCGCGCAGGCCGAGCTGCCCCCGGTACAGTCATTGAAGAATCACGAATCCGATGTGGTGCGGTCCAAGGCCGAAGAGGTGGAAGCGACGTTGCTCGGGCGGGCGGCGACGGAGGCGGACCGATCCACGCTGCTACGGGCATCCACCGGAGAGGATACCGACGCCGGCACCCTTCTTCGGGCAGCTACTGACAGCGAGGACCCGAACACCGATCAGCTCCTGCGCCGCGCCGGAGATTAGGCCGCAGGTCCTGAGCCCGCAACCCATCATCTCAACGCGCGGTAGTGCCGATCATGCGTTTGCCTCTTGCAATATTTCCTGAATTGCTATATAGTGGTTTCACGAGGAGGTGTGCGAATGAGCGAAGTTCGGGATAGACTTGCCCATCTGTTCCGCCGAGCGGGCTTTGGGGCCACTCCGGAGGAGCTCGACTTTTGGGAGCCGCAGGGAGTCGATGCCGCTGTCGACTGGATGCTGGCGGAGAGGCCGGATCCGACGGACAAAGATCCCAAGCCGACGAACTTTTTGGACGGCGGTCTGGCGCTGATCAATTGGTGGTTTCGCAAGATGCAGCGCACCAATCGGCCGTTCCGCGAGAAGATGACCTTGTTCTGGCACGGCCACTTTGCCACTTCGCTTGCAAAGGTCGGTTTGGCGAAGTACATGCTGCAGCAAAACGAAACGCTTCGCAACTATGGTATGGGCGACTTTCGCATGCTTCTCAAAAAGATCAACCTCGATCCCGCGATGATGATTTGGCTTGACACGCTTGGCAGCTACAAGGATCATCCCAATGAGAACTACTCCCGCGAAGTGATGGAGCTATTCACGTTGGGCAGGCATCAGTACACGGAGTCCGACATCAAGGAGTTGGCGCGGGCGTTTAGCGGCTACACATTTGACTATGGCATCGGAGATAATGGCGTGAAGACGCCGTGGGGACATGACTTCGGATTCAAAAAGATCTTCAGTGCGATTGGCGATTTTGATGCCGATTCGGTTGTGCCGTTGCTGACCGGTCATCCGCACTGCACCAAGTTTCTCGCATGGCGGCTGTATCGATTCTTCGTCAACGAGTCCGCGTTGGAAGGGGATGCCGCTTGGTTTGGCGATGTGATCAAGCTAAATCGATTCAATATCAAAGAATCGATGCGGGCGCTGTTTCTTTCCGAGCAGTTTTATTCGCCCGAGAATCGGTATGCGCGCATCAAATCTCCGGTTGAATACACGCTTAGCCTTCTCCGTGACACCGGCACGAGACCAGACCTGTATTCAATCTACTACATGAGCGCGATGGGGCAGCTGTTGATGTATCCGCCAACCGTCGAGGGATGGAAGGGCGGAATGATTTGGATGTCTTCCACTCGCATGTTCCGGCGATTTCAGTTCGCGCAATATCAATGCACGAAGTCCGCAGACGGCGCCGGCAGCATATTCAGTCCGCAAACAGCCAAAACGCTGTTCGGCGACATGACGGCGGAACAGATGACGGACGCGGTTTGCCAGCGCATGTTGGGCCGCCAACCCGAACCGACGACCCGGTCTTTGCTCGTCGGCTATCTTTCCGGGGCCAAGCATGGCTCACAGTTTGTCGCTTCCGTCGAATCCGGTCTCAAACACTTGCGGGGCCTTGCAAACCTGATCGCTGCCCTGCCCGACTATCAGCTAAGCTAAACGGAGGAGTTTCATGGCCGGCATAACAAGAAGAGATTTTCTGAAGGGTCTGACCTTCGTTTCAATCGGCGCGGGGATGGGTGTCAAGGCGTCTGCGGGATTTGGGAAGCGGTTTATGGCCGGAGATCATATCATGGTAGTGATTCAGATGTCCGGTGGGAATGACGGACTGAATACCGTCGTGCCGTATACCGATCCAAAGTACTATCAATACCGACCGGACATTGCGATCGCCGCCAACCGAGTGGTCCCGCTTTCTTCGAAGCTCGGATTGCATCCGCAGCTGCAGCCGCTCAAGAGCATTTGGGAGTCCGGCGATATGGCGGTCATTCATGGGGTGGGCTATCCGAATCCGGATCGTTCCCATTTTCGAGCGATGGAGATATGGCAGACAGGCTCGCCGGATGTTCCCGCCAATCTCACGGAAGGCTGGATCGGCAAGTATATGGACAAGGAAGGGCATCTATTGACGACCGCTGCCGGCGCGATGGCGATCGGCGGTGGCGACGTGCCGTATGCTATGTATACACCGCTATACAGTCCTCCGTCGTTCGAGACGCCGGACGATTTTACGCCGCTGTTCGGCGACAACTTTACTGTAGAGCTGATGAAGCGGAAGGCGACCCTAAGGACTATCTATCAAACTGGCACGCCGGAGATCCAGTTGGCAGAGCAGGTTCGCGTGGCGGGGAAAGCGGCAATTTCTGCCAGCGATTTGATATCGAGCTCGATCAATCATGGATCGAATTCGGTCACATATCCTCAATCGGGATTGGGCACAACGCTTCGAAACGTCGCACGGCTCATCTCTTCGGGCATCGATACGAGAATCTATTACGTGACGATTGGCGGGTTTGACACTCATGCTTATCAGGAAGATCTGCACCCCGATCTACTGCAGGAGCTTTCGGGCGCCTTGCGGGCTTTTTATGACGATTTGCAGGGGCTTGGATACGCCGACAAGGTCGTATTGATGACGTTCAGCGAGTTCGGGCGGAGGGTTGAGCAGAACGTGTCGTTCGGCACCGATCATGGGACGGCTGCGCCGTTGTTCGTTATCGGCAAGCCTGTGGCCGGTGGGTTTTACGGCGAGCAGCCCACGCTGTCGGATTTGGATGAAAACAGTGATTTGAAGTTCGATGTGGATTTCCGCCAGGTGTATGCGACGATGATCCAGGGATGGATGGGGGAAGACGCGGACCTGGTACTAGGCAGCCATTTCGACCGGCTCGGGTTTATTTCGTAAGAGGAACCGCCAGCGGACCTTCTGTGATCGGGGCATCCACCGCACGGTCGGGGACACCATCCCCGTTGTACCACGCGACCTGAGCAAGCCCTAATGGCCACAAAGGAAAGTCTGCGTATCCGTTTAAATGTCCAACCAACCTGTGATTCGCATCATACGCGACTTCGATCCTACACTGTCCCGGGGGTGCAAGTACATTCGGTCTCAGCGATGCGTACATATCGCTCGGAAACATCACCTTGCATTTGTCCTTCAGCTTATATTTATCGTCCCCATAAAAGACGACAGTGTTGCTGTCAAAATCGCTCATGGATACAGCAGATTCGCGGCGAACTGCCACCGGTCCAAGGCAGCGTTTCAGTCGCGTTTGCAATGCCGAAAGGTCCATCATTTTCCCATCCGGAACGACCACAAGCGGCTTTTCAATCATTCGAATCATGGCAGGAAGGTCTTCTTTTGGGACATCCCGATAGAGGCGCAGATGGGGATCGATAGCGAACGATGTCGGCGCTTCCGCGGTCGGCAAGGTGAAGTGGGTTGTCAGCATGATCATTTTCACCTTTTCGTCCGTGCCGTCTTGATGCTTCGCCGAATAGACTGATACCGGAATATCGAGACTGACGATCAGCCGCTCGACAGTGAGAGAACCTGTGACCTGTTTGTCGGCATATTTCACGTCATCCAGGTGCATTTTGATCGAGCCGGGGAAGCGGACCCAATAGTCAAGGAACCAGGTGTATTGTTCCCCCATTGTTTTGAAAAGGGAGTATTGGAGGAGCTCCCAATCGGTTTCCGTGGCGGAATTGACCGCGGCGATGAAGTTCTTTAGAACGCGAACCATGTTAGCCGCGCCGACGGTATCTTCGAGGTTTTCAAGTGCCTTTGCGCCTTTGCCGAGCGCCGATTTCAGCGCATCGGGGCCTTTCTCCGGTCCCTGCTCGTTGAGTGGAGATCTCTCGGATATTTCAAGCGCCTCGGGGTAGATGCGGGCGGCGTCGGTCAGGCTAGGGTCGCGCGAGCGTGCGAACGCGGAGGCGGCGTATTTGCAGAAACTCTCCGGCCAATAGTTTCGCAAGTACGTTCCCGGTGCGTAGCCGCCGAACCAGGTATGCGCTACGCCGGTCACGATCTGGTACGCGCTTTGGACGCTGGGCATCGTAAGGACTGTCGGCATGGCAAGAAGGCAGCTGCCGGCGTTGGGGCTTTCCACGATCGAATACCGATTGTATCCGTATGCGCTGTACCGCTCGAAAAATGGCAGCGCTTTGGCGGCGACGTCGAGCGCCATTTTGGCCGTCTGGGCGTTGGCTTTGAGCTGGTAAACGGAATAAGTCACGCCGCCGGCTTTGCGTTCCGTAACGGCATAAGGCGCGGCGGAAAGGGCAAAGAAGCTGGTGGGCTGCTTGAGCTCGAAAACGTAGGAATCGGCGGCGTGCGATGTGAGGCCTCCCGTTCCGACAACCTTCCAGCCTTTTGGGGCAGTGACAGTCGTCTTCATCGTCGCAGGAGACCGGGCGATCGATGGCCACCAATAACTTCCGGTCAGCATCGCTTCATCCGGGCCAATGGTTCCGTTGAATCCGCGCCGATCTAGCACTCCCGAATATTGAATATCGATCTTTGCGGGCATCTGACCTCGCACGGCAAAAGCGATCAATCCGCCCGCCTGCTCGAACTTCAATGGCGCGCCGCCTGATGACATCTTCTCCACTAGGAATTCGGACCCAAGGCGAATCAGGGCGTACGGGCGCGGGTTCCGGGTTGTCGCCAATGTGATGGTGTCTGTGATGTGGACCTTGTGGGCGCTC
Organism: Fimbriimonadia bacterium; assembly: GCA_041483895.1. Classification (GTDB taxonomy): domain Bacteria; phylum Armatimonadota; class Fimbriimonadia; order Fimbriimonadales; family JABRVX01; genus JBGPGO01. The sequence continues at coordinate 228,899 of JBGPGO010000002.1, forward strand.
GGCTCAAATCGGACCCGCATGTTGTGATCGGATATGCGATACCCGAACGTATCTTGCGGTGTAAGCGTCTGTCCGATGAACAGATTCCCGTGATTGGATACGACGTTATAGACCCGCTGGTCCACATCGCGAATCGGAAGCGGCGTGTACACAACGAGGAGATGCTTGTCGGTTCCCGGAAGGGTGATAACCCCGGCCCGCCAGCCAAATCGCCCGGCCCCGAATGTGCTCTCACTTGCGAGATAGGAAAAATTTTCGTTACCATAATTCGACTGCAGCGCATCGAGATTTACAACATTCTTTGTTCGAGCGGCCTCGTCGGCAAATGCCGCGAATTCTTTGATATCGTACTGTTGGGCGAAGGCAGTTGCAGGCAACAAAAGGCAGGTGAGTAGAAATGATGGCATCGTGGCGATTGACGATCTCATGGCCGGCCGGTTACGGGATAAAGCGATCGAATGTATTCCGTCCACTCCGGATCGCTCAGCTTTTCTCGCTCGGCAAGCAGCTCTTCGCAGTCGGAGCCGACCCGGTAGCGGAGCTTCGGCGGCTCGTCCGTTGCGGCGCGAACGATTGCCTCGACAACCAGGGCGGGGTCGCCGGCGGCATCCTTGAGCGTCGCTCGCCGGGCTTTGACCGCCTCGAATATCGGTGCATAGGGCGAGGATGGGTCCTTCGACTCCTCGTTCATGCGTAGGGATCGGTTTTGGAAATCGGTTTGGAAGTAGCCGGGTTCGATCAGGCAGACGGAGATGCCGTGGATTCCGACCTCGTAGTTGAGGGACTCGGTAAGGGCTTCCACCGCGTGCTTCGTGGCGGCATAGACGCCGCTGAACGGATATGTGATCTTCCCAACGATGCTCGACAGGTTGATGATCCGGCCGCCGCCCAGCCGCCTCAGGATGGGAAGCGCGGCCTTGGTCACCCGCAGGACCCCAAGGACGTTGGTGTCGAACAGTTGGCGCGCCTCTTCCATGTCGGCATGCTCTTGGAAGGAGAAATAGCCATATCCGGCGTTGTTGACCAGCACGTCGAGACGGTCAACATGCGACATGGCGGAGGCGACGGAAGAATCAGAGGTTACGTCAAGCGGGAGAATCTGCTCGATCCCCGCCTCGCGCAATGGGCCGGCATGTGACACGTCGCGCATGGTGGCGATGACCCGCAATCCCTCCTTGTGAAACCGCAAAGCCGCAAGCAGGCCGAACCCGCTGGAGCAGCCGGTGATCAAAACTGTCCGTTTTCCTTCCATCCTTCGCCTTCCTTCGGCTGCGCTCAGGACGAGCCGTGAGGGATAATTGTGGCATGAAGCTGGTAACGTTTCGCGCTTACGATAAAGTCCGGGCGGGCTTTTGGCTGGATGGGGTGGGATTGGCGTGCGATCTTCACGAGTGTGCGAGCTTGGTCCCTGACAGGGAACCGATGCCGTGCACCATCCGAGAGCTGGTGTCTTCCGGCAGGATGGATGAGGCAAGGAGGATCGAACAGATCACGAGGGGCGTTGCCGAGGCGGTCCCGGGCGCCCTAACCGGCCTGGCGTTTGAGATGCCGGACGTCGAGTGGCTGCCACCGATCCCGGACCCGTCCAAAATCATTGCCATCGGCCTCAACTACAAGGATCACTGCGAGGAGCAGGGCCTGCCGCCGCCGACGTTCCCGACGGTTTTCGCCAAGCTGCCGAACAGCCTCGCGGCTCAAGACGCTGATGTGATCTATCCCAGGGAGACGACGAAGCTGGACTATGAGGCGGAACTTGCCTTTGTGATCGGGCGGCTGGCAAAGCGAGTGGCGAAAGAGGATGCGTTGGACTTTGTCGCGGGATACATGTGCCTCAACGACATAACGGCGCGCGACATCCAAAAGTCCGAGGGCCAATGGATTCGAGGCAAGTCGTTCGACACGTTCTGCCCTTGCGGCCCATACTTGGTGACGCCGGACGAAGTGCCGGATCTGGGGAACCTGGCAATTCAGTGTAAGGTCAACGGGGAAACGCGGCAGGATAGCAATACGAGCCAATTGATTTTTGGCGTCGCCGATCTCGTGTCGCGATTGTCCAGCTCCTTCACGCTGTATCCAGGGGACATCGTGACGACCGGGACTCCGGGCGGGGTAGGGATGTATCGGGGCGAAGACTATCTGTTGAAGGTTGGCGATACCGTGGAGGTCACTATCGAACGGCTAGGAACCTTGCGAAACCGAGTAGTGGCCGAACCGACCTAGCATCCTGCGCCGCCGCGCGAAGGTCCCGGCATTTGTCGCGAAGTGCGACGATGGCGGTCCGCTCGGCATCGCTCAAGGTCGTCGAAGCATGGCCGTGATAGTCCGGTCCCATGATATCGCTGGGGTTGGCGGCATCGGTAAGACCCAAAATGTGACCGAATTCGTGCGCCACGATGTGAATGATGGAGGCGCGATCGTGGCGGCCTCCCATATGGCTGCAGAGAGCAACCTGCACGCTTGCCGTGATGTTGGCCGTCCGCTCATCTCCGCAGACAACCGCTCGCCGGGTCCAATCCACGTGGCCGCACAGCTTCTTTCCATCGCAGTCCAGTTCGTCCACAAATGTGACGACCACGTTGGCGTGCGCTCGGTCCGATGTCAGCTCGAAGGGGTTGTCGTCGCCCAAGGCATCCGACCAGATATCCAGCCCGGCGACGCACTGCTTATAAACCGTGGAATTGGGATCGGCGTCGATGAATACTTTTGCCTTTTGGAGGAGAACCAGGTTGATTTCCGCGAGCGCTCGCTCGTACCGGCCCTCGCTATAGGCCGTGCAGGCGGCTTCGTAGTGCCGCGCGATTTTTGGATCCAACCGCTCGGAGTAGGCGGACAAATCCGCGGCGTATCCCCCAGTAAGCGAAACCAGCCATAAGGCCGGCAAACATCGCAGCGCCCTCATAATGCCCTCTTTCCACAATGCAAAAAGAAATCAAAGAAAAATCGCGCGAGGGGAATCCACCATGCCCCTTGGCGACTGGGGCATGATACGGCAGGTTGGCGATATGTCCAATGCCTGGTAAGGGCAATTCCGGTAAACATGGCGAGCAATCCCAATAGTAGGACCTGTACGGGGCCTGGTAACCCCCATTGGTATAATCTCGGCATGACTCCGCAAAATCCTCAGGACCTGCTGCTTTCTGTCCGGCAGGCATATCGCGAACATGTGAATCCGGGGCTGGAACGATTGTTCGCGTTCATGGGATTGCCGCTGGAATGGCGGTCGGAAGGCTGCACGATCTACGACGCGGAGGGAATTGGCTACCTGGACTGCCTCGGGGGATATGGGGTGTTCAGCCTGGGCCACCGGCATGCGAAGGTTGTGGAGGCCGTCAAGCGGCAGCTCGACCTTATGCCGCTGTCGGGGAAGATTTTCTTTAATAAGCCCGTCGCTGACTTGGCGGTGAAGCTGTCGGAGATCGCGCATCTGCCTTATAGTTTCTTGTGCAATTCAGGCACGGAGGCGGTGGAGGGGGCGATCAAGGTGGCGCGCAAGGCGACCGGCAAGCACAACTTCGTTGCCACCATTGGGGGCTTTCACGGCAAGAGCATGGGGTCGCTGTCGGCATCCGGCCGCGATGTGTTCAAGGTCGGATACGATCCGTTGGTGCCGGGTTTCGCCCACGTGCCGTTTGGGGACGCGGCCGCGATGGAGGAGGCGGTTGGGCTGGATACAGCCGGGATCATCGTGGAGCCGATCCAGGGGGAGGGTGGAATTGTCTGCCCGCCTGCCGACTATCTGCCGCGGTTGCGTGCGCTGTGCGACAAGGCCGGGGCGCTGCTGATTTTGGACGAGGTGCAGACGGGACTGGGGCGGACGGGGAAGATGTTCGCATGCGAGCACTACGGAGTCGTGCCGGACGTGATGACGCTTGCGAAGGCGCTCGGCGGCGGCGTGATGCCGTGCGGGGCGTTTCTAGCGACGGCGGACGTGTGGGAGAAGGCGTTTGGCGAGAACCCCCTGATTCATACCAGCACCTTTGGCGGGAACCCGATGGCGGCGGCGGCTGCGCTGGCTACCATACAGGCGATTCAGGACGAAGGGCTTTGTGAGAAATCGCGGCTGATGGGTGAGCGGATGGTGGCCGGGCTGCGGCGGGTGCAGGCGGAGTTTCCTCAACACATACTCGAAGTTCGCGGGATGGGTCTGATGATCGGCGTGGAGTTCGCGGATGATGACGTGGGGAAGTTGGTGATTGGGAAGATGATTTCCAACCATGTGCTGGCGGCGTATACGCTCAACAATCCGCGGGTGATTCGGATGGAGCCTCCGCTGATTATCTCGCCGGAGCAGGTGGATCAGGCCGTTTCCGTTTTTGCCGCCGCGATGACTTCGACGGCGGAATTGCTGACTGAGATGGGTGTGTAGCCCGTCATTCCGAAGCGCAGCGAGGAATCCCTCTCAGAAGCCTCCAACTATTGACGACCTCCCAAAAGGGATTCCTCGCTCCGCTTCGGAATGACACTACACGTAGGCAACACTAGTAACTTGCCGCGTGAGGAGCGAGAGGCGCGCAGACAGAATCCAAATCATGCTTGCTCGCGCGTTTACCCTGATTGAATTACTGGTGGTCATTGCGATTATCGCGGTGCTGGCGGCGGTGTTATTCCCGGTATTTGCTAGGGCCCGGGAACAGGCGAAAGCCACGAGCTGCTCCAGCAACATGAACCAACTTTCCAAGGCCTTTTTGATGTACGTTGACAACAGCGACGGCAGATACCCGTCGGAGGGCAGCGAGGGCCGGCCGCAGCGGAACGACTGGGTGTGGGTCAGCAAACTGATGGCGCCCGAGTTCAAGACCGCGGAGATCAAGGCCGGCGTGATCTTTCCGTATGTCAAAGATATCCGCGTATACAAATGCCCCATCGACATCTCCGTCAAGAGTGAAATCACGTATATGATGTCTGATCCGTTTGACATGCGAAAGATGTCTACGGTGGCATGGCCCTCTTCTTCGATTCTGCTGGTGGAAGAGTATGAGAAGGGCGTGTGGTATCGCAACGACGGGACGATCTGGCCGCTGAAAGACGTGCACAACTGGCGGGCCGGCGGCAACAACTTGGACCTCATGGCGCCGTGGCATGCGGGCCGCGGGATCGTTGGGTTTTCGGACGGTCATGTCAAGGCGGTACTGCAACAGGAACTGACTCCCACCTGGGGCGCCTACGCCGGCGGCCCCTACCCGCGCCTTTTCCAGATGTTCCAGCCGGATCGAGTGGAGGAGGGTCAGTGACGCGGCCAGCGCCGGACCAGCAACGCGAAGCCCGCAATCAACCCGGCGACCGGTATCGCCGGTTCCGGAACCGGCGATGAGAGCCAGACGGATGCCGTGCCGTCCATGTCCTCCGACTCCCACAGCACTTGCCCGTTGACACCTACCGCCAAGGCACGCGAGGCAAGATAATTGAATCCTCCATACGCGTCCTTAGACAGGTTAAACTGGTTGTCAAAAACGCTGCGGACGGGCATCTTCGGCCCCAGACCATACCAGACTCCATTGCCAAATCGATCTAAGCCAATGGTTCCGAAGTCCGTCGGAATCCCAAGCAGATCAGTGCTGATATTCTTCCCGTTTAGTATTGCAATGTGACCCAGAGTCTTGCTCGCCGCCCCCCAAAAAACATCACCTTCGTCATTGATGTAATTAAAGTTCTGTGGAATTCCCTGGATGTCGCTCCCAAACGGAGCCGAGATGTCTTTCATGCCCTTCATCATGTGGTCGGTGTTATCGACATCTGTTCGAATCCATATGAAATCGTTGTGATTGTTGATCCCTTCCGGTCTGCCGCCCTTCATATTTGGAAACATCCCGGCTGTCACACTTTGTTGATTGAAAAACAGGTCCTTGATTCCGTTGGTGTTCGGCCCCATGCCTTCCCAAAGCACATCTCCCGTTTGGCTCAATACTGATTTATCTGTTATGCCATGCGCTCCGAGAATCCCCGTGCTGATATCCACACCGTTCAAGAAAACTGGAGTCGCGTCTATTGAATCGTCATACGCGCGAAACAAAGTGTCGCCTTTTCCGTTGACGCCAAACAGGAATGGATCGTAGAGCGGCTTCCCACCAGATATCTCATTGTCTCCCAAGAACCCTCTCACCGGCCCGGTTTTGCGCCAAAACCAGAACGGCCTGCCCGAATCGTCAAGTCCCCGAATGACCACTCGGTTTTGAGTCGGATCCGGTGGGAATAGCGGACCATAGAAGTCGTGACCATCCACATTGACAGAGATCGAGTCCTTGGTGCCGCCTTCCCACGCAACCTGTCCCAGGTCATTAATGCCAAATGTATAGCCGTTGCTATTGGGCCCAAGGTATTTGAAGTTAAGGTTGGTCTTGTATTTCCACGCGTCGCGGTAGCCACCAGTTGCGATCGTCGTGTAGCAGGGGATTCCTTGCGAGTTTACGAAGTGGGTGTGTTCTGAGCCTTCCGCACCTTTGGTTCCGCTTACCAGCTGTTCATGTTTCCACTGGGTCTGGGAGTGGCAGGCGACCAGCATCGTCATTGATAGTAATCCAGATACGAAACGCACAATAAGCGGTCCTTTCTGAACGAAGCCTATGTTTGCCTGCGGCCCTTTCGGGCCGCAGGCTGCAAAAGGGGTTACACACCCCAATACGCTTTGATATCTCCGTCGTTGGTGACGAAGATAACGGCGCCGTCGTTGTCGATCGCCAGATTTTATCCCTCAACAGGTCCTCCTGTTGAGGGATAAAATCTGGCGATCACCTCGGCAGTGCGGAGGACATCGGTCGGCGTATCGCAACGTGTGGATATATTACACCATCTTTCGGGCTCTTGGTAGCAAGGAACCTCCAGAAGACCCTCAACAGGAGGACCTGTTGAGGGATGCGAATAGAGAAACAATCCAGGGTCGGACCCAGTAAGATCGGTTCATGGCCTAGTGCGTGGGCACAAATGTCCCGACTGAGCGGGTCGACGACTACCGCGTCTATGGCCGATTGGCGGGATCGAGGGCTAGCTGGATCGGTTCGCGTGGGCCGGTAAATTTGGGGCGTGTGTGGAGGATGTTGATGTCCACCCAGACCAGCGAACGGGAGCCGATCTCGCGGATATAGGTCCACGGCGCGATGGAGCGCGGCAGCGGCTTTGTTTGGAAGCCGACGGCATCGAGATTTTCTTGAGCGGCGATGTACAGAGCGCGCGGAAGGTGAAAATCGTCCGTCACAATGGTGCATCGGGTGAGGCCGAACGCCGTGCGCGCGCGGACGACGGAATCGAGCGTCCGAAATCCCGCGCAGTCCATCACGATATCCTTTTCCGGCACGCTGCGCGCAACGAGAGCCTTGCTCATCGCCATTGGCTCGTTGTAGTAGGGCGTTCCGTTGTCGCCGCTAACCAACAGTTTCTTGACCTTGCCGGCGTGGTAGACCTCGGCGGCGGCATCCATTCGCCGCTCGAAAAACAGGTTCTTCGCGCCTTGATAGCTGGGCGACGTTCCGAGGACGAGGCCGACAGGCGTGACCGGAACAGTGTCGAGATCGCGATAGATTCGGCCGTCGGACTGATTGATCACCGCGCGGTTCGTGGCCCAAAGGAAGCAGGCGGGCATGGCAAGCGCGATGCATGCCAGCAGCAGGAACCGCCTCCCTTTTCGCCGTTTCGCCATAGCATCAGTGTACATTATTTTTGCCGGGTCCGCCTCAATGGCGCGCAGAAAACATGAAACTGCGTTTACAATAAGCAAGTCATGGTTCTGGAGGTGGCTTGTATGCGGGTTTCCGTCGGCGCAACGTTCATCGTCCTCGTGCTCTGCGGCTGCAAACACGATCTGTTTCCTCAAGGAGCGTGGATCGGTCTGGACATGCAGAATGCGACTACCATTGTTACGTCCCGCTTTACGGTGAAGGAGGATAAGACGTTTACGCTCAGCCAGATCTATATTCAGAAAGGCGCGTCTTCCCCCAACAAGACCGATTGGACCGGAAAGTGGGAATATACAAGTTCCGGCAAACCTCGGCTCACTTTGACCTACCTGACGCGACAGATCAACGAAGGCCAGACGGAGGACGTCAGCGCCCAAAACTACAAGCTGACCGGCGTTGTGGACCGGGTTCCGGGGCAGGATGCGTTCCAGTGGAGCGAAGAGTTCGCGGGGGGCAAGACACATCCATCGACATGGACCCCCGCGGTGGGCTCGCTTCCCGGCCAGTAGGTTTTCTTGCGGAGCGTGCAACGGGAAGCTGATTGCATGACTCATAATCCATGATCGAGAAATTAGTTTGCGCTGGGAGAGGAGCTATTATGAATTGCAAAATCATCTGTCTGTTGTTGATTGGCGGTCTTTTTTGCGGACTAACCGCGTGGGCCGACGACGAGATCTGTCCGTACCACAAGCTCAAGTGGGACGACTTCAAGGGGCCGATGCCTGGCGGTACCGACCTCGACTCGGAAACCGATTGCGGTTTTCAGAATTCCGCCTACACGGTGCAGACTGAGCCAAAAGCGGGGGGCGGCTTCAAGGCAAAGTCAAAGGATATCAAGATCACCGCCTACATGAACAAGTCCACTTCGTGGGTCCGACCGGGAATCCCGGGCGGCGCCAGTTCTGCTGCCTTGCTGGAGCACGAACAATATCACATGGATATCGCCGAGTATTGGGCGAAAGAGGTGCAAAAGCGCGTCGACAAACTCGAAGGCGAAGGCGCGACCGCGCAGGCTGCGACCGACGACTACAAGGCCAAGCTGAAAAAGACCCTCGACGATGCCAAGAAAGAGTGCGACGCCATGCAGAAGAAGTACGACGACGAGACGAAGCATGGGACCGACTCGGCCGAACAGGCCAAGTGGTGCAAGACGGTCGGACAGCTTTTGGCATGCGCGCCCGTCAATCGCGATAAGGCATTCTGCATGAACGGCCATTTGCAGTTTCAGCCGGGGGTCGGCCTGTTCGTTGCCGATTCTTTCTTCGATGTGTTCTACCAGGTTGAGCTGCCGTTCAACGATCCGATCATGCAGGGAGGGCGCCTCCATCTGCCGCCGCTTCAGTACACCGGCCCTCACATGAATCAATATGGTCAGCCGCTTTGGAAATTCGAAGCGACGCCGATGGCCGGATTTTTCCAAATGTACGCCAACAACAATGCTCTCGCGGCTTCGGGAGAACTGTTGCTGTTGATGTCTCATGGCAACCAGATGACGGGATGGTTGGAGGCCGTGGATGTGCAGCCGAACGTCACGGACTTCTCGCCATATTTCCACAATGTGGAACAGACGCGAAATACGGGAAAGGCGCTCATGACGATCACGATCAACACGCCCATGCCGATTGAGGTCGCGACGCAAAACTTCACTCGGCCGGCCAACATGCCGTGCCAGATCGTGGTGGGAACCAACTACGTCCCATTGAGTCTGGGAATCCCGATGCAGAGATAACATGGATCCGGTTCACCCCGGCGCCACATCGCGCCGGGGAGAACTTTCAGTCACGTTTGTGCAGTATGATCGGTCGTTAACGCGCGATGACCGATCCAATCACTTTTCTTTTTACTGATATTGAAGGAAGCACAGAGCTTTGGGAACTCCATGAAGCGGAGATGAGCCAGGCTCTGGTTCGCCATGACGAGCTTGTCCGCGCGAGCATCGAACGGCATGGCGGGCAGGTGTTCAAGACGGTTGGCGATGCGTTCTGCGCGGCCTTCCCCGACCCGATGGCGGGTGCCCTCGCAGCGTGCCAAATCCAGTGTCAATTGATTGCGGAGGAATGGCCGACGCCGAGGCCCATACGTGTTCGCATGGCGCTGCATTCCGGCGTTGCCGAAGCGAGAGAGAACGACTTTTTCGGTCCGACGCTCAACCGCATTGCGCGCCTATTGTCGCTGGGCCACGGCGGACAGATCCTTATCTCTTCGCAGGTCGAGCAGGGCATATCGGCCAGTTTGCCGGAGGGGATGTCGGTGCTCGACCTCGGCCGGCACCGCCTGAAAGATGTCTCCGAACCCGAGCATGTATTCCAGATCATCCACATGGAGCTGCCGTTCGAGTTCCCGCCGCTGCGTTCGCTGTCTGTTCTGCTCAACAATCTGCCACCGCAACTGACATCGTTCGTCGGCCGCGCGGCGGAATTGGAGCGGATCCAGGAGCTGCTCCGGTCCAACCGCCTCTTGACACTGATCGGGTCGGGAGGATGCGGAAAAACCCGTTTGGCGCTGCAAGCGGCGTTGGATCATTTTGATCGGTACCCACAAGGAGTATGGCTGGTTGAGCTTGCGCCGCTTTCGGATGAGGGGCTGATTGGGCAGACGGTTGCTTCCGCGCTCCGCTTGCGTTTGGACCCGTCGGTCTCCCCTATCGCAAAGGTGATCGAGAGTCTTCAGGGAGGGCCGGCGCTGCTGCTCCTCGATAACTGCGAACATCTGTTGTCCGGATGCGCCCACCTGGCTGTTGCTCTGCTGCAAGGATGCCCGGACCTAAAGATAATGGCGACAAGCCGCGAGCCGATCCATGTGCCTGGCGAGCAGACATGGCGAGTCCCGTCTCTCGCCTCGCCGGACCCTGACGGTTCCGACGATCCGGCCGTCGTTGGAGAATTCGAATCCGTTCGTCTCTTCGTGGATCGGGCCATTCTGCACAAGCCGGGATTTGCGGTTGATAGCCAAAACGCAAAGGCCGTCGCGCAGATATGCCATCGCTTGAACGGGATTCCGCTTGCCATCGAATTGGCCGCAGCCAGATCGAATGTGCTAAATCCGGAGCAGATCGCCTCGCGATTGGACGATCAGTTTCGTCTCCTGACCGGCGGGAATCGGGCCGCCCTTCCCCGACAGCAGACGCTGCGGGCCACCATCGACTGGAGCTACGATCTGTTGGAATCGGAAGATCGTGTCTTGTTGGACCGTCTGTCGATCTTCCGAGGCGGGTGGGTGGTGGAAGCCGCGGAACAAGTGTGTGCCGGCGGACCCATCGACGAATTCGACGTTCTCGATCGTCTTTCGCACCTCGTGGACAAATCGCTGGTGGCGGTGGAAGATTTCGACAACTCGCCGCGCTACTCGCTGCTGGACTCCATTCGCTCTTATGCCCGGGAGAAATTGGAAGCGACCGATGGCGTGGGAGAGGTGACGGAGCGGCACGCAGGGTGGTCGGTCGATTTGGCGGAGGAGGGGAGGAAGCGGCTGGAGGGACCGGATCAACCGGCATGGATGCGGCGGCTGGAACGAGAGAGCGGCAACGTTCGCGCGGCCCTTGACTACCTTACTTCTCACGAAGGCCGGGCGGAGGATGCGCTGCGGCTCGCCACCGGCCTAACTCGTTTTTGGTACGTTCGCGGTCAATTTGAAGAGGGCGCCGGTTGGCTGGAAAAGGGACTCCGTAGTGGGGATTCGGTGCCGTCCGAGCTGCGGGCGACGGCGTTGTACGCGGCGGGAATATGCGCGAACGAGATGGGTAAATACCAAGATTCTATGGAGAAACTTAGACAAAGCATGGACATTCATCGCGCGGACGGCAACCTGCTCGGTGTAGCCAATGCGCTCAATGCCATGGGGATCGTTAGCCATCAGACTGGGCAGTATGTACAGGCCAAGTCTTTCTATGAAGAGGCGCTGGAGATCAATCGGGAGCTTGGGAATCGGTCCTCGGAGGCGAGGGTTTTGAACAATCTTGGCATCGTCGCGAACAGCCTCGGCGACCGCGCGCTCGCCAGGTCTCTCTATGAGGAGGCGCTCAAGGTCAGCCGGGAGCTTGGCAATCGGTCCGAGGAGGGCCTCAACCTCAATAATCTTGGGAACGTGCTATTCGCCCAGGAGGACTTGGACGGTGCGGAGGACCTTTTCCGGCAGGCGCTGGAGATCAGCCGAGAGGTCAGCAGCCGGGCAGGGGAGGCTCTCAACCTGAACAATCTCGGCCAGGTGCTCCATCGAAAGGGGGATACGGAAGAAGCGCAAAAATGCCTACTCGACAGCTTGGCGATTCGACGCGAACAGGGGGATCGGTTGGGCATGGCGTTCACGTTCGAGGGACTGGCGCGCGTGGCGGCATCGGAGGAGGAGCCGGAGGACGCCGTCGGCTATCTCGCTGCGGCTGCTTCGTTGCGCGCGGAAATCGGCTCGCCATTGGCGCCCGCGGACCAAAGAGAATTGGACGATCTGATTGCGGCGCTGAAAAGTGAGATGGGCCAGCCAGCGTTTGATGCCGCTTGGGAGCGGGGCTGAACCGATAAAAAACCCGCCGGGAAGCCCGGCGGATTTTGATTTCAACGCCAATAGCCGCTTACCCATGTATCATAGCCGGTTCCGACGTTGCTTTGAGCGTCGATGCAACGAGCAACGGATCGTCGCAGCAGGATGCCAAGTCGTCCAGGGTGAGAAGCCCCGTCAACTTGCCATCGTCGTCAACGACAATGAGACGGCGGATTTGTCGCTGCCTCATGATTTCTGCCGCGTGAATGAGGTCCTTATGCTGATTGATCGTGGCGACGGAGGTCGTCATAAACTCTCGGACCGGCAGCCTGTCCAAACTCTGTCCGGCAGGAATCGCACGGACCGCGATATCTCTGTCGGTGATCATTCCGAGTGGATAGCCATACTCACAGATAGGAATGCAGCCGACGTTGTGATTGCGCATCTCCTCGGCCACCTCGCGGATATTCGCGCTGGGCGGCAAGGTGTTCACGTTGCGACTCATGGCTCGTGTTACTTCCATCTCCCTCACTTCTCCTTCAAGATCATCTAGCTATAAGCTAGCATATTCGATAAGACGGCTCGTTGCAAGTCGGTGTTCCTTATGTAATTAGAATCAATGACAGGCGAACGCTGTCAGGAAGTGTCCACAATTACTTTCGGGACTGCGAGAAATCAGGTGCGATCATGAGTGATATTACTATTTTCGTCAAGGAGGCCCTGACGGCGGGCCGAAGCCGGGACGACGTGCGGCGGGTCCTCGCTGAAGCGGGATGGCCGGCAGACGAGATTGAAGACGGCTTGCGAAGATACGCGGAGATCGACTTTCCGATCCCCGTTCCAAGGCGAATCCACTCCGGATCCGCGCGCGACGCCTTTCTTTACCTGGTTACCTATGCCGCCCTCTATGCCAGCAGCATCGCGCTTGGGGCGCTGACATTCGGCATCGTCGATCACTACTTCCCGGATCCCGTTTATGCGCAATATCAAGGGGGATACGAATCTGAGGGGCTGCGGTGGAATATCGCCACCTTGATTGTCGCGTTCCCGCTGTATTTGGGATTGACCCGAATGCACCTCCGCTCCTACGCCACAGACCCGGAGCGCCGAACATCCGCCGTGCGACGGTGGCTGACATATTTGACACTGTTTGTTGCCGCCACCGTGATTCTGGGGACCCTGATCGCGCTCGTTGGGGGAGTGCTTGGCGGCGAGCTGGCAGTTCGGTTTCTCCTGAAGACGGGAACAGTCTTGGCGTTATCAGGCGCGGTCTTTGTCTATTATCTCTGGGAGATGAAGACGGCCGATAGGGGCGTGGCGCAATGATCGATGCACATCGTCGCCGCGCAAGTCTTACCGGATGGCTCGTGACCATCGTCGTCGTGGCAGTTCTCGTGGCAGCGCTCCTGATTGTGGGTTCTCCCATGGAGGCCCGGAGGGAGGCTGCGGATCGAGAACGCGCCTCCGACCTGAATTCGCTATCTTGGAGGCTTGAATCCTACTTTACTAGGAACAAATCGCTGCCCAGCGACCTTAAGAAACTCGAAAGCCAGGAATATTACGTCGACCCGTTTCACGATCCGGTCACTGGCCGGCCCTATGAATATCGAACCCTGGATGCCAAGACCTACGAAGTTTGCGCCAACTTCGAAACCGACACGACCGGGAAGGGCCGACGAGGTATGGACGGGGAGTTTGGCGTCCACGCCAAAGGTCGCGTGTGCTTTAAGCGCACTGTCGGCACGACCAAACCGTGAGCAACTCGGCTCACGGACGAGGATCATTGACATTGTCTCGGCTGACGAACTGAAACTCTGATGGCGCGACAGATATGGTTCGGTTGGGTGGCCGCGTCAGGAGAGGTCGAGGTCTACACGATCGTTTACCTCAGATCTCGCCGCTATACTGTCTCCATCGTGCGGATATTTTCTGAAATCGAGCAGGCCAGTTCGATGGATTTCTTAGCGAGTATTCGAGGGATAAGCGGACGTCTTACGCGGGCTAAGAGAAGGAGTCCTGTGAAAAGCATGGCCACATTGCCGGGCTCCGGTACCGGCGAAGTGAGCCAGATGTCGTACTCGCCCGTTTTTCGCTTGCCTGCCCAAAGTAGTTCACTGGCGTTGTTCAGGCTCAGCGCTTGGAAATTGCTATATGTCGTTCCTGTCACGGACGTCAGTTCGTAGTCGTTCAGAAAGAGCCGATCCAGTCCCGAAATGGGGATGAGTGACCATGCGACGTCTCCCCGATCATCCAACAGTTTGCCGAGCGACGTATCGCTGGAAGCGAGCAGATTGCGATACAGCATCTGATTGTCCAGGTACATCCTTGTGCGGACGCCGTCGGGCGTGGGATACCCAGGCCACAGAACGTGGCCGGCATTGTTAATGGACACGATTCCCTCGTTCCTACCGTTCCCGTCCAGATCAACGTACCCGTTCGGTCCAAGCGTAGCCCCGGTGAGATCGTAATCGCCCAAGAAAAGATGAGTTCGGTTCGGATCTGATGGCCTTGTTGCGGTCCAAAGAAGTTGCGCTGAGTCGTTGATGTCGATGCGGCGGCCGTCCCACTGCCACTCGCCCAGGTTGTACTGGCGATTGATCGGAACGCCTTCCAGCCACAGATCGGGCGTCGTCGCGCCGGGCGCGTAACCGCCCCAGAGCAAGCGGCCATCGGAGGTCATGTCGATCCCCGCGTCCTGCAAGCCGTCGGTCCAGTTCGTCGAATATTCGACGCCGTTCTTATAGACGACCGACCCGGGGTTGCCATAGTTCGTCCAGGACGTGACGCCATTCGGTGAGAGCTTAGGTCTCAAGCCGTACCACAAATTGGGATCTCCCCACGTGGGATTTACCACTTCACCGTTGTAAACGACCCGCGCCTCATCGAATTGAGACTCCTTGTAAGCCACCCCCATCCAGTTCCCATCGTTGTCGAGACCCTCCGCTCCGAACATGATCACGTTTCCGTACCTGTAGGGGATATTCACCCCGTCCTTGATGAAGACAAATGACTCAGAGCCCTTAAGGGGCACGCCGCCGATAAAATAATGTCCGTTGTCGGTGATGACCCCGCCGGATGGAAAGCTGAGATCATCAAGCATGAGCTTGTGAGCATACTTCTGCCCGAAGCCTCCCACGCCCAGGAGTAGTACGTAAAGCAAAACAAGATATCTACGTGCCACCGCTTATCGCATCCTTTAACGTCTGCTCATGCCCGTACAGGGTCGTGGTATCCCAGCCCCCGATGAGGAATAGTTTCAGCCCGATGCCGGAGTTCGCCGGCGGGTTGAGACGCTTCTTTAGATAATTATACAACGAGCCATAGGGAATCGCCCATGCGGGACTGCTGCCAGTAGTACCAGTCTTTTGGGTGAATACCGGTGGGCCGTTCCCCCAGGAAACGGACACGTCTGCAGCCTCGGCATTTGTGCCGAAGCCCGGAAGACCGTCAGTCAACAGCCCCCAGCCATGCTGCTGTTCCCCAATCGATTGCGCGGCAGGCTCAATGAACACCGAGTTGACCCATGCGCCCACTCCGAAATCATGGGTGGTCGGACCGGTTTGCCAGGTTGGGTAGAAAAGATCCTGCATAAAGTCCCTGGTTGCGGAGGTGAAGTCCATCCACCGATGACGAATCCACCATTGATCGTATTTCCCCTGCGAGGTAGGGTTCCAGCCTACCACCAGTTGATCGCTCTGGCCATCCCCAACTCCCGGCCATTGTTACATCGTGTTGAACATCGTCCAAGTTGTGCCGGTGTAAACAAGGCGGCCAGGGATGTCCGTTCGTCCTTCCCAGGGAGAATCGGTGATATCTGACGCGGGATCGATCCAGTCATGAGCCGCCGAATGAATGTCGCTCGCCAGGGCCAGGTCGTTCTGCTGCCCTCCAACTGTCTGCACGGAGTCGAGACGCTGGAGGACTCGCTCCTCATCGATGTCCTCAGCCCGCCCGGCCCGATGGGTGTCGATTCCCAAGGAGAATAGGCACAAGCGCCGGTTTCCTTCCTGGATGCCGCTACGGCAGGCCATCATCGCTTGTGGAACGGAATCGAGCCGACCGTTGTCGTATATTCTGGCCGGTGCCATCCAAGTTCGATGTACACTGGTCGTAGGCCGAAGCCGCCGGGGTATTCGATATTCTTCTGGGGAGATTAAATGATGAATCGACACATTCTATCCGCACTCGCACTCATGAGTCTGCTTCTTCCGTTGACGGCGCAAACCAGGCAGCAGAAGCATATTCCGGCAGGACCCCTGGAGCGGGCTGATATGCCTCCGGCCCAGACGATCTTTCGCGTCTACTCGCCCGGAATGGTGAGCAGCCAGGGCGGGTACACGTCCTATCAGATCAATGTAAATGCTCTGGGGTTGAACATTGTCAACGATGCCGCAAACGAGCCTTCGATGACGGTCGATCCCACCAATCGAATGAGAATGGCAGTAGGTTGGCGGCAGTTCAACAGCATTAATTCAAATTTCCGCCAAGGCGGTTATGCTTATTCAACCGACGGCGGGTTGCATTGGACTTTCCCCGGAGTTCTAGAGAATAACGTTTTTCGCAGCGACCCGTCTCTGGACACGACCGCAAGCGGCGTCTTCCATTACAACAGCCTAGAAGACACGTTTTACTCCAGCGAATTTCGCTCGCTCAACCACGGCCAATCCTGGACAAAGCTCGGCCCCGCGATGGGCGGCGACAAGCAGTGGATCACGATCGACAAGACATCAAGCATCGGCGCAGGATTTGTCTATGAATATTGGAGTACTGCCGGCAATAACTTCAGCGGACGCCAGTTTAGCCGAAGCACGGACGGCGGAACGACATGGATGGATCCAATCAACTTACCGCGCACGCCGGTTTGGGGAACGATCGATACGGCACCGAATGGGGATCTATATATCGTCGGAACGGATGGCGGCATGCCGTCGCTCAGATTTCTCCGATCGACGAATGCCAAGAACGGTGTTGTGACGCCGTCGTTCGATCGGTCGGTCTTCGTCGATATGAACGGCGACCTATCGTATGGCACGATCGTGAACCCGGACGGGCTATCCGGCCAAGCGTGGATTGCCGCTGATCGAGGCACGGGTCAGTATCGCGGGAATATCTATATTCTGGCTTCCGTCGATAGCAGCCTGGGAAACAACAACCGAATTGATGTCAAGCTTCGCCGCAGCACAAATGGCGGTCAGAACTGGCAACCGGTAGTCATGGTGAACGATGACGGATCGGTCAACAACCGCTACCACTGGTTCGGCACTCTCTCCGTCGCGCCGAATGGCCGCGTCGATGTTTGCTGGTTGGATTCAAGAAACGATCCATCGAGCGCCACCTCCCAACTCTTTTATACATATTCTACTGATGGTGGACAGACGTTTAAACCGAATATCGTCGTTTCGCAGCCGTTCAATTCAACAATAGGATGGCCGCAACAGAATAAGATCGGCGATTACATGGCGATGGTGTCGGACGATAACGGCGCGAATATCGTCTATCCCGCAACATTCAACGGCGAACAGGACGTTTACTATGTGCGCGTTCCACAGATCAACACAGCGACAGTCAGCGGCAACGTTGATCTGCAGAACTTGGCGATCAGCCCGGCAGGCTTCTCTGCCTCGATCGAATTCCGCACGCCGAGCACTTTGACCGTTCTCTACAGCGACACGATATCGCTCGATGGGTCAGGGAACTACTCGATCCCGAACGTACCCGCCGGCACGTATGACGTGGCTGTGAAGTTCTCGAACTGGCTGCGGCAAGTCATTCCCAGCGTCGTGGTTTCTAGCCCGACGACCACCGGCGTGAACTTCTCGCTGTTGAATGGCGACGCGGATGGCAGCAACCAGGTGGACCTCAATGACCTGAACAGGGTCCTCACGAACTTCACGCTCTCGGGGGATGGGGATATAGACTGGGACGGCATCGTTGCACTGCCGGACCTCAACATCGTTCTCGTGAACTTCGGCCTGAGCGGCGGGAACTAAGGACGCATGGGCTCGGCGCTCCCACGCCGGGCCCTTTTCGTGCCGGAGTTCCAGTACCTCTTCCTCCTCGCCCGCCCAGCAATTCCGGACCTATCGGTAAGGGCTGTTTACGAAAGGCGCAATCTTCTTGCACCGGCCTGACTCAAGTCCGGCAACAAAGCTCCACCGTCGGCCTCGTCCGTGGCGTGTATCGGGTCGGGACCACGAGCCGAGTTGTCCCGGTCATGCAAGGCGGAAGGCATTGATGGTCGCCGCAATGGGAGAGAGGACGAAGCCGTCCGGAATGAGAACCTTATACGCACTATGCGCACTCTCGTCACGATTCTCGTCCTCGTCCTCGCAGCCGTCGCTTTCCCTCAGCAAGCCGGAATCAAGTGTGGCAGACAGCCCGCGCTTTCGCCGGATGGCAAGACCATCTGCTTTACCTATTTCGGCGACCTGTGGACGGTCGATGCCGGCGGAGGGCGGGCGGAGCGTCTCACCGCCCATCCCGCGCACGATCGGAATCCACGATACTCTCCGAATGGGCGATGGATCGCCTTCGAAAGCAACCGCACAGCCGACTACAACATATGGGTAATGCCCGCCGCGGGTGGTCCCGCCCGGCAGATCACGTACCATTCTGATGACGAGAGCCTCTTTGATTGGTTGGATGACAACACGCTGATCTTCGCCTCCGGTCGAGACACGCGCATGCCGCAGCTCTATACAATCGACGTGAACTCGCTCACGACGCACCGGCTCACGAACGATACCGATGCCCTCCGCACCGCCGCCGCCTATCCCGACCGCACCAAGATCCTCATTGTGCGTGGCCCGCAGCGGTGGTGGAGGCCAAAGTACAAAGGCGCCGCAAACGGCGACATCTATCTCATGTCCGCAGATGGCAAAACAGCCAAGCGCCTCACAGACTACAAGGGCTTTGACGAATGGCCGATGTGCGGCAGCGACGGGAGGGCCATCTACTTCGTCTCCGGGAGAGCCGGGGCGGACACACCGGAACTCACGACGAACATTTGGCGCACGGACCCGAATGGATCCGCGCCAAGTCAGGTGACTCACTTCAAGGACGACTTCGTGACGTGGCCAAGCATCTCCCGAGACGGAAAGCGAATCGCCTTCGAGCATGAAGCGGATATCTATGTCATCGACCTGCCCAACGGAACGCCGCGAAAACTAACAATATCGGCTCCTAGCGACGACACATTCGATGGCAAGGTCGCTCAAACATATAGTTCCGAGGTGACCGCCTATGCGATCACGCCAGACGGCGCACGAGTCGCGTTTGTCGTTGCGGGAGACATATTTTGGGTGGAGGCGAAGCGCGGAGGTGACGCGAAACGCGTGACCGACAGCCCGGCCAATGACCAAGAGCCCGCATGGTCGCCGGATGGCAAAAAGATCGCCTTCATCAGCAACCGAAAGCTGACTCCCGACGACTTCGGGAGCTACAAGGTTTATGCGGCCGATGTGGAGACCGGTGAAACGCGGCGCATGACCCAGACCACGGATAGGGAGTATTCGCCAACGTTTTCGCCCGACGGGAAATGGCTTGCGTTCCGCAGGGGCGTCGGAGGCGCCCGATTGGTCGTGATGCCCGCGGAAGGCGGCAACGAGCGCGTGGTCGTTTCGGCTCTATATCTGGACAACGTCACTTGGTCCCCCGACAGCAAATGGCTCGCCTACTCTGCGGACGATCTGCAAGCGAGCCGGAACGTGTGGCTCGTTCCATTGGATGGCAGTTCCGTACCCCAGAATGTGACGAAATACTTCGGCTGGAACAACGCGATGCAGTTCAGCGCGGACGGAAAGTTCCTCTTCTTCGAGTCCGGGCGCAGCGGCTCCGGACAGATCTACGCGCTGCCAATGGCGCCGGAACCGGATCCGGACGATTTGCCCGTCGAAACCGAGGAGCAGACGAACAAGCCGGTTGAAAGTACTCCCTCCGTCAATCCGGATTTCACGCGGATCGAGGAGCGCGCCCGCCAGCTCACGTCAATGCCAAGCGCGGTCGGCTCTTACGCCGTTATGCCCGATGGCAAGTCCATTGTGTTCCAGTGGGCGGACGACAGATCGAGCGACCTTTACAGTGTTCCCGTGCGTGGTGGCGAGGCCAAGCGCCTGACGACCGGCAACGAGCGCCCAGGTAGCCTCATCTTCCAAAAAGACGGCAAGAAGCTGTGGTTTCTTGGCCCGAACGGCGCCATCCACAGTATCGGCAAAGAGGGAGGCGCTTCGCAAACGTTGAGTTTCTCCGCGTACCTCACCTACAGCAAGCGCGACCAATTGAACGAGTTGTTCGACGAGGCGTGGGTGACGATGGGTTCGGAATTCTATGACGAGAAGATGCACGGGCTTGACTGGCTCGCGATACGCAAGAAGTATCGGCCTCTGCTCGAGAATATCGCGATGAAGGAGGATTTCTATGACCTCTTCTACCGCATTCTAGGCGAGCTCAAGTCGAGCCACACAGGGATATATGCAGCGGATAGGAAGGTGCGCGCTACAGCGAGTCTGGGCGTTACGTTCGATGAAACATATACCGGCCCCGGCGTGCGAATCGCGGAAGTGATCCGGAGGGGTCCCGCCGAGCGCCCGGAAAGCAAACTATCGCCGGGAGAAGTGATCCTGTCCATTGATGGCCAGCCGGTCGAGCCGAACGAGCGCATGTGGGAGCCGCTCGCGGACAAGGCCGGGAAGAGGGTCACGCTGCGAGTTAGCGGGCAGGACGGCGAGCGGACCGTGAAGCTGCGGGCCATTGGCAATCTCGGCCACTTGCTTTATGACAACTGGGTTGACGACAATGCCAAGAAGGTGGCCGAGTGGTCCGGAGGAAAGGTCGGGTATTTGCACATCGAGGGCATGGGACAGGAAGCCTTCGCGAAGATGCAGCGTTGGATGTTCGGGCCATGGGTCCAGGGAAAAGAATCACTGATCATGGACATTCGATACAACGGCGGCGGCTGGCTGCACGACGACATCTACGCCGTACTCGCGCGAAAACAGCACGCGTGGGAAGCTGGGAGGGGTTCGCCTCGCCGAACGATGCCGTACCAGGTATGGGGGAAACCTATCTTGATGATGATCAACCAGTTCTCCGGTTCGGATGCGGAGATCGTGCCGTCCGGTTTTCGATATCTCGGCTTCGGCAAAGTGCTTGGCATGCCGACGTATGGCGGGGTGATCGGCACATACGACATTCGGCTCGTGGACGGCTCGACCGCCTTCCGGCTGCCCGTCGCCGGCTGGTGGGACATGACCGGCCAGGACCTTGAGAACTACGGCGTACCGCCGGACATTACCGTGGACAATTCATTCGAGGACTCGGCGCAGGGCTACGACCGTCAGTTGCATGAGGCGGTAAAGCAGTTGATGAAGAAATAGATGCCTGTCGTCTTATGCCGCTTCGGAACCCGATAACACAGGCTAATCGTGTCTGGTCGTGCTATCGATAGTGGACATTTCCAATACCATGCCGTGCGGATCCCAAACCGGCGCGCGGCCTCCCTTTGACTAAGGCCGTCTACAAACACGGCACGCCGAACCTCTGCATACAGTTCCAATGTGTACATCGTTTCGCCTCCCAAAGCTTTCGATTCTTAGGAAGTTTGGAAGAGCCGTCAGGCAGGTACAGTTTTCAACCGGCGGATCGGGAGCGTTGGGATGTGGCATGGTTGTTAGCGATCCATCCTCGACAATCAGTGCCTGAGCACTCGCGTTTCGCCCAACTTCATCGGCAGGCTGATGTGCGGACCCGAGCCGACCCGTTTGCCGGTCATGGCATCGGTGACCTGTCCCACGCGGCCGGTGTCAAGGACGACCGTGCCGCCTTGCGATGCGTGCAGCGCGATGATCGGGCCGTTCGCGTAGACGTTGCAGTCCTCTTGGGTGTAAAGGTGGACGCCGGATTTCCTGGCTATGACCCGCAGCAGCTCCGATGTCAGTCCGGGTGCGCCGACGAAGAGCGACCATCCGTTATGCACCTTTCGGAGTGCGACGGCCGCCGATCCATCCGGGTAGGTCGCCAACGTCTCCGCGCGGGTGGCGTCCGCCGCCGCGAAGAGCGGTCTCACGCTCTCTTGGACACCGAATCCGGACCGCAATCCGAGCCGCTTGCCCGCATCCGTCGGAACAGCCCAGGACTTTTCGGGCGTAACCGGCACGAGTCGGAACCCTGTCAGTTCTTGCATCGCCCCGAGTGAGGCGCGGTCTCCGTCGAAGCGTCCGGGCGCGTAGCACCAGACCCGTCCAGCCCCTTGCGTGTGGACCAGAATCGCTGCGCGCTGGGCCGCGGTCAGCCTCCATGCGTTCAGGAAGACGAACACGCGTGCTTTGACGCGGCCTCGCGAGACGTCGTCCAGCAGATACTGGCCGTAGGGAGCGCCCATCCGTCCGAGCGGTTTACGAACCTTGTAGATTCCCGGGTCCGTCACCCGCCAGCCTTCTCGCGCCACACCCAGCATCGAGCGCTCATCGATGACGGCGGCAACCTCCGGCCGGAACGGGATCGAGCGCTCGATGAACGGCCGGTCGGTGTTCTCCAGACGCCGCATTTCCGCCCACATTTTGGGATCGTTGAACCAACCCGTCCTCCCCAAGTCCATCCACCACGTTGCGAAGTTGCGCGTCGCCTCTTCGGCCACGTTGCGCACGAGCATCGAGTAAGTCTCCCACGGGGTCTTGGCCCCGTCAAACTCGCCGGGAAAGGAGCCCGTGCCCAGGTGAGTCCGCGTATCGTCCTCACAAAGCCACATCTTTCCCGCAAGCGCGACACTTTCGGCGGCCGTCATGGTCGGCGCACTTCCTCCGATGCCTCGGTCGAAGTAAGAGATCGGTGAGCATAGCAAGTCGATGTCCGGGCAGTCCAGGATGCGACGCAGCGCGTAGTGGCCGCAGGTTGCGGGTCCTAGCTGGATCGGGCCGAACTCGAAGACGTAGCCATAGAAAAACGTGACCAGTTTTCGCCCGTGCGAGGCTAGGCGAACCGCATGGGCGAGGTCGCAAACCAGATCGGCCATCGCCTGCTGCTGGAAGTCGGCGAAGTCGATCAGATCGCGCTCGGTCACCGGGTCGTGGAGGATGCCGGAGGGCGAGGCGCGCCGCTTCTTCGGAGTGGGAACCTCGACCGAGTCGATGGAGGCGGAAGGATCGTGCCAGGACGCCTGGAGCGAGGCATCGTTGCGGTACCGTTCGCGCAGCCACGCTCGCCACGCCGCTCGATCAGCCGGAGCGTATCCGTTGAGCAGGCTCTCCCAGGTGTTCTGGTAGAACCACTCGCCGGTGTTCTGGCCGACGGGGTGGTACCCGGCGACGTGATCTCCGAACTTGGCTTCAAGATGCGCCACGAGCGCCCCCACTCGCTCCGCCGCCTCGCGCCGATAGAGCGGAGACGCCACCACCGCCGTATGGCCCCGCGAGCCGTCTTCCCACGCCATCATGTCGTCCGGGTGCGCCTTCTTCCACCACTCGGGCGGGTCGACCCCGAAGCGCGGAAGCAGCAGAGCCTTCGGGTTTGCGCGCAACACCTCCTCGCACGCTGCGTCGACCGGCCACCAGTCCACGTTCTCACCTGGCGCAGGCCATGGCGATGCGATAGGGATGCTCACGAAGTTGACGCCGGCCGCCGCGGCCAGTCGAATCTGCATCTCGAATGCACCAGGCGGTCCGCCGAGGTAGGTGAATGGGGCGCCGGGGCGATAGAGCCGGACCATTACATCCCGTGCCGGATCGGCTCGCATCCAGAATGCGACACGGTAACGCCGGCCCCGCACGAAGGTTAGGTTGGCTTGATGGTAGATGTGAAAGTCGGGCCAGTTGCCGCCAGGCGGCGCCTTGAGGCGGACGTGAAGACCGCCGGTACCGTTCGCGCCGACTTTCGGCTCGATCGAGACACTGCCAACCGTGTTTTGGGGTGTCGGCGGCCAGTATGCCCAGTCGCGCGTGAACTCCTCCTGTCCTCCGCTGAACTTGGCCGGCGACATGACCTCGGCGCCTGAAGCCACCTCCACGATCCGGATGTTGTCTAGAAACAGGTCTCCGGGTGTGTCCCCAAACCGGAAGTGGATCGTGCCGCATCGCTGGGCGTCGTCCTGGGCCTCAAACTCGAAGGAGAACTGCGTTGCGGCGGATTCGACTTGGATAGACCCCCCGGATGTCGGTCCCCCCATAAACATGCGGGCTCGGACCGGCTTCCCGTTCACAACCAGACACGGCGCTCCCGACCGGGAATCGACCCGAACCGTCAGCCTCTTCTGCGGCTCGTTGCCCCCCAACGGGGTTAACGCCAAAGCCGCGAGAGCCACACTCAGGCCGAACTTCCCAATGTTGCGCACTTTGTTTCTCCATTTCGTCCGCTTTTGGCCGTATCCGCCAAATCCTGATAGCGGGGGGCCGTCCTCTTGAACGCGGGGCGAGACCGTGCGCTCTGGGCCGCCATTCTGACCGTAACGCAAAGGTCGCCCAGGCCGAGATCTGCAACGATTCCTATGGTGTCGATAATGGCGATTTTCGATACCCACAAATCGCAACGAGCGAATCGCCCAAACACCAGATTATCGACTTCCCAGCGGAGTATAGCCTTTCTTCGAGGACCTCATCCTCGCCAATAAGATGCCGACTTCTCCTGCGAACACTGTCAAACGGACGAAAGCAATCCGCTCAAATCAGTGAACTGACGGCGTTCTTGGCAATCGGACCCAGCTGTCCGCGCATTAGTGACGAACTACGAGAGCAACCGTCTGACGCAAAGCGAGAGGCGATAAGCCTCCTACGAGATCGAGCCAAAGATTGCGACTACGACCCGATCAACCCTCCGACCGGATGTAAGCTCTTGGTCCGTCCAGGTGGCTGCATTTCTATCCGCCCTTCACACGTGAGCTGATCGGGCGAGGAACGAAACCCTTGACGGCGACACACTGGGAGAACTCAGAAGTCGAGCCGTTTGCCACGTTGGTGGCTGTCGAGGTCACGGACCAGCCCTTCGGTACGATCACGGGCAAGGTCACATCAAACGCCGCGTCGCCACTCGAGTTCGTGGCGACCGTCGTGGAGCCGAGGAAGTACTGCCCTTCGCCGAATCCGGAAGCATCGCACTGGGGTGAGGCGAAGAACTCGATCGTGAAGGTGGACGAGGGGCTGCTGTTGAGCGTCCCCACGATGTGAAGCGTGTTGCCTTCGCGGGTGGCAGACTGGAGCACCGGGAAGTTCTGCAAACCGTTGCCGCCGGTGTCGGGGTCGAGCGGGTCGTTGGTTGTCACTCCGGTCAGAAAACCACTATTGATCAAGTCGATCCCCAAGCCGCCGTTGTCGTGGATCGAGTTGCCCGAGATGCGAACCCCGGAAAACGTGTTGGCCACACTGATGCCCGTGCCCAGATGCCCCGCGATCTCGTTGCCTTCTCCCGGCGCCGAGCCACCGATGACGACGTTCTGAACGGGTCCAAGGTAGTAGTTGGCTGTCGCGATGCCCGTGACGCTGCCAAGCACCGGTTCGTTGTTGGCGTTCAACCCGATCGCATTGCCCAAGATCGATATCCCGCTTCCCGTTCCGTAGATACTGATAGCCGTTCCAAGCACGCCGGGGTACGGACCGATTCTATGCCCGAGGATCCCCGCGATCCGGTTGTTGCGAATGAGCGTGTCGTGATTCTCGCCTTCGAAGTAGATCCCTGCGGTGGTTGCGAGATGGCCTTGTTGCAGGCCGTCGGGAGTTGTTCCGATCAAGTTATTCTCGACTACCGTGCCAATCGCATCGAAAATCTGGACCGCGAAGCCGCTGGGCCACCCCTGGCTGTTCCAGGTGCCCAGGCCGGTGATGGTGTTGCGTTCGGCCGGGGTCGGACCGCCGATCCGGTTGTTCGTGGCCGGCTGTCCGCCGCCGACCCACCCGAGGACGCGTACGCGCTGGACCGTGTTGCCTACGACGACGTTGTTGCTCGCGCGGTCGATTTGGATGAATCCGCCCGTGTTGCCCTCGCCGGGATTTGTGCCACCGATCAGGTTGGACGCAGAGTCGAAGACCTCGATGCCGGACTTGGTGTTGGCCCGGATCACGTTGTTCGATCCACCGCTGAGATGGATGCTGGAGTTGTCGAAGCCAAACATCGCGCCGCCCACATTGTCGATGAGGTACGTCTCAGCCCAAATCACGACCTCGCCACCGCCCTCGGGGTTCGTCTCTCCTGTGAAAGCCGTTTGAGTCGTGGCGTCGAGGATCGCCGTGTCGAAAACACGGAAACCCAGAAACGGCTTCAGCACCGCGCGTCCGGGGAAAAGCCACTGATACTGCCATTCGCTCTGCGGGATGTTGAACCCGATGGTCTGCACTCCTGGGGTGTTGTCGGAGGCCAGCCCGGCTTCGGGCAGCGAGACCAGGCCATCCGGTCCGGGCAGATCCGCGACCCGCTGGGCGCCGCCGAAGTCGACAACATCATTGGAAGTGTTGACGATGATCGTCTGAGCGCCGACGGCTCGGATCATCCCGGTTAGCACGAAAAGCGCAACGGCATGCCAAATGAACTGCATGTTGATGTTTTTCATCAGATTCCTTCCTCCTCGGTGTCCATGGACCCGCTGCAGAAGGTACATGCTGCACGCGCAAGCGCCGTGCATCAAGCGGCCCTTGCCTCGCCTGGCTGGCAGTGTACGTACGGAAATTGCCAACTGCTCTGCTTTGCCGCTCGGCCGGACGACGCCAGGGCGCGTATGTGCGAAATGATACACGCAACTTCACTTGCTGACATGTCGGTATTTCTAACGACATGTCAGCAAGTGAGCGTATTCAATTCTATCTAACTCTCATCAACCACGTGTACAGGGACCCAACAGGCGGGGGACGCAAGGTGTCCAGACAAGCTCTCCACCGTCGGCCGACCTGAGATCACCGCTCGACGATGGCCACTCCCAGTACCTTCTCGGCGACGAAGACCGCGACCGCTTTGTCGTCCGTGTCCGTCAAGAGCCAGACGTGGCCCGCGGACGTTTCCTCCTCGCGTGCTTGGCCCGGCTGAACTGTCCCGTAGGCGGTCTTCTTGCCGGCGGCGTCGAGCCAGTAGATCCTCAGCTCCTTGTCGGTCTCGTTGCGGAATCGAACAGAAGACTTCGAACCACTCGCGGAGCGGAGCGTGCTCTCTTCGGCGGGTGGCCTAGGAGTCAGCCGTGTGATCTCCTTCCTCATAACCTTGATACGGCCGGAATAGAGGTCGTCCAGAAGTTGGCATGCCTCCGGGTCGTACTTGCGGAGCGCTTCGCGGCCCGGTTCGGGCGGGGAGGGTATGCGGCCGGTGTCGCTGCTCGTGCCGAAGTACCACATGCTCAGCTCGGCGAGGAACTCTGTCGAGCTGGTGGCCGCATACGCGGTCGCCCAGAGGCCCTTCTCTATCGACTTGTGGTACTGCTCGTCGATGCGCTTGTGTGCTTCGTCCGTCAGACCGTAGTCGAGTAGCGTGTGGGCGAACTCGTGAACGCACACGTCCCGGCCGTGATACCGGTCGCCGGGCAGGTGAAGCAGGTTCTCTTCCGCGCACGACGCGTGCAGCCCG
Organism: Fimbriimonadia bacterium; assembly: GCA_041483895.1. Taxonomy (GTDB): domain Bacteria; phylum Armatimonadota; class Fimbriimonadia; order Fimbriimonadales; family JABRVX01; genus JBGPGO01. The sequence continues at coordinate 256,567 of JBGPGO010000002.1, forward strand.
GTCAGGCCGCGGGAACCTTCGTCGACGGTTTGGTTGCCCCGAAACGGTTTGCCTTTCATGTGCCGAAAGTCGGGCAGGTCGGACGTGACCTGATCCTTGCCGATGATATGCAACTCGGCGCCCTCTTGGCTCAGGTTCCAAGTGGCGTCAGGGAGATGGGCGAGCATCATTGCGAGACGCTCCCTCCCGGCCTTGAGCGCCTCGTCCGCAACGACCGCGTGCGCCTTGATCGCGATGCCCTGGTAGTCCAAGCGCTTCGAGAAGAAGCCTCGCTGAGGTGGGTTGATGCGGGTGACGTCATCCGGCCCGGTGGCCGCCAACGGCAGACACACCACGCACATCAACATTGCAACCGAAATTCGATAAATCATTACGCCTCCATTTTTATTGTTTTGGTCCTTGAACAGATTGTGAAAGCATCCGCTTGGACCGGGTTGCCGAGTGAAAATAGATCCATGCCGCGATCAAGAGCAGAAGACCTGAGCCGGAGAAGCTGAGCACGATGTAGTCTTCGCCCAATTGCGGGAGATCGAACAAGAGAAGTTTGGCCGCGGCGAGCGCGAACAGGGCGATCCCGGACCTTCGTACCTTCCTGTTCGCCCGGAGGGATCCGGTTATTATCAAGGACAGACCCCAGATCGTCCAAACCCCGCTCATGAGTGTTGGTCCAAGCAGGTCGCCATTTTGCAGCCCGCTCGTGGTATCCCAGACCTCCAGACTGCAGATCGTAAGCCCCAGCAAATTCGCCCCAACCCAGAAATAGGGGGCGACGTGTCTTCCGGGGCTGGGCGAATCCGCCGGCACTCTTCGAAGGCCGATCGCAAAATAGACGCACATTGCAATCGCGGCGGCGTACGCGACGAGACGATCGTTGAGCCCGGGATGCCATGCGGAAAAAGTATCTAGAAATGCAACCCGTGCAAACCCGAGAATGGCGATACCGATTGCAGACGACCGAACGCGAGGGCGGTCCGCCCGAACACCCAGCCACAAGGCGACGCTTGCCAGTATCGCCCAGCCAACGGACGCTGACGCACCGGATAATTGCAGAGGGACGGCCAACGTGAGCAAAGAAAGCCCGAGCGAGTTGGCGGAGAGAGGAAGCGACTCAGCCGATCTGTTTCGGCGCCATAGGAACCGTGCAAGTCCGAAGAATGCCAGCGCTAGGATGAGCGTGAACGATCCCAGCCACGGGCGCCATGCGGATTGTGAGAAAACGGCGGCCCAAGCACCAAAGAAGTATGCCGCGGCGGCAGTCCAGAGAACGCCCCTGTCGAAGGCCGACACGCGGTCCAACCGCAAACATGCCATAACGACAAACTGACCAAGCGATAGTGTAAGGAAGCAGAAGATCAGGGCGTTTGGCGCGAGCGGCGATTGGACGAGCCTGTTGATCGGCGGGATGCAGGCAACGATGGCAAAAACCAATGCCACTGCGGCTAGATTGTGCCAATTCAGCCGAGCCAGAAGCCACAGCGCAGCCGCATTTGCCGCGGCCAGATATATCAGGGCGAGAATTTCATAACCCGATATCGTGCCCGTGACAATTGCCGTCGCATAGGCGCCCGCGATAGCAATGAGAGGAGTGAGAATCCGGATTCGTCGCAATGCCAGCGCCATCGTCGCCACAGTGACGAGAGATGTGGTAATAACGCCGCCATTAGCAGTCAATACGCCGTATCGAAGCCATGCGACATAGAGAGTGATGTATGCAAGACCGAGCCCCGCAGCGTTGATCATTTCCCCGATCTGGCCATAGAAGCCTCGGTACGTCTGACCGGCAACCGTCAATAAGATGCCAACCGAGAAACCGATGGACAGCGCCGTTGGGGCGGAAAGCACGTGGGCCTGGACGGTCCAATGGAGAAAGGTTTGAAGTCCTGCGAACAGGGCTACGACGGAAAAATAACCGAGGACGATGGCCGTCAGTTCGGCGTTCTCTTCCCCAGACATCTCGATGTCGGCCTGCTCGATATTCGTCGGCACAATTGGGGATGGACGAATCGCCGCGCGATCGTACTCTGGTGGCCTGTCAGCGTACAATGCGTTCTCGATTCGCTGAAGGCGTTCCTCGATGCGATCGAGCTGGGCGCGAATATTGATATCGTCTCTCCCAGGCATACCTGGTCCACCATCGCGGACGCGATGTTATCGGTGATTATGGTGCTGCCTGACTGTCACCGCAATACGGCTTCCGTCCAGCTAGGCTCAAATGGCAATCCATGTCATCGAAAATAACGACACAAAGAGCAGCAAATACGGGTTCCATCCAATGAACGAGCCGCTCGGTTCGCGTTTTGAAGAGGATTGGTACCCCGGACGGGAATCGAACCCGTGATCTTCGCCGTGAAAGGGCGACGTCCTAACCGCTAGACCACCGGGGCACGGTTTTTTGGCAAAGGCATGGGGCCGGGTTGTCTCCGCGGCCCCGTCAGGCAAATCTTAGCACAAACCAGCTCTATCCTAGAAGCACTCCCTCTGGCATACGAGGCGGAACGAATCCCCTTCCGCCGAGACCTCCACGCGGGCCGGTCCGCTGCAGCGTCGGCAGGTGACTTCGTCCGTTCGCAGCAGGATGAAATTGCTTCGCATATCCTGGGAAATGTAAATATCGTGCAAGACCCACCCGTTACCGAGCAATTCATTCACGGCATGCGGCGAGCGCACTTCCACCACCGCCTTGACGCTATGTAGGTCAAACTCCAGGTCGACTTCGTGTTCCATCATCCCACACACCCCCTACCGCCAAATACTGTACCCCACCGCCAAACGTTTGCAACAGGCGGTGGGGCAATGGTTCCCGGTCTTATTTCTGGGGTGTGTCCGGCTCGGTCTTCGGTTCTTGAGTGGCCGGCGGATCGCTGCTCTTCTTGGGTTCAACCTTCTTCTTCTGGAAGGTCCGGGCCCCCGCGAAACGGCTCTTGTAATGGCCGGATTCGTAGGAATCGACCCTGACCTTGCCCTTTCCGCTGGAGGCGTGAATGAACTTCCCGTTGCCAATCGCGATGCCGGCATGACCGACGCGCGACCCGCCCCGCGAAGATTTGAAGAACACCAGGTCGCCCGGCTTGATATCGCTCATTCCCACCCTGGCGCCCTTTCTCGACTGCGCGGCGGCGTTGTGCGGCAGGCTGATGCCCTGCTTCTTATAGACGTACATGGTAAAGCCGGAACAATCGAACGCGCTGGGAGATGAAGAGCCGTATCGATAGTGGACGCCACGGAACTTCGCCGCGGTATCTACGACTTCATTCCCACCGGTGTCGAGGGCCGCATAGGCTTCGCCGTCATCGGAGCCGCTTGCGTGGGAGCGGTATCGGCGATGATAGGCGTATCGCATCGTTCGATGCGCCTGTGCATATCTCGGCCGCGCGGGGGCAGCCCAGGCCGGCGCATCGCTGTGCGCCAGGAGATTGCCTTTCACCCAGCCTGTTGTGCCGTGCTGGAAGCGCAGACAGTACCATATCCCGTTCTTGCCGATGACTCGGCCGCGGGTGTACTTATCGACCAATCCGATTCGACTGGCCGTCGTCGCGGGCTTCGAACGGATCCCGACACGGTCGGCGTTCATCATCGCCCACGTGCCTCCTATCGAGGCCGTATCCAACTCTGGAACCAGTTCCGCCACCTCTAGCAAACCCGTTTTCGGGAGCCGATGGCCGGACTGAATGACGTTCAGCACATCTCCGGGCTTGAGCCGCGAAAATTCGACGTTCGCATTGAGAGTGTGCAGGTCTTGGACGGTGATCGCCAGTCGATTGGCGATGCCCCAATCGGTGTCCCCCTGCTTCACGGTATACGAACCTGAAGGCACACTCGCGAATTCAACTTTAACCGGGGGCTTCAATTCGGCCAGCCACAACAACGGTTCGCCGGATGGCGCCTCGTTGCCGGGTAGCCGGATCGACTGCCCGATTTGCAGCTTGGACCAATTGACCGATGGATTGGCCTTGCGAAGCTCGGAGGCATTGATGCCGTGCGCTTTTGCAATCGTCCGATCGTTGTCGCCATTGCGAACGAGGTGCCCGCGACTGGTCTTGGATTGTGGAATTCGTAAGGTAGACCCGAGTTTGAGCCGGGTCTCGGAAGTGATGCCGTTGGCGATCGCGATGGAGTGCACTTTGACCCCATAGCGGCTTCCGATTGCCGAAAGCGTATCGCCCTGTTTGATTGTATAACTAACGTCCGCTGCCGCACAGTGTAAAAGCACAAAAGTCACACTGGCAACAAAAAAGAGCCGATGAGCCATCGGGCCCCCCTTTCGTGGCCAAGCCTACTTTTAGGTCTATCCTCGTAGATCCGACAGGTATCTTACCATTTTGGGTTTTGATGAGTCAACCCCTAGAAGGGGGCAGGCGGAGCTTACGGAGGGTGTGGATACGTTCAATTGTAAGATCGATCAAACGGGAAACATTTAAATCATTTTTGTGGATTGGCCAGCTCTTCATGGCCTCCAATTTGTAACGAATTAGCTCTTTCGTGACTTCGATTTCGTGTTCGTCCAGCGGGATCTCCGCGGCATTGCGCGCCAGGTCATTCATGTCTGAAATCGTCTTTATTTGGATGCCGGGGAGGGAGTTGAGTTCATGGATCGACGTACCGAGGTTGCGGAGAGCGCTTCTGTATTCTGAATCTGTCCGGAGCCTTGCCGGCTGCCATTCGTCTTTCGGAATCGTTGCGCCGTTGGCAAAATTGACGCCGTCCCAGAACTGTTCGCAACGAAGCATGACAGGATGGCAAGTGAACACCTCCGTCCACTGTGCGCCTTCCTGATTTCGCCGCAATAATTCGTGCTTCAAATTGTCCAAATTGGCGCGCCATTCCTCATCTTTGTGTAGGGACTGGTCGCCCAAATACAGTCCGCCGCCGTAGGCAATGACGCCGTTGAACATGTGAAGATCGTCGCCGGGAGGAGCGGTGTGGGCGTAGACGTAGGCAGGGATATCCAGCCGCTGAATGGCCGCGGCGACCTGTGGACCCCAGGTGTTTCCGGCCCCGCCCCAGCAGGATGGCTGGACGCCGAATACCTCTCGGATTGCCTGGACGCCGGGAGCTTCTGTTCTTACAAGGGCCTCCACTCCTTCTTCCCAATCCAGGTTCTCGAGCAGCTCGCATGTGGTTGGATGGAAAGAATGGGTGTTCGTGTGCAGGCCGATATCGTGGCGCTTGATTGCCTCTATGACGTCGGTGCGGCCTCGCTCTCGGAACAGCCGGGCATTTTCTCCCACGACGCACATCGTTGCCCGCGCCCCGGCGTCGGCGATGACATTCGCCACGTCCCGGGCGGCGTCGTCGGCCTCCAGAGTTATCGGGTCTTCAACGTCGATGAGCAGGGAAATGTACATCGGTCTCATTATGCAACATTCCATAAATTCTCGGCAATCGCCGAGAATTTGGCCGATTTGCCGCTGATATTGTCCTGAATGGACACAAATCATGGTGATTGCCTAGTATTCGGTGGAAATATGTGATATCCTATCACTCATCAAAGAAAATCACGGCGATAACCATGATTAGGAACGTAGAACCATCAGTGCGCGAGCTCGGCCAATTCGTCCGGTCATATCGCAAAGCCAATCGCATTACCCAGCGGCAGTTGGCGCTGCTTGCCGGCACCAGCGAAGAGTTTGTCGTCAATCTGGAGCGCGGCAAACCGACACTGCGTTTCGACAAGCTGCTCAGCGTTTTGGATATTCTCGGCCTCCAGTTGGTTATCCAACCGGGCAAGGGTGATCTAATCGTGGCGGCACGATGAGACATGCAACCAATGTCGAGACCGCGGATGTTTTTCGCGATGACGAGAAGGTCGGCCGCCTGGCTCGAACGGCGCATGGCGCGATTTTTCAATACGATTTGGAGTTTCTTCAAGGTCGCGAAGGATCGGAACTCGGCATTGCCTTCCATCTGCCTTTTAGAAAGCAACCCTTCGAGATCCACGGAGTGAATCTGCACCCGTTCTTTGCAGGCCTGCTGCCAGAGGGACTGCGGCTTCAAAGCGTGCTCCAACGAATCAAAACATCGCCGGACGATCTCTTTTCAATTTTGGTGTCAGTTGGCGCTGACTGTGTCGGAGACGTTTGGATCGTTCCAGAAGGAGAGCAGCGGGAGGTCATACAACCCATTATCGATCTCTCCAAAACTGGCGAACTGGACTTCTACGAACTGTATCAGCGGTCTATCGATCCAGCGAGTGATATCTGGGATGCCAGCATTCCTGGAGTCCAAGAAAAGATATCCGGCAGATTGATCTCGTTTCCGATCCGCTCTCGAATTCCAAATGCAGCGTTTATTCTCAAACTCAATCCGCCTGATCGTCCCAATCTGGTAGCGAATGAGCAGGTGGTGTTACGAATTGCCAGTGATTGCGGACTCGTGATTAACCGGGCGGAAGTGATACGCGACGCCCTCGGCAATGAGGGACTCCTAGTTACTCGATTTGATAGGATACGAGTGAGAAGCAGCAGCAGGGTCCGTCGAATTCACCAGGAGGATGGATGCCAAATTCTTGATCGTTATCCTGCCGATAAGTATCGAATTCGAGCCCAGGATATTGCGGAAGGAATTATCGAGTATGCAAGCGCACCTGTCATTCAGATTCTGCGATTCATTGAAATGTACGTTTTCAGCTACCTAATTGGCAACGCGGACATGCATGCAAAAAATGTCAGTTTATATCAATCGCCGCCAACGAATCTGATCGAATTGACCCCGGCGTATGATCTTGTATGCACACTTATCTACAAAGGCATCGATCCGTCCATGGCGATGCGGTTGGATGGCCGCGACGACAGTTTTCATCGAAAGGACTTCGTGCGATTCGGCGAACGGTATGGATTGCGGGAAAAGGTCACGAATGCTGCCATCAACAACTTGTGCGATCGATTCCGCCCCTGGCTCGATCGAATCGATCAACTTCCTGTCGAAGGGAAGCGGCTCGATCATATATCTTCCGTGCTCCGGCGGCGATTTGCAGATCTTATCGGCTGAAGTGATCCTTCCACCAGTCCACGATCTGTCCGAGGCGGTGCATGCGCAGATCCGGCGGTCCCATGCGTGAGAGGCCGTGCGTGGTGGACTGCGGATAGCGCACGAATTTGGTCTCCACTCCGAGCCGTTTGAACGCTGCGAAGAGCTGCTCTCCTTGCTCGATTGGACAGCGCAAATCCCCTTCGGAATGGATGATGAGCGTCGGCGTCTTGCAATTCTTGATGTACTTCAGCGGGCTTTGCCGCCACAGATCATCAATTTCGTCCCAGGGGTTGCCCTTCCACTCGGTATCGGGTACGAACGGGAAGTCGCATGTACCAGCCATGGATAGTAGACTCACTACGCTTCGATCCGTGATGGCAGCTTTGAATAGATTCGTGTGCCCAACGATCCAGTTTGTCATATATCCGCCATAGCTGCCACCCATCACACCCATTTTGGCGCCGTCCACGAATGGCAGCGACTTGGCGTGTTCTGCGACCGCCATGAAGTCTACATAGTCGGTATTGCCCCAATCGCCGGTGATAGCGTTGCAGTGCGCTTCTCCATATCCCTTCGATCCGCGTGGATTGCTGAAAACTACCACATATCCTTGCGCCGCAAGCAACTGGAACTCGTGGAAAAATGTGTTGCCATATTGCGCGTGTGGACCGCCGTGGATTTGTACAATGCATGGGTACTTTTTCCCATCTTGGAACCCGGCCGGTTTCATAAGCCAAGCGTGCACCTTCTTGCCAGGTTCACTCTCTACCGAAAACGCCTGAGGTCTCGATATCTCAAGTTCATCGAACAATGGTTTATTGAATTGGGTGATGGGTCGAGTTTCAATGCTATCAATACCAACCGTTCCACATGCAATCTCGGCAAACATGGCCCCATTGGAAACTACCAGGCCCACCGTTTTGCGCTCGGCGTCGAATCCCCCCATCTCGACCAGCCCGTCCACTGTCGTCAACCAGGTCACCTCGCCGCCTGTTGCCGGCAATGAGGCGATTTGGACCGTTCCTTCCGTTCCAACACCAAAAAAGATGCGCGAGGAATCCTTGCTCCATTCGATGGACGCGGAGTAGCTTGCTTCCTTCGAATCACTGAGCGCGCTGACACCCAAAGAGAAATCGTGCTTCAATTCCTCGAAAAGATCCTGGCAACCGCCGCCGTCGGAATTTGTCACATATAGCCTGTAGTTCCGGCCGCCCCACCAATCTTCCACGTGAGGATGGCCGGCGTAGGCGATTTTCTTCCCGTCGGGGGACCATACAGTTGTGCCCTTTGGACCATCCGGCAGCCCCTCGATCTTCCGTTCGGCGCCGGTCTCGGTGTTCAGAACAATTAAATCCTCCAGTTGCGGTGTGTCAAACGGCTGCGGGCTGCGGTTGACAACATACACAATATGTTTGCTATCCGGAGACCAATCGAAATCGGTCGCACCGTACCGCTCATTGGTAATCTCCTTCATTTCACCGGTTGCCACATCGATCGTTTGCAATTGATTGTACTGGGTGTTAAAGTACCCATCGCCATCCAACCGATACCAAATCTCGGTGACGATGAGCGGCGGAGTCGACAACCCCTTTTCCTCGCGCTCCTTCTTTGCCTTGTCGGTCCAGTCCTCGTGATTGGATCGGAACGCAAAACAGATCTTCTTGGAATCCGGGGACCATTTGAAACCGGAGACGGCGCCCTCTGCCAAGTCGGTCAGCTTTCGCGCTTCCCCGCCGGCGGTTGGGATGATGTAAATCTGGGACTTTGGCTTGTCCCGTCCGCTGGTGAAGGCGATGTACTTGCCGTCCGGCGACCAGCGCGACCCGCCCTCATTGAATTCGCTGAAGGTGAATTGCTCGCACGAGCCGGTTTTTGTGTCGGCCATCCACAGGTGGGTCTCGTACTTGTTCTTTTCGGCGTTGATCGTCTTTTTTGTAAAGCAGATTCGGCTGCCGTCCGGGGATGGCTGGGGGTCTCCGACAAATTGGAATTTGAGAAGGTCTTCGGCGGTAATCGGTCGCTTTGGCATGGTCACTCCGTTTTTTGAGGGAATGGCTCATTCTATCTCGCCAATGATGCGATTCGCAACAATTATGGGCCATTCTGCCCGTCTTCGGCGTGCAGAAAGATGATACAATATCAGTATGAACGAGTGGAAGGACCGGATCATTCGTAATCCAGAGGTGATGGTTGGCAAGCCGATCGTCAAAGGAACACGCATTACTGTCGAATTCATCCTTGACAGGCTGTCAGCGGAAGGGAGCATGGAGAAAGTCCTCTCTGACTATCCGCATTTGACCCGGGAGGATATTTTGGCTGCGCTGGCCTATGCGAGGGATGCTCTCTCAACGGATGAAGTCATTTTGGCTCCCGCCTCCGGCCAATGAAGGCGCTGATCGATGAAAACGTTCCGCCGGAGGTAGTTGAGGCGTTGGCCGAGGTAGGCATTGTGGGAATCCATGTGCGGGAGGTTCTATCTGGAGCGAATGATGCCACGATCCTTGACTGCGCCCAGAGATTCGGAGCCGCGATTATCACGTTCGATAAGGACTTTGGCGATCTGGTCTTTCGCCAGAAACTGCCTGTTCCCGGTGTACTACTTTTGCGGACACCTGCCATGCCCGGCAGCGAGTTGCGTACATTGGTCCGTGCTTATTCAACAGCGGTAGCAAGCCAGATACTCGGACATTTCCTGGTTCTCTCCGTCGCCGGCCTCAGGGTCAAGCCGCTGGGTGAGATCTGAGTCGATGGATCCAATAGATTCGACGACCGCAATGAAAGTAAAGCAAGTCTTTGTCGACGCAACCTTTGTTACCGATCTCGGCATCCGCCTAGAAAAGATCGAACCGGGCCGCGTCGAGACAAGTCTAGAAATCCAGCCAAGGCACGCGCAGCAGCATGGGTTTGTCCACGCCGGCGTGCTGGCGACAATGGCGGATCATACGGCGGGCGGCGCGGCGGTCAGCATGTCGAAGGAAGACGACGATATCATGTCCATCGAATTCAAAATCAACTTCCTTCGACCGGCTACCGGCAAGAAACTGCGCTGCGTCGGGACCTGTCTCAAACCCGGCAGAACGATTTTCGTTTCAGAAGCTGAGATATTCGACGACCAGGACAAGCTGGTGGCCAAGGCGACGGTCACGCTTGCTGCCGTACAAAACCGAAATCCTTGAGCCGGCTTCGAAACGAGTAATAAAGGACCCCAAACTCGGTCGCCTGGGAAACCGTCATCGCCGCCGCAGCCGACACAATCCCCGCCCAAGCGAGGCCGACACCGATTGCCAACATGCCTGCCAGCGTGACAAATGCGACCGCAGTCGCCGCGAAGCGCGACGCCGTCAAGTGATGTGCCGTGAGCAGGCCGCGCACAAAGCTCTGCAACGCACCGAGCAACGGGACAATCGCGCAACCAATCACCGCGATGTGCGCCAACATCGCAATCTCCTGCGTCGTCCCAAGCATCCGCCGGAAGAACCAAAGGTCTACGTTCGTCAGCCACAAAATGACGGTGAGGGTGGTCAAGAAAACCCCGACTCCCAGACAGAAGCGGCGCAAAATTTGAGCGCTCGCGGCATCCCGATACAGCGTGATCACGAGCTCGATCAGCGCAAATGTGGAAGACCGAAGGGGAAACAGAATGTTCATCGCCACTTGCCACGCGGCGAGCGATAGGACCGGCTGCTCGGCCTTTGCCAATGCTAGACTGATGATGAGCGGGGTAATCAAGGTCAGCATGGTCGTGGCCGTCAGCGGCGAGTGGAACTTTATCAGTTTTCGCATGGTCAAGGGGGCGTCGTTTTCTCCCATTCCAGGCAGCAAGTGTGCGGCAACGGTTGTGGCGCTGACCCAGTAGATGAATAGGCTCTCCGCCGCCACGGAAATCGACAGCCCGCTGCCCGCAATCACGATCCCGGGCCACTGGGACAGGTGGCTCAATGGGATCGCATAGGCGGCCATCACGACGACGCGGATCGCGGTGCCAATTCCCACCGGTCTTGTGTTTCCGTATCGGATCAATATCCCTTGCCGGTGCCGCCGCCAGCCGATGATCGCCGCCCACGGGGTCATATAGACGAGCCCGGTATGAGCAATCCGGGCGACCTCTTGCGGAGCATGGACTAGATTCAATGCGATCGCGTTGTAGATGGGTGTGAACGCGACAAGGGCATGAACGGAGGCGACTCCCGCCATGATCCAAAGGGAAAACCGTTGCAGTTGAATATGATTCTGATGGTTCTTGGCCAAGGTCGTGGTCGTCGCCATCAGGTCGATGACGGGGCTCTCGATCCACATGGCGATGCTCGTCATGATCAAGAACGCCGCGGTCGTGGCCACCGGATCCGCCATCCGAGAAATGATGGCAACGGCGATAGGGAAGTCGAATGACATGAAAATCCACGAGCAGGCGAGGGGAAAGTAGAAGCTGAAAATACGGGAAGGACGCAGCGGAGCAGTCTCCCTCGTCTCGAAATCCAAAGTTGAACGCCCCACCGCCTAATTATGGCAGGGATTGGCTAAGCCGCGTCGCTGAGATCACACGATTCGCGGTAAAGGTCCCGCCAATGCGGCAGATGGTCGGCCATCCCGATCGTTTCGAGGTGCACAAGGTCAATGCGGCATTCGGCCTCGGCGGAGCAATTTGCTTCCGCATCCAGCGCATTGGCGATGTGCACGGCGGTTAAACCGCTAAAGGCGTTGACAGGCCGTATCGATGGCCAATGTGACCAGGCGACTGCCTCAATGATCGATAAAGGCAGTCCCCATAATCCAAGAAGATATGCGCCCATCGGGCCGCTTGAGGTTCCGAGGGCTTCCTCTTGTGCTTGCCAATCAGCGATGCCCTGTTCAGCCGCTTTCTGCTTGCACGCCATATATTCTTGTTCAAACTGCGATGCAAAAAGCAGTTCTCCGATCGGGTGGAGGAACCCGGATAGAAAAGCAGTGTCTGCGAAGTGGCAGACGTTTTCAGAGCGAGCAATCCTTCGCGCAAAAGAACCGGTGCGCGCGCTATGGTCCCATAGCCCCTGAAGTCCAAGAGCCGCCAACTGCTTCTCTGATATCCGGTGAAAAAGACCGTGGGTCAGCGCCAGTGCCCGAATCGTTTCCGTCCCCAGAATGATCACGGCCCGAGTTGGTGATGTAACCTGCTTGCCTAAGCCGAAGAACGACGAATTCACCAACTGTAGAACCTTTGTGGACATCGCCATGTCCCGCGCGATGATCCCGCTCACCCTTTGCAGCGAACACTGGGTAGACGAGAGCTCGTTGAGGATCTCCTCGCACGCAGATGGCATGGCAGGTATGGTTTCGAGCTTAGATGCGAACGCGCCGGCCTTATCGTCGGTCAATAATTCTCTCACAGCGCAGGCGCGAGTGATCGTATTTTTGAGTACGTCGCCGTCGCATGGCTTGGTCAGGAACTGGTGGGTCTTGCCTACAATCTTGAGAACAGATTCGCGATCCGCTTGGCCGGAAAGGATGATTCGGACAGTATGGGGCTGCGTTTCCAGGGCGACTTCCATCACCTTGACACCATCCGCGTCGGGCATTCTCATGTCCGATACCACTACGTCGAACGTTTCGGTGCGCAGCAGATTGATGGCAGACTGACCACTATCCGCAAAGACCATGCTCCATTCATCCCGAAGGGGGCGCAACATCCGTCGCAGCCCGTCAAGGATGTGCGGCTCGTCATCGACAAATAGGACTCGCTTCATGCTGCGACGCACCTCTCGAGGACCGACTCGTTTTCATCTCTAAATTGCTCCCAAACGAGCCCAAAGGCCAACTTGTGATTTTCAAACGCTTCGAAGACCTCCGGATCAAAGTCTCGCTCCGACTCCGATCGCAGGATCTTGAGCGTCTCCTCTTCGGAATACGCGGGCTTATATGGGCGTTCCGATCGAAGCGCGTCATAGCAGTCGGCGACCGCCGTAATGCGAGCCTCGATGGGAATCTCTTCTCCCACAAGTCCCTGCGGATAACCGTTTCCCGACCACCGTTCCTGGTGGCATAAAGCAATTTGCGCCGCCGTTTCTAGGTAAGGATTGTGGGGCATGTAGGATGGTCGTCCTCCCCATTCCAGAGCCGCGCCAATCACTTCGGATCTGCCGGTCAAAATCTCGTATCCGAGGGCGCTATGGGTTTCCATGACGACGCGTTCCTCCACCGTCAGTTTCCCCGGCTTGCGAAGTATCGCGTCCGGAACCGCGATCTTGCCGATGTCGTGCAATGCGCTTCCCAAAAAAATGCGCTCGACGGTCCTATCATCCATACCCAGCGCCTCCGACAGGATGCGGCTGCAGCAGCTTACGCGCATGACATGAGCGCCGGTTTCGACGTCCCGAAATTCTGCCGCTCTTCCGAGACGCAACATGGTGGATGCCTGCGACTCGGCAAGCTCCACGGTCCGGAGTGCGACCCGATTCTCCAGCTCGGCGTTCTGCCTCTCGATCTGAAGCTGGTACTCGCGCATTTGAAGTGCGTTTCGCATCCGAGCCAAGAGCTCTTCCTGATCGACGGGCTTGCACAAAAGGTCCGTGGCGCCGGCGTTGAGCGCGCGTTGACGAAGCGCCTTTTCATGCCGCCCCGTCAGCATAATCACGGGAATCGAACGCGTCCAGTTTCCGGCCTGTATCACTTCCAATAGCTCAAATCCATCGCGAAGCGGCATCATCACATCAGTGACGATCACATCGGGAATCTGTTGAGAGATTTTTTGAATCGCCTCATCGACGGAGTGGGCTCGATTCACATCCCATACATCGCGTTTCGAATGCAAAAGTCGCATCAGGCCGTCGAGAAACAGATGATCGTCATCGACAAGGAGTATTCGGTGTTTCATGCAACACACTCTTGAGCTGCCGCACCGAGTGGCAGGTTGATCGTAAATGTTGAACCTCTGCCAATCTCGGATTCGAACGTGAGCGTTCCGCCATGTTTGTTTACGATGACATTTCGAGAAAGAGCAAGTCCTTGCCCGGTCCCCTTGCCAACGGCTTTTGTCGTAAAGAATGGATCAAACACTTTGGGCTGAATCTCAGGAGGAATGCCGATCCCGTCGTCTGAAATGCTAATGTCCACGCTGTTGTCCCTAACTTGTGTTGTGACCCGGATTCGTCCCATCGAGCCTTTGTTGGCTTCTTGTATGGCTTGGCTCGCATTAACGATAACATTGAGGAACACCTGATTCAGCTCGCCGCAATAACAGGGGACAAGGGGCAAGTTGGGATCGAGATCAAATTCAATATCCGCCACATACTTGTATTCGTTCCTCGCCACTGTTGCAGTGCTTTCAATCGCTCGATTGATATCTGTCGGATTCTTTTCAAACGTGCCGGGATGGGAGAATTCCTTCATCGCGCGAACGATGTCAGCCACTCGCTCTGCTCCCTCCCTCGCCTGTTCCAACGCCACCGGTATCTCCGTGCGCAAATACTCGAAGTCGCATTCTTTGCATATACTCTCGAAGGCGAGCAATTGATCAGTCGGCACGTAATTTCGCTCTTTCGAACCTTCCATTAGATTCCTACATGTGTCCATGACTCGATTGCAATCGACAAACGCATCGGACAAGAATCGCAGATTGTCGCCGACATATTGCGTGGGAGTGTTGATCTCATGCGCGATTCCCGAGGCAAGCTGCCCAATGGATTCCAGCTTCTGCGAATGCGCAAGCTGAGTCTCCATGATGCGCATCTCCGTCACATCTTCAATGGTCCCGACAATACCGAGAAAAGCGTCTCCATCATGCATCGGCGCCGTATTCACTCGTACCCATGCAACACGGTCCTCTTCCAATAGTACGCGATGCTCCGAATGCGTGAATCCAATCCCTTCCATTGCCTCGCGCCAGTGATCGATCACCCGGAAGCGGTCATCGGGATGCACGGCATCAAGCCATCCGATCCCGAAAGCTTCGGCTGAATCCTGGCCGGTAATGCTCTGGCATTGCGAATTAATATAGAAACACTTTCCTGTGTTATCTGTAATGAAGACACCGATCGGTGATGCCTCGGTCATCGCCCGGAAGCGCTCCTCGCTCTGCCGCAGCGTGGAAGTCCTACGCTCAACCTCCTCCTCCGTAATCTCTTTGGCAGCCTCGACGGTCGCTTGACGAACCGCGATCGCTTCCATTTCTCTCAGGCCGCGCAAGCAGGAGAAAGTCAGGACAACGACCTCAAAGATCACCCATCCGGCGTGCTCCAGCCATCTCCATTCTTGCGCGGAGGCGACCCCATAGACGGAGTACGGCCAATAGATGCCCCGAACCATGTGGTCTGTGGCGATGACAATGGTAGCTGTAATCAAAACCTTCCAGTCGCGATACAGGGCAAGGAACGCGAGCGATCCAAAAACGTGGAAATGGGTCTCGATCCGCCCTCCGGTGAAGTGAATCAATAGGGCCGACCAGAGCATCTGCGTGGCGGCGATTACGTGCCGCGTTATTGGGCTGCCCGAATGCCGCAGCGCCAAGTAGATGGGCAGGCTGCTCAGAGTACCCCCCAGAAAAATGGCTGCCAAAACGTGGATGTGCACCATACCGGAAGCGCCGATCCATGTCCGCGGCGAAACGATGAGCGTCGTAACGATGCCAAATATCCATTGCGCTATCATGAGCAATGCGAAAAGGCGGTCTGTTTGATGATAGACCTGCCGGCGATGATTGTCGAGCAGGCTGCTCGCGCGGACATCGATCCCTGCCATCATTGCGATTGATTGCACTATTTCCGCCCTGCCCGAATCGCACAACCGAACGCCGGGGTGCGCGCATAAGAGATTTTGCCTGTCTGGAGATATTCGCAAATGGCGGAGCGGCCCGGGTTATCGCCCTCATGGGAACGAGCCCCTGTGATGCCGCCGTGAAATACTAGCTTGCCGTCACGATCGTACAGTAGAACATCGCCCGATGTTGAGACATCAAATCGCTCGGCTTCCACGCCGTTGTGATCCGCAAGTGGTACCACTCCAGGGATATTTGCCGCATAGCGCCAAAGGTCGGTTTTGGCCCACGTACCGTCGTTGCCGCCGGCATCGAAAAAGACAACCGACGTTTGGACTTTGCCTCGGCATGCCAACATGAGGCGGTCAAGCTCCGCCATCGTCGCCCGCGTGCAAGGACACTTCGGGTGGGCGAACACTAGCATCGTTGGCAAGGTCGTGCTGCGCTTCAACCGTGTGTGCGCCGGCCAATCGGTCGGCGCGCTTCCAGACACCCCTGGCCGAAGCTGGTAGCTCAACAACCCGGTAAAACCGGCTGTAACCGCGACGACCCAAATGAAACCAGCCGCCCAAGGCATCCATGTCCTACGGAATCTTGGCTCTGCAATCGGCGGCGAGCCGATAGCCTTCATTGCACACATTGCCGGCGTCTCCGTTCGTTCCCGCATTCCAGGCTCGGTGAATTCAAGGAAATATTCCGTGGGGTCGGAGAGAGAACCCAGGCAAGGTTGCGGGAGGAAGCGCCCGATACGAAAGCTCGCGTCGCAATCCCGCCGTGCGACCGGTCGCGTTGGGCATTGGCAAAATTCTTAGCTGGCACAAGCAGAAAAAAACCGCCGGAGGGCGACCCTCCGGCGGTTTTCGGTTCGCTATCGGTCCTTTTCTGGGACTCCCATGCCGCTGCGGTTCAGATACGGCGGCTTCGGCGTCACCTTGAACGGGTGATCTTTCAGCTCCTGAAGCATCTGTGCTATGCCGGCGTCGAGCTGCGGGTCGCCCCCGTTCCACATCTTGCCTGGATCGTCAATGACCTGGATGTCGGGATCCGTGCCGTGGCCTTCGACTCCCCACGTCCCATTCGTTTTATAGAACGCGAACCCAGGGACCGTTAGGATTGCGCCGTCGATCAGGGGCGGGAAGCCGGA
Organism: Fimbriimonadia bacterium; assembly: GCA_041483895.1. Taxonomy (GTDB): domain Bacteria; phylum Armatimonadota; class Fimbriimonadia; order Fimbriimonadales; family JABRVX01; genus JBGPGO01. The sequence continues at coordinate 273,405 of JBGPGO010000002.1, forward strand.
CAGTCCGACGAGACCTCCCCATGTACGGGTCCCAATCACCTTTCCGACCTTGTCATGCTTGAACAGCCAGGGGAACATGTCCCCGCCGGATCCGGCAAGGCCGTTGATCAACATACACTTCGGACCCTGGTTGGAATCCGGGGGCCACGTCGCGTCGTTGCCATGCCGTGTTGCCCAGAAGTTCGTCACGGGACGGTTGAGCAGCTCGATGAAGCGAGTGGGGATCTGCCCGCCGCCGTTCCAACGCTCGTCGATGATCAGCGCCTCTTTGTCGATCTGCTGGTAGAACTGCTTGACCAGATCGCTCTGACCGTCCGTACCGGTGTTCTGCACGTAGATATAGCCGACCCGGCCATTGGTCTGCTTGGAGACGTATTCGCGATTCTGCTCGATCCAATCCCAGAAGCGAAGCTGGCCATCGTCACCGATAGCCTTCACGATGACATCCTTGGCTTTATCGTCCATCGTGGGATTCGCACTCACCGTGAGCGTGATGGTCCGACCCGCCATGCCGATAAACGGCGCCCAGGGATCCATGGAAGTGTCCATCGGATCATGGTTGACGGCGAGCAGATAGTCCCCTTCTTTGACGTCCATGCCTTGCATTCCAAGAGGTGACTGGGCGTCTGTTTCCCACGGTGCCCCTTTGTAAATCCGCTTTAATCGATAGGCGCCGTTCTCCAGCGAAAAATCCACGCCGAGCATTCCGACGTTCATGTTCGGTTGGCTCTCGATATCGCCGCCAAAGTAGTATGCGTGACCCACGCTCAGCTCACCGATCATCTCGCCGATGACGAAGCCAACGTCTTCGCGCGTGATGCAGTTGTCGACAACGGGCATGTAGTGGTCGAGAACGCTCTGCCAGTTGACGCCGTGCATGTTCGGATCGTAGAACTGATCGCGATATCGACGCCATCCGTCTTTCACGATCAGCTTCCATTCATCGCGCGGGTTGATCGTCTCCAGCATGCCGCTCGTTACGACGTTGTCGCCCGTCGCGCCGGCCGAGGCGTCTTGAATGCTGGCGCTCGGCCCGCGCGGAATGAGGATCTTCTTGCCGTCCGCCGACATGTCGAAACCGCCGCCGGACGCCACAGTCTTCTCTTCCTTTTTCTCATCACCAATGTCGAACAGCTTGATGCTCGGCGGTTCGCCGGCTCCCCTAGCATCGGCGCGGACGTAGAGAAGTTGGTTGCGATCGTTAACCGCCAGATTGCCGAAGCGACCGGACTTAATGGGAAGTTGGAACTGCCGCGCTTCGATTCCGTCGAAGTCGATATCCACCTTTTCTCTGGCTTTGCCGGCGCTCGCGCCTCCGCCCGCGCCGCCGCCTTGCGCTCCTTTTTTCGTGCGAGTGCCCTTGATGTCGAACGAAAGCCCTTTCGCGGTTGCGGTGCCGCTAAAGTTGTCTCCATCGATCTTGCCTATCACTGTGGCATCGTCGCTGCCATCTGAGGGCTTGACCGTTAGCGTAAGCTGTTTCGACGCCGGGTCAAACTTACCGCTCTCAATCGCGCCGCCTCCCATGTCAGAAGTGACGGAGCCGGTGACCGAATTGTCGGGGTGAAGCGTGAGGTCGAAGGTGATGGATACGCCGGCTGGGGGTAAGGGCGCTGCGCCCGTCAACTTGCACTCCCAGGTGCCGGATACACCATCGTCTTTGGCCGGGGCGGCCTGTTCCTTCTTTTCTTCCGGCTTCTCCTCCTTCTTCTCTCCCTCTTTCTTATCGCCGTCTTTTTTCTCGTCTTTCCAAGTCTCTTCGTCGCTCTTCGGAAGCCACGGGTTCTTCATGTCCTTGCGGAGCGGAATCGCGCAGATAGCCGAAGTGTTCGGATAGATCCAGGACTGTCCCAGGTCTTCGTACTCAGGGTTGAACGATCGGAAGGCGGTGAAGTAGAGATAGTCCCCCTTCCGATCAAACGTCGGCGATGATTCGTCGGTCATTCCGCTCGTAACCCGCGTCGTCTTTCCGTCTTCCACGTTGTAGACATAGATGGAAGGTTTCGTCGCGCGCTCTTCCATGCGGTTGAACGCGATCCACCGGTTGTCGTGCGACCAGCTGATCGGGGTGTTGGCGGCCCACGGGTCCTTTTCCGAAACCGCCTTTGTTTCGGCCTTCTCCACATCGGTGAGGAAGATGCCGCCGGCCGTGTCCTGGTAGACGAGGTGCTTGGAATCGGGGGACCAAGTTATGCCCGATCGCCAATTTTTGGAGTTCTTGGTGAGCTGCCTCGCCTCACCCTTGCCGTCCGATTCTTTGAGGTAGATTTCGTATTCTCCGCTGACATCGCTGAAATAGGCGATCCAGCGCCCGTCCGGACTCCATGCTGGGTCCCGCTCGATGGCATTCCCCGTTCGCGTGATATTGCGTGGGGAGCCGTCCTTTGCCGGAGCCGTCCAAATGTCGCCGCGGGCGTCGATCGCGGCCCGCTTGCCGGTCGGAGAGATGCTCCAACCGAAAATATTCTTGCTCATGTCAACGATCTTGGGCCGGATTGTGGGAAGATCCTTGGGGATTCGGATGTCAACCTGGTGGTATTGGAAGTTGGCGAGGCTGAGCAGGTACAGATCGCCGCCGGCGTTGAACACGATCTCCCCTTTGCCGTCCGGGCCGGGACCATTGGATGGCCACTTGATGTCGAACTCCGTGAATTTCGTAATCTGTTTGCGCGAGCCGTTGGTCGTGTCGTAGGACCAAATATTGAGGCGGTGTTCCGGTCCATTGTCGGAGAGATAATAGATCGTCTTGCCTTGCCACATCGGTTGGCTGTCCGTGCCTTCCCAGTCTGTGACCCTCTTCGCCTGCATCGTCTTGAGGTTGAACAGCCAGATATCCGCAGCCGTCCCGCCGCGGTAGCGCTTCCATGTCGCGGTATCGGTTCCGTAGGGAATGTATGCCAGCCATTCGCCGTCCGGGCTGATGGCGCCCATTTCACCATAAGGAACAGGCAGAACCGTTGGCAAGCCGCCGGTAGGCGCGACGGTCATGATCGTGTTCATACGGCCCAGCCCGGCGTATCCTCCCGAAAAGAAAACAAGTCGATTGTCTTGCGTCCAGTCCGTGACGATCTCCTGCGCGGGATGGTGGGTGACGCGGAACGGCACTCCGCCGGCAGCCGGAATCGTGTAGATGTCACGTCCCCCGTCATAGTTGCCGACGAACGCGATGGTCTTGCCGTCGGGGCTGAATCGCGGGAATACCTCTCCGCCAGGCGGGCTGGAAAGGGGGGTCGCCACGCCGCCCTCTCTCGGCACGAGCCATAGGTCATTGGCCCAGGCGAATACGATCTGCGTGGCGCTGACGTCGGCGTACCGGATCAGGCCATGGGGTGTTGAATTCTGGGAAAATGCCGCGGTGGCGGCGGTGAGCACGGAAATCGCGGCTCCGCAAAACCGAATAAAACGCATCGAGTAACCTCCTCGGCCGAAGCCGTTTTTCCTTAGAAAAGCAGAATACTGTCGCGCCGGATTGGGGCGAACGCACAGTTAGCGATTATGCACCTGTTCTATGGAGCTTTGCACAATCCCCCCATTGTCCGCCCTGGGTGCGGTCGCCAATGGTGCGATTAGGACTTTCGGACCACGGGGGCGCCTTTGCAGGTCCTATGCGATGTGTCGGGGCTCTGTTGTCGACCACCCATCGCCCGCCGGGTTTCAACGAGATGTGTCGGGGTTCACTCCTTCCGGCCACCCACCGCCCGCCGATACCCAAGACCCCGACACGATATGCCGCTCGTGTTGGGGTCTAGGTTGGTGGAAGTTGAGGAGAATCGATGCCAGTGGACCCCAACACATCCTCTTCTCGATTTGTGAACAACGGCGATGTGTCGGGGTTCACTATTTAAGGCCAGCCATCGCTTGCCGAACCCCTAGACCCCGACACTCGAACCGCTTGTGTTGGGGTCAAGGTTGGTGGAAGTTGAGAGGATGGGATGCCAGTGGACCCCAACACATCCAGGTGCAGGAAAGCCCTCCCCCTTTTTCAGGCGTCAGCCTGCAAAAGGGGGAGGGTTGGGTGGGGGTTCTTCATGCTCTTTGTTCCGCTTGGCTAATGAAGATGGGTCGCAGTTGCGAGCGGGGATCCATTATTCTCCCTTCACAATCCCCATTGTGAAGGGCCTTTCTATTTGTGAGACGTCCATTGGTACCGCTCGTGTTGGGGTCTGAGGAAGTCGGCATACCGAAGCAATCGGCAGACGAGGACCCCAACACAGCTTCCGGAATGATTCATTTTTTGTTTTTTTGCGGATGACCCCCACCCCACCCCTCCCCCTGTTTTCGCAAGCCGAAAACAGGGGGAGGGAGTTTTAAGAGAGGGTCTGACAAGAAGGAGGCTGGCCATTTGGCGGGGAGCGGGGTAAGATGAATTTCAGTTATTTTCATGCGATTCAGTGTTGGGTAGGAGGTCGAACTATGCGCCGGTGCGTGCGTTCGTGGGGTTGTGGCAGGCGAGAGGTGTTTTGCGCGCGGATGATCGCGACGGCCGTCGCCGGCCTGTTCCTAATCAGCTTCGCCATGGCCCAGCAGGGCACGACGGTTCGCGTTTCCGTTTCCTCCGCCGGGGCGCAGGGAAATTGGGACAGCTACCATCCTTCCATCAGTGCGGACGGGCGCTATGTCGCCTTTGAAAGCGACGCGAGCAACCTGGTCGCCGGGGACACGAACGGCTATCAAGACGTGTTCGTTCGGGACCGGCAGTTTGGAACCACAGAGCGGGTCTCCGTCTCCTCCAGCGGGGCGCAAGGAAACTCGGACAGCGGCTTATACGACGCCATATCCATCAGCGCGGACGGGCGCTATGTTGCCTTTACGAGCTCCGCGGGCAACCTGGTATCCGGGGACACGAACTACACCCATGACGTGTTCGTTCGGGACCGGCAGTTAGGAACCACGGAGCGGGTGTCCGTCTCCTCTTCCGGGGAGCAAGGAAACTCGGCCAGCGAATTTTCTTCCATCAGCGCGGATGGGCGCTATGTCGCCTTCGCGAGCTACGCGAGCATCCTGGTATCCGGGGACACGAACAATACTAATGACATATTCGTTCGGGACCGGCTAATGGGAACCACGGAGCGGGTGTCCGTCACCTCCTCCGGGACGCAAGGAAATTCTGACAGTTACCTTCCTTCCATCAGCGCGGACGGGCGTTATGTCGCTTTTTCTAGCTACGCGAGCAACCTGGTGTCCGGGGACACGAACAATTATACTGACGAATTCGTTCGGGACCGGCTGGCCGGAACCACGGAGCGGGTCTCCGTCTCTTCCTCCGGGGCGCAAGGGAATCGGGACAGCTTCTACGCTTCCATCAGCGCGGACGGGCGCTATGTGGCCTTTGAAAGCTACGCGAGCAACCTGGTCGCAGGGGACACGAACGGCAAGTGGGACGTGTTCGTTCGAGACCGGCAGTTAGGAACCACGGAGCGGGTCTCCGTCTCTTCCTCCGGGGCGCAAGGAAATTCGGACAGCGGCGACTACGGCATATCCATCAGCGCGGACGGGCGCTATGTCGCCTTCGGAAGCTACGCGAGCAACCTGGTATCCGGGGAGAGGAACGGTTATCAAGATGTATTCGTTCGCGACCGGCATGCCGGAACCACGGAGCGGGTTTCCATCTCCTCCGCCGGGGCGCAAGGAAATTTGGAAAGCTTCGACGCTTCCATCAGCGCGGACGGGCGCTATGTCGCCTTTGCTAGCACCGCGAGCAACCTGGTCGCTGGGGACACGAACGGCTATGCTGATGTGTTCGTCCACCAGATCGGCTCCGGATCGGGCTGGGGGGTCACCATTACCGGGCGGTTGCAACCGGAGGGCTATATTGGAATTATGCCGGAAAACGTTACGTTCGAGTTCCGAAATCAGGGCGAGACCATACCTTTCGACATCCGGACCGCCATCGTTGCGCCGGACGGCTCGTACACGGTCACAGCTTATGCGCGGCAGATGGATGTGAGCGTCAATGCCCTTTCATGGCTGCGGCGCACCGTCCCGACCGATGCCAGTTTCGGCCCAGTAACTGGTCTGGATATGACCTTCGGCATCGGTGACGCCAACAGCAACAATGCAGTGGATCTTTACGATCTAAATGCGGTGTTCACCGCGTATGGTAACCTCGGCGGACCAGCAGATGTCGAGGGGGACGGACTCGTCGATCTCCCCGATCTCAGCATCATCTTCATCAACTTCGGGCTTGTTGGTGATCCGTAGCCGCAGATTCTCGTTCTGATACCCTGATCGAATCGCAACGAACAAAACCTGCGCACAGTCCGTTGGACTTAAAGACCGAACGTCCCCGCGGACAGATCATCCACCTTGGCCTTCGCCCGGATCAGGTCGTTCAGCTTGTCCGAAATCGGGTCCAGCTTCGGCTCCTCATGGCTGATCGTCAACCCCATCCGAAGCCGATTGTTGTCGTCGTAGTAGACCTCGACATATTCCCCGCCGTCCAGATCGCCAAGAACCTTCGTCTCCCAGTGACCAGGTTCGCCGCGCAGGATCATATGCAGGTCCAAGAAGTCCGAGTAGAAATAGGGAACCTGGTCATACGGCTTGACCTCGCCCGCCATGATCGCCCCGGCCGCTCGCCCCTGATACCTGGCATTTAAGTGATGCTCGAGATGCCACTGCTTTCCCGTCACGAGGTCATTGAAATAGGCAATGTCTCCCGCGGCCCAAATGTTCGGATCGGAGGATTGGAGATACTCGTTGACCTTGACGCCATTCCAGTCGCCCATCTCCAACCCAGAATTCACGGCCAATTCGGTATTCGGGATAACACCGATCCCAACGACGGCCAATCCGGCAGCCACCGACAGCCCGCCGCCGGTCTTGACGGACTGCAGCTCTCCCATGCCCTCAAATTCGGTGACCTCTTCGCCAAGGGCAAACTTCACGCCCTTGGATTCATAGGCCTGTCGGATGAAATGGCCAGTGGACGGACTGGCGAACAAGTGCCACGGATAATCGCCGCGCTCAAAGATGGTAACCTCGCATCCACGGGCCAACGCGCTGGAAGCCACCTCCATCCCGATGAAGCCGGCGCCGATGATCGCCACCTTGTGCGCATCTTTCAGCCACGAGCGAATGGCCTCTGAGTCCTCGATGCGCCGAAGGGTGAACACGCCTCGCAAATCGCTGCCGGGAACGTGAAGCTCCCTCGGTTTCGAGCCGGTCGCTAACAACAGCTTTTCGTACCGCACAGTGTCCCCGTTCGCCAACAGGACGGATCGTGCCGATCGGTCAATGCCGGTGGCCCGAACGCCGGTCACGAGCTGAATCTTGTTGTCGGGATAGAAGCTGTCGAGCTTGCTGTACGGGTCGTCGGTTTTGTAATCGTCTTTGGTTAGGAACTGCTTCGAGAGCGGAGGACGATCGTAAGGAGGATGGTTTTCGCCGCAGACGATCAGGATGTCCCCATCGGCATCCCGCTCGCGTATCCATTGCGCCGCCGACGCGGACGCCACCCCGCCGCCAATCAACAAATAGTTGGTATTCCTGTCCATGATCCCCGCTCCTTTGCTTGGTGTCGCCATTATGGCGTATCGGGTGATGCCGGAACCAATTTGGACAAGCCATCATCATTTCCGCCCGATCTCTTCGGGGTAGCTTTTGCTTCGGTCTCGCTGCGTTTGGGCCCAAATTGGAACTTTGGAACCGGACTCCGGCGTCAAACAGATAGAATACAAATCGAAAGCCGAGGAAATCAAAATGAGAAAATCGGTCAAATGCGTACCGTTACTGCTGAGTTGTCTCTGCTTTGCCACGGTGGCCGGCCAGAATTCTCCAAAGGACATCCCGTCGCAGGCAGGCGCCAAAGTCAAGGGTTTGGCTGTAATCTATCCCATCGCGATGGAGAACGGCACCGAGACCGCTAAAAAAACCGCCTTTGACACAGTTGGCGAGATCGCGGCGAAGAATGGCTATTCGGTCGCATCGAAAGATGTGGCGCAAAAAGCTTGGGCCGAACTTAATACGAAAGAGCCAAGCGCCTTTCGAGTGCCTTCCGAGGAATCCCTTCGGGATTTCGCCGGCAAAATGGGGGCCGACATCGTCATATATGGTCGCATCAAGTGGCATACCCGAAGCGTTTGGGTGGGATTGGGCCCCAAAACGTTATCGACTGCCACAACTGATATGTATGTGTACGATGTCTCCCAAGGCAAGACGGTGTACAAACGGCTCGACGCCACTGGAAGAAGCGATGAGAAAGAGAACATGTACAAGATTGCGGCCGATATTCTTGTCACGCCGATTGTCACGGCCGTGAGCGGTGGTCCCGGAACGCCACGCGAGCAGCGAGCCGTGCAGATAGCGCTAGCCCGCGCGTTGCATGATTGGATTATTCCACCGGCTCATTAGTCGGATCGCGCCAACGCTCCCATCGGATCCCACGGTGGGAGCTTGATCGGCTCCGTTTCCAAGATCGGCAACAGGCCGGCCGGCAAGTGTTTCTTATCGACTACAACTTCGTACATGTATTCGTCGAACCAAGAGTCGGTCATGACGAGGAAGCCCTTTTCGCCCGCCTTTTCGCCCCAGCTATTCTCGACCCGCCACTTGCGCGGCCGCTCGTCCTCGACGTCCACGCCGGTAAACACCATCGCGTGGTTCATCGCGCTGTGGCCGTACTCCAATCGCTGGCGCTTATCCATGTCGAACGTCGTGCCATACACCAGCCCGTAGTCCAAGACTCCCAGGTCCAAGATGCCGAGGTCGCGATCCAGCCCCTTGCCCACATCGCACCCGAACCATACGGCGCGATCGTCCATGAGCTGATCCAGCGCCGCCTTCTTGATCACGGGTAGATCGACGTTGAGATACCGGATGATATGGCCGCCAATTACATTGCCCAAATACTCGACCGTGTACATTTTGTTGAACTCTTTGTCGCTCATCGGGCAGTGGATCAGGCATACCAGGTCATCGATTTTGTCGATCGGGATATGCTTTTCAACGAACTGCAAAGGCGTGATCACCCCGTCCCGACTGAACTTCTCGTCCTTGTCCCGCCACTGCCAATCGAACTCGGTCGGAGGCTCCCCGAGATGGATTACGAGCATCCGGTACACCTCGCGCATCATCCGCTCCTTTTCCTCCCGCATCCGCTCCATCGGCCAACCGCTCTCGCGCAGCGTGCAGGCAAACTCCCGCAGCTTGGTGGTGATCAGGCTCGTCATCGCGCCGGTCGCGCTGCTGCTTTCGGTCTCCGGCATCGCGGTTTTCGGCACGGCGCCGTACTTCTTGAGGATGTTCACAAACATGTCCCACTGGCCGCCGTCTTGGATGGGATCGCGCAGCAGGTAGGCAATCAACCGGCCGTCCGTCGGCTCGTCCAATGTCTGAAGAATGCTTTCCAGGAAATAGTTGGCCTTCTCCAGCTTGTCCCAAAACAGGGGGTAGTTCTGGGATAGCTCAAACTTGGCGTCCAGGTTCATGCTTTCCATTGCGATGGTCCGGAACGTGTTAAGCGCCGCGAACATCCAACATCGCCCGCTGCTGTTCTGGCTGGTCGCCTCGCCGGCTTTAAGCTGGTGCGAGTAGGTGTGCGTGACCTTGTTGACCACGTCTCGGTTCAACGCAACCTGCTTGATCGATGTCTTCGTGACCGCGTTCATGGCCAGCCGGGCGCGATCGTCCAGAGAAACCTCCCTGCGGCAATTTTCGATGAAATTGGTAGAAAGGTCCCCGGTGGTGGACCGTACCGCGGTAATTGGTGTCATGCGTGAGCTCCTGCTTGAGAATTGTGAACTACAGAATACAACGAATTGCGTGAGTTTACCAGTTTGCCTGCGCCGAATGGCCCAGGCACCAAAATTCTCCCTGGAACACGGCGGGACTCGCGGCGTCCAATAGATTCGGGTATCGTCCTACTGCCAAGGGGGTTAGATATGAGAAACATCATGGTGTCCGCGCTTGCGGCGCTCGTCGGGATTTCGGTCGCCCAGGTTAAAAAGCCGGTCATAGAATTCAACAGCTCCAACATTTCGGTGCTTCCGGACAATCCTCGGCCCAATGCCAAGGTTACGTTCGTGATCGCGCTCTACAACAGCGGCCAGGCAGACGCCGAGCGATTGCAGATTTTGACGACAGTGGACCGCCAACCCCTCGGCTCGACGCTCTCGACAGTCAATGCCCGCTCGCGGATGACGGTGCGCGGTCTTCCCCAATGGGACGCCGTCGCGGGCCGCCATACCGTTGACATCACGATCATCGGCGACGGCATCCGGAAGTCCGCCAGCAAGACGTTTCTCGTTTCCGGTACACCGTTGGACATTCATGGATCGGGCGGCTCGGGCGGAGGTCAGAACGGAGTCCAGGTTGGGGCCCTTACGTTTGGTCAGGATGACCTAATCGCCGATCCATCCAGTCCGACAGCCGGCGAAAATGTTAAGTTCGGCCTAAAGATTATGAACAATTCCTACGATACGGTTCGGGACGTGACGGTGGAGCTATACGTTGGAACGAAGCTGATTGGCCGCCAGTCGATTGCCTCAATTCGGGGCGGACGGACGATCCGGGCCAACTCGTTCCCGGAATGGAAGTCGGAGAAGGGGTATCACAACGTCCGCTTCCTAGTGTCCTATGCCGGTTTTCGGGGCGAGGCGAAGGATAACTTTAGCGTCTCCGCCAGCAAAGATCCCCCAACCGGAAGCCTCAGAGATCTCTCTTTCGGATCGCGCGACATCACGCTCAGCACTTCGAATCCACGGAACGGGGATTGGGTCCGATTCGGGATCAATTTAACGAACAAGGGATCGCTGGAAGTCAAAAGCACTGTGGTCGAACTGTTCGTTTCGGACAAATCGATGGGGAAGCAAGAGATCAAGAAGATTGATGCCGGTAAGTCGTTTCATGCGAGCAGCTTCACGCTTTGGAAGGCTGTCACGGGCCGGAAGCCAATTCGCTTTGTGGTCACGCAAGGTGAGGACCGCCGGGAGATTCGGTCCACAATCAGCGTTGCCAAGTAAGAAGGGGTTTTGGGCAGGCTGTCGCATTTTGTGACCGTGCAACAACGACTGTACAGCCTGACGATCTTTCTCGGGGCCTTGCTTCTGTTCCTTATTCAGCCCCTATTTGCCCGGCTCTTGCTGCCGCTCATGGGTGGGGCGCCAGGTGTATGGAACACGGCGATGGTCTTCTATCAGGCGGCACTGCTCCTGGGGTATCTGTACGCCCATCTTAGCTCCCGATATCTGCAACCGAAGCAGCAAACGATTTTGCACGGCCTCCTCCTCATCGCGGGAGTTGCTTTTTTGCCGGTTGGACTCCGTGCGGGGATGGAACCGCCCAGCGGCGCCTCGCCCGTCGGCTGGCTTCTGATGGCGATGCTGACCACCGTTGGCCTGCCATTCTTTTTGCTATCCGCAACCAGCCCGCTCTTGCAGCGTTGGTTCTCCCGGACAGGTCAGAAGCGAGCACCAGACCCATATTTTCTGTACGTTGCCAGCAATTGGGGGAGCATGATCGCCCTGCTTTCCTATCCCATATTTGTTGAGCCGTATTTCACCCTAAAGCAACAGCGATGGGCCTGGTCTGGGCTCTATGTTCTTCTGGCGGGTCTGCTGATCTACGTGATGGTTCGTTCGACTTCGAGTGTGGCAGAGTCTGCTGAAAAGGAACCGCTTGTGGAGCCTGTGGCGCCGATTGCCGTCATGCGATGGATTCGATGGATTTTGTTGGCGTTCGTTCCATCGAGCATGCTAATCGCGGTCACCACCCACATTACCACCGACATTGCGTCGTTCCCGCTGCTATGGGTCATACCGCTCGCGATCTACCTACTGTCTTTCATTCTTGTATTCAGTCGTAGGCCGCTCATCCCGCGCATGTGGGTGGCTTGGGCGTTCCCGTTCCTCGGAACGATGGCGGTTCTGGCCTTCCTCATCAACGCTTCCGGCCCGCCCGCCTACCTGATTCCGCTCGATCTGGGACTTCTGTTCGTTATGGCATTGTTGTTCCACGGCGAACTCGCGAGGGATAGGCCTGCGCCAGGGCAATTGACGTTTTTCTATCTCATGTTATCGGTTGGAGGCGCTCTGGGAGGTCTGTTTTGCGCGATCATTGCGCCGATGGTGTTCATCAACGTGCTGGAATATCCGATCACAATCATCATTGGCGCGCTGCTGTTGCCACATCTGCCAACATCCCGCACGCCCCTTAACCGAGTCATGGATTTAGCGATACCAGTTGCGGCGGGTTTGTTCTCTGCGGAAATTATGATGTATATCGACTCGATGCAGTTGGCGTCGTCGTGGCTAACAAGATTTGGCCTGTTCTTGCTTCTGCTACCCATCGCTGCTCTGTGGAAGCGTCCCGTTCGATTTGGCCTTGCGCTGACGGCTGTGATTATCGGCGGGATGCTGACTAGCGATCAATACCATTACACGCTGCATTTGGAACGCAGCTTTTTCGGAACGCTGCGTGTGACCCGCGGTGGCAAGGGGGCGAAGACCTTTCAGTTCTGGCATGGAACAACAGTGCACGGTTCGCAATCATTCATCGAGCGGCTTCGGTATCTGCCGATCGGATACTATTATCCTACGGGACCGATCGGAAGGCTGTTCAATTCCGGCCGATTTCGCGAGGATGCGAAGATCGCCATTATTGGATTGGGAATTGGGGGCCTCAGCGCATACTCGAAGCCGGGGCAGGATTGGACCTATTATGAGATCGATCCGGCGGTCGTTCGTCTCGCCTCCACTTCACCGTATTTCACGTATATTCGCGACGCAAATGCGGAGCCAAAGTTTGTTATCGGAGATGCGCGACTCATGCTGAATAAATCGCATGAAAAATATGATCTTATTGTTCTGGATGCCTATAATTCCGATGCCGTGCCGGTTCATCTTTTGACGAAAGAGGCAATGAACATCTATTTTGATCACCTGACCTCCACAGGTGTCATCGCCTTCCATATCTCGAACCGGCACCTGAATCTAACCCCGGTCGTCGCCGCGCTGGCAAAGTATGAAGGCATGGTGGCGCTCTGGTGTCCGGATTCCAACATATCAGAACAGGAAGCGATGTCCGGCAAAGTTCCTTCAAATTGGGTATTCGTGGTCAACGACCTTAGCGATTTGGCCGGTCTGCAGCGAGATCCCAAGTGGTTTCCGATCCAACCGGACGATGACAAGCATCTATGGACCGACGACTATTCAAGCATCATATCAGTTTTTGAGTGGTAGTGCGTCAAGGTGTGACAATCGTCCCCATCTTGACGACTTCAAAATCCTTGCCTTTGATCTGCTTCAGGGTATTGATCTCATCATCGTCCCACCGCGCATCCGGCGCGCCGGACAAAAACCAATTTCCGCCGTTGTCCGCTACGAACATCCCGTACTTCTTCAGGGCGCGAAGGATCACTTGTACATGCGGAGGGTAGCCACTAATATCAAAGTTCGCCTTTAGCCGCACGCGCATTCCCATCGGCGGATAGCTGGGGTCCGTGTAGCTGCTCGCCCAGTGCCGCGCCGGATTCGTATATGCCTTCCGCGATCGTTGCACGGTAAATCGCAGCGCATGCCTAATTTCACCGCGCAAAACCACCTCGTCGTACCGTACCAAACCAGGGAAGATCGGCAATCCCGCGGCGTCCGCCGATGTCCAGCCGGCCTGTCGCAAGGCATTGGAGTTCAGATCGAAAATCGCCCCCGAGCCGCAGTGCCACCCATTTCCCTCCGGCCAAGAATAGAACGTCTCGTACAGCTTCCAACTGTCACGATCGATGACCAAAATATGGCGGTCGCCGTCCGAATTCACGCCTCCTTCGATGGGCGGGTTCGGCGGGATCGGGTAGGGGCCGGGATCGCTCTCGTCGTCGTAGTCAAAACTCATGGGGACCCTTTGCTGGGAACCCGGTACCACAACGTACGGAATCCCGAACGGCCCGCCATCCCAATTGGCGCCAAAGTCCGGGTGGAGGCTCGTGCTCAAGCCGATGCTCGCGATCAGCGTAGCCGAGTTGGAATCGACCGGGCTCTGATCGATCGGAGTATTCCAAGGATTATCGTCTGGGAACGGCCTCCGGCACTTCATATTGGCATTGACACCCAAATCCGGAACGCCGATATGTGAAGACCTCGCTCGCGCCGGGTCTTGGACCTTGACTTGGGACGGCGCCAGCGCGCAAAAGCAGCAACACAACAGACCGATTTTCAACATTGGATTCATCGCAAACTCCTGAATCCGCCGCGCATGCTAAAGCAGAGGCCCGATCATACCCGCTTCATCATTTCCCAATGACTTTGAAGATGTCGTTCATGTCGAATACTGCCTTCAGCTCCCCAGGACGGCGCAGCATCACGAAGGTCAGCTTGGGCGACTTTTCCGACGCAATAGGTCTGCCGTCCTGGGCGAATTGTGAAAATACAACGTGATACCGGGCATAGTAGCCCATGATTTCGTCCCCTCCCTCGTGCGCCGCCACTTGGGAATCCTCTATGAGCTTCTCCACCCGCACGGGTTCGTACGCCTTGCCATTGCCGTCTTCCAGGGCAAATCGCACCTCGAGAACGTCGCTCCAAACGGCTTCCCGCTTGATCTTCCAACCGAAGTCGTCCGTCCCCGGCCAAGCCCGCACGTCCACAACGAATTCGATCAGATCCCGATATTCATTGTACAGGTCCTCCACCACGCCGTTGTCGGAGGCAAGCTCGATCGTACGTCCGGACAGGCTGTCATGATAGCCTTCCAAAAACGCATTGATCGCGGCCGAGCGGATCTGCACCTGAGATGGCGGCCACTTTTTCGTCCCGCGTATATGTCCGAGATTGCGGAAAAACACAGCCGCCAGCTGCTTTTCGGGAATTCGGCCAAACGATTGAGCGCCGTGATGATAGATGGCGTCAACATACCGCTGATCGACGGTGAAGATCGGATGATTCCCTTGCCCTTGCGCGGCAAGGACCGTCAGCAAAGCATAGATTCCAACATACATGCCGTCACCTCAAATGGATAACACCTACCATGAGAGACGCCAGCAGGAACGGGACCGTCAGGACCCTGTATAGGCGATGCAGTCGATTTCGATCAGCATGGTCCCAAGCAGCCCGGACTGAACGGTAGTGCGCACGGGATAGGGCTCCGAGAAAAATTCGGAATAGGCCCGGTTCATCTCTTGAAAATCCCCAAGGTCGGCCAAGTGGACGCACACCTTCACCACATCATCCAGTCGGCTTCCCGCCGACTGCAGCGCCGATGCCAGGTTGAGCAGCGTGCGCTGGGTCTGCGCGAAAATGGCTCCCTCTATCAATTTGTTTGTGGCCGGCTCGGCGGGACCTTGGCCGGAGATAAAGACGAAGTCGCCGGCGCGGACAGCGGGCGAGTACGGACCCATCGGTTTCGGGCCCGCTTCGGGATGAAAAGCTCGTTTCATTGAGTGACCTCTTGGTGGAAGATTGCGTACCGCTCGATGCCGGCCAAGTCCAACTCTACCCCCAACCCGGGTCCGTCCGGCACAATCGCATGGCCGCCCTCATACCGAATCCCCGGCTCGATCAGGTCGTCTTCGCGGACAAAATGCACGATGTCGCTGGGCAAGGTGCAGCCGGGGGCGATGGCGCAGCAGTGCACAAACGACATATCGGCGATGCCGAGGGCGATCTCGCTGCCATGCCAATAGGGAATCCCCGCCGCCTCCGCCACCGGAAAACAGCGCAGCCAATCCTTGGGGCTGGATGGGCCGATGTTCAAGTAGTCGCAGGCTTCGTCTTTGGCGGCCAGGTGGATCAGGTCGGGGCTGCTTAGGTGGAGGGTGATCGGTACGTCGGTCTTGGAGCGCAAAAGGCGATAGGCAGCGTGGTCGCGCTTGTTGAACGGGTCTTCCAGCGTCAGCACGTTGTAGGGTTCCATCTTCTTGACGAGCTGCAGCGTGTTGGCAAGGGTGTTGTAGCGCGAGTTGGGGTCGATGGTCATCGAGAAATTCGGTCCGCAGGCGTCACGCATCGCCTGCAGCCGTTCGATATCCGGCTCGCCCCATTGCGTTTTGATTTTGATGCCGCCGAAACCCATCTGCCGCATCTCGCGGCATTTGCGGCCCATGTCTTCCGGCGTTCGGTGCGCGGTCCAGCCGTGGACCTTCACTCGGTCCCGCACCTTGTCCCCCATCAGCCGCCACATCGGCAGGTCCCGCTCTTTGCCGATCAGATCGAAAAGGGCCACCTCGAACGCGTGCGCCACCGGTCCGCCGGGCACGATCTCGTCTATCCGCCGGCCGGCCATCCGCTTCGCCTCACCCAGCGCCGCCTCGACCGGTTGCCCCCGATCCGTCTCGCCGATTCCGTTGAGGCCGTCGGCGTTGAGGCGGACGACGGTTTTTGGGATCTGGTCCAGGTCCCATCGTGGCTCGTGGAACTCCGGCGAGCAGCAGGCATCGGCCTTGAACGGCACCACCACCTGCCAGATATCAACGGAGCGAAGCAGCATGTTAATCATTATCGCCAATATCCGCGGCGGAAACCACCTGGGCACGAAATGTTGTATGCTAACAGAGAGCATCCCCTCCCCCGCTTGCGGGGGAGGACGGGTACGGATTTTTTCCCCTCCCCCGCTTGCTGTTTAGACCGGGGAGATAGTTTACTGGTGTTCGGAGACATGGTTTACACATGATTGTCCTGGTTTTTGTCCGTTCTAAGATTAATCTGACCGATCCGTTTGGCGCAAAACCAGATGTCGTACA
>JBGPGO010000003.1:0-266791 GCA_041483895.1 Fimbriimonadia bacterium
CCGTCGAACGGACACCCCCGGCCTCGGGCTCAATCTTTCAACCGGGAACTGACTCCCAGGGATTCCTTCGAGCACAGATCGAGGCCGGGTTCCTAGTGACTAGATTTCGGGATAAGAATAACACACAAGGGATTCCTCGCTTCGCTTCGGAATGACAACGTTGCGTTTATGAGGCGGGGGTCCGTCAGCTTGCGGCGAGCATGCATGCGGCCCTACAGCCGTGAATCCGATCAATCATCAAGTGACATCGAGAGGGGCGGACGAGTAGACTCCGCAACATGAAGCTACCGATGTACCAGGTTGATGCATTTACCGACCGCGTTTTCTCCGGCAATCCCGCCGCCGTCTGTCCGCTAGAGAACTGGCTGCCGGAAGCCACAATGCGGGCGATTGCGATGGAAAACAATCTGGCCGAGACCGCATTCTTTGTCCGCCGCACCAATGGGGAATTCGATTTGCGATGGTTCACGCCAGTGTTGGAGATCGACCTGTGCGGGCATGCGACGCTGGCATCGGCTTTCGTAGTGGTCAATTTCTTGGATCCCTCGGCGCAAACGATGACGTTCCACACGAAGAGCGGCCCTTTAACAGTGGCGCGGCGTGGGGACCTTTTCGAGATGGATTTCCCGTCGCGGCCCGGGGAGCGGGTGCCACCGATGCCCGGGCTATCGGAGGCGCTCGGTGCGGAGCCTTCCGAGATGTACGCTGCCCGTGACTATCTCGCCGTCTATTCGACCGAAAAGGATATCTGCGCCTTGGACCCCGACTTTGGCTTGCTATCGAAGATCGATCGGAAGGTGATCGTTACCGCGCCGGGGGATGAGGTGGATTTCGTCTCGCGCTTTTTTGCCCCGACCGCGGGAGTGCCGGAAGACCCCGTCACCGGCTCATCGCATTGCACGCTGATCCCCTATTGGTCGGCGAGACTGGGCAAAACCTCTCTGCATGCGAGACAGGTTTCCAAACGCGGCGGAGAGTTGCTTTGCGAGTACGTGGGCCAACGCGTGAAGATTGCGGGCAAGGCCGTGCTCTATCTGCAGGGCGAGCTAGTTATCCCGTCTTCAGCGCAATAACATACTTCCCAACAAAGCCCGGGCCGTTCGGATTCTCACGCACAGCGATCGTCAAATGCGCACCGGCCATGGTACCGTCAACCTGCCGCGCCATGTAGATGCCGTCGCGATTGTTCCGTGTGTTCCGCTTGCCGCGATCGTTATATGGCGCGTTGGCAAACACCTGATCCGTCACGGCTTCATCAAAAAAGAACTGCGACGTAAACTCGCGTGTTTTCTTCCCGGCGCTATCATATTTGCGCAACTTAAAATGTATATGCGGCGTGCGGCCGGGGTACCAGCCGGGATAGATGGTTTTGAAGTTCGCGACGCCCTTGGAATCCGTGACCTGATAGCCGCGCAGCCAGGTCTGGCCCTTGGTGTTTTCGCCGCTGGCCTGGTCCGGCTCATCAGAGTATACGCCCTTCGCATCCGAGTGCCACAGATCGACGTGAGCACCCTCCAACAAGGAGTGCTTGTCACCGTTCAATTCATACACTTCTATGCGCAAGGCGAGGGGCGTCCCACCGACGACCGAAGCGCGTGTCGTATCCGCCGTCAGGTCGGAACGGTTGAGCTTTTCGTCCACAAAAAATGGTCCTTCTTCCAGCGCCGGGCTGGCCACCAGGTGCACATCGGGCTTCTTGGGTTCCTGCGCCGTGCCCGCGTTGACTAACACGGAGCCGATGACGAGGCCAAGTCCCGCCTTGCCAGCTGCCTCTATCGCTTCCCGCCGAGTGTAAATCTGTCCAATTGTCTTGTCGTCGCTGTCCATATCTAACCCCTTTGTCATATTGTATTGTCCATACGGTGTTTCAATCGGTCATGTTACCAACAGATTTTACTTCGAAAACTCCTCGGTAGACGCGGGCCGTCATGCCGAACGCTATCAATCGTCAACATGGTAGGCCCGCGTAACGTGCCGACCACCCATTACTCCGGCCAATCGTCATCACGCAAAACCACTTCCGCCTGCGCCTCGAACGCATACTCCACATCGCATTCTTCGGGGTCCTTCGCGAGTTCGTCGAATGATTTGCGAAGTGCCTTTTCATGCTCCAATCGCGCCGCGTAGTTGAACGCGAGGAAGTAGTTGATCATGCCCTGCTCGCTGCCGCCGTACTCGCCGAAGCCATAGAACTGATCGACCAGGACTTCGTAGAGACGGCACAGCTCTTTGAGACGCGGTCCGCGGTTTTTCGGATCGCTCTTAGTGAGCGTCAGCAGCTCGAGGGCTCGCTCGCCGGCCAGCCGTGCATACTCGGCGTTGCCCTTGTCCCGCCACTTGTAGAACCGGATCACCTCGCTACCCACATTGGCGATTTGTTCGAGAATACTGAACTCAAGCCACCGCCCTGCTGCTGCTTCCTTGTGTTGAATCATTCGACCAAAGTCCCAACGACAGAACGTATTCTTGCTCGAATGCCGGCATCCTCAACTCCTCGCGTGCGGTTGTTTTGAGCCGGTCGAATGTTAATCATCGAGTCAAATTCAATCCAATCTTCGCTTGGGATGTCGGGGTATAGGTTTATGCCCCAAAGGTCGTCCTGTCTCGAGTCTTCTTGGAGCAAGAGCGTCTCCTGATCCGCGTGGAATTCGGCGTCGATTACCATGATCTCCCGTTGGATATCGACAACCGCCTTTACCATGCTGCCGAACATTCGATCAGACATGGACGTCAGCTCGGCGCGAGTGATTTTGTCATTCTTGGTGATCATTTGCATGAGGTTTATGAGTCTATCACTTCATCTTTGAGCCGGATTACACTGGGCCGTTCGTCCTCGCCAAAAGGGCACCTGACCGCGTCGCGGACCATGAACTTCAGGTTTTCTAAATTGTCCGCTTCGGTGAAGATGCTGTGGCCGAGGGCCTGGGCGGTATAGCCGCCTTCGGGGGCTTCTTCTACAACAAAGATGATTTCGCTCATGTTGAATTAGCCTACCATGAAAACTATTTATTGCGGCGGTGGAATGGCAACGGCCCCGATCGAGAGACCGGGGCCAAGTGTAACTATTAATTCGGGCGGCGTGCTATCCTCCCAGACAGTTGCCCGCCAAGTACTTTCGCCGCTGAGGGACTTAACTACCGTGTTCGGGATGGGAACGGGTGTTTCCCCCTCGCCATGGCCACCCGAATTTCTTGTCCTCCCGGCCATCCGGGAGAGAAATTCTTCTGACCCTTCACAGTACGACTGTGAAGGGATATCTTCTTCCCCCTCAACAATATGATTGTTGAGGGATGGACTTCCCTGAGAGCGCGGGAAGTGCGCTGAAAGTTGCATAGCTTTGAAGTAGGGTTCCAAGATCTTCGATAATTGCATTTTATCTTGAATAAACCTCTCGACCGATTAGTACCGCTTGACTGAACATGTTGCCATGCGTACATCCGCGGCCTATCAACCCGGTAGTCTTCCGGGGGTCTTAACTCATGTAGAGGGGGAGATCTAATCTTGGGATCGGCTTGGCGCTTAGATGCTTTCAGCGCTTATCCGGTCCGGACTTAGCTACCCAGCATCTGCACCTGGCGGTACAACTGGTACACCAGCGGTCCGTTCATTCCGGTCCTCTCGTACTAGGAACGACTTCCCTCAAATCTCCTACGCCCACTGCGGATAGGGACCGAACTGGCTCACGCCGTTCTGAACCCAGCTCGCGTGCCACTTTAATAGGCGAACAGCCTAACCCTTGGGACCTGCTCCAGCCCCAGGATGTGACGAGCCGACATCGAGGTGCCAAACCATACCGTCGCTATGAGCGCTCAGGTAAGATCAGCCTGTTATCCCCGGGGTAGCTTTTATCCGGTGAACCCTGGCGCGCCCACACGCCACCAGAGGGTCACTAGGCCCTGCTTTCGCAACTGCTCGACCTGTATGTCTCACAGTAAAGCTCCCTTATGCCCTTACACTCAATGGCTGATTTCCGACCAGCCTGAGGGAACCTTTGGGCGCCTCCGTTACCTTTTGGGAGGCGACCGCCCCAGTCAAACTACCCACCATAGACTGTCTTCTAACCGGATAACGGTCAGAGTTAGTACATCAGACTAGCAAGGGTGGTGTTCCATTGGTGCCGAAGCTCCCACCTACGCTCTACAAACTAGCCCGAAACACAATCTAAAGTTGTAGTAAAGCTCCACGGGGTCTTTCCGTCCTGCAGCGGGGAACCCGCATCTTCACGGGTGCTACAATTTCACCGAGCTTCTGGTTGAGACAGCGCCCAAGTCGTTACGCCTTTCATGCGGGTCGGAACTTACCCGACAAGGAATTTCGCTACCTTAGGACCGTTAGAGTTACGGCCGCCATTCACTTGGGCTTCACTTTGGTGCTTTGGATTGCTCCGAACACCTCCGATTAACCTACAAGCATTGGGCAGGCGTCAGCCCCTATACATCGACTTTCGTCTTAGCAGAGACCTGTGTTTTTGGTAAACAGTCGCCCGGGCTGCTTTGCTGCGGCCTCATTGCTGAGGCGCCCCTTATCCCGAAGTTACGGGGCTCTTTTGCCTAGTTCCTTAACCAGAGTTCGCTCGAACGCCTTAGTCTCCTCGACTCACCTACCTGTGTCGGATTGCGGTACGGGCGTACATAAGTTATGCTTAGAGGTTTTTCGCGGCCCCGGTCAGCCCTACTTCGCTTCCCCTGTTACGGTTCCACTCGAAATTGGCCGCGATTATGCCGGCGGATTTTCCTATCCGGCCACGCGGTTTCTTTTCCACAACAACCAACGGTGTGGTAAGAGCCTCCCAAAACGTCACCCCATCGCACCTATGCACGGGGCAGGAATATCAACCTGCTGTCCATCGTCTACGACTTCTGTCCTCGACTTAGGCCCGCCTAACCTCCGGCTGACGAACATGGCCGGAGAAGCCTTAGGTTTTCGGCGTACGGGATTCTCACCCGTATTCTCGCTACTCATGCCTGCATTCTCACTTCTATGCGCTCCACCCGTGCTTCCGCTCGAGCTTCACTGCACATAGAACGCTCCCCTACCGCTCTCTTACGAGAACCCACAGCTTCGGGAGATAACTTTAGCCGCCTTACATTGTCCGCGCAAGTCCACGTTCGGCCAGTAAGCTATTACGCACTTTTTAAAGGGTGGCTGCCTCCAAGCCAACCTCCTGGCTGTTTACGCGAACTCACATCGTTTCACACTTAGTTATCATTTAGCGCCCTTAGCTGGTGATCTGGGCTATTGCCCTTTTGACTACGGATCTTAGCACTCGCAGTCTCACTGCCACGCTAATCTGCCGCCATTCGGAGTTTAGTAGGGTTCGGTAAGCGGGTGAGCCCCCTAGCCCTTCCAGTAGCTCTACCTGCGACAGACAACACGTAACGCTGCACCTAAATGCATTTCGGGGAGAACCAGCTATCTCCGAGTTCGATTGGCATTTCACCGAACTAACCACAGCTCTTCCGAACAGTTTTCAACCTATACCAGTACGGTCCTCCATCGTGTGTTACCACGACTTCAACCTGGCCATGGCTAGATCACCCGGTTTCGGGTCTGCTACTCGCGACTATACGCCCTATTCGGACTCGGTTTCCCTTCGGCTCCGGAGCTGAACCCCTTAGCCTCGCCACAAGCAACAACTCGCAGGCTCATTCTGCAAAAGGTACGCCATCACACATTCTCCGATTGCTCGGAGCATAGTGCTCTGACTGATTGTAAGCATACGATTTCAGGGTCTATTTCACCCCCCTAACAGGGGTACTTTTCACCGTTCCCTCACGGTACTATCCGCTATCGGTGGCATGAAGTATTTAGCCTTACGCGGTGGTCCGCGTGGATTCACACAGAGTTCCTCGTGCTCCGCGCTACTCGGGTGCCGGTTAGCTCGATCAAGCTTTCGTGTACGGGGCTGTCACCCCCTATGGCGCAACTTTCCAGATGCTTCCACTAGCCATTACGATACATGTTACCGGTCCCACAACCCCAAAACAGCAAGCCGTCTTGGTTTAGGCTGACCCCGTTTCGCTCGCCGCTACTCAGGGGATCTCTTCGATTTCTCTTCCTCCGGGTACTTAGATGTTTCAGTTCCCCGGGTGCCCTCCACACACCCTATGTATTCAGATGTGGGTGACCAGGCATTACCCTGGCCGGGTTGCCCCATTCGGAAATCTCCGGATCAAAGCTTATTAGCAGCTCCCCGAAGCGTTTCGCCGCTGGTCGCGTCCTTCATCGGCCTCATGCCCCTAGGCATCCGTCGTACGCTCTTAGTAGCTTACTCAAGAATACTTAGAGAAGATTTGGTTCCCAAACTACTTCACTATGCAACTGTCAACGTACTTTCCCGCATCTTTCAGCGACACCATCGCCCCACATGGGATTGACGGCGGAGGGAGATCATACCCCGTCCCAAAAGCTGAGTCAACGATCCTAACCAAGATTCTAGGACTTTTTTTCTCGCCGGCAAATCGGTCGCCTCGTTCTTCTGTAACGCTTCAACAATGTGAGGCCGCGTATCTCTTCACACCCGCACTGTGAAGGTCCTCCGAACTGTAGCCGCAGGTTCTCGTTCTGATGCCCTGTCCAAATCGCCGCGAACATAACCTGCGTTTAACCTTCCGATGGGTAGCCGCAGGTTCTCGTTCTGATGTCCGGACCAAATCGCCGCGAACAAAACCTGCGCGTGACCACGGTGGAAATGGCAAAACGGTTGGATATGGCAATTCCAGCCCTCGTCGCGCGGATTTTGGCGGTGGCGATTCTAAAAGGAAGTCAGAACGAGAATCCGCGGCTACCAGCGCCTCCCGATGTGTCGGGGTTCACTATTACCACAAACGCCGAAAATGCCAGCAACCCAGTCCCCGACATGGGAAAAGCAACCCCTGATGTGTCGGGGTTCACGTCTGGGACCAGCGCTGGAAATGCCGCAACCTCAGACCCCGACACGGCGAGGTACAACCTCGGCATGAGCCTGCCGTCCTACTTGCCTACGGCCTGGAGTTGACCCCGAGAGCGCTGTCCAATATCGTCCTCGCCGTGCCGTGCATCGCCTGGATGATGCTCATGCACGACGTCTACCACCTCGAACACGCGACGTTGTTTCTTTGACTGATCGGACGGATTGGACCGATCCATTAGCAATAGGGATTGTGAATGGAGAACTTCCTCCCTTCACACAGCGCCGCGGTAGTTCTTGACCAACTCCCGATCCGGGATCGTCGTATTGCTCTTCCGGCCCATAAAATAGAACCCCGCCGCGGCATCGAGACCCCCGGGCTTGTCGATCAGCAAGGCGTCGAAGTACTTCCACCAGAAGGCCGTCAAACGGACCGTGACTCGGATCATCTGTCTCGCCCGACGATTGGTCGTGAAGCTGAGAAGGAAGTGCTGCCAGGACCAAGCCAGCGCCATACCCGGCCCGCACACCGCCCCGCTCGCGAGCTCCGTGAACCGGCGAAAGAGCCGCCGGTGTCCCATCTCGGTAAACCGTGTGAAATCGAATTCCGCCCCGTGAACCTGTTGCATGAACGCCGTCTCCGCGTAAACGATGCCGTCGGCGCGAAGCACCCTGTGGAACTCTTCCGCGCACCGATGCGGGTCGGCCACATGCTCGAGTACTCCTTGGACGATGATCCCGTTGAGCGACTCATCCTCGAAGGGCAGATCGTGGCCATCGCAAATGATTTGGGTTCTTGGACCAAAGGCCACGTCGGATTCGATGAATTCGATTTCCGGATTGCCGATGATTTCCTGCATCCCCGCGCCCAGGATGCCGCCTCCCACCACTAAGACCTTCGCCTTGCCGCCTTTTGTGACAAGGTCGGCAAATTTTCGATAGTTTTCTTTCGTGTGGTGGTTGCTGCCGATATCCGGCAGGATGCGATCGATCAGTTCCTTGGCCTTAGAGCGCGGGCGGAAGTAGGTCGCGCCGTGGCCCTCATAGTCCGCGATCGAAAACACGCTGTTCTGTTCATTGATCAGGATTGGGATGCCGTCTTCAATCGGATACCGGCCGCCGCACGAGCATTCGAGATACCCGCCGACGCGGGTCAGCTTGCCCTTGCATTTGGGACATCGGAGTATGTCGAGGATGCTAATTGAAACGGACAGATCGGACCGATCGGAAGGGGATGTTTCGTTCACCGCCATGCCGATACCTTACCATGACCCAGGAGCACCGGAGGCTATTCCCCCTCAAAAACCGGTTCCGGTCCATGCGGATGGAAGCTGGGCGCGCCGACCTCGATGTCGTTGATCGCCACGTCCGCATAGCCCCGAAGCTGCGGATGCGAGTCCTCTGACGCCGACCATCGAAGAGCGGAAAGAATCTCGTCTCGCCGGTCCGGCAGCCATTCGGCAATATGGATCAGACCATGAATCGATGAGCGGCGTCCAATCGGCGACGGCGCGGATTTCAAGACTCGCACCAGAATCTGTAGCGCCCGTTCGTCCGCGATGTGATCCCCCAACACGTCGCCGCACTTATAACAGGTCCGCGCGAAGTCGTCCTCGCAATCCCACAAAAACCGCTCCAAAACCATGAGCGCCTCCAACCGCTCGGTGTCGGGAGGGAAGTAGGAGGGCAGGTCCTCGAACAGGTCCAATACGCACCACTGTGCCTGCCTCCGCAACGGCAGCCCCCGATCCTTCATGATCTCCAGCAGCGCCGGTCCCCAATAGCCCCGACGCGCCCGTCGGTCGATGATGCCTGCCGTCTCGTTCGCGACATCCCGGTCCGAGCCATAGAGCAGCCGCAGATGGTCGATGGCGGACAACTTGGGCAGCGGAGTCTCGACGCGGCCATCAATCCCCAGCGCCGCCCCGATGGCTCGCTGCCTGTCCCACAGTGGCTCGCATTCGTTTCGAAGCCGTGCCAACATACCGTCCCGAGTCGCCGCCCGCGCCTCAGCCCAGAAATGTTCGCAGCGGCCGAACACGCCGTATTCCGTATCGGCCACCAACACCGGGTACTTGGCGCCGTCCACGTCCATCACCGCGGAACCGGTCCATGCGGAATGAGGGATGTGGTATTTCGCGCTGACCGGCGGTTTCGGCCATTCGAAGTGGATGCGGTTGGGTGGTTTGACGGCGGGTTGAGGGCCGCCGTTGCGCGCGACTTCGCGTTCCACGAATTCGCGGAATTGGGCGAGCAGTTCCGATGCGGTGGGGTTTGGTTCCGGCTCCACGCCAAGATCGTACCCTGTGCCCCCACCCTAACCCTCTCCCGCAAGCGGGGAAGAAGATTGTGCAAGGAACGAGGCTAGCTCGTGTTGGGGTCTTTGGGGTCCGCATGTGCCAGCGTTTTCTCACCGAGGACCCCAACACATCGCGGGAACCCCCACTCTAACCCTCGAGGTGGTCGGCAAGATACGCAGGCCTTGGTGGGGCACATGCGCAGGGTTGCGGCAAGACGGCCCGCGTCTCCGGCGACCAAAAATGCAACCACGAAACCAATTCAAACATCCAAATGCAATGAGCGGAGGATTGCTCCTCCGCCCATTGCGTAATTAGCGTCCCAGCCGGACACGGAATTGAGGGGTAGCGTCCAGCTATCGTCGCGTATCCGAAGGTGATTCTAAGCCTATTTTTGCTTGCTCGCAACCGCCAAATGTGCGAGGTTGCTCGCTCGACTGGCAACTCTACGTGCGATATTAGAGGTAATACTAGCCGTAATCCAGTACAGAAAACCGAGGTATTGAATTGAAATCAAGGTTGCGCCTTGTGCTTTTGCTCGTTTTTTCCTTGGCCGCTTCGCTGGTCGTCGCCGATCGCGGCAATGACATCCTTGAAAAGTTTCGAAAAGAGCAGTGGAAAGAGGCCTATGCAATCGCCAAAGAGGTTGCAAAAGACCCGAGCGCGACAGGCAGGGAATTGGGACTTTCGGGCTATGTGGCCTACCGGGCCGGCGATACTAAGCTGGCGACGGAATTGGCGCATCCAAAGGCCAGCCGTTCGGCAACCGCCTGGGAGCAATTGCTAGGCGCGATGGTCGCTCAACTCGGCAACGATAACGGAGCGGCCGAAAAATTAGCAAAGAGCGCCGCGAGGGATCCGGAAGTGAAGAACGACGCGAATGCCTTCTTGCTCGGCATCTACCAGACCTCGGCTCGATACCAGGACTCGGCGCGGATCGCGAACGAGATATTCGCTGCCAAGCCGACCGGATATCCGTTCGATCGCCTCATGCCGCAGTTGGAAGGGCTGCCAAAAGTATACGGCCTCATCAAGAAGACTCCCAAGGTTGCTTCCGGTAAGAAGGTGGATATGACGCTGCCGCTCAGTGCCGTCATGCCCTATATCCTCATCAACGCATCGGTCAACGGCAATCCGGAAGGGAAGTTCATTCTCGACACCGGCGGCTCCATCCATCCGTCCCTGGCGCCCATTGCGGCCAAGGAGCTAAAGGTTGACACCATCGCCAGCACGAGCGCCTTCGGTTTCGGCGGATTGGAGAAGATCGATGTCGGCAAGATTGACAGCTTGAAAATTGGTGACGTCACGATCGGCCCCCAGCCGGTCGCCATGATCGGGATGCTGGACACGCTCAAGCAGTTCATGAAGGTGGACGGAGTGCTTGATACGCGCTGGCTTCTTGCCTATGCCGCGCAGGTGGATATCGAGCACAAATCCCTTCATGTGACCGAAACCCGTCCGTTCACTCTAAAGGCCGGCAAGTCTCAGACATTGGACAACGGCGACGTGCTCGTTGCGCAGCCGTTCACCTTGATTGGCGACTCCAAGGTGATCCTCCCTATCAAGATCAACGGTGAGGACTGTTGGGCCATGTTCGATACAGGCGCGCCGATCCACATGTTTTCTTTCGACTGGATTAAGGAAACTGTGCCGGCCGCGGAGTACAAAATAGGCCGGTCGATGGCAGGTGGAGTGGGCAACACCGCAAAAGCACCAAAGAGCATCCGATCGCAACGGCCTCTCACCCTCACGCTCGCCGGCCACGACATCACCATCGATCGGCCCGAAGGGCAGGACAGCCTGGATGACCAGGTATCGGCGGGGATCGGCCTGCAGTTCCGCGCTCTGCTCGGCATGGCTCTGTTCAAGAACGCCCGGTCGTTTACGATTGATGGACCGGCGCGGACGCTGTACATCGTGTATAAGAGTGCGGAGGCGGCGAAATAGGAAATATAGGACTTATAGGTCGTATAGGTCCTATATGTCCTAAGCTACACCGACCTCTTTGGCGGTGGTGACGGGGTCAATGGTGATGCCGGGGCCCATAGTGGAAGAGATCGTGATCGTTCGGAGGAAGCGGCCCTTTGCGCCGGTCGGTTTGGCTTTGACCAACGCGGTCAACGCAGCCTGAAGGTTTTCTTTCAACTGATCCTCCGTAAACGAAACCTTTCCTATCGGGACATGTATGTTGCCTTCTTTTTCGGTCCGGTACTCGATTCGCGTCGCGCCGACAATCTCGCGGACGGCGTCTCCGATGTTGTCCGTCACAGTTCCGTTTCGCTTGTTCGGCGTTCGCGGCCCGAGGAGGCGGCCGATCTTCCCAATCAGCGGCGCCATGTCGGAGGTCGCCAGCAAAACGTCGAAATCCTTAAATCCGTTGGTGATCTCCTCGATCAGGTCCTCAGCGCCGACCTTGCTCGCGCCGGCCTTCTCGGCTTCGGAGGCGGCATCGCCGCGCGCCAAAACGGCAACGGTTTTCTTCTTGCCGGTGCCGTGCGGCAGGTTGGTGATGCCGCGGACGATTTGGTCGGATTTGCGCGGGTCCACGCCCAATCGGACAGCGAGATCCACGGTCTCGTCGAACTTGGCATTCGCCAACGACTTCACCATCGCAATGGCGTCCGAAGATGAAAACGTCTGCTCGTCGACCTGCTTCGTCTGCTCGGTAAATCTCTTGCCGTGCAGAGATTTCTTTAGCCTCTTGCGTTCCTGCTTTATCATGTCAAGCCTCTTTTTTGGCTATATGAGTGTAGCCTTCGACGTAGATTCCCATGCTGCGAGCGGTGCCGGCCAGCACCCTCATCGCCGCCTCTTCATCTTCCGCGTTCAAATCGTCCATTTTTACTTTTGCGATGGCGCGAAGCTGATCCGGCGTCAGGGTGGCAACGCGCTCGGTCTTTGGGTTGCCCGCGCCCTTATCGATGCCCGCCGCCTGCCGCAGCAATGCGGCCGCGAGCGGCTTCTTGATCTTATGGGTATAGGATCGGTCCTCATAGACCGTAATCTCGACCGGCAGCTTCATTCCCATCTGGGAGGCGCTCTCGTCGTTGAACTTCTTGATGAACTCCATCATGTTGATGCCGTGCGCGCCCAAAACGGGACCGACCGGCGGGGCGGGGGTCGCTTTGCCCGCAGGGATATGTAACTTTATTACCGCCGTTATCTTCTTAGCCATCTGCTGCTCACTCCTGCTCAAACGAGCCGTAAACTATATCTTTTCTACCATTGTGAATTCAAGCTCCACGGGCGTATCGCGCCCGAAGATGTTGATCAAAACGCGCAACTTGTCTCGATCCGAGTCCACTTCGTCGATCTTGCCGGTGAATTCGCTGAACGGGCCGCTTGTGACCCGCACGGATTCGCCCTTCTTCCAGGAGATCCTCGGCTTGACCTTCGTGCCCTCGATCGCTTCCAAAATGTCCCGCACCTCGCGTTCGCTCAGCGGAACCGGCTTGTCGGCGGAACCGAGAAACCCGGTGACCCCGGAGGTAGTCTTGACGAGGCCGTATGTATCGTCGTCCAGGATCATCTCGACCAGGATGTAGCCCGGAAAGACGTTCTTGTTGACGATAGTCTTCTTGCCGCCGCGCTGCCGCATCTCCTGCTCCGTGGGGATCAGGATCTGGAACAGCTTGGCATCCCAAAGGCCTTGGATCTGGGCTCGGCGCTCGATGATGCGCTTTACCTTGTTCTCATGGCCGGCGAAAGTATGGACGGCGTACCAGGCTCGATACACGTGAGTTAGCCTCCGCCCTTTTGAGGGAGAAGCACGTGCTCGAACACAAATCGCATGATTTGGTCCACTCCGTACAGGAACAGGCCGAAGATGCCGATGACGCCCAAAACGACGCCGGTGAACCGCCATGTTTCCTGCGATGTGGGCCATGTGGTCTGCAGCATTTCCTTCTTTACATCGTTGAAGAACTGCTTGAACCCGCCCTTTTTCCAACTTTTCGCGAACGCGCCGGACCCTATTTTAGGTACTTTTGGTCGTTCGCCTTCGTGTCCGGCCTCAGCCATTTTCTTGGTCTCCTAGACAGCCCCGTCCGCCGCAAGGGGGAGGGGGGACGTGGCTATTGTACACATTTCGGGCGGGGGAATCAAGGGTTTGGGCCCACCGCCGGGGATTTTCTGTGTCCGACTTGATTCGGCTTTCATCGACGATCCCATTGTCAGGCTCTTTTGATGCAACTGGTCCTACAGTCGAGCCTTATCCATCGCCGAGGTCGGAATGCCACTAGCTCCAAGAGCAGTAGCAGCTGGGGCGTTGAACCCGCCAAGCAGACTTGGGCGGCACACGAGCAGATCAGTTGCCCACCGTTCCGAAGTTCACAAGCACCAAGTTCAAATCGTAGTCAGTGACGATCCCGTCACCATCAATATCGGAGAATAGGTCGAACTCCGATGGTGCACCGGAGAAATCGTTGAATATCGCGCTCAGGTCTTGGAGCGTCACGATATTGTCCATATCCGCGTCGCCGCCGGCCAAGCCATCACTGGAATTGCCATTGAATTGGACCGTCTGCTGTTGCCCGGTGACGTCGTAGGTCACGGTCTGCCCCAGGTGCCCTACAGGATGAATAGATAGAGTGTGACTGCCGTTGGCGGGTCCCGTTATGGCCGCCGTTGCGACCGATCCGGAAACGAACGCGGTCGTCAGCCATTTGGGCTCCCCATCGATGGAGACTTCAAAATCGATGCTTGTGGCCTGATCCGAAAGATCCGAAATAATGGAATCACAAAGGACTTTCGAATACCCGTAGGGATTCTCGATCACGCCTCCGGAATCGTCTGTGCGGGCGAATCCGATCCATCTGCCATCGGGAGAGAATGCGGCGGAGACAACGCCGGGATAGGTTTCGTTATTGAGAATCGTCAGCAAGTTGCCGCTGGCCACATCCCACATCCGAATCGTTCCATCCAGCGAAGCGGACATTAGCGTTGCGCCGTCCGGACTGAATGCTAGGGCCTGGATCGTATTTGTATGGCCGGTCAGAGTCCACATCAAGGTGCCATCCGTTTTCCAAATCTTAATCGTTGCATCGTGAGCTGCAGAAGCAATGTGGATGCCGTCAGGCGCATAGGCTACCGCTATGACGCCGGACGAATGACCAGTCATGGTTTTTAGCAAAGCGCCATCAGAGATGCGCCATAATCTCAGGCTGTCGTCTTTGCCTGCCGTTGCGTCCCCATACCCTGCCACAAGATAGAGCCCATCTGGACTAAAAGCCAAGGCGCCTGCGAATTCCTTATTCCCTTTCAGAGTTCGGATAAGGCTTCCGCTGGACGGGTCGTAAACCTCAACACCGAGCGTTATGTAGGCTCCGGCAGCAATCCGGTTTCCGAGCGGGCTGACAGCAAGCGAGGCATAGCCGATACTTTGGCCCATTCCCAGTCGCGGCGTGCCATCGGTTTCCCAGACTTTGATTGCCATCCCATCGTCCGGAGGATTGTCATTCGCGGTCGCCAACCATTCGTCATTCGCTCCAAACGCGACAGAGGCGGTCGTGGCTTGGGCGTTGAAAGTAGTCAGGGGAGCTCCATCCGTTGCGCGAAAGATATGCACGGTTTTGCCCGTGTCGCACCACGCAAATAGATCGCTGTTGCTGCTCATTGCGGCGGCCCGAATCTTGCCAGTGCTGAGCACAAGATTCTTGAGGAAGGAACCATCCGCTGCGTTCCATAACTTGATGGAAAAAGTGTATGGGTTACCGCTATTGATGCACGGGGCAGCCACTGTATCGCCGTCGGGAGAAATGGCGACGCAATTGATTGCACCGTCGCTCCCTGTCATCAGCACCTGTTTCAGGGATAGGACCGCGAGATCCCAGAGTATTACGGATTTATCCGAGGATCCGGATATAAGGGACTGGCCATCGGAACTGAACGCAAGCGGTCCCACAGCGGCGGTATGACCCTGCAACGTTGCGACAACTACGCCTGTGATTGGATCGCATAGCTTAACATCGTTGTTCGAACTGCTTGCGATCCAATGGCCGTCCGGACTGTACAAGGCATAGACCGAAGCAATGCCGACAATGCCTCCGAGCAACGCCAGTATCTGCCCGTCCTTCACGCGGCAGATTTGTGATCCGAAGCCTCCCGTTATGACAATTTTCTGTCCGTCGGGGCTGAAATCGAATTGGGTAGCCCCGCCAAAAGAGTTGAAATTATGAGCTATCGAACCGTCCGAAGCTCGGAGGATCTGTACCGCGCCGTTGTCGGTTGTCGCGATGTATGAACCGTCTCGGCTGAAGGCAATTGCCGGGCTACCGGCGTTCCATGTTTTCGTGAACACCAGCGCGCCATCTTTGACCCGAAAGAGAGTGACTGCGGTCTGCGACTGAGAAGCAATGGTTCTCCCATCGGGGCTGAATGCGATCCTGACTTCGCCAGGTCGAATGGGCAGCGTTCGGGCCAGCGTCCCATCGCTCACTCGCCACAATTTGATGGTCCCGTCCATGGAGGCGGTGGCCAAGAGGCGGCCATCGTGGCTGTAGGCGATCGATTGAACTACAGCGGCAATTCCGCCTTGTACCCAGCGTACATTCGGCACCGTTTGTGAAAACGCCGAGGACAGGCAAAGTACGAGTGCGGCGGCCCAAACGATTCTGGTAGTTGCCATGTTCCGCATGTTACCATGGCGTTCGCGAAATGGCAACGCCGTCAGCGGCGACATTGAAACGCCTCGCCAACATCAGTCTTGAGGCAGTGGAGGATTCAGGGGCTTGTCACAACCGGGAAGAACAGACAACACATTGCAAACCATGCCCGCGCTTCAGTTCTCCGATAACTTTGGGCCATATTTCGCACCAATAACGATATGGCTCCAGAGATAAACATCTCGGCACTTGTAGCCCTTGCTGTTAATGCGATACGATCCTTTAATTGGAATGTTGGCTCCGTCCTTCAACTGTAATTGAATCTCGTCGTACATGAACTCCAGGCCATCTCCCAAAGATATTCGCGGAGGGTCAGCTGGCCTTGGAAACCGCCTCGGCCTTGCCTCAAAATCGTCAATATCACCGTAAGGGATCACTTGCGAATCTGCGTCTTGCGATGAAACAACCATCCTCGTATCCAAGAATGCGACTTCCCAATAATCCGGTTCGCCTGGTGTACCAAGTCGATAGATCGCCCAAAGGTCTTCATCCAACTGCATTGGCCGTTCCGTCGTGCGAAAGCCGTCGAACAGCACACCATTTGGGTCACATTCCTTGAGAAACTTGCTTCGCACCCTTATGAGCACTCGTGGCCACACGTGACCGGCAACGGAGACGAACAACCTGTTTGTCATCGGGAATTCCACTGCAGTCAGGTTACCAGACGTGGCGTTGAGGCATCCGGATGCCCGGGATCGACTAGATCTTATCGATCTTGGCGGCGAGAATGAAGTCGCTCTCCGTCAGGCCGTCGATCTTGTGGGTCCAGATGGTGATTTCCACCATGCCCCAGGCGAGGTAGATATCCGGATGGTGGCCCTGCGCCTCGGCAAGCTCCCCGACGCGATTGGTGAAGGCCAGCGCGGAGGCGAAATCGGAGAATTCGAACCGGCGGCGCAGCTTCTTGTCGCCGACGACCTGCCAGGCCGCCGTCTGCTTGCGCAGCTCCTCGATGCGTTTCGATTCAAGCGGTGGAACGCCCCCCATGCACGGAATGCAGGTTTTGTCGGCCAGTTTGTCCATTCGAATTCTCCCAGTGCCGGCAGGATGCCAGCGTTACCGATTGGCGGCAGGATGCCAGCGTTACCGTTTGGCGGCAGGATGCCAGCGTTACCGTTTGGCGGCAGGATGCCAGCGTCACCGTTTGGCGGCAGGATGCCAGCGTCACCGTTTGCCGGCAGGATGCCAGCGGTACGGTGGGATTTTACCGCGTACAATGGTGAAACCGATTGGTATCCCGATTCGTCTTGTTTGTAGCCGGAAGAGGAGGCGCGTTGGCGTATGAAACAGCTTTTTGTAACATTCGTTGCCTTTACTCTGGGATCGTTCTGCTTCGGGCAGGCGGATCCGATGGTTTCGCTCACTGCGGACAAGGAGCCGATCCGGTCCGTGCTGGACAAGCTGTTTACCCAGGCGGGCGTCAACTACTCCATCGATCCGGAAGTCCAGGGCGAGATCACGGTGACGCTGCGAGACGTGCCACTCTCGGTCGCGTTGCGGACTATCCTGCGGCAGGCCCGGGCGGTCTATTCGGTCGAGGGCGGTATCTACAAAGTGTCCGCGCAGCCGGTGGTGACGGCCTCGGAACCGTCCCAACCGGACGAGGTCACTCCTCCCACGCCGGCCCGGCATCGCGTGGTCAAGATTCGGGTGCACAACATGCCGGCCTCCTATATTCTGATGAAGCTGCTCGGCAGGGACACGCCGACCCCGTTCGCCTTTCCAAGCGTCCCGCCCCAGGCATCCATCTTTGTGGGCACGAACACTCCAATTTGGTACACGACCACAATCAATGGTCGGAGCTATGGGCAACTGTACGGCTACGTCCCCACCGGCGTTTCGCTGCCCATTTGGCAGGGAAGCGGCTATGAGCCGCAGCTTGGCGGGTTCGGTGGTAGCCAGTCCGGCGGCGGTCCAGGCTTTGGCGGCAGCCAGTTCGGTGGGGGCGGCGGCCGGTAGCAATGGAGTGTTGGGGTCTCGGCAATCGGTAAGAGAGTGGATATCTATCAAAGTGAACCCCAACACAAAGCGCCCTTCTCGTTGACCGTGGGGCCATTTCTGCCGATACTCTTGATGAGTAATCATTCACGCAGACGACCTAGTACTTATACTGGTATCTGACGGGAGGAAGCCGTTGCCGCTCGTCTCCAAGTGGGCAAAAATCGGTCTCATCGCAGCTGACAAGCGCCACGCCTACGTGGGGGAGCTGGTGCACGAATACGGCCTCGTCTTTGAGACATACCCGATTACCGGCCTCGATCAAGCGTGCAACGAGTCGAACATCATTGTGCTGGCCGGCGATCTGCAGTTGGGCAGCGCCCCTCTCATCGCCCGATTCGTTGCGGCCGGTGGCGGGTTCATTTCGGTGGGCGCGGTTCTGGGAATGCAGGAGCTGTTGGGGGTTGAGCCGGACGGCGAGTCGGCGGACCTGAGCGAGGGCTATCTCTCACCCGCATCGGAGCATCCGATTGTGGGTTCCAATCTGTTCCCGATCCATTTCTTTTCCGGTGCGCCCGCGCGATGCACCGGCGCAACTCCGCTTGCCGAGGTGTTGGACCCGCATGGCCGGCCCACGGGACGATGCGGCGTGGCGCTCCGCCGGGCTGACAACGGCCTGACGATTTTTATCGCTCCAGATATCGCCCAGTCGGCCATTCGCATTCGGCAGGGCAGATACGTTGACTGCGACGGCGCGCCCGCCCCGGACGGATCGGCGCCTTTGAACGATGGCGTGCTGCGCAGTGAAGACGGTATGGAGCTGGATTGGTGGATGGACCGGATGGAGGACGAGTCGGGAATGCCGCCCGCCTTTTTGGAGCCGGCCGTCGACCGCTTGGCCGCCATTTTGTTTCGGTCGGTGGCTTTCATCGCGGACAAGCTTGGACTTCATTTGCCGGTCGCTTGGACCTATCCACGCAACTCGACCGCGGCGGGCTTGGTTACGTTTTCAACCGACGGATCGGATCCTCATAATATGGTGGCCATCCTGCAGCAGGCGAACCTCGTCGGACTGCGCGGGACCTGGTGCGTGCAGAGTCCCGGCTATGGCAGCGACGGATACCGAACACTGCGGACGCGAGGCCATGAGGTCGCGCTGCTGATGGACGCAACGGACCCGGCCCATTGGAGGCTGGATATCTTGAAGATGCAGCAGACATCCACCGCCCGGGTTGTCGGTGTCAAGCAGCTGACCTCAGTGATGGTCCAAGACGGCCGGTGGCGTGGGAGGAACGAACCCTTCGATTGGTGCGCGCAAGCGGGGCTTGGCATGGAATTGGGTCGTGGTCCGAGCTACCCCGGCAACATGGGGTTTCCGTTCGGTGCGAGCCGGCCCTTCCGACCGGCCAAGCCCGATGGATCGATAATCCACACCCAGAGCCTCCCCTTTATGGTCCACACGCCAGGGATCGGGGCGAACACAGCCCGGTGTCTCAGCCTCCTGGATCGGGTGGTAGCCCATCATGGAATGGCTCATTTCACGTTCCACACCAAGGCTTTTGAAGAGCCGGATGTGTCGGCGGCATTTCGAAATCTGGTGATGTTCGGCCGGAGCAGCGGGTTGGAATGGATGACAGCCGACGAGTGGTATAAGTACGATCGGGCTCGCCGCTCTATACAGGTTGGGATGAGCTACGACCAGCGGGGACTAATCTTGCTGTTGGTGTCCGAATTTGACTGGCGCGACGCCACGTTCCTTGTTTCCGGGCCGCCGATTGTTGGGGCGAAGACCGCGGATCGCCGGCTGCCATTTGCCCCCGTGGAACGGTTCGGTTTTCGCTTTACCGCGGTAGTGTTGGATTTGAAGGCAAAGTCGCCGGTGGAGCTGGTTCTGGAGATGCCTACCGGCGCGATGAAGGCAGCCTAGATTAAGGTCAGGGGACGGGCAAAACCCATCCCCTGATGAACTCTCATGCTTGAATAAGTCAGAACATTCAAATAAGCCACTCGCCAATCCATCGAAAGGCTGTGGAAGCTAGTTACTCAAAGATCGGCTGTTTCTTTTGGCCAATGGCCATAACAGCACATAACACCATCCAATTTATTAACCAGTACATACAAACCATCCTATATTAGAGGTTTGATGGCGATCGGGCCTTGCCCGGCCGCCGATGTAGCTTCCCCTAAAGCTCTCGACGGGAAGCTGTACCGAAATGCCAGCCCGAAAGCGGCATTCCGAAAGGGCAGCTTCATCTTATCACAGTAGCCTTGCCAATGCAACCCTTAGCGGGCACTTTTCACCCGAGATTTGCACGGTATACTCGCACGGATTTTGACCTGTGGGGTGTTTGACTTGGCAGCAGCGGAGATTGGCGTTTTCGGCGGCTCGGGGTTTTACTCGCTTTTGGATCGCGTGGTGGAGGTCAAGGTGGATACGCCGTATGGTCCGCCGAGCGATTGCGTTATGCTGGCAGAAGTGGGAGGAAAGCAGATCGCGTTTCTCCCCCGACATGGCCGCCATCATTCCATTCCGCCCCACAAGATCAATTACCGGGCCAATCTGTGGGCCATGAAGTCACTTGGCGTCGGTCGAATCATCAGCCCCTGCGCGGCCGGAAGTCTTCAGGCGGATGTGAAGCCGGGCGACTTTGTCCTGTGCGATCAGTTCGTCGATCGAACGAGCGGACGCCCGGATACGTTCTACGACGGTCCGATAACGAACCATGTGAGTCCGGCGGACATGTATTGTCCAGAGATGCGCCGGATTGCCGCCGAAGTGATTCGAGAGCACAGCATCGGCCTGCATGAAAAGGGAACCGTTGTCGTCGTTCAGGGTCCGCGATTCAGCACCAAGTCGGAGAGCCACTGGTATACCAACCAGGGTTGGGAAGTGATCAACATGACCCAATATCCGGAGGCATACCTGGCGCATGAGCTGGCGATGTGCGTGCTGAATATCTCGCTGATCACCGATTACGACTGTGGCTTGGTTGGCGAGGGCGAGATGGAGCCCGTGAATGCCGAGCAGGTGGTCGCGGTTTTCAAGCAGAACGCGGAACGGATCAAGAACGTCGTGATCGATCTGGTCCAGCGCATCCCCACGGCTCGCACATCGTGTCCTTGCGCTGACACGCTCAAGTTCAGCCGTGGCGATGGAGTGTCCGCCGGCTCGATGGACGTTCGGCTGGCGTAGATGCGGGAGCTAATCTCCGAGGAGCAGTTTTCTTTGGGGTTCGGGATCGTTTGCGCTGTCTGGGTCGGCATTTGCTCGGTGGTGGGTGTTGTGCGACGCCATCGGTCTTGGTTGGTTGGGGCGGCGTTTGGGGTCGCGGGCTACCTCCTCTGGTCTCTCTATTCGTCCCTGGCGCCGAAGGTTGATATCACTACGGTCCGCGGCGTGCTGGTTATGACAGCGCTATTTTTGGCGGTTGGCGTAGGGATGGGGCTGGCATTGCGCAAACCGCGTGATTCCGGCGGCTAGATCCCGGTACGATTGACGATCCGTTTGCGCCCTCGTAGCTCAGTGGATAGAGCGCCGGCCTCCGGAGCCGGGTGCGGAGGTTCGATTCCTCTCGAGGGCGCCAGTTTGTGTCGGGGTCTTTGGTGGTCGGCGGGCCGGGGATATCGTCTGGCGTGTACCCCAACACATCAGGTTGGGCGTGTCGGGGTCTTTGGACGGCGCATCAGACATATCGGACTGATCGGACGGATCGGTCCGATATGTCTGATCAGTCCGATTGGGTTAGTGGGATATCTTCGCCGTGATGCTCGATCGTGTGGGCAATGACGGGATCGTCCGGAAATCGCTGGATGCCCTGTTGCGCCCACTTAAACGCCAGGTCCGCGCGGCCCTCTTTCCGATAGAGGAGCACCAACCACCGGTAGGCATCGACAATCGAGTCCTTCTCGAATTCGTTGCGGGCCGGCCTCTGGGCGTTGCGAACAGCGGCCAGGAGATAGTGTTCCGCAGGACCCGTCAGCCCGGCCTTCGTAAACAACGCACGGCCATACTCGGTGGGCAGGGCGATGCTCGTCGGATTATTCTTGACGCCCTCGCGCAAGAAAGAGATCATTTCCCCGACGTTGTTGTGGTCGGATGCATAGATCACGAAGGAGCCGATCACATATCCGGGCACAAAGTTGGGCTCTGCCCAGGTCATGAATCGATACAGGGGCAGGGTCTCCCGAAGGGGCCGGTGCTTGTGTCCCCCGACCGGGAAATACGGCTTGACCGCACGTTCCCAATCCCCCAGAATCCCGCGCGTGTCCTGCGTTGCGTCGGGAATGACAGACGTTTCGCCCTCATGCGCGCACTCTACATTGTCGCCGCTCGACGCGCCCGCCAATCCGGAAGCCTTTTCCCGGTCGGTCATCGGCCTCATCGCCATGCCGCCGTGAATGTACTCATCCGCTTTCGCCCAAAGGTAGGACGAAAGCCCGTTCCGGAATTCGCCAACGAGAGATGTCGCGGGCTTGTCTTCGTAGACTTCGAGCGCCGCCTGATTTTCCGGCCGCTGCATCTGCTCCGGAATCGCGACGCGCACGAGGAAGCCGCTGGTCCAAAGCGCGGCGAGAGCGAGCAGGAACCGAACCAAACTACAGGACCGCCTTGCGGAACCGCAGCCACCCGACGCCCAGCCACAGGAAACTTCCCAATATCCCATAGGCGGCCAATGACAACACGATGACCGCGCCAATCGGAGGCCACGCGTACGTCACTTTCGCGCCGAGATCGAAGAAGTCGTAGTGTGGCAGCAGGCCGTAGAGGAAGTTGAGCGAGGCGCCGGTCGCGCCGGTTTCGCCGTGCCAGAGAAGCGTGAAGCGAGTGAAGATCCCGGAGCCGAACGCCAGGATGAGGCAGATCGTGATGTTCGCGGCGGGAGTCATGTAGACGGAAAGGGCCACCGTCATCGCCGACAGCCACAGAAGTCCGACCTGTTTGAGCAGCAGATACTGATAAAAGATCGGCCCGACCGGAATGCCGAACGCCATCAACAACGCTCGTCCGAGCGCCGCCAACACCAGGAAACAGAGGATAGAGGTTATGCTCGCGGTCAGCCATTTTCCCAACAGTATCTGCCACCGCGTGATCGGCCGGGCCATCAGCGGATAGATGGTTTTGCGCGCGATCTCTTCGGGCACCTGCCGGCCCGCGATCATGATGGTGAGGATCGTGGAGAAGACACCAATTGCCGAGAGGGTCACGTCTCGGATGAAAACTTCCAGGCCGCGCACCCCAAAGAACCCAAACATCCACGCGCCGGCCACCATCAGAACCGTCAAGATCAGAACGACATACAGGTCCTTGCGACGGAGAGTTTCCAGCAGCCCCGCGACGATAAAGGCCTTGCAGATTTGCATCGTTCTCGTCATGCGGCCGCCTCGCACAGCGGGTCCACGCCGGACTGGACCATGGCGATGAAATAGTCCTCGACCGACCTGACGCGTCCGCGCAATTCCGACACCGTCCGCTCGGCGATGAGGCGGCCCTGATGGATGACGAGAATGCGATCGCAAAGCGATTCCACTTCGCTGATATCGTGCGATGAGAAGAATACGGTAACTCCATTTGACCGCTGGCGCTGCATCAAATCGCGCAGGTCTCGACGACCGACCGGGTCCAGGCCGGAGGACATCTCGTCCATGATGAGCAGCCGCGGTTCGCAGAGCAGGGCCTGGGCGATGCCGACCCGCTGCAGCATCCCTTTCGATAGCTGCCGATTTAGGGTCCGCGCGCGATCACTGATGCCTACCTCTTCCAAGAGTGCTTCAATCCGGTGTCTCAGGGTCTTGCCGGATAGGCCATTCAGCTGCCCGTAGAGGCGGAGGGTCTCGAAGGGGGTCAGGTATGGGGAGTAGGTTGCGGTTTCCGGCAGGAAGCCGATCTTGCTGCGGGCTTCCACGTTTCCCACGGGCAGGTCGAAGATTTGGATGGCGCCGGAGGTAAGCGGCTGGAACCCCATGAGCCCCTTGATTGTCGAGGTCTTGCCCGCGCCGTTGACGCCAAGGAATCCGACGATTTCCGCCTTGCCGACTTGGAAGGATAGGCTGTTTACCGCCCGGATCGGTTTTCGGAAGGCCCTTTTGTACTCGATGACCAGGTTTTCTACCAGGATGGGTGTCATGTTGCTCCTGGTATGTTTTCCTTGCCAGGCGAGACCATTGGCTGGTATTGTCGCCCGTTTCTGAAGCTGCTGTGGTAGTCTGGCATGCGATGTATCCCGTGCGACAACAGACCAGCGGCCTTGCCATCGCCTCGCTCGTGTGCGGATTGATCGGCTGCCTTTCCCATGGGATGGCGGCCATTCCCGGCCTGATGTTGGGGATCATGGCGGTGAAGGAGATCGATCGGAGCGGCGGGATGAAGTCCGGTCGGGAGATGGCGATGGCCGGAATCATCCTCTCAGCAATAGAGATCGTGCTGTTCACGATTCTGCTGATCTTGGGGATAGCCATCTTCAGCATCTTTGGTTCGCACATAGTCCAGCCCGTCGTTGACCTCTCGCAGCCGAAGTAGTACCGCCAAATTCGTGTTTTTTCATTGATGATTGCATCTTCAACCTAGGGATTCTTCCGGAGTGCTCTTGACGATCCGATCGACAATGAAATCCGCAATTTCAGCTTTATCGGCGCGCTGGCCCGCGCCTAACGGTTGTGATGACTTCGCAAACAAGTTCCTGCAGCAGCTTTTGGCATCGCTCCAATCCGGTCAGGCTCATTCGCACCCGTGGGAGGTGCACGCCGTCGGAGGGTAGGGCGACGGAGACGGTCGGGGCGAGCGGGGTGAAGAGGACCGTTTGGCTGCCGGAGCGGGCGGATGAAAGATGGAATTCGACGCCTTGGGCGGCGAGCCTATCGGCTAGGGCGATGCCGAATGTGGGGTCGATGAAGTTGCGGCCCTCGAAGATGCGAATGGCCGGCAGGTCGAGGCGGCCTTCGCCGATGTTCTCGATCCAGGGCACATCCGCGTTGACGACCAGGTTCAGGCGCGGGCAGTTGCGATCCAGGAAGGTGACCGCTTTGCGCGCCACATCCATCGCGCATTCTTCGGCCATCACGCAGATCGCCGCCACATCCGGGCGGTTGAGTGTGCGGACGGCCTCGATGACGGCATAGAGGGTGACGCGGGGGTCGAGGGCCTTGCCTTCAATGATGTCGCCATCGTAGGTTGTGGTTTCTTTGAACGTCCATCCGGTCCGGTAGGGCCGCACCCCTTCGCCTCGGACCATGAGACGCTCCTCGTCCACCTGGCGCGCTTCGATCGAGAACGGCTCGCCGCCGAGATAGTCGAAGCCCTGCAGGGGCGTGTTGCGGTAGGTTTCCGGTTTATTGCCCCAGAAGCGGGCGTTGAACCAGCCGTCTTCGGCGGGTCCGTACGCGATGCCGCCGATCTCGTCCATGTGGGCGACCAGGACGGCACGTATCTCCTCTGGCCGCGCTCCTTCCCTTTGGAACATCGCGAAGCCGTCGGGGACCTCGGTGCAGGCGAAGCCATGCATGCGCCCTTTGAGAATTTTGATGACGGGGTAACAGGCGGTGCCGATGCTGGGCGCTTCGGTAAGGGCGGAGAGGAATTGGCGGTCGATCACGGGCGTAATGTACCGCAGCGGCATGAATCCTCCTGTTCCGTACAATGCTGCTCCGCAAGCTGCCAACAAGTCCTAATGGAGGTGGTAATAACCATGTATTGCATTATTGCCATTTAGTGTGATAGAATGACTAACGCTTCGAGCCTCCCCCGATCAAAAAAGGATTCTTTATAGATGAAATAATTAGCAATGATGCTACATCGGGAGGCGGAAGCGGAGCTAGATGCGTTGACACCGCATCGGAGGTTCGAAATCTGTTCGGCGCTGGTGGTCGCAGAGTGGCAGGGACTATCCTCTGAATTGATTCGGGCAGAGCGATTGCCAAACGAGATGTGGAAGATTGTTGCAGGGGACTTGGTAAGTTTTGGGGTTTTGCGGAGGAACGCACGATTCGTACTGTTTTGTGTCGGTGAATTGTCCAATGAAGACCGTTTGTATGGTGTAGCGAAACAACGTGCAAAGGACCGAAGAAGAAGATAGTGAAAACGCTTGACCAATACTTAGAAAAACAGTTTGCAACGGACCCAACTTTCCGGAGCGAGTTTGATAGGATCATGCGGGCTCGGGAAGCCGTTTCGGAGCTTGTCAATCGGCGCAAGGTTGCCGGTATCTCTCAAGAAGAGTTGGCCAGGCAGTTGGGTATCTCCCAATCCCGATTATCCACCCTCGAGCGTGATGAAATGATCTACAGCAAGAAGCTGCAGGCCGAATATAATCGCGCGCTTAAAACACTAGAAAAAGAAATGAAGGTTCGGGCGGTTGGGGATTATGAGCCGAGGACCGAGGTCTTGACCATCCGAGTCTCAAAGGCGGAGAAGCAGCGGCTGGTCGAGCTGGCGGGGGATAAGCGGAGCCTTGCGGACTACATCCGCCGCGCCAGCCTAAGACCGGCTTCGAAGAAACGCTAGCATTGGCGGTTCGGGCCGGCCAACGTTCGTACACGGGCGGATACGCTACCGAATCGGCTCCGGGGCTCGGAGACGCCTCCATCGGACTCTTTTGTCCGCTTCCGCCGAAACTGGGCGGAGCAATTCTGGCCGGCCAGCTCCCGGTGATTCGGTCTCTCAACGGCACGCAGCACGAAGGGGCGGTGATCACGCTGTCGCTGTCACGATCGTTCTAGACGGCTTTGACAGCGGGGGGCAACGGGGGTCAGAATTTAAGGATGAAGCTAAAGAGTTCTTGGATTTTCGTTGCCTTGCTCGTTGTCGGCTGTTCGCCGAATGAGGGCTCTTCCTCCAGCAAAACCCAAGCGCTGAAGCGGCCTCCGGCAAAGCCCTATGTCCCCAAGCCCGGCGAGACGGTCGTCAAGTTTACGTTTGAGACCACAACGGACCCTGTTCTTGGCAACGGCGACGTATACATTCGGCTCCTCACGGAAGATGCCCCGATGACCTGCGCCCATATCCTTGATCTCGTGAGGAAGGGGTTCTACAAGGGCATTCTCGTCCATCGCGTTATGACGGAACTGAACTTCAAAATAACCCAATTCGGCAATGCGGCGACCAAAGATGGCACGATCGACCAAAATCGTCCGGAGGTGGGATCGGGGGTTAGCGTCCCGCGCGAACCAAACAAACACAAGCATGTTGCCGGCGCGGTTGCGCTTGCGAGATCGG
Source organism: Fimbriimonadia bacterium (assembly GCA_041483895.1). Classification (GTDB taxonomy): domain Bacteria; phylum Armatimonadota; class Fimbriimonadia; order Fimbriimonadales; family JABRVX01; genus JBGPGO01. The sequence goes on from JBGPGO010000003.1 coordinate 26,995, forward strand.
ACGATCCAAATGGTGGCGATTCGCAGCTTTACATCTGTTTCGTCGACATTCCGCACTTAGATGCCGGCTACACGGTCTTCGGCGAAGTGGCGCAGGGATTGGACGTTGCGGAGGGTCTTGGCAAGGGAAGCAAGGTCATGGACTGCTCGGTCGTGCAAGATGCGAAGGCGGTCGGCGCCGGCGGGGACAAGAAGAAATAGCTACGATTGCGGGCCGTTGGAAGCGGCTTTTGGACCGAATGGCATGAAATCGTGAAACTGTATCGTACGCCGCGCTTGTCTTGATAGCGGGGATCTTCGGTCCCAGGAGGCTCGGAATATGAAGACGGTTCTTTCGGCGCTGTTTGCGGTTGGTGCATTTGCGGGTGCTTGGCCACAGTCGTCGTCGTCGGGCGATGATGACGTTTGCAAGCGGGCTGCCATGTCCCGGATGCTTTGGGTCGATGAGGATGACAACGCCGTCCATTCCGCCGCCGCAACCGACACCGATGTGCTCCACTACAGCTTGGATATCGAGATCATTCCGACGGGAAGCTCCATAACCGGCAACAACACCATGACCGTGAAGAGTCTGGTCAACAACCTGACCGTCTTCGAATTTCGACTTCGCAGCAGCTTTACGATATCCGCTCTCAAGGTAGACGGCATCAATCGGACCTGGACACAGATTTCGACGACGACGGCCTCCGTGAATCTTGGGAAGAGCTATAACGCGGGCGACGTTTTCACGCTCTACGTCGCCTACTCGGGTGTGCCTGCGCAGGGACTCGGATTTGGTTCGATCACATATACTTCGCAGGGCGGATTTCCTCTCGTTTTTACGCTGAGCGAGCCATTTTATGCCTATACTTGGTGGCCTGCGAAGGACGAAAACACCGATAAAGCGACCGTCGATTTGAGATTTACCGTGCCAAATACGTTGACTGTCGTCTCCAATGGCCGATTGATCTCCACCGACACGGTGACCGGGAACAAGTTGAAATATTACTGGAAGACCGATTATCCGATCGTCACGTACCTCGTCTTCTTCTCCGCCGGACGATATAACAAGTTCACCGGCACTTACACATACGATGGCGGCACCATGCCATGCGAATACTATATCTATCCTGGTTCGGACTCGACGGCAAATCGGAACGCATGGCTCAAATCGATCGACATGCTGGCGGGGTTTGGTACGAAATATGGTCTATTTCCCTTCCTCGACGATAAATACGGCATCTATCAATTTGGATTCGGCGGAGGCATGGAGCATCAGACGTGCACGGGCCAAGGCAGCTTCGGTGAATCGTTGACGGCGCATGAAGAATCGCATCACTGGTGGGGCGACAACGTGACCTGCGCAAAATGGAACGACATCTGGCTGAATGAAGGCTTTGCCACCTATTCCGAAGCGATTTGGGAGGAGGTCAAATCGGGCGGCAGCTTCGCGGCTTACAAGAGCGAAATGGCAAATAACCGGCCCAGCAACACTGGGGTTACTGTCTACCGGTACGACATCTCGAACGTCAACACCATTTTTGACAGCAACGCGGTGTATGAAAAGGGAGCGTGGGTCGTGCATATGCTGCGCCACGTTCTGGGCGATTACACGTTCTTCAATACCCTCGCGGAATATCGAAACGAATTTCAGGGCGGCTCAGCGATCACGGACGATTTGAGCAACGTGGTGTCAATGGTTTCAGGCCGAAACATGGCGTACTTCTTTAACCAATGGATATATGATGATGGCGCGCCGACCTATCAGTACGGTTGGAAGAACTATTCCGTCAACGGCCGCAACTTCGTCGATCTGTATATCAAGCAGACTCAATCGGCGTCGTATCCGATCTTCAACATGCCGATCGATGTTCAGGCAACCATCGGCGTAGCAAAGCCCGTCTATGTCGTGGTGAATGATGCCCAGGCGGAAAACCTGCTGTTTGAAACGTCCGGCACGCCGACGGCGATCGCGCTTGACCCGGATGTTTGGATCCTCAACAATGGGAAGTCATCGATTTCCTTTGTGGAAGGACCGCCAAAGGTGGTAGCGCTGTCTCCGGCGAAGGGCTCCATCTTTGGGCCCAGTCAATTCACGAACATCAAGGTTACGTTCCACAAGCCGGTGAACGCAACTGCCGCCGACTTCTCGCTCGTTGGAAACACAACAGGCGCAATTCCGTTTACAATGAGCTACGATGGCGTCACAAACACGGCGACGATCACCCCCACCGGCACGCTCACCCAGCAAGCGTACACCTTCACCGCAAAGGCCACGATTACCGACACGGCTGCGCACAAGGCGCTGGACGGCGAATATGGGTTGCCGAGCGGAGACGGTCTGCCGGGTGGTGATTTCGTAATGCAGCTCTCCGTTGCCCCGTTATATCCCGCGAATGCGACTCAGCACAATGGCGGAGGCTTGCAGACCCTGGCGACTCCGCCGCACACAGGAGGCTAGGTCCGAATCTCTTCGAGTTGGCGGATGGCATATCGGTCCGTCATGCCAGCGATGTGGTCGCAGATGTCCCGTGGAGGATCCGATTCGCCGACCGCCGGTTTGGGTAGTTCGTCGGGGTGGATCAGATAGTAGTCGAACAGCGCGTGAACCGTCCGCTTGGCTTCCCGTACCTTGTCTAGGATGCGCGGATGGAAATAGACCTGCGTGAACATGAATTCTTTTAAATCGTTCATGGTAGATTCCATCCCCCCGCTCAGCAGCATCCGATCCCCCTCTCCCGTTGTGTAGATCAGGTCTGACACCATTGCTGTGATCCGCTCGCTGTTGCCGGTCCCCAACGCGGCCGCGAATCGCGGCGGTAGATCGCGCTCGGAGAGATAGTGTGCCCGGAAGGCATCATCGAGATCGTGATTGAGATAGGCGATGCGGTCGCACACCCGAACCACGTCCGCCTCCATCAAATCTTGCGACGCTCCTGATTCCATGGCAAGATCCGCCCGGCCTTTCGAATGCCCACGAATTCCGTCCAGCGTCTCGTATGTCAGGTTGAGCCCATGGCCATCGCGTTCCAACACCCGCACGACCCGGAGCGACTGTTCGTAGTGGCGAAAAGACCGACTGGGATCGATGGCTCGCAACGCTTCATCCAAGGCCTCTTCTCCCGCGTGACCGAAGGGCGGATGCCCGAGATCATGGCCCAAGGCAATCGCCTCGGTCAGGTCTTCGTTTAGCCTCAGCGCGCGGGCGACCGTCCGGCTGATTTGCGCGACCTCCAGCGTATGCGTGAGGCGGGTGCGGTAGTGGTCGCCGTCCGGATTGATGAACACCTGGGTTTTGTGTTTCAGGCGCCGGAACGCTTTTGAATGAAGAAGTCGGTCGCGGTCGCGTTGGAAGCAGGTGCGGATCGGATCCGGAAGCTCTTCCTTTTCCCTGCCCCGGCTGAGGCGCGCCTTCGCGGCATGTGGCGAGAGGATTTCCAGCTCAAGAAGTTCACTCCGTTCGCGAATTGACGGCAACTCGGTCATCCGAGCGCACCTCCACACGGCGCCCTAGCACGGTCTCATAGACATCCAAGACACGTTCGGCGGTTTCCAACGGAGTCCACCGCGTTTGGTTGGACCGTCCGTTCTCGCCCATGGCGCGCAGCCTGGTGCGATCGCCTTCCAGCGCCTCCACCTGGTGCGCGAACGCTTCCACGCTGTCCTCCACTACGCAGCCGTCGACACCATCGCGGATGATCTCGTGCGCCCCTCCTCCGCGGACCGCGATAGCGGGCAGTCCCATCACCTGCGCCTCCCCAATCACGAGGCCCTGCGTCTCGGTTGTCGAAGGAAACACAAACAGGTCCGCCGCGGAAAAGTAGACATCGACCTGATCTCGCGATACCTGCCCCTCAAAAACGACGCGGCTGCCAATATCCCAATCAGAAACCACCTTTCCCTCAGCTTTGCGACCGGCCCCGCCACCGACCAGACGCAGCTTTGCATGCGGGATGGTGTTGTGCCAGCGGCGCATCGCGTGGAAGAGAAGCTCGAGATTTTTCTCCGGCGCGAGCCGGCCGACGTACAGCATCGTGAACTCGTCGGCGGGGATCCCCAGCCGTTTGCGCGCCTCCTGCCTGTCTATGCGTGGCGGCACGGGGATGCCGGTGGGAATGATCGTAATCGGTTTTCGGACATCGTGGCGGAGAAGCGAATCCCGGCCCGCTTCCGACGGCGTGATGACGTGGTTCACGCGGTTATAGTAATAGTTCGTGTGTTTGGCAATTTTGTAGGCGACGTAGTTGTGGGGGTAATACGGCACGTAATGGGCGTACTTGTCGTACAGCGTGTGGTAGGTCGAGACCAAAGGAATGCCAAACGATTCCGCCCATCGCAGCGCGCAAAATCCCACCGTGTATGGGGTGTGGGAATGGATGAGATCGAATTCTCGCCGCCGGAATCGGCGCAGGGTCCCGAGAAACGGCGGCAAGGCCATCGGATATCCCTTCGTCCAGGGGGTCATTGAGCTCCGGAACCGAATCACATCCGGGTCGGCGTCTTTGTGCCGTGGGAATGCCGGCGCAAAGACCGTGACATGCACGCCTTGCTCCAGCAGCTCGGTCACCAACGTGTGAATGGCAAGGCTGACGCCATTTATGACCGGCAGATAGCTGTCTGAGAATATGGCAATCTTCAATTTAGTCGCGCTTGATTTTTGACCCGAACTCGTCGAGGAATTCCGCGATGTCGGAAAGTCGGAATCGCCTCTGGTTTCCCTTGGTGCGGTGGTGCCGCAGCCATCCCTTGTTCGTATATCGCCGGACCGTCGTCGGGCACACGCCGAGCAGCTTCGCCGCATCTTCCAGCGACAGCTCCGGATTGGCAATGCGGGAGAGCGTCTCCGCGCGCGATTCCTGCTTGGGCTTTCGGTAGTATCGTCGCACCACGTCGTCGTTCCCCAATGCCGACAACCCGATGAGGCGATCCGAAAGCATTCCAGTGTCGCCGCCGCTCCCTTCCGCGTTCTTGCGCCGTGGCCTGGGTCCCGAAAGTTCCGGCCGCTTGAGCCGCCTACTGGGCTTTGGAGAGCGGTATTGGACCGCGGATTTCGCCTTTGGCTGATCTCCCATTTGAACGATGGCCTTTGGCGTTGGAACTAAATCTTTTCCCGGCTTCCTGTCATCACGCAGGCTGGGAAGATAATCCTCGATCTTTGGGATTCGCAACTGGATGTCGTCTGTTTCGAATGGCTTGCGGGTCCGAAGTATGGGCCGGAAAGTCGGCGGTTCCTCCCGCACGGCCTCCGCGACGACCGGTTCCGGGACCTGATTGGGGACCGGCCCAGGGACGGGCTTTTCTTCAATGGGTTTCGTGGTCGTAAGCTCGGCGTCTTTCGGATCGGCGGGCACCGGCGGCGGCGGACCGACCATCCCCGATCGGACGGACCCCGTCGGTGGCAGGTTTACGGGACCCAGCGGCGTTCTGGCCCGTGCGGGGATCTCACGCCGGGCGGTCCGAAGCGGCGGCGTTGCCGGTCCGGTGGCTTTCGCTTCCGCCGGCCGGTCGTCCAAAAACTGGCTGTCGATGTATGCGTAAATGTCCTCAAAACCCGGAAGTCTCTCTTCCATGCTCGACCCCCTACAAGATTGCCATCGAATCCCCAAAGCTGAGGAACCGATACCCTGCCTTCATCGCGGCATCATATGCCGCCAATACACGCTCGCGTCCTGCGAAGGCGCAAATCATCACCAGCATCGTCGTCTTGGGAAGGTGAAAATTGGTCACTATTCCCGACACCGCTTTAAAATGATATCCCGGCGCGATGAACAAATCGGTTCTTCTCTCGAATCCGACGGCATTCGATTCTAGCACCCGAACCGACGTCGTTCCTACGGCGATCACCCGACCTTTTACCCCACGAAGGGTCTCCGCCGTTGCCTCGGTAACCACAAAGTTTTCCCCATGCAACCGCACATCGGCAAGAGCGCCTTCCGGCAACGGACGAAACGTGTCCAGCCCGATGTGAAGAGTTACTTTCGCTATCTTCACGCCCTTTCCTTCGATGTTTTGCAGCAGCTCATGAGAGAAGTGGAGACCGGCGGTCGGGGCGGCCGCGCTCCCGTCCACACCGGCGTACACGGTCTGGTATCGGCCGGCGTCGGGCAAATTGCCGTGGAAATAGGGAGGGAGCGGCATCTGGCCGGCATTCGCGATCTCGTCATCAAACACGACGACGCGAAGGCCGGCCTCGATTTCCTCGAGCACCGTGGCGTTGGGCGCGTCCTCGAATACAATCCGGGCCCCCGTCCGCAATCGCCGCGCCGGACGGACCATCGCCTCGTACCGTCGATCTCCGAGCGGCCGCATCAGCAGAACTTCAACGCCGGCGCCTGTCGGCTTCTTGCCAACCAGCCGCCGGGCGCTGACGCGCGTGTCATTGAGGACCAATAGATCGCCCGGTTCGAGAAGGTCGGGCAGGTCGCGGAACAGCTTATGATGCAGCGCGCCTCCATCGCGGGGCAGGACGAGCAGCCGCGACGATTCCCTGGGCTCAGCCGGGGATTGGGCAATAAACTCCGGCGGCAGGTCATAGTCGAACAGATCGATCGTTTCGGGTTCGGTGACGGGAGGCATGGCTAGAAAAGTCTGAGCAGCTCCGACAGGTGGTGGATTGTTACACACTCGGCATCCGACGTGCCCGCCCGATCGAGCAGGACTGGGAAGAGACCGAAATCGCGCGCTCCTCCGACATCGTCCACCGGGTCGTCTCCCACGTGCACGATCTCGAAGGGCTCGTAGCCGAGCCGACGGACCGCCATGCTGAAAATCCGGTTGTCCGGCTTCTCCCATTCAAGCTCCAGCGAGGCGAGGGTGAATTCGATGTAGGGAGACAGGCCGACGAGATCGAGCACGGAATGGAGCGTATCGTCCCAATTGGAGATGATGGCCAAGCGTATTCGCCGCTCTTTCAGTCGTCTCAACGTTTCGAACACATCGGGATAGACCACCCAAAAGGGCGAGGGCTCCGCAAACAGCCGAGCCTCCGATTCTCTAACGATCCAGGCCGCATCCGAAAAGCTGACCCCGGCAATGTCTTGCACGAACGCCCTCCAAAACTCGCGGCGACCCTTCGCGCCATGCCTGCGAACCGCATCGTGATAGGCGGAGTGCCTTTCACGGAACATTTCGCCGAATGTTGCCGCAATGCGATCCGGCTCGCTCAGGATGCCCTTTTCCGCTAGTAGATTTGTAATCATTGCCACCGGTTCGTAGCGGACGTCAACGAGTGTTCCGGCGGCATCAAAGGTGACCGCTTTCGGCGATATGGACATGCCGATGATTTTACCAAGAGTAAACCAGGCGAGGATTTTGCCAAATTCAGAATATCTTGGGCCGAATCGCAAGTATTGGAAACCGGAAACTATGTCATAATCACAATCTAAATGAGTCGGTCCAGACCGGGCCGGCCGCGCCTTTGTGCCTTTGTGGGAGTGTGACCAGGAATGATCGACGAGGAATTAGAGCCGGGACAGACCGGTACGACCGAAATCGCAGCCGGCGTTTCGGATGACAGGCCGCCCGTCGCAGAACAGCCCGAACCGACCGTGCCGAATGTCGGACCGTCAGCCGCGGCTCCGAGCGCAACGGAAGAACAGCCAATGAGCATGGAGGAGGCCCTCCAGGATGAGAGCCTTCGGAATGTGTTCGAAGGCACCTTCAAGCGAGTCAAGCGGGGGCAGCTTGTTCATGGCACGATAGTCCGAGTGGATACGGACCGCGTGTTTGTGGACCTTGGCGGCAAGACCGAGGGCGTCATACAGCTCAACGAACTGGCATCTGAGACGCTCACGACCGCGGAAGGGTTTGTAAGTGTCGGCGATCAGATTTCTGCCGTCGTGCTGCAATCGGAAGGCAAGGACGGCAACGCCGAGCTGTCCAAAAAGCGGGCGGATTTCGAGGATTCCTGGGTCAAAATTGAGGAAGCTCACAAGAATCAGGTGACCATCACGGCCCCTGTTACGGAGCGGGTAAAGGGTGGCCTGGTCGTTGATATTGGAGTCCGGGGCTTTGTTCCCGCGACACACGTCGGCAACGGCAAGCTCCGCAACATCGAGCGCTACGTCGGTATGAGCATCCCGCTCAAGATTCTGGAGATCGATCGCGACCGCCGGAAAGTGGTTCTCTCGAACCGATTGGCCGAAGACGAACTGCGATCCACGGCCAAGAACACAGTTTTCTCCTCTCTGCAGGTTGGCGACATCGTTGACGGCGTAGTTCGAAGGCTCGTGGACTACGGCGCGTTCGTAGACGTTGGCGGCGTGGACGGACTGCTCCATGTAAGCGAAATGTCGTGGACCCGCGTCAACCACCCTTCGGAAGTCCTGAAGGACGGCGATGAAATCAAGGTCAAGGTGCTTCGCCTCGATCCTGAATCGGGCAAGATTTCCCTTGGGTACCGCCAGGTTCTCCCCGATCCGTGGAGCGTCGTCGCCGAGCGCTACAAGCCCGAACAGGTCATTGAGGCGCCCATCTCCCGCATCGTCCAGACCGGTGCGTTTGTGAAGCTGCCGGAAGGCGTGGAGGCATGGCTTCCGGTCCGCGAGATGTCGCAGCGGCGGATTGGAAAGCCTTCCGATGTCGTATCCGAAGGGCAGATCGTCAAGGTTCAAATCCGTGACATGAAGCCGAAGGAGCGCCGCATGGAGGTCAGCCTGCGTGCTCTGGAGCAGGACGCCGAGCGGCAGGTCATCGAAAAGCACACTCGCAACACCCATCGCGGCGGGGCCACGATAGGCGAGCGGCTGGGTGCGTTGAAGCAGTTCCTGACCGATGACGAGCCGCACGACGTGGTCGCCGTCATAGAAGAACCTGCTGCCGAACCGAAGAAGGCAAAGGCGGCCAAGGCGCCGAAAGCGGCGAAACCTGAGCCCGTAGCTGAAGCAACGGTCGCCGAAGCGCCCGTGGAAAGTTCGAACGGGGAGGCGGAGCCGTCCGATCCGGTGGAACCGACGGCGGTTGCGGAAGAGACGCCCACCGCCTAACCGGATCGCAATGAATCCAAAGGCCCCAGATTGAAATGCGCGGCCTTTTCGTGTTTGCGGGTTGCGATCACAGGGGGCGCCGCCACCGGGAAGTCCACCATTCTGGCCTACTTTGGCACCCTTGGCGCGGCCTGTTTCAGCGCCGATGACTTCGCCCGCACGATCACTTCGCCGGGATCACCCATCCTCAAGCGGCTTGCAAGGCTTGCCGGCAACGACATCCTGTCCCCAAACGGCTCTCTTCGTCGAAAAGAGCTGGCGAAGCGCATGTTTGGCGACCCCCAGCTTCGAAAAGTGGTCGAATCGATCCTGCATCCGGCAATCCAGAAGGCGATGGAGGCGGCATCGAAGGCAGACCCGCGGCCGATTCACTGCTTCGAAATCCCACTATTGATCGAATCGGGAACTCAAAACCGCTACGATTCGGTCATACTTTGCCGGTGCGGACATCAGGAACAGCTGCGCAGACTCACGGAGCGTCTGGTAGGAGATGAGGCCTTGGCACGAAGAATATTGGATGCGCAGGCTACGGACAAGGCGCGAAGACCCTTCGCGGACACTGTTGTGATGACGAATCGTCCGCCGGGATCGGTCGAAAAAAGGGTCAAGACGATATTTGCGAACCTAAAGAATAAGTTGAACGTCGGTTGAATGATAGGCCATGCGGAAACAGCGTGACACCCAGCAATCCTTATGCTATAATTCCGCGTCACGTAGGGACGCGTGGCTCGTACCGGCGACTCAGGAGGTTTATGCCCTGTGAAACGACATGGCGTGAGGATAATCGCGGTTCTTTCGTGTGCTACGCTGTTTCTGGCTGCTTCCGTTCCCTGTTTTTCTCAGAAAACCGCGGCGAACACGGGTCAAGGCTCCAAGACGGGGACAGTGGGATCCAAGATTCCACCCGGTCCGAAGGGCGAGCTCAAGCTTCAGGCAGTGCCCAAGGGCACATTTGATCCATCCAACAGGGTACCGCCGATCCCAGGTGTGCCGGCCAGAAACGTCATCAAGTCCTCGCTGAAGAAGGATTCATTGATGGCGGGCCGCAAGGGTCCGTTCTCGATTGACGAAGCAAAGCAGCGGATTAAGAACGCTCAGGGCGGCCGGGGCGGCCCACCCCAGGATCGCGACATCACGTTGACCGCCGCGGACGTTTTGCAGCCCTTCTATGCCAATGCCGATACACGGGTCTGGCTCGCCACGAACGCCACGGGAGTGGACACCGCCACTCGGCTCGCGTACGACGGAACCGGGCTGGCCTACCATTTATGGAGCGTCGACCGTGACGGCAAGAACGCCGTCCAACGAACGGGCAAGGATTCCACGGTTCCGGAAGAGGTCACCGGCGAGCAGATGTATCCGCATCTCAACATCGCCTCGAACGTTTTGGTCTATAGCCATCGCAATACCCCTGGCGCTGGGGATTTCAAGGTCCGTGTCCGCAATTTGGGAACGGGTCAGAAGCCGATTTCCATTGGTATCGATACGACCATTCCGCTCGGTGACATGATCCACCCGCGCCTGAGTTCGACCGGTGATGTGGTGTTTTCCGCCCGCCTTGCCGCCGGCGGCACCTATAAGATATTCATTGCCAAGTCCAACGGCACAGCCTATAATGACGGCAAATTCGTCCACCAAATGACCGACGGGGGGACTTCCGACGACCTGACTCCCGATTGGGCGCCAACGGCGGACCGGATAGTTTTCACCCGACGTGCCCCGGACGGTTCGTCGCGGGTGTATGTGGCGTTCCTTACGAATCCGATTTTCATCCAGCAATACACGAATTTTAGCGTTACCGGAACGCCCTCGAAGGACAAGGATCCCGTTTTCCGCAGCGATGGAGCGAGACTGCTTTTCGCTTCGACGCGCAAGGCTCGCGTGAGCGGCAAATTGGCGTTTCGCGTTGCGGCAACCGAGATAGGCACGAGCTACGACATCTATATGTTCAATCCGACGATTCCGGAGAACACGACCAACAACTTCGCGACGTCTCTAACGGCAGACCCGATGGACGGTATTGGAGAAGGGGCCACAGATCCGACCGAAGCATTCAAGCAAAATGCGTTTGCCTATATCTCGGACCGGCCGAATCCTCCCGTCAGCGCTGGATTGCACGACGCTTGGGAGGGTCTCTTCGCTGATGTGACGCCGCCGTTGCTCGAGGAGCTTCCCGTGATATCCGTGGATAACGCTACGGGCAACAAGGAAGGGTCTCCGGGCTCACAGGTCATGTTCGCCGCTCACGTGACAGATTTGCAGACCGGCGTTGCCAAAGTGTATGCACAGTTCAAGGACCCTGACGGCGCCGAATTCGACACCGATGGCGTTGAGCATCGTTTGTACTTGCTTCTTTCCGGTGAAATTCCGGCTCCGTTCGGACAGTTGGCTTACCCGCAGACGGGACGGCAGATGGACCTGTTCGTGGAAATCGGGCAGGAGGTCGTCAATCCGTTCAACTATGGATTCGCGTTCCCTTGGTCCCTCTTTGTTGGCGCGGTAGGCGACGCGGATTTGCGCGACGGCCTGCAGCTATATGATGACGGGCCTGTCAGCGGCGGCGGCCACGAACAGGAATGTCAGGTCAAAGGCGACGATATTTACACCAACGTCTGGACGACCCCACTGCAGGCGAGCGATTTTTATCTGGATATCTTGGTGGAAGACGTTGCCGGCAATCAGCTCATCTACGACAACATTTCCGGCTTCACAACGCAGGCATTCGTCAGCAAGAATCCGATTCTATTCGTAGCGGACTATATCGCCGGGCAGCTGTTTGTCCAAGATTTGAACTTCAATCCGAATTTGGGCCAGCAGTTCGCGCGTACCACGTGGGCGCCGGTCGAGAGCTATTGGACTCGCAACCCGGCAACTCACGGAACTCACGCGACCTTCTATTCCTCCACCGGAGCGCCGGCAGAGCCGTATTGGCCGTTTGGCCAGTCCTCAGCCTTCCCGCGCACGGGACAGACTCTTGACACGCTTGGCCCAGCGGCAATCTATAACAACTGCGATGTATGGCGGACCGAATGCCGCAACCCGATTTCCCCGGCGATCGTCAACCAATATCTGCCCCGATTGGACGACCAGGTGGATCCATCGAATCCTGGCTCCACTCGCCAGGTTCTGGTCGCCGAGCGGGCTGTCGTTTGGGCCAACCCGTATACGAAAGACCTCTGGACCGGGCCGGTTGGGCTGGATCGGGAGTCGATACGAACGGTCATCAAACAGTATATGGACCTTGGCGGCCGGCTTGTCGCCAGCGGTCAGGATGTCGCCTGGGGTCTCACTCAGGGAGGCCAAATTCAGAGCGACCTTCTTTCCAATTACTTCAAGGCCCGCTACGACACTGACAACGGTGCGGACGTAGACGTCGTCCAGTACCAGGCTTTACGGCACGATCTGCGCGATCGGCACGACATCGTTTCGTCGGCTCCTTGGGATTACACTTGGCCTCGACCCGACGGATCCATTGACAACGTTGACGCAAACGGCTTTACACAAGACTTCCTGGCCGATCCGTCGCAGTTGCTTAAGATTCCTGGAATCGGTTTGGTGCTCCTCGTGCCCGGACTCGCCGTTACCGGCAACTTCATTGGAATTGATGGCGCATGGAACCAGCTTTGGATCGACGCGGTGACCCTCAACGGTACCGCACAGATTCCAAACCTGTGGGCGCCGTTTGAGTACCGAGAGGTGGGTCCAGCCGGCCCGTATGCCGCCGTCGCCACGTCGAATTCGGGCACCCGTTCGAAAACCATGCTCATGGCGTTTGGTTTGGAAGGTGTTCATTCGGCTCATCGAATCGTGCAGACCGCGTTGGGTCCATTCGCTTACTCGGACAGCCGCCGCTATGAAATATTGCACGGCGCTCTGTCGTGGATGAGAACGGCCCGCGCCTACGGCCAGGTGTTTTCCATCGATCCGCAAACGTTGGAGAAGAAGCCGGAGCCGGGAGTGCTGGTTCGGTGGACCCAGGGCAGCGCCAAAGATCCGACCTACCTAGGGCAGATTTATGCCGGCCTCACAGACAGCGATGGCCAGTACATGATTTTGGGACTGACGCCGGGCCACTTCTTCGTCGATGCGGTCAAGCCTGGTTTCCGAATTCAGCACCCCGAAGTCATCTATGGTCTGCACGGTGGGGAGATTGAACGCTACACCGGTTCCGACGGGAATACGATGGACCTTATCATTACCAAGGAGCCGCCGGGAAGCGTGACCGGGAAAGTGGTGAACCAAAACGGCGATCCGCTGCAGAACGTGACGGTCATATTCACATCGACGTTCCCGGGTGTTCCGGACGAAACTACAATCACAGACGCCGCGGGCAAATTCATCATGACGATCGCCCCGGGGACCTATACGGTGACTGTTGACGGCACAGCGATTGGCTATAGCAACACGAGCGATCCGGCGTCGGTTAGTGTGAAGGTCGATTCTGGCTTGACCGTCGCAATCGACACGGGCCACGCGGATCCGCCTGGAAAAGATGCCTTCATCCTGTTCGCCGCGGTCGGAAACGCTACAGGCAAAGTAACGGATTGCGACAGCGGAGACCCGATTCAGGGCGCTCAAGTTGTCGCAAAAATCACGCGGTTCGGTCAGCCGGTGGTTGTGGGACCGGTGATTACCGATGCCAACGGCGACTATGACTTTACAGCCGCCGGCTTGTCGCTGCCGCCGGGCACCTACCAGTTGGTGGTTTCCGCGATTGGGTATCAAGGCAAAACGGTCTCCGCCGACGTGACTTCCGGAGGCAATGTTGTTACCCCGGTGTGCCTCAACACGGTTCCGCCCCGCGTCCTGCGCTCGTACGTGAAGGTGAAGCTCGGCAGCGGATCATCTTTCGAAGATGCTCCGGAAAATATGCCGGTGAACGTGTACTTAAACAACATTCTCGTTTGCACGGCGATGACATTCAAACCGTCGCAGATAAGCACCGGTCACCAATACAATGTTGAGTTTACAGAATCGTGCAAGCTCGGCGATAACGCCAACAAGTATAAGCTTGTTGTTGATACGACAGGGTTTGGATTGAAGCAGTCCGCGGATATCATGGTTTTGGTCCCGGACGGAGCGTCGCCCGCGGACGGCAAGCCTGCCTATTCCTTGGATATCGTTCTCGAAGCGCTGCACACGTTCTCGAAGTTCAATAACCTGGTCTCGACGCCGTACAACTACTCCGGCATGGACCCGAAGATATTGCTCGACGGAACGAGCAGCTTCCGGTTCTCGACTTGGGACACTGGAACGGGACTGTTCATCAAATATCCGTCCGCGCCCGCCAATGAATTTATTATCGGCAAGGGGTATTTCCTTTCGGACAGCAAGAGCATGGCCCTGAAGACCTCCGCCACGACGGCGGATGTTAACAGCCTGTTCCCGATACCGATCAAAGCTGGATGGAATCTGATCGGCGACCCGTTCCTGTTCGAAGTTCGTCTGGAAGGCTCGCAAGTTTCCGGACCGACGGGCATCGTTTCCTTTACCCAAGCGGTGGCAAACGGCTGGGTCAATCCGGTTATCTACACTGTCACAGACAACTATCCGACCGCGGTGTTTACTCTGCGCACCTGGGTTGGATACTGGTTCTACGCGTTCACGGACGTCACGTTGCTCGTCGATCCGACGAGCAAGCCGGGCGGTTTCGGTCCGGATGCTTTTAGCAACCCGTCAGACGGATGGCGTCTTAATCTGCAGGTTTCGACATCGAACGGTGTAAAGGACATGTCATCCATGATTGGTGTGTCGCAAAACGCCGCGAACGGCTACGACAGTCGGTATGACTTCCGGCGGCCGCCGCAACAGGAAGGCGATTTCATTCAAATCGCATTCCGACCGAACGATTGGGGCGCCAACAACGGTCTATATATGTCGGATATTCGGAGCGCATCCACGTTGCAGCAGACTTGGAAGTTCAATGTGGAAACCAACGTTGCCGGAGCGGATGTCACCTTGCGATGGCCGAGTCTCAGCCACATGGCAAGAGGTATCAACCTCGTGCTCGTGGACGAGACGACCGGCAAGCGGATTTTCATGCGGTCCAACTCCTCCTATCTATTCAAGATGGGACAGGCTGGAGGCAGGCCGTTCCGCATCGAGACCATCAGCGCGAATCAGATTCTCCGGATTACGAATCCGGTCGCACAGTCGAGTCGTGGCGGAGTCAGCATCAGTTACTCATTGACTTCGGAAGCGAATGTCCAGGTCACAGTTCTCGGACCGACCGGGAAAGCAATCCGGCAGCTTACGAACAACGTAGCCGCTCACGCGGGTGCACAATCAGTGTCTTGGGACGGTCGCGATGGTCTGGGCATCGCGCTCCCGCCCGGCGCGTACACGATCGAGGTCCGCGCGAGTACGGAGGACGACCAGATAGCCCGAACCGTAACGCCGGTGGTCCTAACACGATAATGCGTCCACCCAGAAACAGCACAGGCATCACGGAGGAAGACATAAAGTGAGACGGTTTATTAAATCGTTCCTGGCAAAAGTGGTCAGTCGGGTCTTGGTAGTGACGATGGTTGTCGTCACCTGCCAAACAACGTTCGTACGCTCCGCGCACGCCCAAAGGGCGGCAATTCCCAATTGGGCAGTCGTGGAGTTTGTGAACAAGTCCAACTATGGCGGAACCGCGATCGCGGCCATTGCAACCGACTCGGTTATTCGAGAATTTCAAAAGAACGGCAAGTATGAGATCGCGCCCAAGGCGACGGTCGAGCAGCAGATGAAGGAGCTTGGGCTTGCTCCGCCATTGGATCGATTGAAGGTCATGAACCTCGGCCAGGAACTGAATGTGGACGCGATTGTCGCCGGCGAGATCAATCAGATCACGATCTCGGACAAGGGCGCAAAGCAGGCCAAGGTGATCATGAGCGTTTACGTTTATGATTCGTCTTCCGGTCGAGCCGTTTCAGGGGCAACCGGCGTGACGGGGATCAGCACCGGTCGGGTCGGCCTTACCGGTGGTGAGGACGCTCTGGTCCAGGAGGCCATTCAGTTGGCAGCGCTGGAAGCGGTCGCAAAGATATCCAGCCTGCATATCGCGGACGCGACCATCCTGTTTGCGGGACCTGAAAAGGTTATCATGAACAAGGGGTCTCGCGAGGGCCTGAAGGTCGGCATGGAGATGCTGATCCTTCGGTACGGCGAATATGTCGCAACGGTGAAGCTGGGTGAGGTTTCCGGCGATGATGCCACCGGATCGATATTAGACAGCGCGAAGGGCGTGCGGCCCGGCGACAAGGCGAGGGCGATTTTCCCCGTTACGGAAGTGAAGGTTAAAGGTGGCGAGGTGGTACGAGGCGCGCCACGCGGCACCAAGAACATTAGCGGCATCTTTACCACAGTGCTGGTCGTCGGCCTCGTATTGATGCTTCTATCGAAAGGCAGCGGCGGCGGGAATTCTGCGACCGATAGCGTGAAAGCCGAATCGGTTAACGACAATACGACCCTGGGAGCGGCCGTCCGGGTCAGTTGGAACACGAATCTATTCGCGAAGAACAACGCGGGCAGGGTCGAATGGCATATCTGGCGATCGGGCTCCGTGCTGCCGGTAGGGGTCGCCAACGGCAATCTAAACTTCTTTATCGATGACACGAATTCGCTGTTGACGCAGTGGCACGACGGTCGAGGCCAGCCAAGCTATCCGACCTGCGCCGACGATCCGGGTTCAACGGACCTTCAGGAGGGCGCCGTTCAGCCGGGAACCACTTATTCGTATTCACTGTCCCTATTCTATAAGATCAATTCGGCTGATATTGGTGGTGGCGGCGGCGGCACCGCCACGGAATGCTTCTTCGAGAGCGACCAGCGCACAGCCGATGGGGTTGCTACGGCGCTCGACCGAGGCGTGCTGCAGTTGCCTCCGAACCAGTCCGAAAGCGTGGACCTGCGAACCGTATCGTTCTCGTGGGAATCGGTGCTGGGCGCCAACGCATACGTAGTGGAATTGTCAACCGACATTACGTTTAACAATAGGAATGCTATCAAGGTTGTGGCGGAGGTCAATACGGCTCAGTTCGGTGGAATCGTCAGCACGACCATCCTCGATCTTCGAAGCCTGTTTCCCAACGCCACCAAGCTGTATTGGCGAGTTGGGGCGAAAAATCTGGGCGATAACCCCGGCCCGGTGCCCGATCGAATTGGCAAACGGTACGTCTTTTCATTGCCGTTCGAATTCACACCGGTTGAGGGCCCGCCGCCTCCGCCCGGCGGTAAATAAGATATCGGTTATCGGTATTGGAGAAGAGGTGGTTGGTTAAGATGAAGCCTATATCTCGATTAATCTGGCTCGCAGTTGCCGCATCGCTTGCAGTCAATATGGCGTTTGCGCAAGCTGGTGCGTCATCTCGGCGATTGAGCAAGCAAGAGATTCGGGCACAGATGGATCGGGTCGTCAAGGGCCAGATACTCATCTCGCTCGACCCAGGGGCGACCGTAGAACAGGCCAAACAGTTCGCGGCGAAACATGATATCGAATTCGTTCGCGCTATGCGCGTGCCGGATCGATTTGTGTTTCGTATCAAACAGTGGCAGTCGGTCGATATGGAGCAGCTGACGGTCGCCAAGGTGGGCGATCTCGTGGGGGTACCTGGGACGCGTTTCGTCGAAGCCAACCGATATCGGATCATTTTGGACCAAAGCCCGAACGACCCTCTCTACGGCCAGATGTGGGCGCTCAAGCAGATCAAGGCCCCACAGGCCTGGGATTTCCAAAAGGGTGTGGACGGAATCACGATCTGCATTCTCGATACGTCTATCGAAATCAGCCATCCGGATTTCCAGCTTCCGGGCGGGAAATCGCGAATGCTGACGGGATACAACGCGGACGGCAACGGAACGGATCCGAGCCCGGATCCGGATTGGCCCTTTTCGCATGGCACCAACTGTGCCAGCCTCCCCTGCGCAACCACGGATAATGGCCTCATGATTTCCGGTCTGTGCTGGGAGGGAGTGAAGGTATATCCCATTCGGGCAACCGACAATCCATTCTTTTTCCCGTTTGACCTGCTGCAGGAGTCGTATCAGCGCGTCAAGGATTACAACCTTGAATCGGGTCATCCGAAGGTAGCGGTGCTAAGCTTGAGCATTGGTGGGAATTTCAAGTCCCAACCCGAAGGAGACCTGCTAAAGGCCATCCGCGCCCAAGGGACATTGATTTTCGCCGCGGCCGGCAACGAACGGCCCTTCCTTCCGGCAGGCTACCCGGCGACCTGGCCGGATGTTATCTCCGTGGCGGCAACCGCTAATGGCGGCGGAATCGCCAGCTACTCCAGTTTCGGCGACGCGGGCCGAACCTCGAGCAAGGTCGACCTGGCAGCGCCGGGCGGCGACGGCTTTGGCGTGGACCAGGAGATGACGCTGTTGGAGATGGTCTTACGCGGCGCTACCTCTACGGGCGTTGGCACCTCCTATGCATGTCCGATGGCTGCGGGCGCGGCAGCACTGCTGCTTTCCGCCGGCGTTGGTGTGGACGAAGTGTTCGATGTGCTGAAGCAGACGGCGGATACTCATGGACTCGGCGTTCCGAACATCGACTACGGCTTCGGCGAAATCAATCTGTTTGAAGCGCTCAAGAATTACGGCGGGTCCGCCTCGTTCATCGTGCCCAAGAGCGGTGATGTGTACGAATATCGAAACATACACATCCAAGCGCGATTCAACAACATCTTGACTGATACAATCAAGCTCTACGACGGCGATACGGAGCTTCCGTATGGGGACCTGATCGACAAGGGATCGACGAAGGAAATCGACACGTATCACGTGTTTTCCAATGGAACCCATACGCTTTCGATTGGCGGCACCAGTTCGATCGATGGCAAAGTAGTTGATCCGAAACCGACGGTAACTTTCAAGGTTCAGCCACACACCCAGATTAGCGGCACAACGATGTTTGCGGTCCCATACGGGATCGGCGACTCCGTGCCGGCGGACCTGTTTGGCGCGAACTTCCGTTTGCAGCGATTTGTGTATCAAAGAGATGCGCTCGGAAATGCCTTGGATGCCGGCAATTGGTACCGATATCCGGATCCGCTCGCGAGCTTCCATCCGCCGACAGACTTTGTGACAGTTGATGGTTTGACGGACCCAATCGATCCGATTGGCCGGGCATACTTCCTGACCATCGACGTCGCAACGCCGCTCTCGGTCATCGACGGCGCCAATACGTCCGTGTCGTATCGAATCCCTCTGAATCCGGGTTGGCAGATGTTTGGAAACCCGTTCCCATTTGTCATTGATTGGAATACCGTCGAGGTCGATTCGATCAATCAGCGGCTGACCCTTCAGGAGGCCATCGATCAAGAGTACGTTCGGCCGCAAATCTTCCGCTGGTCCCCGATTGCCCTTGGCTACACGTGGCGAACGAACAAAGATAACGGCCAGATCTACGCTTGGGAAGGCGCTTGGGTCTTTGCGCGCAAGCGATGCTGGTTGGTCGTTCACCCGATACAGACGGTGGGCAGAGCGGCTGGCGGAGACGGCAGGCCGAACATCGCAGGCGATGGTTGGGCGCTCCGGCTCTCCGCTACGGCCGGGGGGCATTCGGACGTCAGCAATTACATCGGGGCGACCGCAAGTCCCAATCCGAACTATGACATCGTTCCTAAGGCGCCGTCGCCGATGAACGATATTTCTCTCGTCATCCAATCCTCCGACGCCAAATCCGCCCTGGCCCAGTACCTGATGGATCGAAACGCTCGGAAGCAGGAGTGGACCTTCACTGTGTCTACGGCCAAAGGCGGTGAGGATGTAACGTTGAATTGGGACGTGATCGTCAGGCCCACGACGGAAATGAACTATACATTGGTGGATACGATTAACGGTCGAAGAGTATCCATGAATGCTACGACATCCTATCGCTTCCAGTCTTCGCAGGACGGCGTGGCCCGCAAGTTCAAGGTCATTGCGACCCCAAGCGGCGCTGCCAAGCTGGTAGTAACGGCAGTGATTGTCTCTTCGTCCAACTCGCGGGGCGGATCGAGCTTCGTGGTTCGATATTCCCTCAACAAGGACGCCCAGGTCAGCGTGGCGGTCCTTTCGGCGACCGGCAAGCGGATCGCTACGATTGCGGACGGTGGACGCGCGGTCGGAGCCAACACCGCGACGTGGAATGGCCGCGACGGCGCGGGCATCGCGCAAGCGCCCGGCGTCTATATGGCCGAAATCACGGCAACCAGCTCGAATGGAGAACGGGTAAGGGTCGTCAGCCCAATCGTGCTGACCAGGTAGAGAGGAGTTACGGATAGTTATGAAGCTCAATCGGATCTGTAAAATCGCAAGCGTACTGGCAGTACTGGGAGGTTTGTGCCTTATCCCGATGAAGGCTCAGGCACAAGTATGGTTTGATTGTCTTGCTGACCACACGATAACCACCGACGACATTTGGGTAAAGCTTTCTAGTGATTTATTAGGAGTCTGGATCGGCGCGAGCGGATCGATTACTTGGGGCAATGACGGTGACAATTCAGATGACGACAAATTCAATGATCCCGAAGCGGTCTGTTTTCTTACACCGATCACCGGTGAGGTCCAAGGGCGGTTTGCATTCTGGTCGGATCAAGGCTCACTGTTCACCGATCGGGACGACTTAGTTGCAATCACATTTGGCAGCCCATGGGCCAGTGGCGAGTGGTGCTACGCAACGATTCGAGTAGTTGACGGTACCACTACGACCGACAAGATTTGGGGAAGCAGCGAAGGGGGCACAATCCTTCCCACCAATCCGGGCGCAAGTAACAATTATCTGCGGGGAGTATGGAATTACAACGGCCCGCAGGTCTGGTGCGATATGCGCATAGACATGCTGGGCGACACTGCGCGGATTCGTTGGGACTTCTACAATTTTGAGAATCACGTCGTCCAGGTTGGTCTGCGCTTTGGCCAGTGGATCGCGCCAAAGCAGGCCGACAATTCATCCCGCGGTTTCATTGACAACGATTACATTATCGTTCCCGGCCAACGTCCGAAACAGGTGGACTATATCGCCGACCGGCTGGAGATCGGGAGCTCCAAAATGCCGCCCTACGTTGACTTTTATTTTGGCCAGTCGGACTTTGCGCCGGATTTCAGGCAATGGATCAAGCGCGACAATCAACACCCGGATCTAACGCAAGTCGATCGGTTTGAGCTAATGGAGCACACCCGCCTTCTCCTCGGACGTCGATGGCAGGGATTCCATGTTCCCGACCTGCCGCTCGTAGACCCGACGTACGCCGTCTTTTATAATCCGGTGAATGTAGCTCCCAATTCGCTGGACGACTTCAACAAGGGCAAGCCTGGGCTGCGAATTATTCAGTACATGGGCCTGGCGAACGGCGCCAGCGACGTGACCTTACCCGTCGCTGTAACTACCGAAGCGCCAAAGGCGCTTCAATTCTCGAGCAGCAGCCTCAACGGCTTGTCGCCCAACCCGTTCAAGATTTATGGGACGGTCACAAACGGCTATTCTGTTGTGGACCAAGAGTTGGACCTTACGAACATCACCCTGGCGGTGTCGCTGCCACCCGGATTCAAAGTCACCGATGGTCAAGTCCAAAAGACAATCGCAAGGCTCGGACCCAACGACAGTCAACAAGTAAGCTGGGATGTAGAGTCGGACGGCACGTCCAGCGGAGAGTTGAGTTATCGAGTGGCGGTAAGCGCCTCCCCCGCGAACGCCAAGACGATTACCAACACGATGCTGGTATCGCCGACCAACCGGCTGAAAACAACGCCGGGTTACAACCTCGTGTCATTACCATTCACGTTTGACGACGCGCGTTTTGACACGATTTTCGGAGTGAGCGGACTCAAGACGATCTCGATCGACCAGTTGACCGGCCGATACATTCCGATCGATACAGCGGTTCGCGGGCAGGGTGTCTGGCTGGATACCGGGGAATCGAATGTGTTCTCCCTCAATGGAGCGCATACTCCGACCGGCCAGCAGACCAGCAGCTTCCCGTATTCGCTGCAAAGTGGCTGGCAGATGATTGGCGACCCGTGGCTGTATCCGGTGCCGCTCGGCCAAATCATATTCGTGGGCTCCGACGATCCGACGAAATCATTCAACATCCAGGATGCCATCAACCTGAAGTGGATCAAGGGTGTCCTGTATTACTTCGATAAAGCCCTCGGCGAGTATTTGTTCACCCAGGACTTGTCCACGGCCGTGCAACCGATGGTTGGTTATTGGGTCAAAGTGACAGCCCTAAAGCCGGTACAGATGATTTGGCCTCCGGTCTTCGCGGTCGGCGTCGGCGGCAGTCCGCGCGCCACTATCGATCCTTGGTTGCCAAAGCCAGGCCACTACCGTCTGCAGATTGCCGCCCGCACGAAGGCTGCCGCGGATACACAAACATATTTCGGTGTGTCGGCTGACAGCAACGATGGAGCAGATAACAACGACATTCCCGAACCGCCTATGGTGCCCGACTGCAAGCTTAACGTATCCATCGATCACTCCGATTGGGGTCAAGACGCGGGGCTCTACGCGCAGGATGTCCGCTCCAGCAGCCAGCAGAATCACACATGGTTCTTCACGGTAAACAGCTATGAAGACGCTGACGTGACGATGACGTGGCCAAACCTATCGCAACTGCCGAAAGACGTGGCATATCGGTTGACCGATCTGCAATCCGGAATTGTTCGGAATCTGCGGGGGGTCTCGGCCTATACGTTCCACACGGCAGAAGGACAGAGGAAGTTCAAGCTAGAGCAGGTGCCGGGAACTCCGGGCAAAGTCGCGATTACCGGCATGAACACAAGCCAAGGCCGGAGCTCCGGCGTCACGATCCAGTACTCCCTCAGCGGCGAGGCAACGACATCGGTCCGTGTCTTGAGCGCGGCGGGCAAGCTGGTGCAGACGATCTCGGCAAGCCGAGCGGAGGGTGTCGGCGCGCAGAGCCACGTTTGGAATACGCGGGACGCCCAAGGGATTGCGATGCCGCCCGGTTCCTACATCATTGAAGTTACGGCAGTTACCACGGACGGACAGGTGGCGCGCGTCGTGCGGCCCCATGTTTTGACGCGATAGCTAGCCAAGGAGGGTTTGCGTGAATCGAACGAAATGGATATTGTTGGCCGCCGCGCTTGGCGTGGCGGCCTTCGCCTCGGCCCAGCAGAAGATGGCCAAGAACCCGATCACGATCTTCGATTTCGCCACGCCGGAAAACGTCACGGCTCAAGAAGGGTTCAACCCGGCGGAGTTGCTCCGATTCGGCATCAGCGAGCGGTTGGAGAAGACGGACAACTACCAGCCCCTGCGATTCAATTTGAAATCGCCGACCGTCCAGTTGGCGCTCGTCGAAGGGCGAATGACTTTGGAGCAGACAAGACCGCCGTTCAACGAACCTGTGGGCAACAGTTGGAAAGCCGTTGAAGTTGGCAAGAAGATCAAAACCCCATTTGCAATGGCCGGCTCGATTGATAGCTACAAGTATGACGATGCGAAAAAACAGGGCAGCATTGTGGTCAGCCTGGACGTCTATGATGTTCAGGGGGACAAGATCATGGTCAGCGCCGCAGTGACCGGTGAAGCTAAGGGAACGGCGGGAAGCAACGAAGTGGGCGTCATGGCGCAGGCCATCGATGATGCCGCCACCAAGATCTATCAACAGATATCCGAGCCGCTTGGCGTAGGCAAAATGACGATTTTGGAAAAGACCGACGAAGGCAAGAAGAAGCAGATCAGCGCCAGGTTTACGAAAACGATGTTCGCCGCGTCGGTCATCGGTCTTGCTATCATCGTCTTAAGCATGCGAGGCAACTAAGACCCCGTGGGGAGACGGACTATCGTGCGATGAAGGCAACACTCGGTCTCCTGATTCTGATCACTTCGTCGGCGTTCTGCCAGCAGGTCGCGACCGTCGAGTTGGTCGCCTATCCGGATATGGCGGTGGCAGACGGGAATTCCACGCTGTCTGTCAGCGCCACGGTGCGAGATCGCAACGGCAATTATGTTCCCGACGGTACGCAAGTTGCTTTCACAGTCTCATCCGGCCAATTCAATGATTCGGTGGTAGGAACGCAGGGTGGTGTCGCGCGGGCTAGCTTGGTGGCACCGAACATTCCCGGAAAATCGAAGATCACGGCGTCGGTCGTCAGCTACGCGGGGGTCGCTGACATAACCGTGGAGTTCGTGTCCGATCCCTCGCAGATCCGCCGTACGACCTCGTATGTCGAAGTGACAGGCAAGACATATCTCGCTTATGCCGTCGACCAACAGACGATTGCCGCTACCGGCTCCGGCCAGACGGCGCACGTCACATATCGGAATGTCAACGTATATGCGGACGACCTGCAGCTCGAGTTGGGGCCGATGGTGCTGATCGCATACAACGCCAAATTGCAGGTGGGGAGCGGTGAAATCCAGGCGGCCCAGCTCCATTACAACATCCGGGACAAGATTGGCACGGCTGTGATTACCGAGGACGGCAAGGATGTGATGGTGCAGTTGGATGGTGTGGAGGCAAAGCACCTGGAGCGCACGCAGGACCCGGAAGTGTATCGCGACGAGTACCGGTTCATGGAGCTGACGAATTCCACCACACAGATCCTCGCAAATAGCATCATCGTGAATCCCGGCCGAGAGGTACTGTTCACCCACGCGAAGGTCTATGTGGGAGCGAACAAGCTGATGTCGATGCCGTTCTATTCTTTGGATATGCTGAGGCAGGGCGGAATCTTCAACGATCAGATGTTCGGTGTTAACCAAGACGGCGTGTCGCTCGATCTGCCTTATTATGTTAGTCTTGGACCTCGGCAATCCAGCTCGCTTCGCCTGCGATCCCAATACACGGGGGGCCGGACCTATACATCATCACGGGGAACTACGCTTGACTGGGTCACGAAGTATTCCGATAACGACGCTTATTCCGGGGACTTTACGATCAACGATCTGTCCAGCGATCACTTCGGAGCTACGATTCGGCATACGCAGAACTTTTCGAAAAATCTCCATGGATATTTCCTGCTCGATTCTCCGCGGCATGAGAGCCTCTATGGCTATGCAAATCTCTCGCACGAATTCTCGAATTATCGCGCATCGTTCTCCATGTCCGGCTCGCGGGGGCTGACAAGAACAACGAGCAACGATCGGCGCGCGGATTTTTCAATCGACACAAATGCCAAGAAGCTTTTCGGCGGTCTGATCAGCCACTCAATCGGCGTTACGACATCCTACCATCAGTATGACGGAAGCTCCGCGCCGATTGTCCAACAGGGCTATGGACTTCGATATCGAGTGCGTACGGCGCAGGCGAGGTTTGGATTCGGCAGCGTTGGGGCCGGACTAACCATGACAAAACTGTGGGGTTCGAATCAAGTCTCAGGAGTCGGGCTCATAGGCAACATCAGTTCAGCTATGACCATCACGCCCACAGCGACAATGACAGTTAACTATGAGTATAACCAAGGTCAAAGCGGTCCCGGCATTTTTGGGAGACAAAGAATTTCGACAGGACTTCTCGGCGAATTCGGATCCTTCTCGACGAGCGCATATCTGAGCAGGAGCTTGGATGAGAACTTCGTGACCCTATTCCTTGATAACTCGATCCAACTTTCGAAAACGTGGCGCATTGCCTACAGCTACACAGGCGACAGCGCACTTGGGTCGTCGTTTAAGGACTATTCTTTTGTGATTGGCTTCCGGATTGGCATACGCGAGATCGGGCTTCGCTGGTCTTACCTGACGAACCGAATCGGTTTCGAGCTGCTCTCGGCCGGATTCTGATTCGTGGTGCGGGCACACCCCACGGTCTTTCTCTTCATGGCGGTTGCTTCCTATGGTCAGGTCGGCAGATTTTCCTCCGCGTTGCCGGTGCGCCTGACCTCTTTCGAAGTCTCGGCGAACGGATTTCACATGAGAAACGATTCGTCCAAAACCATGTTCAGCTTCCCATCGAATGGTCGCGTCAGATTTTCACAGCCTGCGGATTGGGTATCGAAAACCGTTCTCGCGTCCGACCTCCCTGGGGGCCCGCAGAAGCTAAACCTCCGGCTCAACATTCCCGGTTTCGGCGCACTGTTTGGGGAGCAAATGCGGATAACCATACATGGAACGGCAATCGGCTATATTACGTGGCCGGAAGGTACCGTTGGCGTTGGCGTGCCTGCCGCCCCAACCGCCCCCTGGTATCTGCTTTCTTTTGCGCCCGCCGGTCCGATCGTCGCAATTGCGTTTTTGAACCACCCGTCTGAGATTAAACTGGAGAAAGACGCGTCGGGGGACTTGGAGCTTGTTGCCACTCGGCCTGGCGGCATTGGATGGGTTCGGTTCTTAACGCCATTCGGCAACGCCACAAAGGGCGCGACAACCGCGGCGGAATTCGGCAAAATTTCAACAGATGCCAAGCCCTTGCTCGATCGGCTCGCCCAATGGCAACCGAATCCGAAACCGACTCCCAAGATAATAGTTCACCTCGGAATCGGTGCGGTGTCGATTATCGAACCTGCCTCTGATGGATTGTCCATACTGCCTCCGGCCGTCGCGCTTGCCGCATCAAAAGTCCTTGCCAAAGTCTGGTCCGGCGATAAGCAGTTCCAAGCGCCGACCGCGGAAGGTCCGCTGATATTCTATCGAGGCAGCCTGGAATATGCGATGCCAATCCCGCGAACCGCGCCGATAATTCCGGCCGATCTCTCGCTCGCGGCGGGACTGCGCCTGTCCGTGCCGGATGGGAGTTCGGAAAATGCTCTGCTGACTCGATACGTGCTTCGTTCCTACTTGAGTGAAAAAGAATACGAGGAGTTGGCCGGCCAACTGGCCGCCTCAGCGGCCCACCTGCTCGATGCCGCAAGTTGGCAGACCTGGATCGAGCCCAATTCCGGTTTGCGGCTGCAGAGATTAATGGACGGTGATGAAAACGTCGTCGAGCGCCATGCGAGAGCAGCCTGCGTATTGTGCGCCGCCGCGCAAATGCGGCCGGATCTGATGACTCCGGCGTTGAGAGATGCCATCCGGCGATGCATTAGTGTCGTAATGGCGTTCATGGACTGGGCGATTCTGGCCCCCAGATACAACGATGCCGATCTGTCGGCGGATGCTCTGGGCATGTGCCTGATGGCAACCGAAATGGCGGCACAGATCGAATGGCGCGACGATCCCTGGGATGGCGAGCTCGCCACGACCGCGGCACGCCTTGCGCTCCACGCCAACCTTCGCTTTGCATTCGGGCCATATACAAAGGAAGCAATCATTGCAAATGGCCTCGCGGCCCCCTGCCTGTTGACGACCGTCTGGCAAGGCGGCCGGGTTCGCTCGGCGATCCATCTCCTCGGACCCGCCGGGAATGAAACTCTCGCGGATCTCGACGGCCGCGGAAAAGACACATCCGTGACGGTGCGAGCATGGGTTGCGGCCCAAAAGTCTCCGGTGGCTCTTCGTCCCGTTGTCCAAGATCGAATCGAACGATGCGAATTTGACAGCCGAGATCCGAGGGAGTTTCGCGCGGCGATGACACCTGGACCGGGTTTCGTATTTCAATTCGGCGCAAAAAAACCTGTGACCAAAGTCGCCATAGATGGTAAGCGGTTAAAGCCGAAAAAGGGCAAATCGGGGGATTGGTCGGTCTGGGTGCCGGCACTTGCCGAATCGCAGATCCTGACTATCTACTTGCAGACAGGATCGTAGGCCGTTGCCAATGTTCGTCGTCCGGCAATGGGAAATCTTCATTGAAATGCGTCCCGCGACTCTCGGTGCGCAACAGCGCGCATTCGACAATCGCCTCCGCTGTGGTGACCAGATTTGCGGCCTCAAATCCGGATATTTCCAGGGGTTCCTGGGCCAGTGCGATCTCGCTGAGACGGGTCTTGGCATCTCGCAGTCCGGCGGTGTGGCGAACAATGCCGACCTCATCCCACATCAGTTGCTGTACCACATCCCGGACGGCATCCGCGTCTCTCACGGAGAAAATATTCGGTTCGGGCACTTTCCCAACATCCATAGCAGGTTGATTGGCAGCCTGCTGCGCTGCGCGTTCGCCAAACACCAACGCCTCGAGAAGGGAGTTGCTGGCCAGCCGATTCGCGCCGTGCAGTCCGGTGTATGCAACCTCCCCGGCGGCAAACAGGCGCGGGATGCTTGTGGCCGCGTCGTGGTCGGTCCAAACGCCCCCGCACAGATAGTGGGCGGCCGGCGCAACGGGAATTTTCTCCTGCGTAATATCGAGTCCGATGGACAGGCATCGCTCGTAGATGCCGGGATAATCGCGGCGAATCTTGTCCGAACCAATCTTCGTCATGTCCAAGAATACGCACGACTCTCCCGTCCGCTTCATTTCTTTCGCAATCGCGCGCGACACGATATCTCGCGGCGCCAACTCGGCCAACGGATGGATGCCCACCATGAACCGCTCTCCGGTTGAATTGTGGAGCGTCGCGCCGTCGCCTCTCGCGCGTTCTGAGATCAGAAATGAACGCGCCGACGGATGCGCGAGGGCCGTTGGGTGGAATTGGATGAACTCCATATTCGCTACGTCCGCGCCGGCTCTTCTCGCAATCGCGATCCCATCGCCCGTGGCGATCGGCGGATTCGTAGTATAGCGGTAGACCCTGCCGCAACCGCCGCATGCCAAGACTGTGGCGCGAGCGAGAACAGGGTGCAGGCGCTTGGACCGGCTTTCAAACAGCCATGCGCCGACGCACGCCCCATCGACCATGATCAGATCGACGGCGCTGCAGTATTCCAAAATAGAAATCCGATCGCAGGCATGCGTTGCGGATACCAAGGCGCGCTCGATCTCGCGGCCCGTGTGATCCGCGCTATGGATGATCCGGTCTCGGCTGTGCCCACCCTCCCTGCCGAGAAGAATTTGCGGCAGTCCTTCCGTACTGCCGGACTGATCAAATTCTGCCCCAAGATCGATCAGCCACCGAACGAGTCGCGGCCCCTCCTGGGTGACCATCCTTACCACTACCGGATCGCAGATACCGGCACCGGCAACCAGCGTGTCTTGTTCATGAAGCTGCCAGGAGTCATCCTCGCCAATCGACGCCGCGATGCCACCCTGCGCGTAGGCCGTATTCGATTCGGGAAGGTCCTTCTTCGTGGCCACCGCAATGGAACCGGATTCTTGTGCCTTCAGAGCAAACGTGAGTCCGGCAATGCCGCTTCCGATTACCAGAAAATCAACTTGGTCAATCACGAATGATCATCCGATGGGCCCGCGTGGAAAGAAAGCACCGCCAGCTCCTGCAAAAAGGATACGTCGCGGACGAAGATGTTGGCCGCCATCTTGATGTGAGTGGGCGCGAAGTTCAATATGAGATCCATTCCCGCTCGAACGCAATGCTCCGCGACCTCCTGTGCGGCGCTCGACGGAACCGCCAGGATCGCGATCCGCGCCCCGATCTCCCTGTTGACCGACTCCAAATCATTGATATCCAGAATCTCCGTATCCCAAAGCTTTCGACCAATTTTCGCGAAGTTATTGTCGAAAACCGCCCTGATTTCGAAATTGTGCTCCGCCATGCCAGGGTATCCGACGAGGGCGGCGCCGAGGTTGCCCGCGCCGATAAGGACGACCGGCTGGGGGGAATCGATACGAAGGATTCGGGCAATCTTTCTTTGCAGAGAGGCCACGTCGTACCCCACGCCGGGTTTGCCGAACATCCCGAAATAGGACAGGTCCTTGCGAAATTGCGAGGCGTCAACGCCCGTGCATACCTCAACTTCCGCGGATGAGATTGTCGCGCTGCCGTTGGAGGACAGTTCGACCAACATCCTCATGTAGGTGGCGAGGCGTTCGAGCGTTGGTATCGGTACCTTGGGCGGAGATGGCATTCGGTGCATTCCTGAGCAACTAATTGCAGAAAATTCTACCTGCCTTTGTGCAATTTGGATCAAAGTTTGGGCTAACTTCAGGTTCCAGACAGCGGAAACTACCTTAAAGATATTTAACTTGCCCGAAGCATGCCCCCATGTTATACTTCTCTATGCCGTGCGACCGGCAATGCTGCGAATTTTAGGGGGTTTCTCCGGCGTTCGGCGACTATCTGGCCAGTAGTTGGCTAGCTATTTGCACGTTAGAGGAAGGGCATTGAAATGATCATCACCGCTTTGCGGCGCAATATTGCGTTAAGCCCGATGGAGGCCCAGGGGTCTGGTGGAAACCAGGTATTGGCATCCCCTGGCCAGATGCCGATCACAATCGTACCCACGACGGAAGTGACCCAGTTCTCCTCCGGTGTGTTGCTCAGAACCACCTATAATTCCGAATCAACCGCGGTCAAGACTCTTTCCTGGTACTGTGGAAACTGCTATCCGGACAAGCAAATCTACATCAAATGGTCGGTAGCTCCCACCGGCGGCACAAAGTATTATTTGAAAGTCCAGTGGTGCCCGTGGGATTCGAGCGTGGATGCCGATTGGGTCGACGATGGACCTAACCCAATCACATTCGACGCTTCGGCCGCCGCTGCGCGACTGATCATTCAAGCCAACAGATACGGCATGTATCTGCGGCTTAAGGTGTGGCAGAACGGGCCGGTTGACCTTACGTTCGACGCATTTGGTTTGGGTAAGTGGAGTTAGGCCATGGCCGGCAGTGGAATCTGCGTGGTCATGCCGTTTCGGCTTGGGTTTCGAGAGAACTGGAGAACGCCGAATGTCAAGGCGATGTGGCTCACCCTGAAGCGATTGCTGGAGGGACGGGGAGCATCCGGGTTCGATGTTTGCGATCTCGATGATGTTCCGTTCCGCAGGTCTCTGACAGCGACCAGCAGGGAAGTGAGTGAAAGGATCTATCCGAACGCGCCCTACCACTCTTACATCTACCCCTATTTCGATTATTTCGGCGGGCTGGATGATAGCACACACATGACTATGCGGCCGGTGAGCCTGCCGCAGCAATGGGTGAACGATCTCAACTCGCCGGACGATGTGCATCATTACGTCTTCGGATACATGACTCCAGACGACCTTCATCATTTCTGGCCGGACGGTTCGGACGGACCGGGGCTCTTCGCCGGAAACGGTTCGACAGCGTATTACCCGACCGTTGAAGCGCCGGTGACGTGCACGATCGGCAATCAGACAGCGTCGGCCTTTTCCGGCACCATGAGAGTCACTGTGCCGGCAATTCCGGCCTCAGTAGTGCCGATCTTAATAAACGCTGACGGTGGCATTGGAGCATGGACCTATCGGCAAAAGTGGCACTATTGGTGCGGGCTGCACACAAACGATAACTTCTGGTATACCGCTCCTTGGTACACATTCCTCCTCGGCACCCTTGCACACATCACCAAGGTCCGGCATAAGGACATCACCACGAATCGCATTCGCGTTTGGATTGATGTCGATGATCTGTGCCGAAACGGAATTACAAACTGGTATCAAAGGGGTGAGGGCGATCCGAATGGCATTGTTCGGTTCGCCAATGCCGCCTATGTAAAGGGCTTTGGACGCCCGAATCTTTGCGTCGAGTCGACCCTGCCGTCTCTGCAGGGCAGTCCCAATTTGGTGAATACCATCCGAACTCTGGCTATTCAGGGACTCGCTCAAGTCAATCCCCATTGCCACGAATCCCCCTACAAAGACATCATTGATTTCTTGGCAATCGATACGGAAGCAAAGGGTGTTGCCTACCTTAGACAGGCCTGGAAGGCACTGGAATCTTTTGGGATTCCGGTCTACAGGAAGTATCTCTCCGGACCTGGAAACGCCGTTACCGAGCCGTTTATGCGCGCTGCGGCCTCCATGGGAGTTCAGCTCATGCGGGGTGGAGACTGGGTAGCGAAGTATCAAGGCAGCGTGCAGCCGATGCATGTTGGTTGCACTTCCCGCGTTCCACGGCTTCAGTCGTACACCGGTTTGCCAATGTGGCGGACGGGAAAATACACAGGTTTGTACGTTGATGGCGCCGCGGTGCCGTACACGTGGGCCACTCTTGCGGCAAAGTCCCAATGGCCGGTAGACAAGTGCCGTTCGAATATGCTGTCGTTCGAATTCATGGAGATTTTGTTCGGCTCAGACCGGATCGAAACTCACGGATTCACAGATCGAACCCACTGCCAGCCGTCGGCCCATCTTGTCTTTCACCCAAACGCTCTTTATGATGACAACTGCGGTATCGACATCCTCGACTGGCTCTCCCAATGGAACAAAATATATCCTTACTACGAGGGCGAAGACGATGCGGTCCGATTCGCCACTTGTGGCAGCTAACAGCCTAGCGTTGTAAGCCGAACAACTATTGTGCCATGGATTCTCATGGCTTCGCCGCTTCGAGCATGGAAGCATATGAGGAGAAGCACGGATGTCGACGGTCCAAATTTGTTATAGAACTGCCAGGTGCATAACGGAGTGATACGATGAAATGGAATCTCGGAACGAAGTCTACGGTTTTCGTCGTCACGGCGGCGGCGTTAGGGGGCATTTTCCTGGCGTTTGCTCCGGAACCAAGCAGGGAAAAACCGGCCTCGGCGAAGCCAATCGGCAACGTCGAACCCGGATTCTGCCTTTCCCGCCACGGCGGCGCCGGCTTTGTCGTCGCGCCGGCGGACGGTGGCACCAAGTCCCTTTTCGTTTACGTCCCGTTCGATGCCTATGGCCTAGGCAAGTGGAGCTAGGCCATGGCCGGCAGTGGAATATGCGTTGTTCTGCCGTTCAGGATAGGGTTTAAGCAAGACGGGCGGTCCCCGAATACTCGGGTCCAATGGCTGACCCTATCGCGCATGCTCAAAGGACGCGGCGCATCGGGATTCGATGTCTGTGACTTGACTGAAGTGCCGTTCAGGCGTTCGCTGACCGCTACCAGCCGGGAAGTTGTAGACGGTATCTATCCAAATGCGCCCTATCACTCCTACATCTACCCCTATTTTGGCTACTACGGCGGTTTGGACGACGGGACTCACATCACAATGCGCCCGATCAGTGTCCCACAGCAGTGGGTCAACGATCTGAATTCTCCGAGCGACGTTCATCATTACGTGTTCGGATACATGTTGCCGGACGATCTTCACCAAATATGGCCCGACGGCTCGGATGGTCCAGGCCTGTTTTCCGGCACCGGCGCGACCACCTACTACTCCAACGATGAGGAGGCGATGACCATTTCGGCTGGAGGGCAGACTGCGGTCACCTATTCCGGGGCGCTGAAGATTAGCGTTCCTACTATGCCTGCAACGGTCTTGCCGATCATGACGAGCGGGACCGGGGGCATCGGCGCATGGACCTATCGGGGCAAGTGGCACTATTGGTGCGGACTATATCCGCCTGCCAGCTTTTTCTTTGCCGTGCCTTGGTATGCATTCCTCCTTTGGAGCCTTGCCCACATCACAAAGGTCCGCCACAAGGACCTGAAGACAAATCGCATCCGTGTCTGGATCGATGTCGATGACCTGTGTCGAAGTGGCGTCGTGTCTTGGTACCAAAAGGGAGAACAGGACCCGCATGGGATTGAACGTTTTGCGCAGGCAGCTTTTCAAAGAGGATTTGGCTTGCCGAATCTTGCGACAGAGGCCGTTTTGCCATCGCTCCAAGGCAGTCCGAATCTGGTCAACATGATCAAGACACTGTGTTATCAAGGGTTGGTACGTGTCCATCCTCACTCTCACGAATCGCCGTACGGCAACATCATCGATTTTCTCTCCATCGACACCGAGGAAAAGGGCTTACAGTACTTGCGCCAAAGCTGGGACTCGCTCGCTTACATGGGGATCCCGGTTTACAAGAAATACTTAAGCTGCCCAGGGAATGTCGTCAGAGAACCGTTCATGCGGGCGGCAGCGTCCATGGGGGTGCAATTGGTACGCGGTGGCGATTGGGTCGCCAGCTATACCGGAAGCGTGCAACCTATGCATATAGGCGCCACTTCGCCGCTCCGTCGATTTGCTTCCGGGATCGGCAACAATATGTGGCGGACAGGTAAGTATACTGGACTTGGAGTTGATACTGCCAACCATCCTTTCACTTGGGAGAACCTTGGGATCAAGTCTAATTGGCAAGAAGGAAGGATGCGCGCGGACACCCTGTCTGCTCACTTCCGCGAAATCCTTTTCGGTTCAGACCGAATCGAGGCACATGGTTTCCCGGATCGAACCCATTGCCAGCCGTCGGCCCATCTTGTCTTTCATCCGAGCGCCCTTTACGACGACAATTGCGGCATCGACGTCCTCGAATGGCTCTACCAATGGAACAAACTATATCCCTATTTCGAGGGAGAGAGCGACGTGGTGCGATTCGCCACCTGCGGCAGCTAACCGCCTAGCATTGTAATCCGAATAACTCTTGTGCCATGGATTCTAATAGCTTCTCCGCTTCGCGCATTCAAGCATAATAAGAAAAGCACGGAAGTTGGCGGTCTAAACTTGTAACAGATCCGCCAAGTGCATAACGGAGTTTTGCGATGAAGTGGAATCTCGGCACGAAGTCGACGGTTTTCGTCGTCACGGTGGTGGCTTTGGGGGGTATTTTCCTGGGGTTCGCCCAGGAACCAAGCAAGGAAAAACCTGCCTCGGCGAAGCCGATCGGCAGCGACGAACCCGGATTCTGCCTTTCCTGCCACGGCGGCGAGGGCTTCGTCATCGCTACGCCGGATGGCGGAACTAAGTCCCTTTTCGTCGACGGCCGCAAGTATGCGAACAGCGTCCATCGGGAGCTTGGCTGCATCGATTGCCACGCGGGAGCGGAGAAGGTGCCGCATGTACGCTCTGAGATCACTCCCGCCTCCTGCGCCGATTGCCATTCCGATGAAAAGGAGCAGTTCGACCAGAGCATTCACGCTCCCAAAGATGGCGAGAGCCCGGCGCTCACCGCCCTCCGACCCACCTGCATCTCCTGCCACGAAGGTAACCCCCACGCAGTTGTAAGAGCCGCGAACAAGTCGAGGGACGTCAAGCTGAACGCTTGCTACGCCTGCCATTCCGACGGCAAGCGGATGAAGCCATTCGGCGTCACCACGGTAGCCGCCTATTCGTACAAGCGGAGCTTCCACGGGAAAGCCCACTTTTATGGCTCCAACGCTACAGCGGTTTGCAATGACTGCCACGGCAACCACGCCGTGCTTGCCGCGAAAGATCCGAGGTCCAAGGTCAGTCCGGCGAACGCCGCGAAGACCTGCGGCAAATGCCACGCGGGCGCCGCTCCGGCCTTCGCGATGTCCGGCGTCAGCCATTTGGATTTGAAGATTCAAGAGTCACCTATGCTTCAGGTTGAGCTCGGGTTCTTCCGGATACTGCTTTGGTCGGTCCTGGCGATCCTGTTCTTATCAGTCCTCCTCGACGTTCGTGTCGGCTTCCGGTTGACCTACAAGCGATGGAGAAAATCCCTGGTTGAGTTCGAACCGAAGCCGGAAGAGGCGACCTATCGCTGGTATACGCCGTGGCAGCAGATACAACACTGGATTTTTGCCGCCGCGTTCATCCTGCTCGTTGCGACGGGTTTGCCCCTGCGCTTTCCCGAAATCGGCTGGTTGAACCGCCTCATGGAGCTATTCGGGGGCTTGAACACCTCGCGGCTGATCCACCGCATATCGGCAGTCGTATTGAGCGCGATGTTCCTGTCACATTTCATATGGCTGCTCTGGGCATGGCGCAAAATCAACTACTCTGTCAAGCGCATCCCCATGATGCCCACGAAGCGTGACTGGCAGGACTTCAAAGAAATGATGGGCTTCTACTTCGGGAAACGCAACAGCCCGCCGACGTTTGGACGTTTCAGCTTCCGGGCCAAATTCGGCTATCTGGTCGAGTATTGGGGAGTCCCGGTCATGCTGCTCTCCGGGTTGGTCTTGGCCTTCCCGGTCCAGATTGGCAACCACCTTGGCGATCTCGGCGTATCGTTCGCTTACATTGCCCACGGGTACGAGGCCACGCTAGCGGCTGGGTCTATCCTTGTTTGGCACATCTATACCACGATGTTCAGCCCCGTATACGCTCCGATGGCCGGCAAGATGATCCGCGGCCGCATTACCGAAGAGGAGCTGCGGCGTGAGCACGGCGACCTTCAGGTCTAGCGGCTAGCGCGGACGCGCGGCGGCGCCTTCGATCGTCTGCGGCTCGCTGTGGCACAGCTCGCAGTCGTCCGAAAGCGTCTCGCCCTTCTTCGGACCCGACATCGCGACGAGCGCCCCATGACAACGCAAGCATCCATCGTGGGTCTTCAGATCCGCCTGCATGTCCGGATAGACCTTCATGGCGGGGAATGCCGTGCCCAGGAACAGTTGCACGAGCGTGGCGGTGGCGTTCTTCACATCCGTGGCGCGTGCTTTGTAGATGTCTGGGTATCTGGCCTGGTACTCCTTCGGTATTTCGTTCAGCTTGGCCAAGATCGACCTCTGCTCCGCGAACGAGATCGGCTTCTCGATCTTCGGCACGGCCTCCATTGCGAGCTTCTTCGTCCATGGCAGGTCCAGCTTCAGATCTCCGCGAGTCAGGGCGTCATCCACAAGCTTGTCGAACGAGTCGAATCGATGGGCGGAACGGTTGTGGCAGTCCACGCAGTCCATCAAACGCGTCCCCTTCATATTCGGTCCGGCGTTGGCGGGCAGGGTCGTGCCCTCCGGCGCCCAAGTCACAACATCGCCGTTGGGCCGCCGTTCGTACAGCCAGCTCATCTCCATCCGTTTTGGATCCTTCGCCGCGTACCATATCTGCTTTGCCACATGGCTGTGAATGCCGGTGGACTCGGCGGCGTGATGGCCGACGTGCAGCATGAGACGCGTGAGCTCCGGGGTGTTCGCCTCGTCCTCCGCGTATGTATAGATCAGCTGCGTTCGATCGCCGTAAAAGCGGTTGGGCCAATGGCAGACTTCGCATACTTCCCGGGCGGGTCGGAGGTCCTTCACTGGAGAGGCAATCGGCCGCTCGTATGTATTTGTCAGAGTGTGGATTGTCTGGCGTAGACCTGTAAATTTCTGTCGGAGAAGCCAGGGCAATCCTGGTCCGATGTGGCAGTCGACGCAAGGTACGCGGGCATGGGGAGAGCGAAGGTAAGCTGTATATTCCGGCTGCATGACCGTGTGGCAGGTTTCCCCGCAAAAGGCGGCGCTCTCCATGTGATGGTTCCCTTTGTACGCCGCCGTTGCCATGATCGCGCCGAACAGCATCGTCCAACCGGCAAAGAACCAACCTCGATGTCGCATCTTCGGTTCGTTGAAATCAAAACGAAAGTACTGTTCGACTTTTTCATCGCCATGTTTCCGAACGTAGCGCCGATGATTGATCGCGCCGATCGGAACGATCACAAGGCCCAGGAACAGGAGGAAGGGAACCGCAACATACACGATCAGGTTTGTGTAGGGGTTCTCAAACAGCCCAGCGATGTCAACGCCGACGAGGAGAATGAACATCGTGCCGCTTGCGAAGACAAGGACGGCGCCGAAGGCGGTGGTGCGGTTTCGTCCAAAAACGGAGAACAGTTCCCTCATGCTCACCTCCGTGTGCGCGAAGTTGGGTTAACTACGCGCTATGGTACCCGGCAATTCACATCAAATTTCGGGCCTCACGGCCGATAGGTGACGGTTAGGAGCCGTTCCAATTTAAGGAACTTCGCGTGGCCGTCCTCGAAGCTCATTTGGATGCCGAAGTTGTGGCGGTCGATGCAGAGCCTGTCGATGCCCCAGCTATAGGTCTCGCCTTTACTGCGTCCAAGCGTCGTATCGATCGTGTCGGGGCACACATGTCCGTCATCGGCCGATCCCACCCACGTATCGATCCAGTTGGAATCGGCGATCAGCATGGTCTGGGACGGCTCTTTGACTTTCGTTAACTGGCCAAGGTAGTTGACGTAAAGCCACCCATTGAACGCGTAGCTGCCATAGAAACCGTACCAGTTCCAAGCGCTCGTCGCGGAACCGTACACAAAATTGGTCCAAGGCTGGGTGTATTTCATCGCGTCCGGGCAAAGGTGGACGGGCTTGTTCTTGATATAGGTCTCCCACATGTGGGGCCATAGCTTCAGGTGGCCGTAGTCGGTGGAACCGTACTTGTTGCCGTTGTCGTCCGCATACATCCGGCCGCCGATGCTGAGCTGCTTGAGGTTGCTGATGCAGGAGGCCTTCTTGCCCTGCTCTCTTGCGCGGGCGAAGACGGGGAACAGAATCGCCGCCAAGATCGCGATGATGGCGATCACGACGAGCAGTTCGATGAGAGTAAATCCACGCCGCATGGGTTCAATTTACCACGGAATCTGTTGGAACGAACATCGCGGACCAACGCAACTCAATCTTTGCGTCCAAGAGCGCGGAAACCGTGAGAGCGATGTCTCGGGCGTCGCCTGGCGGTACCGGGATGCGCCAGCCCTGCCACGGGCAGCCCCATCCGCGTTCGCGGACAATCGGCTGCGGAGCGGCGCTATCGCATTTCGCGCCAAAGTTTCTGCCCGCGCCCCACATCGACACCGCCTTCCCGTCCCGAACCATCTCGGCGCTGACAACCAAGATGCCGCCGTTGCGGGTTGCAGGCAGATGGCACCGAATAACAAAAGAGCGCTTGGCCGGCTTGGCGCCATTGTCGTGGTCGGCCGTCACCGGCAGCATCTCATCCGATGGCGTGACATCGAAGGCGACGCTGCCGCTCGGCTCGCTGAATGTCGTGGTCGCTTGCTGGTCACTGAACAAGCGTCCGAGAGATGGCTTTTCGCCCTTCGGAACCAACTCCAGGAACACGACCTCCCATGGACGCAATAGGGCCTTTCCAGCGAACCCCGTCAGCTTGCCGGGCGATGGCCACCATCGATAAACATCCATCCCCTTCGCGTTCACAGGCAGTTCGACATCCTTCCACGTGCAGTTGTTCAATCCCAGAAATGTCCGCCTGCCATCAGAACAAAAATACCCGTAGGGCTGGTACTTCCATGGATCGCCCAGGATCAGCTTGGGATGCTTGAAGCAGTTCGCCCGCTCGCGCAGCAGCCCGATGAAGGTGGCCATCTGCGCGCGTTCCTCCTTGCTGATCACATCCAAACCCGCCCAGGGCTGCGCCAACAGATTGCCTCGGCACATGTCCATGATGAACGCTTCCTGCCATCGCTCCGTGCCAATGCAGCTGTTCCATTCCCAATCAGAGAACCACGTGCCCAGGGAATCTTTCCCCATCGGCGGGATGTCCTCGCACCATTTGCAAGACTGATCCAATCCGACAGTAACCCCGTCGCGCACGTAGAGCGATGGCTTGGAACTCGGGCTTGCGGCTTCCATAGAAAGGCCGGGATCGAACAGCGTGTCCGCCCACAACAGCCACCACGGCGATCGCATCCCCCAATACAGCATCAGGAAGGCGTCGGGAGAGGCCCGGTCGGCGGCCTGCAGCGTGTCGATCACTCCGTCGTGTGCGGCCCGCGCTCCGTACACCCCGCCCAGGTGGTCGTGGGCGGGATTGACGCAGACGGCATTCATGTTGTCGAACTTGAACAGCCGAACGCCATGATCGCGGATATGTGTGGTGACCATGTTCGCGAACAGGCTCTTGATCGGTTCGGTCCCGCGGCAATAGCAATACAGATCGATGGTCCCGTATGCCGGATCCCATTCGGCGGCGGGCTGGGCGACCGGGTTTTCGCCGATGTTCCAATTCCCCTGGCTGGAATCGATCCAGAGCCCCAGCGAGCAGCCGGTCTTTTTCAGCGCGTCGGTCACTGGTGCGAACTGATGGGGAAATCGTCCGGGATCGGCCCGCACCAAATCCCCTTGCCGGTCGCACCAAAACTCCATGGATACGATATCAAAATGTCCGCCCGTCTCCTTTTGCCACCGGTCGACTGCGGCGATCTGCGGCAGCATGGTCTGTTCGCTGCAGCCGAAGAAGTCCTCGCCCGGCCAACTGGCGAACTGCTCGTAGATGGCATAGGCCCGGTCGTGGCCGCGTTGCACCCGCCGCATCCGGCTCTCCAAATAACGAACGAACGCCTGCCGCGCCTCCCCCTTCTTGGCGACCCCGAGCACGGCATCGGACGATTTCAGCTCCCCGCCCGGTTGGATCACTTTGCCGGGGAACTCGAACAGGCGAACGCTTTTTTCTTGCCCCAAACAGAACGCGGTCGGATGCTCGACGCCGAAAAAAAACTGCCCTCCCGCGTATGCGGGAAAGCCCATGTCGCCATCCGTCACATCCATGCCCGTGGCATACTGTCCGAGTCGGATATTGAGCAGCCGGATGGGGGCGCGGCTCTTGTTGACGACCGTGATGAACTTATGGAGAACCGGCTCGCCGTTCTTCCACCAATACCGAACGGTTGCTTCAAGCGCGGGTTGGACGCTCTTCAGTTTCACGATTGCTTCGCCCGGCGTCTTGCGGACAGATGTGACCTTTAGCGCCGGTGTGGCGAGCGGCTTACCGACCGTGACGTATTGTTCGTACAGCGCGGGATAAGCCCACTTTCCGGGCAGGGATTGGGCGTGCTCCGGATCGACCTGATCCAACTTGGGCGTCCTATACACCTCGCCGGTGGAACAGAGGGCGATTACGTTGTCGGTTCCAAACCGCAGCAGCTTGGCCGGCAGGATAAATTCCTTCGGATCGTTCCATCGTTTCGGGGCGAGCCGGTCGCCGATCTCCGTGCCATTGACAAAGACGCGGGTTCGTCGAAAATCGAAAACGCCATAGTTGCCAATTGTCAGCGCGACTCGCTTGCCCTCCGCGCTCTTTGGCAGGAAGACGTGTGTCCGCGCCCATTCGTTGCCGGGGTCCGGCCGCCCAGGGATCGGGGTCGTACGGCCCTGCCAGCTAGCGTCGCGGAAGGCCGGGTCGGCATATTCCAGGCTCTCGTTCTCAAACCGCCAGCACCGCCAGCCGGTGATCGGGATCCGCCGCTCCGCCGTGTCGACGTCCAACTCGACCTCTGGCGAGTCGAGCTTGAGCGTCTTGCCGGTCAGGCGATTGGTCCATGCGACCGCGCTGATTCCGTGCGAAGTGTCGAGTTTGAAGCTGAACAACGGCGATGAAATCAGTATTGGTTGGCTGGTGTGGGCGGACATGGCGACAAGGATGAGCGTGAACAAATCAACCTCCTGTGCTCACCAATTTCCGGCTGGAGGCCCCGGTTCCTCTCCTGTCTTCCTACGTTACGGTTCAGCCCAATATCCCGACATGGCTACGACCTGTAGATCGTACTCGTGAAGCGCAGTTACGGGATCGCTGACGAACTGGCTAGTAAACACAACCAGAACTGAATACCTCCCTGGATTTAGGATCATTCCATCGTGGGCTTCTTTCTCTCCGTAGCCAATGTCGCTAGAGATTTGATGCCAATCGCCGTTGTTGCCCATTCTATAGAACGGACTGGGGGAACACGAGACGCCTAGGTAATGCTGCGTATCTATGACGCCGTAGTCGCTTGAAATTGGTCCAGTGCTGGTCCAGACTGGCAATCGGCCAGTTCCAGCTATCTCAAAAACCAAACGCCAGGAGCTATATAGGTTGCCATATTGATCAGTCTCATCTGCAACATGCTCCCACGTGGCCCCAGGATAGTCGAGCGTAAGCCGCCATAACTCATGTAGCCGGGGCAATGTGGCAACTTTAAGGGCGGTAGCGTTCCCGATCTGCGCGCCCAGCGGCCTTGCGAAAAATGCCCCGACGCCAAATGCGGCGAACAAAAGCGCGGTCAAGAACAGGATAGAATGTCTTTGGGATTTCATTCTGGTTCACCTCCGCCCAGATTGTGGCAGTTGAAATTGCAATTTGTGAGGTTTTTGCGAAGATGGTGGGCGGTACTGGATTTGAACCAGTGACCCACTCGTAGCAAAAAGGGGTGGCTTCGCGTCGCCATTCATTCAAATTTCTCGGCGCCAACGCCCTAATCGTTGTTACTGCTTGTTGGAAGTGACGGTACGACATCGGTTCTTGACGCTTCAGGGGGTCCCGGACTGTCGCAGTTAGGCTCGGGTACCCGGAGCTCCTCCGGGACGTTGCGGTCATACCAGCCTAATACCCAATAGGCGACGAGGCCGCCAGCGACGACGCCGCCGAGATCTATGTTGCGATCGGCGCCCACCATAGCCCCTCCGATATCGAACGCTACGTCAATACAAACGAACAGAACCCCAGCGCAGAGCCGGCCACGCCAAACCCACGCACGCCTCTCAGCTTTGATCGCGTCAGGGTGCACTGCAAATTCCAGGTGAAAGATAGACGCGTGCGGGATTCCGAGCGAATGGCAGTTGGTGAGAGCGAATGGTGGGTAGGCGTTGTGGGCCCTTGCAGTGGTCTGCGGCGATTGTGCGCACTGTCCCCCTCCCTCTCTCAAGTGATCTCTCATCTCGGGGAGAGATTCGACTTTCATTGCACCATGGAATGGTGGGCGGTACTGGATTTGAACCAGTGACCCCCTCGTTGTCAACGAGGTGCTCTACCCCTGAGCTAACCGCCCGCAGGCGCAATTATGGGCCGGAAAATTACAGCAGGTCAACGTTTCCCTGCAACCGAACCGAGGCAGCGGACGTATTTCCACGTACGAGGACTTTGTGGGAGTCGCATTGAGCCGGAGGCGAGGATGAATAGCTTTATCAAGATAATCTTGGCGCTGATTGGGCTGTACCTTATCGGTGTTCTGGCGATCGCGGTATTCAAACTTGCGCTGGAGCTTATCATCCCGGTCCTAGTGCTTGGCGCCATCGGCTACATCATCCTCAGCCTCATTGGCGGCCGCCTCGGCGGCAACAACGACAAGTCTCTGCCGCGATAGTCGCTCGCCTTCACAGTGCGACTGTGAAGGGATTGAAACCTCGACACATCACTCGTAGCGATGCAGGAACCGCCTCACCTCGGCAGAACCTCCGATTATGACCGCACTGCTGCTAGTTGCCCTATCCGCCATGTGCCTTCAACAACCCACCACCGAAACCCTGAACGTTGACGGCGACAATGTGCGCATCGTACGAGATGGGTACGGGGTTCCGCACGTCTTCGCGAGCACATGGAAGGGCCTGTTCCATGGCGACGGATACGCCATCGCCCAGGACCGGCTGTGGCAGATGGAACGCAGCCGCCGGATGGCGCTCGGCCAACTGGCCGAGATATACGGTCCCAGTGCGGTGGAGCAGGACAAAACAGCGCGAATCGACGGCTACACGGAAGAGGAGCGAATGCGACAGTTCGCTCGCCTCGCGGAGCCTGTGCGGGTCGCGATCCAGTCCTATGTAGACGGCATCAACGAATGCATCCGCAAAGGCAAGCTCCCTGGCGAGTTCGCTCAATTCGGGGTTCAGCCGCGCCCTTGGACAATCAATGATTCCCTGTCTATCGTCCAGTTCATGAGCCGGCGCTTTGGCGTTTTCGGCGAGGGCGAGCTGCGAAACATGGCCGCCTACCTGATGCTGCAGGGAAAGCTGAAAGACAAGGCGCTAAACGCAATCAACGACATCGCCTGGATGGAGGACCCGGACTCGCCCACTTCTGTCCCCCACCGATCGACGCAGGGCTTGGTCAAGCCGGTCCCGAAGGCAGTGACCGAAAAGCACCTGGCACTACTGCCAAAGATGAGCGTTCTCGATCTGATGGACGCGATACGGCTTGCCTCAGCGGAGCCGCAAACGGTGTTTGCCGAGCAGCATGGCCTCTACACCCATTTCGGCAGCTACGCCGTCGCCGTAGACGCCAAGCACTCCCTGAGCGGTCACAGCATGCTGCTCGGCGCGCCGCAGATGGGCTGGACCACGCCACAAATCGCCCATGAGGTCCAACTCAGCGGCGGCGGAATCAACGTTACGGGAATGGGGTTCGCCGGCGTGCCCGGAGTGTTGATCGGATTTACGCCGGATATCGCCTGGACCACCACCTCCGGCCTCGGCGACCTGGCGGATGTGTTCGTGCTGAAGCTCGATCCCACCAACCCCAAGAACTATCTCTATAAAGGCAAGAGCACGCCGTTTGAGGAGCGTCGGGAGACGATTGCCGTGAAGGGCGCGGACCCGGTGCAGATTACCGTTCGGCGGTGCGTGTACGGGCCGGTCCTCAAGGTTGTCGGGGGTCGAATG
Source organism: Fimbriimonadia bacterium (assembly GCA_041483895.1). Lineage (GTDB taxonomy): Bacteria > Armatimonadota > Fimbriimonadia > Fimbriimonadales > JABRVX01 > JBGPGO01. The sequence goes on from JBGPGO010000003.1 coordinate 70,858, forward strand.
GCGTTCGCGCGCTGCGCCTCCTACTGGGACAAAGAGCAGGAGAATTTCGACGGGTTTTTTGGCTTTTACAGCGCCAAGACGATGGACGATTTCGAGCGGGCGTGCGCGAAAGTGGTCGGCTCGCACAACTTCCTCTGCGCGACCAAAGACGGCCAGATCGGCTATTGGTACACGGGCCGGTATCCCATACGGAACCCGGATCTGGACCCGCGCTTCCCGGTCCCCGGCGACGGGGAACATGATTGGAAGGGCTTCGTGCCGTTTTCTCAGCTACCCAAGGTGCGAAATCCCGAGCAGGGCTGGCTGGGCAACTGGAACAATAAGCCGGCGCTCGGATATTCCAATTCGGACACCCCGGTCTGGGGCGCGCTGCAGCGGTTCCAGATGGTCCAGAACTATTTCCGAGATAAGAAAACAATCTCAATGGATGATCTGCGGGGCCTGACGCCGACGATTGCGACCACCAACGCGGATGCGGAGTTCATTCTGCCTGTCCTGCTTGCGGCCAAGCCGACCCCTGCGACCGAAACGGCGTTCCGGATTTTGAAGGCGTGGAATCATCGGGAGATGGAGGGCTGCCCGGCGGCCACTATTTTCGGTACGTTCATGAACAAACTGCGCGACGAGATGTTCCTGCCGCTGCTTGGCAACTTTGGAAGCGACAGCAGCTTCCGGCAGGTGACGCAGCCGAGCTACATCTACCGGGCGCTGGTTGGGGGTCCGAATAGCATAGGGAAGGGGCTGGATTATTTCGGTGGGCGCACGCGGGATCAGGTCGTGATTGCGGCGCTGGAGAAGACGGTGACGGAGCTGACCGGCAAATACGGCCCGGATCTGTACGCCGTTCCTTACCGGGCGGGCCGAATGAGTCTAGCCCCGCTGCCGGATGTTCCGTACAACAATCGCGGGACGTTCATTCAGATTGTCGAGATGTCTGCTGCCGGCCCGCGCGGCATCAGTGTGTTGTGCCCTGGCCAGAGCGAAGACCCGCTATCCAAACACTATTCCGATCAGCGCGATTTGTCGTCGTGGTGGATCTACAAGCCGATGTTGTGGCGTGAAGAAGACCTCATCCAAAAGTAGCCGCGGTTCCTCGTTACGACCACTGCTCGAATCGCCCGGTAGCCGCGGTTCCTCGTTCCGACCACTTTCTCGAATGCCGACCACAAGAACCGCGTAAACCCGGTGGAAACAGTATGAATCGGCGGGAGGTTGAATCCTCTTGGGCATGGAGCGCGTGAAGGAAAAGAGACACCGCTTGCCGGCGGCCGCGTACCGAGGAGAGGTGATTGTCGCATTCACCTCCCGCATCGAAGGCGCCGCCGACGCCTTCACGGACGAGCAACTCGTCGAACGATTCAAGATGTATCTGGAAACATCCGCGAAACGATACCGATGCCTCATTCCCATCTTCTGCTTCATGACGGATCATCTGCATGTGATCTTTGAAGGCATATCGGAGAATTCCGACGCGCGTGAGGCCATGATTCGATTCAAGCGATTGACGGGCCGGTGGTTGAGCGAATCCAACAAGGCGTTTCGTTGGCAAAAAGACTTCTACGATCACATTCTTCGTCCGGATGAGGATGTGCGCAATCAGGTGCGATATATCGCCAACAATCCTGTCCGAAAGAAGTTGGTCGATGATTGGACCAAGTACCCGCACACCGGCAGCTTCGGGTATGACCTTCACGATTTGATTGCCTACTCGTAGGTCAGTTGGTACGCGGTTCTTGTGGTCGGCGGATCGGACAGTTATTGGAACGAGGAACCGCGGCTACGAAGGGATTCGGTCAGGGTCGGCACGAGGAACCGCGACTACATCAGAACTCAACTCAGTGGTTGCCGGGCGAACGTGGGCCTTTGGGGTTGGTAATTGGTGGGATATCGGCATGCTGGCCCGCGCCTACCGAGTTGATACGAAGCGCAAAATCGTGCCGAGCAGCCTCGATGGCTGTTCGTAGAACGCGAAGTGGCCGCAGTTTTCGATCATCTCGATCTGCGCGCCCTTGATTCCCGCCTTCGTCTTGTACATCTGCTCCGGTGTGATCACCCCATCGGCCTTGCCGCCAATCAAGAGGGTGGGGACGGAGATTTTTGCCAGCGTCGATGAAAGGTCCATTTCCAGATAGTTGTCGTTCTGTACCAGGGCCAGGCTGGGTTCCGAAGCCAGGTTCATCACTTCCGGCTTGAATTTGTACTTTTCCAGCTCAGCCTGCAGCTTCTTCAGCTCACCCATCATGGTGGGAGATTTGGCGTCGGCAAAGTAGAGCTGCGCCTCATTCAGCGCCAGGGAATAGGCGCCGGCCAGCCGCCGGGGATCGTTCTGCTTCAGCTTCATGAAGTCTTTGACCATGCTAAGCATCTTCGGCGCTTGGTCGCGTTCCGTCACACTTGCCGACTTTTTCCATGTGTTGAACTTGGCCTCGGCGTTGCGCAGAATGTCGCCCGTCATCGCCGGCACGGAGGTTACCGGGCTGATGGCGACGAAGAATGTCACGCTTTCCGGGTGCTCGGCTGCGTACTTTATTCCGAGCGCGCCGCCGAAGGAATGGCTGATGACGCCCCATTGCTTGATTCCCAAATTCTTCCGCACGCCGTCGATGTCGGCAACCAGGGCTTCCATCGAGCACTTCTTAATGCCGTCGCTCGTGAGATGCTCCGATGCCCCGCAGCCGCGCTGATCCAGGTACACCATGTTGAGTGTGCCTTCCAGGTCCGCCCCGGTCGTCGCCATAAAGGGCAGCGAGGAGTAGCCGGGTCCGCCATGCAGGAAGATGGCGTAAGGGTTCGCCGGGTCCTTCCCGCGAACGTGGAAGTGGAGCTTCGCGCCGTTGATCTCGACGTCGTACTGCTTGTCGATCGGTTCCACGGCACCGGCCAGCAGGCATAGGGCAATAAGGTGCATCATATTAGAATTATGGACATTTCTGGGAAATGGCTTGAGGTTTTGCCGCCGCTATGCGGCGCAAGCTGGGTCTGGCTGTAAAATGGCAGTGATGAAGCCGTTTTGGATTGGTTCCGTGCTCGTGGACCCTCCTGTGGTTCTGGCCCCGATGGAGGATGTAACCAACATTGCCTTCCGGCTCCTGGCGAAGGAGATCGGAGGGCCCGGCCTCATGTTCACGGAGTTCATCAGCGCCAACGCGATCCACTATGGGGCGGACAAGAGCCGGCGGAAGATGACGGTGGATGAGCGCGAGCGGCCGCTCGGGATCCAGATTTTTGGGTCCGATCCGGCGATCATGGCGGAGACGGCGCGTATCGCGGAGGATATGGGAGCCGATCTCGTGGATATCAACATGGGCTGCTGGGTCCCGAAGGTGGTTCGTTTGGGCAGCGGCGCGGCTCTGTTGAAAGAGCCGGACGCGGCGGCGGCGGTCGTTGAGGCGGTCGCCGGCGCGGTCAAAATCCCGGTCACGGTCAAGCTTCGAGCGGGATGGGACCATTCCCAACTCGCGGCTCCCGAACTTGCCCCCCGATTCGAATCCGCCGGCGCCCAGGCCATTACTCTGCATGCCCGCACCGCGCGTCAAGGGATGGGAGGGGCGGCCGATTGGAATCTGATCGCCGACATCAAAACGCGGGTCAAGGTGCCGGTCATGGGCAATGGAGATATACGCGCGCCGGAAGATGCGGAGCGGATGCTGCTCGAAACCGGCTGCGACGGGGTGATGATCGGCAGAGCGGCGGTGTCGAACCCGTGGTTCCTCCGAAGCGTTGCGGCCTATCTTGGCGGGGAGCCCCTGCCGCCGGAGCCGACCATGGAAGAGCGGCGAAACGTGGCTCTTCGCCATGTCCGCGCGCATGTGGAATTCTTGGGCGACGAGAGGCGGGCGGTATCCAGTCTGCGAGGGCAATTGACCGGATATTTGAAGGGTTTCGAACGCGCTGCGGCGTATCGGGAGCGGCTTTGCCGGGCGTCGAGCATCGCGGAAGTCGATGCAATTTTGTGGGAGGCGGGCCAAAAGTCCCACGGGCAAAATCTGGCCGCAAAATTCTGAACCAAAGAACGGAATTGGTCGTCTAAAGCTGTGAGACAAAAAGACAGTACCTACACCCACACCCGTAACAAATGCTCCGAACCGAGACGGTCACGGAGTTCCCAAGCGGGCGGTCCGGTCCCCGGATCGCCCGCTTTTCATTCCCCGTCGTGATGGATTTTCTGATGCAGCAGTTCGGCTTCGTAGGGCTCGAAATGAATTGTGATTTGCAGGTCGGGAAACGCTTCCCGGGCGCGCTCTTCCAACGCCTCCGTAATCTGGTGTGCCTCAATCAGGGTAAGGCTGTCCGGCAACTGCACATGGACATCGACGTGCCGCTCTCGGCCACCCCTCCTCGTGCGAAGTTTGTGATAGCTGCGAACCGCTGGGTGGGAAGCCAGAATTTCCCGAATTTTCGCCTCCTCATTGCTGGGCAGCGACGCGTCCATGAGCGGCTGCACCGATTCTCTCACCAAGTGCCAGGATGTTCGGATAATCAATATCGAAACGGCGAAAGCCGCTATCGAATCGAATATCGCGGAACCGGTCTGGCGGACCAAGAAGAGGCCGGCGAGCACGCCAAGCGATGTCCAAACGTCTGACAGAAGGTGGTATCCGTCGGCCTTGAGCGCGGGGGATTCGGTCCGTTTGGCGGTTCTGAGCAGGTAGGTCGAGAGGATCACGTTGACACCCGCCGACACCAACATGAGCACGATTGCCGGGCCGACTTGCAGTTCATGTCGGCGGATGAGCGCTGCAACGGCCTCGACGATGACGACAATCGCTCCGGCGAAGATCAGAATTCCTTGCACGAGCGCGGAGAGGTTTTCGGCTTTTCCATGACCATACGGATGATCCACATCGGCCGGCGCTTCGGCGGTACGTATGGCGAAATAGGCAAGAAGGCTCGCCACGAGGTCGGACGCCGAGTGGATCGCCTCCGACATGACGCTGACCGTGTGCGTAAGCAGGCCGATCACCAGCTTCGCAAGGGTGAGAAAGCTGTTGGATGCGATCGACATCTGAGCAGCGCGCAGCTTGGCTCGTTTTGAATCCGTCGGGATCACGTAGCGATTATGGGCATCCTAGCCGCACGATACGGATCGAAACGGAGCATAGCCCTAGAAATTTCTCTGGGCTCTGAGGCTGGAAAGTTAAGAAAATGGTTCAAATTAACTCGCCATCCGAGGAAAGTTGCGGTATTATGAGACGAGAAAGCGGTGTACCCGGCGAAAGTCGCTGGTTGCCGCATAGTTGCTTTGTTCTCTCGAAGGAGAGCTTATTGTGTGCATTGGATGGGGAGCCTTTCCCCCTGGGGGTAAGGTGCAACGCTTAGAAGCTTATCTTTTCGGTATTGCTTTTAGGAACGCAGGCCGCTACCGGATGGCTTGGAACGGTCGAACTCGTCCCCCGCATCGATTTCTCCCTTCTTGCTGTTGTCAACTCTGGCTATTGTTGCGCGCTATGCGCATCGCGGACTCCCGCACGAGCAGCAGATTGACGTGGTTGGCCGATCGCCGGGGGGCGCCTTCTGCCCAAACCCAACGACCGGTCGAATTCACGCGATTTTCGCTTGGTCAGAGTGAAACATGGGGCGGAGGCCCCACCAGGTGCCTCCGCCCAACTTTTTTCCACTGATTTTGTGACCGCGACTTACGCTTTGTATTCGCTCCAGAGCTTCTCGAATTCCTCGACCCGGCTATGCAAAGCCTTGAATCCGCCACGCCAGAAGTCCGCGGACCGAATGTCGATGCCAACAGTCGACATCAGCTCGTGGGGCGATCGGCTGCCGCCGGCACGCAGTAGGTCCAGATATTTGTCCGCAAAGCCAGGGCCCTGGTCCCGAGCCATCTGATAGAGGGACAGCACAAGCAGCTCCCCAAACGAGTACGCGTACACGTAGAACGGGCTGAAGATGAAATGCGGAACGTACGACCACCAGGATCGGTGCTCCTCGCCCAGCTTCACAGCCGAGCCGAACATGGCCTGTTGACGCTTGTGCCAATACTCACCCAACTCGCCGGCCTTCAATTCGCCCTTCGACCGTCGATGATTGTGTGCGTCCTGCTCGAACCGGTACATCGCCGCCTGCCGGAAGATGGTCGCGAACGACCCCTCGATGTTCTCGGCGTACATCGCCAGGCGATCCTTCAGCGATGCCTTCTCCTGCAACGCATCGAATACCAGCATCTCGCCGAAGGTGCTGGCAAGCTCCGCCAATGGAAGCGTGCTGTGAAAGTTCAGGTAGGTTTGGGTGCGGGACAGGGAACCGTGAACTCCGTGGCCCAATTCGTGCGCCAGGGTCAGGACGCCATCCATTTTGCCAAGGTAGTTCATGAAGACGTAGGGATGGAGATCGGTCGTGATGGAGGTGCAGTAGGCGCCGCCCATCTTTCCGGGACGCGGCTCGGCGTCGATCCATTCCTTGTCGAAAAACTCCAGCGCTGCATTGCGGAGATCGGGGGAGAAGCGGCCAAAGCTGTCCAATACCATCTCTTTCGCGGATTCCCAGCCTACCGAACCCTCCGTTTCGAAGAGCGGAGCGTATCGGTCGTAGTGGGTGAGTTCGGACAGGCCTAGGATATCGCGCTTAAGATGGTAATAGCGTTCACAGATCGGATGGTTCTCTTCGCAGAGCTTCATCACCATCTCGACGGTCTCTTCTTCCAATTCATTCGCGATATGTCGGGACTGTTGCGGTTCTCTTAGGCCGCGCAGGCGGTCGTTCGTGGCTTTGTCTAGTAGGAGCGTATTGAACGTGAGGACCAGTACTCGCTCCAGCTCGGCCAGCCCCTTGGTCAGGGTGGTGGCGGCGGCGCGGCGTAGATCGCGGTCTGGCTCCCGCAGTTTGTCCAGCAGCTCAGGCTCCGTGAGATCTTCCACCTCACCGTTGAACTCCAGCTTGAAGACGTGGTTCGAGACGATATCGGAGAACAGGCGGCCGAATGCCCGGCAGCCAGTGGTCCTCATCTCCTCGACGATGCGCTCTTCGGGTTCGGTGAGCGTGAAGTCTTTGTAGGCTCGCGCCGCGATGACATAGTGGCGGTAGTTCTCCAGCATCGGATTGGAGAGCAGCCGCTGCATGACGCCATCATCGAGTTTCAATAGCTCGAGTGCGAAGAAGATCGTATGGATGCCGATGGACGTGCATCGCTCCTCGATTTTCTGCATGAACGCGCCAATGTCAGGATCGCTCGTGTCGGCGGAAAAGACCATGTGTGCGTAGGACTGTGGCTTAGCGCCCTCCTCGTCCAGCGCTTCGTATTCCTGGATCGCGGTAAGCAAAGTATCGGCGGTCACGTCGGGCGTATTGATTTTGCCTTTGAATCGATTCGAAAAGGCCTTTGCCTTGGCCTCCAATGAGTCCAAATGTTGGTCGATTCGTGGATCGGCGATGGAACTGTAAAGATCGGACAGGACCCACTTTGGGGCGGTCGGTACGGCGGTCGTCATGCGCAGGTCTCCTTGAGCGGCAAGTGTATGGCGTAGGTATACCGCAATCATCGGTTCGATTGTCCAGGGGCCCACGTACTCCCTCCCCCGGCTGGCGGCTGTGGAAAACGTAGGCTTGTGAGGCAGGACAGTCGGTTGTCAACCAGAATCGTAATCCATGCGCCGTACCATAACAATCGTTTCGCTGCTTGTTGCCACGTTCGCGACCGCCCAGGAAGACCGCGGCGTGCTCGGAAGCCTCGCCAAGCCGATGGATGGCCGAAGCATGCGCGCCACCTCGACCATGCGCGAAGGGCCGGATGGGAAGTATGATTCCAAAGCCTTCCCCAAGGGGGATCTGGAAGAGAAAAGCAACTACGACAATTTTCGTGTCGCGCCCGGCCAGACCCATGTGCTGATGGATGTCAAAGGACCCGGCGTGATTACCCATATATGGCTGACGTTTCTTGGGCCGGAGCCGCAGGGATGGGCCAAGGAGGGTTCGGCAACGCACCAGGATATGCTGCTGCGAATCTATTGGGATGGGAGCGACAAGCCCGGGGTTGAGGCACCAGTCGGGGATTTTTTTGCGAACTGTTTTGGGATTCGCAGCGAGGTGATCAGTCTGCCGGTTCTTGTCGAGGATGCCGATTCGTACAACTGTTATTGGCAGATGCCGTTTCGAAAGTCCGCGCGGGTGGAGATCGTCAATCAGGGCACGAAGAATATCAATCTTCTCTATTACAATATCGATTGGATCAAGCGGGTTAGCCTGCCGAAAGACACCCCCTATTTTTATGCGCAATATCGGCAGGAGTACCCGGTGGAGCATAGCAAGGACTACGTGTTACTGGATACCAAGGGCAAGGGGCACTATGTGGGGACGGTGCTGGCGGTGCGCACGCGAAGCCCTTCTTGGTTTGGCGAGGGGGACGAGAAGATATATATAGATGGCGAGGAACATGCGTCGATTTGGGGGACGGGGACGGAGGACTATTTCCTTTCCGCGTGGGGGCTGAAGAAGACCAGCACGCCCTATTTTGGGGTGCCCTATTTTGATCAGTGGGGCATCGTCGGCGGGCATACCAGCGCGTACCGATGGCATATCAACGATCCCATTGTGTTTCAAAAAGGGATCAGAGTGACCATCGAGCACTTCGGTTGGATCTCGTCCGATGAGAACCCGAAGCATCAGACGAATAGTTGGAACGAGCGCCAGGACGACTATTCCAGTGTGGCGTTTTGGTATCAGTCGGGGACGCCGACGTTTACCGCACGCGCGCCGTCGGGGGCTGAACGGCGGCTGCCGAATATCGAGCGATTGGTCTCTTATGCCCGCGATGGTGCGACCCACGGCGTGGGCCCGGCGGAAAACCAGCAGCTTGATCTGTATGATGGTCCGCAGGTCTTGTACCGACCGGCGGCGCAAGAGGGGGCTTGGCTGGAGGTTCCGTTTGAGGTGAAGAAAAAGGAGCCGCTTCGGTTGCTTCTCGATATGACCAAGTCGTTTGATTTCGGCCGGTATCAGGCGTATTTGAACGGCATCAAGTTGGGCGGACCCTTCGATTTGTATAGCAAGGATGTTGAGAACGTGGAGGTGCATCTGCTGGACTTCTGGCCGGACCCGGGGAAGTACACATTGCGGCTGGAATGCGTCGGGAAGAACATCGTCTCGTCCGGCTATTTCCTTGGGATCGAGTCGGTGCGTCTGCGCGAACGCCGCCCGCGCGTGACGGAGTTTGGTTGGGATAAGGATAAGGATTGGAAGAAAGAGCCGACGTTGTATGAATGAACCGGTTGGTTCTCATAATACTGAGATTGATCCTCGGTTCGCGACCATAATTGCACCCCTACCTGCTCTCTTCTCACGGTTAGTAAATTCCAAACCTGTCAAAGTCGGAAGCGTTCCTAGAAATGCGTCAGATCGCTGCGTTTACCTCATGAGCGAATCAGGGATCCCACTATATGTCGGAAGAACTCGTAGATTACGCCAGCGGATGCGAAACCATAGTAATGCTTCATCGCAGCACAATCAAGCGGTGTTCGCGTTCCGCTTAGCTTGCGAGTCTCTTAGTAAGGGGCCAAGAACATATTCTGGAATTGGTACGAGACGAGCGCTTGCAGAAAATCCGGAATTCTCTCGCGTGTTCGGCCTCTCAAAGACTAGAGTTCGTGAAATGGAGCTTCGTTATGTCGAGGTTACTGATCCTTTACATCAAACATTGTTAGAGATCTATGCTGCGATTGTCTTGCAGACTCCATACAATGATTTTGATACGCACTAAGTATCGGTTTCTTGGACAATTCTGAGGCCACCGGAGAATCGAAAAGCGGTGGCACATGTCTTGTCAATCAATAGGCGCAATCCATTCGTTACTTCCCCAAGCTCGATCAGGAACTGTTTGAAGTCCTCAGTTGAGTCGAAGATTGAATGTACCGCTGCTTGCCAAGGTAGAATCCAACGTATCTCCTGCGACTCGTTTCCTTCGATCCGAAGTCCGCGACAAATCGGATCCGGGGCTATTTGATTGGATTTGATGTTCGATAGACCGTCAGCAAATGTGCGAACGTCCCAGTGGGCCCCCAACCGATCGCGGATTCGCTTTAGGGTTCCGTACCAGTCGGCGGTCTCATAATTGTCAAATTTTGACCATTCGACATCTAGTTCCGGTTCTGCAATTCGTAGCTTTCTAAACCATGCCACATACCCTTGCTTCTTGGAATCAGAAGCACTCTCGCCCATCGTAAAACCTTGAATAGCGGCTGGGAATAACTCCGCCAATAAGGACGTGTTCATCACGAATCTAGGAATGTGGGAGGCATCTATCCGGGCCTCCGTTACAATCAGTATGCTTTCCATTAGGGCATCTGACATGGCTGCTAGCCGGAGTGCGAAGATAAATTCATCCGTTTGCGTATCGCCATCCCATTCTGTTCGATAGGTCTCGTGATCACTCATGCTCATTGGTCGGCAGGTGTGGGTGCCGATGCCGCCATGCTGGCTAAACGGCGATGTAGGCGTCCTACTTGCCTGTGACCCCACTTGCTCATCAACAGAATACCTGCCCTTGAGAATCGTGTCTCGGAGAAGACGAATTACCCTACGTGGCGACCGGCGACTCGAACTGCGCCTCGTACAGCCGCGCGTACGCTCCGCTTTGCCGCAACAGTTCTGAGTGCGTGCCCCGCTCGACGATCCGGCCCTTGTCCAGAACAAGAATGAGGTCCGCAAGCAAAATAGTGGAGAGCCGGTGCGCGATGGCAAAAGTGGTGCGACCGACCATCAGCTTGCCCAACGCCGCCTGGATCAGCTTTTCCGAATGGGTGTCGAGCGCCGAAGTTGCCTCGTCCAAAATCAATATTCGCGGGTCCTTCAGAATGGCCCGCGCGATAGCCACTCTCTGCTTTTCCCCGCCGGACAGCTTGTATCCCCTTTCGCCGACGATCGTATCGTAACCGTCTGGCAACGACGCAATGTGATCGTGGATCGCCGCGGCCTTCGCCGCGGCGAATAGTTCCTCATCGGTCGCGTCGGCCTTGCCATATTTCAGGTTTTCCCGCACCGTGTCATGGACCAGATAGGTCTCCTGAGTCACCACGCCGATCATTTCCGCCAACGACGCCAACTTGATCTCGCGCACATCATGGCCGTCTATCTTCACGCGTCCGGAGTCAACGTCGTACAGCCTTGGGATCAGATATGTGAGGGTTGTTTTGCCGGCGCCCGAATAGCCGACCAACGCGACCAGTCGGCCCGCCTTCGCATCGAAGCTGATGTCCGCAAGCGTCGGCTCCTCTTGCTCCGGGCTGTATCGGAACATCACATCTTCAAACGAAACCTCACCTCGGATTTCGTGCGGATCGAGGGCGACGGCGTTCGGAGAATCCATAATCTCCTGCCTTAAGTCTAGGTATTCGAAGATGCGATCGAAAAGGGCGAGACCGCTCATCACCTCGACCTGAACATTCAGCAGCGCGGTCAGCGGGAAGAACAACCGCGATTGCAAAGAGGCGAATGCGACGATGGTGCCGATGCTCAAGCCGTGATCGCCTTTGATTACGACGATGTATCCCGCCAGCCAGTAGACCAGCACGGGCGTTACCGAAAAGGTCAGTCCGATCAGGGTCATAAACGCCCGAATGATGACCGCCATCTGGATCTGGGATCGGGTGAGAGCCTCGTTCTCCTTTTCGAAATGGCGCAAAGCCACCTCGTTCCGGCCAGTGATTTTGGTAAGCAGCACGCCGGACACCGACAGCGTTTCCTGCATCGTGGCGTTGAGATCGGCGAGCTGACTCTGCACCCTTTCGCGCACCTTTCGCGCATAGGCCCCGACTTTGGAACCCAGCCCAGCGAAGATGGGAACCACGCCGACGGACAGGAGCGTCAGCCGCCAGTCGAGATAGAACATGGCAACCAGGGTTGATAGAACTATGGTCACGTTGGAGAGAATGTTGGCCGCGGTGTCGCTGACCACCGACTGCACGCCGCCCACATCACTGACCAGCCGCGACTGAATCTCGCCAGTGCGGGTGTTGGTGAAAAAACGCAGCGACATGCCCTGAAGGTGATCGTAGAGACGGTTTCGCAGGTCCCGCATGATGCGCTGGCCGACGATGGTGCTCAGATAGCCATAACCCTGATTGAGCGCCGTGCTTCCGAGGGTGGTGGCCAGGGTCAGAAGCGAAAACTCCACCACGGTGCCAAAGTCGTTGCCGATGAGACCTTGATTGACGATGGTTCTCAGATAGAACGGCGGGAGAAGGCCTAGCCCCGCCGAGGCAAGAACGGCAATAGCGGTCCAGATGACGTTTTTGAGGTATGGCCTAAAGAGGCGGACGATGCGCCGGATGGTCTTGCGTTCGATCGGTCGGGAAGCCTCGGGTCCCATCCCGCGCATGATCATGGCCATGCCGCATTTTATCCTGGTTTACCGCTGCAATCGTCCGGTTGGCCCAAAAGGCTATCCCTTGACAATGCGATCGTCAAGGGATAGGATGTGGGGAAGCAGTTAATGTGGTTTGATTACACCGAAAATACCGTCCTGCTCCTCATTTGGTCCGGCGGTGAAGTAGAGATAAAACGGATTTCCGCCGAAGAGGCCCGTGCCGAAATGAAGGCCCCAAAGACCTTCGATATGGATCGGCGAGCCGCTGCTCATGAGCGCTCCAAGCCAATCACCGGTGCTGGGATTGAAGGCGTTGATCTCCCCGTCGCCAAAATTGCCGATGAGGAGGGCTTTGCTGAATTTGCCGAATCCGGACGGCGCTGAGGCGACTCCCCATGGCGCGTTCAATGCTCCGTGCGAGATCAGCCGCTTCACCATGACGCCATTAGTGTCGAAAACATCTACGAAGCCGAGACCGGGGCCGGATTCGTTGTCTTCGGCATTTGCATCCTGCTTGCCGAACGTTATGATTAGCCTGTCGTGCACCAACTGGATATTGAACGGCGCGTAACCGGCATCCACGGTGGGATCGGTGAACGATCCGACCTTGTTGAAATTCCGATCGAAGACGTCCACCTTGTTGTTATGGAAGTCCGTCGCGAAGAGATACGCGCCGATGCGGTTTCGCGCAAGGGCCACACCCTTGTAGATCGCGCCATCGGAAGCGGAGAACGCAACAATGCTGTTCGCGATGTCGACGAAAGGATTCCAGCCGGAAACGCGGCCATCCTCGCCGACGAAAATCAGCCAGCTCGGGCCGTGAGAGCTACCCTCACTGACGGCGAAACCGCCTCCATTATTCAGCACGACGCCGGTCGGCGCACTATCGCCGAACGGGGCGATATTGACCGCGTGCGGAACGATAAAGCTGAACGGCGCGCCGGAGCCTGTTTGAAATGTCGCGTTCCCAGCATGGTTGTTGGCGATGACGAAGGGCCCGAAGATCGGCGCGACGAGGCCCCAGGGATTGAGTAGATTTGGATCTATATGGTCCGCGGGCACGATGCCGTCGGATGCCAAATAGCGCACGGAATACTGCGCGGCGGCACCGTTCGCAAAGATGATGAACGCGAGTAGCCCGACAACGAAAACCGTTAAAGACTTCACAAGCCACCTCCCGAATTGAGAATTTGACAAGTTCGATGTGCGTTCGCGTATCAGAAAAGAGGCGCGCTGGTTCCGAGGAAATACAGGCTGAGAAATTAGAATCCACTAGGGATTTGGGTGACGCAGAACCCGGCCGTACTCCGCCAGCGGCTGATCGCCATATCGAGCGACGTATTCGGCATCGATGAAGACGGCGAATGAAGTGACGTGCCGGATGCCGCGCCGGGTGTATTCGTGGAGTTCGCTCTCCAGCGCTTCGGTGTCGAGATCGAGTTTCTTGGCAGGCTTTTGCCAGGCGGAAAGGGCCGATACATCAAGCCAGTACTCGAGCGCCTGGGCGCCTTCCGTACCGAAGACGGCCAAGTTCTTGTCCAAAAATTCGAAGACGCGGGCATTTTCGTCCGGCCGGCGATGAAAGGGGTCTTTGAATGAACCGAGGGGAGCGAATTCCAGGAAGATGCCGCTTGCCGGTTTGATCCTCATCGGCGGTTCCAAAGTCCGTGCGTAGGCAAGATGGGCAAGTTGCGCCTTCGGATTCCATTTTCGCAATGTCGCAATCATCTCGTTCTCAACGATCAGCGCCTTGTGGCTTTCGGAAAGGCTTTTGCACTTGGGGCAGAAGCAGCCGGGCAGAGCATCGTCGGTCCAAAAGAAATAGCGGCCGGTCGTCGAGGGCAGCCCCTGTGCCAACTCGACCGCGTTCTCCGCGACCTCTGTGAGCGCGGCCCTCGAATGGACGCAGAGGTTCATATCCGGAGTGCGATCGCCCTTCTCGTTCATCCGGTACATCTCGGGGTGCTTCTCGAACAGCGTCCGCGGCAAAAGCTCCCTCATCGCATGGAGTTCGTACTCGACCTGCAGATGCTCCGCCCGGCACTTCTGTAGAAAGACCACTCCTGCCTCCGCCGCCATGAACTGGCGTACAGCCGAGGGGGAATGCTGGTGATGAATCCCAATCGTATTCAGCCCGGCCCGCTTGGCGCGCACAGGCCAATCGGTCAGGGACAGGTCGTCCGGCGTTATGACCACTCCTCGGGTTTGCAACATTGGTTCCATTATGATCAGCTCCGGCGCCAGATAGCTCACGGCGGCAGCTTGGGCGGATAGGGTCAGGAACTCGCGCCGGGTGAGCATGTAATAAACTTCTGGCAACGCCGGTAAACTCCCTGCAGTAACAAAGCGGGAGGATCATTTGCCCGAAACGGTACCTGTCTTGCCGGCCGCGCCACGCGTGGTCACACTGCCCCTTCGGCGGCAGCTTCTGTTCAATGGCCTGACGTTTGGCGGCATCATCATGGTTGCGGCCGGACTCTCGGGTATGATCCTGTGCTCCCGATCGTTGCTCACCGACTGGCGGCTGTCACAGCACAAGGAGGTTGCGGAGGCGGAGATTCTGTCCGTCACCGATCGCGTCGTCAGCTCAAAGTCATCGCACCACACCGTCTACGACCACTACTATCGGTTTCTCGCGAACCACGTTGAGCCCATCTTCGGCACGCTCACGCTCCGCTACCGATTACCGGCCAGCGAGTCGCTTGAGGTTGAATACGATCCGGAGCATCCAAAGCTCCGGCGATTCCCCACCCATACGGACCGCAGCGGCGCCATTGCCGGCATGCTGACGTTTGGCATGATCGTGTTGGTGGGCGTTGGAATTTGGTTTGGCGGCGTGGCGCGCGGGAAAAAGCGAATTAGCCTGCTGGAGTCCGGGGACGTTACAACCGGAACCATCGAAGAGGTCTATGTTTCGCGGGGGAAAACCGGCAGCTATGTGCCGCTGGGCAGCTATTTGCAGACGGTGGCGCAGGCGCGGGATCCGGTCTATCAGGCCAAAGTGATGCGCATCGTCGGCTGGGTGCTGCTCGTACTGGGGTTGGTTATCGGAACCACGATATTGTTGGTCGGCATCAAGAGTCAGAATCCGTCGAGGGCCTTGCTGATAATGCTGCCTCTATTTGTGATGATGGAAATTGGCGCATGGGCCATATTGCGGGCGGCGACGCGTTCGCGCTCAGGCATGGCGAGGCCGATCCGTTGGGCCGGAATCCCGGTCCGGTACAGCTATTCCGTGGGTGGCAATCAGTATCGCGGCACGGACAGCGTCCCGTTGACGGATGAGGTGCTTGGCGAGAACGGCAAGCTGCATGTTCTGTTTGATCCCGTCCGGCCGAAAGCGTGCGCCATGTACGCGTCGCTGCAGCCGCTTCCCACGGTCACCGAAGGCGGCGAATGGGTTGCCGCGTCCGGGACAACGCCGCAATCCCGCCCCATAGCCGCAGGGCTCATTTTCCTTGTCCCGGCAGTGACGGCATGGCTTTATTACTCTTATCTGATGTCGCGCTAACTACGGATCGCCGATCAGCGCGAAGTAGGAGAAGATCGTATTGAGATCGATCAAATCGACTTGGCCGTTTTCGTCGACGTCACCGTCGGGCCCCGCGGTCCCAAAATAGCTGAAGACCGTATTGAGATCGACCAGATCAACCGAGTTATCATCAACGGTATCCCCATTGATCAAATCGAAGAGCAGTCCTGTGACGTCACCACTTGTAGTATCAAACGGCGTCTTCTTGCGCAGCCAGTGCGTCTGTTTTATCGCCAAGTCATATGGTCCCGCGACGTCCGGTCCATAGATCGTGAAGTTGCCATTGATATCGAAATATGCCCCAACGCTCTCGATCACGTTGGTGGTGTCAGGTTCGCGAATCTCGAAAACTCCATATCCGGGCGGAGTGGCGCTGAAGTCCAACCCATTGAAAAGCACTTGACCGCTGATCGTCGGGGGAAGGCACATGTATTCCCAAGTGTCGTTAAGCGCGCTGCCGATGTAACCGCCAAACATGACGAAGCGATGACGATTGTTGTCGAAATATCCTTGGGGCGCGAGCCGAGGATCGGGGCCGAGAATCGAAGTCAACTTCCAGGCGACGCCGTCATATTCCCACGTATCGGACAGGTAATCGTTCGCATCCACGCCGCCGAACAGCACTACTTTTCGGCGCAATGAATCATAGCCGATGGAAGAAAAGCGCCGGGCAGGGGGTCCGGGGATTGCCACTTGTGTCCAGGCAACACCATCGAATTCCCAAGTATCGTTGTAGTTGGTGCCGTTATTATAGCCGCCGAAAAGAACCAAGACTCCACGATAGGAATCGTAGACCATGGCGCCCGCATACCGGCCGGGCGGTCCCGAAATTCCAAGATCGGTCCAGCTTGTGCCATCGTATACCCAAGTGTCATCCATGAACGCGCCGCCATATCCGCCAAACAGAACCGTCTGCCCGGTCGCATAATCAAAGGCCATGCAGGGACCGTAGCGCGCGCTTGGACCCGAGACTGAAATCTCCGACCAAGTTGTCCCGTCGAATTCCCAAGTATCGTTCATCGCCGCTGTGCGAAATCCGCCGAACAGGACCGTTACTCCCCGCCAAGTGTCAGTCGAACAACCCGCATAATAGCGACCGGTTGGCCCGGTCTGCGTCGCCAACCGCCAAGAGCTTCCAGTCCAAATCCATGTGTCGGTCGGCCAAGAACTTCCGAAATGTCCTCCAAAGACCAATGTGTTTCCGGTTAGCGGATCGGAAGCCATGCCGTGACCATACCGCGCGGGCGGCTGCGTATCTCCGACCAGTTGCCAATTCGTGCCGTCCCATTCCCATGTTTCACCCAAGATTGAGCTCAGACCCGCGCCGCCGTATAGAACCGTTTTGCCGCGCCAGTAGTCATAGGCCATTGAATGGTATGTGATGGTGCTCGGCGCCGTGGCCGGCGCATGGGAAGTCCAATCCGAGCCGTCGTATTCCCAAACCTGGGAGTCGACCGTACCCGCGCCGCCATAGAGGACGCAAACGCCACGAGAGGCGTCATACACCATTCCATGCCAAATTCGTACCCCCGGTGAGTTTACGGGAGTCGCCTCGGTCCAAATCTGGTTATTGCCGTCCCATTCCCAGGTGTCAGAGTCATTGCCGGTTGCGGAACTTCCACCCTGCATGACCATCACCTGTCGATTAAGGTCATACGCCATTGCGCAGGCATATCGAGGAGAAGGTCCGGTGTCGCTGACCTGCTGCCAAGAGCTGCCATCCCACTCCCACGTGTCTCCTAGGTAGTTGCCGTCCGCGTCTAAGCCGCCATAAAGGACCGTCACGCCCCGATACCAGTCGTACGCCATGCAGCCGTAATACCTTGCAGGCGGCCCTGTCGATGCGACTTGGGTCCATGTCGTTCCGTCGAACTCCCATGTATCGCCATAAACAATCCCATCTTTATAGCCGCCAAAAAGCACTGTCCGATCGCGGCCGTAGTCGTAGGATAAGGTATGTAGTCCGCGCTTGCTGGGTCCCGTGGCATTGAGATTCTTCCAGCCGTAACCATCGTACGCCCAGGTTTCTGACAACCATTTGAACCCGTCCCATCCGCCAAAGATCAGTGACCGGCTGCGGGCAAAGTCGAAAGTGCCGCCGCACACTTCGCGAGGAGTAAGAAGCGCCGGCTGATACCAAGGCGTAAAGCTGTATTCCCATGTTTCATTGAGATAGTTGAATACGCCGTTTACTCCGCCAAAAACCACCATCTTGCCCCGCGCCTCGTCGTACACCATCGCCGAACTTGTCCGGCCGGTTGGAACGGTATCCGCTTCCTGCGTCCAATGGTTTCCGTCAAACTCCCATGTATCGTCCTTATAGCCGTTCCCATATCCACCAAACATCACTGCATGCTTGCGAATCGAGTCGTACGCCATGACGGGCTCGTATCGCGCGGATGGACCGGAGGCAACTTCGGTCCATTGCGTTCCATCATAGACCCAGGCGTCCGACATCTGCCCGGTTGCGCCGTACCCACCGAAAATCATCACTTTTCCGTTGCCGATGTACGCAGCCCCGTGGGTCCGGCGCGCGGGGGGCCCCGGTATGTCAATGTGCTCCCATTCGTACGTGTTGGGATTCCATTCCCAAGTGTCGTCGCGGTTCCCTGTGGCATCCTGCCCACCGAACAGAACGATGCGGCCGCGGACCGGATCGTACGTCATCGTATGGCCCCACCGTGCGCTGGGGCCGGAGGCAAAGATGGAGATGTACCAATTGTTAGTGCCCGCGTCGTAGAACCAGGTGTCACCCAGTCTTGTAAAACCGTGCGCGCCTCCAAACATCACCGTGAATCCATGATATGGGTCAAAGGCCATTGCATGACCGCTTCGCTGCCCGGGATTGGAACCGGTCTTCTGCAGCCAAGTTGATCCATTGTAGACCCAGGTCTGGTCGTTGTCTACGCCGGAAACGGTGCCTCCGTAGAGAACGGAGAGCTGTTGGTAGGGATCGTAAGCCATCGCGTGACCGACACGCGCGGATGGTCCCGATATGGAAATCTGTTTCCACGTTCCGGTGCCGCATTTCTGGGCAATTGAAACCGAGAACAAGGTGACGAAAGCAACAACTAGAATGGTGGGGAGCGTCTTGCGGTGCATACAATCTCCTTTGCCCGCACGGGCCGCTCATTATACACCGGAAATCACATTCACGGCGACTCATCTTTCACGCAGCGAAACCCAATGGTCGCGCAACGGTCGAGGCCGGGGTGCATGAGGATAAACTTTGTATGGCTGTCCAATGGCTGCGCGCCGCCGTGGACATACCATCCGCTCCCCTTGGCGTCGAAATAGGACCCTCCGCGGATCATCACGAATCGCGTGTATCCATCGTCGCGCACGCTCTCGGTCCATTGCCAGACGTTGCCCACCATATCGTAGCATCCGAAGGGACTCCGGCCGTTTGGGAATTGCTTGACCGGTGTTGGGGTCGCGGAGGACCCGTTGCATAGGCTCGCGTCGAACGCGGCTCCCCAAGGCCATTTCCGTCCATCGCTCCCTTGTGCCGCCAGTTGCCATTCCTCTTCCGTCGGAAGGCGTTTCCCGGCCCACTTCGCAAACGCCCGCGCATCGTCCAGATCGACGTAGACGACCGGCATGTCTTTCATCTCCGTTGGACATGTCTTACCGCCCCAGTGTTTGAGAAAATTCATCTTCTCTTTCGGCTGATAATGGGTGGCTTTCAAGAATGCTTCGTACTCGCTGTTAGTTACCAAGCATTCATCAATATAGATCGGCCCGGCGGTCGCCTCAAAGTCATGTTGGATGGGATCGAACGGTCCCGTGCCGCCATAGATAAAATGATCGAGACGCTCCGGAGCCGTGCCTGGATCGGGATAGCATCCGCACTCCCTCCGATCGTGCTGAATCTTCATGTGGAACGTCGTCTTGGGGATCGAGACCATGCCGTTGGGCGCGGCCTTTGCGGGCGAGGTCCTTGCGACCTGCTGGGGGTCGAGGGGTTTGGGGGCGGCCCAACCTTGCTTGACGCCAACCGGCTTCACGCCCGTCATCTGCCCAAAAGCCACAGCACCGAAGTCATTCAAACCGATGTTGAACTTGCCGTCCGAATCCAATGGGACCTTCTTTTGAGCCAGCAGGTCCCGTCCCTCCCCGCTAATGCCCTCTGCTGTCACCGATACCATCTGCAGGCGCCCGGTCCGATTCACCAGCAGATAGATGGTTCTGCCGTCGCCACTCCAACGACTCGCGAACACGCCTGGAACCGATGTCGGCAGCCCGGGTTCCCACACGCCGGTCGCCAGCTCCTGCGCGAATTCCCGCAAAATCGGCGACAGCCTCCGCCATGTCGCCCGATCCTTATCCGAATAGAGATTCATGCTGCCAAAAATGTTGTCCCAGATCAGCATCCCGCTCCCGTTGAAAAGCGCCTGCATCATCTCGTATGAGTGATCCTTGTCCCATCGGCGGGTCTGGTGCTGCATGTGCCGCTGTTCGATCCACTTCAGCTTCAAGACGCTCGGTTCCGGGTAGCCGGGAAGCCACTGCGCCCATGACGAGTTGCAAACGGCCAGCTCTTCCACCGATGGCGAACCTTCCGGCTCCAACGCGCTTCCGCCCTTCGCCCCGTCCAGCGCCGTCCGCAGATTGCCGGGCGCTTCCGACATCGTGTCGAGAAACACGCCGTCCGCGCCGATTGCTTTGACGATTTCCGCGAGAGCCTCATCGTCGGATGTGGGCTCCCGCCGCGTACCCACATCCCAAGGGTTATAGTCGATGAACGCCTTCACGCCCCGCTTGTGCAGGGTGTCCACGACCTTGCGGAGGCCGGGCAGGCCTCCAGGCATGTCGCGATAGAAGTCGAACTGGTTTCGCTGGTCCACCCCGATGCGAGGATACGCTTGCCACAGCACAATCGAATCCACGCCGCCAAATTGGTGCGTCAGATCATCAACGAGCTTGTCGATCTGATAACCTTTCATCGGATCGTAAAACCGGCGGTCGTACAGAAACGCGAAGTAGCACGTGAAGTTGTGCGTGGACCAAGCGAGGTCCTTCCGGCCATAGACGGTGAGATCGAGCGGCCCGGGCTTTTTGATCGCGGCGATTGCCTTTTGTCTTGCATCGCTACCATCCAACTTGACGACGACATTTCGCAACTCCCACATGCCGGGCATAGGGTTGCGTGTGGCATCCTGCCCGATGATCAGCCGGGCCAGGACCCTTGAGGCGTCGAAACTTGGCAAGGTCAGGTCTATGGAGAGCTTGTGCCAATCCCCGCCAGAGGGGATGCGGTGCGTCGCGAACACGGTGGACCAGTTCACCCATCCCAGCTTTTGCCGGTCGTGATAGTCCAGCGCGAAACAGATCTCGCTGTTGCCGGACAGAGATCGCGCCTCGAACTCGACCGTCACCTTCTCGCCCGGTTTCACCGCAATCCCCCGCGCTAGTTCCCAGTCCAACCGGATCCATGCGCGAACGCCCTTGTAATCGAACCGAGCCACGGTGGGCTGCACCCCACTTCGGGCGTCATCGCGCAGCTTGGCCAGCCCCGCGATCCACTGGTCCCGCGACCTGCCGGGCGCAGGCAGGCGGATGTTGGCGTAGTTGGACTCCAGCCCATAGTCCGGCGCCACCCACCGGCAGTCCGCGCCATCGGCCGTCCATGTCTGCGGGCTGAACTGAGAAATCGTTGAAGGAATTTGTATCATAGCAACGAAAAGTATGAATGAAATAACCATAAAGCTAAGTCTATATCATCAAGAGGTACCAGGAGGCAAGTTATGAGGTACGGTGTGTGGACTAAAATTTTGATCGCGGCTGCCGCTTTCGCCTTAATCGCCCCGGTGAATGCACATAGATTGTGGTTTCGCAACGCATCAACCGGAGAGGAAGGGCCCGGCGCAGTTCTTGCCGGCCCCGGCGATCAGATCGAGGTATGGCTGCATCTAAAGGCGTCGAAGACAGCTGCAATCCTCATGATGGTGCTTGATCTGGATGGACTCACTCTTATGTCCGATGCCGCCGCAAATACGTGGCAGTCGCAACTGGACGCTGCAATCCGACCGAATTCTGAGTGGATTTACAAGCAATATCACATGCCCATCGACGGGCCGATTTATGACTGGGCTGCTGATACATGGGACGCGGGTAAGCCGCTCGATTCCGAGAAGGGCGAGTTCTTCTTCGGTGGGAATTGGCATGGCTTTGATCTCTTTACGCAAAGAATTTTTCAATTTACTGTCCAGCCAGGCAGCGTTAGCGAGTATTTGGATTGGAAGTTTCCGGGAAGGCCTATAACGACGGGGCTGATCACCGGAATAGTTGATGGACATAACGACGTATCGATTACCGACAATTGGGTGGTTGTCGGCGGTGGCCAAACCATGACGGGACACTTGGATCTGGAGGAAGCCGTACACCCGGAGGGCCTACGATTAATGGTGAATTTCCGGGACCCGGATACCCAAGATGTCGTTGCCAAGCGCATCGCTCGCGTCGATGCCAATGGGAATTATGCGGTGTACGGGGCTCCCGTCGGCACATTCGACGTCGATCTCAAGCCAGGGCACTGGCTCAGCAGGATTTTTCGGAACATAACCTTGTCGGGTTCGGGGGCTACGCTGTCTGACAGTTTTTGCAATGGTGACCTCGACGGCAACAACGTCGTTGATCTCCCCGACGCCAATCTCGTATTCACCTTCTATGGCACGGATCATCCCGATGGGGACGCGGATGCCAGCGGGGCGGTTGACCTTTCCGATTTATCGATCATCGCGGTCAACTTCGGCCTAGCCGGCGGCTGGTAGCACCGAAGTTCGGTTCGCAACAGGTCTGGGAGTAATGCAGGGGAAGTGTCGTCGGCGTCGAATTCCGTCGTCAGCATGGATGAAGGGCGGTCGGACATATGACTCATGACAACGATATCTCTCGTAGGACCTTCCTTGGTGTCACTGCGGCCGGACTGATGGCTGCCGGTCTGCCGAAGTGGTTTGTGGAAGAGGCGGAAGCGGCTGAACTGGTGCAGGCCGGTAAGCGGCGCAAAATCGGCCCGAACGACACGATCCAGATCGCCTGCATCGGACCCGGCGGCAGCAAGGGCGGGTTCCGGCAGGGCCTAAACGACACCGCGTGGCTTGCCAGCAAGCAGGGCGTCAAGGTGATGGCCGTCTGCGATGTGGACCGGACCCACCGCGACGAGGCTTCCGCCAAGTTCGGCAGTTGCGACCGATATGACGACTTCCGCGAGGTGATTGCGCGCAAAGATATCGACGCCGTCGTCATCGGCACGCCGGACCACTGGCACGGCATCATTGCGGCCGCGGCCATGCGCGCGGGCAAAGATGTCTATTGCGAAAAGCCGCTCACCCTGGATATTGACCAGGGAATCCGAATCACCAAAATATGGCGAGACACCAAGGCGGTCTTCCAAACCGGCAGCCAACAGCGCTCCGACGGGCGGTTCCGTTTGGCCTGCGAGCTGGCCCGAAACGGCCGCATCGGCAATCTCAAGACCGTCGAGGCCCATCTGCCCGCCGGAACAACAGCGGGCCCGTTCGAGGTCAAGCCGGTCCCCACGGACTTCAATTGGGACATGTGGCTGGGGCCCGCCCCGATGACAGACTATATCTATGAGCGGACCCACGGCAGCTTCCGCCACTGGCTTGAGTATTCCGGCGGAATGATGACCGACTGGGGCGCACACCACAACGACATCGCACAGTGGGGCATGGGATCGGACCGCTCCGGCCCGATCTCGATTGAGGCGGTCGGCCTGAGAAAGTTCGGCCCGCGCAGCTACAACGCCTTTCAGGAGTTCGAGGTTACGTACACGTATGCGAACGGCGTCAAGCTGATCACCGGACATCAGGGCGAGAACGGGGTCCAGTTCAACGGCGACGCGGGTTGGATATTCGTCAGCCGCGGAGAAATTCGCGCGAGCGACCAGAAGCTGCTCGACGCACCATTGCCCGCCAGCGCCAAGAGGCTGTACGCGTCCGACGATCACGCCCAGAACCTCATCGACTGCATCCGCTCCCGGCAGCAACCCATCTGCGATTGCGAGATCGGCCATCGTTCCGTCTCCATCTGCCACCTCGGCAACATCTCGCTGCGGCTCGGCGGCCGGCGACTGGATTGGGACCCGGTCAAGGAGATGTTCCCGAATGACCAAGAGGCGCAGGAAATGGTGGCAAGGCCGATCCGTGGCAACTGGAAGCTTTAGGCGCGCAATATTGCGATCGCCGTTCGTTGTCGTCTTGGCGATATGGGCCTGCCTGCCTTGCTTAGGCTGGAACGCAACCGGCCACATGGTGGTGGCGGCCATCGCCTACAACCGGCTGCCGACGCAGGTCCGGCTCCGCGTGGATGCCGTACTCCAACACCATCCGGACTGTGAGAAATGGTCTGGCGAATACGAATCGAGGGGTGGAACGGTAGGGAAGGCCCTGTACGCCTTCATGCGGGCGAGCACATGGCCGGACGATATCCGCCGCTCCGGCAGCAGCTACGATCATCCCGCATGGCACTACATCGACTATCCGCTCACCGCAGCCCCGAACGCCCATCCAACCCGGCCCACGCCAAACGACGATCTGCTGTACGCCGTCGACTTGTGCAAAAAGAAACTCGGGGATCAATCCACGCCTGCCAAGGAGAAAGCCGCCTATCTAAGCTGGCTTCTGCACCTGATCGGCGACGAGCACATGCCCTTGCACTGCTGCTGCCTCGTCAACGACCGCTATAAGGCCCCGAACGGCGACCGAGGCGGGAACGACTTTTGGGTGAAAGATGAGGGAAAAGAGACCCGCCTTCACGGGTTTTGGGACGGACTGCTGGGTAGCAGCCACGACACGGCGGACATAATGGCGTTGGCGAAACAGTGCGGCCCGGCCGGCGGCCTTCCGTCCGTCAATCCTGTTCGATGGAGTTTGGAAGGGTACAAGGCCGCACGGCAGTTCGCGTACCTCAACCTGACTTTGCGGGGTGGCGCCAAAGCGTCCAATGCCATTGAGCTTCCCGGCTGTTACGAAGATAAAGCGGTGGCGAAGGCAAAGTCGCGGATCGGTCTTGCCGGGGTCCGCTTGGCCGCGACCATCATCGCCTGGCTAAGGTAGCGATGGGTTAGACAGACCCAGATTCACGAATTGCTTTTTCCAGGAGTCATAATGTCGATGACCTGTGAGCAGAGCAATCCTTGTCCTAAACGGAGATCCCCCTGGCCGACGGCTTTTGCGGTCGCTGGTTAAACAGGCCGACGTCGTCGTCGCGGCAGATGGCGGCGCGGCCCCGCTCGGCGATGCCAACCTGCCCATCCACGTCGTAATCGGTGATATGGATTCATTCCACCCGGATATGCTGGGAGGTCTCACAGACGTCACAATCATCCACGACCCGGACCAAGAATCCACCGATGTCGAGAAGGCGCTGACCTGGATTCTCACCAGCACGGACTCGCGGGATATCGTGCTGGCCGGCACGCGAAGCACGGAGATCGATCACATGCTGGGCACCCTCAGCGTTGCGGCGCGTTTCGCCCATGGGTGCGATTTGCGGGCGGTGGAAGACAACCTGATCACCTATTTCGTCACCTATCGAGTCTGTCTCGATCTGGCTGTCGGCACCAAACTATCTCTGATGGGCCTCGGCACGGCATCGGGCATTCGGACGGAAGGGCTGCGCTGGCCGCTGCGAGGAGAGAATTTGGCTCTCGGCGTCCGAGACGGCATCCGGAACGAAGTGTCCGCACCAAAGGTGAAGATAAGCGTGCGGGAGGGCTGCCTGGCGGTTTTCGTCGAGCGCTGCCGCAGCGAGCCGTTCATTTGGTAAGGTTCGCGGCGGCGGACTACGTTGTCGTCCTCGTTTTCTTGATCATCGTGCTGGTCGTGGGGTTTTCCGCCAAAAGGGCCGCAAGGTCGCTCGACTACATCGTTGCCGGCCGCGCGGTCACGCTTCCGGCGCTCGTCGCCACGTTGGTCGCCACATGGTACGGCGGCATATTGGGAATTGGCGAATATACGTACCAGTATGGAATTTCCAACTGGGTGGTGCTCGGCCTGCCGTATTACATCTTCGCAATCCTGTTCGCATACCTATTGGCGCCCCACATTCGGGAGGCGGCAACCTATAGTTTGGCGGACCGCCTGGCGCAATCCTACGGTCGATGGGCGGCGATCGTCGGCGGGGTTCTTACCTTCATCCTCGTAACGCCCGCGCCTTATCTGCTGATGATGGGCCTGCTTCTCAGCCGGATCTTCGGCTTGAATCTTATCGCGTGTATGGCGATCGGGGGCGCAGTTTCCACGATCTATCTCTATCGCGGCGGTTTGGGCGCGGACATTCGCGTCAATATCGTGCAGTTTCTCGCCATGTACATCGGGATTGCCGTCATCATCCCGTTCTGCATCGCAAAGTATGGCGGCCTTGGTTTCCTCCGGGCAAACCTCCCGCAGGGGCATTGGACTTGGGACGGCGGCAATGGCACGCTGTACGTCATATCCTGGTTCTTCATCGCCCTTTGGACCCTGGTCGACCCCGGTTTTCATCAGAGGGCGGCCGCCGCAAAGGACCCGATGGTGGCGAAGAAGGCGATCCTGTGGTCGGTTCTGCTCTGGTTCGTGTTCGACCTGATCACGACGACGGCCGGCCTATACTCCCGCGCCATACTTCGGGACGAGATCGTCTCCGACGCCACGAACGCCTTCCCAATCTTGGCCGAGCGTGTCCTCACCCCCGGCTTCCTGGGACTGTTCTATGTCGGCATGGCCGCAACCGTCATGTCCACGCTTGTCAGCTACGCCTTTTTGGGCGGGGTGGCCTTCGGAAGGGACATCGTCTGGCGGTTACGGGCGCAGGAGACGGAAGATCGGCTCAACCGGTACACGCGGGTGGGCATTCTTGTCGCGACCGTCGCCGGCTTCATCATCGCCTACTACGTGCGCAGCGTCGTGGAGCTATGGTTCTCGCTTGGCTCCTGCATCATTCCTGGGCTGCTGCTGCCTGTCGTTCTTTCCTTCTTTCCCCGGCTGCGGCCGATGCCAAAGACCGCCCTGGCCATGCTGTTCCTGGGCTCAGTGACCTCCACCATTTGGTTCATTTGGGGAACTTTGGAGATGGCCGGCGCATATCCGCTGGGACTGCTTCCCATGTACCCTGGGCTCCTCGTGACGCTTCTTTTGTATGCGGCGGATCGAATGTCGGCAGGAGGACGCCGGAAGGCCGCAGAAAGGTTGGCGTGATGACCGATCCTAACGAAGAGCCGATTGCCGTTCCGGAAGACACCACAGGCCAGCCTGTTGCGCCTGAGCCCTATGCCCAGTTGCGATACGTGGACAATTCAGGCCGGACCGACACCCTATTCCATGTCGGCGTGAACTGCATCATTGGCCGGCACGATCCGGCGGTGGCCGATGTTGACGTGGACCTCTCCGACCTGCCGGATTCCAAGTTCGTGAGCCGCAAGCATGCCCGGATTTATCATGAAGAAGAGAAATGGATGCTGGCGGAATTCAATTCCGCGAACGGCACTTTTCTGTATGGCGAGGGCGGTCCCAATTTCGTAAAGGTTTCGGACCCGGTGGAGGTGAAGGAAGGCGACGAGATCGTGTTTGGCAACCTGCGTTTCCGCTTCGAAATCCCACCCCCGTTCCAGATCGAGGAAGAAAGCTAGGCCGAACTGGTTTCGGAGGGGTGAAGAGCGAAAAGTTGCTGTATAATATGATCAGGCCATGAGCTTGTGCCTACTGTTTTGTCGTCCGGGAGCCGGTTGCGTTCCAGGTGGCGGTTGCAATGAAGCTGGAGGGAAAATCGTGAATACCCACATACCGAAGGCGAACACCTTTCTCAATTGTCCTGCCGGTGGAGTACTATCCCTATTCGACGACAGTGGCAACACTTTCGTGCCCTCGTTCCATGACGGTTCGGACTTCGGTCCCTCGCACGGCATCTTGGCCAAAATCCAGGATGTAACGAGCGGCGGAACTGTAATCAAAGGAATCGGAACGAAGATCTTCGAGGCGAACTCGGGAAGCAGCGGCCAGAAAGACGTCCGGACAACGCCGTGCTCATTTCGCAAGACCCTCACCAGCCTTTACGTCGCGGTCGCGACAGGGAATGGCGACCTGTACGTCATGGCCACATCCGGTGCGGTCCCCAGCTCCTTTCCCCGCGCGCTAGGCGGCGAAGTTGGGATGGCAGCCGGAACGGCAAATGGAAACGGCGGTTTCGCGCCTGGCATTGTCATCGACAACGAGGGTACCGCGATTATCGGAACGCAGAATGGCAAGATGGTAGCCGTTTGGCTTCCGCAGTCTTGACGCGAACTGGCCCGGGGGCTTCGGCTCCCGGGCCCGGATCGGTTGAAAGGTCATTTCATTGAAGAATTATTATCTACCGGCAATGCTCCTCTGCTGGTTTTTCGGCGCTTCGGTCGGCGCTCAGATGTTCTGGAAAAATGAAATCTTATTGAAGGGCGCTTCCAGCTTTTATCCGCCGAATCTCCAGCAGCCGCTGGTAAACAGGCAAGGTGACGTTGCCTATTCCGCAAGACTTCCCGGTGGGTACCAGGATGTCTACGTCAACTCAACAAACGTCTCATCACTGGCATTGGGGAACGGTTCACATGGCGCTTGGGCTTCCATGATAAACAACAGCGGACAGGTAACTTGGCAGGGATATGGGCAACAGGGAGGGGTCCGAGTTTTCGTGGATCAGGAGGACTGGTCCACAAAAGTGCTCGGCCCAAATGACAAGAGACAGATCAGCGCGGATGGCATGGACGATAAGGGGATACCGGTTTTCCTGGCCGAACACACCACCGCGGGCGGCGTTGACGCGATTTATCACGGCTACCAAAACCTCTCCGCAAACCTGGTTGCATCCGACCATCTGGGAAACTATGGTGGTCTCGTAAACGGACAAGGCGATGTCGCGTGGCGCGCCGGCGGCACTGCGGAATTTGGTTATGGATATCGAATCTTCAAGAACGACCAACCGCTTTCGGACCTTGTCTATGGCGGGCCGCAATGGAGTGCCACAAGCTTGTTGAAGGTCAACTCAAAAGGCCAGGTCGGTTGGAGCGGTTGGATGGGCAATGGCAATCATGTCTTCATCGATACTTTCGACTACAGCGCCGACTACTTTCACGGCAAGGTGCACGACTCCGGCATAATCGGACTCAACTCCAAGGGCGATACCTTTTGGGCAGCATTGTATGATGGCAAGTCGGTCCTGTTCCTCGATCACAACATCCTAGCGACGGAGGACGCCAACAACACTTCATTCTCGGTTTATTTCCTTTCCGAAAACGGCGTTGCCGTTTGGCAAGCCAAGTTGCCGGATGGGCTTTGGCACTTGTTCAAGAATACGACGCCGCTGGACACCTCATTGCTTGGTGCACACCCACAGATCTATCCCGGCGGCATCGACGACGAAGGCCACGTTCTCTGGCAAGGAAAAGGGGATGCCATGGGACCGAACGCCCACATGTTCGTGGATAACTTCGATCTCTCCGCAAGCGTCTTCCCCGACCACGAAAACTGGCACGCCGTGCCCATGGCGATGGGAGCAAACGGACATGTGCTATGGGCCGCCTACGATGTCCGCACCGGCCTCTACGACATCTACCGTTCCACCCCCGTCCCGGAACCGTCGGCCGTCGTTCCAGTTGCGCTCTTTGCATGCTCGGGTTGGATGTGGCGGTCAGTTGGGAAGTGCTCTCGACGGCGCAGCTAAGAGTTCAAGTGCGATGCCTACAATTGAAGCGCAAGCCGGAAGATCGACTCATAGAAGCCGGACCATTCCGCGTAATGCTCCGGTAGCTCATCCAGCCCCATCAGCGATGTCTGGCTAGAACGAGAGTCCGACGAGTGTGGCGGGAACGTAAGCAATTCCCCAACGAAAGCCATCGCTACCTCTTCACTATGGAGTTGGAAATAACCGAAGGGCCGGAGGTCCTTCGCGACGGTCCCCGCCTCTTCCATCAGTTCGCGCTCCGCGGCTTCCAGCGCGGTCTCCCCGGCCTCTATATGCCCGCTCGGAACGCACCAGCCCCGGCCCGGAATGTCGGCGACCACAAAACAATCGCCGGAACGTACGAACGCAAGCACGTAGGAGGGAGGTCGCGGAGGTTCCAGAGAGAGGTGAAATGTGATCGGCTGTCCGGCCCAGCTACCCCGAACGGGCTCTACCACCGAACAACCTTGCCGACGATTCGCGATCGAGGAATGACGCCGAATATCCGGCTGTCCACACTGTCCATGCGGTTGTCGCCGACGACAAAGACATAGCCCGGCGGGATGCGGAACGGCACGCCCCTCGGCGCCAATTCCGAAGGCACCGGGTCGCCGTCCTCGAACATCAGTCGTTTCACGAGCAGGGAACTGTCCGGATCATCCGCGTCGCGCAGGATAACCACATCGCCCCGGTGGGCATCGCCGAATAGCCAAAAACCCTTGGTTATGAGCATCCGCTGTCCGTTCCACAGGGTCGGCTCCATGGAGCGGCCTTCCACTTCCATAGACTGGAAATTGAAGTACCCGAACGCGGCGACCCCGGCAAGCACAGACAAAACGACGGTGAACGGCCGAACCCGCGCGCGGTGAACTGGGGCAGCGGGAAGCGTTCGGGCCTCGAAAACGGTACCATTCGACTCGCTCATACCTCATAATAGTACGTCGAAATCGGTGCAAGATTTCCATAACCGGAGGATTTTTTGAATTCGGTCGCCGCAAACCTAGGAATCAGCCTGCAATCCCTACCGGGATGGGTGCTCGCTCTCTGCCTTCTGCAGGCCGTCACCCTCGTCGTCCTGATCTCCGTCTTTCGACAACAGACGCACCAGGCCCGCCGATGGCAGCGGCTGCTCCGGGATGTCAGCGGGCAGAACCTGCTAGAATTGCTTGAACAGAGCATCGAGATGAATCGGCGCCAGGAGGATCACCTTAGCTCGCTGGAGACGCGGGTTTCGAACCTGGACGCCCGAATGAACAAGAGCATTCGCAAGATCGGTTTGATCAAATACGACGCCTTCCCGGACGTGGGCGGCCAGCAGAGCTTTGCCCTCGCGATGATGGACGACGGCGGTGACGGGGCGGTGCTGACGGGCCAGTGCGGCCGTTCGGAAAGCCGAATCTTTGCCAAGCCGTTGACGGAAAAGCAGGCTCGCGTGGCGTTGACCCAAGAGGAGCTTGCCGCGATCCAGGCTGCCGAAGGATGGGATTGACCACACCCACCAAGCCCGAAGAGTCGCTGCTGATATTGCGGGCGCAGCAGGGCGAGCGTTCCGCCTTCGACGCGCTGGTTTCCCTCTACAAAACCCGCGCCTATCAATTCGCCATGAAGCTGTCGGGCAATGAAGACGATGCTGCGGACATGGTGGCGGAGGCGTTCATCCGGGCCTTCAAGGCAATTCAGAGCTTTCGCAGCGAGGCCAGCTTTTCTACCTGGCTTTTCCGAATTCTCTCGAATGCCTACCTGGACATGCACCGGCGGGACAAGAGCCGCAAGCAGGTCTCTATCGAGGAGACGATGGAGGGGGACGATGGGGAGATGCAGCGGCAATTCGCGGACGATGCGCCCAATCCCCAGGAGCTCGCCGAGCTGTCGGAGCGCTCCAGGGCCCTAAAAAGGGCGATTCGAACCTTGCCGCCAGACCAACGGCTCATGATCCTTCTCTTTCACTCAGAGGAGAAATCCTACGAGGAGATCGCCGATATCATCGGCCACCCGATTGGGACCGTCAAGAGCCGCATGAATCGGGCACGGCTAAACCTGCGAAAAATTCTGTCCGCCAACCCGGAACTTTTCCCCCCATAGGGTAGTCAGACATCTAACGCGGGATGAAACGATTATGAATTGCGAAAAAGTACAGGAACAGTTTAGCGAGTACAGAGAAGGGGCGCTCACCGAAGGGATGAGGCTCATTGTCAGGGAGCACCTGACTGCCTGTAGCGGCTGCAGGACCAGCTACACGCAGTTCGAGCACATATGGGGTTGGTTGGGGGATCTGGAGCCGGATCCGGTTCCCGCCAACCTATCTCACTATGTGAGCGGCCGCATTTCAGCCGCAGCCATGCAGTCCGAGTATGCCAGCCCGTTCCCTTGGTTCAAGTTCCTGCGGAATCTGGCCTTTGCGGGCGCCGCGGCAACCGCTCTGTTCTTCGCAGCCTTCCGAGTGGTGCCGCTTTTCAACGTCCAGTCTGCCGGTCCTGGCACAGAGGCTGTTATCCAAAGTCCTCACCTTGTATCTATCGAAGGCAACTGGTCGATTCAATTCGATGCGAAGGAAAGCGGCACCGCCGAGTTGATTGAAGTTATGACGGATGGCGCCCGGCATACCGTTGATGAGTTCGCGGTTCCGAAAGGCGCTCCGGTAAGCATCTCACTCAGGAACTTCGCGGAGAGGAAAGAGACAACGGGTCTGATTCTTCGGTTGACATACGGTTCCAAGCAGAAAGAGATTTTATTTGATAAGCCGTTCCATGCCACAGGCAGCGAGGCAAGATAAGATAGACGCTAGTTTTTCGGTTCGAGATTGTTGAGGACTCCTGACCCCGTGGCTCCCACCTCCGCCACGGGGTTGGTGTTATGTGCCTACGCGGGTCTCGGTGGTCGGCGGAGGGCCAATCGGACTTGTTATCCCTTCACGATCTTCAGAATGTCCTTGAACTCTGCCGAGCCGCTCTCGTACATCCACTCATAGACCACGCTCTCGGTGTTCGCGATGATTGCCCCTGCCGCCTCCATCCGCCGCAGGGCGTTCTTGTGGTTCTTCTTGTCCCGGCTGGAGACCGCGTCGAAGGGAATTCCGACCGTGTACCCCGCGTGGAGCAGGTCGTGAGCGGTCTGGTTGACGCAGATATGGGTCTCGATGCCGCACAAGATCACTTGCTTGCGCCCGGTGGTCTGCAGGTTCCGAGCGAACTCCTCCGCCCCAAAGCAGCTAAAGCATAGTTTGTCCGTGGTCGGGCAAGAGGACGGGAGTAACTCGCTGATGGCCGCAATCGTCCCTCCCATGCGCTCGGCGTACTGAACCGTGGCCAAAATCGGCACGCCCAGCACATTTGCGCATCGGATCAGGAACTGGGAACGCTCGACAACCCGTTCTTTCTCATAGACGGGGTCGAGAAACGACTGTTGGACGTCAACAACAACCAGGGCAGACTGTTCGCGGGTGAATAGCTTGGGACTTCGCATAAGGCCAGTTTGCCAGAACCCGGCCCGCCGATACAATAATAATAGGTAGACTTCGAGGTCGTCTCGTCGCAGGAGGTCCAATCGTGCCCCAATTCAGCAAGTTCATCGTGTTCGTCATCGCGTCTGTAGCGCTCCTGGCTGCATCCCCCGCTCAGCGGCCCAACCCGAGGCCGGACCAAGGAGGAGGACCTCCCGCTTCCCGTCCAGGCGACCAAAAGCCCAAGCCGCCGGAGCCACCAAAGGATCGGCCGTTCGATGAAGTGATCAAGGACTACGAGAAGATAGAAGGCCAATTCACCCTCTATCGCAAGAAGAATCAGGTTTTCATGGAGGTCATGCCGAGCCAAGTAGGGCCGAATTTCCTTCTCCAGGCGACGCGAAGCACAGGCGCGGGAGACGGTGTGGTGGTGGCCGGCGACCCTATCAGCGACACTCTGTTCCATTTTGAGAAGCAGGACGACAGCCTCTACCTCCGCAGCCCGCAGTTCAAATTCAGGGGCCCGCATGGCACCCCGATAGAAAAAGCTATCGGACGCTCCTTCCCGGATGCAATCTTGTCCTCGATCAAAATCGAAGCCACACATCCGGAGCGCAAGAGTTATCTGATAGATGTCTCGCCGATGTTCATGGGCGATTTCGCGCAGATCAACGCTTCCGTCGCGGGACTCGGTCCTCTCGTCCCGGACATGCAAAAGACGCGCATCGAAAAGATCAAGAACTTTCCGACCAACACGGTGGTCGAGACCGCCTATCACTTCATGGCAGGCGGGCGCGGGCAGGCGCCACCCGGTTCCAGCGGCTTTGGCGGAGGAGCGGACTCGTTGGCCGACAGCCGCAGCTTCCCGATGAAAGTGGTCTTCAACCTTTTCAAACTTCCGGACAACAATTATATGCCCCGAATCGAAGACGACCGCGTCGGCTACTTCACCGTCGATTTCAAGGACTTCAGCGACGTTTCGAAGCGGGACATGAACAAGAGCTACATCCTCCGGTGGGATATGCGAAAAAAGGACCCGAAGGCAGACATGTCCCCGCCCGCCGAACCGATTGTGTTCTGGCTAGATAACGCGATACCGCTCGAATATAGGGATGCGGTGAAGAACGGCATCCTGTGGTGGAACAAAGCGTACGAAAAGATCGGCATCAAAGATGCCATCGTGGTAAACCAGATGCCGGACAACGCGGATTGGGACACCGCCGACATGCGATACAACAAGATCCTTTGGGTGGAGTCGGAAGGCAGCCCTTATGCGGTGGCGCAGTTTAGAAACAATCCGATCACCGGCCAGATACTCAACGCCGACATCACGATTGACGGCAGCTACGTGCAGGCGACGCTGCAGGAGTTCGCCAACTACGTGGTCCCCAACGCGGAACAAGAGACGCTGCCGAACGGCTACAACCGATGCGGCATGGGCGCGGAGAAGGTGCGGCAAGCCGAATTCGGGCTGTTGGCAATGGACCTATTGGCAGGCGCGCGAAAAGATATCAGTCACGAGCAGTTTATGAATGCGTTCCTTTCCGACACGATAGCGCACGAAATGGGGCATGTGCTCGGTCTGCGGCACAATTTCATCGCGAGCACGGAGCTGGACGCGAAACAGCTCGCCGATCCGGCCGTGACCCGGGAGCGCGGCGTGGTCGCCTCCATCATGGAATATGACCCGATCAACGTGTTCGCGTTGAAAGGGACGGGCGATCTTTACACGACGACGATCGGCCCCTACGACTACTGGGCCATCCAATATGGATACGCGCCAATGCAGAATCTGACGCCGGAAGGCGAGCTGCCGGAGCTGAAGAAGATCGCCTCCCGATGCAACGAGGCGGGGCTGGCCTACCAGTCGGACGAAAATGCCGACCGCTGGGATCCGAAGGTCCGGCGCTGGGACCTCGGCCTGGAGCCGATGGACTATTACAAAGAGCGCGCGGTCCTCGGCAAAGAGATGCTGCAATCTGTGGATCAGCGATTGCCCAAGTATGGGGAAGGCTACAAGGAGTTGGCGTTTGCCTATCTGGGAATTACCGGTGACTACTTCGGTTCGATGGGAGCCGTGGCGCGCGAGATTGGGGGCCTGAATGCGAACCGCAACCATAAAGGCGATTCCGACGAAAAGGACCCGCTCATTCCGGTATCCGCCGAGAAGCAGCGAGAGGCGCTCAAGACGATACTCGACGGTGTGTTTCGCGAAAACTCGATCACGGTCCGCACGGACCTGCTGACCAAGATCGCGCCAGAATTTCCGCACGATATCATCGCGCTGATAATGGGCGCGAGCGACGAGTTTCCGGCCAAGGACCTGTTGCTGTCTCCGCAGACTTCACTGATGCGGCGGCTGTTCAGCGGGCCGACCCTGAAGCGTGTACTTAACAATGAGTTCAAGACGCCGAAGGATCCGTTCACGCTGCCGGAAATCTTCGACGGTTTTGACGGCGCTGTGTGGACGGAGGCGGTGGCGGGCAAGAACGTGTCCATGCTGCGACGTGGCCTGCAGCGGGCCTACGTGGATATGATGATCGATCTGTCCAATGCAAAGAGCGATATGCCGGACGATGCGAAGGCGCTGGCGTGGGACGATCTGAAGAAGATCAAGTCCCGCCTGACGACCGCGCTCGCGAATCCAGCCAAGTACGACACCTACACGCGCGTGCACTTCGAACAGGCCCTGGCCCGCGTCACCAAAGCCCTCGACGCGCAGTTCGTGACGGGAGGGTAGTCAACGACTTTGTCAGTCGGCGAGCATATTTGTAGCCGTGGCTGCCTTCATAGGCAGGCCACGTCCACGGGCTTCGAGAGTCTGGGGAAGTGCCGCTGGAACCGACGACGCAGGTCATTGGCGTGGAAGTCGCCACTTCGCCGAGGGGCACGGCCGGGAGACCGGATAGAGATTGGCGCGTGGCGAGACACCACGGCGCATCGGATGGGGCGACCTAGTTGTGGGACTTTTCCAGGTTCTCGTAAGCTCGCTTGAGGCGCTTGACCAACAGCCAAGTCCTAGCGACCACTAGGGCAGTGATTATAAGGGCGACACCGCCGACAATCAACGAGAAAGTCCGGAGGGCAAGTGATCCGCTATCGTAAGTGATGCGTGCGGCTGCGGCGATCCCTGGCATGAGAGCGATCCAGATGGCTGTAATTGTCCAATCAGACACTCGCCTCGCCAGGGAAGTTAGTTCGTCCTCGGATATTCGCGCGGGAGTAGACCGTAGACCGACCGCAAGTTCCTTCAGAATCATTAACGCGGCACACATCGCGCATAGCGCCCCAGCAAGCAGACAAACCCAGTAGAACATGGCATACTCCTAACGGTGTGCTCTGACAAACACCACGACGTATCTATGCGCTAGGTGCTTCATTTGTTTCGCGTGATCAGAAGTTGTATTAAGACAACTGTTATCCCCATTGATATCGCCAAGCCAGTCAACAAGTTCGCCCAGCGCATGCCCAATTCGGTTGTGGCTTCGACTGACAGCTGAAGGTTTCGGGAGCGATTTAGATGTCGCATCAACCATGGAAAGAACCGTGATGCTGCTAGACGGACGATCCAGACAATCACCGCCCAAACTATCACAAATAATACTACATCCATTTCATACGCTCAGTTTCTGTTTTATTGTTTTTCATCCCTTCACAGTCGCACTGCGAAGGGGCCGTGACGCTAACCTTCCAACTCCGCCATAAAGTCCGGGAAGTAGTGGCGGCTGTCCCATGGGCCAGGGGCGGCCTCGGGGT
Source organism: Fimbriimonadia bacterium (assembly GCA_041483895.1). Taxonomy (GTDB): domain Bacteria; phylum Armatimonadota; class Fimbriimonadia; order Fimbriimonadales; family JABRVX01; genus JBGPGO01. The sequence continues at coordinate 107,584 of JBGPGO010000003.1, forward strand.
GGTACTGGATGCACAGGAGCCGCAACTCACGATGGCGGAACCCTTCCACCGAGCCGTCCGTTACATGTTCCTCCGTGATCTCCGCGCCGGCCCCCGATAGGCTGTCCGCCACCACCGCATAGCCATGATTTTGCGATGTGATGTTTACGCAGCCGGTCTCCAATATCCGCACAGGATGGTTGCTGCCATGATGCCCGAACTTCAGCTTCTCTGTCCGCCCGCCCAGCGCGATCGCGGACAACTGATGCCCGAGGCAAATTCCCAAGATCGGTTTCTTTCCCATCAGGCCCTGCACAGTTTTCACGATGGACGAGAGCCGCTCCGGATCGCCCGGCCCGGGGGACAACACGATGCCGTCGGCGGGCAGCGAAAGGATCTCCTCGGCGGATGTGTCGCAGGGCATCACAAGCGATCGACACCTGGCGGCGGCCAACCGGCGAAGGATATTGAACTTGGTCCCGCAATCCAGAACCACCACCCGCCGCTTGCTATCCCCGCCATACGGCTCAAACGGCTCCCGCCCGTCCCGATCCCATACGAACGGCTCGTCGGTCGAGACCTCGCTCACATAGTCCTGCTCGCCATAATCTCTCTCGCCGCGAAGCCGCGCCAGCGCCTGTTCTACCGTCTCGTCGGAGGTGATGGTGGCCATCATCGCCCCGCCCTCTCGAATGCGGCAAGTCACCGCCCGCGTGTCCACACCCTGGATCGCCACCACGCCCTGGTCTGCCAAATACTGTGGCAGCGTCCATCGCGAGCGCCAGTTCGACGGCTCCCCGCACGCCTGATGAACAACAATGCCACGCGGCCGCACGGCAACGCTTTCGAAATCATCTTCATTGATTCCGTAGTTGCCAATAAGGGGATAGGTGAAGACCACGATCTGTCCGGCATAGCTGGGGTCGGTCAGGACCTCTTGATAGCCGGTCATCGCGGTAACGAATACGATCTCGCCGGTCGTCCGCCCGGCCACTCCGAGGGACTCTCCGGCGAACGCCTCGCCGGATTCCAGCACCAAAAGGCTCATTTTGCCTTCACGCGCTTGTCCATCACGGTGTCGCGATACACCTCGCCTCCGCAGAAGGTCATCACGGCCTTGCCTTTCAGCGCCCATCCGTTAAATGGGCTGTTGCGGCTTTTGGAGAAGGTCTTTCGCACGTCGAAGGTCCATTCGAGATCGGGATCGATCAGGGTGACCTGCGCCCACGGCACCTCACCGGGTTTCAACGTTCCACCGGCAAGAGAAAACGCCGACGCTGGGCTTGTGCTCATGGCTTTTATCGTCGCGAGCGGCGAGAGGATGCCCTTATGCGTTATCTGCGTGAGAATAATTCCCACCGCGCTCTCCAACCCGACGATTCCGAACGGCGCTTCCGCAAACGGGAGCTGCTTTTCGTGTATCGCGTGCGGAGCGTGGTCCGTTGCAATGCAATCGATGACGCCGTCCGCCAATGCCTGACGCAATGCCTCGACATCCTGCTGCGTCCGCAGCGGCGGGTTCATTTTGCAGTTCGTGTTGAAGCCGTCCACCGCCTCATCCGTCAATGCCAAATGATGGGGGCTGACCTCCGCCGTAACCGGCGCGCCCAGCTGCTTGGCTTTGCTGATCGTCTCCACGGCTCCCCAGGTGCTCACATGCAAAATGTGCAGCCGGCAGCCGGACGAAATGCTTAGGATACAGTTGCGAGCAACCTGGATGTCCTCAGCGGTGCGCGGCATCCCCTTCAGCCCCAATATCGCGCTCATCGATCCTTCGTTGAGACTGCCGGCCTTGGTCATCGAGGTCTCTTCGCAATGGGTGGCGATGGGCAGGTCCAGCATCTTGCAATACACCATCGCCTGCATCATCGTTTGACTGTTCTGGATCGGGAATGCGTCGTCGGTCACCGCCACAACCCCGGCGTCCTTCATCGAGGCAATTTCGGCAATCTGATCGCCGCACATGTTCTTGGTGAGCGCGCCGAGCGGATGCACGAAGATGCCGCCGCTTTCCGTGTTTGCCGCGCGGGCTAGGACATATTCGATCATCGCGCGATTGTCCAGGGGCGGATCGGTGTTCGGCATGCAGCAGATGGTGGTGAACCCACCGGCCGCCGCCGCCTGTGTACCCGTCGAAATCGTTTCTTTATATTCGTGGCCGGGTTCACGCAGATGGGTGTGCAGATCGATGAGTCCGGGGCATACCCACAGACCGGTGCAGTCGATCACCGTGTCAACGGAATCTTCGGAGACCGAGGTGAGCAGTTCTGAAATCTGATCCGCCACAATCAGCAGGTCGCCGACCTGATCGAGATTTTGAGACGGGTCGAGAATTCTGCCGCCCTTTAGCAGCACTCTCATGCGTCCCCCCGCAGCTCTTCGAATTCGCGCGCCAGTACGGCCATGCGCACATACACCCCGTTTTCCACTTGCTCATGAATAGTCGAATTCTGGAAGTCGGCGGCGAAGTTATCCAGCTCCACGCCCCGATTCATTGGTCCCGGATGCATCACGAGCGCGTCCTCTTTTGCGAAGGTCAAGGATGTCCGATTGATTTGAAAATGATCGATATATTCCGCGATACTGCCGAGGTCCTGGCCGTTGATCCGTTCCCGCTGTATGCGCAGGGCCATCACCACGTCGGCATCGGCCAGACCAGCGGCCAAGTTGTCGTACACTTCCACGGGAAAAGCGCTGGGGTCTTTGGGCAGCATCGTCGCGGGCGCCACAAACCTGACACGCGCTCCCATCTTGGTCAAGCACCAAGCATTGGATCGCGCGACGCGGCTATGGATGATATCTCCGACGATGGCGATGGTAAGCCCGTCCGCTTTGCTCTTTCGTGACAAAATCGTCATGAGGTCTGCGAGGGCTTGGGTGGGATGTTCGTGGCACCCGTCCCCGGCGTTCACGATTGAGCCATTGAACACCTCCGCTGCCTGGTGCGGCGCTCCGGCTTCAAAATGCCGGATTACGAGGCAATCAACCCCTTCATGATCGAGCGTCATCACCGTATCTCGGAAGGACTCCCCTTTGGGCACCGAGCTGGTTGCGGGAGCGATGTAGGTACAGGACATGCCAAGCTTCCGGGCCGCGCGTTCGAACGACATTCGGGTTCTCGTGCTTCCTTCGAAAAACAGCAGGCAGACCGCGCCATCGATTTGCGGAACCGGCTCACCGTTGCTGGCCGCGTGACGGTACTTCGTCGCCAAATCCATAATTGCCTGAATGTCCTGGCGGGGAAGGTGCCGCGTGCCGAGCATACTCATACTTTAAGCTCTCTCTTCTTCACTACCACCCCATCGCGGCCGTCCAACTCCTGCAGTTCCACCAAAACGAAGTCATCCGGTTCGGTGGCGATCGTCCGGCCGGTGTAATCAGGATGAATGGGCAGCTCGCGGTGCCCTCGGTCGACCAGCGCGACCAGCTGAACGGATGCGGGCCGTCCGTGGACGATGAGGCTGTCCATGGCCGCCCGGATGGTACGTCCCGTGTAGATCACTTCATCCACCAAAATAACTTTCCGTCCCGCGATCTCGAACGGTATCTCGCTCTCGTCCTTCGCGGTCAGGTCTTGCAGGCGATCATCCCGATAGGGCCGGGGGTCGATGGTCCCGACCGGTATCGCGCCCCCTTCAATCTTCGCCAGCTCAAATGCGAGGCGCTTGGCTACGGGCGCTCCCCGGCGCAGGATGCCGATGACCACCATGTCCTTGGAGCCACGATTGCGCTCGAGCACCTCATGGGCGATTCGGGAGATCGTCCGTCGCAGATCATCGGCGGTCATGGCGGCGCCTTCTGCGCTCACAGACAGGCCAGGGCGCGCCGATCGAATTGTTGTGGGATGTGCGCCATACGTTAGCTGGAAGTATACTCAATCCCGCAATTCCCCCACACGCTCGCGCAGGGAAAGAAAAACATGCCATAATCATCGTTCGCGCGAAATGCAGAAAGCCCCGGAGGAAAGTTAGCTTGGCTACAACCGTACCGGCAGCCAGTCCGGCCGAAGCCCTCGGCCGCGACTATGCCGACAGACTGATTTTGACCGCCATCAGCGAGCTGGGTGGGGTTGCCCGTGTCAGCGACATCGCGGAGCATCTGCCGGGCAGCGGCTTGGACGCCACGACAATCCATACACTGATGGCGACGAACCCGACCCGGTTCGCCTACCACGATCGCCGATGGAGCGCGGCGATCGGAACCCCGGAACCGAACACGGCGGTCGCGACGGCGGCGCTGGGACTAATCCGAGGATATGGCGCGCCCATGTCCGTCGCTCAGCTTGCCATCGAGTTGGGAAACCATTACAATCGAATTCCCGAACACTTCGAGGAGATGCTGCCACGCCTCGTTAAATCCGATCCCAATCTGCTTCTTTCATCGGACAACCATGTGGGTCTCGCCGAGTGGCTCTTCATACCAGAGGGCTGGAACGATGACGACAACCTGTTCTACAACAACCTGACGCGCGGCGAGATCGATGCCGTGAAAGACGCGGCGAAGGGCATCAATTGGAAGAAGGACGATGCGCCGCTGCTGTTCCTCCGCAAGGTGGGGCAACCCGTCCGCTCCACGATCATTGGGTACTTCGCCTGTCAAGCGCTCAATGCGCCGGACCCCTACGAGCCACAGCTCTACGATCCTGTTGAGGTTTTTAACACGGTCAACAACTCCGGCGAATTCATTTTTGGCACGGACGGGCTTTGGCACCCTGCCACCGATACCAAGGACTGGCTGAAGGCAGCCGGCAAGCTGGCCCACAAGCTGGAGCCTAGCGTCGAGATCGAGGACACGCCGCCGCTCGAGGTCAAGTCGGCAGAGATCGACAAGATGGTCAAGATCATCTTGGGCAAGGTCACAGCCACCCGCGCCACCGATCTGCTCAAGCAGATGTATGATGTCGGCCTGGGCGACCGCAGCTATCCGGAAGACCTTCGGACGGTTACCGATGGCTTGGAGGCGCGAGACGAGATCCTATGGGTCGGCGGAGAGCTGTTCCGCAAGCCTGGTTCGGAGCCGCCGTACGTCCACGAGGTGCCCGAGGCCCTTCAATACGAAGAGCACAAGTTCCTTGACGACGACGGCGAGATTATCGATTTGGAGCTTACTGTCGAGGCCTTCTCGTCCTCGCTTCGCAAGGAGCTCGGACACGCGCTGGTGCAGGACGTTTTGGATGACGAGCCCGGTCCGGTCCACAAGCACCTATCGGACGAGGTTCGGTGCGTGGTGAAGGCCCACCACAAGGAGCTCGGCACCTTCCCGCTGGCGCAAATCCCAAACGGTTGGCTGCCGCTGGATCCGGAACTGCAGGAGCTGGTTCTGGAAGATACCAAGGGCCGGGAGCTGTCGGTCTGGGTGAACTTGGACATTCGGCTGATGTTCGGCATGTTGAATTGGTATATGGAGCAGGAGATCGAATCGGGCAGCGTGTTCGTGCTGCACAAGACCGATAGTCCATCGCGCCTGATGTTCCGATGGGCGGAGGAGCCGGACCCGCTCTGCTTCATATCTTCCCAGCGAATGGAGGATCTTCGGATTCTGCAGGAGCGCGTGGATGAAATGTCCACCTTCGAGATTTTGACGGAGATCATGAGCCACTACAACAAAGGGGCGGACCTGATCACGATTGTGACGGAATGCAACGTGGTACGCCGCGCTCGGCGGAACCTGATCGCGTCGATTTTGACGGGATACCATTGTTTCTATCAGCGCGCTGGCTCTCCCGTCTGGCACTATGATGCGAAGAAGGTAGTCCAAGGCGCCGATAAGTCAAAGAGGAAGTACGCTGTAAAGAAGTAACGCTGGCTTCCAGCCGGCAGAGAATTTTTCATATCCCTCAACAATCACTTTGTTGAGGGATATGAAGTAGCCGTGGGTCGGATTGGCAATAACTAGCACTTGGAGACCACCAAGACCCACGCAAATGAGGAGAATGAATGGCAAATATCAAATCGATGAAGAAGGATATCAAGCGCAACGCCAAGCGGCACGATCGCAATACGGCGACCGTGTCGGCACTGAAGACCTACGTCAAAAAGGTGCGCGTCGCCGCCGCCGTCAAGGCTGATGATCTGGACGTGCGCATGAAAGAGGCCGTGAGCAAGATCGACAAGGCGCAGGAGCGCGGCATCATCCACAAAAACACCGCCGCCCGCAAGAAGTCCCGTCTGATGAAGCTCGTCAACAAGTCCACCACTTCGTAGACTTGATATGTCATTCCGAAGCGGAGCGAGGAATCGCTTTCAGAAGCCCTCGAGCACCCCAACGTCTTGAGAGGGATTCCTCGCTTCGCTTCGGAATGACAGCCTTTCTCATCCCCTGAAGAGCATCGTCAAGCCCCCGAAGTGTTGGGGTTCGCGTTTAGCGACCACCGTGATGTGTTGGGGTTCACGTCCGCCGACTCTGAGCGACTACAGACCACCAAAGACCCCAACACTCAGGAAATCGCCAACTCATGCTTCGGCTGGTATAGGCCGATCGAGCCGCCGCTTGGCAACGGGAATGATGTGCTAGCTCCCCAATCCGCCTCGTCAACCGGCGTGCAGGCGACGCCCTTCTTCGAAAGTTCAGCCATCGTCTCGATTAGGTCATCGCACAATAGGTAGAGCAGCGCGCCCAGCATGGACTGACCGCCGTGGACCTGGGTGAAAGAACCGTCCGAGGGATGCACCCCGGCCTCCGCCGGCGGCATCTGGAAAATGAGCCACCCGCCACCGATGTCATTTGCCGGAAACTCCAGAACGTCGCGAAAAAGGCCCGGTCCGCATCGGGATTGGTGCTGTAGAACAAGAAATGAGCGCCAATGATCATGCTATCACCTAGTCCGCCCCGCTCTGGGCGAAGTTGAGAAAGATGATGTTGAGGTCGGGTAGATCGACAAGCCCGCTGCCGTCCTGATCCGTGTCCGGGTCGACCGTGGCAAAATTGATGAACACAGAATTGAGATCGTTCACGGTGACAGTATTGTCTCCATCGACATCACCGTTCACCAGCGAAAAATCGATGGTGTTGACCGTTTGCTCGATGTCGGCGGATGAAACTTTGCCACGCAGCCAATGAGAAAACTTGACGGCTACATCATAAATCCCCTGGTCCGCGGGTAGAACCATATAGTTGCCGGAAGAATCCAATGTGATCGGATAGCTGTGAACGACATTGGTCGTATTTGGAGTCCGAAATTCAAGTGTAGCGGACCGGCCGTTAGTATCAGCGCCATAGTTCTGGAGCTCGACCCGTCCTCGAAGAGCAAGTACAACGCTATTCGCCAAGATCGGATCGAACGTCGCGACCGGGCTGCCTGACCACGGCGATAAAACGACCCCGGCCTGAGTTCGATACAGATCCCCGCTGCTGCCAGCGGTCGGAGCCCCGCTTGCAATCACCCAGCCACCGTGCACTGAATTATCTACCGGATAATTGAAGAATCTAAGGGACATCCAAAGCTTGGCGGAATCATTAACCCAAAACGTCAGACCGCTGAGGTCCAAGTCGATTGTAACTGTGTAAATCGCGTTGCTTTTTGGCATGTTAACAAGAGTAAATGCCTGCAGGATAATTCCAATGTTGTAAGGATCCATGGGGTCATTTGCCCAGTCGTAAAAGAGTACATCGATTGCCGTGGTGCCGGCTCCAATGCCGTAGTATGTGAGCGTAACCATACCTACATTTGGATTGGCAGCAAAGGCGACAGGATCGCATATGATGTCGTCCATTGTCTCCACTCCCGGCGCCTGCAGGAGATATTGGCCCGTGTTAATGGGGCCCGGAGTCGCGTAGAGTACGCCAAGGCTTTGAGCGGATACACCGGTCTCATGCCACGTGTGGGTCTTCAGGTCGTAGTCAATGTATTTGTGAGGTGTGCCGACGGGGATATCGCGCAAATTCGCCTGCGCCCAAATGGACCCGACAAGCAGAGAAGCGAGAGCTGAAAAAATGAGTCGCATTGCCGCTTTCACCTGTCCAAGATTTCCAGTGGGGCACGGCCACCTGGGAGAAATATCAGTTACAGTATAACAACGACAACCGGGTTTGTCAAGTTCATTTTGTCAGTTCGCAAACAGACCCCTGATCGAAGTAGCTCAGAGCGCATTCCGCGGTCGTAACTCATACCCACCGTCGCCGAACAGTCAGAAGTCTCGCGAACCACGTTCGCGAGACTTCTGGGAGCCGCCGCAATAGGATTGCGGCGGTATCGCACGAATTAGCGCCGACGGCGGCGCATAAGCAGGGCCGACCCCGCGGCCGTCGCCAACAGACCTATGCTGCCCGGCTCCGGGACAACATTGAGACACGTGGCATCTACGTAACCGTTGTGGCCTGCGAGGGACGCGTTATTGTAGAGAACCTCCGTCCCAATATAGCGCACGCCGACGGGAATAACGGCGGAGACATCCAAATACTGCCATGTAAATGGGTTGGAGTCAAGGGTCAAGGAATTGGTGGCGGAACCGTCAGTTAGCGGCCAAGCGTCTGCCACCGCGAAGTGAAGTATTATGTACCCGATCCCTGCTCCGGGAGCGAAATCGCCCGTATCGAAGTAGCCGCAAGCCGTGGCCAACGCCTTACCGCTGTCGATCAGCGATGCGTACGCGCTCACGTCGGTAAATTGGAAGGTCTGAGTGTAACTTAAACCGTCATCCGCCATGCAGAGCATTTTTGTGCCGTCGTATGGGGAGACGAAGTCGGGCTGGATCCCTGAAACAATCACGCCATTTTCCGCCCCCCAGACTCCCTTTGTTAAAGGCGTAGTCGCTATATTTACGAGGGTGTCCAGCGGGTTGAGCTCGAAGCTCGGATCCACCAGCAGATTCGCCGGTGAGCCAAAAGCCGCGACAACAACAAAGAGACCCATGCACAGCGGCAGTGCGCGTGTAATGGTAATCATTATGTGGCTTCCTTTTGGTGTCGGCAAAAACCGTTTCCTGCCTTCACCTGTACAATATTTCCAGTGAGGCGCGGCCACCCATGAGAAATAGCAGTTCAGCTAGTAGAAATATCAGTTCAGCAAGGAGAAATATCAGCTACAGTATGACACGGCAACGGAGGATTGTCAATCTTATTTCGTTAAATGGATAGCGAGTTCTTCATCAAAGAAGCTCGTAGCGCGTATTCCGGCGCTTCGGTATGTACCCCGCGTCGGAGATCAGGTGTTCGATCTCCTCCACCGAGAGAATAAACTTGTTCCCCGCGGCGGAGACTACGTTTTCCTCGATCATCACCGACCCAAAATCATTAATCCCATAGCCGAGAGAGAGCTGGGCGATCTTGGGACCCTGCGTCAGGATCGAGCACTGCAAATTATCAAAATTATCCAGCATCAAGCGCGATACGGCGACCGTTCGCAGATAGTCATAACCGGACGCCTTCTTCTCAATTGGCAGCGCGGTCTCTTCCGGCTGGAAGCTCCAGGTGATAAACGCCCGGAACGGCCCGCACTCATCCTGCAAATCGCGAATGCGTAGCAGGTGCTCCACTCGTTCCTCCATCGTTTCCACGTGTCCGAACATCATGCTGGCGGTGCTGCGAATTCCCAAGCGCGCCGCCGTGCGCATGCAGTGCAGCCACTCGTCGGTGTTGTCCTTGTACGGCGCGATGATGTTTCGCACGCGGTCCACCAATATCTCGCCCCCCGCGCCGGGAATGGAGTGCAGCCCCGCCGCCTTCAATCGCTTCAGACAGTCTTCCAACGTCAGCCGCGAGATGTGCGCGATATAGATGATCTCCGCCGGCGACAGCGCGTGCAAAATGACGGACGGATACTGCGACATGATCTTGCCGAAAATCTGTTCGTAATAGTCGATCTTGAGCTGCGGATTCAGGCCGCCCTGGAACAGGATCTCCACGCCGCCCAGCTCGACCGTCTCCCGCACTTTGTCCAAGATCACCTCGTCGGACAGCAGGTATCCCTCCTCATGCTTGGGCACGCGGTAGAACGCGCAAAACTTGCACCGCACCCAGCACACGTTGGTGTAGTTGAGGATGCGCCCAATGATGTAGGTCACCGTGTCGCCGGGGACCCTCTTCTGCCGTTGCCGGTCCGCCAATGCCGCGAGTTCCGGCAGGTTGTGATGGTGGAACAGCGCCGCGCCGTCCTCAAAGGTCAGGCGTTCGCCGGAGAGGACCTTGTCGGCAATCTCATCAAAAAGTGTGGTTTCCCGGAGCGTTGTTGTCATCAGTTTTTCCTTGGTCGGCGATTCCGCGGGCCTGTGGCTTCCGGCAATTGTAACGGATCGGCAATCGGACCCGCGGATACAGAAACGCTGGTATAAGGATACCCTGTGGGTAGAATGGAAGCGTGCTTTCCCAAATCGAATCCAGTTCCCTGATCGGGATCGATGGATACGGGGTTACCGTGGAAGTGGACGTGCATCCCGGCCTGTCAAAGGTGATTATCGTCGGCCTGCCGGACGCGTCCGTCAACGAGTCCGAATTTCGTGTGATGACCGCCATCAGAAACTCCGGTCTGCGCTTTCCGTACGACCGAATCACCATCAACCTCGCGCCCGCCGATCTGCGAAAGGAGGGGCCGGTATTCGATCTGCCCATCGCCGTCGGAATCTTGGCCAGCACGGATCAGTTCCCGCGCCAGGCGGTGGAGGGCACGCTGTTCCTGGGCGAGCTGGGGTTGGACGGGGAATTGCGTCCGATCTCCGGCGCGCTGTCGGCGGCGATATGGGCGCATCAACAGGATCACATCAAGCGCATCATCCTCCCGAAAGCAAATGCCCGTGAAGCGGCCATCTTCGACGATCTGGAGGTCTACGGCGCGGAGAGCCTCGTCGAAGTCGGATCCATTTTATTCGATCCCTCCCAGACCCAACCGTGGCCCGTCGAGCTAGAGGGGATGGGCAAAAACCACCGCGAATACGAAGTGGACATGAAGGACCTGAAGGGTCAGGAGACCGCGCGCAGGGCGATCGAGGTCGCGGCGGCCGGGGGGCACAACATCATCATGATCGGCCCGCCGGGATCGGGGAAGACCATGCTGGCGCGGCGTCTGCCGACGATCCAGCCGCCCATGTCATTGGACGAGGCCATAGAAACCACACGAATTCATAGCGCCGCTGGGCAGATCCCCGCAAACCACGGGCTGCTATGGGCGAGGCCGTTTCGCGCGCCGCACCACACATCGTCGTATGCTGCCATCGTCGGCGGAGGTAAGGTGCCGCGACCCGGTGAGATCAGTCTCAGCCACAACGGTGTGCTGTTCATGGACGAGATTCCGGAATTCGATCGCGACGTTTTGGAGTCGCTTCGCCAGCCGCTGGAAGATGGCATCGTCACCGTTTCGCGCGTGCAGATTACGGTCGAGTTCCCGGCGCGATTCCAAATGGTGGCGGCGGCCAACCCATGTCCGTGCGGCTACTTTGGCGACAGCATAAAACAGTGCGCATGTTCGCCCTCACAGGTCCGTCGGTATCTGCAGCGCATTTCAGGCCCCCTCATGGACCGCATCGATATCCATGTGGACGTGCCGCGATTGAAACCGGACGAACTGCTCAGCCTGGAGCCGGGGGAGAGCTCGGAGGACATTCGCTTGCGCGTTGAATCGGCGCGGGAGCGGCAGACGGAACGGCTGAAGGATTCCGCGGCCCGTCTCAATTCGCAGCTATCCCCGCGTCAGTTGCGGGAGCTGTGTCCTCTATCGACGGAGGTGCAAGATTTCTTGCGGCTCAGCGTGCAGCAGTTGGGTCTTTCCGCGCGGGCGTTCGACCGGCTGATCAAACTGGCGCGCACCATCGCCGATCTCGCCGATCTTCCTGACATTCAGGTCCAACATATCGCCGAGGCGGTGCAGTACCGGACGATGGACCGCAAGGCGTGGATGTAAGGACAAGGCCTGGAGGGCTCCGCTCCGTCGGAGCCGATTGCGAAAGTCGTGGAAGGATGTCAAGAGACACCATCGCCTTATTTGTTCATGGCGAATTTTCCCGGCAAGCTCAATCGTAGCCGTTCTGCTCCCTCTGCTGTTACGCCCTTGCACTGTAAGAAGCTCAACCATTCAATCGTTTTTAGGTTCGAGAGTGCAAGAATCAGTTGGTCATCGAGACCCCTGACGTTATCGAAGTCGAGGCTGGCAAGCTTCGATAGCTTCGAGATGCTCCGAATTGTGGAAGAATCGACTGCCATGTCCCCCATCGAGAGTCTCTTAAGATTCAGCAGATGGTCAAGGGCTTTGAGACCCTTCGGCGTTGCGCGCTTAAGCCCGCCGATCGAGAGTTCGCGCAGATTTGGCAAGGCCTTAAGTCGCGAAATGCCTGAGTCGCTAAAGTTGCCGGAGTATGCGATGTCAAGTTTGCGCAGTTGCCGCATCTTCGAGAAGCTATTAAACGATCTGTCAGTCAGATGCTTGCACCAACGCAGATCAAGGTCCGTGAGTTTTGGCAAGCGCACGAGTTTTGCAAGGCCTTTGTCCGAAAGGCTACTGCTGTTAAGGTTCATTTCCTCAAGGCTTCTCAGCTTCACGAGCCGCGACACGAAGTCATCGTTTGACCCATACTCCGGTGCCGAGATGGATCGAAGATGCTTAAATCGTGCAACAATTCGAAGTTCTTCGATGGGGAACGGTTTGTTGGGATCAGGCCTAAGCTGGCTCAAATCCAATCTCTTCATGTGAGTAAATCTGGCGAGCGGTTTCAGATCGCCTGGTCGCCAGGAGTACCCTTCCAGTTCCAGGGATTTTGTGTTTGACGGTAGGCTCTTAAGGTCGGCAACGCTATAGGCCTTCGCTGACTTTGGAGGCTCGGGCCAGTCCCTCTCTGGAAGGCGGTAGATGACCTGTTGAAACCCAGCGCCAAATAGTGAGGGTTCTTTTGGTTCTTCGGGCGTCTGGCGTAGGGATGGCTCCTCAATCGTGTCGCTGGGCACAAAGGGGCCGGGCTTCACCTTGCCGCCCGGCCAAGAAACCAACGGATCCAAACCGCTCTTCGCAAAGTAGTTGAAGCTCATGCCCCACGCCTTGTATCCTTCGGCCCGCTCAAGATCAATCAACACGTCGAATCCAGATTCCAACCATTGCTCCTCCCGAATCCACCGATATCCGCCCTCCCTACGGTATTCAATCCAGAATCGACTGATGTTCGGGTACTTCGCCGCCGCCTTTACCAAATCAGGATTGGAAAGGACCCGGTCGAGTACGGTTCCCTTCGGAAAAGCTCCGAGCCTAACAACATCCGTAAACGTTGTGTTTTCAAGCAAAAAGTACGGGAACAGAACACTGGCCTTCAACCAAGTCGGCTTCGTTCTTGAAACCACAGGGACGATTTGTATGCGAACCTCAAACTTGAACCGCAGGCCGCCTGGAGATACGTAATCGGCTTCCGGAAGTGATATGTCAAGCTCCGTCTGCCACGGCATTTCCACGTGAAATCCTTGCTTTTTAAGGCTTGCTGGCAACTCCGGACTCCATGGACGATTATCGAGGGCCACCTTTGCAAGCGTGCAAGCGTCGCGTATGTAGCGCTGGTATGAGCCAACCCAACGTTGCTTGGCAGCTATGATATCGCTCGCAAGGCTAGCCGCTTTGTCGCCTGGTGGCAGACCGGCGGTATGAGCAAGTACCGCCAAAACCATTGTAAGGTTCATGATCCACTATACCCATTGCATCCCTCAACCAGGTCCTCCTGTTGAGTGCCTTCGCGCGGCTCCATGCAATCGGTTTGGGCTAAGTCGAAATATGGTGGCGTATGGACGGCCGTTAGGAAAGCGCCGACAGGACTTCCGAGGGCTGGGTGTTTGCCTGAGCAAGAACGGCAACTCCGGATTGGGAAAGCACCTGTTTCGCCGTCTGGCTCGCGACAACTTTTGCCTGCGTGGCGTCCTTCACCGGCGTGCCGTTCGCGTCGGGAAACGCCCGGCGAATGAACCGATCCAGGAACGGATTCTTGGACTTCTGCGTTTGTCCCATCAACTTCACAGAATCGTCCACAGGCAGCTTCGCGGCTTCCTCGGCCTTCTTCGCCTTTTCCGGATCGGCAATGCTGGACAACGAGACCTTCTTGCTCGGAGGCTCATCGAGCGTACCGAAATCGACCCTCACGCCGTCATTCTTCTTGGCCTCTTGCTCTAACTCCGACACAGTCTTTAGGTTGTGCGTGGATTGTGACTGCTGGGCGGCCCGCATTTCTACCGTCAGGTCATGCCGCCTGGCTTGGCGCGCAAGGTCCTGGCGCTGCTTGAGTGCGTCGGCAAAGTTAGCCAAATTTTGGTTCGCCAGCTTCACTTGCGTCTGTCCTTCTTGCTTCACTCGGTTCGTCTCATTCGCTTCCAGTGCTTTTACGAGGACGTCGGCGGCTGCTCGAAGAGCGCTCACCGGGGCGGTGCCGTCTACATTCGAGCGCAGACTTCGCAATGTCGGCTGGGTCGCCGATTCCAATTGCGCGAGGCCAGTTTGCCCACTCACTCCCTGATCGATTCGTAGTTCCATGATAGTGACCGTCCTTGACCGGTTCCCTTTCTCTTAGTTGTGCCTTTCCGTGACACATGCGGGTGGCATACAGCGTTGTCACCGGGATTGGACGGGAACAGGTAGCATTCCATATAACTTTAGTTGAGCGACATTGAATTTTGAGAGTGCGCGAGGCGGCCGAAGCGGAGCTCATCGGCCTCCGCGGGGTCTAGAAAAAGCGTGAAATTGTTGAGAGCCAGGTCCTCGCCGTGCGGGACAGTCTCCACTACAATTACTGCGGGATTAGGTAACGATGGATGCTGCACTGTAGAAAAATAATGGCCGTAAATTTGCCCCGTGGCGTCCTCCTTGATCCAGACCTCCAAGGGATTTTGCAGGGTCGGCTCCACCCAGTCCATGAATCGCAGCTGGTCCTCATTGGGATCGATCTGTCGCAGCTCTTCGACGGACGCCCTCGACCCGACCTCGCTAAACGGCGTGCCGAACAGCTGCGGGAACGGCGGCAGCATCGTGTACCAGTCTTTCGCCTCTTCCCCCATGCGCCAGCCGAATGACTGGATTGGTGACGATTTGCGGTCAATGATTCGTTGCAGCGCGCCGGATGAAAAGAAGACATGATCGTCGTAGAATGCCTCATCGAGGGCTTTCATTTCGGTGGCAATCTCGGCGGCGATTTTTTCCGGTAGCCTGCGGTCGCGAGAGGCGGCAAACGCTTCGCGATCCGCATGAAATCCTTCCTCTTCGGAACCTTGCAATAGCACGCCGAGTCCGGCCGCCCGCCCCCATTTCAGCGCACCGGAACCGACAACGTACCCCACCGCGTCCGGCAGCATGCGCATGCCGTTCAGATTCTCCGTAATCAGCAGTGCGGCCACGAGCGTTCGTGCCGGATGGAACTGCTCCAACATCGCCCTCGCGCGCTCCAATGCGCCGGCGTATGCCAGGTTGCCGATCAGGTAGATGCAGTCTTTGCCTTCGATACCGTCCGGCTCGATGCGGCAGCCGAACCAATCCGCGAGCGCCAAAGCGGGCGCCACCGATTCCTGATCGTGCGCCAGAACGGTGGAGGGATGAAGATCGGTTTTTCCAATCGATTCGGCCAACCGCCGCAGCTGCACGGCGACATCGTTGACTCCCAGGTCCAATATCGCGTGGTCGCGGATATAGAGCCCGTCATCTTCTTTTCCGCCCAACACAAGAGCCAGCTCATTGAACTGCAATATCTGGTTCCAGTCGCGCAGGTTCTCGACGCGCATCGGGCCGGTTGGGGGCTTGCTGAGCGTCTCAGGGTGACCGTTTTCCAGCGCTTTGAAATAGCCGGTCCAAAGCCGGCTGAGGGAGGTGGTCGCGCTCTTGCCGTCCTTGATGAATCGCCGCACTTCCTGCCGCACGTCGGTGGGCAGGTCCGAAAACGGACGGTGCTCCGCCATAGCCGCGACAACCGGCAGCCACCACTCCGGATCGGCCCGGGCCTCGAGCACCGTATCAACCAAGCATTTCAGATAGACCGACAAACCGTTCTCCTACTCGGCGACAACCGCATCCGCCTCAATCTCGACCAGCATCCTGGGGTCTATGAGGCGGGAAATCTGTACCATGGATGTGGCCGGGCGGATGGAGCCGAAAAATTCGCCGTGCGCGCGTCCGACCTCTTCCCAATCATCCATATTAATTACGTACATGCGGGTGCGGATTACGTCTTCCAGCCGCGCTCCGGCCTTTTCCAGTGCACTCTGAATGTTCATGAGCGTCCGCCGCGTCTGCGCGTACGGATCCCCGACGCCATCAATCTCACCCGTTTCCGTCGTCGCCGTCGTGCCGGAGACGCTGACAAACGGGCCGATCCGCACCGCCCGCGAATATCCCACAATCGGTTCCCACTTCTGCCCGGAGCTAATATTTTGCCTTGTCCAATTCATACCGCATTGTATCTCCCTCCATGGTCCAGATGGGACAGCGCTCCCATCGGGTATGCTTGTAAGCGATGGAACATATCTTGCTGGAGAACGGGTGCATGCCTGCAAAGCGGCAGCTTATCCGTAAGGCAATTCTGTTCGCTGCTCTCATGGCATTGCTTGGTGCGTGCGCGAAGCCTCACGATCCGGCGCTCAAAGGATGGTATGAATTCCGGCCGGCGGGCAAAGGGTTCACCGTCATGGTGCCCAACAAACCGACAACGCTTAGTTTAAGCAAGAGTTCGGCCCGGATTCAGTTTTGCGATTGGCACACTAGCACTTTGGCAAACATATACGAAGTCGTTGAATGGACGTCCGATCCGAGCGATACATCTCCAGATACGGACAGAGAGGTGCACCGAATATCAAGCGACCACATCACCGAATACTTAACCGCTGTACGCATCGATTCCTATTCAGAAGTGAAACGGGAGGCCTTACCCTGCGGAGCCGGCTGGGGGCTGATTGTCGTACTGCGTCAAAAGAACAGGGTTACCCTGTACACGCTGACCGTGAAGCAAAAGGACCGCACCGTTTTTCTCTGTGCATCAACGATCGATGACGGGACGAACGGGCTCGCGATTTTGGCCTCATTCCATAGATTTGAGATGGACCCGCGGTAGCCTGCCGCGACCGCTCCGGCTGGCTCTGTCGAAGCCGGGTCTGGCATCGGGTACGCTTGCGAATAGTGAAACATATCGTCTCCATCAGCCTCGGCTCCAGCAAGCGCGACAAGATCGCCAACGCGACCCTGTTCGGCGAGGAGTTCCTGATCGAGCGTCGCGGCACCGACGGGGACCTCGCGAAGTTCGGCCAACTGTTCGGCGAGCTGGACGGCAAGGTGGATGCCCTGGGGGTTGGAGGCGCGGATATGTACCTTTGGGTGCGAGACCGAAGATACACCTTCCGCCAGATCGCCTGGTTGGTTGCCACCGCCAAGAAGACTCCGGTTGTGGACGGCAGCGGCCTCAAAAACACCCTGGAGCGCCGCACGGTCCAGTACATCCAAGAGCACAACATTCTGCCGCTGAAAGAGATGAAGGCGTTCCTGGTGATGGCGGTGGACCGATTCGGGATGGCGCAGGCGCTGGAAAAGGCATGCAAAGAGGTGATCTTCGGCGACCTGATTTTCGGACTCGGCTTGCCCATCCCATTGAAAAGCTACTCCGGCGTGGCGTTCTTCGGCAAGCTCACGCTGCCCATCGTCACGCGGCTGCCTTTCAAATGGTTCTATCCCACAGGAGAAAAGCAGGAAACGCACAGCCCAAAAGGGGAGAAGTATTTCCGCTGGGCAGACCTCGTCGCCGGCGATTGGCACTACATCAAGCGTCACATGCCCTACGACATGATGGGCAAATCCATCCTGACCAACACCCTGCGAAAAGCCGATTACGAGATGTTGGAAAAGGCGGGAATCAAGACGGTGATCACGACCACGCCCGAGGTGGACGGCGAGACCTTCGGCACGAACGTGATGGAAGGCGTGCTCGTCGCCATGCTCGGCAAGCGGCCCGAGGAATTGACCGAACAGGACTACGTCAGCGCCTTGGAACGACTGCACTGGAAGCCGAATATCGTCGAGTTCGGCAAGGTGGGCGTCAAAGTATGAATTTCGGCTTCGTTCTGCACCCGATGGATGCCCGGCGCGATGCCGCCCGCCGCTACCCGATTGCCAAATACCTTCCCGGCGCCATCGTCGAGCAGTTGTTGGCGCGCAAGGGATCGATTTTCGTTTCCGACATCACCGGCGTTCGGTCCGATACCGGTGCGACGACGGAAGGCTGCTTCGTCGGTTGCCCACTAACTCCGCGGATGATGAAGCGGATGCCGCTGGAGGAATGCTACAAACGCATCGTCGCCACCGTGGAAATGGCCGCGGAGCACGGCGCGAAGGTGGTTGGGCTTGGGGCCTTCACGGCGGTGATCGGCGATGGGGGAATTACCGTTGCGGAGCGCTCATCCGTCGCGGTCACAACCGGCAACTCCTATACGGTCGCCACCGCCATCGAAGGGGCGTTGGAGGCGGCACGGGTGATGGCAATTCGGCCTTGCGAGGCCAAGCTTGCCGTGGTCGGCGCGACCGGTTCCATCGGAAAGACCTGCGCGCAGATCATGGTGCCGCAATTCGCGGAGACGGTGCTGATTGGAAGAGACCGCGCCCGGACGGAAGCGGTCATCGAATCGTTCCATTTCGGCCCAGATATTCGCATCGCTGCGACCACCGACGTGGCGGAAGGCCTGCGGGATGCCGACGTGATCATCACGGTCACCAGTGCGGCGGAGGCGATCATCCATCCCCATCATCTCAAAACCGGCGCGGTCGTCTGTGATGTGGCCCGGCCGCGGGACGTTTCGCGGCGCGTGGCCGATAAGCGCAACGACGTGCTTGTCGTTGAGGGGGGCGTGGTGTCGGTCCCTGGCGACGTGGAGTTCGGATTTGATTTTGGCTTCCCTCCGAGGACCGCCTACGCCTGCATGTGCGAAACGATGATTTTGGCGTTGGAGGAGCGAGCGGAGAGCTTCACGGTCGGGAAAGATGTGTCGGTGGAGCAGGTACGGGAGATGAGCGCGCTTGCCCAAAAACACGGCTTCCGACTCGCGGGCTTCCGCAGCTTCGAACGGGCCATATCCAATGCGGAGATCGAGCGGATCGCCCGAAACGCGGGCCGTTTCAAAGGCGGATATGGTGTCGAGCCCGCTCGATCGTAGATTTCTCAATCGCCTATTTCTCATCGTTGGCATCGCGCTTGTTCTTCGGCTTGCCAATCTCGTCCATCTGACAGAACCGTTCAGCGATGAACCGGCGTACATCAACATCGCCCATACGCTTTTGCGCGGCGAGGGCTTCCATGAGGGCCCGATCTATGCGTATCGCTACCCCGGATACGTCTGGTTTCTCGCCGGAGGATTTTGGACGTTTGGCGGCAGGGAAGGGGTGGTCGCGGCACAGTCGGTTCTCGGCGCGGCGACGGTTCTATTGTTTGGGATCATCGTTCGGCGCAAGCTTGGCGATGTCGCCGCCCTGTTTGCCTCGACAGCCCTCGCCATCTACGTCCCTTTCGTCCGTCTTCCGGCCCGCATGTACACGGAGAACCTGTTTTTCTTCTTGCTGCTGGTGGTCTGGTGGCTGCTGGAGCGGCCGGGCAATAAACTCACTTGGCAGAATGCGGTCGTCGCGGGTCTCCTTGCCGGATACGCTGTGTTGACCCGCGAGGTGTTCCTCCTCATGATGGCGATCTACGTCATTTCTCGCCTGGTGGCCGCGCCAAAGGAATGGAAGCCGATCGCCGTCTTTGTTCTGTGCGCTATCGCCGTCGTCGCGCCGTGGACCGTGCGAAATTATCAACTGTTCGGTCGCTTCGAGCCGGTCACTACGAACCTCTGGGCGAACATTTACATGGGGAACAACGAAAAGGCGGACGGCAGATACCCGGTCCTTGCCTCGCACGAGCCTCCCTATCTGTGGCGCCTTCCACATGGACAGATTGCCTCGTCGCCATACTTCGAGATTGCCGTCCAGGATGTTCAGAAGCGGGAAGTGGCTCGCTATTGGAGGGGGCACACTGCCGAGGCCCTGATGCTGTCGCTCAAGAAGGCGGCCCTCTCTTGGTACCCGCCGATCTTCTTGGACGTCACCCTCCATTCGCCCCTCGACCAGTTCGCCACCGGTGTGTGGGCGGCGATGTACATTGTTCTCTTCGTCCTCAGCGCTTACGGCTTTTTGCGCGGCGCGCCGCCGCTTCGCGACAACATCTTGGCCTACACGCTGCTGGTCGTCCCGATGGTCGCGATGGTCATCACCTATGTCATCGCCCGATACCGTTTCCCCGCGGAACTGGCCCTCATCTACTTCGCTTCGAACGGCTATATTGCGCTGCTGACTCGGCAGGGACCTGGCGACGTCCTGACCGGGGCTGGCCAATTCTCGACCCCGAAGCCCACGTAGCTCGTACTGGCGGGCAACGGAACCTAGCCGACCCAGACTGCGTAATCCGTGTTATAATCAGGAATTCGACGCGGTGGGGCAAAATACCCAATTTGGGGTGAACGAAACGGTCCTCGCAGAACGTCGAACCAGTGTGATAGCTATGCAGGCACAACCTCAAGCAATAGCGCAAGCAGCCCTCCGGCTGGAAGATGCCGACCTGGTCCGCCGATGTAAGACCGGAGAGGAAGCGGCGTATCGCCAAATCCTTGACCGGTATCGCGCACGGCTGATCCGAATTGCCACAAATCTGCTCCATGACCGCATGGAAGCGGAAGACGTGGCCCAGGAAGCATTTCTGCGAGCGTTCCGCGAACTGGGCAGATTGCGGGACGATTGCGCATTCGGCGGCTTTATCTATCGCATTTGTGTCCGCCTTTGCGTCGATCGGTTGCGCCTCAAAAGGGCCGAAACAATCCCATTTGACATCGCGGTGGACATCAGTCGCGGCTCTATCGAGACGCGAATGGTGGTTGGGCAGCTTTTGGAGCGGCTGCCACCGGATCTCAAAGCTGCTCTGGTGCTGCGAGAGCTGGAGGGATTGAGCTATGAGGAAGTTGCGGAGGCAATGGGTGTGCCTATCGGTACTGTCCGTTCGCGATTACACGCCGCCCGGGAGAAGTTCCGGAAGATGTGGATATCGCAAGTAATGGAGAATCCAAAATGATACTAAATTTCCGATGTGCCCGGATTCGGCGGAATCTTAGCCTTTATCATGATAATCATTTACCCGCCGACCGAATCCAGCAAGTCGAAAAACATCTCTTAGCCTGTGAAAGTTGTCGAGTGAGCTTAGACCTGAATCGAGTGCTTTCTCGTGAAATGGCAATGGGAGGACTGATTGAGGATGCGTCGCCTAGTTTCAATGACCGGGTGATGGCTGCTTTGCGTCACGGCAACCAAGTGCGCCGAGTCTGGTCGCAGTGGCGAGAGTTCGCCATCGGTACGGTTGTTGCGGCAGCGGTCATGGGCTTCGCGCTGAACTATGCAGCGTCGGAGCCGCGAATCAATCGTCCAGGCGTCGATCCGGCAAGCGCCGTGAAGGTCTCACCGAAAAGCCTGACGAAACCATTCGATCATGATCCGAACAACGGATTATGGAAGTTGCAAGAGGATCAGCCACGGCGGCCCAACTTCGATCTCGGTCTGGACGACGGCGCTTCGGGATAGACCGTCCCATTGGCCGCGATGACTGCAGGTCAAGCGCGTAGGCTTTGGGCCGGCGTGTTGGCGGGATGTTGCGTTGCGGTTCTCGCCATCCCGGAAGCTCGTTGGCACCTGACCGACGGTGTCTGCTTCGCGTTCAACACCCTGCCATCCTGGCAGCGGGCGATTGCTTTGCCCCCGCGTTCTCGTATCCCAACTGAGCTTCCTGCATCAATACCGGATAATTTCGAACTCCAGTTGGGCGCCATCACCCTGGACAAAGGTACCGCCCAGATCGCGACAAGGAGCGATTCTCAAATCCGCGAGAGAATCGCCGATCTCGTTGAACTTGGACAGCAGCACGGCAAGAGGCCCGAACTCTATGCTCATATTGGTCGCTTCTACGCGGCGATAGTCACCCTGCCTGTGCCTGGCGCCAAACTAACGGCTCTGGAGGAGAAAGATTGGCGGGACCTCCTCTTCTACATGCAGAAGGGCGCGGACAATGATCAACACAACGCCTTTTTCCCCCAAATGGCAGCGGCCTGCCACTTGGCGCTCGGCGAAAGCAAACAGGCGGTAAACGAATGGGAACGAGCCTCATTTCATACCACTTGGCAGGACTATGCATACACGGAGGTATTCGCCCGCTGGAAGCTGCTCGAGACCGTGTATGGCCCGCACGGTCCCCGCCAACGTTTCCCATCGATCGCTCTCCTACGCCTTCCGCACCTCGCGCTTTTGGAGCAGACTGCCGCCCGAATCTCGGACATGCCCTCGCCGACCGGCGAGCACGCGGCAGCCTGGCACCTGGAACGGCTTCTGGCCACCGCGCGCAACGGCGCTCTGATTCGTGGAGGGGCGTGCCAGGTCGTTTCGGGGTTGCGTGGGGTGAGCATCGTCGAGCGGGCGATTCAAGGCGGCGATATCAACCTCAATGAATTAACGCCGAAAGGGTTGGAAGAGGGAAGAGCGGCGTTTCGCCTGAGGGTCCTGGAGAAGATGGGAAAGCGATCGGCTGCATTCACTACCTTGCAAGGCGAAAAGAACGACGGGTATCAGGGCACAATTCCAGCAAACAGTGCCATCGAGTTCACCGGTTGGAACACGGTCTCCGGCCGGCCAGGGGTCTGGACGGGTTGGCTGTTCCGTTGCCTCGCTCTCGGTTCCATCGTTGACGGAAGCATGGGATTGGCGGTCCGGTTGCTGATCGTCTGCTTCGCATCGTTGGCGTTGCTCAAACTTTGCAATATGCTCCGTACGTACATCCCGGAGAGACTTCGCTCCGTACTTGCCCTCACCTTGGCGCTTAGCGTCGGACTTCTCATATTCATTGCGACCGACATTTGGTATGTCGGGATGTGGTACTCCCTGCTCATCGGCGGGCTGGGCTATGCGGCGTCCGCTTCTGATTTCCGAACGAAACCTCCCTCCGGTGGGACGGACTACATCACTTGGACGTTTGGCCACGGCGTTGCCACCGGCCTCTTGCTTGTGATCCTGTTTCTCCTCACGGCCTATTCGTTCATTTTCCGTTATGCCGACTTCGCAAACGTGCATCGCTACTTGACCGGCATCCCCTCCCCTTTGACCCAGCTTCCCGACAAGCAGTGGATTGGCCTCGCCTGGTTCGGGGTTTCCCTGCCGCTCGCTACCGCAATCAGTTGGGCGGCATTTGCCCGAACGCCCCTTCTGGCCGCCGTTGCCGAAGGGCTGGCAAAGTTCTCCCTCCGCGCGGCGCTTGTCACGACGACGGTCTTTCTGCTGGCTCTTCCGGTAGGCGTCTACTTCGACCGAAAGGACGTTGAACGGCTGAATTTGATCGCGCAGAATGAGCCAAACTACTACCGCAAAAGCGAAGGCGTGCTGACGGCGGGGTACTATGAGGGTGACCCGTGGAATCATATTGGGGGCGGGTAAAGGGGCTCCATTGAAGGTTGTAATTATAGGGTGTGGGCGAACGGGATCGACGCTCGCCGGAATGCTTGCCGATGAAGGCCACGATGTTGCTATCATCGATGAAAGCCGATACGCCTTTCAGCGACTTGGCAAGGACACCAAGTGCAAGACATTCACCGGCCACGCGCTGGACGAGGACGTTCTGTTGAAAGCCGGCGTTGACAAGGCTGATGCGTTTGTCGCCTGCACACAGGGCGACAATACGAACATCATGGCGATGCAGGTGGTTCGCGAGAACTGGGATGTCCCCCGAATCGGCGGAAAAATCAATGATCCGATTCGAAGCCAAGAATATTACAAGATGGGCTACTTCACAATCACCGAATGCAAGCTCTTGGCCGGCGCGTTCAACGATTGGATTCACGACCAGCGGTTGCGGGCGATTACCGAGTATCTCCGCGAGGTGCCGACTCCAAAATGATGGGTGAAGCGCAATGTACGTAGTGCTGGTCGGCGGCGGCGCGGTCGGGGAGCAGGTGTTGAGAAAGCTCCTCCATGAGGGCCACGAGGTCCTGCTGATCGAAAAGAAACGGGAACGGGCCCAGCGGCTTGCGGATCGATACGGGAAGGGCGTGATGGCCGGCGATGGGTGCGAAATGCGCGTGATGGCCGAGGCAGGTGTAAACCGGGCTGACGTTGTGGCGGCGATAACGGGCGACGATGAAGACAATCTGGTCGTTTGCCAGATGGCGAAGCGGCGGTTCAATGTCAAGCGAACGATCGCCCGCGTGAGCGATCCGCGTCATGAAAAACTGTTCAAAAGTCTTGGCGTCGATGGCACGATCAGCAGCACGTCGATTATCTTCAACCTGATCGAACAAGAGATCGAAACGGGAGAGGTCCTGCCGATTGGCGCGATGCAGCAGGGCAACTTGGAAGTGGCTGAAGCGGTTTTGACCGCCCGCTCTCCGGCCTGTGGCAAGGCGGTCGGCGAATTGGAATTCCCGGATGGGACGATCATCGTGGCCGTGGTGAGGAACAGCCAGCACATGGTGGCGACGCCCGACATCATGCTGCAGTCGGGAGATATCGTTGTCGTGCTCGGCCCGTCATTCACAAGCGGCAATCTGCTCTCGCATGTTGGCGATCCCCTCGGCGTCGCCCATCACAGTTAGGAGACGTATTTTGGCAACTCGCCGCTCGATGCAGGTTGATCTGGTCTTCCCAACGCCCGAAGTGGTGCGCGACTACTACCGCGGGTTGATCTATCTTGCCGCACGGACCTGCTACACAGAAAAATCACCACAGGAGATATGGGAGAGGTACCGGTCGGGCAAAGTGACGCCCGAAGAGTTGCTGCGCGTTGTAAACCACGTCATCGAGTCGGGCCATCACAGTACCATCGAGCACATCAACTTTACGTTCGCCATCTCAGGAGTCAGCCGCGCGCTTTCGCATCAATTGGTCCGCCATAGGATAGGGGTCGCGTTCGATCAGCAGAGCCAGCGATATGTAAAGTTCAAGTCGCCGTCCCTCGTGGAGCCGCCGAGCATTGCCGCCGACGAGGCTCTGCAAAAGCAGTTCGACGAAGTTATCGAGGCCGGGGAACGTGCCTATCAGTCGCTGCTCGACCTCGGGGCACCCGCCGAGGACGCCCGGTTCATCCTGCCCAATGCCACGACCACTAACCTGATCATGACCGTCAACCTGCGGGAGCTGATCCACATGGCGGGCCTGCGTCTTTGCGTCCTAGCGCAATGGGAAATACGGCAATTGTTCAAGCTGATCCGAAAGGAACTGCTGGCCGTTGACGACTTTTTCGGCAATATGATGGTTCCGAAATGCGTGCCGCTGGGTTCGTGCGATGAGAAGCGAAATGAAGACGGCCATTGCCGGATTCGCCCCCACAAGACACTCGTTCTCCAGGTGTTCCAAGACTACAAAGCGGGCCGGCTCCAATATGTCAACGATAGCGCCGCCGTGGAGATGCAGCAATCGCAAGAAACCGACCTTACTCCCGGCAAACAGTAATCGCTAGTACGGCCCGTGCGCCGGCGTCCAGCAGCGTACGCGCGCATTCCCGGAGTGTGGAACCGGATGTGTAAACGTCGTCTACGAGGAGCACGCGCTTGCCACTGACGTGCGTGGCATCCGGGACGCGAAATGCGCCGGCCACGTTGGCTTCTCGCTGGGCGACTGTGCTTCGAACCTGCGATGGGGTCTTCTTCCACCGCACCAATGCGTTCGGAATCAACGGTGCGCCAATGGAACCGGCGATCGGCGCCGCGATCAGTTCGGACTGATTGAACGTCCGATGTCGCCTGCGGGATGAGTGAATCGGGACGGGCACGACCAGATCGGCCTGATAGAGCTGCGGATATCGTTCGACACGCGATGCGGTGAGGCGTCCGAGCTCTTCGCCAAGCGCATAGAACCGCTCGTATTTGTGCCTGCGGACCGCCGCCCCCGCCGCCCCTTCATAGAGATAGGCGGACCGGCAAAACGAGATCAGCTCGCCGCAGTGCGCGCAGTCGGGGCCCGGCTTGCCACAGCGGTTGCAGACCTCGGTGGGCATTTCATACATCAGCCGGCGGCAATCGGCGCATATGGGTGGGTTTCGGAGCAGATCGCACACCCCGCACCGGGGTGGGTATATCAGGTCATATACGCCGCTAATCAGGCTCACGGGGATCGGTGAATTCGCATTTTGCAGTTGCTCACAAGGACAGGCCGCATGGAACACCTGGCAAAGGTAGATCCTCTTGTGCGGAAGCTGCGGCAAACGCAATCACGGCTTTGACCTGATCGGCGGTCAACGTTGGAAAGGAGCGCAGAATATCCTCCACTGAATCACCATCGGCTAAGCTGGCCAGGACCGTATTCAGCGTTACGCGAGTGCCCCTGATGGTCGGCTGACCACCGCAGACATTCGGATTCTGATCGAATAGCTGCGAACTGTCCATCACAATGAGATTACCTAATTCAACTGCTCCAACAGCGTCTTGCTGCGTTCGTCCAACTTATTCCAATCCGGGATCTCAAACCGGACACCATCGACACTGGTTATCATCCAACGGCCCGGCGACAGCTCATGCGAACTGTCCCGCCAGTGGCGAACGTAGAAGCTACAGGCCCCCCGACTCGTTTCCACGTCGAACAGCCAAAGGGTGGCGTCCTGCTTCAATTTGCTGATTTGATGAATGATCGGCGTAAAATATCGGCGCTCCAAATCCTTCTCGATCAGGGTCCGACTGGTCGCCTCGACAGCAGTCAGGGCAGGAATCAGCCCAATCTCGTCCCCGTCGGCGGAGAACGCCCCGACATAGTGATCGGCATCGGAAAATGGGTAAGCACGGGTGAAATGCACGTCCTCATGCACCTCGCGACCATCGATTGTAAGATTCAAACTGCCTTTCGCCTCATCGCCGGCAACTGTAATCGTTGCACCATCAATCATCCGAATCGCGGGCATTCTTGAGCTAATCATACGTTCGAAACTATACCGCCTGCCCGCCCATTAAATTCTCCTCATCAGCCCGCAATTTGACCTAATCGGCCCAGCAAGCCCACCCGAAAATACAACTGGCCACGACGAGCAGGCGCGATTTGGATGGACAGCGACGTTCAATCCGGCCGGCCTGGCTGAGGCCCAATCTATCTACCCTAAGGGAGACGAAGGAAGTCTATGAAGACCAAGAATACGACGACTAGCATGAATTACACCCCCGGCACGGCTCCGGTCTACAACTGGAACGACATCAACGAGCCCGGCACCTACCTGTTTGTCGAGTGGGGCACCCTGTGCCGCGTTCCGTTTGATGGCGTTGCTGACGGCCGCAGCCCGCGAGTCACGTTCTTCAGCAACATTCCGATTCCGGTAGTTAAGCTTTCGGACGATCCGTACATTCCGATTTCCAAGGCCCGACAGCTTGCGGCCGACAACGATCTTTGCGTCAACTTCTAACGAAGTAGACACGACGTTGAGGGAGAGGCCTCCAAAGCCTCTCCTTCCACCCCCAAATACCAGAACGGAGAAAGAAACAAAATGGCCACGAAAAAGCACACGACGTCTTCGTACACACCCACGCTTGCGCCCCTTTGCAACTGGAACGACATCACTGAGCCCGGAACCTATGTGTTCCTCGAGTGGGGCACGCTGATCCGCGTTCCCGAGTGTGGTATTACCAGCCAGTCGCCGACCGTGACATTCTTTAGCAATATGCCGACGCAGGTCGCGCTGCTTTCGAACGATCCGTACATTCCGATTTCCAAGGCCCGTCAGCTCGCCGCTGACATGGACCTGGCTGTTAATTTCTAGACATACCGAGACTTTTGGCTACGAGCAGCAGAATAGTTCCCGGACGTGAGTCCGGGAACTTTCTATTTGCGCACTCGCCGGACCGATGGTAAAATGAACCGGTAATTTTTTGGAAAGGAAGGCTGATCATGAGATTTAGAAAATTCTCAATGCTTTGCTTTTTCATGATTGGAGCATCGCATTCATTTGCGGATGTTCTGGTCACAGATTTTGCCACTGGAGCTATCTTGCGTTATTCTGATACCGGCACGCCGCTCGGTACTTTTGCGAGTAGCGGAGCCAGCAATGGCACATCCGATGTAATGGCTGCCAATGGCGTCGTTTATGTCGCCAATCAGGTTGGCCATGTTGCTCGATATGATCTGAATGGCAACTCGCTGGGCAATCTAATTACCGGCGCCAGCGGGCCGACAGGCATGCGGTACGGGCCGGACGGCAATATTTGGATTGGGATGCAGGCCGGCGGCACGGTACGAAGGGTGACGCCCGGTGGGACCGATCTCGGCGACTTTGCAACCGGGCTTTCGCTCCCGGCGTACGCCCAGTTTTTCGCAGGTCAGGTATATGTTTCCACCAGCGTCGACGTCAGCACCTTCTCGATGGGCGGAACTCCACTCGGCAGCATCGTTGCCGGTACTTCCCGGCCGACGGGGATGGAAATTGTGGGTGGCAATCTTTACGTTGCCAACCAAAACAGCAACTCCGTGTCCATTTACAATACTTCCAATCTACTGCTGTCCAGTTTTTCTGTGGGCCAAGCGCCGGCGGATATCATCCTGATGCCGGATGGGACGCTTCTGATTGCGGAGTACTTCGATCATGTTGTAACTCGGTATTCGTCAACAGGAACGAACCTTGGAACATTTGCGTCCACCGAATCTCCGCTCGGGCTCGCGTACTTCGTGGTTCCGGAGCCTTCCCTCTTCGCGCCGTTCGGCGCCCTTATGATGTTTGGGCTTCGGCGACGTACGTAGTATGTTCTGAACCAGGCCGGGAGCGCGATGACCTGCATTCACTCGCTCCCGGCGACCACCCCTAAATCGTTTTTCGCAGCCTAAATCGTTAGACGGGCGTTATACCCCCGCATGTTCAGAGGGTCCTAGAACGTCCTGAGACTGATTGTAAACCTGCGACTCGGTAAGGAGACCGATCGCAACTGGAACGACATCAGTGAGCCCGGAACCTATCTGTTCCTTGAGTGGGGCACGCTGATCCGCGTTCCCGAGTGTGGTATTTCCAGTCAGTCGCCGACAGTGACCTTCTTTAGCAATATGCCGACGCAGGTCGCGCTGCTTTCGAACGATCCGTACATTCCGATCTCCAAGGCCCGTCAGCTCGCCGCTGACATGGACCTGGCTGTAAATTTCTAGTTTGATTTAGGCTTCTGGCTATGAGCAGTAAATTGGTCCCCTGACGATCGGCTTGTCAGGGGACCATCTTCGTTTCTTATTGACGATCGCATCGTCAATTCCCAGCGGTAATTATCCGCCCTTTTCACCCTTTTCGTTGTCCTCGTCCTCTTCCTTCCCTTCCTTCTTGTTGGTTGTCACTTCGACGCTGGCGATCTTGCCCGAATTGGCATCCACCATCACTTCTCGCAGCACCTTGCCTGTCTTCACCATCACGGCGTACTGCCACTTGCCCTCTTCGTTCTCGAGCTTGGTCTTGGCTACAACCTTGCCGTGGAATTTGGCCAGCGCGACCTTCTCCGCCTTGGCAATCGTGATCTTTACCTTGGGCGGCTTCGGCGCAACCTTCGCGCCTTGAGCGACTGCCGAGACCGAAAAGGCGGCGGCAACCGCGACGATCAACAATGTCCGAACGAGCTTATTCACTGTCAACTCCTTGGTTATGATTTCAGGCTACTTAGGTCCATATACGAGGATCACTGCCGTATTTGGTTCCATCGCCGGTCGCCCGGCGCCCGTCGAAGGCTTGAACGTGGCGGTGATCAGATAGACGCGATGAGTCTTCGGGTCGAGCGTCATGGTCCGGGCGCCGGTCTGAGTCGGCACCGTGCCCGCTACGGAAAAGCTGTTCTTGCCATCCTCATGGACGACTGTCAGCGTTCCATCGCGTCCGTTGGGGCTGAACGCTACGCCGAGGGCTGGATCGAAACCGCTGCCATCGGGTCCGGAGCCTATTTCTGGGGTCGCGACCACCTTGCCGGTATCAGCGTCCACGACGGCCATCATCTTGTTCGAGCCGACCGCGAACAGCCGGCGATGGGCCTTGTCGAACGAAATGCCGGACGGTTCCTCCACCGGCGAAATTGACCAATGACTCTTTACTGTCAGTTTCTTCGCATCGATGGCCACAATCTCGCTCTTGTCCTCGATGTTGGCGAATACCATTCCCTTGCCATCCGACGCCGCGAATTCCGGCTTGCCGCCCACGGGAATAGTGCCGAGCACCTTGCCGGTCGCAGCGTCGATGGCGGTTACGTCGTTGCTGCGGCCATTGAAGGTGAATACGCGGTTGGTCGCGGAGTCGAAGAGGATTGCATCGGGATTCGTTCCAACTGGCACGCGCTGGATCTCTTTCAGCGTCATCGTGTCGAAGATGAGGACGGTGTTTTCGCGGCCGTTGCTGGTGAAGCCGCGATGCAGTTTGGGGCAGATCGCGACGCCGTGCACGCCGGGGGTGTTGGGGATGTCCCCGACGACCTTGTCTGTTTGCGTATCGAGCACCATGACGTGGGTGCCGCGCGTGATGTATAAGTGATGAGCACTGGCGTCGAACGTCAAATCATCCCACCCGCCTTCGCCACCGATGGCGATCTTCTTGATTTGATGGTAGACCGGCTTCGTCGGCACGTTGCCAAATGCGCACAGTACGATGAAACTGGTGAGTAGCCAGAGCGGCTTTTTCATTGCGGGCCCTCCAATCGGTTGTCTGCCTTCAATGATACCAGGGGCGCTGGTAGGCGGCTTCCTCGTAGCCGTGGGTCGGATTGCAGCCATCCGCCCATGGACCGACAACTTAGACCCACGTGGGAGGCCATCGGTCGGGATCACGCGCTGCCGGTCGGGAGACCTGAGTATCACTTGCGACGTATCACTTGCGACTCGGTCGGGAGACCGGTCGCATCGAAAGCCGGCTGGAAGCCAGCGTTACGGGATGGAGAGGAGGACCTGCTGGTTCTTCATGTCCCACGTCGCGATGTAGCGGTTGAAGAAGGACTGCCCCAAGTTCTGCCACCCCGGTCGCTGAGAGATGAAAACCTGCAGGTTGCCGGTCTTCAATCCATCCAATTCCAGCGCCACAGACGGACCAACTTGGTACTTGGTTGCGCCGTTCGCCTGCACCGGCCCTATTGCGTTAAGTCCAAGTTTATGCGCCATATCTTTATCAAAGAACACGTCCCCGAGCCCCGTGCTCGCGATCAGCTCGCACGACTTGCCCCCAATCGATCCCTTCAGCACAATCCCGCGCTTGGGGTCCACGGAGAAACCAATCTTGGTCCCCGGCCGGTCCGGCAGCGGGCTGTCGCGCGGAACCAGTGAAAGGCTCGTCTTGAACGGGTCCACCGTCCACATGTAACTGGAGAGGAACTTCAGCCCGACAAAGCCGTCCAGGTTGCACATCTTCTCCATGTCCGCATCCGCGATGATCAGCCCCGGACCCAAAACCCCCACGAAATCCCCCGCCGCGATCTTGGCGGCCTGGAACCACTTGCCGTTCACCTTTCCACCTGCCCAATCAAATGAGACCGAAGCGCCCGACGAAATCGAAGCCTCCTCCGCGGCAGACTCCGTGATCACCGCGTAGTCCACCGCCGTATCCAGTCCCAGTCGGAAATGGCCCTTGCCGTTCAGCGTGGCCGTCATCGCAAACAGCCGGTTGTCGGACGCGGCAGACTTCTTCCCGCTCCAGGCCTCCAGCGGCATGTCCGCCAGCGCCCCGTGCGCCAACGCCAACAAGAGAAATCCAATCATCTCGACTGCCTCATTGCTTCCATAAAGTACACGTAGGTCTTCTGCGTCAGGATCTTGGCGAATTCAGATTCCTGGCCTTTGTCGGCAATCTCCTTCGCCGCGGCCAAAGCAAGAGCCGCCTCTTCCCCTTTTCCGTTGGAATGGAAAAGAAGCGCCAGGTCCCGCAGACGCCGCTCGTATGCCGCCGCTACCTTAGGCTCGAACAGCTCCGCCGCCGCCTGCTGAACAATCCCTGACAGCCGCGCGTCCCGAACATCTTCGGCAACCTCGACTTCGCTCTTCGATGCCTCCATGAGCGAGCGGATCATCGGCTTTAGAACCGGCATCTCGTACATCCAACCGCGTGTTTGGGGCAGAACCAGCGCCATGCCTATTGGATGATCTTCGGCGGGCGCAGGGTACTCCAGCGAATTGGCCGGATGGGGAACGGTGGTGGTAGGCGATGGCAAGACCGCCGCCCAGTACGCCATGGTGTTGGGCACGCGATTGCCCCGGTCCCGCGTCTCCTGAACCGACT
This sequence comes from Fimbriimonadia bacterium, assembly GCA_041483895.1. Taxonomy (GTDB): domain Bacteria; phylum Armatimonadota; class Fimbriimonadia; order Fimbriimonadales; family JABRVX01; genus JBGPGO01. Next base: position 139,728 of record JBGPGO010000003.1, read on the forward strand.
GTGCCACCCGCCATTTGACATAGTCCGGGTCGCACTCCGCAAAAAGAATGCTCTCCGTGTACTTGCCTTGCACGCTCTCGATGGCGTCCGGCAACTCATGCACGGAAACGCGGTCCTCGACCACATCGACAATTCCTTCGTTCTCTTTGAGGAACGCGTCGAGCAGGCGGTAGTTGAGCCCATCGTCGGGCCGGGCAAGCAGCACGCGGCACGTGCCGGTGCCGTCCGTGCTGGACAGCCAAGCCTGCCAGGTGAGCACCAACGGTTCCGCCGATTCTTCGATTGCCACCGCCGCACCGACGCCTTGCTGGGAAAGAAGAAACAACCCTTTTCGCAGCAAGCGCCGGATCGGCTTGTCCAAACCCGAATCGTCAACCAAAACCGTCAGCGCGGAATGAAGCTCCTTGGCGCTTGTCTCGTTCGCCTTCGCTTCGTCCAGATACCATTTGAGCAGGCCGGACGCATCCTCTTCGGAACCTTCCAAAAACCGGGTGCGCAGCTCCTGTGCCATAGGTGAAAGCATCATCGTTTGATCCATACTCTATCCGCCCGAGCGACTGCCTAGGACCCGGTCCAGGTTGCGCCGGGCAATCTCCTTCTCTTGACTGCCAAATTGTGCCGCTTCGTATGCCTCGTTGTACGAATTCGCTGCCGGCCCCAACTGGCCGGCCCGTTCAAAAAGGACCCCAACGTTGATCAGCAAGTCGGCGGCGTAGTTAGAATACCTTGCGGCGTTGGCCTGATCTTTGCGCTGCAGCGCGTACTCCGCCGCGGTCTTCCATTGGCCCGCCGCGGCGATCAGCCGTTCAATTTTTACGTCGTTGGACTGCGCCTGGTTCGCGTATGTTTCATTGAGGCGGCCCATGTCTGTGAAATAGGCCGGGTTCGTCGGGTCGTCCTGCAGCGCCGCCTGGAACATCTTTTCGGCCTCCGCGAGATTGTACATGCGAAGATCGGCCTGGCCGGCTTTCTCGTAGAACACCGCCCGGTTGATCCGTACGCGCTGGCGAAAGGCATCGGACTGCGCTTCCTGGTCTAGCTTCGTCATCATCGCCACTGCCTTCAGCGGGTCCTGGTCTGCGACCGCCTTGGCCTTGTTCAGATCGATGGAATATTGCTCGTCATGCTTCTGCGCCATCGCGCCCTCGTACCAGTTCCCGATGCCCATTACCAATCCGACACCGATCCCCACCATGCCGACGCCGATAGCGAAGGTGAGGAAGATGCGTCCGATCATGGCCTTGGCGTGGGGGCTGAGGAGCGGGCGGGGCGGCGCGGGCGGCTGCCACAGAACGGGTGGTGGAGGGTAGCCCATCTGGGTCTGCTGGGTGGGCAGAAAGACCGGTTGCTGCTGCATCGTCGGGTAGGTGGGGGAAGAGCAGGGGATGATGCCCTGCGGCAGATAGGACGCGGTTTGGATGGGGTCCTGGGTCTGCTTGACCGCCTCCTTCAGCGCGGACGCCATCTCGGAGGCCGATCCGTATCGCAACGCCACGGATTTCTCGATCGCCTTGCGAATCACCATCTCGACGGCGTGATGCACTCCGGGCGGGGTCGCGGGGTCGGTGTTGCAAATATTATAAGTAATTGTAACTACGCTGTCGCCGGCAAACGGTTTTGCGCCGGTAAGCATCTCGTAGAGCACCACGCCGCAGGAGAAGATGTCCGTCCGCGCGTCCAGGTCCCGGCCCACCACCTGTTCGGGAGACATGTAGCTGGGGGTGCCAAACACCTGCCCGTCCATGGTGATGCTGTGCTCGAACGTGAGGCGCGCGATGCCGAAGTCGGTCAGCTTGACCCGCCCATCATTCAAAATCTGAATGTTGTCCGGCTTGATGTCCCGGTGGATGACGCCGTGCTGGTGGGCGAAGCTGAGCGCGTCCAGAACCTGGTTCATGATGTCCACGGCCTCGCCGAGCGGGATGAGACCGTCCGCGTCTAGGCGTTCGCGCAGGGTCCGGCCCTCCAGGTACTCCATGGCGATGAAGTGCTTGCCCGCGTCCTCGCCGACCTCGTAGATGGTGACGATGTTGGGGTGGATCAGGCTTCCCGCGGCCTTAGCCTCGCGCTGGAACCTCTTCAGGCGCTCATCCAGCTGGGTCTGGGTGCCGCCGGCGGGGAATACCAGCTCCTTGACGGCCACGCGCCGGTTGGTGGCGGGATCGTAGCCCTCGTAGACGATGTCGTTGCTACGGGCGATCTCGCGGATGATCTGGTATCGGCCTATGGTCTCTGCTGCGGCGCTCATTCAGTCTTGGGGCCTTTTGGGGCTTCTTCGTTTGTGGCGCGGAAATTCATCTGTTCCCATTATATGACATGGGTAAAGGGCAACTCGTTTCAATGCCTAGCAATTATCCCTGGTAAACCGCTTGATTCCTTCGCCCGCATGCGGCTCCTCGATCCCCTCCCCCGCTTGCGGGGGAGGGTTAGGGTGGGGGTTCTGGAAAGCCCTCCCCCTTTTTTCCGTCCGGAGATAACCTTCGATGACCAGCCACCGGAAAAAGGGGGAGGGTTAGGTGGGGGTTCCGGAAAGCCCTCCCCTTTTTTCCGTCCGGAGATAACCTTTGATGACCGTCCACCGGAAAAAGGGGGAGGGTTGGGTGGGGGTCTCTCCGGATTCTTCGTAGGCGCGGGTCGTCTTGCCGATATCCAACCTATTACCGACCACCAGGACCCGCGTGACGAGGGCCGCAATTGCCGATACTCGACGCATTCTCACCGCCAACCCCGAAATAATTCGGTGTACAATGTCAGCAGGATATCATTTCCAGAGGTGAACCGCAGCCATGAGATCACTCGCGATAGTTCTTCTGTCCACGTTAGCGTCCGCCACACTGGCGCAAAACGATCCCGCATCGTGGCCGATGTATCAACACGATTCGCAACATTCCGGCCGGAACGACTTTGTCGAGGTCTTGCCGCAACACGAGATCGGTTGGACTGCTGATTGCTATCCATATTTCAGTAGCCCAGTCATTGTATCAAGCGACGACGGTTGCGTCCTAGCGTGCTCATCTTACGCACTTCAATGTTTCTGGGAGTCCGGATTGCTTCGATGGCGATATGAAGATATAGGAATCGGCTACGCTTCAATTGTGTTACCAAATGGGCTATTGGCTATGCCGGGAAGTGGCTTTACCGACGTCTTCAGCCCGACTGGTACTCGCCTTGGCCGGATGAAGGGAATTGATGGCCTCCGTGCCGCTGTTTTGGAAGACAGCTCAATCGCTGAAGCGGGGGAATTTCTGAAATTTCCGGACGGCTACAGCTACCATGACACAACTGGGCTTTACACAAATGTCGTGGCCGCCAGAGACGGTTACGTATATGCGCTGGCTGGTGAAAAAACGGGCAAGCTAACGGTTGCCAAGATGACGCCGACCAGCATTATTTATGGGCCAGAACTTCCCTATGGAGCCGCTGGAAGCCTTCTGATATGTGGGCCGGGCGACAGACTTTATTTTGTTGCCAGTAAGCCGCAATCTGGTTACCGTTTAGTTTGCGCTGACCTGACTGGAAACAAACTGTGGGAGTCCAATGTGGTCGTCCCCGATTCCTTCGCTGTTGCTCGGGACGGGACTGTTTATGCTAAAACTGGCACCCATCTTATCGCCATCGGCCCAACTGGGGAACTCGCATGGGATCTCACGGTGTCGTTCAACGGTGGTGACCAGTGGCCACCGATTGTCGACTCATCTGGACGAGTGTTCCTTATTAATACGAATGATCCGCTTGGCGGCAGCGCCATTCTATGCGACTCTCCAAACGGTTTCTTCGAATGGAGCCAACGCATCGCACCGTTTTGGGATTACCCGATCGCAACCGCGATGTGCCTCTCTCCGAGCGGCCTGCTTGTGGGCTGCGCAGATGGATTCCTATACAGTCTCAAGACAAAGACTCACAAACGGACAGTTAAGTTGTCTGTGGAATTGAATGGTATTGCCCCCGAAGCAACGCCGCCACAACTGGAATATGACTTGCGATTGCCGGGATCGGATGCCGCGTTTTACTGGCACAAAGTGTCACCTAACGCCGATGGAACCTATGACCTGCTCCTCCCAAACGGAACGTTTGACGTTGGATTTAAGCCGCAAGGCTGGCTGTCTCGGCTGGTTGCCAACATTGACGATAACACGACGCAAATTCAGTCGCTTTGCCAAGGCGGAGATGTCAACAACGATGACACAGTGGACATTCAAGACCTAAATGCCGTAATGATCAATTTTGGCGGCACGGGAGCCGACACGAACTTGGACGGAACGACCGACCTTCTAGATCTCAACCGCGTCTTTATTGATTTCGGCCTTGTCGGCGAGTGGTGAGGGCATATAGATTGCTCGCAATTGGGAAATTTGTCTTTGTTGTAGCCGCAGGTTCTCGTTCTGAATTGTTCTCTACCGGCTGCTCCAAAACCTGCGTAAGAGGGTTGGAGTTGTTGATGGCCAACCGCTTCCCATTGACTACCATTCCCACGCGGATTTTGTTCGTGGCGACTCGGTCACGGTTCAGAATGAGAATCCGCGGCTACTTCGGAATAGTGAATTGATAGGAACCGGCGGCGAGTTCGGCGGAGCAGGCAGCTCCATCTGTTTTTGCAAACCTGGCGTGGGAGGCATCGCCTTTGACTTCGATCTTCGCGGGGTCTCCAACCGGCAGGAACAGCGTCGCCGTTGTGTTGGGGGGGACCGTGATGTCGAAGGTGGTGCGGTTATCGGCGATTTTCCACGATACCGAGATCGTCCCGTGGATGGAGTGGTAGGAACCGCGAGCGGAGGAGAGGCCGCCTCCGGGGAGGGGGCGAAGAATAAAGTGTTTGTAGCCCGGCGAGGCGGGATCGGGGTTGATGCCGATGATGGTGCGCATCATCCATTCTCCCACGGACCCCAGCGCCCAGTGGTTGAAGGAGTTCATCCCAGGGTCCTGGAACCCGCGCCCTTTCACATATCCGTCCCACCGCTCCCAAATGGTGGTCGCGCCGTTTTCTATACTATATCCCCAAGAGGGGAACGTCTTATTGAGCGCCACCTGGTAGGCGATATCATTGCGGCCGCGCTCCGTCAGCTCCATCATCATTCGATGGGTGCTATGGAAACCGGTGGATATATGATTGTTATATTTCGCCAGCGCCGCTATCATCTTGTCGAACGCCTTTGCCTGCATCTCTTTCGGCAATAGATCGAAGTTGAGCGCGAGCGCATATCCGGCCTGCGTATCACCTAGTATCGTGCCATCTTCTTTCACATACGCCTTGTTGAACACCGACTTGATCTCCTCATACAGTTTCTCGTACTTCTCGGCTTCGACGGAGCGAAGCCCTCCAAGAACCTTTGCCATCTGCGCCACATAATAGGTGGATCGCGCGAAGAACGCGGTGGCAAATACCTCATTTGGTATGGAGCCACCGGTGCGCGGCCAATCCTTTTGTATGAGAGAATCACCATTCAGCCAATCGTTATAATCGTTGTGGCGCTCCTTCTGCCATAGGTGATTTGGATTTTTGGAATCGATCCAATCGATCCACCTCCGCATACTATCAAAATGCCGCTCGATCAAACGCGTATCCGCATAGTTCTCGTACGCCACCCACGGCACAAAAACGCCCGCATCTCCCCAGGCCGGCACGCCATTGAACTTCTTATTCTTGCCGTACGGATTCGGAGAAAAGTCCCCATATCTTCCGTCATCGGCCTGCGCGTCTCGCACATCCTGGAACCACTTCGTATAGAACGCCGCGAGGTCCATGTTGAAGCACGCGTTTTGCGCAAACGCCAAGATATCGCCCATCCAACCCAGCCGCTCATCCCGCTGCGGGCAGTCCGTCGGAACGCTCATCAAGTTCGCGCGCTGCGTCCATAGGATGTTCTGCCACAACCGATTCAGCATCGGATCCGAGCAGTCGAATTCGCTGACGATCGGCGAGGACGAGTTGACGACAATCCCAACCAAATCTTCCAGTTTCGGCTTGTACGATAACCCTGTCACTTCCACATAGCGAAAACCATGATAGGTAAAGCGAGGCTCAAATGTTTCCGATGCCGCGCCGTTGGGGATGTAATGATCGATTTGCGGCGCGCCCCGCAAGTTGGTGGTATATATCGTTCCATCGTCATTCAACATCTCGGCATGGCGCAGCGTCACTTCACTCTTAACATCTCGGACTGTTAACTTACAATGCCCTGGCATGTTTTGACCCATGTCATACACATACACACCGGGCTTCGGCTCAGTGAGCGCCACGGCTTTGACAGTTAGAGTCTGGCGGATCGGTTCGTTGGGCTGCCATACAAGTTCTGCCTTGCCGTCCTTTTTGATCGCAACCGGCTTCCATCCCTCTGGATTCACCTTGGTGGCATCATACGTTTCGCCATCCAACAGGTCCGCGATCCGCACGGGACCATCCACCGTGGCCTGCCAACTGTCGTCCGTCACCACCGTTTCGGACGAACCGTCATCATATTGAATATCCGTCTGCATCAGGAACGCCGGTTTTCTACCGTAAACCGCGCGCGGCCTGCCATCATCCGTCAAGCCCTGAGCCATCCCCAACCTGCCCGCATACCACCCATCCGCGACCGTCGCGACGATATTATTTTCACCCTGCCGCATCAGTTTCGTCACATCGTATGTCTGATATTGCACGCGCAGGTTGTAGTCCGTCCATTCCGGGGCCAGTCGGTGATCTCCAACAACCAAGCCATTGATCGTCACCTCATACACTCCCAGAGCGCTCACCGTCGCGATCGCGCGCTTGATCGCCTTGGCGGCTTGGAATTGTTTTCTAAACATCGGCGCGGGCAGTGGTTCCGATCCTTTTGATCCATGCGACAGTATGTCCCCATCCGTCAAATAGCGCGTTGACCAATCGCGATTTTCGATGGAATCGGAGGCGATGACGGTGGCGCCTTGTGACAGTACTTTGCTCTCGTTCAGCACCTGCACTTCCGCCAACGCAAATCCATACTTACCGGGCTCTCGCTCGCGCATCTTCGTCACGGTCAGCCGAATACATCGCGCCCGCGTCGGTTCCAGCGCAATCTCCACGGGGCCATCGCCAGGCCGCTCTTGATCCGATTGAGTAAAGGAAGCAACAACAATCGTATCGGTCGCGTCCTGCCGGCTGTAAATCTCAACCATGTACCGCACCGGAAACAGGAACCCTGGCGTGTCGGGAAAGTCGTACGGCCTGGCAGGGAAGAGCTTGATCCGATCGAAGTCCTGCGCGCCGCTCATTTCAATGGAAACGGTCTTGATTGTGTCCGGACTATCCGCCAACTGGGAATGAAATCCGTTGCGCGAAGGCACAAAATCCTGGACCGGCGTCGCGTTCTCAATCCATTTGGCCTTCCAATCTTCCGGATGCAACATTCCAACGGACCAATGGGCGGTCTCGCTCCAGAGGCCGGGCTGACCGTCCTGGTCCCACGATCGCACCTGCCAATAACAGAATTGCCCGGATGTCAGCGGTTTGCCGGCATATTCGATATGGATCGTCGCATCGCTAGCAACCTTTCCGGAATCCCAAAGGTCCGGCCGATCCGGCAGCAAGGTCGGATCGCCGGCGACAACGATCTGGTAGGCGGTCTGTTTCGCGCCGTATCGCCCATCGCTGAGCTCCCAATACAGGTGCGGCCGCGACTCAGCGACCCCAAGCGGGTTGGTCAAGTACTCGCAGCGAAGGTTGATGGGTGCGGTATTCATAAGATGTGCGGCAAGCAAGACATGGATCAAGTCTGAACTCCTTCCTGCCCCAATTCGATGGAGGGTCCCAATTGTCCTAGTTTGCAGGGAGGGCAAGGCACTGAATTGTGTAAGATAGTAGCGATAACCTGATCGAAAGGGGAACGCATGAAAGGTTCGCTATTCCTGTTCCACTGGAACCCGGAAGAGGCCGAGGCGCGCGCCAAACAACTATCGGACGCCGGCTGGCACGTGGAATTCGAGTGGGAAGACGGCGCGCGAGGCGGCAAAAAGGTGCTCGAGCAGCAACCCGATGTGGTCGTTTTCGACCTAGCAAAACGCTCCTCCCACAGCCGCGCAACCGCGGAGGGACTACGCGGATACAAGGCAGGACGGGATCTGCCCATGGTATTTGTCGACGGTTCGGAAGAGAACATCGAAAAGACCAAGCGCAAGGTTGCGAACGGCATCTACACGACAACGGGCAAACTGCTCGAAACGCTAGTTCGATTGTTGGCTAAGGCCCGCTAGTTTTATCCCTTCGGATCGCCGGGGAGTCGGTCGGCCTTGATTTCGTTGAGGTTGGTCTTGCCGTCCCCGTCCGAATCCAGCATTTCGACCTTCGCTAGAATCTCCGGGGTGAGCTTCTTGATCTTAGCGCCGGCGGCTTGCTTAATAGCTAGCCCATAGCTGTTGAGCTTCGGTCCCTTTTTGCCGATATGGCAGGTCATGCAACTGGTCGCGTGGATTTTTGAACCCGCCTTGATACCGTACTTGGTCTCGAAGACCTTTTGGAAGCTGGTCAACGCCATCGCGGTCGCGGCGATGAACAGAAGGACCATCAAAATCGCAGTTCGTTTCATGGTTATCCCTCCTTTGGGATTTGGGGTTCGCGTCGTTGCGATTCCCAATTGATTCATACCTCAAATTCGCTGAACAAAGTGCCTCAAATGGGCGAAATACCTATTGCCTACATGGTGGAAATTAACGGGGGTGAATGTGCTACGGCGCCGCGGCGATGCGGGGGACGCGGGCGAGTTGGTTCGGAAAGCGAGGCGCGTGCATGCCGGCGACGAAGCCGAGGCCGATTGCCATGAGAAATGCGGCGGCCGGCCACCGGCGAGTGACACTCGTCTGAGTGGAAAGAAGCCCAATTCCTACCGCTACCAAGAATACGAGGAGTTGTTTGGAGCTTCCTACCAGGTCGGAACGAAGAGAGCCGCCCGTGGCGATGACAGACATGGTGACGAGGCCGGCGGTCCATCTTTGGCCCAGCAACCCAGGAAACCAGATTGTTGATTCAGTACTCTTCACAGTTATGCAATTGGGGCCGTCTGACGGCCCCAATAATGGATCGGTTCGTTCCTAGTCCTTGGAGGTTACCAAAACATGGCCGGAAACCGGATCGTAATCAACGTCGACGTTCAATGCATCCCTCATAAAACTCAGGGGAACGATGGTCCGTCCGTCGACGAGGAATGCCGGAACGTCTAATTTTACGCCCGTTCCGTTCAATTTCGCAACCGATTTGCCTACCTGGATTCGGACCTCCATGCCCGGCTTCTTGGCGTTCAATACCTTCTGATGGTTGTCCCACTTGATTTTTCCGCCGTCATGCTCGAACAGGTGGCGGAAGGGGGCAACCGGAACTCCATTGACCGTCGTTGGCTGAACATCAAAGCTGATTTCATCGCCGTCGAAGAAAACCGAGTAGCCGCTTGTGCTCAGATGGACACCCGTTCTGACCGCTATCAGGCCGGACGCGGCGCGCGCCTCAGCCTTGGGCTCGGCAACTGTGGCGTTGGACCCGACGGTGCCCTTGCTCTTGGCCGTCGGGGTGACGATGTTGATGGATGTGATCCCCGGTTCGACCGCTTTGGCCACTTGGATCGGCTTGCTGGCTTTGATGGATGGCCGCACAACTTTCGCTTCCGGTTTTATGGTCACAATTTCCCGCTTCACAACCGGCTTGCTGGAGACCTTGACCGCTTGAATTGCGGTCACGCTCCCCGGCGAAGTCAATCGTTGGCCGGTCATGGTGACGTCGGCCCGCTCAATTCCCTTGTCCAGCGCCGGCCTTCCGACAGGCGCATACTTGGTCACGCCGCCAATCTGGCCAACGGAAATCGCCGTCACGTTACCCGGCTCGCTTTCGTGCACATTGCCGGAAACGGCTTCGGTATTGCCGGACGAGGCGCGAACACCTGCGCTTTTCGTCAATACCGGCTCGCCACGGTCAAGTCCGGTCTCCGCCGGCGTCGTTTGGGTTTCTACACGGTCGGTTCGCCCACCGGGATTGTTGACAAAAACCTGGATCTGGGGAGATTTGAAGGTGTCGAGGCTGGCGTCATAGGCCCATGCCTCGATTTGGTGCCAGCCGGGCGCCTCTTTGGTGGTGTCCCAAGAAAACTTGTAAGGCGGAACGTTGCGCATTTCACGGAACTGCCGGTCGATAAAGAGCGAAACGAATGGTTTCTTGATGCTGGGATCGATCGCGACATCGATTTGGTATTCGCCGGCAACCTGGTCGCCGTATTTCGGCAATCGCACCATGACAGGCGCCCCGGCGACGGCCGCAACAGAAATCTTCGTGCTGGACTTTCCGATCTGCTTGCTTTCCGAAGAGAGCAAGATGGCTTCCAAAATATGATCCCCAGGAGGCAGAGCGCTTGGATTCAGGTCGAAAACGGCCTCCCCGGCCCCGTTTACCGCCACCACATCGCGGGTCCCGATCACCTTGCCATCGAGGCGCAATTGCACGACGGAAGGGTTGAGGTCGGTGAATCGAACGATCAGGGAGTTCTGTTCAAATGCCTTTTGCAGAACAACCTTGGTGTCGAACACGAACGCGTAGATCGAACCCGAAAGGGCAAATAGGCACAGACCGAAGCACGCATGGAGAACGTTCCTTGCCTTCGAATTAGCCATTCCTTCTCCTCCTTGAACACCGCTCGCCCGTCTTCGCGGGCGCATCGACAACGTACGAGACTAGCACAATGACGCGTTGGTGTCAACCCCATTGGACGAGGCGAGGCGCCTTATTCGTTCGTCGCGGAGCCGAAAAGATGGCGCAGAATCGGGATTGCCAGAGCCAAAGTCCTCGCCCGATGGCTGATTTGGTTCTTCCGGCCTGGCGGCAACTCTCCGATTGTGCAGCCTTCCGTGGGGAGATAAAAAATGGGGTCGTAGCCAAAACCGCCGGATCCGCGCGGCGCTTCGGCGATTCGGCCTTCCAGGGTGGCTTGGCATACCTTGACCGGCCCGCCGGGTTCCGCGATGGCGATTGCGCATCGGAACCGTGCTGTCCGATCCTCTTCGGGAACACCGTCGAGCCGATCTAATATGATCCGCATCTTTTCCGGGAATGTGCTTTCTCCGGCGAACCGCTTGGAATGGAGCCCCGGCCCTACGTTCAGAGCATCGATCTCCAACCCAACGTCGTCCCCAATCGCAATCTCTCCGAACTGGTCGGCCGCCGAACGAGCCTTGATGATGGCATTTTCAGCGTAGGTTGACCCATTTTCTTCCGGTTCAAGAAAGCCTGGGAGGTCCGCCAAGGTCAAGATCGGAATATCCCGGAGACCTTCTCGAAGGATTTCCGCCATCTCGCGCCCTTTGCCGGCGTTGTTCGTTGCGAGTATCAGGCGCTTCAAAGAGGAGTGTTGAGGCATTCTCGTTGGGCTTCGAAGATCTGTTCCAGACCGTGCTGGGCCATGTGCAGCATTCGCGCGAGCCGCTGTTCGGTAAACGGTGCGCTTTCGGCAGTGCCTTGCACCTCGACAAATTTGGCCGAATCCGTCATCACGATGTTCATGTCCACCGCTGCCGACGAGTCCTCATCATATTTGAGGTCCAGCAGCTCCACTCCCATAACGACCCCGATGCTGATTGCGGCAACCGCTTCTGATATCACGGATCGGCTGACAAACCCCTTTTCCCGCATCCAATTGACCGCGTCGATCAAGGCGACATACCCGCCGGTAATAGCAGCCGTCCGGGTTCCGCCATCGCCGCGCAGGACATCGCAGTCTATGGTGATGGTCCGCTCGCCCAGGGCCTCCAAATCGCTGACGGAACGCAATGACCGACCGATGAGCCTTTGGATCTCCTGGGTGCGGCCGCCGGCGCCGCGCTCTCGCTCGCGGGCAGTTCGTTGGAGGCAGGCCCTCGGCAGCATGGAATATTCCGCGGTGATCCAGCCGCCGCCGGAGCCCTTTAGCCATGGCGGCACTTTGTCTTCGACTGAGGCAGCGCACAGGACATGGGTATCCCCGAGGGTGATCAAACATGAGCCTTCGGCATATTTGACCGCCCCGCGTTCTAATCTTAAAGGCCGGATTTCGTCCGGTTTCCTGCCATCCGATCGAGCCAAGAATTCCTCCGCTTTCTCCGGGTTGAGGTGTGGATTGTACCTCTGGCCTGTCGTTCACCCGAAAACCCCTCGGCATCGAAAACTGCCTCAAATTGGCGGTTTGTTCGGAGAAAAGCACCCGAATCTAACGCGATTTTCTTCGCAAGTATTCAGTTTTCCCAAATGTATCCGACAATTCCAACGATAACACAGGCGTGAACGCCTGCCACAAAAGGAGTGTGCGATACATGGCTGTAAAGACCAGAAGCACCATCAAGCCGGCGATTAGAAGCATCGCTGGTACAGTTTTGAAGAAGTCAAAGGTTACAACGAAGCGAAAGACCACCGGCAAACGAGTTGTCAAGTCCCTTCGCACGACGACCCGTGGCGTAAAGACGACCCGCTCGCTGGGCGTTTCCAAGCGAAACATCCTTCCGAAGGATGCCATCGGCGCTTACTCCAACTCCGTTACCATCCCGCAGTTCCTCCCGTTCTTCCACATCAAGTTTGAGAAGTTCGCGGGCGGTATAAAGTGCTGGCTCGGTAGCAATTCACCGGATGCGGTCATCAATCTGAACCGCTACTTCCAGAGCTACACCGGTAGCATGGTCAGCCTGAACCTGTTGCTCAACGGTGTGCCGTGGTTCAACTTCAACTTCGCGTTCGGCAACTGCAACTGGAAGCCGATCGGCAACGGTGGCTGGTATGTCTGCAACACCACCGACAGGGACTATCTGAAGGCTCTGCACAGCTTCGTTGAGCTGGCGAACTACAGCCTCAAGTACGGTTGCACCTGCTGCCTCAGTATCGGTGGCAACCCACTCTGCTGCTGCATTCTCTAAGTTTCGCGTAGAGTCCACCCTTCTTCGGGCCTGTTCGAGAAATCGGGCAGGCCCCTTGTTTTTGCCAGGAATTATCGCAACCTTGATGGATTACCAGCCAATTCAGGGAATATTCTGATGGAAGCGTCGCGTAGAGACGGTGGTGCGATTCCGCGGTCGCAGAGTGTTTGTACTACAATGGAGACGGAATTGTGCGGGAAACGAACGAGAAATTGGGGGCTGTAATGAAAGTAATTCTGTGTATTCCGATTTTGGCTCTAGCGGTGGGTGGGGCAGTGGCGCAAAAGGCCGCGACTCCGCCGAAGCCGTTCTTTACTGAAATCAAGATATTCAAGGCCGATAAGCCGGTTCTGACCGTGAAGTATTGGCAAGACGGCGACATGATCCGAAGGGAGTACGGCAAGAGTTTCTTGACGACCTACCTGACGACCAAAGAGGGCACCTACATCATCGTCAACAACCAGGACCGGGCTGTGAGGGTCAACAACAATCACTATCAAATCCAGGGCAAATTGGTTGAAAAGAATGCCCTGTGGCCGATGGGAGACGTCGACGGATTCTTGAAAGAATGGAACGCCAAGCTGCTCGGCGAGACCGATCTGGCCGCCAACGGCAAGACCATCAAGGCGCTGAAGTACACGTATTCTCTCAAGGACGCCAATAAAACTATGGCCACCTTGTGGATTGAAAAGGCGACTCATAAGCCGATCAAGGTCGTTTGGGGCAAGAACGTCAATATCGATGTCGCGCCCTCGAAGTTGAAGAAGGGCGAACTCCAGGAGTTCCAAACGCGGATTGAGTACTCGAAGTACATCGTTGGAGACCAGATTGCCAAAGAGATGTTCGCCAAGCCGAGTTTGGTGGTTGATTTGGGCGATGGCCCCATCGTCGGCAAAGGCAAGCCGAAGACCACGGGAGACGCCACTCCTTCCGGCGGCTAGCCCAGTTTCTTCTCTCCAGAAATCGTAGATTCCGGGGTCAAACGGCCCCGGAATCTACTTGTATTTGCCCCGAAATCCGGCTAGGAAGCAAAAATTGTTGCAGGCAACCGCTAATCTTCCGCGCTGTGTGTTATAATGGCCAATCGAGGGGTAGTGAAATTTCACTACGGCGCTAGTGGTAACGGAAAAGGGGCCGAAAGGCGTCAGAGCAACCTAAACCGAATGCTCCGGTGTTCAGTCTGGTTTCGATTTGATAACCGGTATCCGGTTTCCCAGCCACGGCAGCGTAATGAGATCGATTTTCGGTCTCGGTTGCGGGATGCGGCGTATGGAGGGGAAAGCGTTCTTCTCAAGCGTGTATCCAGAGCATTGCACTTCCTATTGGGAGTTGCATGTAATCGTGTGTTCGGAAGGAGTAGAGAATACAGATGTCTATTTTGAATAAGACGCTGTGGGCGTGTTGCGCGGTCTTCGTGGTTGGCAGCAGCTTCGGCCAGCTAACTCGTGGCAATGACAACAATAATGGTGTCCATGGCTCGATCATTGGAAACGGCGGCGTTTCGACGGCCGCGGAATGCAATAACGGAAGCTCGGAACCGGTCGTTAAGGAAGTCCCGAACTTGATTTGGGTTCATGAGGCGGTTACCGATCCGTTCGACGGTGGGTTGAAGACCGGGTTCCGCCCGGAAACCATCTTCTTCGATGACTGGACCATCCGGTATCTCATCGAAACCAAACTCGGCATCGAGATCAACTGCGAAGGGTTTGACTTCATTCTTCAGGCGATCCGGTTGAGCAAGCAGACCCCGGTGCAGAAGTGCACCGCGTTTGTTTCGGGTCCGGGCGCGGGTCTCAACACCAACTTCGATACAGGCCTAAGAAAGGCCCAGACTGCGAATTTGGACGAGTTGTTCTGCGCCTGGGTGTTTAGTATGCCGCCTGACGGGCCGTGCCTTGGCACCCGGTGCCTTCTGTTCTCGCCGCCGCTTACCAAGTACAGCCTTGAGGTCGACTATGTCCGAAGGGACAAGACGACCGGAACGATCAGCGCTCCGTACAAGAGAATCTACTGCATCTTGGTGAAGATCCCGACGATCGAAGAGATCAAGTGCAATATCGAGTACTTCAGCACAGTCGCGGCCGGCGTGACGCAGAAGTGCAAGATCGACATGTCTTGCGTTGACGCTCTGAACGCGGCGCTCGACTTAGCAGATCCGCTCGAAGCCCTGCTTGAGTTCGAGACTGTCATCGCCTTCTGCGCAACGGATTTCGAAACGTTGCTGGCCAAAGATGAAAAGGGCAACTATGATGCCCGGTTTATCTTCGACTATCTCATCGACAGCGATGAGGAGCCAATCGGTTGCCTCCTCATCGAACAAGCCAACGCTTTGCTCTGGCACTAATCGGCTAGCACAAAGCAGTGTTAGTAAGAATGGGCCGCCTTCGGGCGGTCCATCTGCTTTTTCACCAAAACTAATCTAAATTTAGCCGCTCGGTTGACTTCGATCCCTACCTGTGGTATTCTCGTCCCACTACGGAAGGTCTACTTGTATCTCAAACGAGTTAAGCTGTTCGGATTTAAGAGCTTTGCGGATCGCACTGAGCTTGAATTCAACCCACACCTGATCGCCATCGTCGGACCCAACGGTTGCGGCAAAAGCAACATCGTTGACGCCATCCTGTGGGCGCTTGGCGAGCACAATCCGCGTGTGCTCCGCGCCGGCACCGCATCCGAAGTTATCTTCTCCGGGTCGGCGCGCCGAAAAGGGCTCGGATACGCCGAAGTTCAACTTACATTCGATAACGATGACGGCGGTTTGGGCTTCCCGGCCGCCGAGGTCGCCACAACGCGACGAGTAACGCTGGATGGCGAGAGCGAGTACTTCATCAACGGCCGGTCATGCCGACAAAAAGATATCGTCGACCTATTCGCGGATACCGGTCTTGGTCGAACAGGGTATGGCATCGTCGGCCAGCAGGAGCTGGACTCGCTACTCACAGCGCTGCCGGAACAGCGCCGTCTCCTCATCGACGAAGCGGCGGGCGTGCAGAAGTTTCGCGTCCGAAAGGCAGACACGCTCAAGCGGCTCGAGGCGGCAAACCAGCACCTCCGTCGCGCACAGGACCTGGTAGACGAAATGGAGCGGCAGCTGGCCCCGCTGGAGAAACAGGCCGCGCTCGCACACGCATACCGCGCGGCCCGGGCCCGCCTCGACGAATTGGAGCTCGACCTGATCCTGCGGGACCTTTTGAAGTTCACAGAGCAGTTGGCCGCTATCGACGAAGAGGTCTCGAATCTGGCCTCGAACGCGGCCCAGCTCGACCGCCGGCTGCAAGAAAGCGAACAGGCCGCCGCCGCGCTTGGCGAAACGATCGGGGAGGCGGAAAAGGAGCTGGATCATCGCCGCAACCTCCAGCAGGGCGCCTTCACGGCCCTAGAGCGCGCGGACAACGCCGTCGCCCTGGCAGAGGAACGGTTGCGCTCATTGCAACAGATCATCGTCTCCGAAGAGCAACGGGCCGATAGCAGCTCCGGTGAAATCAGCCGGCTCCGGTCCGAGTTGAATGAGTCCCAACAGCAGCTTGATGCCACAAATAAGCGATTGGCTGAACTGGGTGACGGCGCACTGGTTCTAGAATTGCAGCGCACTCGTGGCGAACTAGAACAAGCGAGGGAGCAGTTAACGGAGATCCGCCGCACCGAGGCCGCCCGGCAGCGAGAGGAAGTGGAACGCCGAGAGTCCGTCGCGCGAATCGGCCGGATGCGAGACGAAATCACGGAGCTGAGCCGCGAGCGATACCCGCTGGAGGCATCGGTGGCCGATTTGGCCGATCGGCTTGCCACCTCAACCGGGCGGGTCCAAGATACGGAGGCGGAACGAGCGAAGGCCGAAACCGATTTGGAAAGCGTTCGCGAGGCAAGAGCGCGGATTTCCTCCGATCTCGCGGATCGGCAAAGGGAGCTTGCGGCGGCGGAAGCCCGGCGAGAGACGTTGGCTGCCGGGACCCCGGGAGATGTCACGACCAAACTGTTGGAAGACAAGCGTCTGTCCCGCCTTGCAAAGCGGCTTACCGTCAAGCCTGAGCACCGGATAGCTATCGATGCGGCTCTTGCTGCCGGTGGCGAAGCGCTGATCGCCGCAACCGGTGCGATCGCGAGGGAAGTGATGGGTCTCCTCACCGAACTGCAAGAAGGAAGGGCGTGGATCATGTCGCCGGAAACGGTCCGGCGGTCGGCTGGCGATGCTCTTCGCACTGCGGCGAGGGCAGCCGGGGCGCTTGGGTTGGCAAGCGATTTCGTCGGATGTTCTTCCCCGGACAACGAGATTGTCGGCGCGCTCCTCGGTACCACTGTTATCTGCCCGGATTGGCCCCAGGCATTGGCGCTGGCCGATCAATTGACGGGCTGGGACCGGATTGTCACTTTGGCGGGGGAGACGATCGAATCTTCGGGCGCCTGGCAGGCCGGTCCGATTCGCGGACGAGTTGCCATCGAATCCGAATTGCGTGACCTTGCCGAAGCGATCGAAACCATGGAAGCCGAGTGCGAAACACTTTCGATGTCTTTGGCCGAAACGGACCGAAAGACCGAGGTGGCAGTCGCCCAAAAGCAGGCTCTCGATCGCGATGCGTCTCTGCGGCGGACGGAGAACGCGGAGGCCGAACGAAACTACGTGGTAGCCTCGCAGCGGTTGGAAATGCTGGTCAAACGGTCGGGTGATTTGGAAAGCCAAATCAAGGAACTGTCGGAGAAAATGCCCACGGAATCGGCGTTCGAGGACCTCGGGGACCCGGACGAAATCCAGCAGCGCGTCAGCGATCTGGAACGGGAAGTGGCAGCCCGAGAAACCTCCCAAACGCACCACAGCAAAGAGCTGCGCGACCTGGAAGCCGTGGCGGAGGGGCAATCCACCCGTGTTGCGCGACTCAAGGCTCAAATCGCACAGGCCGGCGATAAGGACGACCAGGATCGTTCGCGCCTCTTCGAACTCGCTCAGAAAGTCGAACGCGCCGAAGCCGATGTGGAGAACGGCAAAAACGCCGCTGAAACAGCCCGTGAGGCAAAGCTGGATGCCGACGGCAAATTTGAGGAGGCCCGACTCGCGCGAGCGGCATTACTCGAAGAGAGTTTTCGCGCCGGCGAGCTGGGGAAGACCCTTCGGCAGGAACGAGGGTCGCTTTCGGATCGCGCCCACGGATTGGATTTGGATCGGGCAAAGGCGGATATCAAGCGCTCTCAGATCCTCTCGACGCTTGCCCAAGACAGAGAGATCGGGGCCGAACGCGCGCTACTGATGGCGACGAAGTTGGAAGTGCCGCAGGACGCGGATCGTGAGGCGGCCGCGCTCCGCAGGCAGCTCCGCGATATGGGCGAGGTCAATATCGGCGCGGTGGATGCCCTCGATGAGCTGCGCGATCGGCATCGAGACCTGGTCACCCAGCGGGATGACCTGCTGGATGCCAAGAACCAGATTCTCGCCGCGATGAAAGAGATCGAGGCCGCAACCCTGGAGCGGTTCCTCACCACGTTCGACGCTGTGAGGCAAGAGTTTGAAATCATCATGGGGCGGCTCTTTGAAGGAGGTCAGGGAGAGATCACTCTCACCGACCCGAACGATTTGATGGCGAGCGGGGTTAACATCGCGGCGCAGCTATCCGGCAAGCGATTGCAGCGAATGGAGCTTCTTTCCGGCGGGGAGCGCTCCCTCACCGCATTGGCGTTCCTGTTTGCGCTGCTCCGAGTCAAGCCCAGTCCGCTCTGCATTTTGGACGAGGTGGACGCGGCATTGGACGGCCGCAACGTCGAGCGATTCTGCGATCTGCTGCGCGATATGGCCTCCAGGGTGCAGTTCCTCGTCGTGACCCACAACGCCGTCACTATCGAGAACTCGGACGTATGGTACGGCGTCACGATGCAGGAGCCGGGAGTCAGCACCGTCATCCCGTTTGGCGCGGGCGCGCGGGCGGTCGTCGAAGCGGTGGTGTAAGTGACCGTCGTCGGTGTGGATGTCGGCGGCACATTCACGGACGTGGTGGCCGCCGTTGACGGCGAAATTATTACGCTCAAGATCCCCTCGACGCCTCGCGACCCGTCCGAATCTGTTCTCCATGCCCTGCGTCATCTTGGCCTGAAACAGTTTCTCCTATTGCATGGCACTACGGTCGCCACCAACACCGTGCTGGAACGGAAAGGCGCGCGAACGGCCTTTGTCACGACGGACGGCTTTCGCGATATGCTGTCCATCGGCCGCCAGACCCGGCGGCGGCTGTACGACCTCGACCCACAGCCAACCCCGACGCTCATCCCGGCGTCCCTCTGTTTCGAGGTCAACGAGCGCGTCACTCATCTGGGAGAAATCTTGCGCTCCCCCACGGCGGAAGAGATTGAGGCGCTCGCCGCGAAATTGGCGAAGAAAGCGGTCGAGTCAGTCGCCGTCTGCTTCCTCTTTTCTTTTGCGCGCCCGGAACATGAGCTTCAGATCCGGGAGAAGCTCCATGCGCCGTTTGTGTCGCTTTCGCATGAAATCTCGCCGGAATTCCGTGAATATGAACGGGCCTCCACGACAGCGATCAACGCCTACGTCGGCCCCAGGATGCACAGATATCTGAGCCGCCTCGATTCCGAGTCGAAGGCTCTCGGCGCGGAAGACCTCCGCATCATGCACTCGAATGCCGGAACGCTTTCGATCCGCGAGGCCGCTAATCGTCCGGTCATGACCCTGCTGTCCGGGCCGGCGGCCGGCGTGGTGGCGGCGTGGGAGGTGGCAAGGCAGGCCGGTGTCACGCGGGCCGTCAGCTTCGATATGGGCGGAACATCTACCGACGTGGCGCTTCTCGACGGCGGGCCGGTTGCCACGTCGGGCGGGGAAATCGACGGCATGCCGATCCGGGTTCCCATGATGGACATTCATACCGTGGGGGCGGGAGGCGGCTCTATCGCCTGGATCGATCCAGCCGGGGCGCTCCGTGTCGGTCCTCAGAGCGCCGGGGCGGATCCCGGACCTGCCGCTTACGGCAAAGGCACGGATTTCACGGTGACGGACGCCAACCTCATCTTGGGCCGGCTGGTGCCGGAGACGTTCGCCGCCGGTTCGATAGCAATCGATCCGGCCCGATCGATGGATGCGGCATCGGCGCTCGCAAAAACGCTGGGAATGAAGCCGGACGACGTGGCGCGGGCCGTGATCGGGATCGCCA
This sequence comes from Fimbriimonadia bacterium, assembly GCA_041483895.1. Taxonomy (GTDB): domain Bacteria; phylum Armatimonadota; class Fimbriimonadia; order Fimbriimonadales; family JABRVX01; genus JBGPGO01. The sequence continues at coordinate 159,737 of JBGPGO010000003.1, forward strand.
ACGCCAACATGGCCCGTGCCATCCGCCGCGTCTCGATATCCAAGGGCTACGATCCCGCCGGTCTTTCGCTGGTGCCGTTTGGCGGCGCGGGCGCGCTGCATGCCTGCGCGCTGTGCGATCTCGTTGGTTTAGGACGCATCCTGCTGCCCCCGCGCCCCGGCCTGCTCTCGGCCCTCGGACTCCTGTTGGCGCCTGTGCAGCGCGAGGCCGTGCGGTCCGTAATGTGGACCGGTCCGGTCACCGAAGCGATGGTGCGGGAAGCCGTCAACGGGCTGATCTCCAGCGCGGCCGCGTCCGTTGGCCCAGGCGTGACGAAGACCGAGGCGATGGCCGACCTGCGATACGAGGGCCAGTCTTGGGAGTTGACGGTACCGGTGCGCAACGACCCGAACGAAGCCGTGACCGCCTTCCACGCCGTTCATGAAATGCGATACGGGTATTCGTCGCCCGGCGCGCGAGTTGAGTGGGTCGCTCTGCGCGCCAGGGTCTCCGCGCCGGCGGCAGGTCTTGGCGGCGGGTCTTTGACAGTACCGCCGTCTTCCAGTCTCCCCGCCCGCACAGATTGTGGCGACCGCCTGCCCGTGGTGGACCGATCGCGGTTCACTGGCCCCATCACCGGCCCGCTTCTCATTGTCCAGCCGGACACGACCTTTTTCCTCGCGCCGGGCTGGTCGGCAGCTCCGGACGCGCATGGAAATCTCACCGCCCAACATACTCGGTAGCGGCAATCGGGCATATAGGACATATAGGTCGTATATGTCCTATATGTCCGATTCGTCCGATCGGTCCCATGCCGCCTGGAAGGCAGAGTTACTCCGGCATCGGCTTATCAGAAAGCTCGTCAATGATGCCCTCGCGACGCTCCTTGGCGTTCTGCGCGTCCAGACGCCCCACGAACAGCATCAGCTTCCCGCCATCGGGAAGGAGCTTCTTGATCGCCTTGCCCGCCTCACGGCCCGCCTTATAGTTGTTCGTTCCAACATAGCAGAGCCGTTTGCTCTTCGGCGCGTCGCTGTCGTGGCAGATCACGTTCATCACCGCACAGGCCCTGTTGATGATGTCCACCTGGTTCTCGGCATCATTCGGGCTGATAGACATGCCGGTAACCTTCTTGGCGATCAGGGTCTCGATCATGCGCTGCTGCTCGGCGGCAGATCCCTTGGGAGGCATCAAGAATTCGCACTGGGCATTGAATTCCTTCTCCGCAACGGTGACGCCCGCTTTGGCGATGCTCCAAAAGTCCGACGAGTTGTTGGTCAGGAACGCAACCTGCACGGGCGGGCCGGTGGGGGGAGTGCCGCTGCCGACAGCCGTGATCTGACCGGCCTTCTGCTTGTTCAGCGTCTCCGTGAACGCATCGACGTTATCCTTTTCGATGGTCTTCACGGGAATCTCCATAATCTTGTTGGCGGGGATCAGAGACTTGTCTCCGCGCGCCAGGGCCGCGAGAATCTTCACGGCCTGATAACCGAACTCGTAAGGCTGCTGCACGATGGTGGCCTTGATATAGCCGTCCTTGATGCCGGCCAGCGTGTCCACTTCCTCATCGAAACAGACGATGTTGACCTTGCCCTCTTTCTTCGCGTCCTTCACGGCGGACAAGATCATCGGGCCGTTGTAGCTCCACAGGCCCACCAAGCAGTTGATGTCGGGGTACTTCGTCAGGGTGTCTTCCGCGTTCTGCTTCGCCCTCGCCCGATCGGTCAGGTCCGTCTTGGTATCAAGAATCTCGTATTTGCCTGCCTTAATGGCGCCGGTCGCGGTTCCGGTCGAAGGCGTCTTGCCATCGTCCTTCGGGCCGCATCCGGCTAGTAACAATAACAAAATCGCCGAGGACCAAATGATTGATCGCAACCTCATGCCCTTCACCTTCCTTGTATGTCCGAGGGGAGTTTACCCATCCGAATCGCCTCGTCGATCAAGGGTGCGACGCGGGAAACCACAGCTTCTCGCTGCTCCGGAGACATCGTAAGCCAGCCAGCGATCTCATCCAAAGTGCGGAAGCATCCGGCGCAGTGACCCTCGGGGCCGAGAATACAAATATTGCGGCACGGGGATAGAATATCGCCAAGTTCCAAGCCGTTCTGTATAATATACCAAGGAGGTCGTCCTATGCTTGCTGTCATTTTATGGTGCGTGGCGATTCAACAACCCAGTCCCGTCGCGCTCACGCAGGAAACCCTGCCTCACATCCGAGAGCTGATTCTGCCGAAAGCGGCGGAAGAAGAATTCCAGCAGATCCCGTGGCGCACATCGCTTTGGTCCGCCGTGGTCGAGGCCAATCAGAAGGACAAACCGATTCTCCTCTGGGCGATGAACGGCCACCCGCTCGGCTGCACCTGAAACAACGGAGTCATCGCCAGGCGGGTCGTCTGGTCAAACCCCGATGTGAAGGCACTCGCCGCCAACTTCGTACCGGCCGCGGATGAGGTCTGGCGCCTGCAGCATGGGAAAGACGCCGAGTGCAAGCTGTTCCAAGGCTTTATGGAGAAGGGTCATTATGGCGGCCGCGTCCAACCAACGGACACGCGTCAGGGAACCTACTGCTGCACACCAAGCGGACAGTTCCTTGCTTCCTGCAACACGAATGACCCCAAGCAGATGGCGGGCATGCTCCGCACCGCGCTCAGCAAATGGAAAGAGATGACCCAAGCGGTCCGCCTCTCGTCGGAAGTCGAAAAGCCATCCGAGATTCAGCGACCGGAGACCAAATATCCGAAAGACGGCCTGGTCCTCCAAGTGATTGTTCGGGACCTGCCCCGAGAAGATGGCAAGTGCCCGGACGATTGGCGCAAGGACGCGTGGAACCAGGACTACGCCTGGTTCACCAGACGAGAGGCCGCGCAGCTGTTGCCGGCCACGCTAGAGGTCGGAGCGAAGGGGACGACGCCCGCAGCCCTGATCAGCCGATTGGCGCGCGCCCATCTCATCGATACGGTGCGTGGGCAGAGCTCTGCGTACCAGAACGGGGCAATCGAATCCGCATGGCTGGAAACGCGCATTGACAAGATCGCCGGCGACCGCGTTTCACTCACCCTTTTTGGGGCCTCGCAATCGAATGAGAAGGGAAGCTGGTCCGTCAACGGTTTTGCGGATATGAACGATCCGTCGGCAAACACGCGCGGGATCGACTGCAAATTGTTGGGGTCGGCCACCTACGACCGGTCCAAGGGGAAGTTCGTTCAATTCGAGCTGGTCGCCGCCGGGCAGCGCCACGGCGCGACGCAATACAATGGCCGCGCCGACGATCCCGGCCCAGCGCCCATCGGGTTCGTGTTCCGGATCGCCCCGGACCTACCGCAAAACCATGTGGCGCCGACCAACTTTTGGGTATATAATTGGCAGTAAGTTACAAGAGGTGTTGGTATGGGCCGGTTATTATTCCTTTTCCTTTGTTTTGTGCAGACCAGCGTTTTATCGGCGAAGGTGATCTACGTTCGCACCGATGCGGACGACCAAAACAATGGTCTCAGTTGGCAATCCGCTAAGCGTACAATTCTTTCGGCGATTGCGGCATCAGCCAATGGAGATCAGATATGGATCAAGGCCGGCAATTATGATCAGGCCCTAACGCTAGCGAAAAGCATTTCCATCTACGGAGGCTTTGCTGGAACAGAAACATCAGTTGATCAGCGCGATCTCGCCCACAACCAGACGGCTGTGGGCTCAACGGGTATCACGCTCAATATCGGTGGTCAGCTACAACAGGGTATTGTAATAGACGGCATCACCTTCACTCAACTCGGCGCAACGGCAGGGCAAGTAATCGTCTCGAATGCCGGCCCGTTGGAGATTCGAAACTGTGTATTCACCGGAATAACTCTAACATCGAATAGCATGTGTATCCATTCCGAGGTGACCCCGAAATATACAAACTGCCTGTTCAACAACAACCATGTCCCGACGTTGATTTCCTCCGACAATCTCACCGTCACAGGCACGATATTCCAGAATAATGTTGCAACCGGAGGAATTCAAGTGCCGGGCTCTTGCGGCTTTTCCTATTGCACGTTCATCGATAACTCGATCTATCTAACGCTGAATTTCAATAACTCTGGGCAAACCGTCTTGGATAACGATGTCTTTGCGCGTAACTCGATTTCCGGAGCAAAACCCCTCGTCTTGCTAGGAGGAACAATTCGGGCCACGAACGACACATTCGTCAATAACGCCTGCGACACATATGGGGTGCTGTCGGTTGGAACGAATCCAGGACTACTCGCAAATAACATCTTTGCCAGCAATCTATCCGGAATCGTGGCTGGGGTGGCTTCCGGCAGAACGATCAAGAACAACTGCTTCTACAACAATTTTATGTTCGATGCGCAAGGGATTCCAAGTCCCGTTGGCTCCGACAATAATATCAATTTGGATCCACAGTTCGGCGATCGGATTCATGGCAATTACCACATTCAGCCATCATCGCCGTGTGTCAATGCAGGCGATAACGGTTCTGTAACTGGGGCAACTGATTTTGAGGGCCAGCCGAGGATACAAGGCGGTACCATTGACATCGGGGCCGATGAGAGTGATGGAACCGATTGGATTCCGGTTTTGCCCACAATCTATCACGTTTCGCCATCGGGATCGGATGCCAATGATGGTTTGAGTTGGCTTACCGCAAAGAACAGCATTTCGTCAGCTTTGTCCGCCGCCGTTTACGGCGATCAGATTTGGATCGCCGAAGGAACCTACCGTGAGCAGGTTTCGATGAAAGACGGAGTGGACATCTACGGAGGCTTTGAAGGCACAGAAACGGCCATCGACAGTCGGGATATTGCTAATCATCCTAGCGTCATCGATGGTGAGAAGACCAGGACATGCGTCATCGCACCGATCCGTACAGTCGCGGTGACTCGTCTTGATGGGGTCACGGTGGCTAATGGCGGCGGCGGGCAGGGAGGCGGGCTTTACGGCACTAATGCGGCACTAGAGATCGCGAACTGTTCGTTCATCCAAAATACGAGCACGAATACCGGCGGTGGCTTAGAATTAGATAAGAGTGTCGCCCGGATTCAGTCATGTCTCTTCGCTTCGAACGTTGCTGCCAAGAATGGCGGCGGGGCCTATTTTGGATCAAGCTGGTTATCATGCGATCATTGTTCATTCACCTCAAATGCAAGTACAGGAGGCTATGGCGGCGGAATCTACTTTACTGGCAGCTTGCTGACGGTTGCACGATGCCAATTCATGTCCAATGAAGCGCAACAAGGCGGTGGATTGAACGCAGGCCCATCCGATAAGTCTAGCACCATCCGATTTTGCGTCTTTGATCGAAATGATGCGCAGAATTTTGGCGGAGCGCTGTCTGCAAGTGGCGGATTCTCCCTCGACAACAATACATTTGTTTCCAATACCGCTCAAAACGGTGGCGCGGCGAACTGCACCGGGATGCAGATAACGAACAATCGCTTTTCCAACAATGGGGCCTCAACTGGTGGTGCATTGTTTATCCTTGGTGGTTCCGTTGTCAACAACACAATCGTCCAGAATTCCGCCGCCATTGGTGGAGCATGTTATGAATACAGTTCCGGAGCCAATCTTCAGAATAACATCATTTGCTATAATCATCCCGGCATCGCGGCTTCGGCGAACGGGACTTATACAAATGTTAAGTCGAACTGCATATTTGGAAATGAGGTATACGATGTCAGCGGGTTTGACAACCCGATTGGCGCGAATGGCAACTTTTCCGCCGATCCGCAACTGGCAACTCCCTTCGGACCCAATCTTCATATTCAATCCACCTCGCCGTGCGTCGATGCCGGCGCAATTCCATCGATAAACATTGGCGATTTTGATATGGACAATCAGAGTCGGCTGATTGGCGCCGCCTATGATATTGGCGCGGACGAGTCGGATGGCACAGTCTGGCCACCGTACATGAAGAAGATTCAACATGTCAGCCCGACGGGCAATGATTCCAATACCGGCGTAAGTTGGGCGGAAGCCAAACAAACCGTTTCCGCAGCCCTTACCGCCGTAGCCGCAGGGGATGAAGTCTGGATTGCGGAAGGTACCTATCCGGAACGAATCACGATACCCGCGGGCATAAAGATGTATGGAGGATTCGCCGGTGCGGAAACGACGGTCGCCGAAAGGAAACTGGACGAACATCCGACGATTCTGGACGGCCAAATGTCAGGAACCGTAGTCACGTTCGCGCCCGGAGCAACTCTCCAAACTGTCTTCGATGGGCTTCGAATTATTAGTGGAACTGGTATTAATGGAGCGGGAATTCTCGCTCTTTACGGCTCGGAACATATTTCCAATTGCCACGTCTCGGGCTGCATTGCGACGAACAATGGCGGAGGTGCTTACATCGGGGCGGGCTCTCCGATACTGGAAGAGAACGTGTTTGAATCCAACGCCGGCTACGGAGCCGATGTCAGGCTCTCGAACTCCTCAGCCCAATTGACCTCAAACGCATTCCGTAGCAAATCGGGTAGTCAGGTTGAATTATATGGTTGTAATTCCACCATTGCAAATAATCGCTTCGAAAACAGTCCACATATTTACATTGATTCCTCCTCAACGATCTCAGTTACAGAAAATGTCCTGGTGGGGAAAGGTTCGGGCATTTCCTCCGATGGCGGAGGCCTGATCTCCGGTAATTACGTGTTGGGATCGGGCGTCGGCGGCCAATCACGGAATCTCACGATCGAACATAACGTCGTTGAAAACGGAAGCGGCATTCATGTCGTAAACGGCCTTGTCCGCTACAATCGTGTTGCGAACTGTTCTTCCGACAAGGGCGGTGGGATTTCTATCGAGAACGGCGTTGCTGTCGGAAACATATTGCAATGGAACGCCGCGAGAACGGCGGGTGGCAACATTTATGTAAAAGGGACTAGTACTGTGGAGAGCAACACGTTAGTCGGCGGGTATGCGCCTTTGGGTGGCGGCGCGTACGTGGAAACAAATAATTCAGACTTTTCTAATAACATCGTTGCTCTTGGGAATTCGGGGATCGACGCTTCGGGAACACAGAATGCCGCAAAATACAATAATAATTGCTTTTTCGGAAACAAACTTTACGACTTCTCTGAACTCTATTCTGGGATCGTGACCAAAAATGGCAACATCATCGCGGATCCAAAATTCGCAAACTGGGGTGGCTACGATTTGCATCTCAATTGGGATTCGCCCTGCCGGGACGCCGGGAACAACAACAAAATCCTAAACCTTACGACGGATTATGATGGTCAGCCGCGGATTCAGCCGACGGGAGGGACGGTAGACATCGGTGCGGATGAATCGGACGGTTCCGCCTGGCCGCCGTATCTGGCGAAAGTGATTCGCGTCGCTCCTAACGGTACTGACGACAATGACGGCCTTTCTTGGGACCATGCAAAGGCAACGATTTCCGCCGCACTTGCCACGAGCCAGTATGGGGACCAGGTGTGGGTTATGTCCGGCACATACCGAGAGAACATCGCTCTCAAGCAGGGAGTAGGTTTGTACGGCGGATTCGATGGGGTGGAGAATTTCCTCCAAGACCGGGCTCGAGCGCAGGATCCAACTTCGGTGATTGACGGCGGTGCAAATCCTGGAATATCGGTCGCACGCATCCTACCCTGTTCCTTGGACAACACGATTCTTGATGGATTCGTGTTGGAGAACGGCTCATCCGATTATGGAGGGGGCCTTCTCTGCAACTACACGGACGCACGAATTGATGGAAATCTCATTGCGAGCAACGCGGCGTCTCGAAGTGGGGGAGGAGTTTATGCTGTTCCCTTTGGTGGCCTGTTTGCAGCAAATCGAGTTACGAATAATTCGCTGACCCACAGCACGGGGTATACCGCTGCAGTCTTTCAAGGGAATTGTGTGATTGCGTCGAATCTGTTTTACGGGAATCACGATCCGTTTGCCGGCCATGTCTCAATGACCGATGGTCTGTTTATTGGCAACACCGTTACTCGAAATGCAACTATGTTTGGCGGCTATGCGCTCGGTTGCGGCGGCACTGCCAACATTATTGATAACATCATCGCCTTTAACACCTATGGCGTTTCCGAAGCGGGCTCGAACGCCTATTTCGTCAATGACTGCATTTACGGAAACGGCAGTCAAGACTTCAATCCGGCCGCGAATGACCCTAATGGTCAAAACGGCAACATCCGAGTCGACCCGCAGTTTATCGATCGCCAAAACAACGACTACCACTTGACGCCAGGCTCGCCCTGCATTGATGTCGGTGACGTGTACTACGGGTGGAATTATGGCCTTGACCTATCCGGCTCGCCTCGAATCAATGGGAAGGGCATAGATATGGGATGTTACGAGGTCGTTTCCACCCTGATCAGTGGGCGGATATCTTTCGGCCAACTCAGAGGCTCTCCGCCTAGGCAGATAGACGTGCTTCTGCGGAGCGCGGTGACCGGCGATGATTGGGCGCTTTATCGAGCAAATGTCGGAAGTGATGGTTCTTACGCGGTACCGGCGCCCCGAACACCTCTGATTCTCGGAGTTCGAGCCGGAAATTGGCTCCAAAGAAATGTCATGGTCGATACCACGGTCGGAAGTAAAGAAAACGTCAACCCTGCTCTGATCAATGGAGATGCGAATCGCGATAACCAGGTCGACCTCAAGGATATTGGATTGGTGTTCGAGGAATTCGGCGGGGATGCCGGTCCGGCAGACCTCAACCGGGATAATCACGTTGATCTTCGAGACCTCGCCATCACATTTCTCAATTTCGGCCAGGTTGGCGACACTTAAACGCCAAGCGGCCCCGCCGGGAAGGAAAGCGGGGCCGAAAGGCTTACGGATAGCTTGCTTACTTGCGTCGTCGTCGGAGCAGGGCGGCGATGCCTACGCCGACCACGGCGAACGTTCCAGGCTCGGGGACAGGGGTGAACACGTCCTGGGAATCCGGGGCTGTGAGGACGTACAGGTTGGTCGAGGTCGTCCAGTCGCCGTTCGTCAGGCTGGTGGCCCAGGTCTGCGCCTGGCTCCGAACGCTGCCGGAGAAGCCGGAGTTGGCAATCATAACGTTGCCGCCGGCAAAGTCAATGCTGGCATCCAATTTGATTTCCCAGATCAGACACTGGAAGGCGGCGGCCTTCGCCGTGCTGGTCTTGGCATCCGCATAAGCGTTGGCCCACAGTCGCTTGATCAACACGGCCTTCGGGGCAGAGTAGCCGCCGGTACCTAGGTCAACCAGGGAATAGGCCTTGCCGACGTTGTCCGTTGGGTTTATCGCGAACCCGATGGTCTTGAACGGATCGGAACAGAACGTTTCCAGGTCGATGAAGCCGAGGCCGTAGTCGGCTTCGAACTGAAAGGCTCCCATCTGGGTGCTCTCGAGAGTGCCGGCGCTGAAAGTCATCACAGGAGAAGATTTAGTGCCGATGATAAACAGGCCGTCGCCGCCGACCTTGTCGCGAACTTGCACCGCGCTGACCATTGCGATAGGCAGAGAACAGGCCGCGACCAGGGCGAGCGCCTTGGAAACACAAACATTTTTCATTACGATAGCTCCTTGGTTCGAAGTAACCGGCCGGTGTGGCGTGCGGTTAGAGTGATACAGCTATCTGCGTTTGGGGCAAGCTTCGTGCCAAGTGAGCGTGGGGCGCGCGAATCCCGGTTTCGATGCCGGTCCGTTGGGGTGAGATTTCGGTTTCTCCCCACGAATCGGGTAAGGAGGCAGGATTCGGCCCAATGCCGAGGGGTGGGCGCAAATTCGCCCCGCATTTAGGTATTATTTTGGCTCTCGCCGACCTGGTGAAATTGGTATACACGCTGGCTTCAGGTGCCAGTGCTCGCAAGGGCGTGGGGGTTCGAGTCCCCCGGTCGGCACCATATTTACCCCGTTCGCACGGTATAATGCGCGGGCTTGGCAAGTGAACAGACAGGGAGCCGCAAGAGTAATGAAACGAACGTACCAACCGAACAACCGACACAGGCACCGCACGCACGGGTTTCTCGTTCGAATGAGGTCGAAAGACGGCCAAAACGTCCTCAAGCGACGCCGGGCGCGTGGACGGCACGAAATCGCCGTGGTCAGAAAGCGCAAGCTTGTCAAGTAAATCCCGTGTTGCCGACAAAGGCCAGGCTTCGGCGTTCTTCCGACTTCAACCGCGTATATCGCGAGGGAAAGTTCTTGCACACGCCGGAACTAACGATCCATTTTCTGCCCATGCCGGGCAACGAATCGGCGAGAATCGGAGTAGTTGCAGGCAAGAAGATCGGCCCGTTGGCCAAGCGTTCACGGTGGAAGCGCCGAGTGCGGGCTGCGATTCAATCCAAATGGGGGCGAATACCGATCGGATTCGACCTGGTTTTCGTGCTTCGGCAGGCGATTCTGCGGTCGGACTATTGGAAGATCGAAGCGAGAGTAGAGGAACTGTTGACTCGAGCGCAAACCGCGGCTGGTCCCAGCGGTTCTGCCTCTTCCTAATTCGCGGCTATCGAGCTGTTTCCCGATTCACCCCGCCCATGTGCATCTTTCAGCCCACCTGTTCCGCATACGGCATGGAGGCGATTGAGAAGTATGGCGCGCTAAAAGGGATATGGATGACCCTCCGGCGGATTTTGCGGTGCCACCCGTTCGCAAAGGGAGGGTATGACCCAGTACCATGAGTAAGGCTGCCCCTAAAAAGCCAGGGATGCTCCAGTTCATCCTTCTGTTTGCCGCTGTGTTTTTCGCAATGCAGCTGTTCTTCAACCCTGCGCAGCAAAATCAAGATACCCGTAAGATTGCTGAGGTCAACGCAGAATTCCAAAAGGCCGCCGATGCAAAGCATGGCGATCTATCCGGGGACCTGCAGAAGTTCTCCCAAGACATGCGGGAGAAGTATTCCGTGTTGGACAAGCGATTCTCTGGCAGCCCGGAACGCTTTCAGGCCTGGAACCTGATGACCGTTCGGTTGGAGGACATAGGGAGAAGCGCGAAGCTGAAAGGCGACCAATTCCAATATATGGAGGCCGCCGAAAAGGAGCTTAGCACCTTCCAGCGCAAGTCCCCGGTTGAATACGAGCGGTACGCCGATACAACTCGTCTCCCTGCGCTCCACAAAGACCTCGATGAGCGCTATCAGCGCCAAACGGACTATGCCATCGGGACCGGGTACAAGATCATTGATTCCCTGGTGAGCTTGACGGGCCGCGTATCGGGTTTCTCCTATGCCTTCGCGATGGTTTTGCTGGCGGTGGTGGTCCGTCTCGGGCTGTGGCCGCTCTCGAACTACCAGTTCCGGTTCTTCAAGCAGATGAAGCTGTTGTCGCCGATGGTTCAGGCCCTGCAAGAGCGATACAAAGGCGTCGAGCTCCAGCAGAGAATCAGCGAGCTATATAAGAAATACAATCTGAATCCGGCCTGGGGCTGTATTGGCCCTATGCTTCCCCTGCCGATTCTGATCTGGCTGTTCAGCGTGATGCGGGCCTATCGGTTCCGCTTCGAAGAGGGCACGTTCCTCTGGATCAACCCTGCCTGGAGTCACTCGACCAGCGGGTTCTTCGCGCCGAACCTGGGTCACCTGGACAATGTGCTGCTGTGGCTCTACGCCATTTCGATGTTTGTAACCCAAAAAATGGCAGTAAGCGATCCTACGCAGATGAAGCAGCAGACGACCATGAGCATCTTCATGACTGCCACCATCGTGGTCATGATGTACCTGTATCCTTTGCCGTCCGCATTCATCTTCTATTGGATGTTGTCCAACATCCTTGCGACGGTGCAGCAAGTCTGGGTAAATAAGCAGCCGTTGGCTGTGATGGAAATGGAGCTGCCCGAACTGCCATCCGGGTCGAACGGCAAGGGGACGGGTGTCCCCAAGTCCCACAAGGGCAAGGCGACCGCAAAAAAGCGCCGCCGATAGTCATGCGTTTTATTTGGGAGGTTGACATTGCAACGAATGGTTGAAGCTACTGGAAAAACGATTGATGAAGCCCGACAGTCCGCGATGCGGCTGCTCGGCGTGACCGATACCACCTGCGTAGAGTTCGAGGAGCTGCCGGAAGTGAAAGGTCTGTTCAATCGGACCTCGAAGCGAGTCCGGGCGACGCTGGGCGCGGAGCCGGTTTCTGTACCGGCGCCGGCTCCCGTATCGACTCCGGAACCCCCTGCCGCCGCTGTGGAGGCGCCGGCACCCGCCGCGGCAACACCCGCTGCCGATCAGCCGAATTTGGACGAATTGATGCGAGTTGCTCTCGGGCCTGACGAAGATGCGATTCCTGCCGAACTGTCCGGTGAAACCGTACAATTGGCCCAGCAGATTTTGCAGGACATCATCGAGGCGTCCGGACTAAAGATCAATGCATCCTACCAGAAAACGGAGGGCCGATACATCCACCTAGAGATGAGCGGACCCGACGTGCCCCACTTTATCGGTAAGCGGGGTTCCGTCATCGATTCTCTTCAGTATCTGATGAACGTGATGATCAGCAAGGGAGAAGACGGTCCGAACGCCCGGATCGTGCTCGATGGGGACAACTATCGGATGAAGCGAGCCGAGACCCTCCAGAAATTGGCGCTGGAGTTGGCGGCTCAGGTCCGCTCCCGGAAGGAAGAGGCGGAGCTGGAGGCGTTGCCCGCCCACGAGCGGCGCATCGTCCATAGGGTCCTTCGGGATGACTCGACCATCAAGACCTATAGCGAAGGCATCGAGCCCGAGAGAAGAGTCATTATTTCTCCCGCATAACTGCCGGAGCGAGCGGGTTATTGGTCAAAGCAGGCAGTTTTGCGACTACCAAGCAGGCAATAGCCGAGTTATAAAGAGGGCAGCGTTCTAAGTTGGGACCCATTAGCGGGCAAAAGACCCGTTCTTCCCAACCTCCCTCTACGATCGGCATACCTGAACTGGGTGTGCCGTCTTTTTTTGTGCGCAGAGCATTGGCTGGAAGATATACTCATAGAGGGTTGAATTATCCGTGCCGGAATTCCTAGAAAACGTCCGAGGATTGGGTACACAGTCGCTGCTCCGTATCGTCGAGTTTGCGATCGTTTGGTACGTCATCTATCGGCTTCTGCTGTTGGTTCGAGGAACGAGGGCCTGGCCGATTATGGGCGGCCTCCTGATCTTCGGCCTCATGTACGCACTAAGCGGCTATCTCCACATGCACACGCTCTATTACCTTCTGGAAAAGGCCTCCGTCGTTGGCGGGATCGCGCTTGTCGTCCTGTTTTTCCCCGAGCTGCGGCAGGCGCTTGAACAGTTCGGGAGCGTGGGTCCTTGGGCGCAAAAGACCCTCTTCACCGTGGAGCAGGTCTCCCTGACGACCGTTGAGGAGATCGTGGCGGCCGTGACACAGATGTCGATGGACCGTACCGGCGCGCTCATCGTTGTAGAGCGGGCCAGCCAGCTTGCGGAGGTCGAGGCGACCGGCACCATGCTGCAATCGCGCGTTTCCGGCGAGCTGCTGGAAAGCATCTTCCTCAAGGGAAGCCCATTGCACGACGGCGCGGTTGTGATCCGAAGCGACACGATTATCGCGGCGGCGTGCCAACTGCCCATTTCGACCAAGCACACGCATCCAGAATTTCACATGAGGCATCGGGCGGCCATTGGCGTAACGGAGGGAACGGACGCCCTGGCCATCGTCGTCTCCGAGGAAAACGGCCGAATTTCCATCTCGATCGGGGGCCAAATCGATTTGGGCCTGAAGCCGGAGGACGTGCGGACCTACCTCAACGCCCATATCAACACGAGGCCTCGAAGCGTTCAGTCCTTGGCGGCGCGAGTCCGTGCGGCGCGAATCAAGCGCATGAGGAAGGAGGCGAAGAGTGAACTTCCTCAGGCATAACCTGGTCGAGAAGTTCCTTGCCGCCGCCCTCGCCCTTCTGTTGTTTTGGTCTGTGGAGAGGACGTTTATTCCCGAAAAAGAGGAGACGTTTTCCAAGCGCGTCGTCTACGAAAACGTGCCGAGAGGCATGAAAGTCCTCGGCGAATCGCCTCTGATACAGCTAACCGCCACCGGCAATCCAGAGGTCATGAAGGATCTGGCGACCGGGGACCAACAGGCCGTGGTTGTCTCCGTCAGACTCGATTCCGCTCGGCGCGGGACCTCTTCCTACCCGGTCTACATCGCGATCCCACCCGACCTGCAAGACGAAGTCCGCTGGAAAGTGTCCCCGAAACGGATTGAGTTGACGTTGGCAGGGGAAACGGATGTGCCGGTCACGGTTGAAGCCGTTCCGACCACACAGCCGCCGCCGGGCTTTGATGACAAGGCGTGGGTCGCGGAGCCGCGAACCGTCATGGTGTCGGCCGATGAGACTGTCTTGGAGCGAGTCGCCAAGGCCCAGATCCGATACGACCCGCGCGATATGCCTGAAGCCCAGCTTCTCCACGACATCGTGCTCGTCGATCGCAACGGAAGGATTGTGACGAAGGGCGAAGTCACTTTGTCCCCATCGCGCGGCAGAGTCATTCCTACGAAGACCACTCCCGTCTCCAAGCTGCTGGCCATCGTTCCCCAGTGGTCCGGCACTCTGCCGGTCGGATACCGCCTGGTTGGATACAAGATCTCGCCCGCCCAGGTGCCGGCGCAGGGAGCGAGCGCGGTGCTGGATTCCCTGTCTGTTCTTATGACGGAGACAATCGATATTACAGGCATGACCGATGATCGAACGGTCACGGTGCAGGTCGTCGCGCCGGACGGTATTCGTCTGCGCCAGGGGGTGTCCGTCCAAGTGCAGCTCCAGATCGGCAAGGCGGAGGAGCCCTAATCGCCCTCACTCTGCGCCAGGCCGATGATCAGACCGTCGAATCGGTCTTGCAGATCATCTGCAGCGCATTCGAAATCAGCTTGGACGGCGCCCGCCCGCTCTTCTTTGCCGACCCGCTTTTCAATCTGCAAAACAAATGGCTGCTGTTTGGGGATGACGGGGCCGTTGCCACCGCGAGCGTTACCCCGATTGACCTCAATCTTGGCGACCGCTTTGTTCGGTGCGCGGGGATTGCCGGAGTCGCGACCGAACCGCGGCTGCAGGGCAGGGGATATGCAAGCGAACTGCTTGCTCAACTCCTTGAACGACTTAGCGAGGATGGGTTCGATGTCGCGGCGCTCGTCCCCGCGCGCACGGAGCTATACGAACGGTTGGGCTTTCGGTACTATGCCGACCGATGGAGCATCCAGTTTAGCCTGGCGCCGTTCGTGGACCCGATGTCGGAAATGCCGCGAGGGATGTGCGAGGAGGACAGACCGAGAATCAGAGAGCTTTATGAACAGTTTGGCGAGTCGCGACCGGGAGCCGCAAAGAGAGACGACGCGCGATGGGGATATCTGTTCTGGCACAATCAGACGATCCTGTGCGTCGGCCAACCGGTGGAGCAGTACATGATCTGCTCGTACACTCCCGAGGGCCTGTTGATAAAAGAGCTGCTGCCACCAAACCCTCGGAGACAGATGATCAACTATCTCGCCGATCGAGGTCCCATAACCGTTGCGGGCTGGCGAGAGGATGTGGAGCCTTGGCGCGAATTCTCCGACGAGGAACCGGCATGCGAGCCATTCCTGATGGCAAAAGCCCTTTCTATGCCTTGGCCGTTTGACCCAATTTCGAACCACGCATTTTCTCTGTTCGCATGTGACCTTTTCTGAGCGGTAAACTCAGCAGAACTGGGGAGGGACCAGCGCCAAACAATGGGGTCCCTCCCAACAGCATTTGGCCGTAGCATGGAAGAGGGACCGCAATCCTTAGATCGTTCCGAAGTGCTTCGCGGCGTCCGAATCTCGAATTGGGACGCCGGTGTTTACACTGCCTTCCTAGCCTTCACCGGTGGCGCCTTTACCATTGGATATGCGCGATTGGCGGGGCTCAATGACTTTTGGCTCGGGGTGCTCGTCGGGCTACCCGCGCTCGTCGGCATAGCCAACATCCCTGGCTCCATTTGGGGCGACACGATGGCCAGTCGCCGGCTATTCTGCATCCCCTTCGCATTGCTGATGCGCGTTTTCTGGGTCATCATCGCCATCTTGCCCTGGTTGCCGCTCTGGTTCCCCAGCGGTGGGGTGTTGATAGCATGCCTAGCCCTCACGGGGCTCTCTTCCGCAATTATCGGCCCGGCGTTTCTCGGTTGGCTCGGGGACCTTGTGCCGGAAGGTCAGCGTGGTTGGTTCTTCGCGTATCGCACGGCCGTTTGCAGCTGGGTCGCGGTCGCTCTTGGCCTGCCGGCGGGTCTCCTTGTCGATCAGATCAAAGCTCATTTTGACGACCATTTGGCCTTCGCGACCGCCTTTGGCCTCGGGGTCATCGCGATGCTCGCCTCATACTATTTCTTTGCGAGGATTCCGGAGCCGCCCCGCGCGACGGTGCAGAAGCGATCGTTGCGCGAAGCCATTTCCTCTCTCGGATTTGCGTTCACTGATCGAAGCATGCGCCCGCTGTATTTGTTCTTTCTGCTCGTCGCGTTCTCAACCTCCTTCCCTGGCGCATTTCTCCCGGCCTACATGTTGGAAGAGTTGAAGATGAATTACGCGACGATCCAGATCCTGGGAACGGTCTCCGCAATATCAACGATCCTATCAACGAAGATGTGGGGATTCCTGACCGACAAATTTGGATCGAAGGCCGTTCTGGCCGTTGCCACCGCCGGGGTAGTTCCCATCATGGGCTTGTGGATCGCGACCAACCCGGAACACATGACGGCCACCTACATCTATCTGGTGATAGGCAACATTTTCGGCGGCGTATTCTGGGCCGGCGTCGGCATCGCGCAGCTAAAGATGATGATCGAAGCCGCGCCGGAAGAGCATCGGTCCGTCTCAGTCGGCGCGATTTCGGCTCTTGTTGCGGTCGTGATGGGGGTTGCGCCGATGGTTGCAGGCGTGGTCATGAACGCGACCGCGGGCCACATCATCAATGAATATCGCTACGAGACGCTGTTCGGGATAACGCTGGGCTTCCGGCTGCTCGCCGCTGGGAGCGTGTTCTTCATACGCGATCGCGGCCAATCCACCGTCAAGACCCTCGTCACGCAGCTCGGCTCCGTCACGCCGACCGGCGTAATGGCCCTTCGCTCCCTGGTCCGCAAGCATGATCCGGAAAGCCGGGAGGCTGCGGTCGTTCGGCTCGGGGAATCCAAGATGGAGATTGCGATCGACGAATTGGCCAAGGTGCTTTCCGACCCGCAGCCGTCGGTGCGGCGAAAGGCCGTCATCGCACTTGGCCAGATCGGAGGCAGCCAGGCCGCGGAAGTCATCGTCGAACACCTGCGACAAAGGCCGGAAGCGGCCATCGAAGAGATGGTGGACATACTCGCTCAGCTCGGCGAGGTGTCGGCTGTGGAGGCCCTTGTTCCATTGCTGCAACACCCGAGCCCAAGCATGCGATTGGCTACCGCCCGAGCCCTCGGCCGGATCGGCGGCCTGCAGGCTGTGGCGGCTCTCATCGCTGTGGCTCTTCCGGGCGGCGACCCGGATCTTCGCAGGACCGCAATCCGGGCGCTTGGCGGCACGGGGGCGGCAGAGGCGACCGAGGTGGTCATCGACGCACTGGACGCACCGGAGGCCAGCATCCGGATTGTGGCCGCCGAAGCCACCGCCGCTCTGGGCATTCGGGAGGCGGCGCAGATGCTGCGAGATATGCTGCCGAAGGTGGATGGAGCAGTGGCCGCGGAAATGGACTACGCGCTGGGCGCTGTGGGAGAAGCCGACGATCTGGACCGTATCATGCGCTCGGTCGAGCGGCTGCATGGCGGGTTTCCGCGTCAACGCGCCGTGCTGGGCATCGGCAAGCTTCTGGGCGTCGAGAGCGACCTCTACCGGCTATTTGTGCTCCAGGGCATGGAGCTGGATGCCGCCGTGCTCAAGACACTGCGAAAGCCGAATTCGCAAGGCTACCAAGAGGTGATTCGGTGCTACTCGCAAGGCGACGAGGCGGCGGCGCTCCGGGCGCTGGCGTCTTTGCCGGATGCGCCACCGGTGATCCGAACGATTGCCGGGGTGCCATGCCGGGAAACCTTCCTGCTTTCGATCGCTCTTTTGGGTCATGGCACGGATCGTGCTTCTTCCATTGTCAACAAGGACAACTAGCCGAGGCGTCGGGCCGGGTCTCAACTCACCCATTCGATGCCGAAAACCGCACCATTCACATCACTAGCCCGGTCGTGCCATCACGACAGGGTTCTTTTTTTGCCCCGGGATCAGACGGATCGGACCGATCTGACTGATTCTTGGATTTTCATTGGCGATCGCATCGTCAACGTGCGCTGTGTTGGGGTTCTCGCCTACCGAATACCACCGAATTCCGGCCACCAAAGACCCCAACACCAAGTAATCTGTAGTCGCGGGCCGTCGTGCCGAATGCCCACAATTGCCAACCACCAAGGCCCGCGTTCGACCGCTGTGTTGGGGTTCTCGCCTACCGAATACCACCGAATTCCGACAACCAAAGACCCCAACACTGTGTACCAAAGTACCCAGTAAGTTTGACTCCCCGCAAAAACAGGTGGTAGCCTCAACCTTCATTGCGCCAGCGCAAAAAGGGAGGTTCCTTATGCGTTTGACGACATTAATTCGTTTGGGAGTTGCCACACTCGTAGTGGCGGTGAGCGCGATCCAGGCCGGAAAGGCCGAAATCACAAACGGAAACGTCAACAAACCAGGGGAGAAGCAGGCAGCTTTCCTGCTCTCGGAATGGAAGCCGGTGCCCTATGTAAAGGAGTACATCCGCGATCGGAATACTCCCCGTGGGGCCATCAAGAAGGTTCGTGACGGCAAAAACGGCACGATCTTCAATGTCTATCAGGTCCTCGTGCCCGGAAAGGGCGCGCAGGTCAAGAAGCTCATCTACCAGGCAATCGATCCAGCCGTGAGTGAGCTCTATCTCATCGGCGAGGCGGGATACAAAACCTCCCGTGGCTCCTTTGGCGGTCGGAAGGTTGTCATGCTGACGGCCACGGCCTACGATCCCGGTCCGGGCAGTTGCGGCAAATTCGCGACGGGCTATACGGCGACCGGGCTGAAGGCCGTTTACGGCATCGTGGCGGTTGATACTTCCATCATCCCGATGGGCACTCACATGTATATCGAGGGCTATGGGTATGCCATTGCCGGCGATAGGGGATCGGCCATCAAGGGCCGGAAGATCGATCTCTGCTTCCACACGCGAAAAGAAGCGCTCAAGTTTGGGCGCAAAAAGGTGAAAGTCCACATACTTGACTGATCCTTCGGCTTCGCTCAGGACAGGACGCTGCTCGGTTTCAGGCATCCGGCGCATGCTGGGTGAGCTAGGAGTAAGGCCCCGGAAAAGCTGGGGCCAGCATTTTTTGTGCGACGCGAACGTGGCGCGGAAGATGGTGGCGGCTCTTGGGCCTTCTGAGCAGATTTTGGAGATCGGGCCGGGGCTGGGGGCGCTGACAACGCTTCTTGCCGAGACCGGGGCTTCGGTGGTCGCCATCGAACGGGATCCATTGATGGTTCAATCTCTCGCGTCCCTATCGTCTCCGTCGTCTTCGTCGATTCCTCCGTCCCTTTCGTCTCTGTCGTCCCTTCCCGTCACGGTGATAGAGGCCGACGTGCTGGACTATGATATCGGGTCTGTCTTTGATGGTTCGTTCGTGGTGGTGGCCAACCTGCCGTACTACATAACGTCTCCCATTTTGGAGCGGCTCTTTGCGTTGCGCACCCGAATCACGAAGATGGTGCTGACGATGCAGACGGAGGTGGCGGACCGCCTTCTCTCCCCGCCTGGCACAAAGACCTACGGGTCGCTTTCGCTGTTCGCACAGTATCACGCCGAGATACGGAGGCTGTTCACCATCCCGCCCACCTGCTTCTACCCTCCGCCGGAGGTGCAGTCAACGGTGGTCGAGCTCATCCCCGTCCCTCCTCGCTTGTCCCCCGCGGAGGAGGCCACTTTCCGGAAACTGGTCCGCGCGGGATTTGGGACTCGGCGCAAGACCCTCCGCAACGCCCTCAAACCGCTCTTTTCCCCCGACCAGCTCGCCGCCCTCCCCATCGACCTCTCCCGCCGCGCGGAGACGCTGTCGCTGGAGGAATTTGTGGCCTTGGCAAAGTCCTTGCAGCCACAGAATTAAACGCCGCCGTCGGTTTGCCACGGAGGCATTGGATCGGTCAGCCACCAATACCGGTCGTAGAAAAGGAACTTGCCGTCCGCATCATATGCCGTCAACCACGCGGCAACACCTTTTGATTGCGAGTGGCGAGTTGTCTCCGGAGGATACTCGAACTCGGGCTCGGGAAAAGAGACGGTGATGTCGACCCTGATGATCTTCATCGGCGTTGGCAGGTCGAAGGATTTGATTGAAGACCGGATCGACGATAATTGGGGTCGCCTAAGATGTGCGAGATAGGAACTCGGTGAGGTCGGATCGTATTCCGCCGTCTGGAGCACAATGTAGCAGCGGGCTGCCAAGAGCCAGATCTTATGCAACGCCATCCCTCCAGGTCCGGGGGATGTGCTTAGGGTTACTTCATTGCAGTGTTCGATTTCGTTCCAAAAACTGTTCGGCAGCCGCGCAAGCATTTGTCCGATCGCCAAGCGATCGCAGCGTATGCTTAAGGCGATTGATTCTGCGCTGGGCGTTGCTTGTTGGTTATCCTTTGCCCGAATCATTTGTTCTTCCAGCGCAGCAATTTTTGCCGGAGGCATGCAGGACTTGCGCGCAAATCGCTCTTTTAGCTCTGGACCGTCCGAAAAGTGGCTGACGGGACAAACATACGCTTGGGTAAAGTCCTCCTTCAGTTGCCGCCCGGTTATGTGCTTTGAGGAGTCATGCTGAAGCAGTTGCAGGGGCACGTCCGCCGATAAGCACCGACTCCCGAAGCAGAACGATAAACCGACGGCTAGCACGCAAGCAGCAGTCCCTGGCGCCATTTCCATCACCTCCAAAGTGAATTGTAGCCAATAGCCAAGTACTTATGTGTAGCCGCAGATTTTCGTACTGGCACCCTGACCGAATCGCCACGAACAAAATCTGCGAGTGACCACGGTGGAAATTCCAATTCGGTTGGATATGGGTAATGACGGCCGCCCACGCGGTTCTTGGCGCTGGTGGTTCGGTCAGGGTTTCAGAACGAGGAACCGCGGCTACTAAACAGACGATCCGCCTCTACCAATTCAACAAAAACTCCCCCAAAACGGCGGCGAGGTAGCTGGCTAGGATGATGGTGCCGAGGCTGGCCCAGGGCATCGACGTGTAGTACCAGGCTGGGGGCAGATAGAACGGGATGGCAAGCACCAGGCTGCAGGTGCCGATCACCATCGCTTGCACACAGCGCTCCTGCATCGTGCGGGGATAGAATAGCGTCGCGAACCGGTCCCGTTGCGGCATCGGCAGACGGGAGAGGCCCTCCATCACCTTGTCGCGATATTTATGCGATCGCCGCTTGCGCCCGTCGAAATAGATCCAGCCGAACGTCTGCATGAACGAAAGCGCGAACGCCAACTCCAGCCAGCCGAGCTTCAATGCGTTTCCTTCAGATACTTCCCGAACCAGTCGCTCATCTCTTTCTTAACCAGATCGGGCGGGGCGCTGTGCGAGCCGTCGTACCATACGATCTTTTTCGGCTCCTTGCACGCCGCCTGAAAGGCCTTGGCGGCCGGCGGCACGACTATGGTGTCCTTTTCGCCGTTGATGAGCAGTACCGGACGCGGCGAGATGCGGCCCACCCAAATGTCCGGATCGAACGGCGCCCACGCCTCCACCACCGGCTTTCTCGCGCCGGCCTGCTTTATCGCCCCATTGGTGGAAAGCGGGATGATGGTGTCCTTGAGGATCAGCTCCCAGTTGCCGCCGCCGACCACAAAGACAGCCGCGGCGATGCGTGTGTCCGTCGCGCAAAAGACGGAGCCGACAATCGAGCCCATGCTGACGCCCAGATACCCGATGCGGCCCATATCGATATCCGGCCGGGTGGCAAGGTAGTCCAGGCCCCGGCGTAGGTCCACCACCGTCTGTGCGATGGCGTTTCGGGCTTCGTAGGGGAAGTCGAACAGTCGGGTGGGGGCAAGGAAGCGGGGCCGGTCGCCGTGGCTCACCATGTCGATGGCCAGGCAGGCATAGCCCTCCTTGACCAGCGGCTCCCAGAGGGACTTCATGGACTTCTTTGAGCCTCCCAGGCCGTGCTGCAGGATGACACAGGGCAGCTTGCCGGTCGAAGTCTGGGGCAGGACCAGGATGCCGGGTACCCGCTCGTTATGGGCGCTTGTATAGGCGATTTCGTACATCCGGTATCCGTCCGTCGGGACCTCTTTGAGTTCGGGTTTAAGATCCGCCGCGGCGTCGTAGGCGATGAGGGCCTGGCCGATGGCGAGCGGGTCCTGGCCGGCGTGGACGGCGGAGGCGAGGAACACAGCCGCCAAAAGAGCGCGTCTAACAAGAAGCATGGGTGCAGTTTACTTGAGGTGGAGGGCACCGTTCCATCGGAGCCTCGACGCGGACGGTTCGGCTCCGATGGAACGGTGCACTCCAGTTTCGGCTGCGACGGAGCGCAGCCCTCCAGTTTCGGCTCCGATGGAACGGAGCCCTCTAGGACGATATTTGAATGAGGCGACCGTTCCGGGTAGGATCGATGCCGCCTCGTAACGCAGGGGTATAGCTCAGTTGGTAGAGCGGCGGTCTCCAAAACCGCAGGTCGCGGGTTCGAGCCCTGCTGCCCCTGCCATATGTCTCCGGGTATCCTCTTGTCGATGACCCTTACCGTCGCCGGCATTCGCAATCAGGTGATTCAGGGCGATTGCCTAGTGGAATTGGCCAAGCTGCCGGATGAGTGTGTGGACCTCATCTTCATCGATCCCCCGTATTTCCTTCAACTGCCTGGGAAGAAACTGCTGCGATGGAACGTGCGGAGCGAGGTGGACGGGGTGGATGACGAATGGGACAAGTTCGACTCGTTTGAGGACTACGATCGGTTCATCCGGGGGCTTCTGATCGAGTGCCGGCGCGTGATGAAATCGACCGCCTCCATCTGGGTCATAGGGACCTATCACAACATCTTCCGCCTGGGCGCGCTGATGCAGGATATGGGATTTTGGATTCTCAACGACGTGCATTGGGTGAAGACCAACCCGATGCCCAACTGGCTGGGCGTGCGGTTTACGAATGCCACCGAGACGCTGATCTGGGCGGTGCGGGAACAGGGCGCCAAGGGTCACGCGTTCGACAAGCAGGCGGCGCGCGAATTTGGGATGGGGAAGATTGGGGACAACGTTTGGGTGCTTCCGATCTGCGGCGGATCGCAGCGGCTCAAGGGTCCGGATGGATTGAAGTTGCATTCGACGCAGAAACCGGTGGAGCTGTTGCGGCGGGTGATTCTCTGCTCATCGCGTCCGGGGGATTTGGTTTTGGATCCGGTGGCGGGGACGGGGACAACGGGCTTTGTCGCCGCGTCGTTGGGCCGCGACTATTTGATGATCGAGGCGAATGCGAAATACGTTGCCGGCATCCGAGAGCGGCTGTCCTCGTAGGCGCGGTTCCTCGTTCTGTAATCCTTCCCGAATCACCAGCACCAAGAACCGCGTCGATGGCCGTAATTGCAAATCCGTTTTGGAAATGCCATCGTGGTCACTCGCAGATTTTGTTTGTGGCGATTTGGTAAGGGTATCAGAACGAGAATCTGCGGCTACAACAAAACGCAGATTTTGTTCGTGGCAATTCGGGCAGGGGTCAGAACGAGAATCTGCGGCTACAACAAAACGCAGATTTTGTTTGTGGCGATTTGGTAGGGGTATCGGAACGAGAATCTGCGGCTACGAAGAATCGTTGAGGTGTTCGCGGGCTGCGTTGATGGCGGTCGCGTCTTCGGATTGCAGAGAGGCGGCGGAGGAGATGGAGTCGGAAAGATCGATGCCCCGTTCGCGCAGGATGCGGATCATCTCAAACTCCTCAATCCCCTTGCGAAGCAATTCGAAACGCACGCTGCTGATCTGACCGGGGTAGACCAGAAAGGTGTCTCCCGCAGGCCAGGGACCGAATCGTGAATCGAAAAACGGGTCTTCCGGCCAGGAGTTGTAGGCCCAGCGCAAGAAGCCCTCGTGGCCCGAGTGCGCCGCTTGCCACCCAATGCGGCGGATGTCGGCAGGGGCCGTCGCCGTCATCGTGTTCGGACGCAACGGCCCGCAGCAGACATAGTATGTGGATGTCTGACCGCGCTGGCGTCGCTCCTCAATCGCATCGGGCGGTATTCCCGGATAGATGGCGCAATAGTCGTCGATATCGCCGGAGAATGCCGGATACCAATTGCCGGCCAGCGAAATGCCGAGACGCGGGGCGATGGATTTGACCAATTTGATCATCGCGCCGGTCACATCCTCACCCGCCTCGTCCAGCGCGATGCAGGTCTTGTCCAGCCAGCCATTCTCTTCCAGATGATGCTCGAACGCGGGCAGAAACTGCGCCCACAATCCCCGGAACAAATCGGAATCGATCTTGCAAGTCAGGGTTGCCGGTTGGTTAGCGGCGTCCACATATTGAAGATCAAAATCCGGCTTTCCCCCCGGACCCTTGGTCAATGAATAACACTCAATTCGCCGATCGATACCGACCGATTCGCACAGCCGCACCCATCGATAGAAATTGGTGAAGTCATATTCGAATCCAGTAGAAATTCCATGCCAAACAATCATGCTGTCGAACGGATCAAATGTCTGCGAATTCCAAGGATCGTGGATGATGGTCGCCGTTACCACTTTCTGTCCCCCGTCGGCCAGCATCTGGAGATAGGGCCGGCAGCGCTCGAAATGCTCGTCCGACCAAGGCTCCATCTCGTGCCAGCGTGCGATCGCGCGAGGATGCTGCCATAGGTCGAGATAGAAGCTCCAGTCCTTCGGCTCCGGCAACTGGGCCGGCAGCACGTGCAGATCGAGCGGCAATGCGACCGGTTCAGAATCCCGCGCCGTCACCATCACTGTCCCGGTGTACTTTCCCGGCGCGGCGTCGCGCGGTACGTCGATCAGAAGCCAATAGACGAACACCTCGCCATCCGGGAGCGGCCAGGTATCGGTGGGTTGCAGCGCGTCGAAGTAGGATTCCCCGTCGTCGCTCTGGGTGACAAAGGCGGTGTGGATTCGGACGCAGTCGGCGGGAAGCTCTGCCAAAGCGAGTCCAACAGCGACATCAAGTGTGGGCCGATCCGCGCGGACGAATAGTTTGATCAGCGCCCGCTCTCCACGCCATGCCCGGAGCATCGGTTGCCCATCGCCGGACCCGAAATCGACCGGATACCGGTTGGAGCCGCACGGATCGGCGAAGCTCGCCTCAATCACGGCGTCAGCCACTTCTCGTATTCAAATGTGTCGTTGGCATGTTGGTAGCCCAAGCGTCGGTTGGTGGCAAGCATGGCCTCGTTGTTCTTTGCATTCTCGGTCATTGCCAGTTTGTACCCGTCATCTCTTGCCTGC
The DNA here is from genome assembly GCA_041483895.1 of Fimbriimonadia bacterium. Classification (GTDB taxonomy): domain Bacteria; phylum Armatimonadota; class Fimbriimonadia; order Fimbriimonadales; family JABRVX01; genus JBGPGO01. The sequence continues at coordinate 185,049 of JBGPGO010000003.1, forward strand.
TTGAGGGAAACGAGTTTCATCACGCCCGACAGGCCCTTGCCGCGGTGATCGCGCTCGACGCCGGTCATATCGGTAAATACGATCTTCTTCGGGCGATATCCCAGCGCCGTCATGCCGACGAACTGGTTGTCTTTCATAGCGACCACGAGCTGTCGCGGGGCCGTTCCCGGGCTGTGAAAAATCCACTTTTCCCAGGCCTCGTAGCTTTGGGGTTGCGGAACGGTTCCCTCCGTCGGCATGTCGCCGTCCGCCTGAACGGTGAGGGCATGAACCTGCCGGCGGTTTTCCGGCGTGTCGCACTGATCGAAAGTCAAGAATTGATACCCGGCCGCTTGCAGTTCGACGGCTCGCTCAGCAAAGACATGGAACTGCGCTTCGGAGAGAAGCAGCTTCGATTCGGAGTTCTTGTTGACGCATTTCATGCCCATTTTTTCCAAGAACATTCCGCCGCCAGGGTCCGTGGACGACGACCAGGATTGCATTATTCGCGCGCCGCTCTTCCAGGCGATCTCTTCAATATCTTGGAACAGCCTTGTTCCGATGCCGCGTCGGCGCCATTCGTCCGCTACCACGGTGTGCATCCATCCACCGTCCCGATCTTCACCACGGATTTTGATGCGAGCGCTGGCCATCCCAAATAACTGGGAGTCGTGCTCCGCCACCAAACGGAACACCTGTCCGTTGGGGTCGGCCGTCTCCCATCGCGATTCCATTTCTTCGGCGGAGGTGGCGAGATGGTCTGGCCAGACGGAATTGGTCAGCTCCACAATTCGCTCGATGTCGGCGCGGGATGCATGTCGATATGTGATCTGTGGGTCCTTAAAAAAAATGGTAAGCCGGGTGGGATTCGAACCCACGGCCCACGGCTTAAAAGGCCGTTGCTCTACCACTGAGCTACCGGCTCACAGCGGAAAAGCATACCTGACCTTTTCTCCCTTGCGCTGGGGTCTTGGGTATCGGTGCTCGAAAGGAACTGTCGGACGAGAACCCCAGCGCATCGGGGGTGGGGTGTTACGCGCTGGGGTCTTGGGTATCGGTTTGTGGCCCGTGTACAAATGTAACGAAGCGCCGTCAGTTGGGATGACAGCGCTCCGTCGCGAGAGTAGGTTATGAAACCTTAGATTCGTACCGTCAAACGCGTGAGCTGCGGGAAAAGTTCGGCAAAGGCGAATTATGTGCGCGAGTCTGTCTGTTTTCGAAGCTCGCTCGCGTATTGGGCAAGCTGAGTGGGAGGCATTTCAGAAAAAACGACGTAGGTCCGGTCGCCCGTCTGCCAGCAAAGGGCCGCACGGGGTCCCGTCTCGTAGCACTGGTATTCCGCTCCGCGATAGGTCATCTTCATTCCGCTTGGCAGGTGGCCGCCTCGCTTCAGGTACATCATCAAGCAGAGCATTTTCTTGGACGGCGCCTGAAAATCGTATCGGACCTGGCCAAGCTTCGCATTGACGACGGTCACGGCCATCATGCGCAGACCGCTGGATTGAACCTGCAGTACCGGGGTCTTCTCGCCAACATTGGCCTCAATGTGGGCCATTGCCCGCGAAGCATCGGAGGTTTCCAGCTTGCCCGGCTCATCCATCATCATGTCCATCGGCTCCAGCATTTCCGATACCTGGACGTTGTACTGCGGGAGATTTCTGTAGTGATTGATGCCGAGAAGAACGATAATCACTGCCGCTGCCGTGGATGCCCAAACGAGTCGTGGGAACGACCAGATTCGGTTCCGATCCATCTCGGCTTGGACCGCGGCCGATACCGCAGCGGGCATGGCGGCTGGTGCGGTATCGGCGCCGAACGACCTCATCCGCTCTCGATAAATGGCCAGGTCGGCCACAACTTGCGAACAGTCGGCGCAGGACGGCACGTGGGCTTCCAAATCGCGCCGGTCCTGGTCGGACATCGGCGCGTGGTCAGCCCACGCGCGAAGCGTCTCCCTGTCAAATCGGTCGCATCCGTTGTTCATTTCGTCGATTCCGTCTTGCCGATCCGTCGATTGCTCGCGTAATCGGCCAGCAATCTCTTCAATATCTCCCGCCCCCGATTCAATCGAGACCGGACGGTTCCAATCGGGATGCCGATGGTGTCCGCAGCCTCTTCGTACGTCATCCCTTCCAAGTCCACGAGAACGACCGCAAGCCTGACACCCTCCGAAAGCGACTTCAAAGCGCAGTCGATTTCCTCATCCAAAGCGCCCGCAATCTCTATCGTTCCATCGCCTTCCGGCGCCGGCATTTCATCGTCCAGGCCGGTGATATTCACCTTGCGCGTCTTACGAATCAGGCTGATGTACCGATTTGTCAGAATACGAATCAGCCAGGCCTTCTCATTCGTCCCTTCCGCAAAGGTATCGAAGGCTCGGAAGGCCCGCAACAGGGTGTCCTGGAGCAGATCCTGGGCATCGTCCGGATTTCGGCTCAGGCGGAGCGCTGCACCGTATATGCCCGCCCCGTGCTCTTCGACCATCTGGTCGAACCGCGCCTGCTTCGATCGGTCGGTACTCATCTAAACGCCTACTATAGCCGGAATGGTTCGCCCATTGCATGTACCCTTACCTGGTTTGCCGTTGTGGCGTTAGGTGTGGCAGAATCGGCGAATGTCTGTACGCGTTCGTTTCGCCCCCAGTCCCACCGGTTTCCCCCATGTCGGCAATATTCGGACAGCGCTGTTCGACTGGCTGCTCGCCCGGAATATGGGCGGAACGTTCATTCTGCGCGTCGAGGATACGGACCGGTCCAGGGAGGTGGAGGGGGCGCGGGAGGGGATAAAGGAGGCGCTCCGGTGGCTCGGGATGGATTGGGACGAGGGGCCGGACGTGGGCGGACCGTTCGCTCCTTACAATCAGAGCGAGCGGCTTTCGATCTATCAGCCTCTGTACCAGCAGCTTCTGGCCCAGGGAGACGCGTACAAGTGTTTCTGTACCTCGGAGCGGCTTGCCGGGCTGCGGAAGAGCCAGGAAGAGGCGAAGAAGCCCACGATGTACGACCGGCACTGTCGCCAGCTGTCCGATGCGCCGGAAGGGCAGCCGTTCGTCATCCGATTGAAGATGCCGCTCGAGGGCAAGACCGTGCTTCACGACTATCTGCGCGGCGATGTCGAGTTCGACAACGCGCTCGTCGACGACCCGGTCCTGATCAAGAGCGACGGCTTTCCGACCTACCATTTCGCGGCGATGGTGGACGACCATCTGATGGAGATAACACATGTCATCCGGGCGGAGGAGTGGATCAGCAGCGCGCCCAAGCATATCCGGCTGTACGAGGCATTTGGATGGCAGCAGCCGATCTGGGTGCACCCATCCATCATCCTCGGACCCGACCGCAAGCGTTTGAGCAAGCGGCATGGGGCGACCGAGGCGCTGGCTTTCCGCGACGAAGGCGTTTTGCCGGATGCCCTGGTGAACTTTTTGGCCCTATGCGGCTGGTCGCCGGGAGACGATCGGGAAGTGATGACGCGGCGGGAGCTGATCGAGGCGTTTTCCCTGGACGGGATCCAGGTCAGCCCGGCGATTTTCGATCACGAGAAACTGAAGTGGATGAATGGGGTCTACATCCGCCAGATGCCCTTGCCGGTGTTTGGCGCGGCATGCCGGCCGTATTTGGGAGAAGTGGATGCACCAGACGAGTATATCGAGGCAGTGGTGGCTTTGGAGCAGGAGCGTGTCCGGACACTGTCGGAGATCAAGGAGGCAACATCGTTTTTCTTTGATGAGGCCTTCGAGTACGACGAGAAGGGGGTCGAGAAGTGGTTTCGGCAGGGCGATCCTCGTCCTATCTTGGAGGCGATGGTGCGGCGCTTGGCGGCGCAAGAGCACTGGTCGGCGGACGGGCTCGCGCCGATCGCTGACGCCGTCGCGGAGGAACTTGGGCTGGAAAAGCGGGCCCCGGTTATCCACACGGCGCGAGTCGCAATCTCCGGCCGGACCGGCGGTCCGGGTCTATTCGACATGATGACGGTCATGGGAAAGGACCGGGTCTTGCGTCGCATTCATAGGACGCTTGAAACCCATTCGGCTTCAGCGCCGTAGCAGTGCTATTGGGAATATTGGAAATTGTCATCCTTTTCGCATTCGTCGTCATCCTGGTCGTTGTGATCATGGTCATGATACGGTTTTTCGTGCGCGGACCGGCGCTTGGGGGCGGATCGGAGGGGAATGTGCACCAGATGCGCCAAGAAATCGATGCGTTGCGTGACGAGGTTAGGGATCTGAAGGCTTTGGCCACCAACAGCACGGCAAGCGTGGATCGCACTTTGCAACTCTACTCTGAGCGCCTCGATAAGGTCGAATCCAAGGTCCATCAGTCCGATGAGCAAGTTCAGCGGCTGGGGAATGATGTATGATACACACGCATGCTTGAACGAATTCTGCAGGAATTGCACGGCGTACCAATCGTCCTGATCTCCATTGGGGTGATGGTATTCTTGATCTTGGTCGGAGAAGCACTGAAAGGGGTTTTCACGCGTCCCCACAACCGGCGTGACATGCGGGCGGTGAATGATTTGGAGACTGAGGTCGGATCATTAACTGCGGAGATGAAGGAATTGCGCGACATGGTGACGCAGCATTCGATGAGTCTTCAGCAGAACGTTGATTCTTTGGCCCATCGAGTGGACAGTTTGGAGAACAATCGCACCGAGAGCGAGCCGATCCAACAGCGGCTCGGGGCGGAAGGGTAGGCGGGATGGGACCGGGGGAGACTTTTGCGAGCTTTCTGTTTTTCGTCACAGTGATCACTCTCGTCTCTATTTTCACGCATCATGCGCGCAAAATGGCGGAGATTCGGGCGGGCGCCCCGCAGAATCCTCAGTTGCCGGTGGAAGGTCTAGAGGCGATGCGACAAGAGTTTCTGACTCTCCGTGAAGGTATTACGTCGCATGCGATGAGCGTGGATCGGCGGTTGGAGTCCATGGAAGCGCGCTTCAAGCAACTCGAAGCGCAGACATCGGCCGGCCAAGATGTTCATCATCGCTTGGGCGGGGCGGGGGGTTAACGATGCCGAACATCGCCGGGATTCTTGCCCTGATGGTTCCGATTGTAGCGTTGTTTATCCCCATCGTAGCGATCATTGTATCGCACAACCGAAAAATGGTCGAACTGCGGATGCAACATGAATTGATGATGCGCGGGCAGGGCCAGCTCGATACAGGCGCCGTGCCGGGACTTCGGGACGAGTTCGCAACGCTGCGCGAAAGCCTGACCGCGCACGCGATGAGCTTGGACGAGAACATGAAGGCGCTTGGTTCGCGGCTTACCGCCATCGAGAACAAAGTGAATGAGAAAGATCCGCAGTCGATTCGGTTGGGCGAATGATCGGCGCCGGTGATCGGTTCCTTGACTTCACGCTGGCGGACCGCGCCGGGAAATCCTACGATACAAGAACCGCACGGGCCGATGGGCCGCTCTTTGTCGCATTCTTCAAGATTAGCTGCTCCGTTTGCCAACTGGCGTTCCCATATCTGCAGCGCGTCGCCGATGCCTATCCGGGAATGAAGATTTGGGGGGTCAGTCAGAATTCTGCCGATGAGACATTGGATTTCGCGCGGCAGTACGGCATTCGGTTTCCGGTGCTGTTCGACACGGATTTGTCGGTTACGGATGCGTTCGATTTGGTGTCCGTGCCGTCGCAGTATTTGGTGGGTGCGGATGGCGTTGTGCAAGAGTTCTGCGGCGGATGGTCCAAGGAGTTCATAGACGGCGTTACACGAGTCGCCGCGGATGCGTCCGGCGTGCCATTCCTGTCAGTGATTGGTCCAACCGATTCTGTACCCGATTGGAAGCCCGGCTGAGGCAGCAAACGCGGGCCTCGGTGAGGCCCATGTCGGCAAAGTCGGACTCGCATGGAATGACAGGCAAGAACCGTCGACGACTATAACTTCAGTCGTTTCGACCACGGCACTTTCTTCGCGATAAACTTCCCGCTCTTTTCGTTCTAGTGATAGACGACTGCTTTGCGATGTTCCCGGCTGTAATCGTCCATATCCGGCACGATGATCGTCATCCGGCCACCGTCGTTCACGATCTCCGGAAATGCGGGTGGTCCAAAGCCTGCGGTGTCCAACAACAAAGCTGGCTTGTCGTTACGCATGCCGAGAATGTGAAGCCCAAAACCGCGACCGGCGGATTCTGTGACAATGATGAACCCGTTGCATTCCCAACCATTTTCCAACCATGGAATGACGGAACAGACGTATGAACCAATCGACCTCGTCCAGACCATCTTCTTACCGCTATACAATCGGACGACATCCCCGTTTGGATCGTCAGAATGCACGGCGATAAGGCTCCATTCGCTTCCGTACGCATGGTACTGCCCAATCACCCATTCTTTCCCCTCTGCCATCTTCATAAATCGGTCCGCTCGCGCCTCAGGTGAAGTGTCAAGACGCTGCGGACCCGAAGCAAGTGAGAAAAGAATTGCAAGGATGAGAACTGTAAATCGGAACATGATAGGATTATTACGCAAGGATGCCGCGATCGTCCAGACATTTTTTGATCGCTGTGCCAAAATGACGCGCCGGCACAATAGTCCGTGACACTTTGGGAGATGGCCATTTATGATTAGGAAGATGATTGCGCTGATAGCGGCGTGGTCCACAATTGGCGGCGCCCAAGCGCAGGATGCGTCTTGGGTCATCGGTATGGAACAGCTGCATCGATTGGACCTTCTGCCTGCCTTCAAGAGATCGATCAGGATTGGCAGTGTAACCAGCTACGATCGCACCGGCGGAAACGATGACGGCTTCTCCGGCAAGTATTCATTTGTCGGCAAAGAGGGCGAAAACCTGGTCCTCGCCGACCTGAAAGGGCCGGGATGCATCTACAGAATCCATACGCCCTCGCCGACCGACGATCTGCTTGAGTTCTACTTCGACGGCGAACCGTCGCCACGCATCAGGACTTCGTTCCGCGAGTTGTTCGCGGGGAAGACCCCGCCATTTGTCCGTCCTCTGGTTGATGTCGCCGGTGGCGGCTATACCTGCTACGTTCCGCTCCCCTTCAAGAAATCTTGCAAGATACTATTGCGCGCAAAGCAGTTTCAGTTTTACGATCTAAACTACGCGATCTATCCCGAAGATGCTCCGGTGAAAACATTTGATCCGAAGGTGACGGAAACTGATATGCGGAATATCGAAGCGGCGAAGGCTGTCTTCGCTGGTGGCAGGTCGAACGATCTGACGGCCTACAACGTGCCCGCCGGCGCCAAGCTGCGGAAGCAACAGTTCGATGCCCGCCTGGAGCCGGGAAAGAGCGTCACACTATTTGAAACCAAACGCCCGGGACGGATAGCCAGTCTGCGGATCGGTCCCGCGGAAGCATTCGTCGGCAAGAGTCGCGACATTCTTTTACGCATCACTTGGGATGGCGACAAGAAGCCCGCCGTTCTTTGCCCCGCAGGCGATTTCTTCGGGTACGCCTGGGGAAAGCCGGCGACCGGCGCCTGTCTGATTGGCACGTATGCCGGGGTCAACTACTGCAACCTGCCGATGCCATTTGACCGCGCCGCGAAAATCGAACTCGTCTCGCTGAGAAGCAGTGGGCCGGCCATAACCGTTCGCGGCGAAGTGGTTGTGGGCGATACACCCCGTCGCGCCTACGAAGGGAAATTCTACGCAGTGTGGCGTCGTGAGAATCCCACAACGGAAGGCAAGCCGTTTACGTTTCTCGAGACCAAAGGACGCGGGCATATTGTGGGGTTGGCTCTACAGGCGCAGGGGAAAGAGCCTGGCAATACCTCGTTCTTCGAAGGAGACGATCAAACCACAATCGACGGCGAGCTTGTCATTCACGGTACAGGCTCGGAAGATTCTTTCAACGGTGGATGGTACGACGTGCCGGGACGATGGGACGGTCCTGTCGCCCGTGCATTGAGCGGATGCATGGTCTATCAGAAACAGCTCGGCCGGACCGGTGGATATCGTTTCATGCTTGGCGATGCATACAGTTATCGCGAGGGGATACTGCAAACGATCGAGCATGCGCCGGAGCGAAATGAACTCCCCGCCGATTACTGTTCCGTGACCTATCTCTATTCACAGAATCGACCGACCGCCAATATTGATATGCCGGATCGCGCCGCTCGGCAAGTGGAGGACCCTTCGAAGATAGTATTTGCCGCTCATTGGACGCTGCCAATCGGGTCGTTCAGTTTCGCCGATGCAACGTTGAGCCGCAAGGCTGTACCCGCGGGCAACCAGCAGGTTCGATGCCTGTCGCTCAGGGCAAAGGGACAAGATTTCTTCGGTCCTCCGTTCCTGTCGCTCATCTGCGAACTTCCGGACAGCGGCAAGTATCAGGTGTTCATTGACGCCGTGAAGGGTCCCGAGCAGGGAAAAGTGCAGCTGTTTCAGGACGAGTCGCCCGTGGGCGATCCGGTCGATCTGTTTTCGGATAAACCTGCCTTGGCTAACGGCATTCTCATGGGCGACTTCGCGGGTGTGGAAGGCAACAACACCGTCATGTTTAAGATCGTGGGAAAGAATGACGCTTCCGCTGCCCTTGGCTTCGACCTGGTCAATATTGTCTTCGTAAAAGCATCGCAATAGGCGTCTTCATCCAAGAAGCTGCGGCAGCTACTTGATGGCAACAATCTGAATGCCGCTCTCGAAGGGCCACGTCAAGCGGGTTAAGAGACTCGTCTTTATTCCACTCCCTGGGGCCAAGGGCGACATCCCTCTTTGTTCGGGGCTTCGCAATCTATGTGCATAGACGCTTCGAACGCCAATGCGCTTGAGTTCGCGGACGATATCAATCGGGCTGGAATAGTAGACTAAATCCCGATCGCCGCCGACGAACCCTTCCGTGTCCAAATCAGGTCGCACATAAACAAAACTCGGTTTAGGCCAAAGCAGTTTTCGAATCGTCAATCCAACGTTGCGCCAGAGTCGCCTCTTTGCCTGAGTCATGGTTTCCGCAAGCCAATTTCGACCCTTTCCACCGCGCTTTAGGTCTCGGATGTCTCGAATGGAATCGAAGACGGACGTTGTGTTTGGGGCATGAATGTAAAGTAGGCCACCCGACTTGAGTACCCGGACCATTTCACGGAGGGCCGCCGGAATGTCAGGGACATGCTCGATCATCTCAAACGACGTTATCGCGTCGACGGATTCGGTACGAAAAGGCAACCGGATCACGTCACCGACCGCTGTCGGTTGATTGCACAATCCTCGCGTCTTACCCTCGCGAAGCATCTTGAGCGAAAGATCGCACCCGAACGCATTTCCCAGATGCTCGGACAATATTTCGGTTGTCTGACCGCAGCCACAACCGACGTCAAGGACGAGTTGTCCCGGCTTCAGCCACCGCAGAATGGGATTGACCGCGCCGCGGTGATGGTCGAGACCGTAGTCGGCAAAATGCGATGCATAATCTTCGGACTCCTTGTAAAACGTGCGTATCGCGTCGCGGTCGAGGTTGGTGGGCCCACGCGTTTCTGGCTCGTTTTCGACGGAGAGAATGGACTGTAGGAGACCCATGCGAGGATATCATTCTACCCGGCGAGGGGTTTTTCATGTGATAACGCTACTGGAGTGAATTAACAAGCATTGCTCTGTAGTCGCGGGCCAGGCTAGCAATTCCTTTCGAGCGTTGATCGACAAAGGCCCGCGTTGGCACCGTTTCCCCGTTCCATTCCCGTTGTAGCACGGTTGCAACGCGGGCCTTTGATCGTGGCACTCGCTCGGCTCCGGTAAGCTGACCCGCGTCTACACTTTCTAGGATTTTAGCCACGGAGCGCGGAAGAGTTCCCATTGGCCCCGCGAGGTATCTTGCAGCGCCGCCTTCACCCCGAACATTTCCGACCACATCGCAGCGATCTGCGCCTCCTCCGGCCGCTTCCCATCATCCAGCACCACCAGGGAGCTCTCCCCCATCTGGTTCAAGAACGTCGGCAGGGCAGGGTATCGCGCGAGCGGGCAGGTGTCTCCCTTCGGCCCGTCGACGAGCAGCGCATCGATCCGACCAAGAGCGAGCGCTGGTTGGATGGATTCCTTTGCGTACCACTGGAATGTACGGCCATCGAGAGACAACGCCGCCAGAGGGGCGGTCAGCACCGTCGCGTATTCTGTGAGGCCCCGCTCCGACAGCATCTGCCAGACAAAATCCGCCCATTTCGCGTCATGTTCCAACGCATAAACGTGACCTTTTCCCGTCAGCTTAAACTCCCTGGCGAGCACGACTGTCGAGATTCCGGACCCGAATTCAACCACGGTCGTCCACCCGTTGATGCGCACCATTCCCACAAACCGCAACAGCGCGTCGGGCGCCAACGCCCAAATGCTCCACGGCAGGATGGGCGCTTCCTCCTTGGGGTAGATGACGGCCATCGCCGCTGCCTCTTGAATGAAGTAGTAATTGCGAAAGATTTGCGCCCACAAAGCATCCTTCCAGCGATGAATGAAGAACAGTGCCGCGCTGACTGCCGCCACAGACCCTGCGAGAGCGCCGTACCCCTTGGCGATCTGCTCCACGCCTATCCCAACCCCACAGCCGACGATGAGGCAAACGGCTGAAAATTTTGCGCCCTTCATCACTGACATATCCCAACCTCCACCCGACCCCCTGAATTTTTGGTCGCCGGGAACCGGTACTATACCTAGGCCCGGCAAACGGCCCACGAAAGCATGAATTTCCTTACCTTTGTCCATCGAGCCAACCCGGAAGTGCCCACGAACCCGGTGCAGCTTCCCCGAGGCCTTGCTCTCTCCGGCAACTGCATCCTGATGGTAGAGGTGCGCGACCGGCTGACCTCCCGGACGCTTCAACCATGGTTATGGAATCGATTGGAGATTCACGAAGATCGCCCGAATCTCCACGTTCTGACCTACACTCCCGCGCTGCCATCCAAGGCCGGATTCGCGCCGTCCGCCCTCGCCCAGTTTCGCAGCGCTGTGGAACGCGGGATTGCGGCGATCTTCGGATCGGATCGTCCAACGCTGCTTCTGTTTAGTCCCAATGAGGCGCGATTTAAGGTTGTTGTGCCGGACCTGAAATTCGTTTACCGGGTGATCGACGACTATCCGACGATGCCATTCTATGCGGCCGATCCCGAGGGTTGCCGATTGTTGGATGAACGGCTTTGCCGAGAGGCCCTTGCCGTCGCGCCCAGCAATCCGAAATTACTACGCCAACGGGCCGAATTCAACCCAAACCATATCTTGATTCCGAACGGAGTGGACTACGACCATTTTTCCGCGCCGACCGATGTGCCGCACGACATCGGCGCGCTGCCGCATCCCGTCATCGGCTTCGCGGGGGCGCTGGATTCTTACAAAATGGATTGGAAACTGGTCGCCGAACTCGCGGCACTGCGTCCCGATTGGAGCTGGATCCTGATCGGCAAGATCGGGGTGAGCGACGGAACTCACGCGGCCACGCTTCCGAAGGCTCCCAATCTCCACTATCTTGGATTCCGCGCGTATCAATCGCTGCCGGGCTATCTGAAGAGTTTCGATGTCGGCATGATTCCTTATGCGGTCAACGATTACACGGAAGGGATCTCACCCCTCAAGCTGTACGAGTATTTGGCTGTAGGCCTGCCGGTGGTCTCCACCCCGCTGCCGTTTGCGCGGGAGGCAGGTGAGGCGGTGCGAGTCGGGCACGATGCGAAGGAGTTCGTTCACGCCATCGAATCGGCGTTGGCGGAGCAGGGGAGGGAAGACCACCGAAAGGAATTAGCCAAAGCGAACTCCTGGGAGGTCCGAGGCCGCGTCCTCGTTGACTACCTCCGCTCGCTGGGACTTTCCTAGCGGCAAAATCTCCGCGATGACCGACTCGACGCTGTCAACCATCGCCTCCAATGTGTAGCGTTTTTCAGCATGGGCCCGAAGGTTGGCGGAGAGCTGCGCGCGCAGGCCGGGATTGGACAGGAGAGAGTGCATGGCGTCTGCCAGCTCCCTCACGTCGCCGGGTTTTACCAAGATCGCCCGCTCCGTTCCGGCAAGCTCCGAACCCAATCCCGCTCGGTTGGATGCGATAACCGCCAGGCCAGCGGCAGCCCCTTCGATGAGGACGTAGGGATGGCCTTCGTATCGAATGGATGGCAGAAGCAAGATGTCTGAGGCGTTGTAGTACGCCTGGACGCTGTCCTGTGGCACAGGGCCGGTGAAAATTATGCGGTCAGTGACACGAAGCTCCTGGGCGATTTGCCGTAAGCGCTGCTCCTCCGGACCTCCGCCGACAATGAGCAGCCTCGCGCTCTCGGGAGGGGAACAAACGGCAAATGCCCTTATGGCCCGATCGAATGCCTTGTCGGTCGCCAATCGGCCGCTGCAAAGCAAATACGTTCGATCCTGTTCCAGACCCAGCGCTCTTCGCGTGTCCAACCGGCTTTGGTCGGTGGGGAGGGGCGGCAGGGGGATCCCGTTTGGGATCACCCGAACCTTTTCTTCCGGAACAAGATAGAAGTGTTTGCACTGTTCGGCCACGTATTCGCTGACGCAGACAACTCGCTCCGCGCGAAACGCAGCCCGATCCCGGATGATGGATGCCGCCATTCCTGGAAGGTGCTTGAACAGAAAGCGCAGCGCCTTTCCTGGGCCGGTGTCCGCGGCGATAACGGACAAGTGCTCGGATATCCAGGTGCCATGCATAAATATGATCGCAGGGGGCCTATCAGGAGGATGCAGCGTGCGCATCGTCATCGTCGCGGATCCGGACTCGGCCAGAAGGACATCGAATTGATGTGGCTGACGAAGACGCTCCAAAACCGCATGTCCAAAGGCAGGGGAGTGAATGCAGGTCGGCGTGTCGGCCAGGAACCGGGTCAGAACGCCGCCGTGCTCATCCGTAGCCATGCCCTGCTCATGGGCTGTTGTCCAGACCTCGACGCAATTGCCGCGGCGGGACAACTCCCCGGCAAGATCGCGCGCATGGCGCTCCAAACCGCCGATTCGGTGCTGAACCACGCAACGGCTGACGAGAAGAATCTTGAGTGGCTCTCTCGCGGCCACCTGAGTCACGCAGCGATTGCCTCAGCGGCGGTGATATTGGATTGTTCGTCGAGGTCTTTGCGCGAGATGGCCTGAGTGAGGCCGATGACCACGGCGGTTGTCGTCACGGGCGCAACGAGGAAGAAGTTCGGTTGGACCCAAGAACCGGCCAACATGGCAAGCATATAGGCGGTTCCGCCCCAAATGAATCCGCGCGCCGAGGGTTCGCGCAATTTCCTCACGCGCCGCATGCTCACAAATATGGGAACACACAGCAGAATCAGCAGCGGAAGCGTGGTGAGAACCCCTCCCGTGGCAAGAACATACACGTATGAGTTGTGCATGAACGGTTGGAAGTTTGCCCGTTTGGTCCCACTGGCTGTGGGCTCATAGGATCGCCTCAGGTAATACCCCGGCCCCTGTCCAATTGCGGGGTGTGCGAGGAAGCGAGGCCATGCCTGCTCCACCTCCAACATTCGCTCATGGTAGCCGCCCTCTTCGTATTCGCGCACATCGAAAGTTTGGGTGAACCGGATTCCCACTTCATCGAACACTCCGGCCAAGCGATCGCCGAATTGTGGGACGCAGACCGCCATCGTCGCGACGACAACCGCGACCCAGAAGGAATCCCGGAAAGCGATCCATCGCATGGTCTTGGTTGAGAAGAACCATATGAATGAAGTACCCAGAAGAACGCCGACATACCCATTGCGTCCTTTGTTCATGGCGACGGCCACCATAAACGCGAGGAAAGCGATGAAATACCAACGCTTCTTGCGCTCGTCGTCAACGTGCATATAGAGACCGAACGAGATCAACGTCATCGCTACCATCAACATCGCGCTCGGCAACCGCACGGCAAGGCCGGAACCGCGTGCGGAGACGTCGACCAGTCCGAATAGGTCACCCCATCCATACTGGCCAAAGAAGTAGAAGTAGTACGTTTGGCACGCGCAGGCCAAACTCATCGCGAACAGCAAGTTGATAAACGATCGGAGCCGATCCTGACGCCGAAGGTAAATGATCATGGGCAGGATGAGCAGGTAATGGACCATCTGGCCATACTGATTCCAAATGTCATCCCAACCGCGCTCCAGCATCATGACCGCCGCGACCATTTGTGTAAGGACGATCGCGTAGAAAACGAGCGGCGTCATCATCACAGCGTCAAGTTTGGGCCGCTCGTGGGGTCGTTCCTTGAGGTATTCCCATGCGGCAAACACCAGCAGCAGTCCCAAAACAACTTCGGCCGTGTTGAACACGTTGAACTTCAGCGCCATTTGGCTCCACGCGCCGAAACCAAACAATGTCGCATTCAGGATAAAGACAATGCCGATCAGACTGTCGGGCGAGCGCGCGACCAATACAAATCCAATGATGCCGGCAATGAAGGCAATGGACATCTTCAACGCCTCTCTCCCCTCAAGATCGCCCATGAGGAGATAGAGGACGACACCGCACAAAAGGACGATCGTGCCGACAACGGCATTGAACCGCCACTCGGGAGTCATGACGTTGAACCAGCTTCGCCGCTGCCTCGCGAAGGAAAGGCGGAAGTTGTGCGTCAGTTGTTCGAGGCCGCTGCGTATAACCATGGTTTAGGCGCCCGTCGCTTCCGGAATCGATTTTTTCAAGGCGTCGAATACCTCTGTGGCAAACCGCTGGATCAGATTCAGGTCTTCGTTCTTCTTGCCGGAGGAGTCCAGTACGATAAATCGGAAGAAATATCCTTGGCCCATCGGGATGCCGAGAGTCTTAGACAAGGTGAGCGACATCACTTGCCGGAAGGGGTCGGCCGTGAAGCCCCATGGTCCCAAGAAAAAGTAGATTGCCGTGGTCTGCGATCCGGAAACGCTGTTCGTCATCGACAGAACGACCGCCGGGATATTTTTTCCGCCGATATTCAATGTCTTGATTTCGTTTTGATCCAACCGCCAATTCTGATTTCGGAAGCATATCTGTGGATCATGAAAGGCGTTGGACGACGTGCTGGAAACGAGCGTGAAATCCAAATGATGATTGTCCGGTCCGGAATAGATCGCGCTGATCATGCCGTCCGGGCTAAGGGCGTCCCACGTCGCCTGATCGACATCCATGGTCTTTAGCAGTGGGAAGTTCGGACATGAGTTTGGCACGCGCGCTTCATAATAGGCCTGGTTCGGCTTTTTGGCCGCCTTGTTTGGGATCACCGTTGCGGCAACCCCTGCAGCCAGCAAGAGCGTGATTACGTGGATTGCATTTCTTCTCAATCTTTCCATCCCAACCTCCGAGCCAGCCAAAATAGAACGCCGTAGGCAATTACCAACTCCAGATAACTGCCGTAGTCGTGAAACCAACTTCCCGCTCTTTCCCCGAAATTCTCCCCGAACACTCCGATCATCGCAATCCGCCAGCTATTTACGACCAGCGCCACGGGTACCAGCACGACGAACATGACTCCAATCCGCCACCAGTTGAATTTTGCAATGGATGAGAAGAAAAGGGCGAACATGAGCAGCGCCATCGTCAATTTGAACCCACTGCATGGCACACCAACGTATAATTCGTAGTTATCCAGATGGATCTGGGAGTTGTTTATCATGGTGGGCGCGAAACCGAGCACGTCGAGCATCTTCACCGCGATCTTCGTTGAATACACCTGGCCAACATTTGTGAACTGCGTGAAAATATATTCCGGCAATGGCAGCATGAATCCCATCAGGATAATTGGGATCGTAAGCCGACGGGTCATCTTCGTCCCGAATGTATAGATGCACGCTCCCACGATGAACAGCATGAAGCCGACCTGCGAGACGAACTGGCTCAGAACGTGCGACCCCCACCAGGCCAGCAACACCGAGAGTATCAGCAAGCCCATCCCCAAAGGCGCCGGCCGAACCTCTACCTTTTTTAGATCATCGCGCATCCGGTAGATCATATATCCCACAAGGAACGGAACAAAGACACCGTGCTGGTAGTAACCGTTCGTCTCCCACCACTGCGCCCATGCGAATCGCAACATGTAGTGGAAGGCGAAGATCACCGCGGCCGTAAAGAGCCCAATCAGGATCCAGTCCCGATTGTCCAGCTTTGGGAGCTCGAACTTCACAGCCTTAATCAAATTACATCCCCTGCCTTTTTCTTAAACGTCCAAAATCGGTTCATAAAGAAATTCCAGAACATGACGATAAAAATCGCTATCAGATTGTATGGCAGCATCTCTCGGGCGCTCAGGCCCTCCTTGTGCGGCACCAACGCGTAAACCAACCCGGCGCGCAATGCCATACCAGAATACGCAACGACGAAGAATTTCTTCATCTGCGATCCCGCGGTCCCCGGCTCCGTTGCCCGGAATGTCCACCGCCGGTTCCAATAAAAGGCGTTTGCCGTCCCGATGATGCCGCTCGAAATCACGCTCGTCATGGCCGCGGCCAGCTTCTGTTCGTCCGGCGCGATGGCAAGCGGCGTCAGAACCGATAGGCACCAATCCGCCATTGCATACGGAATGAACCGGAAAAAGTGCCACAAAACGTAGTTGGAGGCGAGGTCCAACACTGTGCTCGTCCCACCGACGATGGCGAACTTGACGAACTGCCGAACGCCTTCCGGCTTCGTCCGTATCCACTCCTGAAATCCTGATTTTTCCATTGGTGGCGACAAACTTCCGTTAGCCATATTACCGTGCGCCTCCCGCACCGAACTTGAGCGCCAGGATGCAGCTGGCCATCCACAGCACAACCGTCAACCCTATATGAATATCGGTAAAAAGGATTCTATCCGGGGAGCCGCTCTCTTGGTTCGAATAAATGTGATATAGGTACCTAAGTACTCCATACAGGACGAACGGGATAGTGAACATGAGGTAGGGATTGTTGCGGCCGGTGCTGGAATCGATGGTATAGAGAGCATAGGATAGGACGGACGACGTGGCGCTGAGCCCCACCGCCTGGTCCAGGAGACCTGTGGTGTAGGCCGAAAGTGAGGGCCTGTGCGCGCTTGCGGCGCCCAACAGGTTCAATTCATGCCGCCGCTTTCCGAAGCCCAGGAATAACGCCAACACCAGGGTGCAAAGGAAGAGCCACGGCGAAAATTGCACCCGCAGGACGACCGCTCCGGCAAGCGCCCGCAAGACGAAGCCGGTGGCGATAAGGAATACGTCCAGCAGCACCACGTTCTTCAGGCCAAGGGTGTACGCTGCCTGGAGCGCTATATAGGCAACTCCCACCACCCCAAACCGAAGCTCGATTTGAAAGGCAAAGACCAGGCATATGGATATCAAAATCGCGGCAAGAACAATCGCTGCCATGACAGGCAGATCGCCGGACGCGATGGGGCGTCTGCGTTTCTCGGGATGGGCTGCATCCCGTTCCTTGTCCATCACATCGTTGAGCAGATACACGCCGCTGGACAGGCCGCAAAACAGTCCGAATGCCAAGAACGATGTCCGAGTGGCCGCCGCATTGGTGAACTGTTGCCCGAAAACCAGGCCGCCGAATATGAGCAGGTTCTTGGCCCATTGGCGTGGCCGAAGAGCGATCAAAATGGCTACCGGCAATGGCCTCCTCCCTGTCGTCGAGAGGGGCTGATCGGTTGTTGTTGCGCTCAGGACGTCACCACCGGATGCCTGGCCGATTCCGCTGCCATGTCCGCAAGGCCCTTCGCGAAATCAACTTTCGCCTGGAACGGCAGTAGTTCGGCGGCAAGACGCACGTCGGCGGCGCTCAGGCGAATATCGCCGGGCCGCTCAGATTGAAACTGCGGTTCGATGTTGATTCCGAGGGCGTTGTTGAGGCCCGTGATCAGCTCGAGCAGATCGTGCGTATGTCCGGATGCGACGTTGATCGATCGGTCGCACAAATCGGGCCGATGGGCGGCGGTGACAAATGCCGTGACCACATCGGAGACATGGATAAAGTCCCGGCGCTGCTTGCCGTCGCCGTACACGATGGGTGGCAACCCGGCGACCATTCGGGACAGGAAGATCGGAACCACCGCCGCATACGTCGAGTCATGTCGCTGCCCTGGCCCAAACACGTTGAAAAGGCGCAGAGACAGGACCGGCAGCCCGAATTCCCTCGAGTACAGGCCGGCCAGCCGTTCCGTTTCTAATTTGGAAAAACCATAGGGCGAGAGCGGTGCCGTCGGGTCCGTTTCCGAAACCGGCTTGCCGTCGGTTTGCCCATATACGGCGGCGGAACTGGCCAGCACGCAGCACTTGACTCCATGCAGCCGGGCCTCTTCAAGGACATTGAGGGTGCCCATCACGTTGACGGAATAGGTGTACCGTGGATTCTTCATCGAATTCGGTACGGAGATGTCCGCGGCAAGATGAATGACGCGATCGACGCCCGGCATTGCCTTTCTGACATCCAGCTCATCGCGAACATCCCCATATATGAAGTCCGTGCCGATGCACACCTGGTCCCGATGTCCCGTGCTCAGATTGTCAAGAATCCGGACCTCCGCCCCGGCAGCCAGCAAATGGGAACAGATATGCGGGCCAATAAAGCCTGCCCCACCGGTGACGAGAAGCCGTTCCACCTAGTAGGCGCCCGAGCCTTTCATTACGGCCGGGATTGTGAGCAGCAAAATCTTAAGGTCCAGCCAAAAAGACATGTGCTCAATGTAAAAACGGTCCATCTCCACCCAATCCTTGAACGAAACGTCGCTTCGCCCGCAGACCTGCCACAGACAGCTGATTCCCGGCGTCACGCAGAGCCGCTCGAAGCTGATATCGTCGTACTTTTCGACCTCCCTGGGCAAAGGCGGCCTGGGACCAACGAGGCTCATGTCGCCTCGCAGGACATTGATCAGTTGGGGAAGCTCATCGAGGCTGTATTTTCGCAGAAACTTCCCGACCGGCGTCACGCGCGGATCGTCTCTGATTTTGAAGATCGGACCGTCCTTCTCGTTCTTCGATACCAGTTCGTTCAGCCGCTGTTCCGCATCCATGTACATCGACCGAAATTTGAGGAATTCGAACGTCCTGCCGCGCAACCCGACGCGCCTTTGGCGAAAGACTACGGGCCCGGGAGATGTCAACCTTACACAGATGGCAATCGTCAGCATCACCGGGAACAGAGCCACGAGCAAGAAGCCGGATCCCACGATATCCAATAGCCGCTTGAATATCGAATACCGTACATTGCGCTCCGGGATCCGCCGCTCCAAGATCGAAATGGTCTCGACGGCGGCCCCCGACTTGTCGTACCTCATGCCACTCACCGACTGGACGCTCTCCTTCTTCCTGGTTCATCCAGGGGTCAAACCAGCAGATTGAGTCTATGCTTCGTCGTCATCGTCTTCTATCGTTGGCCGCGGCATGGGCTTCGGCTTCGGTCTGCCAAACTTCTTGCGTTCGGCGCCGTTGTCCAGCGTACTTGCTCGCGATACGCTGGCGCCGGCCAGCTCGCGACCGAGCAGGGAGGCCTCGTACGCGCGCTTGTAGCTGATGTATCCGTGGCAGTCCTCGGGTCGAACCTTGTTTAGCGCCACGCCGACGATGTTGACCCCGAGGCGCTCGAGACGCCTATGGAAGTCCATCTCCGCCGCGGTTGCCGGCGACCCTGCCTCATGCACCAGCAGGACATTCTGAACCCCGCCGGCGATGACATCCGCGTCAGCGAACGTCGATCCGGACGGACTGTCGAAGATGATGAAATCCGTGGCCTTGGAGACCTGCTCGATGAACCGCTCAAAATTTTCATCCCGAAGCAGTCTGACCGGGTTGCTCGGCGGCTTGCCGGCGGTGACGATGAGGAGCCGGTCCACCGGGGTCGGCATGGCAACATCCTCGATGTTGGCGGTGCCGGAAAGGATATCGACGAGTCCGGCGCGATTCTCAACATCGAAGTGCCGGTGCAGCGATGGCTCACGAAGGTCCGCGTCGACCAGCACCACGCGCGCCCCGTCGCGTGCCAGGGCGACCGCCAAATTCGCGGCAACCGAGCTGCGGCCGGAGTTCGGTTCGGCGCTTGCGACAACCAGCGACGGTCCTTGCATTCTCCCCCGCGTCTCCATCAAGTTTGTGGACAGGATCTGGAACGCGACGGAAAGCGGGGATGGGCTGTCAATCGTTTTGGGCAGCTCGGCCTGGCGAGTTCGGGGCAGGGACGCGATGACCGGGAAGCCGAGGGCGTTCTCGGCCTGGCTCGGATTGTAGGCGCCGGCATCGAACTGGCCGAGGATCAGCACGAGGCCAACCGACAACGCAAAGCTCAATCCGAAGGCAAGCGCCACTTTGATCCATGTCTTTTTCAGGATGATCGGCGCGAATGGGCTGTCCACCATCGTGATGTTTAGCTGCGTTGACTTGGCCTGCTTGATTTTCGCTTCCGTCAATCGGGTGTTCAGTAGATCGATGTCGTTGCTGCGCGCCCTGAATTCCGTTTCCAGAACAGACAATTCTTTTTCTTTTGACGGAATTTCATCCAACTTCTGATCAATGTCAGTGATCTGCTCGTTGCACTTCAAGATTGTTGCGGAGGCCATCGCGTTCTGTGCAACGGCTCTGTCAACGCTTTCCTGCGCTGTCATGCGTTGCGGATTTCGCTGTGTGGATTCGCCGATCTGCTTCATCACGTCTCCGGCTTTCTCGATCACAGCCATTTGTTTGATGATTGCTTGGAGTTGCTTGCTGCGCTCCTTCATCTTTGGGTGATTGGGACCCAGCGTCTGGGAATCGGCTACCAATTGCGCTTCGAAGCTGGCGCGCGACAACTGGAGCTGTGCGTAGACCGGATTCAGCTGGGTGTTCTCCGCAGCAATAATCATCGGTTTATTCTTCTGCGCGATGAACTGTGACGTGTACACCTGAAGCCCTCTTTGGCCCATGATCAGATTTCTTTGCGCTTCGTTCCGCCGCGTCATCAATTCCGACTTCATCCCCACGAGATTGCTTGTTTCCGCTTGCAGAGAGACCGCCTTATTGGCCTTTTTATACGAGGTGAGATCATCGACCGCTTGCACAAATTGGGTTTTCGAGTCCTCAAGCTGCTTCTGGATGAACTCTGTTTCCTGGCTGCTTTGTTGGCTGTTCAGAGCAATGTAGTGCTCGCGGAAGTTCTCATAGAGACGCTGAATTCCTTTCAAAGCCTCTTTTTGCGTATCGGCGCGGAAGTGGACGCGAATGTGCTCAGAGCCACGGACCGGCTCAATTTCCACACGGTTCTTGAACTCTTCCCGTATCGCTTCCGGGGACCCAGAGGACGGCTTCCATTCGCCGTAGTTGATCAAATCTCTTAGGGTCTTGTCGAAAACCGTGTAGCTGCCGATCGTCTGCATAAGGTTGTTGATGCGCGTTTCCGGATCCATGATCCGTTGCGACAAGTCCGGATAGATGCTTACCTTGGATTCCTCATTCAATCGAGTTTCCGTTACGGTCACAAAGCCGTCGTATTGCGGGGGAGCAAGGATCGACAGCAACGCCGTGATCAGGCAGATCGGCAAGACGATCATTGCGATAATCCACCACCGGCGCCGGATTGGCGAGAGAAACTGAAATATTCCTGTTTGCATCGTACTGCTCCCTGCGATAAGTCTAGCGAAGTGCGTTCGTCAAAGCGTCGAATGGGTTGGCCCGCAATAATACTGTAGTAATGTACAGCGTATCCATCATGTTCTTGAACCGAGTCGTATCGAGATTGTTCGTCTTCGGAACCAATACGAAGTCCTGTCGCTCCAAAACAATATCCTTATTCGGATTCTGCAGTGCCTCAAAGTAGTTGACCTTCATCTTCGTCTGCTTTGCCGGATTGTACGGGTCCGTTCGGAAAATCGTAACCTTGGTCAATTGTCCGCGTTCAAAAGTACCGCCCTTGGCGTTGGCAATCGCTTCCGTCATACGCATGCCTTCACGAAAGCCCTGTGGACCTGGACTGTTGACTTCGCCCGCGACCGTGATGTAGCCCTTTTCGTCTCTGGGGACGATGAGCTGATCCCCGTCCTTGAGCAAGTAATTCTGATCGTCTCGACCCTCTTGAATGAGCGTGCGCAGATCGATCGGCACCTGTTCGGGGCTGTCCTTGCGCTGGAATATCGCGCCGCGCATATCGGCAACTCCGGCGACCGGGCCGCCGGCAAGTCCGATAAGATCTCGCAGCCGCTGCCCGGGTCGGAATTCATATTGATTGGGCGCCCGCATGGTTTCTTGGCCAATGACCGTGGCGCGGGGTTTTCGGAAATTCACCACCGTGATATTGACTGTCGGTTCGACGAGTATGCCGGCCGCCACCAGACGCTGCTCGATCTCTTCTTTGATTTCAGCGACCGTTCGGTTCTTGATTTTAACCTGGCCGATGTACGGATAGCTCATAAATCCGTCCGTGCCCACCGTCGCCTGCATGTTGCGTTCGGTCTCTTCAGCCAACGTAATAAATATTACGTCCTCTTCCTGCAAACGGTAATCCGGGGCGGGAGCGACACCAGACGGCGTCGGATTCTGGGCAAGCGCTGTGGACAACACTCCCAACAAACTTACAAAAATGGTCAGAATGCGCATTAAAAAACCTCCATCCGAGTCCTGTTCCACCTGCTTCGGTTGGCTACCCCGTTGAATTTTCGGGTACGACGCCAGTTCGCCACAGGTGAATGCAGTTCAATACGGAACACAGTTCGCTATCATCACCCTTAAGCAACCGATTGTATCTACTTTTTTTTATTTCCCAGGCATTTTCATGCCTTGTTGTGTGAAAAAGTTGCAATTGCCCTCGCACAGTTACGGGGTTCTGCCATTAATTCGGGGTCAGCTTGCAACAGCCGGGACCGCATGCCTCGGGTTCCGCCTTCGGCTCCGACTTGGGAGCTTCTGCCTGCTCGGTCTTCGGGGCGTCCGTTTGGCCGCCGCTTCCGGCATAGTCATTGATATGGAATCCGCTCCCTTTGAAAGCGATGCCGACCGGGAATATCAGCTTGGACACCGGCCCGCCGCACTTCTCGCACTTCTTGATTGGGGGCGCGGTGAAGCTCTGGACGACTTCGAACTGATGTCCACATTTCTTACATTGGTAGCCGTAGGTTGGCATTCTGCAGTCAAACTCCTTTGGTCGAACTAGGCTCGCGCAGCACCTTCATCACGAAAATCGGCAGCGCGGCCACCTTCTTAAACTTTCTCGGATTGAGGGCCAGTCGCCAGGCCCACTCCATTCTCAATTTCTGCACAAAGCGCGGGGCTCTCCGGGCGACGCCGGCGAATACGTCGAGCGTACCACCGACTCCCATCGATACGGGAACCCGCAAATTTCGCATGTTCCGGGCGATCCACTGTTCCTGCTTCGGCATCCCCATCGCGACCAACAGCACATCGGGTTCCGCGGCTCTAATTCGATTGAGTATCTCCGGTTCGCCGGTTTCGTCGAAAAAGCCGTTGTCCGTCCCCACGATATGGCAGCCCGGATACTTGGCTTCCAGATGCCGGGACGCCCGGACCGCAATCCCCGGTCCCCCGCCCAAAAGGTATATGCGGTATCC
Source organism: Fimbriimonadia bacterium (assembly GCA_041483895.1). Classification (GTDB taxonomy): domain Bacteria; phylum Armatimonadota; class Fimbriimonadia; order Fimbriimonadales; family JABRVX01; genus JBGPGO01. The sequence goes on from JBGPGO010000003.1 coordinate 208,419, forward strand.
AGATTCTACGCTGCGGCGGCACAATTCATCAGCAATATCACATCCGGAGACCCGATCGGCCAGGTGCGCCCCCTTGCGCCGAAGCGCCCATACCACGCCGGTGCTGTCAGGAGTTACGAGGTCGGCGCGATTCAAAAGGTCCCGCCATGCCGGATCGTCCGTCGCCATGACCAGGCCGCTGGCATCGGCGGTAATGATTAGGCGGGGAATTCGCTCTTTGATGAACTGATCCAGGATGTTCAGCGTCTCGGTCATGGAAACCAGGTGCACAGTGCAGCCGAGTACGCTGGCGGAAGGGATCGAATTCTTAGCGAGTTCGAGCGACGTCACGATGGGCCGATTCTACCTGCCGGAGTATCGCGGGTTTCGGCTGGACCTTGCGCTGCCGGGCCGACTGGCACGGTCCAATTGCCAATTCCAGCACCTCGTCGGCGCTCGTGACATAGTGCACCGTTACGGCTTTGCGGACCTCTTCCGGCACTTCCTCTTCGATATCCTTTTGGTTTCGCTTTGGGATGATCAGCGTTCGGACGCCGCCGCGATAGGCGGCAAGCACCTTATCTTTGACGCCGCCGACCGGAAGCACCTGTCCCTTCAGGGTGATTTCGCCGGTCATCGCCAGTCGGGGCGGGATCGATTTCGCGCAGGCGAGGCTGGCGATGGCCGTAAGCATAGCGATGCCTGCGCTGGGACCATCCTTGGGAATCGCCCCGGCAGGGACGTGCACATGGATATCTTTTCCTTCGAAGAATGACTGCTTGATTTCGTGTTTGTGACCCTCAGCCTTCAAATAGGTAAGCGCCGCTTGCACCGATTCCTGCATTACCGCTCCCAGTTGACCGGTCAGGATTAATCCCTTCGTGCCCGGAGTGGCGGAAGCTTCGATGAAGAGAATCTCGCCGCCGACTGGGGTCCACGCAAGGCCGATGGCGACGCCCGGCTCCAATTTCCTCTCCAACACCTCTTCGCGGAGAAAGTCCGGAGCGCCCAGCATGTCATGGACGGTCTGAGGGGTGATCGTAATTGGGCCTTCTTCGCCCTCCGCGAGCCGGCGGGTCGCTTTTCGGCAGATGGCGGCGATTTGGCGCTCCAGATTGCGGACCCCCGCCTCTCGCGTGTAGCCGGTTATCAGGGCCCTGATCGCTTGCGGCTGGAATTTCATGATCTTCCGACTGATACCGTGCTCGTCCAACTGTTTTGGGATCAGGTGGCGGCGGGCGATGTTTATCTTTTCCTCTTCTGTGTATCCGCTCAATTCGATGACTTCCATGCGGTCTCGCAGCGGGCTTGGGATCATTTCGATCATGTTCGCGGTTGTAATAAAGAATACACGGCCCAGATCGAAGTCCACGTCGAAGTAGTGATCTCGGAAGGTGTTGTTCTGTTCCGGATCGAGCACTTCCAGCAAGGCCGATGCCGGATCGCCGCGAAAATCCGCCCCAAGTTTGTCGATTTCGTCGAGAACGAAGACAGGGTTGTTGGAGCCGGCGCGACGAATTCCCTGCAATATCTGGCCCGGAAGCGCGCCGACATAGGTCCGCCGGTGGCCCCGTATCTCCGCCTCGTCCCGCATGCCGCCGAGGGAGATGCGAACGAACTTTCTGCCGAGCGCATGGCCGATCGAACGGGCGAGAGAGGTTTTACCGGTTCCCGGCGGGCCCGTGAACGCAAGGATCGGCTGGCGCACGGTCCCTTCTTTCTTGAACTTTCTCACGGCAAGGAACTCGATGATCCGTTCCTTGATCTTCTCCAGGCCATAGTGGTCCTTGTCCAAAATGCGCTTGACCCGCGCCATGTCCAGGTTGTCGATTGTCGCGGACGACCAAGGGAGAGCGACCATCCAATCGATGTAGGTTCTCGCCACGGAGTATTCCGGCGATCCGGGGGACATGCGCCGCAATCGATCCAGCTCCCGCCGGCACTCCTTTTCCGCTTCCTCGCTCATCTGGGCCTTCACGATGCTCTGCTCCAGCTCGTCCAGTTCCAGGCCCGTATCGTCCGTCTCACCCAGCTCGCGCTGAATCGCCCGTAGCTGCTCCCGGAGATAGTAGTCCCGTTGAGATTTGCTTAGCTCCGACGTGACCTCGTTTTGGACCTTGCTGCTGAGCTCGAGCACCCGGACCTCGCGGCCCAAAGCGGCCATCAGCTCCCTCATGCGGGCGTTGATGGGAACCGTCTCCAAAATCTTCTGCTTCACTTCCACGGAGAACGGCATGTGCGCGGCGACCAGGTCCGTCATCACGTGCGGCTCCGGGACCTGGTGCGTCAGGGTCCTCAGCTCATCGGGGAGGTTTTGGCTGTAGGAGATCGCACGGTCGAACAGGCTGCCGATGCCTCGCCGAAGGGCTTCGATTTCGATCTGCTCCTCGCCCTTGGGCATCTCCGGCTCATTCAGAATCTCGACCCGGGCGCGCAGGTACGGCTCCTCTTGAAGGGGCTCGACGATCTTGAAGCGGGACAGCCCCTGAACGATGAGGCGCACCCCATCCGCCATTTTGACCATCGTTCGGATGATGACGGCGCAGCCGACGGTGTGGACATCGGCGAAGGTCGGCTTTTCCACCGCCGGATCGCGCTGGGCGATGACCCCGATAATCCGCCGGTTGCCCAGAACGCTGTCGTCAACGAGTTGGATGGAATGGTCCCGTCCGACCGCCAGCGGCGCGATCAGCATTGGGAAGACAACGGCATCGCGAAGGGGCAGCAGATTGAGCTCGGCCGGAATGTCCGGTCGAGGCTCGGTATCCGATATCTCCTCCACGATTTCATTGACGACGGGCAATTCCATCTTATCCCTCCACGATCGGGATGGTCCGCTGCACAACCTCTTGCTTGGATTTAGGAACGGCGATTCGCAGGATTCCGTTTCGGCACGTCGCGACGATGCCTTCTGTGTCCAGGGGGACATCGGGCAATTGGACCTCCCGCAAGAAGTCGCCGTAATAGATCTCAAGCTGGTAGCACCGTATTCGGCAGTCGGCCTCCTGCTCCTGCTCGGCCCGGAATCCCCGTATGATAAGCGAATGCCGGTCCGGAGCGAAGGACAGGTTGATCGATTCGACATCGACCCCGGCGATTTCGGCAGTCACGATAATCGATTCTTCCGATTCCGAGACGTCGACGCGCGGTTCCCAGAAGCTCCGGGTCCGGATGGACGTTGGATTGACGCGCAGCAACTCCTCGGAAAGAGAGCGAAGCTCGGATCCCAACTGCCAAAACCATTCAATCTCTCGCCGATTTGGCATGATCACTTCTCCTTTGGCGGTTCGAGGACCGGCGGCGTGGTCGAGAAACTGAAATTAATCGACACTTCATACGCTCTTGGCCACGGAAGCGAGACCCGTACGTCTGCCAGGTCCTGCAGAACTTGGGGATAGCCGTCCAATCCGCCTGGTATCACAGTCCCCTTGAACCCCAACTTAAAGAACGTTTCCAACATCTTTCTTGTGTGCTTATCGACGAATCGCTGCAGTTGGAGCAGCTTTTCTCCGCTGATCTCCTCTTTTGCGCCCTTCAAGTCCTCTTTGGCGAAATCGTACGCAAGCGGACGGATGTAATTGTCGTACCCATATTCGGAGGCAAAGCGCGTCAGCAGGAACAGTTGCTGAGCCATCTCCCGATCCGCCACTTTGAGATGAGAATCTCGACGGGCGATTGCGTAGACGATGGCGTGCGGGATCGCTGTTCCGATGGTGTTGCTGGCCGTGTTCCAGCCGGAATAGGCCATGAGCCGCGTCCCCAGCCGGGACTCCAGCAGATACCGGATCAGCGCCTCGTCTCCCTGGCCCAACTTCAGATTCAGGTCGACAAGGGCGACCCGTCTGCCCGCCTCAATTTCCGCGGTGAACTGTTCTTTGAGCTTCTGGAAGTCTTTCTCCGACCGCTTCGGCGTGTTGACGTAGAGGGTGAAGTCCGAATCCTCCGTCGGCGTTGCGATGCGCCCTCCACAGGCGGTGATTTGCGAATAGAGCGCCCGCTCGACCGTCTGACCCTCGTTGGGCGGCACGTCGCGCTTGCCGTTGTCATCCGCCCAGACGACCTGGAGCGTTGGGGTCAAACCCTCGTCCTGCGAAAGAACTCGTGCCAGCAGCGTGCAGGCAATCTGGTCGATTCCGCCCGAGAGCATGGCCCTGTCGTCCAGTCCAAACTTGTGGATGCCTTCCAGTAGGCGTTTCCGTTCCAACCGCTGCGGACCGTACGGTTCGGCATCGTCCTGGCCGTAGATCAGGAAATCGACGGTCTTGTTCTGGGCGAGCGATAGCATCGCCTGAAGGACTTTGAAGTTTCTGTGACGAGTGTCAAGGTATTTCTGCAGGGCGTCCTTCGGGATCTTCGTGTAATGGAGGGCAGCTTCGGCATGGGCATCTTTGTTGCCGGTCGCCGCAGCCTTGTCCTTCTTGTATAGATAGTTCGCCAGGTCCAGCCGCCAGGTGGCCGCCTCCCGAGTGGCGGTCGGGGCGGCCCGCATGATGCCGGCGAACAGAAAAATGGGGAGATTTGGGTGGCTCGTCTTGATCCTCTTGAGAATGGCCAGCCGCTCCATCGCGTCTTTAACCGTGACCCCAGACTCGCGGGAAGGGACGAGGCCGCCGTAGCACAGCATGTCGGCGGAGACGATGAGCGCGTCCGCCTCGTCGCTTGATCGGTATAGCCAGGCGGTCAGCGCTCCATAGTCCCCCGCCTGAGTGAACCGGCCCAGGTTCTCTGCCGGTGGCATCAGGAAACGGACCCCGGCGATTTCGGCCATCATTCGCGGCATCTGCGTGCATACGGGCCGGCTGTCGAGAGGCAGCAGGGCCACGGTGATCGGCCTTTGCGGCTCTTGAGCGAATGACGGAGCGGCGCCGAGCAACGCAATCCAAAGACATGGTTTGACGAAAGACATCTCTCTCCTATTTTTGCATGGCGGCGATCTCCAGCGCGATCAATCATTCGGGTAGAGTTCAGGCAATGGCGGACCTTAGTCACATCGATGATGCCGGCGGCGCTTCCATGGTGGACGTTGGCGGCAAGCCGGCGACCCATCGCAAGGCCGTCGCCCGTGGCGAGGTGCGCCTCCCTTCGGAGACGCGTCGGCTCTTGGCAGAAAAGGCCCTGCCGAAAGGCGACGTGCTCACTGTCGCGCAGGTCGCCGGGATTTTGGGGGCCAAGCGGACATCGGACCTGATTCCCATGTGCCACAACATCGCTCTTACTCACCTGTCCGTGGAATTGGAACCAACGGAATATGGCATCGAGGTGCGGGTCGAGGCCGTGACCGAAGCGCAGACGGGGGTCGAAATGGAGGCCCTGGTGGCGGTCAGCGTTGCCGCGCTCACAATCTATGATATGTGCAAATCGGCGGGCCATGGAATATCCATCACGAACATCGAGCTCATCAGCAAGACCGGGGGGAAGCCTGTCCCGAACCGGAGGGAGGGAAGCGATTGGCAGAAGTAGCCATTGCCGACATTCGATTTGGCGTCATAACCGTCAGCGACCGGTGCTCGCGCGGAGAGGGAGAGGACCAGTCCGGACCTAGAATTGTGCGGCATATCGCACAAGCGGGCGGCGCCGTCCTAACGGCCCAAATCGTGGCCGACGACCTTGAGGCGATATCGCTAGAAATTCTTTCAACCGCCAAACGGTGCGACGTGGTCCTGACCACGGGAGGGACGGGCCTTTCCCCAACCGACATTACGCCTGAAGCCACGATGCACGCGATGGATCGAGAGGCGCCCGGCATCGCGGAAATGCTGCGGGCGATAGGAAGGCAGAAAAACCCGATGGCGGACCTGTCCCGTGGCGTCTCAGTCCTCGTTGGCAAGTGCCTCGTTATCAATCTTCCCGGTTCTCCCAACGCCGTCCGCGAGTTGATGGAGCCGCTGCTGAAGCTGCTCCCCCATGCCGTCGCTGTGCTGCGCGGCGATTCTTCGCACGACTGATGCGGCTCATCGACACCCACTGCCATCTGAATACCACAGCAGCATATCCCGATCTCGGGGAGGTGTTGGCGCGAGCGCGAGAGGCCGGCGTGGAGAAGATGCTGGTGGTTGGGATCGACCGGGGCAGCACTCCGGAGGCGTTGCGCTTCGCGATTGCTTATTCTGAGATCTATGCCATCGTCGGTGTGCATCCCAACAGCGCGGCGGGATTCGGCGACCGGGAGATGGCTGAGGTGCGGGAGTGGCTCCAGGCGCCAAAAACCGTCGGGATCGGCGAGACGGGTCTTGACTATCACCATCAGGACGCCTCGAAGGACGATCAGGCCCGGGCCTTCGAATGGCACCTCGATCTTGCTGCGGAGACCGGACTGCCGCTCAGCATCCACTGCCGCGAGGCCTACGACGACCTCCTTGCGATTTTGGAGCGGCGCGGCGGGCCGTATCGCGGTGTTCTTCACTGTTTCGGCGGAACCGTGTCCCATGCGGAGCGGGCGATCACTTTGGGGTTCCACTTAGGGGTCGACGGCCCGGTTACCTACAAGAAAGCCGACGATTTGCGGGAGGTGATTCGCCAAGTTCCCCTCGATCGCCTGTTGCTGGAAACCGATTGCCCCTATCTGCCGCCGGTTCCGCATCGGGGCAAGCGCAACGAGCCGTCCTACCTCCCGCTCATCGCCCAGGCCGTGGCCGACGCAAGAGCGGAGCCCTTAGAAACCGTTGCGGAAGCGACGACAAGGAACGCGATCAACCTGTTCGGTTTGTAGCGACCCGATGCTTTCTTCGCAATCCGAGCCCCAATCCCGCGACGGCCAGGCAGGCCATCGAACTCGGCTCCGGCGTCACTTGAAGCGTCGGAAACGGCGACAGAGTAACCGGACGCACGCCGTCATCGGCGATGATTTCGAATCGGTCTATGCCCGCGTGGATGGTCGCCGTAAGGTCCACCGAGTAAAGCCCGGCCCCCAAATCGAATATGGACCCAATCGAAGTCGCTTGTGAGCTGTCCGCCGCATGCCTTACTGTGAGCGACTTCATGGAATGGGTGATCGCCTGGCCGCGCCAGTCGAGCAGTTGGATCATCATCGTCGAAACCGACATGCCGTCATTGGGGAGCATGTCGTCCGAAAGCGTTGCGGTCGAAACGATTCCGTCTGGCCGGCCCACAAGGCCGCTGCGCCAAGTATCGAAAAGCCCTTCCATTTGGATGACGGGATCGGGATCGGCGAAACCGCCCTTGGTGATGTTGAAATTCATCAGATAGTTGCCCTGCGCATAGCCATTCGCATTGGCATTTCCGTTTATGTCTCCCAGGCGCGCGTCGATCATAAAGCCGACATATGCCGATCGAACGAAGTGAGCAGGCGGAGAACCGCATCCTTCTGGGTTGCTGCCACAAGAGCATCGTCCGTCCCCGCCCATGGATCGCGCCGCCTCCATACCCGCCATCAGCTTTGCCGGCAGGTCCCCGGCAGTCTCCAATATCGCCTTTTGCGCCATCAGGATCACAGGTTCTCCCGTAAGCACATTGCCCTGGATTGCGTACACCGTATCGCCAAAGGATCCGATCAGGCCGCCGCGCCATCGTCCGTCTTGCGTGCCGGTAAACGTTGCGGAACGGCTTCGGGTATCCGCGATTCCATATTGACGGGTCTGATGACTCGGGTCTCTTGCCGCCAAGCCTGTGATAATGTCGTTCGGATCCGTGCCGAGTTTGAGCTGATCGTAAATGTATTTGCGATTGGCCCCAGTTTGATCGACTGAACTCTGCGCCGCCGCCGCGCCAACTCCCACGACGACAACGGGCAGCCATTGGCGCAGATCAAATCCTTGGAGGCAGGTCGCAGAGCCGATGGCGATCTCTTTTGTCCGGGAATTCGCCATGATGATGGACCAGGTAGCTGACACAGGAGTCAGTGTGAGAAGGCAGAGGCTCGCCGCCGCGAGCCCCTTGCCGATGCGGATCGCTGCAATGCAGTTCATAATTCCCATCCTTCAAAAACAATAATATGCATCCCATGCGAGGATGCCGAACTCTGATACATCAATTTCGAGTGCCATTTCGGCTTGACAGCATTATAACATGGAATTGGTGCGTTTAGCACCAACGTTCAGCGTAAATTCGTGCAACCTGAAAGAAAGTTGCGTCCTGGCTAAACTTGGTGTAAACTGAGGCGTCGATTGGTTTTGCATATCTGGACAGGAGTGGTGAGAATGTTTCGCAGCCTTATTTTCCTCAGCATATTTGCCGCGTCTTGCGTCGCGTACGCGACCGACTTCCCCGAACACGAGCCGAACAACTCTTTCCCGCCGGGAGCGAGCCTTGGCCTTCTGAGCTCCGGCGATCGAATCGTGGGAGACATATCGTCAAGCTCCGACGTCGATTGGCATTATTTTGACACTTTAGGGACGGGCAGCTTCGGTCTCTATCGGTACACGTTCACCACTCAAATCCCGGCCGGCAAAGATTCAATTCTCATGATATTTGATTCGAATCCCGTTCCGGATCCCGACTTTCCCGATTCACCGAAGTATGTCTTGAATTACAACGACGACGCGGTACCTGGCGTGGCAGCGTATAGCCGTTGCGAATACGATATGTTCACGAACGGTCAGAACGTCCGATGGGGGGCTTTCATTGAAGGTTTTACATCGCAAGACGTTTGGGCCTATGGAATACAAGCGACGTGGGAGAAAATCATACCGGTCGACGTTGGCGCTTATGCTCCGGGCAATATCGTCCTCGACACCACGAAGTCAGCGGAGATGGATGACACGGAGATTGTTGTCTTCGATGCAAACGGCAATATGGTGGCCTACAACGATGATATCGATGGTACGCATCGCTTGTCGCATTTGGAGAAGAACCTAGCTAGTGGCGACTACTACATTTGCCTCACGTCCGCCGCCGCCTATCTGCCGACCGCGGGCCAAGATCGCACCGGCGTCGGTCCTGGCGACCTGTCGGACGGCGCGTACACATTGACCATCAACGGGACGGATTACAACGGATCGATTACCATAGGAAGCGCCAACTGGTACATTGTTCATATTGGCAACCCGAAGACGATCTCCGGAACGGTGACCTTGGAAGCCATCAAGGGCGATCCGGCGACGGTGGCGGTCACGTTTGAAATCCGTGAACAGGGGACACAAAACGTGCTCCAGTCCACCACAAAGAACCTGAACAGCGACGGTTCCTACTCGTTCAGCACGAGCCTGACGGGGACAGTGGACATCGCGGCAAAAGGACCCGTCTACCTGCGATCCAAACAGACGGTCGATCTTTCCGGATCGACAAGCGGTATCGATTTCGAACTCACAGCGGGCGATACAACAGGCGATAATGTCGTCGATCTGAAGGATATATCACCCATTTTCGTCTATTTCGAAACGACGGGGCTGTGGACGGAAGGCGATATCAACGGCGATGCAATCGTCGACATATTCGATCTCAACCTGCCGTTCCTTCATTTCGGCGAATCCGGAGCGCCATAGCCACTGAGCCGAGGCAAAATTATGCACGTTCGTCTACATTTTTTTGGCTGATCCCTGGCATCGGGCGCCTCGCGGAAGGTAGCCTCTAGGCGTGGTGGCGACCCTCGATCTTTCCATCCTGAATCCGGCGCAGCGCGAAGCTGTCATGCATCCCGGCGGGCCTCTGCTCATCTTTGCGGGCGCCGGGAGCGGGAAAACGCGGGTCATAACCTATCGAATTGCCCGTCTGGTTGAAGAGGGCGTCCCACCCTATCGGATCCTTGCTGTGACGTTCACCAACAAGGCCGCAAACGAAATGAAAGAGCGGCTCGCAGACCTGCTGGGGGATCGAATCCGGAGCCTCTGGGTAGGGACATTCCACTCCACCTGCAGCCGGATTTTGCGGGAATCGGGAGAGGCAATCGGGGTGGACCGCGGCTTCGTCGTTTACGACGATGACGATCAACTTTCGCTGATCCGCCAAACGCTCAAGGAATTGGGAATCGACGACAAGCAGTTCGCGCCACGTGCCGTTCTGAGCGCTATCAGCCGGGCAAAAGAGAAGCTGATTTCCGCGGAACAGTTCCCGGAGATGTTCTCTTCGTACTTTGACCGGATTGTGGCCCAGGTCTACCCGGTATACCAAAGGAAGCTGAGGCAGAGCGGCGCGCTGGACTTTGACGATCTGATCTTCACGACCGTCCGCCTGCTCCGCGAGCGGGAAGACGTGCTCGCCAAATATCAAAATCGATTCGAGCACCTATTGGTCGACGAGTATCAGGATGTGAATCAGTCTCAGTACGTTTTGGTCCAGCTTTTGGGCGGCGCACATGAAAACGTAACCGTTGTGGGAGATGACGACCAGTCCATTTACGGTTGGCGCGGGGCGGATGTATCCCTCATCCTGCGGTTCAGCAGCGATTATCCGAACGCCAAAGTCGTCACATTGGAGCAGAACTACCGCTCGACGCAACGAATTTTGGAGGCCGCGAACGACGTCGTGCGCAACAACCGCAGCCGCGCTTCTAAAAAGCTATGGACCGACAACTCGGAAGGGACTCCGGTTACGGTCACGATGTGCGGGACCGAGCATGACGAGGCTCAGCTCGTTGCCAAGACGGTCCAGCAGGAGCTTGCGGCGGGAAAACGGGGCTTCCGGGATTTCGCCGTTCTGTACCGTACGAACGCTCAATCCCGCGTGTTTGAGGAGGTGTTCCTCAGCCTTCGCATCCCGCATCAAATTGTTGGCAGCATCCGATTCTATGAGCGCAAAGAGATCAAGGACATGATCGCTTATCTCCGCGTCCTCGCCAACCCGATCGACTCCATTTCCATCAAGCGCATCATCAATACCCCGGTGCGCGGGATTGGGGCGACAACCATCACGGCTCTCGAACAGCACGCCGGCGATTTCGATCAAACCCTGTGGGATGCCCTCAACGACCCGGATGTGCTCAACCGCTTCGGCGCGGGGCCAAAAAAGAAGCTGATGGAGTTTGTCAAGCTGATCACCCGTCTGCGCGAACTGCCGCTCAATGGTCCGGTCACGCCGACGTTGGAGGCTGTCCTTACAGAATCCGGCTACCTCCAGGCCTTGGAAGCGGAGCACACTTTGGAAGGGCAGGACCGCGCCGACAACGTCCGGGAGCTCTTGACCGTCACGGAGGAATACGATAACAGCGCCGATCCGCCATCGCTGGGTGAATTCTTGCAGAATGTCGCCCTGGTAAGCGACGCGGATTCGGTGGGTGAAAAGGCCAATTCCGTGGTCCTGATGACGCTGCATACCGCGAAGGGGTTGGAGTTTCCCGTGGTCTTCCTAACAGGCTTGGAAGAAGGGGTGTTTCCGCATGCCCGATCGCTGGCATCGGATTCGGAAACGGAAGAAGAGCGGCGACTCTGCTATGTCGGGATGACCCGGGCCAGGGAAGAGCTGCATCTCACATTGGCGAGCCGCCGATCATTTCGGGGCCAGGCCCAATTCAATCCGCCGTCTCGATTCATCAAGCACCTTCGCCAAGAGCGGATCGCCACGTTGGGAGGATCCATCCAACCGACGATTGGCACTCGGCCCGGGACGCAGCGCTCGAGCCAAGTGGCCGCCATGATGGAGACACCGCACCATGACGACTACGAGGCCCCGTTCAACGTGGGGCAGAGAGTGCGGCATCCGAAGTTCGGAAGCGGCGTGGTTGTCGCCTGCGCCCGCGTGGGAGATGACAGCGAAGTCACAGTCGCATTTCCTGGTATTGTTGGAATTAAGAAGCTTTTGCAAAGATTCGCCCAACTGGAGCCGCTGTAGGAGATTGTGAATTGTTGAGAGACAACGCGCGATTGTGCTGGACGATAGGATTTGCGATTACGGTGCTTGCGCTGGGTTTAGTCGGATGCGCCTCAAGTCCAAAAGCCACAAAAAACACGTCGACTGATAAGGACCACGACATCAATGCCAACCCCGTCAGTCTCGACCCATCAAAGTACCCGATTACGGATTTTTATCCGATGAAGTCCGGCATGGTTAAGGACTACGTCCGGTCGGAAGGATTCAAAAATTTTCCGGTGAAAGCCACGTTCGGTCAGGTTACGGACAGTGGTGGCAAGAAGATGGTGATCGTCACGTCCGTGAGCTTGGACGACAAGGGTCAGCCTCGCCTTGATGCCAATAAGAAACCGATTCCGAAATCGGTGGAAACTCATTTGTGGGATCCGAACGCCGGCCTATTCATCGACGGAACGAAGGTGGGCGAAATTACCGCTGCCGGGCAAAAGGTTCTTCCCGCGAAATGGGAAGAGGGCGCCCGATGGCAACGGCACATGCAGTTGGGTACCGCCAAAAAGCCCACCCCCGCGACGCTGTTCGGCGTCGTGGGAAAACCTGAGCGTGTCGATACGCCGGCGGGTCAATTTGAAGCGATGACTTCGGAAATTACGATTTCTTGGATCGCTGTCCAAAATGGTCGTCCAGGAACCGGTTCACTCTACAGCAAGTACTGGTTCGTCAAAGATTTGGGGATCGTTAAGGTGTCCCAAGAGTCAAACAACCAACGCGTCTCCCTGATGCTAGCAAAGAAGCCATGATCCATACCTTCGCGCTGGCCATCCTGGCACAAAGCGCCGCTATCCCGGCCGAGCAATACCAGCCGCTCAAAATCGGGAACTCGTGGACATACCGACTGAAGGATGGAGCGAGAACTTCCGAATACGTTCACAAAATCAGCGGCATCAAAAAGACAGATGGGCGCAGCGCGTTCCTGATGGAGGTGGTGGTGAAGGGCAAGCCCATTTCCAGCGCACTCCTCTATTGGTCACTCGACGGTCTGCGACAGTCGGAAAGCGGAACCGTGAAAATGACTCCCCCGCCCATCGAGTTCCGACTCCCGCCGAAGCTGGGGAGCAAGTGGACGTGGAGCGGCACGGCAACGATCTCCGGCATGGACTGCCCGGCAAAGGCGGACTGCTCCATATCCGGCACGGGAAAGGTGACGGTGCCGGCCGGAACGTTCCTCTGCCTGGTTGTGACGAAGAAGGTTCATATGATGGTGCAAGGAAAGCCGTATTACTTTGTTTTGACGGAATGCTACAGCCAGGGTGTGGGACTCGTGAAGACCACCAACAGCTCGCCGGAACGCAAATCCGTGGCAGAGCTCATGACGTACAAGTTGGTGAAATAGCATGCTTTTGTCCGGGAAGAAGGGCGTTGTTTTCGGCGTCGCCAACAAATACTCCATCGCCTGGGCGGTCTGCCAATCGGCGGTGGAAAACGGCGCGCAGGTGGCGATTGGATATCAGGACGAGCGCATGAACGATAGCGTGCTGAAGCTGATCGACGGAGACGAGCGCTTCATGGCCTATCAGTGCGATTTGAACAAAGAAGATGACATCGTCGCGCTTTGTCGTGCTCTCCAATCCGATTACGGCACGATCGATTTTTTGGTCCATAGCGTGGCGTATGCGCAGCGCGACGATCTGGGGGGACGGTTTGTCGATTGCTCGCGGGAGGGGTTCAAGATTGCGTTGGAGACCAGTTGCTACACGCTGGTGGCGGCCTGCCGGGCGCTGGAGCCGCTCATGAACGAGGGCGGGAGCATAGTGACGATGACCTACCTGGGCAGTGAGCGTGTGGTGCCGATCTATGGGATCATGGGGATCGCCAAAGCGGCGTTGGAAAGCGCGACAAGGTATCTGGCGTATGATTTGGGACCGAAGAATATCCGGGTCAATGCCTTGTCGCCGGGGCCGATTGGGACTGTTGCGGCCCGCAGCATCCCCGGCTTTAGCAACATGGCTTCCGAAATGAAAGGCACACAGCCCCTGAAGCGCGAGGTGGCGCAAACCGAAGTGGGGGACGCGACGCTATTTCTTTTGAGCGAGCTGTCGCGCGGGATCACCGGCGAGGTGATCTTCGTGGACGGCGGATTCCATTTGCTATGACGCGGCCTCCTCTCCTCGCCGTGCCGAACTTTTCCGAGGGCCGCTGCTACCATTTCTATCGCACGATGAAGGCTCTGATCGCCCAACACAAGGTGTACTTGCACTCTATCGGCTGGGATGTGGATCACAACCGCACGGTCGTGGCGATTTCCGGTGACCCGGAGCCGCTTCAAAACTGCCTGCAGTCGCTAGCGGTGTTTGCCCTGCAATTGATTGACATGCGGCGGCACCGGGGCGTCCATCCCCGAATTGGGGCGATGGATGTCGTCCCCGTCATCCCGACCGAACCACAGCATGAAGAGATGGCTCAGGAGTTCGTGTTGACTTTGGCGGAGTTCATCGGTATGTTGCCCATTCCGGTTTTCCTCTACGGCCGATCCGCTCGGCCCGGCCGGATTTCGGAGCTGCCGGCCTTGCGGAAAGGGCAGTTCGAGGGATGGGCGGACAAGGAGCTGACCGGCGACCACGCGCCGGATTTTGGGATGCAGTTCTTGCATCCGTCGGCCGGCGCCTGCATCATCGGCGTGCGGGGCCCTCTCATTGCATTTAATGTAAATTTGTGGGATCCCGATCCGGCGTTGGCCAAGGAGATAGCGGCGGCGATTCGGGCGGAGCGGACCAACAAGCCGAAGCTGCCCGGCGTGCAGTCGATGGGGGTTCCGCTGGAATCACGTGGGATGTCCCAGGTCTCGACGAATATCACCGAACCGGACCGCGTTGGTATTGCGGATGTTTTCGCGTTCGTTCGAGGCCATGCCCTGGAAAAGACCGCCTGGTCCGAGCTGATCGGCGTCATCCGCCGGTCCGACCTCGCTCGCGCGGAGGCTCTGCCTATCTTCGAGGGGATGGAACTTCGCTACTACGCGGAGCAGGTGCTGGATTATTAAGACACAAATAGCGAAATCCAAGTAGCCGCAGTTCCTCGCGCCGATGTCCATTGGAATTTCCACCCCCAAGAACTGCGAAATCCCGTTGGAGTTGACACGTCGTATCGGTATTGGCAATTCCGCATGCGTTGCGCGGTTCTTGTGGTCGTCGATTCCCGCCGTTGTCGGCACGCGGAACCGCGGCTACGCACAGAGCGCGACGATCTTTTGTGCCGCCTCTTGCATAGTGGCTGCTCCGGTGATTTTGGAGCCTTCCAGCAATGCCAGTCCTTCCGCCGCGCGGGTGCCTTCCAGTCGCAGGACGACGGGAACGCGGATGGAGAGGGAAGACATCGCCTCCAAAATCCCTTTCGCCACTTCGTCGCAGCGGGTGATGCCGCCGAAAATATTAATAAGGAGCCCCCGCACGTTCTCGTCCATCAGCACCAGCTCCACCGATTTGCGAACCTGGTCGGCCTGCGCGCCGCCGCCGATGTCCAGGAAGTTGGACGCCTTGCCACCCGCCCGCGCCACCTCGTCCAGCGTGCACATCACCAGCCCCGCGCCGTTGCCGATCACCCCCACATGCCCGCCGAGCCGCACGTAGGCGATGCCGCGCCGGTGCGCCTCCGCCTCGATCGGGTCGTCCGCCGACTCGTCTTGTAGCGCGGCGAACTCCTTCTGCCGGTACAGCGCGTTGTCGTCAATCAGCACCTTCGCGTCCGCCGCCAGCACCTTGCCCTCTGGCGTCACCGCGCACGGATTGACCTCCACCATCGAAGCATCCACGCCGTAGTAGACCTTGACCAGCCCCTTGATCAGCGCGCCCAACTGCCTATGGTCCACTTCGTCGATCCCAGCCTCTCGCAGCAGATTGCGGACCTGAAAGTCGTCCAATCCCCAGGCCGGATCGATGTGGAGCCGGATGATGGCGGCCGGGTCGGAATGCGCGACCTCCTCGATGTCCACCCCGCCCTTGCGCGACAGGATCACCACGTCCTTCTGCGCCGCCCGGTCCAGCGTGACGGCTACGTAATATTCCTTCGCGATGTCTATCAATTCTGTGACAAGGACCTTCTCGACCACCATGCCCGCCGGGTTTTGGATGGAGACCAGGCGTTTGCCCAGCATCTCGCGGGTCTCCTTTTCGGCGTCCTCGGCGGTCTGGACCAGCTTCACGCCGCCGGCCTTGCCGCGCCCGCCCATGTGCACCTGGGCCTTGACCACTGCCTTGCCGCCGAACTCCTCCGCGATGCGCCGCGCCTCCGCCGGGTCGCTGGTCACGCGCCCGCGCTGGGTCGGGACGGCGTATCGGTCGAGGATTTCCTTGGCCTGGTATTCGTGAAGTTTCAAAATGGGCTCCTTGGTCGCACGTATAGGTCATATAGGTCGTATAAGTCCTATAGGTCCGAGAGATTCTACCCAAGCAGGTTCGGAGGGCAAAGCGGCGAAAGGGAGCGCATGGCCCGGCCCGCAGACATCCCCACCATCCTCAAACGCCTCGAGAAGCAGTATGGCAAGATCGTCCGGCGCCCGCGTTTCGATGCGGTAGACGAGCTAATCTGCTGCATCCTCAGCCAGCACAGTTCCGATGTTGCCTCCTTTCCCGCCTTCACCAAGTTGAAATCGACCTTCCCGACATGGCAACAGGTGGTGGATGCGCCGAGTGGCAAGGTGGCGGACGCGATCCGCAGAGCGGGGATGTACAACCAGAAATCCACGCGCATCCAGAATGCTCTGCGCGAGATCAAGGAGCGGGTCGGGGAATATTCGCTGGACCATCTGTATGGAATGCCGTGGCCGGAGGCGCGAGCGTGGCTCATGTCGCTGCCGGGCGTCGGACCCAAGACCGCGGCGATCGTCTTGTCCATGAACATGGGAATGCCCGTCATCCCCGTGGATACCCACGTCTTCCGGGTCGGCTGGCGGCTCGGGTTCTATGACAAAAAAATTGGGGAGGCCAAGGCGCACGAAGTGGTGCAGGAAATAGTGCCGCCGAAGTTGGCGTTTTCCTACCATGCGCTCCTTATCCAGCATGGCCGCAATCTGTGCGACGCGCGGAAACCGCGGTGCGTCGCCTGTCCCGTATTGGAGTTTTGCGATTACGGGAAGACGCAAGCGTAGCCGCGGATCCTCATGCTGACTCGTGATCGAATTGCCACCGCCAAGACCCGCGCGACAATGGCAAGAGCTGGAGTTTAATGATTACGGAAACACAAAGAATCGGTAGAATAGGATCCATGAAGGTAATCGCGCTTCATAAGGTGCCATTCGATCCGCAGAAATTTGAGCAGGATCTCCTCGTTGTTGCCGGCGCACCGGAATACGTCAAAGAATTTCGGCCTCAGGTCTTGGAGAATTGGAATAACTCATGGTACATCGTCGTTGAGTGGCCGGGCGGCGAGGGTGATGTGGATTGGAACGCCTTCGAGCATCAGCATAAAGATCCGCGGTATTGCAGCCAGGCTGCTTGGGAGGAGCTGTTTCTCGGCACGGAAAGTGGTGTGAGCCGGGGGATGTTCTTCATGCACTACGTCGATACCAGTCAGCCGCTCATGTATGGGGCGGAAGCGCTCTCTTGGCCGGAAACGACGCCCGCTCCTCCAGAACTTGTCAAACTGCGACCCTACTGCGCCCCAGACTAATTGCGAAAGAAACCCCCACCCTAACCCTCCCCGTTACTCGTACCTCGCAAGGGGGAGGGGACTTAGAGGGACCGCCAGGCAAAATTGCGCGTCACAATAGGGTAGGAGGCAAGAATGATTTTTCTATTTGCGCTCGCAGCCCTGGCCCAGGGCGTTTCCAAAGACATCGACCGTGTCGAGATCACGGTCTACAACCAGAATTTTGGGGTGGTGAAGGAGACCCGGACGGTGGATATCAAGCCGGGAATCAGCACCCTGGCCATCGAAAACGTCGCGTCATCCATCGACGCCACCACCGTGCATTTCAAATCTCTCGACGACCCCACAGGTGTTCGCATCCTCGAGCAAAACTACCAGTTCGATCTCCTCAGCCCGACCGCAATCTTGGAAAAGTCGGTAGGGAAGAAGGTCCGTTGGCATCGCACCCTGCCGGACGGCAAAAAGGAAACGGTCGAGGGCACCTTGCTCACACCGCCATCCCAGGGCATCGTGGTCCGCGCCAATGACGGCCGCTTGCTTCTCACCCCCAGCGGCGAGGTGGAAGTGCTCGAGCTGCCAGAGGGACTGATCCCGCGCCCGACCCTCGTCTGGCAATTGGATGCGGACAAAGGCGGACGCCAGAAGACCGAGGTCAGCTACATGACCGACAACATCAACTGGCAGGCCGATTACGTGGTGACGGTCAACAAGGACGACACGATGCTGGACCTGGACGGCTGGGTGACGCTGAGCAACACGTCCGGCGCAAGCTACAAGGACGCGAAACTGAAGTTGGTTGCCGGGGATGTGCGTCGGACACCGCGATACAATGTCGGTATTGGGGGTGCGCCGGCCGGTGGCGGACGAATGGGAGCCAAGTCCGCGCCACAGTTCGAAGAGAGCTCTCTGTTCGAGTACCACCTTTACACGCTGCAACGACCGACCACTATCAAGAACAAAGAGATCAAGCAGGTCTCACTTCTCACGGCCAGTGGCGCGACGGCGCACAAGCTGCTCATCTACGAAGGCCAGCGATTCTATTACATGAACTACGGTCCGGAGGCAAGGCCGGGACAGGGCGAGGATACGGACCAAAACTCCAAGGTCGCGGTGTACATCGAGGTCAAGAACAGCGAAGCCAATCACTTGGGAATGCCACTTCCGAAGGGTACCGTCCGGGTCTACAAGCAGGACAACGAGGGGCAGCTACAGTTCGTGGGCGAAGACACGATCGACCATACTCCCAAGGACGAAACGGTCCGGCTGTGGCTGGGGAACGCATTTGACGTGGTGGCAACTCGAAAGCGGACGGATTTCAAGACCATCAGCCCTTTGATTTGGGAAGAGACGATTGAGATCAACGCCCGCAATCACAAGGACTCCCCGCAGGACCTCACGATTGTGGAGCATCCCTGGGGCGACTGGGAAATGCTGTCTAAGTCCCAAGAGTACGCCAAGCGCGACGCCCACACCATCGACTTCCCGGTCACCATCCCGGCGAATGGCGAGGTGACGGTCACGTACCGCGTCCGAATGAAATGGTAAGAGACTTCCGGTAGCCGCACGCTTCAGCTTGCGTTCAATCAAGGTCGATTATATTGCGCAAGCTAAAGCGTGCGGCTACCATGGGAGTTCGAGGCCCCGTAAAAAAGCGGGGTTTTTGTTAGGAACGTCTAAAGGAAATGCCCGCCTGCGCCGAAACTGAAACTGGATCGAGTTCACCTTCCTTCCTTGGGGGTGGTAGGCTTTGCTCTCCTTTCACTGCCGCCCCCTTTTTTAATTCTTGGTTCATGGATGCTGAACAACCCTTTGGCTCCGCGCTCGATGTGTCGGGGTCCTCGCCTGCCGATATTTGTGGTTCGCCTGCATCCCCAGACCCCGACACGGACGAAGAGGCCTGCGCCTGAAAAAAGGGCAGGGCTTTCCAAAATTGCCTGGATGTGTCGGGGTCCTCGCCTGCCGATAACTGTGGTTCGCCTGCATCCCCAGACCCCGACACGGACGAAGAGGCTGACGCCTGAAAAAAGGGCAGGGCTTTCCAAAATTGCCTGGATGCGTCGGGGTCCTCGCCTGCGGATATCTGTGGTTCGCCTGCATCCCCAGACCCCGACACGGACGAAGAGGCCGGCGCCTGAAAAAAGGGGAGGGCTTTCAATCGTTACCCCTGTTCCTCAGCCGGCCTCCTTCGGCGACGCAAATGGCTGTACACGAACCAGACAATCCCGACCAGAATCAGCACAATGATGAGAGTTTCGAACCGGTTCATATACCGTTGGACGGTCTCCCACTGTTCGCTCGCCCGGTATCCCACGTAGGCAAGGCCGTAGCACCAGGGCAGGGAACCGACAAGTGAAAGCGCCAGAAACGGCCAAAAGCTGACTCCGTGGATTCCGGCGGGCAAGGAGATGAACGTGCGGATGACCGGCACCATGCGCCCCAGGAACACCGCCCCCTGCCCATATTTGTGGAACCAGCGATCGGCGACTTCGAAGTCGTGTGCCCGGAACAGCACGTATTTCCCGTACTTTTCAAGGAAGGGCCGCCCCCCCTTTCGCCCCGCCCAATAGGACAGCGCGGAACCGATCATACAGCCGAACGCGCCCAAAATCGCAGCCGCATGAAAACATATGCCGCCCTTCTGCGCGACGATTCCGGCGGCCACCATCACCACTTCGCTGGGGATTGGGATACAGGCGCAGCCGATCGCCATGAGGGCGATGATGCCGGGGTAGCCGGTGGTCGCAACCACCTGTTCGCACCAGTCCTTCAAGGTTGTGAGCAGCGATTCGACCAAAGGAGACCCCTTTGCTGATTATTGCCGGACGGTCAAGGATACCTAGGCGCCATCCGGAAGCCCTCCCCTTTTTTCAGGCGGCAGCCTCTTCATCCGTGTCGGGGTCTAGGGATGCAGGCAAACCACAGATATCGGCAGGCGAGGACCCCGACACAACGGGTTGGGTGGGGGTCTTTCGCTACGGACCCTCTTCGCGACCGGACTTCGGTGCGACGCGCACCTTGGTAGTAAGTTCCCGCCATTCCCGAATCGGTTTCGTCTTCGCCTCACCCGAGCCGGCCTTGATGGCCAGCGTTCGGATCTCCTGTGGATGGAGCATGCCGGTTTCGGCGTCCATGGGAATCCCCAATAGATTCGTGGTCGTCATTCCGGTCTGGTCGTAGCCGATCTTTAGGTCCGCCTTGCCGGATTTGCCGGATAGGTTGACCAATCGCAACACCTGGCCCGCCCCCTCTCTCCGGAGTGCGGCAGCGACGATATTTGGTCCTGTTTGTAGATAGCTCTTCTCCGCTGCCAGGTTTCCGCCGCCGGTTGACACGGTCATCGCGATCAGTGGTTCCTCGTACTTCCACGATTCAGCGGCGATATTCGTGCGATTGTCGTGAGGCAGCAGTGCATATTCGAACTCATTGATTCCGTTCCCGGCGAGCGATGGGCAGGGATGCTCGATATATTGGGGAAGGCTGTTGAGAAGCAGAAGGGCAACGTCGTCGCCGTATGCCTCTCGGTTGGTGATCCCTTTGTCCAGAAGCGCCGCCCCGCCATGATCGCTCCAACCGACGACGGGAAACAGGCCCTCCCCCCGCTGTTGCCGCCCGTAGGGAATCCCCTGTTCGGACTGCCCGTTCCCGGGAAGTCGAAAGTGCACGGATACGATCTTCGATTCGCCCCGCCAGTCCAGGCGCGTCTTGAAGTCAATCCGTGGGCTGTGGCGATACAGGGTGATTTGGCGGCGCAGAGGCGAATCCTTTCCCAGAGAGTTCTCCACCGTAATCACCCAAGCGAGCGGCCCTTCTTCCACGGCGATGGCCGGCTTCGTCTCTCCGGATGTCCCAACGATCTTCCGTTGTTGGCGCGGAGCGGGAAAATGCTGTTCCGCCCCTGTTTCGATGCGCAGCTCATTCGATTCCCCACTGAGCAGTTCTTTGCCGCCTTTGTCCTTCAGGCTTGCGATTGCCCCTGATGTCGGGTTAATGGTCAGTGTGTAATAGGGAGTCTTGATGGTGGCGGCCTTCGTGCTCTTTGATTCGGTTGGCACGCCCGAAGAAACGTGAAGGGTTGTGTAGCCAAGCGCCGGCGTCTTCACAAGACCGACAACCTTGCCATCCAAGGTCTGTGTCGGTATGAGTCGACCCGTGTTGTCCCGCACGATTGTCCCCGGAGCGATGGGCAATTCGCACGTTTCCTCGCGCGGCCAAGAAAGGGGATTGAATACCAGAATCGTCGCCTCCTCCTTGCTCGCCGCCATTTTGCCACCCACGTACCGCAACGCATCTTCCAACACCCGCCCAGCTATCCGGTCCACAAAATCAAACCGATCCGTCGCGTTCCACTCCTCATCCCCCCGGAAAACCGACTCGATCGCCGCGCCCCAAATCGTGTTGCGATCCATGTTGAGCAGCAACTGGATCCAGCAGGTATACAAATCCTGTGCCGGGTAATCGAACCCGTGCAGGTTCGCCAGAGTTGCCGCCTTCTCCGCCTCCATCAGCAAATGCTCCGAATGGCGAAACCGCTGCCGGACCCACGGCATATTGACGTTGAACGCGAGCCAGCTATACCCCAGCTCGCCGTCTAGGACCGGCAAGCCGTCGCTCTTTAGATTCTTTAGGAACGACGAGGGGGTTGTGAATTGGAACTTGTCCTTCGGGTGGGCCGCGTTCCACTCTTCAATCAGTTGCTCGGCAAATCCCGGTTTGGCGGGGGGCAGGGAGTAGTCGCCATACCCGGTCGGGACCAACGCCGCGTCCGTGGGCGAGTTCAGTGCAATGTATCGCTTCGTTTCTTCAAAATCACGCAACGCGTTCTCGTGGACTGTAGCTTCGGCAAAGACGCTCCCTGGATGTTCCGGTTGGCCGAACCAGCCGTACACGGGCCAGTTCACGCCGAACAGCTCGCTTCCATCCGGGGATCGCCATCGGAAGACCGTGCTGCCGGTCGGATTGCCGCGCGTGAACACGATGGAGGAGATGCCGGTCTTGCTGACTATCTGGGGCATCTGAGCGTGCATGCCGACCGCGTCTATCATCCAGCAGGTTGAAGGCGTGCGCCCCATTTCCTCCTGTTGCCATCGTACACCCTGGATAGCCATCTGGCACAGCGCTTCGCCATCTGCCAAGTTCGTATCCGGCTCCAGAAAGAAGCTGTTCACGAGCTCCACCCGCCCCGCGTCCATCTCCTCTTTCAGCCGCATCCACTGGTCGTCCGTCAGCTTCTCTTTGGCAGTGATCAGGTTTGGGACCTCGGAAAGCGCGAACCGATAACTGGGTTGGTTTCGCATGTAGTACAGGTGCTGGTTTAGAATGTCCGCGACTTTCTGCCGTTCGCCCGACCAGGGCAGAAGCCATCCGCAGATCGTGCCGTGCGAATTGGGGACCATATCGACCGTGATCGGACGGTTCATCCATTGGCGCACTGGTGAAATATCGAACCACTTGTGGCCGGCGAGATAATCTAGGGCGTTCCTCGTCAGCCGCTCCAGGTTGGCGCGATAGCGGTTGTTCGCGCGGCCATAGTCCGGCAGCCGCCAACCGATGGCGAGAATGCGACCCTTCCCGACCGCGTACTCGACAATCGGCCACTCGCCTTCATCGGGCCAAGCCTGCGCTATCGGAATGCCCTCTATTGGACCGCCCGTCCCATGGAAATCGGCCGTTGGTGGATGACCGCCGGACGTGACGCTTGTCTCGCCGGTCAGTCCTTGGAATAGTGGGTGGGTTTTGGTGGGGATCAGCGGTCGAAACCCGGCGACGAAGTTGTCGGAACCCGCTTCCAGGCGGCGTAACGGCGCGCTTTCGATCCCGACGGAGTTGAGACTTGTCAGCGCGGTACCTGTGAGCAGCAGCCCCCCACCCTTCTCCACAAATTCGCGCAAATGGGGCGTAAGTCCGGAGGTCGGGCTGGTCTGGTCGCCGTGCCACCACACTGTATCGAAGCCGTCGAACCTGTCGTCCACCATCTTGGCGTGGAGGCTTTTGAGCGCGAATTCCTTCGCCGAACTGTCTCCCTTGTCAACAAACCCGATGGAGTGCGGAGCGATTCCCGTCAGAACACAAATTACAAGTGTCATCATCAAGGGATCCTATTCGCCTCTCACAGGCGATTCCCTTGAGGACAGATGCAAACAGGAGGCGGCCGGCCGCCTCCTGATCGGATCGATGGCAATGCTCCTTGGCTACTTCGGCATGTCGCCGGCTCCATTGCAACGGTGGTTGTCCGGCGTGAAATGGGTCATGCCACTTTCGGGTCCCGACCCCAATCAGTCGGCTTGCGGGCCGGTAGCAATTCACCGACCTTTGCGGGTGCTATAATACACGGGTTCCCCCCAACTCTCCCGGAAAGGCTGCCTGTGCCACGCGACGCGAGCATCAAGAAGGTCCTGGTCATCGGTTCAGGTCCGATTGTGATCGGGCAGGCGGCGGAATTTGATTATGCCGGGACACAGGCGTGCCGGTCGCTTCGCGAGGAAGGCGTTTCCGTCGTCCTCGTCAACTCCAATCCCGCAACAATCATGACTGACGCGGCTACAGCGGATCGGGTGTACATCGAGCCGCTCACGATCCCCTTTCTCGAGCGCATTATCGCCATCGAAAAACCGGATTCGCTGTTGCCGTCGCTAGGGGGGCAGACCGGACTCAATCTCGCCGCCCAGCTCGCGGACGAGGGGATACTAGAAAGATATGGCGTCCGTCTTCTGGGTACGCCGCTCTCGGCGATTCACAAAGCGGAGGACCGGGAGATGTTCCGCGATGCCATGCGGCATATCAATGAGCCCGTTCCGGAAAGCTGGGTCGTCGTGTCGCGGGAACAGCTAGCGGATGTCGCGGAGATTGCTCCGTACCCGTGCATCATCCGCCCCGCCTACACTCTCGGCGGCACGGGCGGCGGCGTGGCCCATGACAAAGAAGAGCTGATCGAGATCGGCCGACTCGGTCTCTCCCTCTCCATGCGCAATCAGATATTGGTCGAACGCAGCCTGCTCGGTTGGAAAGAGCTCGAGTATGAGGTGATGCGCGATGGCGCGAACAACGCGATCACCATCTGCAACATGGAGAACCTGGATCCGATGGGAGTGCATACGGGTGACAGCATCGTGGTCGCTCCCAGCCAGACGCTGAGCGATATCGAATATCAGTTGCTGCGGTCCGCATCGTTGCGAATCATCCGCGAGCTTGGCGTAGAGGGCGGGTGCAACGTACAATTTGCCGTCAGCCCGCACGGCTTCGATTACTATGTGATCGAGGTCAATCCGCGCGTGTCACGGTCTTCCGCGCTGGCATCTAAGGCGACGGGATATCCCATCGCGCGCGTATCGGCAAAGGTTGCGATCGGTCTTCGGCTGGACGAAATCGACAACGCCGTGACGAAGAAGACCAAGGCATTTTTCGAACCGGCATTGGACTATTGCGTGGTGAAAATCCCACGATGGCCGTTCGACAAATTCTTAGAGGGCGACCGGCGGTTGGGCACGCAGATGAAGGCGACCGGAGAAGTGATGGCGATCGACCGGACCTTTGAGGCGGCCCTGATGAAGGCGCTCCGCTCGCTGGAATTGGACGCCCACGATCTCCGACATCCCCGCTTTTCCGGTATGCCCGATGACGAGCTTTGGACCGCGGCCCGCACCGCCACCGACGATCGCCTGTGGGCTGTCATCGAGGTTCTCCGACGTTCTGGAGGATTAGTGTCTGGAGGGCTCCGTTCCATCGGAGCCGATTTGCGACATGGCTCCGATGGAACGGAGCCCTCCAGAACGGAGTCTTCCAATAAAGCCGGCTCCGATGGAACGGAGCCCTCCAGAACGGAGCCCTCGATCCGGGCGCTCGCGCGCGAAACGGGCATCGACTTGTGGTTTCTGGAAAAGCTCCACCGGCTCGTGCAAATCGAAAAAGAGATTTCGGACACGCCGATGGATGGCAACAGCTTGCGCCGATGGAAGCAGTTAGGTTTCTCCGATCGCACGATCGCCGCAATGCTGGGAATGACGGAAAGGGAAGTGCGGGAACGGAGGAAGATCGAAGGCATCCTTCCCGCCTACAAAATGGTCGATACGTGCGCCGGGGAGTTTGAGGCAGTCACGCCCTATTATTACTCCACCTATCATGGCGAATCCGACGACACTCCTCCGCGCGACGGTTCGGCTATCCTCGTCCTCGGCTCCGGTCCCATCCGCATCGGCCAAGGCGTGGAGTTCGATTACTGCAGCGTCCACGCCGTCCAAGCGCTGCATGACGCCGGTCGGCGATCGGTCATCATCAACAGCAATCCGGAAACCGTCAGCACCGACTTCGACATCTCCGACGCCCTCTACTTCGATCCGATAACGCTCGAAGACGTGCTGAACCTGTGCAATCACGAGCAACCGGAAGGGGTCATTGTGCAGTTCGGCGGGCAGACTGCCGTCAACCTCGCCCGGCCGCTGCAAGAAGCGGGGATCAAGCTGATGGGGACCTCGGCGGATGCGATGGAGGCGACCGAAGACCGCGACAAATTCGAGCAGCTTCTCACGCGATTGGACCTGCCGAAGCCGCCGGGGCAAGGAGTGACGGCGTTGGTGGACGCGCGAAAAGTGGCCGCGCGGATCGGCTATCCGGTGCTGGTCCGGCCGTCGTTTGTTTTAGGGGGCCGGGCGATGCGAGTGGTTCACGCCGAGGATGAGCTGACCGCCTATTGGGCGGGCGCGGCGGCGGCATCGGCGGATGCGCCGGTACTTGTAGATAAGTTTATCGTTGGCGGTGAGGCGGAAGTCGATCTGGTATGCGACGGATCGAACGTGGCACTCAGCGGCATCATGGAGCATATCGAAGCGGCCGGCGTGCATTCCGGCGACAGCATGGCGGTTACTCCTCCCATCACGCTGACGGCAACCGTATGCGAGCAGATCGAGGAGAGCGCGCGCCGAATCGCTTTGGAGGCGGGGATAGTCGGCATGCTCAATATCCAATACGTGATTCGCGATGGCGTCCCGTACGTTTTGGAAGTGAATCCGCGCGCCAGCCGAACCATCCCGTACATTAGCAAGGTGATTGGCGTTCCGCTCGTTCAGCTTGCGGTGCGGGCCATGTTGGGAGAGCCGATAGCCGAGGTCGTTCGCGCCACCGGCAAGGTCTACGCGGTCAAAGCGCCGGTGTTCAGCTTCCAAAAGTTGACCAGGGTCGAACCGATGCTGGGACCCGAGATGAAATCCACGGGCGAGATTATGGGGGTGGACGACGACTATCCCTCGGCGTTGCTCAAGGCCTTCATCGCCGCCGGGATGCCGCCGCAGCCGACGGGTTTGGCGCTTCTCACCGTGTCGGATCGCGATAAGGAGCGGATCGTGCGAATCGGGAAAAAGCTCATCGATCGAGGGTACGAAATCGCGGCGACGCTGGGGACGCATGAAGCCCTCCAATCGGCCGGTGTCGCGTCGGCGCCGGTGCAGAAGATGCAGCAGGGGTCGCCGAGCATTCTGGACCTCGTTCGTGGCGGAACGGTTTCGCTACTCATCAATACCATCTCGCACACTGTCGAATCGGAGGGGCATTCGGTCAAGATTCGACGCGCTTGCGTGGAACAGGGCGTCCCATGCGTTACATCCCTGGACACCGCCGAAGCGCTCATCGAGGCGATAGACGCCGCCAAGAACCCGTCCGCAGTAGATTGCCGGGCCTTGACGGACTATGTGCACTAGGTAGTTCCAAATTCTGAATTCTAGAATATAGAATGGTATACTGGCGCCATGCTAAAGCCTCAAGATGTATTGATCGTACTAAAGCTCCAGGCCATCGGCAATAAAGAAACGCTCCAGAAACTTAGTTCGATGCTTGGTCTGAGCGCATCTCAAGTACACGCATCCATGCAGCGGCTCAAAGTCGGAGGATTGGTAAATGATGTCTCCGCGGTGCAACCGAGGGCCGTATATGAGATGCTCCTAGCACTAAGATATTTCATGCCCGCGGAAAAGAACGGACTGGTCCGGGGTATTCCTACGGCATACGCCGCGCCGCCGCTTTCGAACAAGATCGTTGCGGGCGACGAGCCTCCACCGGTATGGTCGGATGCGGAGGGCACTGTGAAGGGCATGTCCATTTCGCCGATCCACAAAGTGGTGCCTGTGGCAATAAAGCAGGATCCAGTGCTTTATGAATATCTCGCACTCGTGGATGCGCTCCGCATTGGACGCGCGAGAGAGGTTCAATTGGCACGTGACGAATTGAAGGCGAGATTTGGCATTTCGTGATGCGATCTTCTCCGCAATTAGACATGATCGTGAAGGCATCGGGTGCACTGGGCCCTTTGAACGACAACGTTGTCTTTGTTGGAGGCTCGGTCCTCTGCTTGCTGCTGACCGATGAGTCCGCCGCAACGCCGAGGCCGACAGAAGACGTTGACGTCATTATCGAGATTGCATCGCGGAAGCAGTACTATGAACTCGAAGACAAGCTACGAAATCTCGGTTTTCAACAAGACCCATTTGAGTCGAACATATGCCGCTGGCGTATTGAAGATTTGGCGGTGGACATTATGCCGATCAAAGAGGAGATATTGGGGTTTACCAACGATTGGTATCTTTCGGCGATGACTCATGGCACCAGGATCGAACTTCCGAATCGTATGGTAATTGCAAGGATCGATGCGCCGCACTTTGTCGCAACGAAGCTGTCGGCCTTTCGTGATCGTGGCGGCGGCGACATGTTCTCGAGCGTCGATATGGAAGACGTCGTTACAATTCTTGATGGCCGACCGGAATTGATCGAGGAAGTTAGTCTGTCCCCGGCCGACCTGTTGTCGTATCTAGCTTCTGAGGCTCGCCGGCTCCTCGAAGAACAACATTTGGAATCCGCGATAGAAGGCCATCTTCGAACTGTCCTCAATTCGGCCGCGCGCGTTCCGATCGTATTGGATCGAATTCGCCTGTTGACCGAGATAAAGGGCTAACGCCGCCGGACGGCGAAACTGAGTACCGCAAGGATGCTAGGTATCTGGACCACTCTCTTCGGGTTTTTTGTGGGAGCCGCCGCCGGGAGCTTCGTCAACGTCCTTGTCTGGCGGCTCCCGCGCAACCAGTCCATCAATAACCCCAAGTGGAGCTATTGCCCGAACTGCAAGGCCCGCCTCACGCTTTTGGACCTATTCCCCCTGCTCAGCTTCCTGTTCAGCCGTGCCCGGTGCCGCCACTGCGGAAAGCCGATCGCGTGGCGATATTTTTGGGTAGAGATTATGTGCGCCTCCCTTTGGGCCGGTCTGTGGTATCAGAATATGGTGATCGGTTGGCAGCCTGCCGTCTTCCTGGCCTACGCGCTTTTTGCCACCGCTCTCGTCGCGATCGTATTTATCGATATCGAGTTTTTCCTCATCCCCGACGAGCTGAACACCTGGCTTCTCCTGTGCGGCATCGGGCTTGGAGTCTATTTCCTGGTGATCGGAGACCTGCGCGGCTGGCAGCAGGTGGGTTCGTTGCATCTGCCGGCATTCTTGGTCGGGATGGTGGCGGGTACGGCAATTCTGTGGCTAATCGCGTTTTTGGGCAGAATTCTGTTTCGCAAAGATGCCATGGGGCATGGGGACATCAAGATGGCGCGGGGCATGGGGGCGCTGCTGCCGTTCCCGTTTCTGGTGGCCTCTATCGGATTGGCAATCGCGTTTGGGGCGGTGATTGGGGTCATTTTGCTGATACTGTTGGGGAACAAGAGTGAGCCGGAAGTTGCGCAGGAAGCGCCGGAAGAGGAAAATCCCAAGCCAGAGCCGGTTGGGGTGCTTCTCGTCGCCCTCCCGATCTATCTCCTCTGTCTGGATGCCATTACGACCCTCATCCCGCCGCTCATGAAGCCGCTGGATGGCGTTACTACGCGATTGATAAAGTCCGTCGCACCTGGTTGGGAGCCGCCGTCCGAAGACCCGGCAGAAGATGACTGGAAGCCGACCGCGTCGACAATCCCATTTGGCCCCTGGCTGGCGGCGGGGGCATTGTGCGCCATGCTGCTTGCGGGGCCCATCGAAACCGGCGTACGAGCCTATATCCGATGGGCGACAGGGGGTTGACGTCGTCCGATGTGTTTGGGTCTTGGGTATCGGTGCTAGGGCGGATATCGGAACGCGTGAACCCCGACACTTCTGGGGTAAGGCTTAAACAATAAAGACGGCCCGAAGGCCGTCTGTTTTATAAGTGGGGCCGCATCCGTGCGGCCTCCTTCGTTCCCACCATCCTTGGTGTCCACTGCTTATCTTAGCAAACCACTTTAACGTTTGTCAACCCCTATCCCGGTATTTTTTACAAGTTTTCGTCCTTGGGGGCGGTTGGGCGGGGCAGGGGGAATAGGTCTTCCGGCCTCGTCATGCTGTACCAGGGGCCTCCCAAACGTCCGATCAGATCAATTTTCGTCGTGTCCGGAACCCCATCCGTCAGGATGGATTCGTCGTAATGGCACATCACAATCTCGCCGATCACATAGTTCGCGGCGAGCGGACCTTCCCCGTGCCGGACGACCTGGAACAGCTTGCATTCGAAATTCGCCGGACTTTCGGCCACCAGCCAGGGCCGGATTTTCGTCGCCGGTTTCGGCGTGAACCCGGCTTTTTCCCACTCGCTCACCCCATACGGATACTCATAGCTGGCCTCGTTGACCTTCGAGGCCATCGACCGGGTGACGACCGAAATCACATACTCCCCCGTCGCTTCGACGTTCACCAGCGTGTGTTTGGGAGCGGAATCGCGGGTGTTGGTTGGGGAAAAGGTCAAGCTCGGCGGATTGGAGCCGCCCATGATGAAAAAGCTGAACGGAGCGAGGTTGGGAACTCCTTCCGGCGATAGGGTGGATACGAAGGCGATCGGGCGAGGCGCGATGCACGGAAGGATCTTGGCGTATCGTTCGCGCGGCGGCAGCTCGGCGGGGTCGAACGAAAGCATCAGCGCTCCTGGATGTCGAAGCCCCGCTTGCGCAGCTCTTCCATGTATCGTGTGCCCGTTACCGCCAACTCATAGGGAATCGCTCCTGGCTTCACCCGTCCCTGCGCAATCTCGATGGCGTAGATCGAGGTGCTGAAGCCGGTCATTCGCTCCATGGCCGTGAAGCCTGTGGCGTCGTCGTGATAGTCCACAATATCAACAATTCGCTCCACGCTCTGCCCGCCCTTTACCCCTTTTGCCCAGCCGCGCACGGCGACGAGGTCTTTCGAATCGTTGACGAGGCGTGGACCCATCAGGGTGTGAAACACCTCTCGCGGTACGGCGGAACCGGTCCGTGTTTCGATTTCCGCCTGATCCCAGTAACCGAAGTCCTTGAAAATCTTCATGAGATGGCAGTGGCCGGGATATCGGAAGGTCTTGTACTCATAATTGCGAACACGGCCCTTGAAGCTGGTCGGGGCGGTGCTGGTGCCGCCGCTGGTGACAAAAGCCTCTAGCTTGCCAAGTTTTGGATGATCGACCTCTTCCAATTCTGTGAGAGTCGGGATGTGGATGATTTCGCCGTTTCGCAATGCGGTCGCTTCGCCGCTGTACTCGGTCACGAGCCCTTCTACATTGAACACCAGTTTATAGTTGAAGGGCGGTTTGGGATCCTGCGGCAGGCCGCCGCAATAGAGCTTTACGTCCGTGGCTTCGTCCATCGATTCCATCAGATAGGTCGCGATGTTGTTCACCATGCCTGGGGCCAGTCCGGTGTCGGGGACCACCGAAACGCCGGCGGCCTCCGCCCCGGCCGCGGCCGCGAGGGTCGCAAGGGTGATGTCCGTGTTGCCACCCAAGTCCACCATGCTGGTCTTGGCTGCCACGGCAACGGGTGCGATGCGCGGGTGCATCCAGTACGGAACGCAGCTCACGACGATGTCCATCCCGCTGAGGAACGAGCCCAGCTCCTCGGCGTCCAGGGCATTGACATGGTCCGGTTGGCAGATCTCCGATCCGACCAGCTTGTTCACCCGCTCCGCCGCACGCTGAGCCTGCGCCTTGTCCGAATCCCCCATCACAATGCGGTGCGGATTGCCGAACCGAGCGAGATCATAAGCGACCGACGTGCCCTGCATCCCCGAACCCAAAATTGAATAAACCGCGCCCATATTGCCTCCCTGCGCCGTTGCAGGCACAAATAATTGAGGAGCCCGCCCAAGACAAGCTCCCCGTCGCTAAGAAGATACCCCAGGGAACCATCGGAAATCAAGGCCCGTTAAGTTTCATTTTCGGCGATTTGCTTCCATTTGCTCGTACTTTGTTCCTACGGCAGGACCGGTTTTGGCTTGGACGAATTGGGTCTCAATGAAGATTTTATCGGGCGCCCAGATGCGCGAGATGGACCGGCATACGATTGAAACAGTCGGTATCCCGTCTCTGGAGCTGATGGAAAGAGCCGGGCGGGTCGTTGCGGATTTCGTTTTGGAGCGGTTTCCTTCGGCTTCGCGGATATTGGTCGCGTGCGGGCGCGGGAACAACGGCGGGGATGGGTGGGTGGTCGCGCGCCGGTTGGCGGATGCCGGGAAGGACGTCTTCGTAAGCGCTCTCGAAAAGCGCGAGGATTGTTCCCCGGACTGCCAGGAAATGTGGCGGCGATCAGACATCGAGCCGAGCCGGGAGTACCATCCAAATCCCGATCTGGTTGTCGATGCGATATATGGCACGGGTTTCGACGCTTCGCGATCGGGTGATTTGGACGATCGGGTGACCGGGATGAGCAAGGCCGACGCTCGAATTGTAGCGGTGGACATCCCATCCGGATTGGACGCCACGACGGGAAAGATCGGAGCGGCTGCGGTGCGGGCAACCGCGACCGTGACATTCCAGAATCCGAAACTTGGATTTTTCCAGGCCGCCGGTCCGGACCATGTCGGCGAGGTGTATGTGCGCGACATCGGACTCGTGCCGGCGGAAGAGCACGCCGATGCGCCGGAGTTCCTGCTCGATCCGCGAATGCCATCCTTGCCCCGCACGGCGCACAAAGGAACGCGCGGCCATGTACTTTGCGTTGGCGGCTCGACGAGCATGCCCGGTTCCATCGCCCTCACCGCCATCGCCGCATTGCGAGCGGGCGCCGGCCTCGCCACCTGCGCCGTGCCGGAAACGATCCAACCCATCGTCGCCGGATATCACCCGGAAGTGATGACGATTCCATTGCCCGACGGCGGCACTGGACGCCTCACCGAAGCCGGAGCTAACAAAGTCCTGGAAGTTCTGCCGAAGTATAGTGTGATGGCGCTGGGTCCGGGGCTCACCGCGGAACCGGAAACCCAAAAGGCCGTGGAACTGCTTTTGCGCCAATCGGTTATTCCGATCGTGCTCGATGCCGACGGCCTCAACTGCCTTGCCAACATCGGACCGATTGCGATTCAAGAGGACCTGATCCTCACACCGCATCCGGGAGAAATGGGACGGCTGATGAACGTGCCGACGGAGAAGGTGCTGGAAAATCGGCTTGAAATCGCGAAGGCGTGCGCGATGAAATACAATGCCACCGTAGTCTTAAAAGGTATGTATAGTTTAATCGCCCATCCGAATCGCCCGACGATTGTTAATTCCACCGGCGGCAACCGCCTCGGCACCGCCGGCAGCGGCGACGTGCTGACCGGGGTGATCGCCGCGATGCACAACGAGCCGGCCACGGCGGTGTATCTGCATGGCCTCGCGGGGCAACAGGCGACGGCGTACCTGACCGCCACGGACCTGAGCAAGCGAATCTCCGCGTTGCGCGGCCGATTGGAGCACGACCATTAGACACTTTTTTGCGGCGCTCATTCTTCTCATCGGTTCTGTGGCATTTGCCGCCAAGCTGACGATCAAGTTCCCGGCAAAGGGCGACTATTCCATCTGGTTCGAGACTTCGGACGGAAAGCCGGCAGGCGACAAGATTCAGATCGAGGGAATGCAAGGCACGGATGTGGATGTTCCCGGCGATGCGAAGAAGCTGGTGGTGGAAAAGGCGGATACATTGGCGGTGGTGAATTTCAAGCCGCCATCGGTGGACATCGGCACGAAGGATTTCAAATACGCCAAATCGCTGACGGTTAACGTTCAGCACGAGGGCAAGCCGGTGGCGTCCGCATTGGTCAAGCTGAAGGACCAAGACGGCAAGCGGGATCTGCTGATCTCGCCTGACATGAAGGGCACGGTGGCATTCGATCGCGTGCGATTGGGTGCGGTGGTCGCCGCCGTTGAATATACATTCGAAGGCAAGAAGAAAACCGCGGCGGAACTGCATGCCAATGTGGAGGCGGGCCAACCGACAACGCTCACCGTCGCGATTTCGGACAAGGTGGTGACGGTAGGCGAAGAAAAGGGCGCGCCAAAAGAGGCCGAGCCGTCCAGCGGATTCAACATCGGCTCGATGATCACGATCCTGCTCGCTCTCGTGGTCGGGGCCGGAGGGCTGTATGCCGTAGTGCGTTTTGTGCAGCATAAAAGAGATTGGGTTTCGGCGAAGATGGAGGCGATGGGGGTCCAGCTGCCGTCCGACCCGGCGACGGGCGATCCGGGGGCGGTCCATACGTCCGGGTTCCGGGATGACGCCGCCCCGCCGCCACCCCTTGTGCCGGAAGGCGCCTGCCCGTTTTGCGGCCAGCCGAAGGGTCCGGACGGCTCTTGCGGATGCCAGATCGGCGGTTCGGTCGCGGCCGTCGCGGTTGCGACGTCGCCGCGACTATTTGCCATGAAGGGCCCCTATTCCGGTCAGCCGTTCGATCTGGGGGCCGATCCGGTGTCTGTGGGGCGCGAGCCGGGAAATACGATCTGCCTGGAAAACGACACAAGCATCAGCCGCCGCCACGCACAGTTGCAACGCCAGGATCGCGCTCTGCTCGTCGAGGATTTGGGTAGCACCAATGGCACCTTTGTCAATGGCCAGAAAGTGAGCGGACAGGTCACCGCCCAACCCGGTGACACCGTGCAGTTCGGAGAAAGTATGTTTAAGTATGAGGCCTAAAAGTTGATCGATAGGCTGTTCTATCTGCTGATCGCGGGCGGCCTCGGTGGCCTTCTCGGCTGGCTGTGCAGCGAGCCGTTCATGCCCGGCGAGATTCTTCCGGTCGGCGTCA
This sequence comes from Fimbriimonadia bacterium, assembly GCA_041483895.1. Classification (GTDB taxonomy): domain Bacteria; phylum Armatimonadota; class Fimbriimonadia; order Fimbriimonadales; family JABRVX01; genus JBGPGO01. Next base: position 242,752 of record JBGPGO010000003.1, read on the forward strand.
ACATCAACTCTGCCGAATGGCATGAGCTGTATCGGAGGATCGTTTTTCAACAGAATCTGCTAGGGTTGTTCACCGGGCTGTTTGTCGGCGGCCTCATCGGTGGAGCCAGCGGATGGTCGCAAGGATCGCGCGCGCAGATCAAGCGGGGGCTCCTATGGGGCAGCGTCGCCGGGGCCATAGCCGGCACGATCGGGGTTCAGATTGCGGCGACGGTTTACTCTTGGATTCAGTCCGTCCAGCCCAGGGCCAGAGAAAACTTCATTGGCGAACCCGTGCAGCTCATCGCGCGCGCGCTGGGTTGGGGGGCGTTCGGCATGCTTCTCGGAGCGGGCCAAGCCGTCGCGACCCGGTCCTGGCAGCGCGTTCGGCAGGGGGCCATCGGCGGGCTGATCGGCGGTGTCATCGGCGGCATCGCTTTTGAGGTGGTCGCGCCGCTGACGCAGGGAATCTCCCAAGCCGCCGAATCCGGTCGCGCGGAGGTCGGTCGCTTCAGCCGAGCGGTCGGGTTGGTCTGCATCGGCTCCGGCATCGGCCTGTTCGTCGGCCTGACGGAATTCCTATTGAGATCGGCCTGGATCCGGGTGCTGATCGGCCGCAACGAGGGGAAAGAATTCCTGGTGGACGCGCCCCGCACGCTGATCGGCCGGTCAGAATCGGTCGACATTCCGCTCTTCGGCGACCCATCCGTTGTCCCGCAGCACGCCGCCATCGATCGCGCTGGGAGGGAGTACGTGCTGACCGCCGCGGGACCGCAAGCGCCGGTTTTCGTCAACGGCCAGCCGGTCGGACAGATGGCGTTGCGAGATGGCGACGTGATGCAGATCGGCCAGTTTCAGCTTCAATTCCGCCTGAAATCCGGCCAAGGGGTTCGTGCTCCGGTGGACATGCGCAGGTCGGCGCCAGTCCCCATGCCGTCCGTGCCCGCAAACGTGTGCCCCTATTGCGGCCAGGTCAAGGGACCGTCCGGCGAATGCGCATGCACACCGGTCGCCGGTCAGACAGCCCCGATTGGAAGCGTCGCAACCGCCGCCAAGGTTCAGGCCGTAGTGGTGATGGATGGGCCGATGGCCGGGCAACGCTTTCCGCTCGCCGGTGCAATCATAATCGGCCGAGAGGCGCTTGGCGGGATACAGATCGGATATGATCAACTTTCCAGCAGGAAACATGCGCATATCGAACCGGCCGGCAGTGATTGGATCGTCTGCGACGACGGCAGCACGAACGGAACGTTCGTCAATGGCGTTCGAATCAGCAGGCAGCCCGTCGTTCCGGGCGACGTTATCACAATTGGAGCGACAAACTTCCGGGTAGAGTAGGAGCAGGTGATGAGCATTCCAGGCAGCGACCCCAACAAGACGCAGATTTTTGGCCCCGCCGACCCCAACAAAACCCAAATGGTGGGAGCGCCCGATCCCAACGTCACCCGCATGACCGGTCTCGCCCCGGGCAAAGCATTGTCGCTCGAAATCGTCGCGGGCCGCAAAGTAACGCTGGCCAACACGATGTCACGCGAAGCTTTCCTCATCGATTTGGTCGCGGGGCAGTCTCTCGGCGGGACTCGCCAGCCGCTCAACCTGTGCCTGGTTATAGACCGGAGCGGTTCCATGGAGGGCGAGCCGCTGGAATATGTGAAGCGCGCCTGCGACTATGTCGTGGACCTGCTGGACCCAAACGATGTGCTGAGCATCGTGACGTTCGAAGAGGTGGTCGAGGTGCTGATGCCGCCGCGCAAGGTGGTGAACAAGGACCTGGTAAAGCAGCACATTCAGCGAATTGCTCCCGGCAACACGACCAACCTATTCGACGGAATCCAGTTGGGCGCGCAGCAGGCATTCTCTGTCGCGGAACCCGGCCGCCTGTCCCGTCTGGTGCTCCTGACCGACGGCGACCCGACGGCTGGAATAAAAGACTTCCCAAGCATCGTCAACCTGGTAGGCGATCTCAAGCAGCGGGGTCTGACGATAACTGCGCTCGGTTTCGGGCCGGAATATAATGAAGAGCTTGTCGCCGGCATCGCGCGAAAAGCCGGGGGAAACTACTATTTCATCGCCCGGCCGGACCTGATCCCAGAGGTGTTCCGCAAAGAGCTGGAACGCATCATGACCACGACCGCGCTCAACATCAAGATGAAGCTGCGATTCTCCCGATGGGTGCAGCCGAGGCAGATATACGGCCATCAAGTGAACCTGACCCAACGCGAGATCGATCTGGCGCTGCCCGATGTGGAAAAGGGAACGACCGTCGGCAATGTGGTCGAAATGGATTTTCCGAACCATCCGGTCGGCGATTACCGCGTGGCAAAAGTGACCGTAACCTACGACGATGCGGTGTCCGGCCAAACGGAGATTCTTGATGGAGATATCGTGATCCAATTTACCGGCGACCGATCGAAGGTACCTCTCGAGCCGGATCCGCGTGTGGCTAGAGAAATTCAAGCGGCGGCGGCATCCCGCGCGATGGAAAAGACATTGATGGGAATGCGCACGCAGCAGGTCAATGCCGCGACGGCTGTGTTGGAGCTTCAGAAAACCCAAGCCATGCTGGCCGGTCAGGGCCGCGCGCAGGAAGCGCAAGAGGTGGCCCAGGCGATCCGTGAGCTGCAAAAGGGCGATACCGGCGCGGTGGAAAAGACGCTGATCGGCACGGTTATGAACCTGGATCAGGGCAAGAGGAGCGGGAACTGATGGCCGAGATGGATCCCAACGCAACCCAGGCGCTTGTTGCCGACCCAATGAAAACGGCGATGGGAATGCCGGCGCCGGGGCTCGGCGCGACGCAGGCCATCGCGCCGGTCCAGTGCCCAGTCTGCAAGCAGCACAACCCGCCGGGTGAAATTTATTGCGTGGAATGCGGACTGCTATTTACATCGGAAATGGTGGAGGAACCGGTTGCCGAAGCCGCGCCGTTGCCGTGCCTGGTGGAGGCGGGCGGCAGGGAACAGCATTTGCGGCTCGGGTCCAACATTATCGGACGCGACGGGACGGACATTTTGCTCAATGATTCCCGCGTTTCGCGCCGCCATGCGGACCTGTCTCTCGCGGAGGACGGCAGCGCAACGATTGAGGATTTGGGCAGCACGAACGGCACGATGGTCGGAACGGCTCGACTGGAGTCGGGCCAAAAGATTCCGGTAGAGAACGGGACCAAGCTGTTTTTCGGCGGGCTGGAGATGACGCTCTCGCTGCCGGGCGAGGCGATGAGAACAGCCGCCATGCCCGCCGCCGCACCTCCGGCGGAAGATGCCGTTGACGCGGTCGCCCATCTCGTCGGGCCGGATGGAACAAAGCATCCAATCATCGAGGGGGAGACAACTCTTGGCCGCCGCTCGACCAACAACATCGTTATCCCCGACGCTTTTCTTTCCGGCAACCACGCAAAGTTTGTTTCCAAAGACGACGGACTGTATTTCGTGGACATCCGCAGCACCAACGGCTCGGCATACAACCAGCGAAAAGTGGAGCCGAATGAAGAAGTCAAGATCGCCGATGGCGACGAGATCACGTTCGGGCAAACCACCTACGTCGTGCGGTTTCCTGAAAAGTGACCTGTATTTCTTGCGGATCCGATAACCCGGAAGGGGCAGTCTTTTGCACCCATTGCGGCGCGGAATTGGTGGAGCGCACGCAGGAATTCGCGCTGCCCGATCTCGGTGAATACACCCCTCCGCCGCTGCGAATGCGACCGGTGATTCGCGTCGCCGCAAAAACCGACATGGGCCGCGTCCGCGAAAACAACGAGGACAAATTCGAATACTATCAGCCCGACAAGCCGCCCGTTGTCGCCGCGCGCGGATCGGCGTTTGTTGTTTGCGATGGCATGGGCGGGCATGCGGCGGGACAGATCGCCAGCGAGATTGCCGCGAAGACATTTCTCGATATCTACTATCGCAGCAGCGCCGCCTATTTTCCGGATGCGGCAACAGCCGGGGTGTCTGAGGCGAATCGATATGTGGCCGACGTGGCGAAGACGATTCCCGATCGGCATGGGATGGGGACCACGCTGACCGGCCTCATTATTTGTCAGGACCAAGCGTTGGCGGTCCATGTCGGGGACTCTCGAATGTATCGCCTGAGCGGGTCGGAATTTGGGATGGTGACGACCGACCAAACATGGGTGGAAGAGCAGGTGGCTTCCGGAGCGATGACTCACGAGGAAGCGATGCACTCGCCCTACGCGCATGTGATCACGAATGCCGTTGGTATGATGACGACCACCAAGCCGGACCTGATCCCCATCGAGCCCAAAGTCGGGGACCGCTATCTTTTGTGCAGCGACGGGCTGACCAACCATGTGAAGGATAACGAGATACGGGACCATCTGATGGAATACGGACCATCCGATGCCTGCTGGCGGCTGGTGAATTTGGCCCTGGATCGCGGCGGCAGCGATAACTGCACGGTGCTGGTTGCGGAGCTTACGGACCTGATTCCGGCTGATACCCAATCGGAAGTTTGAGGCAGTCCCGCAACACGATTCCAAACGTTCTGGGCTTGAATGGCAATCGCAGAATCGCACCCATTGTGTTTAAGATTCGGCATAAAAAGCTGTACAATCCTCCCTTGTGGATGCGAAAGTACAACTCTTTCCCGCAATTGTAAAGCGACACCATATCCGCCCGCCTTACCGCTCCGCTGGCACCGAGCGCGTGGCGAAACACGGCGTCATGCACGTACCAAATCTCCCCGGAGCGAGAGAGCCGGTGGCACAGCTCCGTGTCCTCGCAATAGAGAAAGAACTGCCCATCGAAGAGCTGGAAATGGCCGTCCGGTTCCCGCCGGAGCAGGAGGCAGGCCCCCATCACCTGCCGGACCCGCCTCGTCGATGCGTGGTCCCACCAGGTCATAAAGTAGGACCCGAACAGGCGCGACCAGGGGAACAGCTTGGACAGCCCGCTCTGTTCCAAGAAGACTGCCCACAAGGTGAGGCGACCCGCGCAAGACGGTTGCAGCGAACCGTCCGGATTTACCAGCTTGCCACCGCATGCGACCGCAGAGGGATGGGCATCCATGAACTCGACCAGCCTCTCGACCGCTCCCGCCTCCACTTCGATGTCGGCGTTGAGAACCAGCGCGTACTCTGTCTCGCATTCCGCCAGCGCGATGTTGGCCCCGCGTCCAAATCCGCGATTGACGTAGGATTGGATCAAGGCGACGCCGGGAAACTCATGCCGCACCATCTCTCCGGAGTGGTCCCAGGATGCGTTGTCCACCACCGCCGTCTTCACCCCCGGAGGCAGGCTGGCAAGACACCGCCGCAACGCGTCCCGGGTGTTGTAGCTGACGATGATAACGGAGACGCTTTCGGGGCTCACGTCGGCAATTTCGGATGGACGGCATTCGTATCTTCCGTCCATTGCGAGGCATCGTCGTGACGCTTCAGATCGAGGTACACATTGAAAACACTTTCGACGGTTTTTTTGAACATATCCGACACGTGTCTCTGCCACGGCTCCAACGTGTCGTCGCGCCGGATCGCCAGACTCGCCTTCACCGAGCTCAAATACATATCCCGGTTCTTGGCTGCTTGTTCATCCGTTATGCCACTGTACTGCCCCCGCCGCAGATAGATCGGATAGGTGGTGCGCATATAGCTGTCCAAATCCTCGAACGCCTCTTGTAGCCTCCGATCGCGATCATCTCCCTCCTTCGCCAAGATAAGATTCGCCTCAGAGTAGATCGTTTCCACCATCTCGGGCACCGCGCGGGTAGTGGCATACGTTGTCTCCCGTTGTGCTGCGACCTTCCGAGCAAGCGCAACCATTTGCTCGTTTCGCCCAGCTGTCCGGTACAAATCGAGCAGCTCCATCTCGGCGGTGGGTGAATAGGGGTCCTTTTCGAGAGCTGCGCGAAACGATCGCTCCGCATCTTCCGGTTCGCGCATGGCCAGATACAGCCGGCCCGCCCCGACATATGCGTCCGCGGAAGGCTCCGCCGCGACAGCAGCCTTTACCTGTTCTTTCGCCTTCTTGGAATCCCTGGCCCAATTCAAAAGTCCGCCGTATGCCAGCAGATACCGCCGATCCGACGGCTGCCAATACACTGCGTTCGCAAACCCCTCTTCCGCCGCAGACAGTTCGCGCCGCACGACCGCAGCTTGGGCAGACGACGCATAGTTCGCCCCAATCGCCATCCGTCCCACAAGCGTGAGCGCGAAAATCGCGATCGCCGACCCCATTAGGCCCAGCGCCGGCTCCGGCACCCGCACGGGCATCGTCCCATCAACCGCCAACGCCAATGCCAATCCCATCAGCCCCCACATAGTGAGGTTGTTGGCGAACAGATAGGCCTGGCTGTCGATCATGTTGTGGACCAACGCCGCCAGGACGCCTGCGACAGCCGCCGACCGGATGAGCGGCGCGCGCAAACCCAAAAGCTCTTCCCCCGGCACCTCGCCGCTTGCCTCTCTGGGAAAGGTTCGGCGTCCCCACGCAAGGAACAGCGCGAACAGCACAACGACGGAGGCCACGCCGGATTCGGTCGCCAACTGAATGAACGTGTTGTGTGCGAGCCGCGTAAATCCGACGGTTGCAAATTCGGTGCGCGCCCACGGGTAGCTTCCGAGGCCGAACCCCGCCATCGGTTTTGCCTGGATCATCGCTTTCGCATCCTGCCACAGATGCAATCGGAATGATCCGGAATGAGCCTCTTGCGACGAGCCGGGCGCCAGCCGCCCCCCGCCCCCTTGCGATGAGACGAGACCAAACGTACCGATTGCGATGAGAGTCGACACGGCGACCGCAATCGCCACGCGCCGATCCAGCGACCGATTCCACGCACTGAGCGCCAAAAACGAACCAATGCCGACTCCGGCGGCGATCAGGCCGCCCCGAGAACCGGTAAGCACCAACGCCGGCAATGGCAGGAAAGCAAGCAGACGCAAAATGGGGGACAGGCTGCCACGAACGTGCGCCAAGAATGCGATGCAGAGCGGCGTCGCCATCGCAAGGTAGCAGGCAAGAAAATCCGGGTTGAAGAAGGTCCCGAACACCCGCCAGTTCGGATCGCCCCGAAACGATTCGGCGTACTCACGAATCGCGACCGCCGCCTCCAGGCATCCCGCCAGCGCGATGATCCCGGCGAACGCCAGCGCATACCGGCCCCGCCCCAACGTGCTCGCCGCCAAGACGAATGCGGAAAGCGAGACCGTCCAGATGCCGAGCTCCCGCCATCCGGCCGCGCGAAAATCCGACGAAACGATTGAGAGCAAGAGCCAAACCCAAAAGAGGCAGAGAAACGAGAGAATCCATCCCTGGGGAAACCGGGCAACCGGCGACTTCCACGCCGTCACAACCAACGGCGTCATCACGAGCAGCCCAATGATGAGATACCCAATCTCCGGCACTCCGGATCCGCCCGGAAGAAAGTTTATCTTCTGCAAATCTTCGGACGCAATGATGGAGAAACCGAACTGTCCTGCCAAAAACGGCGCGAGGAACAGCGCTGCCGTGAACAGCCACCATTCCCATCGCAGCCTCACCGCGCCAGCCACCGCTTCAGCGCGTCCCATTGGTTTTTCAGAATGAACAGAGTTCCTCGCAGCCACAGTCCAAAGGGTACCAGTGGTCGCAAGAGCAAAGGCACTTTTTGAATCGTGTGCTTTTTGTAGAACAGCCACATGCTGTGATGGAACATTCGAATGGCCTTGTTCGCGATCAGGTCCGTGCTGCGCCCGATGATGTGCGTTATCACCGCCGACGGCACATACCAGACCTCCCATCCCGCTTGATGCGCCCGCAGCGCCCAGTCCACTTCTTCGCAATACATAAAGAATTGCTCATCGAAACCACCCAATTGTTCCAAAAGGGATCGGCGCACCATCATTGCCGATCCGGAAACCCAGTCCACCTGCCGAGGCTCATTGTGCAGCCAACTCTTCATCAAGTAGTCGGAGGCAAATCTGTTGTTGGGGAAGAGACGCCCGAGCATGGTGTTGCGAAAGAGCGCTGCTTCGATGGTCGGAAAGCGGCGACAGGAATACTGCAACGACCCGTCGGGGTTTAGTATTTTCGGGCCGAATATGCCACCCTTTTCATGCGAATCGGCAAACGCGACCAGTTCATCGAGGGCATGCGGATGGACGGTCGCATCAGGATTCAGCATCAGCAAGTATCGGCCAGTCGCCCGTTCCATGGCCCGGTTATGCCCAGCGCCAAAGCCCAAATTCTCATTCGAAGCACACAGCTCAACGGAAGGAAATTCTTGAGCAACCATATCGGGAGTGCCGTCCGACGATGCGTTGTCCCACACTATGACCTCGTGCGAAACGGAGTCCGGGAGCGCGCAAATCGCGCGGAGACAGTCGCGAAGGCAGTCGCGTGAATTCCAACTAACGATTGTGATCGACAGGTCCAAACCCGGCATGCCATCCTTTGGCTCTCACCCACGCCCCGGTCCAAATCAGGCCCGTCAGCAGCCAGGTGAGCGGTGGGAACGTTCGCGCCTTCACGTGCTTGTCATAGTACCTGAGCAGGCTCCGGTGCGACTCCCAGATCATGGCTTTGCGAACCTGCCGCGTGCTCGCCCCGCCGTGGTGCAGAACCTTGGCCGCTGGATCAAACCATATCTTCCACCCCGCCTTCTTGGCTCGATAGCACCAGTCCACATCGTTGAAAAAGATGGGAAACGGTTCATCAAGTGGGCCGACCTGGTCCCATGCTTCGCGCCTCACCAGCCAACAGGTCGCCATCGGCTGGTCCACTTCTCGTGCCGTTTTGTGGTCGAAATCGGACATTCGATATTTGCCGCCGAAGCCGAGCATGGCTTTGAGCAGCGGCCACGGCTCCGGGAACCTGCGGCAAGACATCTGCACCGAACCGTCCGGGGATACAAGCTGGGGCGCGACCAAGGCGATCTTTGGGTCCTCCGACAATCGCTTGACGAGCGGCGCGAAGCTGTCCGTGCGCAATTCCGTGTCGGGATTGAGGAAAAGCAACAGGTCGCCGGTCGCCTCCGCCGCAAGCTGATTGTTGGCCGCGGCATAGCCCCGATTGGCTTCGCTTGCGAACAGGCGCACTGCGGGAAACTCCGTTCTCACCATTTCCGCCGAACCATCTGCGGACGCGTTGTCGGCGACGAGAACCTCCTGCGGTTCTCGCACCAAGGCGATCGATGCCAGGCACGCCCGGAGTAGTTCCCGCGTGTTCCAGTTGACGATGAGGACGGAGATCATTCGCCAGATTGTATCCGCAACGCTGCCTCTCACGTAACGCCGGCAGCCAGCAGGCATTGAATGTGCCGGCTGGAAGCAAGCGTTACAAAAGTTCTGTCAACTCGGCCACAACCAGGTCCGGCGGGCAGGTCGCGAAGTGGAACTCGTCCCGGCCCGGTGGCAGTACGCCGATTGTGGATGCGTTTATGTTCCGGCCACCGCGCACATCCATCGGATGGTCGCCGATCACGCACACCCCTTGTCGGGGCCGGTCCAATTGGGAGGTAATGCTCCAGTAGTGTTCCGGGTCCGGCTTCACGCGGCCGACGTGCTCCCGCGCGACCACGCAGTCCACGGCGATCCGCGCTCCCACCAGCATCTTCGTCGCCAGCGCGCCGCTGTTTCGGGTCGCGACCCCGACCGCGATGTTCATGGATCGCAGTGCGTCCACCAGGTCCTTGGCGCCTTCGCGGGCCACGACTTCCAAACAGTATTCTCGCTCGATCGCCTCGAATTCGGCAAAAGCCCGGTCGCGAAACTCTTGCTCGCGCCGCTCGGGCAGCCAGCCGCACACCGCGTAGACCACTCTCATCGCATCCTGGCCATCGAGCGTTTCGATCGGGAAGCCCGCTGCGCTTGCCAGCTTCATCGCCGCCGCACGGAGTCGTGAGAAGTCAATCGCGCTGTGGACCAGCGTGCCATCGAGATCGAAAATGACCGTTTCGGCGGTAGAAAGCAGGGTGTGCACTGCCAAAGGATACCAGCCCATCGCCCTGAACGAAGAACCCCGTAGCATTATCATCTTCCATGGCACACCGCCTGCTTCAACATGAACCAAGAGATTTCACAACGACACTTCCCGTGGCGTACGCGAAGAGCCGGCTCGTACGAACGGGCCGGCTTTGGCAGTCCCGATCTAGTTGTCGCCGACCTGCGCAAAATTCGTGAACACGACATTGAGATCGGGCAGGGACACTTGACCATCGCAATCCACATCCCCATCACCGCTCAAGGTGAAGTTGGTAAGGACCGCATTCAGGTCCGTCAGGTCAATCTGATTGCTATCATCCGTATCGCCGTTGACCAGAGAGAAATCCGCGACCGTCGGTCCACTCACTGTTTGAGAACCGCGAACCTGGCGCAACCAGGTGGATCCTTTCGCCGCGATATCGTAGGTGCCTGTCAGGGCCGATGCGATGCTGTAGTTGCCGGAATCGTCCAGCGCTACCGGATAGGATGCGACCACAGTTGTCGTTCCCGGATCGCGGAACTCAATCGTAACGGCTTTTCCCACAGGCGAGACAGCGAGATTCTGCAGGTCGATGTTCCCCGAAAGGCTGGTCGGCTCTGGGCAGACAAAGGACACGACGTCGACCGCGTCCACCCCGGCCTCCACAACGGAGCCGTTCAGGAGGTCGCCGGCGTCGAATCGAAGTCTCATCAGGGAGGTCGGCGCAACGAAGTCGCTGACGACAAAGTCATGAGTAAACCAGCCGCCGCTCACCTGCGAACCCGTCGGCCCCACCGTTTCCACCGTCGTCCAATTTGCGCCGTCATCATTCGAAATGGAAACTATGAACGTGTCTTCGAAGGGATTGTTGCCGGTTGAGTTGGAATACCATCGCGAATAGCTGATCATCCCATCGGATCCCGCAAGGCTGAATGGTGGGGAGATGAGGTACGTCGTGCCGCCATCCACGTCGGTATCTCCCGCGCCGTTCTGTGTGAGGTAGCAGGGGCCGGAACCGTCGTAATCCGTCGGTGGATCGCCGCGCGCGCCGCCGCCGGTCGGCGCCCCGCGCTCCCATGCTCCGGAAGTCAGTCCGCTGTCGTTCTGAACCGTCCAGCCCATGTCAGTTTGAAAGTTGTCCGCCAAGACCGTAATCGGCAATGAGGCGCCGTATCCGGTGTACGTGGTCGTGGGGGCTCCTGTAGGACTGTAGCGAGTGTCGCCGACCGTGGATTGGGCGCTGAAGTAATATCGATTCTTGGTCTTACAAGGCACGGCAGGGAAGACGGCGTCGTAGACGTTGGCGGATACCACATTCATCTTCGCCGAAGAAAATCCGCTGCCCGTATCGTAATACATCTTTCCCGAATCCGCCAGCGGAGTCAGACCGTTTTGACCGGAGATAATGACTCTGACCGTAGTCGTGGAATTCTGATCGAATACGAACGGAAGTCCATTGGGAAAGCCGAACGCAAGGCCGGCCGCACAGACGCCTGTCGGATTCGCCAGCGCGGTTTGCAACCCGGCATTATTGACCCCCGTGCCCCAATTGTTTCCGCTGAAAGTGCTGCAACCGCTATGCGTATGGATTCCGATGGCCTCGCTCGTATCTTCATCGATCACGGGAGATCCGGAGTTGCCGCCGGTGGTGTCAACCTCGTAACCCAGTGTTGAACCGCTGAAGATGACATAGGGTCCCACGCCGGTCTTCTGCACCTGGTTCCATGTCGGAGTTACCGGCGATGTCGTTGTCCCGTATCCGGTCACGCGCAGCGTTTGACCTGCGACCGCAGGCGGCGTGGAGGCGAGGTTGAAAAATGCGCCTTGTGCCTGATAGGGCGTCAATCCGGTTGTACTATTCGCATAACATCCATAGTAGCAATAGTCGTTCCCGACCCCGCCGTCGGTGAACTGAATGGAGCTAGCATCGACGGTATACTGATCGCTCGGTGGCGGATGCACGATGCTGCCGTTTCCGGTTGATAGCGGCACGTTGAATTCAGCCACGGTCATGGTTCCTGGGGAGGCACAATGGCCGGCGGAAAGCATGCAATGGTTAATATCGTTGATCATATATCCGGTGCAGCCGACCGGCACCAGTCGGCAGGCCCGCGAATCGCTGGAAAGGACTCGATCATCGAAGGAGCCGCAAATGGAAGCGATACCTACCTCGTCATCCCATGGCGCGCCGGCGGTTGCCTGGTCAATGATGATTCGGTTGGGTTGACCGTTCGGGGCCGCGAGAAGCTCGAGAAGAACGGCGGGACCGTTGAAGTAGGCGCTGGTATTGCCCCACTCCCGCATGCTCTTGGCGTCGAGCAGTTGGACCGCGCCGTCTTCCAACGACGTAATCCGCAATGTTGAGCTGCCGATGATGAGCGGATGATCGCCGAGAATGGCCACGCGAAATTTTAGGCGGACCCAAACCGCGTCGGGCAGATAGATCGTCTTGGACCAGACGGTCTTTGATTCGGAACCGTTGTTAAAGAGGAGATCCGAGTCGGCGCTGACCGCTACGTCCCAACTGGGAATCGAATGGGTCTGGCATAGACCCGCGACAGCAAACACGACCGAGCAAATGACAAGCCAAAAGCGCGTCCTCACACCCTCTCCTTCAAGCAAGACCTGGTTGGTACAGTGTATCACAGGTTTCCTCGCATGGAATACAAGCAAAAACCCCGCGGGACGAAACTGTCCCACGGGGTTGAATCGCGTGCGTATTCAGCCCTAATTGACGGCTACAACTCCAACAGCTTCGGAAAGCGTTTCGAGTCCGGCCTTGTCGGCCTTCAGGTTCACGAAATTGGCGGTCACTTTCTTGTCTTTGTACACGATGACGGTGTTCTTCGCGTCTTCGTTAAACTTATAGCGAGAAACCGCGCCGTCGCTCTTGTTCAGGTACGCGATGTGTACGTTGTCGTTTTCCGTTTTCTGTGTGGCAATGGCGGCAACCGGAGCCTTGCCGTCGGTAAGAACAATCACGAAGGCCTTGAATTCCGCCTTGTTGTACTTGGTCACGGCAGAACTGAGCCACTTGGTAATCTCTGCTACGTTCTTTGGGTCATCCCCATTGACCCAGACCTGAACGGCCGGTCGGTCGCCATAGGTACAGGGCGGGCAGGAATCCGTACCCTTGAGCGGGCCGGAGACGTGCTTGGGGTGGAACGGGGTGACCATCTCGCCGATGGCCAGGCCGGATTTCAGGGAACCGGCGAATACGGGGATCGCGATGGCTGCAGCGGTCGCGAACAGGGCAGCGCCCCAAATAGACTTACTCATGCAACGAGGCCTCCATTCAAAGTTACAGCATTATACGTCCGATTCGCACCAAATGTTTCGTTATTGTGCGATGAATTGGACGCACTGAGGCGACTTTCACCTTTCGTCATCATGGGAGCGGAAGCCAAATTGTCGCTCCGGCTCCTCGGGAGACCGGATTAATTCGTTTAGGGCGGCAATAATGGCACTCAGTTGTTCGTCATGGGAAACGCCTAGTGCTTCCAGTTGTTCCACACGGGAGAGAAGGTCCGCGTACCCGATCACGGCCCGCCGAAGGTGGATAAAGGCGCGCACCACAATAATGCTGGCTTCTATTGCCCGATCGCTACTGAGCACGCTTGCGAGCATTGCCGCTCCGTGCTCCGTGAACGCGTAAGGCGGGTATCGGGCGCCACCTCGATCCTTTGAGGTCGCAAAATGCGATCTCAAAGCAGCCCATTCTTCCTGAGTTAACTGAAACATGAAATCTGGAGGAAACCGCTTCGGATTCCGCTTTACGGCTTCATTCAGCCGGCGGGTTGCGACATCGTACAACCTTGCAAGGTCGTGGCTGAGCATGACCCGCTGGCCACGTATCGTATAGATTAGGGTTTCAACCTGGGTGGCGACGGCGAGCGACGGGTCCGGATGACTCACTTGAGGCGGTCCGCGTTCAACCCGCCTAATTCCGGCAAGACGAACTCCCCGTCCTTGCGGATCAGGGTGTCGTCGAACCATATCTCCCCGCCGCCGTACTCCGGCCGCTGGATCATCACCAGGTCCCAATGCACGATGGACTTGTTCCCATTGAACGCCTCATCGTAGGACGCCCCCGGCGTCAGATGGAACGACCCGGCGATCTTCTCATCGAACAGCGTGTCCTTCATCGGATGCAGCACATGCGGGTTGAACCCAATGGCAAACTCGCCAAAATACCGGGCACCTTCGTCGCTGTCCAAGATGCTGTTGATCTTCTCCGTATTATTTGCAGTGGCCTCAACAATCTTCCCATCCCGCACCTCGAAGCGCACCGAAGAAAACACGGTGCCCTGGTTCAGGTTCTCCGTGTTGTAGGAGATCACCCCGTTCATCGATTCCCGGACCGGAGCGGTGAAGATCTCCCCATCCGGAATGTTGTACTCGCCCGTGCAGGGGATGACCGGAATGTCCTTGATGCTGAACGCCAGGTCCGTCCCCGGTCCCACGAGCCGCACCCGATCCGTTCGAGCCATCCGTTCCCGCAGCGGCTCCACGGCCTCCTCCATCTTTGCGTAATCCGCCGTGCAGACCCGGAAGTAGAAGTCCTCGAACGCCTCCGTGCTCATCCCGGCCTGCTGCGCCATGCTGGACGACGGCCAGCGCAGCACGCACCACTTGGTCTTCGGCACGCGGGTCTTGAAATGCACCGGATCGGCATAGTTTCGGCCCCACATTTTTACCTGCTCGTCCGGCACATCCGAGTTTTCCGCGTAGTTGAAGCCACCCCGAACTCCGATATAGGCCTGCATCTGCTCCATCCGGGCCTTATCCAGCAACCCCATCGCCGCCGAGCTTTCCTCCGTGATGGACCGCAGGACCTCGCGCTGAACCAGATTGTGGTAGGTGGCGACAAAAGGGTTGGCCCCGACCTTTTTGGCCGCCCGCATCAACTCGGCCGTGCATTCCGCCGGAATATCAAAGGCTTCTATCAGTATGTTATCCCCTGGCTTCAGTTTTGTGCTGTGAGTTACAAGCAGTTCGGCCAGCCTGGCCATTCTAGGGTCTTTCAAGTTCCACTCTCCTTTGCTCCCAATTGTACCGGTGGCGGTTGAGTCCCCTTGCGGCAGAACTACGGTGATGGGTTTGATCCTGATGTCATTGATGTCTCCCACGCACCAGTGCCAGTTTGTGGATCGAGCCTGATCAAACAGTCTAGCTTTTCGGCGTCCTGGGTCGACAGGTGGCCGATGATCACTGTCGGCAGGCGGACAGGATCGTCCGCCGGGATGCCGACATGGAGGTTGCGGTAGATGGCACGGTTCGTTTACAACGCCGTGGATCCGCAGGGTCGTACTGTCCGCGGAACCATGGATGCAGACAACGAGGAGTTCGTCCTAGCAAAACTGCATGAGCAGCAGATGCACGTGACGAACGTAAAGCAGGCACGTGCCGCCTCGGAAGGCAAACGTGGTTTTGGCCCGGCCAAGAAGATAAAGCTCCAGTCGCTTGTCGTCTTTTCTCGCCAGTTCGCCACGATGATCGACGCGGGTATCCCAATTCTCCGCTGCCTCGACATTCTCCATGGCCAGACAAAGGACCAGATCCTAAAAGAGACGCTGAACCTGGTTCGCGGAGATGTCAAGGGCGGTATGTCGCTCAACGAAGCGATGGCGAAGCATCCCAGAGTTTTCAGCAAGCTGTACGTCAACATGATCCGCGCGGCCGAAATCGGCGGTATCTTGGACCTCATCCTGGACCGGCTCTCCCACTTTCTCGAATCGGAAATGGAGATCCGCGGCAAGATCAAGTCCGCCATGATGTACCCGACGATGGTGTTGTGCGCTTCGTTCTGCATGCTGTTCGCCCTCTTCACGTTCGTCCTCCCGAAATTCAAGGACATCTTCCTTGGGATGGATGTGGAGCTGCCTGCGATCACGGCGGCCCTGTTCACTATCGGCGACATCTTCCAGGCCTATTGGTGGGCGATTCTGGGAACGATAGCCGGCGCCTTTTTCGGAATCAAGAGCTACGGGAAGACGAAGAAGGGCCGCTATCACATGGACTACCTGAAACTCCGTGCGCCGATCATTGGCGATCTGAGTCTCAAGCTCTCGGTGGCACGGTTCTCCCGGACGTTTGGAACGCTCATCGGCAGCGGCGTCCCCATGATGCGGTGCCTGGAAATCACATCGGAAACGAGCGGCAACACGGTGTTGGCCGGGGCAATCGATGCGGCAAGAGCGGCGATCCGAGAAGGAAAGCAGCTCAGTCATCCGTTGGCGGCAAGCGGTCTGTTCCCCACGATGGTAACGCAGATGATCGACATCGGGGAAGAGACCGGTCGGCTCAACGAAATGCTTGTAAAAGTGTCCGACTTCTATGACGCTGAGGTTTCCCAGACGGTCAAAGGATTGACCTCGATGATAGAACCTCTCCTCATAGTTTTCATGGGCCTGATCGTCGGCTTCATCGCGATCTCGGTCATGACTCCCATCTTCAAGCTGGTCAACTCAGTCAAGTAAGACGCAAGGGAAAGGACTGAATTGTGTCTGAATATGTAAGTAAGAGGCATTCACCAGAAGAGCTGGTGGCGGAATACTCGGCAAACAAGCGCGCTGATCTGCGGGATGTAATCGTTGCGCACTATGCATCCATGGTGGAGCGGATCGCCCGCAGATTCTCGGGCTCATCGGAGCAGCAAGACGATTTGGCACAGGTCGGTTTCATAGGGCTGCTCAATGCGCTGGAGCTCTATGATCCGATGAAGGGTGTCAAGTTCTCGACCTACGCCACGCACCTGGTGGCCGGGGAGATCAAGCACCACCTCCGCGACAAGAGCAAGATCATCAAAGAGCCCGCGTGGCTCCAAGAGTTGAATCAGCGCATCGATCGTGTCATCCAGGCTTTATCACAAGAGCTCGGCCGGCAGCCCACGCCGGCCGAGATCGGCGCCAACATGCACATGACCGAGGAGTCGGTGACGGAAGTGCTGATGACGCGCGATATCTTCCGGGTGATCTCGCTCGATGGCGTGACGGAAGATGAGGATTCGGACAATCCGTACGATCTGGACAAACTGGAGGCGAAAGAGGAAGCGACCTTCCACCTGCCGATTGAAGACAAGATGATGCTGGAAACCGCTGTGATCCAACTCAAGGAGATCGAGCGCAAAGTCATCAATCTGTTCTTCTATGAGAGCCTCAATCAGACCGAGATCGCCCACGAGCTGCAGATTTCCTGCAACTACGTGTCGCATATTCTGCGGCACTCCATGCAGAAGCTGCGCAAGATTCTAGTGACGGAAGACCTGAAAGAGCGGCAGTTGAGAACCCGTCAGCACGTCGCGGAGAAGTCGGATGTGATCGACGAGCAGACGGGCCTGTTTGGGCCGGACTATTTCCAATCGCGTGTATCCGAAGAGCTACAGCGGGCCTCGCTCAACGATAACCAGGTGGCTGTTGTGGTGGTCCAGTTCGCCGGGCTGGAGCGTCTGCGGAGCTTCTATGGGGACATGACTGTTGGCGAGTTTATGTCGCAGGCCGCCGCCGCCATCCGGGGCGCGGTGCGGAAGATGGACATTCTTTGCCGCGCTGGGGAGTACGCGTTCGGGCTTATCTTCCCCTATGTGGAGACGCTGCGCGGGGAGATCGATACGGAGATTTCCGGGATGCTCCACGAATGGATCGGAAGGCTTTTCTCCGCCCACAACGAGGTGTCTATCACAGTGGGCCGGGCCGACTCCCCGGACGATGGCCACGCGGCGCGCGAGCTGCTGCACAAGGCATGGAATCCAGCCCCAGCCCTCCGCCAAGCGGCCTAAGACTCATGATCCCCTCCTCCGCTTGCGGGGGAGGGTTAGGGTGGGGGTTGCTTCGGTTTCCGTGTTGCGGTCTTTGGAGTCAATGTGAGATCTGGTATTGGCGGACGAGGACCCCAACACATCGAGGCGTCGCCGCAGTGTCCTCAAATCCCCTCCTCCGCTTGCGGGGGAGGGTGAGGGTGGGGGCTGATGTGCCGGGGTCCTCGCATTGCATCAACCTTTCTCCCACGAATCCCTACGACCCCGGCACTTCGGGAGTTAGATGTAACCAATGCCGGCTGGAAGCCAGCGTTACGGGTATATCCGGTATCCTGTGAATAATGATCAGCCTCGTCACAATCCTACTCCTTGCCCAAACACAATCGCCTGACCCTATGCGCATGCAGATCGGCGATCCGTCCCGGAAATCGCTACAGCTCAAAGTCGAGCCAGGCGGCATCTATTCCGACCACACCGGCGGGAAGACCACCATCGCCGACATCGTCTCGGCGGCAAATGGCGTGCAGTTTCTTTTTATCGGCGAGAACCACGACAACCCGGAACACCATCAGTTCCAGGCGGACGTGATTGATGCATTAGTGAAATCAGGCCGCAACGTGATCGTCGGAATGGAGATGTTCCAGCGACGGAATCAGACCGCCCTCTTCCGTTGGACGCTCAACAAAACGTCCCAGGACGAGTTCATCACTGAATCGGATTGGAAGAACGTGTGGGGCTTCGACTACGGCCTGTACAAGCCGATCTTTGACGTGGTGCGCGCAAACCGCCTGCCGCTCGTTGGCCTCAACATCCCGCGCGACTGGGTCCGCAAAGTCAGCAAGGACGGCGCGAAGGCCCTGACCGCCGAGGACCGAGGCTCGATGCCGGAGCTGGACCTGACCAACTTGGAGCACCGCGCCCTGATCAAGGCGATGATTGGCGACATGCCCGGCCACGCGGTCGGCGATGGCACCTTCGCGGGGCAAATCCTGTGGGACACCGCGATGGCCGACACGGCGCTGACCTATTGGGAGCGGATGCCGCGCTCGCCGCAGTGGATCTTCGTCGTCCTGGCCGGCAGCGGGCACATTATGTACGACCTGGGAATCCCCTACCGCCTGGGGCAGCGCGCGTCCTATAAAAGGGAGAGCATCGTTTGCCTGGAAGGTCCGGAAACCGTGTCTCGCTCCATCGGCGATTTTGTCTACTGCACTAAGACGTATACCCGTCCGGATGAGCCTCAAACCACGCCCAAGCGTGGGAAATGATGGTCTCCAGGTCCGGGTAGCGGGGTGACCAGCCTAGCTCCTTGCGAATCTTGTCCGAGCTGGCAACGAGCCGTGCGGGATCGCCAGCGCGGCGCGGCGCGGCAACCGACGGAATCGGCCGTCCAACCACCTTCTCGCACGTCTCGATCACCTGCTTCACGCTGAACCCTTCGCCGTTGCCCAAATTGTACGCAGAGGTCGTCGGCCCCGATCGCAGGGCGTTGAGGGCCCGCAGGTGGGCGTCCGCCAAGTCCACCACATGGATGTAGTCACGGATGCAAGTGCCGTCCGGCGTGTCCCAATCGGTGCCAAAAACCTTCGTCGTCTCCCGCTTGCCCAGCGCGGTCTGCAAAATGACTGGGATGATGTGCTGCTCCGGCTCGTGGTCCTCTCCCAACTCGCCGTCCGGGTCCGCGCCCGCCGCGTTGAAATATCGCAGCGAAATCGATCGGATGCCGTACGCCCCGTAATACCATTTGAGCATCCGCTCCATCACGAGCTTGGTCTCACCGTACGGATTTGTCGGGAACTGGATGTGGTCTTCCGGGATCGGGATCTGGGTCGGCTCGCCGTAGGTGGCTGCGGACGAGGAGAAAATCATCTGTTTCACGCCCGCCGCCCGCATTGCCTCCAGCAGGTTGAAACAGCCATTCACATTGTTGTCGTAGTACTTGGCGGGGTTTTCGACCGAATCGCCGACGGAGGCATAGGCGGCAAAGTGCATGACGCATTCGATTTCCGTCTCTTTGAAAAGCCGGTCCAGCATCCCCCGGTCGCGCAGGTCGCCCTGGACCAAATCAGCGCCCTTGACCGCCTGCCGATGGCCCAGCTCCAGGTTGTCCAGCACCAACGGCTTTTCGCCGTTCTGGAGCAAATACTTGACCATGTGCGAGCCGATATATCCCGCCCCACCGATTACCAAGATCATCTGTGCGACCCCCTCTTCATCGATCTTACCTACCCAGCTATTATCGGCAGGGACCGGGAACGGAACGGCGAACAAAGACACGGCGTAACCGGCGGGCGTGTGTGCCGTCGAACGATATGCAGCTACGGAGGGATGGATGACTCGAATTGCCCGGATTGGGCTCCTGGTGGCGTTTGCTTGCTCGGCCTGCCACGCACAGACCTACCAAAACGTAAGAAATCAACCGTTCGCGACCGTCTCAAGCGGTCCGCAAGAGGCTATCGTTGTGGATATCGACGGCCTCTCGCCGGAAGCGATCAAGGCAACGGTGATCGGTCGCGTTCGCGAAGTCCAAAAGGTTATGAGCGACGCCGCCCGGCCCATTATCCGCGAAATGAAGACCCACGGAAAGCTCCCTCCGGACAGTCAGCTCCCCATCACCCAAATCGTCATCCTGCGCAAGAACGGCAAACTGCTCACCGGCGATCTGCACCACGACGGAATCTCCGCGCAGGCATGCCTCAGCCTAGCTTTCTCCAGTGTCCCTGCTGAAAAGTTTGACGATCCCTACCGCCTTGCCATCCAGCAGGCATTCGACGATTCCACGCCGGTGATCGACGGGCTGTACGGCGCTCCGTTCGCATGCGGACCCATCAACGTCATCAATTACGACGCGCAGATCGGCGATAGAGACGCCGTGATTGGCGGCATCTTCCTTCCCAGCGACCCCAATCACGGCAACCAGCCCACAATCCTGTTCCCGGTCTACAACAGCCTCTCAACCGCCGCGGTCAACCTTATCAATCTGCTCGTCCATGCCTACCACGGATCGGCGGTGATGGACTACGACGCCTGGGAGCATGGCTTCAGCCGCGCCGTCACGATGGCCGTCGTGCGCCAGCTTTACCCGACTGGCAACCTGACCTTCCCGCAGGCCGATCTGGTGCTCGAAGCGACCTACGAGTTTCGGCAGATGTACGATTGGCACAATCAGCCCTCGCTCGGCAACAACGTTTTCATCGCCCCGTCGCTAAAAGATAAGCCGATCGGCAACGGCACATTGGGCGGCGTCTTTCAGTTTCGATACATGATGAGCGCGTCGGCATGGGCGAAAGTCATGGCTGAATACCCCAGCTTCTTCAAGAATTTCAATGCCTCCTACTACGCCGACGTCGCCAACCTGAAGGGCAACGTGCCCGGCCTCCGCTCGGTTGCGCTGGCGAACGCGCCGATGGTGGAGGGGCTCGCGTTCGACGACTGGTTCGTCCGGCAGTACGTTCTGGATACGAGCGTCCTTGGGGGCCGGAAGCTGTTCTGCTGGGTCGTCCCGGTCTTGGACAATCTGTTCGCCGGCGAAACGGGGGCCTACCGGCTGTTTTACGAATACTTTCAGACGGACAAGACCGGCGACGAATTGGCCCTGATGGGAACCGGCTTTCCGATCTATTGGACCCGCGATTTTGCCCGCATGAACCTCGGGCCGCAGTATGAGCGCATCGACTTCACGTCCGGAACCGGCACCGTCGTTCCATCGTTCACTGACAACACCCAGAACATCACGATCGACATGCCGGTCGCCGATGTTGTCAACCGCCTTGTCCTGCCGCTCGGCACCGTGGCGCAGCAGACGTTCGCGAACAATGTCTTCGGTACCGTGCTCGGCCTGACGCAGAGCGATGTGAATGGCAAGAACGGCACGGCGACGCTAAAGCTGGCGAGCGGCGATACGACGATGGACATTACAAATGGAGCGTTTGGGGCGACCGTCGTCGCGTTGGTGAATGCCCAGCGCGCGACGATAGAAATCCGCGATCTGAGCGACACGCTCGTCCTGACACGCCAGTTGGATACAGGCCCGGAGCTGCTCGGAGTAAATATCAAACTCACCGAGCAGACTTCGCTGGCGCGCCAATTCCCCAAAGGCATTCAGATGGTCAGCCTGCCGCTCTATCCGTTCGAAAAGGATTCGGCCAAGCTGTTCGGTCTGCCCGCGAATCAGTTCCTATTTGCACGATGGCGTCAGGACCTGTTCCGATATGCCCTGTATCCCAGCACGCCGCCGGTGCGACCCGGAACCGCCTTCTTCTTCAAACCCACCAATCCCGTGCAGCCGGTGACATTCAACGGCATCATCCCCCCAAGCGATCAGGCATTTGCCGTCCCGCTGCAGGTCGGCTGGAACCAGGTCGGAAACCCGATCCTAGCGGCCGGCTCTACCGACATCGGAGACGTATGGGTGCAGTCCGGTCCCGACGATCCCGCCATCGGTTGGAGCGAGGCGGTAACCAAAGGATACGTCTCTCCGGTCGTCTTTCGGTTCGACCAGGAGATCAGCAATCCCGACGCGGGAACCAGCGTGCCGACGACCACCTTCGACGCCTTCTCCGGCTATTGGGTTCGCGTGGAGGCTGCGGAAGGCGTCACGATACTGTTCCGGCCGACGTTCGGCCTGGGCCCGCACAAAGGCTACCAGCCTCCGCAGCCTGCATGGAGCGCCAAGTTCACGATGGTCAGCGAGATGGGGGACCGAACGGGAGCGCTCATAGGGCTTGATCGCTCGGCCGGGAACGGGTTTGACGTTCGATTTGACGCGCCCCTGCCGCCGCCGTTCGGCGCCGCCTTCCAGCTACAAATTCCGCATGACGATTGGGGCCCCAAGAAGGGGGATTACTACAGCGATGTGCGGCCGGACGGACAGAAACAGGAATGGACGCTTCGGGCGACGGGGTTGACCGCTGGGAAAAAGTACACCCTCACATGGCCCTCGCTGTCCACCCTTCGCCGGGAGATGCGGGTGACGCTCGCCGACAAATCGACGGGAAGAAAGGTGAACATGCGCTCCGCCACCACATTCGAATTCACGGCCGATTCGGCGAACAAGGACCTGACGGTCTCGGTCGATCCCAGGCCGCAAGGCGGATTGCAGGTGCTCGGCATGGCGATCACCCGAACGCGCGGCGGAGTAGGGGCCAGCTTCTCGCTCTCGCAAGACGCCGGGGTCAGCATCGAAGTGATCACCGCCACCGGCAAACGGGTGAAGCAGTTGATGGCGACCGCGCCACTGACGGTCGGTCTTCACACAGTCAGTTGGGACGGTAGGGACGCGCAAGGAACCAGCCTTCCGCCCGGCCAATACATTGTGTCCGTGAGCGCGGTCGCGGAAGACGGGACCGTGGCGCGTGCGGCCCTCCCGGTGGTGCTGACACGATGACGCGCCTCGCTCTTCTCCTGCTGATTTTGCTCTGCATCGGCGGCTGTGGTGGTGGAGGCGGTGGCGGGGGCGGCGGAGGACTGCCGCTGACCGGTACGGTGCTGCTCATCGGAACCGGCGCGCCGCCGAATGTCCAATTCTCTGTCACGGCAAGCGGAAAATCGACGTTGACCAACCTAGCCGATGGGACGTTCAGCTTAGCGGTGTCCAAGGGAACGACGTCGCTCGTCCTCTCCGCAACGGGTTTCCCATCGTTCACATACACCTTCCCTCCGGTGAGTTCCGCCACCAATTTAGGCTTTTTGTTCGTTGGCCCGCAGCAGGTTGCGCTGAAAGGGACTGTGGTGGATGCCTCTAATCAGCAGCCGGTTGCCGGAGTCACGATCGACGTTTTGGGCCGGCAGGGAACCTCCCTGGCGGACGGTACTTTCCGCATCGAAGGTCTGGCATACGATCCGAATGGATTGGTTTCCGTCGTATTCAGCCTCTCAAAAACCGGATATATCCCGCGCGATGTCCCGATCACGCAACCGGCAATCGGCGGGGAAATCGACGAGCAGAATGTGCTATTCGCGCCGGAAAGCAGTACCGATCCGCCGCCTGGCCCGTCTAACCTCTACGGGTTCGTCACCGAAACAGGAGTTGGCGGCGGAGGCGGGAACGGTGTGCTGGTCACTTTGAAGAAGAAATCGGACGGCACGATCGTTTCCAGCTTTGTGACCGGACTCCTCGCCGGCGCGGCCAACGAGTACGCCTTCTGGGTCCCGATCGACCAGTACTCGATGGAATTCGAAAAGCCGACGGGGACCTTGCGAAAGACCGTGGATGCGAACGTGACGAGCCTAGACACGCCATTGCGGATTGACGTGGTTCTGCCGTAGTGGTGGTACAATCTCGCAGCCAAGAACGGATTTAGGAAGGTTCTAGTATGAGAGTTAATCAGTTCAAGAATGCGGCTCTTTTGCTGACGGCGGTCACGGTTGGCGGCGTTTTGACCAGTTGCGGCGGCGGCGGCGGCACG
>JBGPGO010000004.1:0-236589 GCA_041483895.1 Fimbriimonadia bacterium
AGCCGGCAAAGCAAAAAAGCAGGTCAACATCGCCGTCATGCGCAAACTCGCCAGCGCAATCGCGGCAGTCCTGAAGACAAAGACACCCTATGACCACAAATTGCTATTTTCCCCTTGACAAATCAAGACAGCATCTACCGAAGCGATCGCGATGTGTCGGGGTTCACGTGCGGCAATATCCTTGGCCCGCCAAACACCAAAGACCCCGACACGACCGGCGACCGCCCAGGTGGAGCGAGAAAGTCCTACGCCGCTTCGTTGGCCAGCCCGTCGACGACCCCGACCAGAAGCTGTTGGGAACCGCCGATGAAGTCGACGAAGTCGATGGCAAAGCCATCTTTCGGTCGGATGCGGGTGCAGATCCCCAGCGCGCGAATTGCTGCATCGCCCGGAAGCGGAATCTGGACATTGTAAAGAACGCCTCGATAGTGCGGTACGTCCCCGGTAACCCAGGCGCCGTTCTTCGATATATCTTTGATGGTTGCATATGCGCGACTGACGCCCAACCCCTGCCCAGTGCCGCCCATGAAACCGAGTTCACAACCCATCTCGACGGGGTATCGGTCCGAACGGCGGCGCTCGAGGTTCTCGTGGGCCGTGGTTCGGATTTCGCAGAAGGTTATCCCGCCACGCACGGTTGACTTGACGACCTGGGACGTGAGCGTGTGATAGACGCCGTCCTTTTGATAGATAACGATGGCCTTCGTCCCTGGGGCGAGAGCCGACTCGGTGTTGATCTGCACAGTCAGCGGATCGGTCCGGTAGGCCGTGCCGGCGAACGCGGCATCGGGGGAGACCTCGGACGCAATCAACATTACATCTTGACCCTCGACGGGGAACTCGGACATCATCATTGGCTACCTCCAGCGTCGAACTTAAGTATCGGAGGCAGCGTTTTCGGGGTCTAGGTCTGGGCGACGGCCAGCGGTATGCGCGTTACAGCCCTGCGCGGCGGCGGCTCTTCGAGCGGTATCTCATGGTAGAGACTGTCCCGCTCGATGGGTATCCGGCCCGCTTCCCGGATCATCTCGATCATGTTCCGGACGTCGAGAACCTGATGCTTCTCACCCGGCCTGTCGTCGGCATAGGTGATTTCGTACTCGTGAACCGTACCATCGGCGTCGTCCGCGCCGTACCAGAGGGCCATTTGGGTGACCGGCGGGGTGTTCATGATCCAGAACGACTTGATGTGCTCGTAGTTGTCCAGCATGAGGCGGGAGACGGCGATGTTGCGGAGGTCGCAGTCGCCGGTGGTGTGCTTGATGAACTCTAATTCCGTGTTTTCCGGATGGAAGGCCAGCGGGGTCATGGCGAGGAAGTGGCCCGTTTCGTCCTGGAGCTCGCGAAGGCCCACCAGGTGCTCGACCCGCTCTTCCAACGTCTCGATGTGGCCGTAGAGCATGGTGGCGTATTGCTTTAGGCCGGCGCGGGCCGCCGCGCGCGCGATCTCCTTCCACTCTTCGCCGTCCAGCTTTTTTTCGAATAATTCCTCGTGCACGCGGTCGCTGAGAACCTCGATGCCGCCGCCCGGCAGGCTGTCGAGGCCGGCCCCCTTGAGATCGACAAAGACTTCGTCAACGGACTTCTTTCCGACCCGGGCGATCTCCACGATCTCGACGGCGGTGAACGCCTTGACATGCACGCCCGGCCGTTCCTCTTTCACCGCCCGCAGCAGGTCAAGGTAGTAGCTGTAGGGCAGGCGCGGGTTGATGCCCCCCACCATGTGGACCTCGGTGATCTTGGCGCCGGCCGTCTTTCGCAGGCGCTCCCGTACCTGGTCGAGCGATAGCTCGTACGGGTCCGGGCCGCCCTTTTTGGCATAAAAGGAACAGAATTTGCAGAATTTGTTGCAGATGTTGGTGTAGTTGATGTGGTGATTGAGGACGAAATAGGTCCTGTCGCCGTGCATGCGCTCGCGGACGATATTGGCCATCTGTCCGACGGCGTTCAGGTTTCTCGTCCGGTAAAGGGTGACGCCGTCGTCGTAGGTCAGTCGCTCGCCTCTGACGACCTTCTCGTAGATCGGCGCCAACTCCCCATCGAGCAGATTCTGCAAGATCATTATTGGGAGTATACCGGGTCGTGCATGACTTTTCAAAATATTTTGAAAAGATCGAGGGGCCATGTAGCCGCAGGTCCGTGTACCGATTCCGATCGCTTGAGACAACCCAAGGCCCACAGCGGGTTGCCGGCCACCGCGGGCATTGGGTTGTCGGCTCTCGGAAGGTATTGCAAGACGGACCCGCAGCTGCAAGAGTTCATGTTCTTGACCAGCCGCGTTTGGCGAAGACCATCCGTTTGACCACCTCCACAAGCGCCAGGTATACGACGACGGCGGAGGAGAGGAAGAAGAAGTAGCCGACGGGAAGCGGTTGGAAGCCGAGGAATTCGGCCGCCGGCGTGATCGGGAGCAGGGCGGCAAGCGCCACGATGGCGGTGACGGTGAGGAGCAACGGACGGCTCGGGCGACTCCGCCAAGCGGGACCGGCGGTTCGGATAATCAGTATCACCAGCACCTGGGTCGCAAGCGATTCAACGAACCAGCCGGTGTGGAACTCGCGCTCGCCCGCGTGAAACCATCGAAGCAGAACGATGAAGGTGAGGATGTCAAATATCGAGCTGAGCGGACCGATGAAGATCATGAAGTCGCGTATCAAACGGATGTCCCATCGGCGCGGCTTTGCGATGAACGAAGGATCGACCTCGTCTGTCGGGATTGTCACCTGCGAAAGATCATAGAGGAAATTGTTGAGCAGAATTTGGGTCGGCAGCATCGGCAAAAACGGAAGAAACATTGCCGCCCCCGCCATGCTGAACATGTTGCCGAAGTTGGAGCTGGTGCCCATCAGCAGATACTTCATCACGTTGCCGAAAGCCCGCCGCCCCTCCAAAATTCCATCGTGCAGCACGTCCAGCCCCGGCCTGACCAAGATGATCTCTGCCGCATCTTTTGCCACATCCACCGCGCCTGAAACCGAGATGCCGACATCTGCGGCATGCAGCGATGGCGCGTCGTTGATCCCATCGCCCATATAGCCGACGACATGGCCGCGGGCCTTCAGCGCCAATATGATTCTGCTCTTTTGTCCGGGAGAGATTCGAGCAAACACGACGGTCCGCTCGGCGACGTGCTGCAGGGCGGAGTCTGTCATGGCGGCGATATCATCCCCTGTCACGATTTTGCCGTGATCGAGTCCCACCGTCTTGCAGATGTGGTTTGTGACAAGCTGATTGTCGCCGCTGATGATCTTGATCGCGACACCGGCCCGTTTCATCTGCTCAATCGCATCGAGGGCGTCAGTGAGCGGAGGATCGACAAACGTGAGATATCCGATCAGATTGAGGTCCGATTCGTCTTGGGCGGAATAGTCCGCTTTCGTCTCGACCCACTTGGTTGCGACAGCAAGAACGCGAAAGCCGTCCGCGCTCAATGACTCATACGTGGCCACGCATTGGGCGCGAAGATCATCAGTGAGTTCTGCGCCGGCGGCTTGCGTGCACGCCGCCAAAACGCCTTCCGGCGCTCCCTTGCATATCAGCAATGGGCGATCTTCGATGCTGGCAACTACGGACATGCGACGTCGGTCGAAATCGAACGGGGCCTCACCCAGCTTTTCCACTTTGTCCACTGCGGGACCGGATGCCGCAAGAATCGCCCCATCCAGCGGGCTGGCGATTCCCGTTTGGAGCCGGCTGTTTAGGATGCCAAAACGCTTCGGATCGTCGCTCGCGTCGCCAAATGGATCGATGCTTCGATCGAGCGTCATCTGCCCACTGGTCAAGGTGCCCGTCTTATCGCTGCAGAACACATCCATGCTTCCGAAGTTTTGGATGGAGGCGAGATTCTTGACGATGACGCCGCGCTTCGCCATGTGAACCGCCCCGCGACTGAGCGTGATCGTTGTGATCATCGGCAGGAATTCCGGCGTCAATCCGACGGCCAGCGCGACGGAAAACAGGAGAGATTGCAGCGGGTCACGATGAACGACAATGGAGGTGAGGAAAACGAACAGAACCAAGAAGACGACGGTCTTTAGGATCAGCACGCCGAATCGGCGAAGTCCGTGTTCGAACTCCGTCTCCGGCGGCCGTTTCGCGAGGCGCATGGCGATGTCCCCGAACACCGTGTCGCGACCCGTCCGAACGATGAGTGCTGTTCCAACACCGCTCACGACACTGGTTCCGAGAAAAACGCACGCTTCGTTTTCCGAAGGGCCCTCGCTTGGGAGTAGTCCCAGATCGGCGCGCTTATCCACCGGAAGCGATTCTCCGGTTAGCGCCGCTTCCTGCACGTGCAGATCGTTGGCCTCCAGCAGTCGGCAATCGGCTGGCACCAAATTCCCGGCTTGGAGTTGAATGACATCGCCGGGAACCAGATCGGGCCGGTTGATCTCCTGCCACTTGCCGTCGCGCTGCGCCGTTGCTGTCGAGACCAGCGAATTTCTCAGTTCCTCCACGGCCTTGTGTGAGCGGTAGGATTGAATGAAGTTGAGAATGCTGCTGAGCGAAACCACGACGATGATAATCACGGCGTCCGGGATGTCCCCCAGGAAACCGGAAATCACCGCCGCCAAGACGAGGATGATGACGAGCGGGTTGGACACGAAGGCGGTCAGTTCTTGCGCGAGGGGGGAGGGCGCGCGCAACCTCGGATCGTTGGCTCCGTATGCGGCGAGCCGTCGCTTGACCTCCGCGGATGTCAACCCTTTGTCGGTGGCCTGCAGCCCGGAGTAGAGGTCTGCCAACGGCGCCGCCAAGGATGGTGGGGTGGGGTTGCGTTGAGGGTTCATGGCACAGTCTTTACGAATTCGATTCCGCGCTCGCTTTCCCTCCGGGATTTCCAGAATCGCCATCGGTAGCCGCAAGATTCAGATAGGGCGACCGGGTTGACGACGCGATAGTCAATGAAAATTGGGGTCTTCTTGCGTAATCGGATAAACTTACCGTCTGTGGGACTCATTGTCTATTTTTTGGTAGCCGGAGTATTCCTGGCGATCAGCTATCGCGTCGTCGGACGGTTTCTGGTTCGATCCTTTGCATTGGATCCGGACTGGGAGCCGCCATCCGTCACAATGCGCGACGGAATAGACTACGAACCGATCTCCGCGGCCGCGCTTCTTCCGCAGCACTTTTCCGCGATAGCGGCTGCCGGTCCCATCGTGGGCCCGATTCTGGCAGGGATGTATTTCGGCTGGCTGCCGGCAACGCTTTGGATTTTGCTGGGCTGCGTTTTCATCGGGGGGATTCATGATTTTGCCACTCTGATCGCCAGTGTGAGGCATAGGGCTCGGTCGATTGCGGAAGTGGTGAAGCAGCACATGAACCCGCGCGCCCATGTTCTATTTCTGTTGTTCGTTTGGATGTCGCTGGTCTATGTCATCATCGCGTTTGCCGACGTCACCGCAGGCACGTTTCTCTCTACCGGGACGACCGATGCGCCGGGACCGGCCGTTGCCAGTTCGTCAACCATCTATCTGCTTCTTGCCGTCGTGATGGGCTTAGCTCTGCGATTCACGAAGATCGGACCGGTTCGCGCGAAGCTAATCTTCCTGCCATTGGTGCTGGCCGCGATTCTCATCGGACCGTACATCCCGCTGGACATTTCCGGCGCATTTGGCGAGCACACGAAGGTTGCTTGGAATTGGCTGCTGCTCTCCTACTGCTTCGCGGCATCGCTAATTCCGGTCTGGCTTCTTCTCCAGCCCCGTGGCGAATTGGGCGGATATTTTCTTTATGCCGTGATGGGAGTTGCCGTCGTTGGGATTGTTGTGGGCGGCTTGGCCAGCGCACTCACCGGCGGGCATTCGGAGGTCGGGCTGACCATTGTTTCGCCGGCGTTCAAAGGTTGGAACGCGCCGATCGCGGCGGGCGGAGCCATGCTGTTCCCGGTTCTTTTCATCACGATTGCCTGCGGCGCCTGTTCCGGCTTTCATAGCATCGTGGCCAGTGGGACGACATCAAAGCAGCTTCGAAACGAATGCGACGCGAAACCTGTCGCTTACGGCTCAATGTTGCTGGAGGGGTTTTTCGCATGCATCAGTTTGGCGACGGTTATGGTGGTAGCGAAGACAGCGGACACGCCGAATATGACCTATGCGCAAGGGATTGCCCAATTCGGTCATAGCGCCAGTTTCGGCGTCATCCCGACTCACGTGATCATAGAATTCGGTCTGCTATGCTTTGCCACGTTCGTATTCGATACGTTGGATGCGTGTACGCGATTGGCAAGATATTGCTTTATGGAACTCGTGCACAAAACGGACCGATCGTGGGCGGTTTTTGCCACCATCATCACCCTCGCTCTGCCCTTTTATGTCACCGCCCTGCCACCGGTCCTCGTCCAAGGCAAGCCGATGCCGCTGTTCATGGTGTTCTGGAGCATTTTCGGCACGAGCAACCAGCTTCTGGCCGCGCTGACGCTCCTTGGACTCACCGTTTGGATGTATCGCACAGGAAAGAGCTATTGGATCACGTTGGCGCCCATGGTGTTCATGATGGTGATGACTTTCTGGAGCCTTTCTCAATTGACCAGAGAATACTGGAGCGCCATTGCCGGCGGTCGGGCGAACCAGCTCGCATACGTTCAGTTTGCCGTGACGGTGATCCTTGCGGCTCTTGCCGTATGGCTCATTTTGGAGGCCGTCGGGATCTTTCTCCGGTTCCGGGGGCAACGAGTGGCCGATCCGGGCCTTGCTCCCCAACTGGCGGCCAATTAAGATCCGCTTTGGCCGTGAGATTGCTTGCATATTCGTCGCGCTCTTGATATACTGCTCGTGGGGGTGACCTTCATGTGGAAGATAGTTTGGGGAATCGCGGCCGGGATCGCCTGTCAGGCGACGGCCCAACTTCAGCCGGGCAGCCCATGGCCGATGTTTCGTCATGATAATCGGCACACGGGCACTGCAAATACCGTTGTCGCGCCGCCTGGTTTGCGATTTTGGAAGTATCCAGGGGGCGATCGCAAGTTGCTTGCGTTTGCCCGAGACGGAACGGTGTATACGCGCGGGGCCGGCGACTTCGAATTGGTGGCTGTGCGCCCAGACGGAACGATTGGTTGGCGGGCACCGATCTCCAGCAAGGGCGTGGTGGCGTGTACCGTTTCCGCAGAAGACAACCTGTTTCTCACCGCGTATGATTTCGGGGTCATCGCGCTGAATTCCGCCGGCGCAATGCTCTGGGAATTTCCAGTGGTTGGTGGCGTCTGGGCATCGAGCGCCATCGGCATCGGCCAGGTCATCTATTTCGGGGGGGAAGACGGCTTTTTTAGAGCGCTTTCATCATCGGGACAACTGCTGTGGGAACACGACACCGGCGCGAAGATTCGAAGCTCGCCCGCCATTTCTTCGGAAGGCACGATCGTAATCACGAACGAGGCGGGCGGTGTTTTCGCGTTCCGACCGGACGGCGCCGTTCGTTGGTCCGCTCCCGCTACGGGTAAGATCGCTTATTCGCCCGCGATCGACGATCAAGGGAATGTTTACGTGTCTGGAAAGGGCAACACGCTCCGCTCTTTTGATCCCGATGGCGCTCTTCGTTGGTCGCGACCAATACCGGGACTCAACGAATCACCCGCGATTGACTTTGACGGTACCGCTTATATCAGTTCCTTCTTGGATATAGGCAACACCCATTTGATAGCGGTCGAATCGACAGGCGCGATTCGTTGGGATGTCGCTTGTTCATCCGGTGGTGTTCCCGCGATCGCTCCAACCGGAGAAATCTATTTCGGCGGAACCGTCGTAAATCGAGACGGGACGGCGAAGCATAGGGTGGGCGTCTTCCCCGTTTTCACGGCTGACGGAGTAGCCTACTTTTCAACATACCAAGGCCTGTATGCCGATCGTTTAGCCGGCAAGGAGTTGTGGCGAAAACCTGAATTCGAGAACGCCGAAAACGTTTCCCTCGGACCGGACGGCTCCATCTATTTTTGGAAAGACGACGGGTTCTTCTATTCGTTGACCTCCGATGGCAATTTGCGTTGGAAAGTGGTTCTGCCGAAATTAAATGCGCCGGCATTCGTGGATTCGGAGGGCGCCATCCTCGTTCCAACGTACAAAAGCCTTAATGTGCTGAATCAACAGGGCGAATCTGTCCGCGAGCTGAAGGGATCGTTTGGGACTACTCGGCGCCGTCATGACGGGACGATCATCGCCGTCTCGGGCGGTTCGCTTTTGGCGATGGACGACGAGTGGCGACTTAAGTGGATTTTTGTATCGACGCTCATTCAAGATTTCGTATTGCGCGACGATGGATCTATGGTCGCCTTCGGTAATGATGCAGAGGCGGGTGTCGTTTATTCCATCGACCCGGCCGGCAATCGCCTATGGGGCGGAGATGCCCAAGGAGTTGCCGGGGTTGCTTGTACGAAAAGCGGGGTGACTTATGTAGCCACCCATAGCCTCAGTCATACGGGCGGCAAGGCTTACCTCTCCGCCATTGACTCCGGCGGCAGCCTCCTTTGGTCAATTGTTGATGATTCCTATGTGTCTCGTCCGGTTGTCGGCGAGGACGACAGCATTTATTTCGGCGACGGTTATATGGTGTATGCTCTTACCGCGTCCGGCGCCGTGCGATGGACGTTCGGTGATGGGAACGGCAACCAGTTCTTCATTGGCTCGGACGGCCTGCTCTACCTGCTTGATGAGAGCAGGATCATCGCCTTTAGGCAAGACGGAACCCCTGTGGCTTGGTCCTTGGTGGACTCTGGGAGCTACAAACCTGCCCTGATGGCGCCTGATGGAACATTTGTACTTGCCAGTAGCAGCGATCTCATGAAAGCTTCTGTGAATACGCGTACTGTTACTGGCGCCGTCGAGCTGGACGCCTTGCGCGGTTCTCCGCCCTTGGTTGCGGCGGGCGAAATCCGAGACACGGCGACCGGCGAGGTGTGGGCGCGGATCGCTCCAGGGATCGGCAAGAATGGAGCGTTCGAGGTCCTGGCCCCAAGGGCCATGATAGATCTTTCGTTCAAGCCCACTCACTGGCTCCGAAAAACGCTGGAACGAATCGATCTTCGCGATGGCGACGCGACGGGATTGCTCCTCAGCCTCACAAATGGCGATGCCGTAAGGGATAACCACGTGGACCTAAGAGACCTCTCAGCCATCTTCCTGGTCTACGGAACAGCGGATAACGAAACCGATCTTACTAACGACGGTACCATAGATCTCTATGACCTCACGATCGTGTTCAGTAACTACGGAATTGAAGGTGACAATTAGGACTGGCGTAAGGCGTGGACGGGCTAACTTATGATTTGGTCCAGAAAAAGGGAGCGGAGCACGCGCAAGCTAAAGCGTGCAGCTACCTGAGCGGTTACTGGGCGGCTGCCGGAGAAGGCTAGTGAGGCTCCACGCGAACCGAAGCGGCCGCTGTTCGATGCGTCCTCGCTTCGCAGGCGAGCCAATTGCGAATCGCCCGTTCGCTCTCACCGAGAAATTTGACAATGAAAATGCCATGTCGGAGCGACGAGCCTCCTGCCTCTTCCGGACCATGGCGGAGGACGATGCCTGCGACATTCACATCCTCGGATCGGTTGGGCGGGCAGAATGTAAGCAAGACGCCGGAGCCCACCTCCACCTCTTTGCGCAGGAAGGCTTGGCATCCTGAGGCGCTGAAATCCAAGAGACGCCCTGGTATCCGGCTCGCCTCATCCGTGCTGCCATCGCGGAGCGCATTACACATAACCGCCAGATCGCATGGGTATCGGGGATCGGACCGCTTGTTGAATGGGTCCCAGGCGATCTTCGTTGGCAGAGCCAAGAGAGGACGAAAGTGCCTTCTCTCCTCGACAGCCAGCACGGTCGTTGTGGCGCGGTACGCGATCTCGTGGCGTGCGGTAATTGCCTGAATCTGGTCGCCCGTTGTTGGATATTCATTGGGTTTCACTAAGTTCGGAAGCTGGACCCAGAGCCGATCGCGCTCCAATTTCACGACCGAACAGTTCCATGGACCAGAGTTGTCGTACCTATCCGGCAGGCTGATCACGATATTTGCCTTGAGAGCGATCTGGAAATCCGTTCGTACAGTCATGCTACTAGCATATTATTCAAATGTAACACTGCTTCAGTAGATGACCTAGCATTAAACCGTAGATCGCATGGTTACGAAAGTTAATTATCTCGCATGGCGAGCGAGCGCACCATCTGCAATTGGGAGACGACTAGTCGAAAAGCGTTGTAGGTCCGTTGCGTGAATGTTGCCAATGTCGTGTCGGCCGCCTTGGCGTCGTCGGAGGTCAGCTCGACGATCTTATTGTCCCGAACGCTGACAAATCCGGACGGGTCCCACGTCAATTCATACCGTTCCGGTTCGGAATCGAGGGCAGCATTGATTCGATCGAGCTCCGCTTCGGCGCGGGCCATTTTCGCGGGATCGGCGCCGGCGGGCATGCGGACGATGGCCTGGTTGCCAACATAAATCACTTGATATTCCTTGTCGCCGTCCTTGACAATCTTTGCCTGCGCCCGAAGGCTCGTCGACACAGCGCTTCGATGAACGGGAATTTTCGCTTCCGCCAGGTAGCGGTAGATGTTCTTGGCCCGCAGCCCGGTCGGCGGATGTGTCCGGTAGATGCCCCAGTCAATGGCGGGCTGCAATTGCTGCTTAGCGCTCAATCGTTCCATAAATGTGAGCATTCCAACCGGGTTGTAGCCGGATTTCAACAGGTACTGGAAACCCGTATGGTCGGCGTCGCTTTCCGCCTCCTGCGTGTACGCGTTGGTTCGGGCCGTCTGATAGAGCTGGACTCCGGTGATCAGGTTGGCATTGTTTTGCGCTCCGCCGCCGCTGAGGATCGCAGCGAGCAGGCCGCCGAGCAGTGATTCGCGCAGAGCCTTGTCCGCGTCGGAGCTGAGCTTGAGCATGTGGTGATGCGCGGCGTGGGCGATCTCGTGGGCCAGCACACCGGCCAGCTCGTCATCGCTTTCGGCAAATTTGATGAGACCGGTGTTCAGGAAAATGAAGCCGCCGGGAAGCGAGAATGCGTTTACGTCATCGTCCTCGATGACTCGGAATTCGTATTTGAATTCGCTGAGATGGTCGAACCCGTACATGGCAGGAACCTTATCGGTTCGCGCAATCGGAGCCAAAGCATCGCCGATTTTCTGGATGCGAGCTATGATGGCGGGGTCCTTGCAGATCTTGGCCTCTTTTTCGACGTCGGCCAACGCTTTGACGCCGATGTCGATCTCCTTTTGGTCCTGCTTCTTCTGCTTGTCGTCATCGCCGCCGGCCCAGGCGGACGCAACGAAAAGCAGAATGCAGAGGAATTGGGCAAGTGTCTTCATCAATTGTTTAGACATTCTACTACCGGCTACGTGTCACATGGTCCCAAAGTGGCCGTATTTGCCTTCTTTCGTCTCCAGCCATTGGAAACGTGGGGTCACTCACGCTATTCATCGCGTCCGACTTCCGGTAGAATCTATGCGCGAATGAACTTCGACCAGACGCTCATCCGAAACTTCTGTATCATCGCCCACATCGATCACGGCAAATCCACCTTGGCCGACCGTATCCTGGAGCGGACCGGAGCGATTCGCGGCGAAGCGCAGCAGCAGATGCTCGATTCAATGGACCTGGAACGGGAGCGGGGCATTACGATCAAGATGACCGCTGTCAGCCTTTCCTATCGAGCCAAGGACGGCAAGACCTATCAATTCAATCTGATCGACACCCCCGGGCATGTGGATTTTACGTATGAAGTGTCCCGGAGCCTGGCCGCGTGTGAGGGGGCGCTGCTTGTGGTGGACGCCTCCCAAGGGGTGGAGGCCCAAACGATTGCAAACGCCAGCATGGCGATGAATAGCAACTTGGAAATCGTTCCGGTCATCAACAAGATCGACTTGCCCGTGGCGGATGTGGAGCGGACCAAGGAGGAGATCGAGCATGCGCTGGCCATTCCGGCCGATGACGCGATCCTGGTCAGCGCCAAGACCGGTCTCGGTCTCGATGAACTGTTGGAAGCCGTGGTCCATAGAATTCCGCCTCCAATAGGTGATCCCAATGCGCCGCTGCGCGCCCTTATCTTCGATTCGCATTTCGATTCCTACCAGGGCGCCGTGGCCTACATCCGGATCGTGGACGGCGCCATTCGGCGGGGCGAACGGATACAGATGATGGCTGCCGGAAGTGTGTATGAAGTGCATCAGGTCGGAGTTTTTCGGCCAAAGATGGAGTTCACGGACGAACTCCGAACCGGCCAGGTCGGATTCATGACCGCGAGCATAAAAGGGATGGCGGAGGTCAATGTCGGCGACACAATCACCGACGCGGAAAATCCCACCAAAGAACCGCTGCACGGCTATCGAAAGGCGCAGCCCATGGTCTACTGCGGTCTCTATCCGACCGATGGGGAGAGCTATACGGACCTGCGGGACGCGATCGAGAAGCTTCACCTAAACGATGCATCGATCTTTTATGAGCCGGAGACCTCCGAGGCCCTCGGTTTTGGATTTCGCTGCGGATTTCTTGGTCTGCTGCACATGGACATCGCGCGGGAGCGGCTTGAGCGGGAGTTCGGCCTTGATCTGATTTTGACAGCGCCGACGGTTGTGTTTCGCGTCCGCACGACTGACGGGCAGTGGACGGACATTTCCAACCCGGCCGACTGGCCGGAATCCCATCTGCTAGAGGTCATCGAGGAGCCGACCGTGGACGCGACGGTGATCGTGCCCACCGAATTTGTGGGCGCGGTGATGAAGCTTGCGCAGGATCGAAGGGGAACCTACGTGAAGATGGAATACCCGAGCCAGAACCGCGCGATCCTGCACTACCGGCTGCCGATGGCCGAGATATTGATGGACTTTTTCGATGCGCTGAAAGGCTCGACGAAGGGCTATGCGAGCTTGGACTATGAATTCGCGGGGTGGGTGCCGGCGAAGATGGTGAAGGTGAACATTCTGCTGAACATGGAGCCGGTGGACGCGCTCTCCTTTATCACGCACGTGGACAAATCCTACTACCGGGCCCGCGCAATGGTGGACCGCCTTCGGAAAGTCGTCCCACGGCAGCAGTTTGAGGTCCGGATCCAGGCGGCGATCGGGGCGAAAGTGATCGCGGCGGAGTCTATTCGTCCGTTCCGCAAGGATGTGATTGCGAAGTGCTACGGCGGCGACATAACGCGCAAGCGCAAGCTGCTGGAAAAACAGAAGGCGGGCAAGAAGCGGATGAAGAACATCGGGGCGGTGGAGGTCCCGCAAGAGGCATTCTTGAGCGTTCTGAAGATTGCGGAATGAGGCACAATTAGGCATGGCCAAACGCTTGTGGGACAAGGGGGAGCCGATCGATGCCCGGATGCAGCGGCTCACCGTCGGGAACGATCCGCAGGTGGATCTCACCCTCGTAACGTTCGATTGCATAGGTTCGGCCGCGCATGCCCGGATGCTGGCGAAGATCGGACTGCTGTCGCACGCCGAGCTGCGGGCCCTCTTAACGGGGTTGAAGAAGCTCTACGAAGAAAGCGTGGCCGGTAAATTCGAGATTTCGCAGGACTTGGAAGACTGCCACACCGCCATTGAGGCGAGACTGACCCAGGTCGCCGGCGAGGCGGGTAAGCGAATTCATACGGGACGTTCTCGCAACGATCAGGTGATTCTGGCCATGCGGCTCTATCTTCGGAATCGGACTTTGTTCCTCCTTGGGCGGCTTGTCGACGTTGCTGGTCTGTTCTTTGAGCGATTTGAATCGGACGGACACCTCCCGATGCCCGGCACCACGCACATGCAGCGCGCAATGCCGTCGAGCGTGGGATTGTGGCTGCACGCGTTTGCCGAGGGCTGCATCGATTCCATCCGGTCCGGAATGCATCTGCTGGACGAGCTGGATTCCAACCCCCTTGGGTCGGCGGCCGGGTTCGGGGTGCCGTTCCCTTTGGATAGGCAGTACGTGGCGGAGCTTCTCGGGTTTTCCCGGGTGGATCGCAGCGTAGTTGATGTCCAGAATCGCAGAGGCAGAGACGAGGGCAGGTTCCTCTCCTGGTGCTCGGAGATCGCCGGGCTGCTGGAAAAGTTCGGGTGGGACATCGTACTGTTTTCCACCGATGAATTCGGCTTCGTTTCACTTCCTGGTCAGCTCACCACCGGATCGTCGATCATGCCGCAAAAGCGCAATCCCGATCTTGCGGAAATGCTTCGCGGACGGGCTGCACGGGTACGCGGCGCGGCTTCCGAGTTGCAATGGGCGGCGGCAAAACTGCCTTCGAATTATCACCGGGACCTCCAATACACGAAAGATCCAACGATGAGGGGAGCGGCGGAAACGGCGGATATGCTGGAGATGACGGAGCTTCTTGTTCAGGGCTTGGAGTTCAACGCCGCGCGGCTGCAGGCGGCAATGGGAGAGGAACTGTACGCCACATATGATGCCTTTCGCCGCGTTCAGACAGGAACGCCCTTCCGCGAAGCCTAC
Source organism: Fimbriimonadia bacterium (assembly GCA_041483895.1). GTDB lineage: Bacteria > Armatimonadota > Fimbriimonadia > Fimbriimonadales > JABRVX01 > JBGPGO01. The sequence continues at coordinate 14,407 of JBGPGO010000004.1, forward strand.
CGCCAAACAGCCGACGCCCTCGCAAAGGGTGAATTGCGGGTCGGGGATCTGTCCAGCGACTTTAGTATGATCGCCGAAGCGACCAAACTGTCAGTTGCTGAAGCAGTGGCAGAACTGGACAAATGGCGGTCTCTGTGGGAAGGACACAGACTCGTGATCGAGACCGTCGAAGAAATCGTCTTCGAAGACCTCTAAAACGCCATCCCCTCGTAGTCCCTGAGCAGACCGATCACTTTGCCGACCACGAAAGAATTCTCGTCCTGCACCTGCATGCGCTCGTAGGCGGCGTTTGCCGGGACCAGCCAGGTCTGACCCTTGTCAAAATGAATGGTCTTCACAGTTGCCTCTTCGCCCAGCATCACAGCCACCGTATCCCCATGATTGGCGGTCTGCTGCGGCTTGATGACGACCAGATCGCGCGGCAGAATTCCGAGGCCCGTCATGGAGTCGCCTTTTATGCGGAGCAAAAATGCCCCTTGGATATTGCGCACCATCTGTTGGGGCACCGGGATCATATCCTCTACGTTTTCGCTGGCGTAGATCGGCGAACCGGCGGCGATTGCGCCGACCAGCGGCAGCATCGTCACGCGATGCTCGGACTGGTATTCCGGATGGATGATTTGAATGCTTCGGGGCGTATTGCCCCGCTGGATGTATGCTTTGCGTTGCAGCGCATCCAGATGAACGGTTACGCCTCGGAGGCTTCCAATGCCAAACGCCTTGCCGATCTCCCGTATGGAGGGCGGATAGCCGTGTCCTTGGACATAGTCCACGATGAACTGCAAGATGGCTTCCTGTCGCTTTGTAAGTCCTCGCGTCATTCGTCAACCTCTTTTCGTTTCAATAGTGTATACGAATGTCGGGTGCTTTGTCAAGGAATGTGTGCAGTTTTTTCAAAATTGCCCAAAAAATGGGAACGGCATGGGCCGTGCTTGCGATAGAAGTCAAAGGGTCTTGGTCTCTCACGCATGCTACAATGGTGGGCTGATTTCCAGGTCATTTCGCATATTTCGAGGAGTATGGCTATGTCAATTACCGGTATTCGCAATTTTTTCGGCAAGCAAATGCAGTGGCTCATGATCGGCCTCGGCATTCTTATGCTCTTGTCGATGGGGGCATATTTCGGCAATCGAGGGCTTGGCGGAGGACCCAATGCCGGAACGAACGAGGTATTCGCGGTAATCGAGGGCGAACCGGTCACGCGAGCCGATTTTGATGCAAGTGTCAAGAAGGCTGAATCCCAGAGTGGGGGCAGGGTCACACCCGAAGTGGCGTTCCGGGCGCGAGTAAGCGCATTGCGGGCGATTGTCGATCAGAAAGCTATGGTGGCGGAGGCGAAACGGCGAAAGATTCGCGTGGACGACACTATGGTTATCAATACCATCAAGGACAACATTGCAAAAGCCATTCAGCAGCAGAAGAAGCAGTTTGTGGCGCAACAAAAGCTGACGCCGGATGCGACAGATGCGCAGGTCAAAGAGCTGATCCGCAAAGAAAACGACGTAAACCCGGACGAAACCATAAAGAAGCAGATCGAAGCAGCGGAACAGGATTTGCAGAAGCCCGACCTGCAACAAGAGTATTTTGATCAAGTCGCAACGGTAATCATGCAGAAACAGGTCCAAGATGAGGTCAAGGTCACGGAGCAAGACTACCTGCGGGCAAACGAGCCGATTACAATGCGAAAGATTCTGATTAACAAGGCTCCGCACCCTGATGCCAAGCAGTTGATTGACAAGGCCCTGCAGGAGATTAAGTCTGGGACCCCTTTTGGGGATGTTGCCGAAAAGTACTCCGACGAGAAGCCTGCCGGATTGCCGGGTCAGCAGCAATTGCCCAAGGGCCAGGACCCGCCGATTTCTCGAAACTCTCTGGAATTCAATCCGGCCTTGAAGAGTTTGTACAGCAAGGATGTCGGATATCGATCGGACGTCATGGACCTTGGCACCGCATACGCAATCTACACAATACTCAAGGTTGACCCGGCAAAGACGCCAAAAGACTTTGAAAAGAACAAGTCGGCCATCCTCGAGGAGTATCGGAGCAACCGGGGAGGGCGCCACTTTGACGAATGGCAGCGCAGCAAGCTCATAACAGCCAGGGTCGAATTCCGAAGCGATGTTTGGAAACTGTATTATCAGTTTATGATCAGCGAGGTTAAAGCCTATTCCAGTGAAGACAGATTGGCACCGGAACAAAAGGTCGCCCAGCAGGCCGAGCTGATGAAGAAGTGTGAACCGATCGTGGACAAGAAAGGCACTGATTGGCAAGACGCCCTGCTTATGGAATCCTATTTTGCGCGGATGATCGCCTCCGATCCCGCGACCAAGGACCTCAAGTTGAAGGATGAGGCGACGGCGATCCATGATAAGACGCTTCCCTTGCTGCTGGATGCGTGGCCGGACCCATCGCTTCGAATGGAATACGCCGCGGAATTGATCGTTCGCAAAGAATATGCGAAAGCGCTCAAGAACATTCGCAAAGCCCAAAAAATGGCATACAATCCGACCAATCAGGAGGACATCGGTATCCAGACCAAATGCTATTCCGCACTAATGAAGTTGCAAAAGGAAGGCGTCAAAGACCCGGAACTTGACAAGGGTCTCTCGGAGTTTCAAACCTTCCAGGCCAAAGCAATGGAGATCATGCAAAAGCAGCAGGAACAGCAGCGCAAGCAGCAAGCGGAGATGGATAAAGCGCGCAAAGAGATTCAGGATAAGCGGAAAGCCGAGGCGGCCGGTCAGAAGCCCGCTCCTGGATCGGCCGACAAGAAGCCCTCCACCGAAAAGCCGAAGGACGGAAAGTCCAAGTAGGCTCCCATTTGCGAACCCGGCCCCGGTCTTCCGGGGCCGCTTTTCATTTGGTGGGTAGAATCCCGCTTGGCATATGGCCGGACTAAAGATTCTCATCGCCGACGACGACCCTATTATTCGTCTGGACCTGCGTAAGACGCTTGAGAGTTTGGGCTACACAGTGGTCGCCGAGGCTGGGGACGGCGCACAGGCAGTCGAAATGGCGGACCAAATGAGACCCGATCTTTGCATCTTGGACGTCACGATGCCGAACATGGACGGGATCGAGGCGATGTCCCAAATCACGGACGCGGGCATCGCGCCTTGTATCCTTTTAACGGGCTATTCGGACAAGGAGTTGGTCGATCGAGCATCGCATAGCGGTGCATTCGCCTATTTGGTCAAACCGTACAAAGCGAACGAGCTGACGCCGACGATAGAAGTGGCGCGGGCGCGATTCAACCAGGAAACCGCTCTTCGAAAAGAGGTCGATAGCCTGGAAGAGCGGCTGTTTACTCGCAAATTGGTCGATCAGGCGAAGGGAATCCTGATGCGGGAGCATAATCTGGATGAGGCGGAAGCGTACCGGCGCATCCAGGTCCAGAGCATGAATACCCGAAAGACGATGAAGCAGGTGGCGGAGGCCATCATATTGGCGTTCGGCGTGTAACGCTGGCTTCCAGCCGGCACAGGAAAGCGTAACGCTGGCTTCTAGCCGGCAGGAAAAGCGCATCGAATGCCCGCGCAACTGAGGAGGAACGGATGACTGAGGTTATCATGGCAAAATTCGGCGATGGAATGGAGGAAGGCACCCTGCTGGAGTGGCTGAAATCCGAAGGCGACAAGGTGAAGGCCGAAGAGCCGATCGCCAACATCCAGACCGACAAAGCCATCGTCGAACTTCCCGCCCCGGCCTCCGGCAAATTGGCCGGCCTCCTGGTCAAGCCGGAAACCACCGTCGCGGTCGGCAAGACCATCGCCGCTATCCTCGCCGAAGGCGAGTCCCTGCCCAAGGATTGGGGTGGCAACGGAGCGGCCACCCCGAAGATCGAAGCCTCGGAAAAACCAAAGACCCCGGTTCCAGAGGCGCCAAAAGCTGCAGCCACACCCGAAACCAATGGCGGCCGGGCCAAAGTCTCTCCGCTCGCGCGCAAGATTGCCGAATCGCTGGGAGTCGATATTTCGCGGATCCAGGGCAGCGGCCCCGGCGGACGGATTGTCGAGAAAGATGTGCGATCGTTCCAAGATTCGGGCGCCGTCTCGCCAACCGGGAAGCCGCAAGAGTTGTCCCGCCTCCGGAAGCTGATCGCCGAACACACCCTCCAGGCCACGCGCGAACAACCGCATTTTTACGTGACGGTCGAGGTGGACGTGGATAGCCTGATGGAGCTGCGAGCGCAGATGAACGAGGCCGATCCGAATCGAAAGATATCCGTCAACGATTTCGTATTGAAGGCCGCGACGCGGTCGCTGCAGGACATGCCGGAGGTTAATTCTAACTATGACAAAGGGAAGTGGGTGGTTTCGCCTTCCGTCAACATCGGCATGGCCGTCGCGACCGACGCGGGCCTGCTTGTTCCGGTCATCAAGAACTGCGAATCGAAATCGATCCGCCAGTTATCGATGGCGTCTAAAGAATTGGCGATGAAGGCGCGGGACAACCGGCTGTCACTGGACGAAATCACCGGCAGCACCTTCAGCATCACCAACATGGGCATGCTGGGCGTGGACAACTTCGCGGCCATCATCAACTATCCGAACGGGGCGATCGTCGCGGTGGGCACAGCGCGAAGAATCCCGGCGGTATTGCCGAATGACGCGATTGCCCCTCGCTGGAAAATGAACCTTACCGGTTCCTTTGACCATCGGACGCTCGACGGGGCGATCGGGGCGAAGTTCATGAACCTCCTTCGCGACGGTCTGCAAAAGCCGATCAGCCTTCTCGAGTAGCCGCTTCCAAAGACTCTAGAATCGGAAGCAGCGCTCGTCCTCGTGGGCTTAACGTGTATTGCGGGGTGGGCGGGTATCCCTCGCTTACCTGCCGGACGAGGAGCCCCGCGGATTGGAGGTCTTTGAGGGCCTGGGTGAGCGCCCTTGACGTAATGTCGGGGATAGCCGCTTTGATGTCTGAAAAGCGCGCGTTTTCCACCGCCATCAGAACCGGCATGGACCACTTATTCAGACCGATCTCCTCAGCCGATCCCAGCTCTGGTCGGAGATCAGCGCAGATGGAGGCGATTTGCCGGCCCGCTTCGGTCAGGATGTACTCTGGGCGGAGCGGGTGGCCATACCCTGGATTTTTCATCACCCAACCGGCTTCGGTGATTGCTATAAGGGTATGGGCCAGCGAGTCGCGGCTGATCCCCAGACGGTTGACGAGGGTGATGAACTTGCTGCCATCCGTCCGGGACAGCTCCGCCAGCACCGGGACAGACCAGCGGTGGTGAAAGAGCCGTATGAGCCTTTCCGGGACTTTTTTCCTCATTTTTTTTCGCCAAGGTCTTGACGTGGAAAAGTATACCTGATATACTTTTCGTACTATCAGTAAGTCCGTAGCCGAGGGTCCGAATGGCAGCCACTTGACGAAGGCACCGACCCAAAGCCCTCGGTGAGATCACAAAATGGAGGAGAATAATGGCTAACGTGGCAACTGAAACCGGGAGGCAAGGAATGGCGAACCGAGTGAACTATAAGGGCGATCTGACCGCGTGGTATTGCGTTTCGGACATGATCAAGGCAATCGAGTGGTACCAGAACGTGCTGGGCTTCAAGCTCCAGTACAAGATGGACGAGATGGGCTGGTGCGAGATGGAAACCGGCGCGGAGCGCGTCTCGCTGGGCCTATCGCAGACCGAGAAAGTGGAAAAGGGCGGCGGCGCGGTTCTGGTCTTCGGCGTGACCGATATCGAATCGGCGGTCGCTTCGCTGAAAGAACAGGGAGTTAAGTTCGACGGGGACATCAAGGTGCATGAGGGGTTTGTCAAACTGGCGACCTTCTACGATCCGGACGGCAACACCCTGATGTTCTCTCAGAGTTTGACGGGAAATTAAGCCCCCACCCCAACCCTCCCCCGCAAGCGGGGGAGGGGGTAACCCCCTTCTTCACCCGCGATGCGACCGGTCTCCTGACCGAGTCGCAAGTCGGGAGGCGAGGGAGTCCGGAGGGCTCAGTCACACATTGGAGAGCTCTGTTCCATCGGAGCCGGACTCGTAGTTGAACCATATCGGCGATGTCGGCCGTCCATTTATTGGGAGGCATCCGACATGCGGGCTATTATTGTAGTTTTTGTTGCATTTGCTTTCGCCTTCGGCGGCGTTGCCGATCCTCCCACGCCGCCGTTCAAACGCCTCTGGACCTTCTGCCCCGACGGTCCGATCTTGGGCTACTTCGTGACTGGCGAACGCATCTGCTATATTACGAACACGGTCTACGGCGCGATTCGACTCTCCAACGGAACCCCGCTGTGGTCGGTGCCGACGGCCGAAGGCAACCGCGTTCGCGAACTGTCGCTATTTGGGGGACATCTCTATCTCACCACGGACTCCAAAACCATTGAGATTCGGCAGTCGGACGGCGCCGTTGTCGAGAAGAGCGAAATTCCCGTCTCCGGTTTCACGCATTGCAATGGCTTGCTCATTGGAAGCATGCCAAACGCCGCATACGGCGCGGTATCAGCGAAAACTCACCACGTTGTTTGGAAAGTGCCTTCCGGTACCAACAAACTGATCACCTCCGGACCGTCCGATCCTCCCATTCTATCCGGCGGAAAGATGTTTGCGGCGGCACTGGCCATGGTCTGGTCTTTCGATCCAAAAAATGGCCGCATTCTTTGGACCTATCGGGCGGCGAAAAAAGATGCGGGAACGGGTGGGCTCGCGGCGGGCGGTGGCAGGGCCATCTTCTTAGGATCGGATGGACAGGTCACGGCGTTGAATGCAAGATCCGGCAAGCGCATTTGGTCCATTCTCAGCGACATCGATCCATCGGGCGCGCCCTTCCTCTGGTCGGGGCTTGTGATTCTGGTTGGCCGCGAAGGCAGGGTGCAGGCGCTCGATCCGGCAACCGGGCGCAAGCGATGGATGACGAGGCTCAGCGATAAGATGTACGATGCCATCACCGGCCCGCAACCGATGGGGAACAAACTGCTCGTCGGCTTCTCATCGCGGCTTGCGGCGCTCGACTCGAACGGCAAAGTGAATTGACAATACGATCTGGAGGCCGATCTCTCCTCCGGCCCAATCCATTTGCTTCCGAACGGCATTCTGATGCCTGGATGGCGCGGGATCTATCGCTTCGAGATGGGAGCTCCAGAGCCCATGCCAACAGACCAGGCCATTCGCCGATCCGTGCTTGACAACCTACTCAAGGAAAGCAGCTGGAATCCAGACGAGGAGAGGCTGTTCATCAAATATGGGGATGACGCTTTTCATGCCATTTTGTCTGAGCTAAAAGGCACAATCTCAGACTATCTCAAAGCAGTTGAATCGGGCATATCCGAACGGGATGCGAATGATAGATACCGTTCGACTTTGTCAGAAGAATGCAATAGGCTGGCGCTTGTATTTCAACCGAAGCACACGCAAGAATTGATCGATGCCATGCCGACGCGATCCCGGGACCCGTACGGCGATCCAAGAACTTCATTGGTCAGCCTCTTGGCGCGAAAGGGCGATGACCGGGCGGTAACACTGTTCCTCGACGAAGCCAACAATGGAGTGAAACAGTACGCGTATCATTTCCTATGTCGTTCATCCCATCCCAATGCCGTCCAATTCCTGATCCATACCCTCGATGATCCAAAAGCCGATCCGCAGTATCGCAATTTGGCCTATGCGAACCTAGCGGGGACGGGTGGCGAAGAGGGCCTGAAGGCGGTGCTGCGATGGCGATCCACAGAGCGGCGGCGGATGGGCGAAATCCATCTCGAAGACCGCGACATGGTGGCGACGAAGACCGACGTCGGTGGACAACGATGGGCGTTGGCGCGGCTCTATTACTTGGGGAATAATTTCGACTTGTGGCTGGTAAGCTCGCGGGGCGAGAATTGGGTTGATCCGGTTTTCACCGGATACCATATCGCGAGCATTTATGAACATGCGCCGATCCCGGGCCCGGAAGTTGGGTCTGACAAAGCGTCACTGCAAAAACTGCTGGATCAGTTGATCGCCAATCCACCCAGCAAAGATTCAGACGGAGACGGGCTTGCCGATCTGGCGCAAATTCGTTTAGGAACATCTCCCACCAAAGCCGATTCGGACGGCGACGGCATCCCCGATGGCGAGGACCTGAATCCGCTCGCCGCGCCAAGGACGCTGACAGACGAGGAGCAGATCTATCGCGCCGCATTCGAAGCCATGTTCCGCTTCTATGATGTGAAGATGGTTATGCTTGTATACATACCAGATAGTTCGCGGCCGATGGAGTTTTTGGGCAGTAACGGAATCAACATTTGCGTCCATGAAAAGACAAAGAACAACTTGACGGCTTTTTTTGACGAGGGAGTCGCGACGCTGCGATTCGATCCGCCTCGATTTGACTTCGACGGGAAGTCGAACCTGCCCGACGGAACGGTTCTCAAGAGCATGGATCGCCAACGGGCGAAAATCGCGGTGTCCAAGCAGACTGGAATGCTGAACGGGACGGGATATGATGTTGAGCTTCGCAAAATCAGAGGTATCTGGGTCGTCGTGTCGGTGTACTCAACCTGGGTGTCGTAAGCGACAAAGTGGAACCAAATGTCGGCGGAATCGCTATAATGAGTCATGACCTGCCCACATTGCGCCAAGGATATCCAGCCGGGGGCCAAGTTCTGCATGTTTTGCGGCAAGCCGATGGTGGCGGAGCGGACGCTCGATGCCCTGAGCTATCCGCAAGCCCCGCGCACGGCTGAGGCTGTCGGCCCACAGACAGGGGCGGTTGCCAGGCCTGCTCGGCCTGCCGTCAAGAAATCCGGCCTGACCGGCGCCCAGAAGATGACGGCGGCGGCCATCGGAGTGGCTCTGCTCGCGTTGCTGGGTCTGGTGGCGTGGAAGGCGGGACTGTTCCAGGCACGAGGCAGCAACCCCAACACCGGCGTTCTGGAGGCGAAGGGCAGCAACCCGAAAACGGGCGTTCTGCAGGCGGCAGGCTCGAACCCCAAAACCGGCATCCTTCAGGCTGAAGGCAGCAAGAACGGCAAACCCGCAACCATGCCTGCCGACATTGAGGACTGGCTGAAGCACTTAGAGCGGTGCGAGAAGCAGCGGCAAGGCCTGATTGCCGACGAGAAGGCCTCCTTCAAGGTGACCGCGACGAAGCTTTCGGTTGGGGGCGGCGTGGACGCACTCAACAAGATTATGGAAGGCGGCGACCCGAAACCGCCAGGCGACGAATTGGCCTCGCAGACCACCGCCATGCGCGCCGACTGGAACCGCCTCATTCAGTTCTTCGGTTCCAAACCACCACCTCCTCGATGTCGGAAGCTGGCGATGACCTACGACAATGTTCTAGTGCAGACATCGCTTTCGATGTTGGTGATTGGGGACATCCTGGGCGGCGCGGCGAAAGACCCGCAGGGTGCCGTATCCAAGTTGCAGGGCATGGAGGGCGATACGTATCAGAACATAGACGTTCCGGTTGCGTCCTCCGATAATCAGGTGAAGGAGATTTGCCGTGATTATAATAAAGACAAGTGGTTTGTGATTAAGGGCGACGTGGCGGGGCCGTTGGCCGGGACCGGAGGAGGGAACGGGTTCTGACCCCCCTATGCGCGCTGGCATAAGAAGCGGTATTATTTCGGCCATCGATGACGGCTACTCGCTGATACTTAAGTTGAGAAGCTGGGACCTCTTGCTGGATATCATAACTCGACGCAATCGGTACGAGGCGTTGTTGATGTTGCAACTTGCGGGGAGCGAAAGTCGATGATTTGGCGCCGCCGAGTTACCAACCATTTTGCGATCAGGATTTTGATGTTAGCCGCTGTGGCATGGCTGTCCCTTTTGGCAAATGTCGGCTGCCGGAACCGGACGACTGCCTCCCCAGAATCGGCAGCATCTATCGCTCCTCGGAGCAATGCTGGCGCACCGCCGGCGTATTCTAATCCTGGCGCAATTCGGAATGATCAACCTTCCGCAGAAGAACAAGCCGCCCAAAGCTATTTGGATCGTCTGAGGACCGTGCAGTCACACTTCACGACCGTCTGTGCGACGATGCGGCAACGGAGTGTCGAACTGATAGCCCAGGGTCGGAGGAGGATGGAGGCAATCCGCGCGGGAAACCCCGATAACGGTGATACTAAGGACTGGGACAATTTCCTTTGGGATACAGGCCGTAATATGAAGACAATAATTAGTGAAGCGGGATCGTTATCCCCGCCGAATTCCGCCGTTGCATTGAATGACTCGTACAAACGGTATTTGCAGGCCACGTTTGATGCCCTTGGACGAATCTGGAGCGGCCTGAAACTTGCCGACAGCGACCCAAAGGCGGGAAGCGAGTACCTCCAGCAACAAAAGCAGGACACGAGCGTCACGATCGCAGAACAGACCGCGAAAAAGGAATTCTCCGCATTTGTAGCAAAGTGGCACCTCCATCCTTCTTGGCAATTGTGATCAAGGCGGACGTCGCGGGGCAGATGACCGGCACCGGCGGTGGGACCGGTTTCTGACAGGTGTCCGCGGACGCGAGGCCGGTAGCAATTGAATTCGCGAGGGCATTCGGACCCGTGGCTACATTTCCTTGTCTCGACCCATGCGCTCCGAATAGGACTTGATATCACGTGCCATGCGCTCCGGGTGTTCAGCTTCCATCTTCTTCAACATTTCGAAAATCTTGTCCATATCAAAGTCGCACTCCTCCGCAATCTGACGACGGATCTCGTGAATCTCCTCGACGATCGGGTCTATCAGCATCATAGAGCTGGATTATAGCCTTCTCGTTTCCGGACAAGTTACAATACAGCCATAATGGAGGGCAATGATGCCGAAGTTTGTCATCGAACGAGAGCTGCCAGGAGCGGGCGATCTATCCAAGCACGACCTCCGCGGTGTGGCGGGTAGGCCGAAAGCATTTTGCCGCCGCACTCCCAGCCATTATGCGTTCAGGTTTTTGTTGTTTGCCGTCGTGGCAGGCTTGCCTGTTTTGGCAGGTGTCGGCTGCAAGAATCGGTCCGGTGCAAACCTGCAGTCGGCAGGCTCCAATGCGGTCCCCCAGACAACCTCCAATGGAACACCGGCATTTTCCAACCCGAACGCGATTCAGAATAATGAACCGACAACGGATGCAAAAGCGGCGCAGGCCTACTTGGACCGTCTAGGCCCCATCAACGCTCGGTTCAATACTCTGTTCAAATCGATGGATGACAAGATGATCGCCATGATCCAGGATGCGGAGCAGAAAGCGCGTTCCGGGGCGCCCCCGTCTGAGGCAAGCATTTCGGAAGAATTCCAGGTAACGATGAGACCGGCTGCCACGGAAATGAACGCCATCTTTAAGGAGTTCGGTTCCCTGTCTCCGCCTCCTTCGGCCAAACCGCTGCACGATACCTATCTCCGATTTCTAACGTCGACCTGGGATGCCCTTCGCAAGGTCTGGGACGGATTAGAGATGGGGAAGGTAAATCCACAGGCGGGATCAGACTACATGAAGCAGCAGGGGCTCGCTCAGACCGTCGCGGCGGCGCGGCAAGAAGTCGGGAGAGAACTGTCGGCGTTCGTATCAAAATGGCATCTGCATCAAACCTGGCGTCTGTGACAAAGTGTTCGTCATTGCTCCGCACCAAGATCGACGCGACGACAGAGGAATAGCTTCATCCCTTCACAGTGCGACTGTGAAGGGATGACAGAGCTTCCTAGCGACAGCGGCAGCTACAGGTGATTTTGCCGTCAATCTTGTTGTTGGAAGACGAGGCGGTTGCAATGACGACACAAACTGTCTGGACATGACCTGCTGGAGGCTTCGGACATTTGCGCCCCTTGCAGATCGCTGCGTTCGCGGCCTTTTCACATTCCGCCTCGGCCTTTTTCGCAAGGTCCTCGGCGCTGGTGCCTTCAATGTGCCGCTTGATCTCCCAAGAAGCGGCGTAGTCACAGTCTTTTGCCTCCAGCGGCTTTTCGCATTTGCACTTGCAAGTGACGCGAGTCGGGAGCGCTAGATTACAGCTCACCGGCATGCTGCCATTGGGACAGTTCGTTGGGCAACCGGCGGTACCGATCGGCACGGCCGCGCAGACGGCTGCCGAACTTGCGGACACGATCGGCTCGCATTTGTCGAGTTGAGGAGCTTCTTTCCCACCGGGCGGAACCTTGCCGACCGGCGGGCATTTCCTTTCGGCGCACTTCTTGTTTCCGCCAGAGGTTGGCTCATTTACGCCGCATTGCTTCTTCAGCTCTTTATTTAAGGCTTCGGTCGCTTCGGCAGCGCTGCATCCGCAGCCCGTGATCCCGGCGCCCTCATATTCCCAGGCCGCCTTTACTTCGCAGTCGGCAGCCTGTGCACTGGCTCGAAGCATGCCGGTACTCAACATTCCCAGGAACATCGCCAAACCGCCGGCCATTCTCCCAATCCAACCGAGGAAATCCCTGCGCGTCGTGAGGTTGGCTACCGATTCCGCTAGTTTCGTAACTTTCTTTTCTCCCACTTTGTCCTCCCTTATCCGTTAGGGCGCCGCATCAATGTGATGTGCGGATTGATGCCGTTCATCGACACTAGATAATAAAAACTGAATGTGCTGGTCGTTGTTCACGACACCCGTCGCCAGAATCTTTCCGTCCGGGCCGATATAGAAGGCGAACGGTGTCGCGAAAACCTCGTACTTCTTGGAGACTTCCCAATTGTGCTGAGCCGCGAACGGATATGCTCGCCCATTCGATTCAGCTATCTCGCCGGCCGGAATGTTGCAGACCTCCAGCACCGAGACCTGCCCTTTCTTATGTAATCGAGATAGCGCCGGCTCCACCGTGCTGCACGGCCCTCAGCCGGGCTGCGTAAATACCAAGAGTACCGATCTATCCGCAAAGTTGCACAGCCGGATAGTTTTTCCGTCGGGGTCAGGCAATTCAAAGTCAGGGGCCGTGGCGCCTACCTTCAGCCCGCTTCGATTGGTCTTCGATGGTGTGACAGCAGCCAACTGGTCCAGCCGCCATTGCATCAAGGCAAGCTGCCGCAAGACGCCAAGCATCAGGAAGATGCCAAACGCCGTGAGGATCCCGCAAGTCGTGACGAGAACGATAAGACCAGTCGACACGTCGCCCCTTTTCTGCCGGTTAAATCACCAGCAAGGAACATACCTTATCATGCCTCGCATCATTTGTCAATAAATTACGGCTCATAAGACAGTCATTTTCCTTTTCGGACTCGATTCTAGGCTCGCCATCTTCGTGCCAGCTCATCCGCAGCGGCTTGCCATTCCGGGTATTGGAACTCGAATCCCGCTTCCGGCAAGCGGCCCGGTACCACGCGCCTGCTCTTCAGGATCAATTCCGTTTCGGTCTTGATGAATACGGCGCCGATCTCGAGCAGCCACGCCGGTGTCGGCAGGCCAAACGGGGCACGGACGGCCCGTCGCATGATCTGATTGAACTCGCGGTTGGGGATCGGGTTGGGGGATGAGATATTGACCGCGCCGGACAACTCATCGTGCTCGATCAGAAACTGCACGGCGTTGGCGAAATCCATCTCATGAATCCACGAGATGTACTGCCGGCCGTCTCCAGCCTTGCCTCCCAGACCCCGCCGAGCAAGAGTCGCCAAGGTGTCGAAGACGCTGCCCTTGTCCGGGCTCATGATCATGGCGGAGCGCATCGCCACCTTTCGCGTCTTCGGGGTATCGGCGGCGTCCAACTCCTGTTCCCAAGCCCTTGCCACACCGATGCTGAAGCGCCACGTCTCCGGAACGCCCGGTTCGTCTCCACCAATGATGCCGGTCGCCTCGTCATTCGGCGCATCGTAGCGGTGCGCGTAGATGGTTGCCGTGCTCGCCTGCAGCCAGACCTTCGGCGGACTTTTGGCTTGTGCGATGGCCTGCCCGATAACGCGCGTCGAGTTGACGCGCGAATCTATGATCTCCTTGCGGTTGCGCTCGTTGTATCGGCAATTGACGCTTCGCCCGACGAGGTTGATAACCACGTCGGCCCGTTGGATTTCGGCTGTCCACGGACCCAGCGTCTCGGCGTCCCAGGCCACCTCTTCCGCACTTTTCGGGTGGCGCGACAGGACGACAACGTCATCGCCGCGCGCGGCAAAATGCCGGCGCAAGACAGCCCCCACGCTGCCGCTCCCACCGGGGATTACAATGCGCACAGCCGCTCCCAATTATCGCGGATATACAGATAGTCCTCTTCGGTATCCAGGTCCAGCGCGGTGCGGGGCGAGGCCGCCAGGTCACCGAATGCGGCGTCATCTACCAACTGTTCAACCTTTCGTTGCGCGTGTTCGATGCTGAGGCGGCCCGTCCTAAACCGGACCAGCGTCCAAAGTCCAAGCTGCATCGCCACCTTCAATTGCGACTTGCGGGAAGCGATCATCGCCTGCAGATGATGAGAAATGCGCTCGGCGGTGGAGGCGCGCAAAATGCCGAGACTGCCGGTCGCGAATTCCCCCTCCCGTATCCGGATGTAAGTGTATGGCCCGCCCGGATGCTCCCGCTCCGCGGCCGCGCGCGGAACGAACGTCATTCCCACCCCTGCCTCTTCCGGCAATCGCGCCGCAAAGGATTCGATGTCTTCCGGTCGCAATAAGGGCGTATCGCCCGGCAGTGTCATCAACCGCTCGTCGGAACCCTTCACGCCGAGCGCCTCCATTCCCAATAGGATGTTTGCTATCGCACCATCACTCTCCGGCAGAAACTCGGCGCCAAATTCTTTGGCGAATAGTTGCAGTTCGCGCGCGCCGACCAAGACGACTTCGCGGACTGTTTTGGACTGCCGGACCGCATCCAATACGTAGGTGATCGTCGGGCGCCCGCCGAGCTCGATGAGCCCTTTCCGATCGCTGCCCGCTACCGCCGTGAGGTCCGGTGCGGCATATCCGCCGGCGAAGATGACCGCCTTCATCGCATCGCGCGGTAGCCCCGAGCGATGCGGACGAACATCTCGATCCCGACCGGCAGCGCCTCGTCGGCAAAGTCGAACTTGGGGTTGTGGCAGAACGGGCGGTCCCCCAGGCCGAGCCAGAAGAAGCAGCCCGGCGCCTTCTCCGCATAGCAGCCGAAGTCCTCGGCGCCCATCGACGGCGCGTCCACCCAGCGGACCCGCTCCTCTCCAAAAGCCTCCTTAGCCGTGTCGCCGACAAAACGCGCAAGCTTGGGATCGTTCATCGTGACCGCAGTGCCTTCGATGCAGGAAAATTCCAGAGTCGCCCCAAACGCCTCGCACAGCGACCGGCCCATCTTGTCAAGCTGCAGCGGTATCTCTTTGCGCAGCGCCGGCGATACGGTCCGCCACGTGCCGCAAAGCCGCGCCTCCGGCGGGATGATGTTGTACGCGCTTCCGGCATCCATCCGCGTAACGGTAACGACGGCGGGGTCCACCGGCGAGGTCTGACGCGACACGATGGTCTGCCAGGCCGCGATCAAATGGGCCGCCACGACAATGGGATCGACGCAGCCCTCCGGGTGCGCCGCGTGGCCCCCCTTCCCTTTCACGACCGCGTCGAACCGGTCGGACGAGGCCATGATCGCCCCCTCCCGCAAACCGATGGTCCCCAGCGGCAAACCCGGCCAGCCGTGAAGACCGAACACCGCCTCCGGCGCCGGGTCCTCCAGCGCCCCGTCCGCGATCATCGCCTTCGCGCCCTCGACGTTCTCTTCCGCAGGTTGGAAGATCAGCTTGACGGTGCACGACGGCGGGTTCTTGGCCAGCACCTCCGCCGCGCCAAGCAGCATGGTGGTGTGGCCGTCGTGGCCGCATGCGTGCATCTTGCCCGCCGCTCCCGACGCATACGGCAGCCCGGTCTCTTCGAGTATCGGCAGCGCGTCCATATCCGCCCGCAGGGCAATGACCGGTCCGCCGTCGCCGATCAGCGCCGTCAGGCCGCTGCCGTTCACATGCTCGCGGGGCTTTAGACCCATCGCCATCAATCGCTCCCGCACGATGGAGACCGTTCGAGACAGGTCAAAGCCCAACTCCGGGTGGACATGCAGGTCATGCCTCAATTCCCGGAGGCCCGGCAGCAGCGACGCGATTTGGTTGGCTATAGTCACAATGAACTTATACCCGTCCGCAACCATTCTATCGTTATGGGGCGTACCAAAAGAACAGCGATGGCGGAACGATCGTGCACGAACTGCGGAGCGAAGGCCACCTGGCTACCCGAATGGAGCCGGGACATATTCGTTTGCGACAATTGCGACCACCGGGCTGTCGAGAACTCGACAGTGGAAATGGAAACACGGGCGGGAACGCTTTTGGAAGCCGCTCGGTCCAAGAATCCGAAGACTTCTGAACAGGCGAAGGAGGTGTTGGCGAATTATGGCGACCCCGTGGCGCTGCGCAGGCACATCAACGAGTCGGCGACGGCAGCCGAGATGGAGGGCTGCGGCCCGATCCTGCTGGCGCTGCTGGTCATCGGCATCGGAATGGCGCTGCTTGTCCCCTTGACCGGCATGCATTCGTTCGGCTTTCTCATTGGCCTGCCGCTTGTGCTTTGCGCCGGAGGGCTGCTCGGCTGGAGCTCCTATCGGAATGCGTGTGCCCGGACGGAGGCGCTGCTGGACATTCTGGAGCGCAAAAACACGCCTTGGGCGGTGCCGATCCTCTGTTTGGCACTGCATCAGCGAGTGTTTCGACCGATGGCGGAGCGGAAGCTTCGCCTGCTTTTGCCACAGGTGGAGGAGGAGCACGTTGCGCGGTTCCGGGCTGCGGAATGCGAGCTGATGGTGGGAGCGCTGGAAGGAAGATACGGATTGGCGGTGCCGGACTGGCGCAATTTGGATTTAGTCAAGGGCATCGTGCGGGTGCTGGGACTGTCTGCCTTCGGCCCCGCGATTCACAAGATTCGTGGAACGTATGACTGGCGAAATCGCGGCAAAGAGAAGTTTGTCGAGTATTGGGCGGTGGCCAAGGAGGCGGCAAACAACATACAAAAGCGTATCGAGGAGCAGACGGAGAACCAAAAGCTGCTTCGTGCCGCGGAGTTCGATGAACAGTCAGCATTGCTACGCAGCGCCCCAGATCCAGCGATGCCGCCAAACGAACTACTGCGGCCGGCGGAGCAGGAAGAGCCATAGTTACGACTTGTGGCGATATGCGGCTACGGCAATCGATGCCCAGCCCACGAGGAAACAGACTCCTCCAATAGGGGTGATCGCACCGAACCAGCGTTGGCCGGTGATCGCCAAGGCGTACAGGCTGCCGGAAAACACAACGATTCCGGCGGCAAAAAGCCAGCCGCTCACTCGAACCCCTGGAATCCGATCAACGAGTAGGGAGATGAGGACGAGCGCGAGAGAGTGAAGCATCTGGTAGTGCACCCCCGTTTGGAAGACGCCCATCATTTCGACTGACAGTTGATCCTTTAGCCCATGCGCTCCAAATGCGTCGAGAAGCAAAAAGGTCCGCACGTCCCATCGTACCAGGGCGTCCGGGACTGCCGTCGAACAGATGCATGTGAAGTTTGAGACATTGGGCGAGGCGTTGGTAGCGAGCGCGACACGATGGGGTGGCAAGGCCGCACTGATGGAGCGCGAGGGAGACGGGTTCCGGGAGATCACGTATGCCGACCTGTTGGACCAAGCCCGCTGGGTGACGGTCGGCCTGCAGTCAGCCGGTGTTCAGCCGGGGGATCGGGTGGCGATCATCTCTGAGAACCGGCCGGAATGGGCTTACACCGACTGGGGGGCTCAGTTGGCCGGAGTCGTTACCGTTCCCCTCTATCCCACCCTCAGCCCGCAGCAGGTCGCATACATTTTGAGAGATTCGGGATCGAAGGTTGTCTTCTGCGCCGACGCCGCGCTGCAAAAGAAGTGCGCGGAAGCGATCGCCATGTTGAACGACAAGCCTACTGTCGTCTCGTTCGATAGCGTTGAAGGCGCCACTCCGTTCGCTGACTTCTGCGGTCCGGATGCGGCGCGGTCAGGAGACCGGCCGCATCAGGGGGGGGACCGGCCGCATCGGGGGACCGCGCCGGGAGAGCCGGCTAAGCGGGACCCGGACGAGGTCTGCACCCTGATCTACACTTCCGGCACGACAGGCGATCCCAAGGGCGTTATGCTCACCCACCGCAACTTCCTCTTCAACATCGAAACCGCGCTGACCCGTTTCCAATGCGATGAGAACGACCTGTTCCTGTCATTTCTTCCCCTCAGCCACGTGTACGAGCGCATGGCCGGGCACTACCTTCCCATCTGCATCGGAGCCACCATCGCCTACGCCAAATCGCTGCGCACTCTCGCGAATGACATCAAGCTTGCCCGACCGACTGTGATGCTCTTCGTTCCGAGGTTCTTGGAGTTGTTCCAGGACAAGATCGTCTCGACGGCAACGGCGAAGCCGGGTTTGCAGCGGAGGCTGTTCAATTGGGCGCTTGCAACCGGCCGCGCAAAGGCTCAGGGGCGATCGGCCCTTCTTGCGCCGATCGCAGACTTGCTTGTCGGCAAGAAAATTCGCGCGCAATTCGGTGGCCGCATCCGGATGTTTGTCGCCGGCGGGGCGGCCCTTCCGGTCGAAACCGGGCTGTTCTACTCGGCATTCGGGTTCAAGGTGATTGAGGGGTACGGCCTGACAGAAACCTCGCCGGTTATCGCAATCAACCCGCTCGACGACATTCGATTCGGAACGGTCGGCCCGCTGCTGCCCGGTGTGGAGGCCAAGATCGCGCAAGATGGCGAAATCCTGACGCGCAGCCCAAGCGTGATGAAGGGCTACTTCAACCACCCCGAAGCCACCGCCGAGGCGATCGATACCGAGGGATGGTTCCATACCGGCGATATCGGCGAGTTTGACAAAGACGGATATCTGCGCATCACAGACCGCAAAAAGGACCTGCTGGTGCTGGCAAACGGCAAGAACGTCGCGCCTCAGCCCATCGAGGCCCTGCTGAAAAGCTCACCGCTCATCGAAGAGGCGGTGGTATTGGGAGACGGGCAGAGCGTCGTGACCGCGCTTATCGTCCCGAACCTTGCCGCTGTGAAAGGTTTGACCGGAGAGGACGGGACCGAATCCGATGCGGTGAAGAAGGCGATCAAGGTTGAGGTCGACCGTCTCTGCAAGGTCCTGGCCGATTACGAGCGAGTCCGCCGTTTCGCATTGCTTGATCGCGGCTTCAGCATCGAAAGTGGCGAATTGACCCCGACGCTGAAGGTGAAGCGGAAGGTGGTGAAGGAGAAGTACGCCGCCCAGATCGCCTCTCTCGGCGGAGATTAGGCTCAACCGGGTAAACTGTTACGAAGTTATGGATCGCCCCCCGCTCAGCTCAATTCGGCACACCGTCATTTTTGGCGTCCTCAATATCACCCCTGACAGCTTCAGCGACGGCGGCGACTACTTGGATCCCAAGGCCGCTATCGAGCGGGGGCTTCAGATGGAGGCGGAAGGGGCGGACGTTATCGACGTCGGCGGCGAGAGCAGCCGACCCGGCTCGGAACCTACTTCGCTCGAAGACGAGATGGCACGGGTCGTCCCCGTAATAAAAGGACTGGCCCAGACGCTGAAGATTCCGATCTCCATCGACACGTACAAGCCGGAAGTGGCAAAAGAAGCGATCTGCCTGGGTGCGAGCGTGATCAACGACATTACCGCGCTTCAAAAGCCCGCGATGGCCGAATTGGCGGGCGCCAGCGGATGCGAGATTATTCTCATGCACATGCAGGGCAATCCCAAGACCATGCAGGTCCAGCCCACCTACGGAGACGTGCTTCACGACGTGATGGCCTATCTTGATGCCCGCATTCATACGGCGCAGAAATACGGCATCGCGGAAGACCGGATCTGGATCGACCCAGGCTTTGGCTTTGGGAAGAACAATCGGCACAATATGGAGCTGCTTCGGCGTTTGGGCGAGTTTCAGACGCTCGGCAAGCCAATCTTGGTGGGAACCTCTCGCAAATCGTTCCTCGGCCGCATTATCGACTCCAACGCGACGGAGCATCCAGGTGTCACCGCCGGTTCGGTGGCCGCCGCAGTAATGCAGGGCGCCAGGGGCGCCCGCGTCCACGATGTCAGACTCATTCGGGACACCGTCGCCGTCATCGACGCCCTCAACGAGTCCTAAGACCCGATGCGGCCGGTCTCCTGACCGAGCCGCAGTCCAGGAACGGTCAGGAGACCTGGAAGCGAGCGCGACTCGGTCAGGAGACCGGTCGCATCAGAGACCCTCAACGAATCCTAATCCTCCGGGAACCTCTCTCGTCGAGTCCGGCGTATCCGTAAAGGAACGGTGGACGATCCGCATGACTTTGGAGGTGAGAACTTCACGATGAAATTGAAAGCTAAACACCTATGGTTGGGGTTGGCGATAGCTACGGTGTCTGTGGTCATCGCCACTCCGGGACAGAAACTGGACGACACATCGTTGACGCAGAAGGTCAACAGCGAATTCAACCTCGACAACGCAACCTTTTCCCAGGCATTGGAGAAGCTGCTGCATCTGCCGGAACTGAAGGACGTCACGGTGGCCGCTCCGGAACCGAACGCGGATGCCACGCAGGTCACTCTGCATGTCAGCCCAGGCAAATATACGGTCAAGGAACTGCTGCAGATCGTTGCGGAGCTGTATCAGCGCAATTTGCAGATCGACAATGGGACGGTCAAACTCCAGAAGGGCCGAGGCTGGATCATCGAGCCCAATGGGCAAAACAAGCTTGAGATTCCCAACTGGGGAGACACGATCAAGCGGTACGACCTTCAGACTCCGAAGAACTGGTCCTATACGGTCCCCGATCTCAAGTCGCTGGAGCCGCTCAAGGCATATTCCTGGGCGCTCGGCGGTCAGGACAACAAGCAGATCGCCGAAGAGTTGAAGAAGATCGCCGAGGAGATGGCAAAGACGGGTCAGCAGAAAGCGCTGACCGACAAGGATCAAGCGAAGATCAAGGAGCTTGCCGAAAGGCTTGCGAAGATGGCGAAAGAGCTTGCCGAAAAGTCCACGAGCATGGTGGCTCCCTTCCTGCGATCGGATACCGGCAATCAATTCTTCCGCCAATACATGAACCCAAAGAACCAGACGCCAGAGAAGCGGGAACAGATGAATAAGTGGCTGAAGGAGCATGGGTATCAGCCGGGGACGGAAGATGGCAATGGCTTGTTCAAGTACTTCCAGCTCGCTCCGAGGTCCGGAGACAGCAGCATTTTCAAGCTGTTCAATCGCGGCGATACTGATAGGGCTTTTGTCTTCGGAACGCAGGACATCAAGGGTCTGATGAACAGCCTTACCGACAAGCAGTGGGAATTGCAGAAGAAGAATGGCTACTTGACGCCGGATGATTTGACTCCGAAACAGCGTGTGATGCTTGGTTCGGACACCAAAGGCGACTTCTCTCTATCGTTTTCGTTGGATGGCAAGACGCTGACGATCAAGAGCAAATAAAGCTATGTCCCTTCACAGTCTGACTGTGAAGGGATAGGTTAACTCACCTAGCGGCAAGGGGCGGATAGGTTGTTTCCGCCCCTTGTTCATTTCTGGGGGGGGTTCAATTGGATCGGACGTATCGGACTTATAGGTCGTATAGGTCCTATAAGTCCTATATGTCCTATATGTCGGATGCGGGCAGCAAAACACTGGGCGCCATGCCCGGTTCCTCGGCGCGAGCGTCCGGAACGAAGTCGGGCAGTTCCTCCTCCACATGTCGCGTGCGCGGATACAGATAGACGGCAACGCACAACGCCACACACACGACCCCGATCATCATGAGCAGAAACCGCATCCCGCTGCCCGGATAGGTCCCGATCAGGGAGCCGACGGAGGATGCCAGCGCGCCGCCCGGCCGAAACGCCGGCTCCAACACCCGATCGACCAACGGCCCGGCGAACAGGTAGGAGAGCGGAGTCATCGACTGCGCGATCACGCGACGAACGGCAAATACCCGGCCCTGCACGTCCGGCGGGGTTTTGGCCATCCAGATCGCCTGGCTGCAGCCGTAGCAGATCGGCTCCAGGAAGCAGAGGACAATCATCGGCGTGGTCAGCACCCACCATGTCGGTGGGAGGCCGTATGCGAGAAACCCCAAATACCCGATGACGGAACCGCCGACAAGGCCGTTGATTTTGCGCTTCGGCCCGCCCCAGGCGCCCATCACTACTGTCCCGATGAGCAGTCCTACGCCGGCCGCCGACACGATGGACCCGAGGATACGCGGATCCTTGTTCAAGGTCAGCATCATCGGCGTGAACACCGCCATCAATAGCCCTAAGAAAAAGTTGCAGGCCGCGAAGAAGCATAGCAGGCCGAGCAAACCGGGCCGGACTCGAATGAATTTCCACCCGAACAGCGCTTCGCCGGCCAGCGAACCCTTGGCCGCGACCCCTTCCTCCGATGGAGGCGGGGGTGGCACTCGGACCGCCACCGCTGTGCCGACCGCGAAAAGGAAAGTGGCAAAGTCGATGACGATGATGCCCGTAAGCCCGGATGCCACGAGCAGGAACGCGCCGAGGGCGGGGGCCGCGATCATGGAGACCGCCTCGGCAACGGACATCATTCCGCTTGCCCGGGCGTGATGTTCTTGGGGGACGAGCAGGGTCGTCACCGCGTTGAAGGCCGGCCAATGGAGGGAGCTGAACGAAGCACTGACGGCGCTGATGATGTAGATGTGCCAGACCTGCAACAGGTTGAAGTAGACCAGGACAGCGAGGGCCAACGCGCCGATGCCCGCTCCGAGGTCGGCGATGATGAGGGCCTTGCGCCGATCCCAACGATCCACCAGCGCGCCCGCGAACGGACCGAAGACGATGGACGGTAAGGTGGCGGCAAGCATGGTAATGGAGAACTTGGTTACGGAGCCGGTGTGCTGGTAGACCCAGATGCTGATGGCGAAGCCGGTAAGGCCGGACCCCAGCACGGACACGACCTGCCCGAACCAGAGGATGAGGAAAGTACGGATGCCTGCGCTTCGCATGCGGAACAGGGTACACGAATTGGGCAAGTAGGACCTATAGGACGTATAGGTCGTATAGGTCCTATAAGTCCTAAAAGTCCGATGAGTCCGATACGTCCAAAATCCATCGCGCCGCATGAGAGAGACGAACCAAGGTCGCGGGGCGGATGTGCTTCTTTTGGTCCAGCTGCGGCGGCTGATCGCGGCGGCAGAAGTAGGAATGGAGCGCGCGGCGGGGTCGGTCGGTGCGGTTGGTGGTGCCGCCGTGCCAGGTGTGGCTGTTGAAGATCACCACCGTCCCGGCAGGCGCGATCAGCAACTTCTGATCGGGATGCGCGGCCGCGGTGTCCTGCATATCGTCGGATGGCATCCGGCCGCTTCGGTGCGAACCGGGCACGACGCGCGTGGCCCCGTTTTCTTCCGTGAAATCATCGAGCAGCCAGATGGAGTTGCAGACATAGTAATCGCCCGGCGTCACTGGGCCGCTCCAGTCGACGTGCAGCGCCTGGTTCCCCTGACCCGGAAGCGCCGACCGGGCGTTGAGCGATGACAGCTTGAACTCTCCGCCAAGCACGTGGGCGATCGCCGCCAATACGCGCGGATGGGTGAAACAGACCTCGAACATCGGGTCCTTGTTCACCAGGTCCGCCAGCCGGTCGGTCCCTGCCTCCTGGTGCACCTCTTTCCCCGCCTCCGAACCTTCTTCGGCAACCAGGGCATTGAACTTTTCGCCCAATGCACGAATTTGGCCAGGAGTAAGGATGTTTGGGAGCGGGAGGTATCCATCGGCATCCAACCGAGCGCGTTCCTCTTGGGAAAGGGTGTCGTCGCGTACACCCAACTCGTCAAGCGCGAGCGCAATGTTCATGGAATGCGAATTCCCTGAGGAAATGGGAGGTCCTGCCTAGTGTTGATCGGTGATTCGGCCAGTTTCCGAATACCAAATCACAACGGTCTTGCCTTTGTCGAGGACCTGGAAACGGATCGTCAGTGGATCATCGTTCGATGCGTCCCAGAAACAGGCCCAAACGTCGTATGCCGTTGCTTGAACATTCTTGTTCAGATATCGCCGCTTCCGTATCGCAATCGTGTCCAATATCGGTCTGGTCGTGTGCTGCTCAAGAACTGTCTGCGAGGTGAGCGCGTCCAGCACCTCTCTTGGAATCTTCGCCGTCGCAAGATCATCGAGGCGCTTGCCGATGCACTTCGGCTTCGGGATGATCGGACTTGGCAGGGGCGCGCCACGTTCGGTCGTCAAGCAGTGGTCGCGGACGAGCCCGGATTGGATAAGCAACTCATACACGCTCTCCGCCGCGTCATCTGAAACCATCAAGCGAACCATCTCGCCCGACGCGGTCTTATCATAGTCGATGTGATATCGGTTGAAGATGGATTGGACATGTCGTTCAGTTGCAAGATCGTGCGCCGAATAGGATGCGACGTTATTCCATCCAGTGCCAGGCCAGATGTATTCATCAATCGGATCGAATTGCACCAGATCAACATCGTCCGGTATCAGGCTTTGCGCCTCCTCTTGAATCGCCGGATGAGGAGTTACGAGTCGCATAGCAAGAGCGAGCGCCACGGCAATTTGAGCTAACATCTGTAGCCATAGTATATCACGACGCGGGGACTCGGAGGGAAGACGATGCGATAATCAATGAAATGAGAAGGCTCGATAGGACCTATAGGTCCTATAGGTATTTGCCGCGTTAATCGCGTTGGACGGACCAGGATCGTTTCGCGAGAGGTTGCCACGCGGGTCTTGGTGGTCGCAAAATGAACACCTCCGGCAAGACGACCCGCGCCTACTATCGCCTCAGACCTTCTCAAAGACTCCGAGAGCTTCAAAGCGCTGGAGGCGCTGGGAACGGAGCTGGTCGGGGGTGAGAGTTTCCAGTTCGACGAGGGCTTTCGTTAGGGACTCCTTCGCCGATGCGATCACCTCGGTCGGATGGGTATGTGCCGCGCCGATCGGCTCCGGGATAATCTCCTCGATAAGCTCCAGCGACAGGGCGTCTTCCGCAGTGAGTCGCAATGCAGTTGAGGCCTCCGCCCGCCGCGCCGGATCGCGCCACAGGATCGCCGCGCAGCCCTCCGGCGGGATGACCGAATAGATGGCGTTCTGCAACATCAGCACCTTGTTCGCGCACGCGATCGCGATGGCCCCTCCGCTGCCGCCCTCCCCCAGCACCAACGCGACAATGGGCACCGACAGGCCGAACATCTTGCGCATGCTCTCGGCGATGGCCCAACTGATGCCGCGCTGTTCCGCCTCCACGCCGGGGTCCGCAGCCGGTGTGTCCACGAGGCTCAAAATCGGGAGTTGGAACCGTTCGGCGAGGTCCATCATGCGCATCGCTTTGCGATACCCCTCGGGCTTGGCCATGCCAAAGTTTCGCAGCTTGCGCTCCTTAACATCCCTGCCCTTTTGCTGCGCGATGATCGCCACGCGCCGCCCGTCAAATCGTCCCAGCCCAACCACGATCGCGCCATCGTCGGCCGATTCTCGATCCCCATGAAGCTCCACGAACTCTTCGCAAATCGCCCGGATGATATCCAGCGAATAGGGCCGGCTGGCGTGGCGGGCGATCAAGGTCCGGTCCCACGGCGTCAGGCGGGAATAGATCTGCTTCTCGTTCTCGACCGCCTTTTTTCGCAATGCCGCCAGCTCTTTCGGCTCCGGCAGATTGTGCGCCCGCGCATAGGCCTCGATCTTCGCGATCTGCTCGCGAAGCTCGCGCAATGGACTTTCCAACTCGTTGAAGTCCGAATCAGCCACGCGGCAGGCGTCCCCCTTCGGGCGTCTCTTCCCTGTTTTTCTTTGCCTTCTCCAGAAGCTCCAGCTCGGGCGGCGTGGGGAGGTTATGCTTGCGCACGAAGCGCCTGATCTTTGAAATATTGTCTCGCAGGTCCAGCATCAGCATTTCCAGCTCTGCGCTGTTTTTCGTCATCGTTCACTCCTTGAGAATCAATCAAAATCTATGTGTCGCCCACGTGGGGCTTTCCACTCATCAGCGACAGCAGCGTGCCTATGGTGCGTCGCAGCTCTTTGCGCGGCACGATGCGGTCGATCATTCCGTGGCGGTACTGAAACTCCGCCGTCTGAAAGTCCGGAGGCGGCTTGCCGACCGTGGCCTGCGCGGCGACCCGCTCCCCGGCGAACCCAACCTTCGCGCCCGGCTCGGAAAGAATCACGTCCCCAAGCGCCGCGAAGCTGGCCAGCACACCCGCCATCGTCGGGTTGGTGAATACCGAGACATAGGGCACGGCGGCCTGGTTGATCAGATATACGCCGGCAGAGGTCTTGGCCATCTGCATCAGCGCAATCAGACCTTCCTGCATCCGCGCGCCTCCACTGGCGCAGAACAGAACGATGGGAGTCTTCTCGTCCGCGCCTTTTTCGAATGCCCGATACACCTTCGCTCCAACAACGGAGCCCATACTGCCGCCCATGAAGCCGAAATCCATGATGCCCAGCAATACGGGAATTTCCTCGATCGCGGCAGCGCCGATTGTGATTGCTTCCTTGCCCCCGGCGGCCTGCAGCTTGTCTAGATAGCCGGGAAAGCGCAACGGATCGCAGGTGATCATGTCCGTGAACAGCTCTTGGAACTTGCCGTCGTCGGCGGTCATTTCAACCCGTTCCGGAACCGTCAATCGGTGATGGTGGCCGCACTTCGGACACACCTTAAGCTGCCGCTCGAACTCCTTTCCAAACAGAATCTTGCGGCATCGCGGGTTCGCGCAATGGATCCATCCGGATTCGTTTGTCATGGGTTCAGCCATGGCGACCACGGCCTTTTTGGGCGTTGATTTCGGTTCGTTTTTGCTCGCTCCGGTTCTTGGTGTTTGCAAGGCCACAGAACATACCCCCTTCCGAGGTTACTCCACAAGGGGCAGGATGGACTTCCCGAAGATGGAGCAGATTAATTCGACGGCAAGCCGCGCTGTCCTGTTTTGCGTGTCCTCAAGCGGGTCGATCTCTACTACGTCCAGCGACACCAATTCGGGACCCTTGTTGGAGCGAATAATCTCCTCATAAATAAGTTCCGTCGCCAGGTGGGCCTCTCGGTAGCTCAGGCCGCCGGGTACCTTCGTACCGGTTCCGGGTGCGATTTCCGGGTCCAGCACGTCAACGTCGATGGACAGGTGCAGATATTTGGCCTTCGCGCGTCGGAACTGGCTGAGGGCCGCTATGATCGTCTGCTTGATTCCGGCTTGGTCGATGTCGCTCATTGTTCTCGCTGGGCGCGTCTGCATGTCGAGAATGGCCCGTTTTTCCTCATTGTCCAGCTCCCGCAGCCCGATCCAGAAAATGCCTGAGGGCGGCAGATGGCGGCCCTCGTACAGATCGAGGAGGCGTTGCCATGCGATCGCGGCTTTGCATTCGGATTCAAGACCGCTCGGCCTCCCCAAGGCCGCGCCGAGCACCATGCCGTGAGAGTTGCCGGACGGGGTCGTTGAAGGGGTATTGATATCTCCGTGCGCATCGATCCAGAGGACGGCGCACTCCGCCGGATCATGGCGGGTCAGGAAGGCCGCCAAGGTCCCGATGGAGAGGCTGTGGTCACCGCCAATCGTCATCGGCAAGCGCCCGGCGGCATAGCTGTCGAGCAGGATTTCCTTCACATTGCGGCATTTGTCGGCGACGGCATGGCCGTATCTGAGTTTGGGATCGCCGGGTTCCAGATCGTATCGTCGAGGGGGAAAGATATCGTCGGCATCGCGAACGTCCACACCGAGGTCCCTCAACTGTTGCATGACCCCGGCGGTGCGGACGGCCTCCGGTCCGAGGCGCGTACCCGGCTTCCGGCCCCCCAGGTCGGTGGGAACGCCGATAATGTCTACTCCCTTTCGCATGGCGGGGAGTCTACCTGCAGGAGTTGGCGACCCCTTCGGGAAACCGGATTGCATGGATCGTCGGCTGATTGCGGGGATCGATGAGGCTGGGCGAGGTCCACTTGCGGGTCCCGTCGTCGCGGCCGCGGTCATCTTGGGCGAGCCGATCGAAGGGCTGGCGGACTCCAAACAACTGACCCGGACGCAACGAGAGGAATTGGAGCCAATCATAATGAATCGTGCCGTCGGTTGGGCTGTTGGGATGGCGGACGTCGATGAGATCGATCGACTCAATATCCTCCATGCCACGTTTCTCGCCATGCGGCGGGCGATTGAGGGACTGCGCCAAGTGCCGGAAATGTGCCTTGTGGACGGCAATCGACCCATCCGTGGTCTATCCATCCCGCAACGGACAATTGTCGACGGGGACGCAAAAGAGCCGGCGATTTCCGCCGCATCGATCCTGGCGAAGGTTCACCGCGACCGCCTGATGGTGCAGCACGATTTGATTTACCCCGGATATGGCTTCGCGGACCATAAGGGCTATTACTGCCCCGTGCACATTGCCGCGCTTGACCGGCTTGGGCCGTGCGAAATCCATCGGAGGAGCTTCTCACCGGTTCGGGAGCGGCTCGAGCAGGGTGTGCTGTTTGGTTAGCTCGGGAAACCGGAGGATCAGCCTGGGCCGTCGCGGGGAAGAGATCGTCGCACGGTACTTGGAGCAGGAGGGATTCCGGATTGTGGAGCGCAATTGGCGAGCGCCCAGCGGCGAGCTGGACATCGTCGCGATGGACGGCGAAACTCTGGTGTTCGTGGAGGTTCGGACGCGAATGAGGGCGGATCGGATACCTTCCTCGGAGTGGTTCCCGCTGGCAAAGCAACGCAAGCTCGTGGCGTTGGCGGAGCGGTATCTGTGCGATCGCGAGCCATGCTCCTGCAGGTTCGATGCCGTTGGCGTCACCCTATCGGGAATTCATCCAACGATTACCCACTATCGCGCGGCGTTCGGAGTCGAATGAAGGCGGTCACCGTCGGGCAGATTGTGGATGCCGTTGAGCGGTGGGCGCCCGCCGGGCTGGCTATGCCGGGAGACAGGATCGGACTGCAGATCGGCGATCCTGCGGCCCCGGTTGAGAAGGTCGCGGTGGCTCTCGACCCATCGCCCGCCACGATAGAAATGGCGCATGAGGGCGGCTGCCAAATGCTGGTTACCCACCATCCCCTCATCTATCAGCCCCTAACGGAAATCGATCCCAGAGATCCTGTCGGGGCGGCGGTATGGAAGCTTTGCCGCGCCGGCATAGCGCTATTGGCCGCGCACACGAACTGGGATGTGGCTGACGGGGGCATCAACGACGCGCTGGCGGGAGCGCTGGGCTTGGCGTCTGTGGAGCGGTTCGGCGAAGATGCAGCGATTTCGGATGTCAAGATCGTCACTTTCGCACCGGCCAACGCGGTCGATGCCTTGATCGACGCGATGACCGCCGCGGGCGCCGGAACCATCGGTCTATATCAGCGATGCGCTTTCACCGGTAAAGGGACCGGCACCTTTGAACCGCAGCCGGGGTCGAATCCCGCCGTCGGCGCGGTCGGCAATCGGGAGGCGGTTGCGGAGATGCGCCTAGAGATGCGAGCGCCGTCTGCCGCGATGGCGGCGGTCGAGCAGGCATTAATGAAGGCGCATCCCTATGATGAACCGGCATACGACATCTATCCGTTGACCAGCGCTCGCCTTTTGGGACTAGGACGCGTGGGGACGTTGCCGGAGGAGACGACGCTGGGTGAGTTCTCCCTTTTCGTCAGCAAGCAGCTTGGAAGTCCTGTTCGCTATTGGGGCAGAGCGGATCGTGCGGTCCGCCGGGTGGCCGTGGTCGGCGGAGCGGGCAGCGACTATCTGGACCGAGCAATCGGTGCGGGTGCGGACGCGCTGGTTACCGGCGAGGTTCGGCACCACCATACGTGGGCGGCGGAATTCCATGATGTCGGACTATTGGACGCGACCCATTTCGGGACGGAGCAACCCGGCGTGGTGGCGCTTGGCAAACGCATCGCTCAAGAATTCAAAGATCGCCTGGAAGTGAAGGTCTATTAGCAAAAAACGCGAGCTAGTGCATTTACTGGGTGGCGGATTCGGCATGTTTGCTGTATAATGGCTGCATTGAGATGTGGGAGGCGCTTGCCGACCTACACTGAGTTGGAGGATGGTGACGCTGTTACTTTCCAAAAATTCTCTGTGGCACACCTTCTGCGTCTTTAGAAGGGTAGAGCAAAGCCTGCCCTCCAAGAGGACACTAAGACCCTAACCTGTAGATGGTAACTGACCAAGCAAACAACAAAAAAAATAAATAAAAAAATAGGGTTCAAAAAAGAGCCCAAATATTTTCGAGTTAAAATTGGACTCGATACACTCTGACCTACAAGTGCCGAGAATTGTCTCGGCCTTTTCTTTTTAATCCCCCGTAACGCTGCCTTCCAGGCGGCATTGACTTCTTTTGTGCCGGCAAGATGCCAGCGCTCCCGTAACGCTGCCTTCCAGGCGGCATTGACCTTTTGTGCCGGCAAGATGCCAGCGTTACGGGAAGCCGCCTGGAAGGCAGCGTTACGGGGGAGATACAATGGGGCATGTCGCTGCATGAAGAGGTCCTCCACTCGGAAACCATCTACGAAGGCCGGGTCATCACCGTCCGACTCGACAGAATACGACTGCCGGACGGGACCGAGTCGACCCGGGAAGTCGTGATCCATCAGGGCGCGGTCGCAATTGTGCCGTTCCTTAGCTCGGAAACGCTCCTGATGGTCCGGCAATATCGCCGGGCCGTTGACGAGGTTCTGCTGGAACTTCCCGCAGGCACGCGCGAACCCGGCGAACCGACTGATACCTGTGCCGCCCGAGAATTGGAAGAAGAGACGGGGTACCGAGCGGGATCGCTGCGCCGGCTGTTCAAGCAGTATTTAGCGCCCGGCTATTCTAGCGAGTGCTTGGTTGTGTATGAGGCGAGGGATTTGACCCCGGGAACCTATCGGCCTGATTTTGATGAAAGGCTGGAAGTGGTGGAGGTTCCTGTCAGTGAGGTCGCCGGTAAAATCACGGGCGGCGAGATCAAGGACGCTAAATCCATCGCCGGACTTCTGGTAGCTTTGCGGTGATCGCCATAAAATTCGCCGATGAACCGAATAGGGCATTATTCATGTCTCTCTTGACGTAGAATGTTCCGTATATGCAATTGGAGGCTATGACGCTTTGAAATTGAAGTCCCGCAAGTTGCTCCCCCTTATCTTTCTTCCTGTGGCGGCGATTGCGTTTGGCGGCGGATTTTGGCTCAAGCATAACGCCGTCAGTTACGGAACCCGAACCGTAGCGGTCGAAGAGGACACAATGGGGAGGCAGTACGCCTCCCTCAAACCGGAGCGCAGCCCGCTCGATACCTTCTTCACCGTATTTGCCCATCTTCGCCGCTATTATGTGGACGAAAAAGACATTACCGACCAGACGAAGCTGTCCTATGGCGCGCTGCGAGGGGCCGCGCTCTACTTTAATGACCCCGACACCCGATTCATGGAACCGAAAGAGTTTGCCAAATACCGGGCGGAGATAGACGGCACATTCCAGGGGATCGGCGCCACCGTGGCCGTTCAGCGCGTGGTCGATCCGGTGACATCGGATGCGATGCGGCATGAATTGGAAAAGCTGCTCGATCGCATGCATCAGCAGGGGGAAGACGACGCGGACGTCGGGATAACGGCGAATTCCATCACGAAATCCTATCTCGCGGTTTTAGCGCCTGTTCCGGGTGGACCGGCCGACAAAGCCGGCCTGCTTCCGGGGGACCGGATCGAATATATCAACGGCAAATGGGTGCTTTCTTATAACCCGAACTTGGATTTTCTCGAGGTGGTTACCGCGTGGCGGAACAAAAAGATTACCCGCCAGGAATATGACGCGGCGTTCAACAAGCTGGAATCCCGCGTCAATGAGTCGATCACTCCCGGCGAGGCGCTCGAGCTGCTGACAAGTTCTGAGAAGCCGATCAAAGTGAAGGTTCGCCGGAACGCCGGCAATCAGTTGGTTGAGGCGACTATCGCGCCCGGAAAGTCCGAGCTGGAGGCCGCGACGTGGAGCGATCTGGGCGGCACGGGCTACATTCGAATTGCGACCTTCTCCGATCACACGACGGGGCTCGTGCGCTCGGCGATCAACACTTTGCAGAGCAAGGGAGTTCACGACTTCGTGCTCGATCTTCGCAGCAACAGCCGCGGAACTCGGCAGACCATGCTGGAAACGCTCGGCCTGTTCCTGCCAAAAGGCAGCGTAGCGCAGGTGAAGGCGCGGCAGAACGTTGACACCAAGTCGCCGCTGACGATAGATGGCGAGCCGGTCGCCAAGGGCAAGTTTGTGGTTCTCGTCAATCGAGGAACAGCGAACTTGGCTGAAGTGTTCGCTTCCGCCCTAAAGGAACGCGCGGGAGCGAAGCTGGTCGGCGACCCAACGGCGGGCGATCCGATGGCGGTCGATAGCTACGAGCTGCCCGATCACTCGGCCCTCATCTATACGTCCGGCAAATACTTTACGAGCAATGGGACGGATTTCGGCGGCGCGGGACTGAAGCCGGATGTGAGTGTGGCGGCGGGAAAGGTGGCGGATCCGGCCAGTGACCCGGCCGTTGCCGAAGCGAAAAAGGTTGTGCGAGCGGAGGTGACCGGCTAATGAAGCGTCGCGGTTCAATTATCATCACGGCAGTTCTCGGTATGGCATTTATCGGATCGGCCTTCGTCGTTGGATACTCTTGGGACAGCCTGACCAATCCGCCGAGAGCCGTCGCCGAATTGCGCGAAATGCCCGAGCGGCTCTCCCTCGTATTCGGCCCACGGAAAGACACCGGCACAGTTCTTCCCACCGTCCAGACCTATTCAGACGCGATGACACAGTTGGAGAGCCGGCATTACCAGTCTGTCGATCCCATCAAATTGACCTATTCCGCGATCTCCGGGATGATGGGCGCCCTGAACGACCCCTACACGCGATTCATGCCTCCGAAGGCGTGGAAGGCGATGGAGGACGATACGCGCGGCGACTACGTCGGCGTGGGCGCGACGCTCGACCCATCGCCGAAGGGTGCGATTGTTGCCCGGCCGCTGCCGAACAGTCCCTGTGTTCGGGCCGGAATCCGCGCCAACGACCTGATCGTCACCGTCGATGGGAAAAATGTCGCCGGTATGGATCTCGAGGAGATCGTGCGCATGATCCGCGGCGAAGAGGGCACGTACGTGACAATCGGCATCGAGCGTACCAACAATAGCGCCACAGAATCACTATCGTTCAAATTGCAGCGGTCCCGCGTCGATTTGCCGACCGTCGAGTACCGCGTCCTTTCCGGTCCCAACAAGATCGGCTATGTTTCGCTGCTGCAGTTCAATGAGAAGGCGACGACCATGCTCGAAGACGCGCTGACCGAACTGGAGAAGAAAGGAATCAAGGGGCTGGTTTTGGATGTTCGAGACAATCCCGGCGGCCTTTTGACCCAAGCGATCGGCGTGTCGAGTCTGTTCATGGACAACAAGTCGGTTGTCATTCAAAAGGCCCGCGACGGCAAAGAGGATGTCAGCTTTTCCATCCCGTCCAGCTACAAGCCGCGCAACTATCCCATTGCGGTCCTCATCAACGGCCGGTCGGCGAGCGCTTCGGAGATCGTGTCCGGCGCGCTGCGCGATCATAAGGTTGCGACGCTGGTTGGGGAGAGCTCTTTTGGAAAAGGCTTGGTGCAGTCCATTTTCCCCCTGGATGATGGGGAGTCTATCTCGATTACGACGGCCCGATACTACACGCCGAACCACGTGGACATCAACAAGCACAAGGACGCCGATGGCAAGGAAATCAAGGGCCTGAAGCCGGATGTCGAGGTGGTGCAGAGCAAGGACTATGAATTCGGCAAAGATGAGACCGATGCGCAACTAAAGAAGGCTGTCGAGGTCATTACGTCGCAGATCGGGAAGAAATCATGATATAATGATTGGTGCGGACGGCAATACCGTTCGGCCTTGTTTCATTTTTAACCTTCCAATCCCTTCGCAGTTAACTGCGGGGGGATTCGATTTTGAGCCGCTGTTCGCTATCGCTGCGAGCGACCGGCGGATTGCTTTCGGATATTTCCGTCATTTCTTATTCTTCCAATACTCGACGAGCGCCGCGTTCGATGCCTTCGTTTCAGCGTCTTCACCGTCCCGGGGAGAGTGCGCAAGATCGGCGTCCATGCCCGACAATGCGTACATGGTGGCGAAGACCACCGAATCGTCGGGGTCGCTGAGAAACGGCTTGACTTGATCGCGATATTTCCGATTGCGGGCGCCACAAAGATTGAGCAGCGCCATCCGGAGAATCGGCTTATCTTTGACAGCGAGGAGCCGGACGGATGCGTCCGGGCCGCCTGCCATATCGGCCCAGATCGCGTGCACCGCGGCGGCCATGGAGTTCCATGTCTCGACAGGTCATCCTGTCGAGACGGAGCAAAAGGTACCCTGCTCATGAACTGAGCCTCGACGGCAGGAGCAATCGAGGCATCTGAATTGTGGTAAAATATCATTTCGCTCTTACAATGGGGGTGCATCAATGATAACTGTTCTCCTGCTCGTCGTTGCGTCACTGGTCGGTCCGAGCGATCCATCGAGTGGACTGTCCGCCGACGCATACGGAAGAGAATTGGTAGATTCCATGAGAGAAGCCTATTCAAAATGCGATGCGTACGCTGATTTTGGCACGTTCACCACGACCCTTTTGACGCCATCGGGCAAGATTGATAGTTCATATGCAAAGAAGTTTAACACGGTCTATCTTCGCGGCCAAATATACTATTACGCGACAACGAACGCGAAAGACGACTCTTTTCACCAATTCGTGTTATCGGTTGGCAGCTACAATAAAGTTGCAACATCTAGGGTGGAGAAACCTCTATCCTTTTCTACCCTCGACTGGGCCTACGGACAATGTCCTTCCCTTACGCTACCATTCTTGGAGGCAAGAGAGGGGTTTACCCTCAACGAAATCGTTCGCCCAAAGTCACTGACCGAGATTCGCTACGCTGGCGAGGAAACCGTCGGTGGCATCAAGTGCCATATCGTTACCGCCGAGTTGCCGGATTGGGCGGACTTGAAACAGGTTCCAACCATTCGTCTCTGGTTCGCTCACAATGACTACATGATTCGTCGCGCGAAGACAGTAACAAAATCATCGAAAGTGACTCATGGCGAGATAATTAGAGAGTACGTAATCCAGCGTTTAAACCTCAAGTAATTGGTTATGGCAGTGGCCACATCGCAATTTCTGGTATCCGTCCGTTGTTGCAATTCCGAACTCGTCAAGCGCAGGTTTCGTTGGGGGCCAGTTGAGAGGTTATCGGTATGAGAACCTGCGGCTACAGGGATCTTGCGCTTGGAACTCCGCCGTATAGTGTCGATGTTTCGTCTAGGATACTTGCGACGGAAGCTATCAAACTGTCTAATATACTGTTGCGTTCCTGGTGGAAAGCCCGTGATTCCGAGAGGGGATCGAAGCAAAATTAATTCGCCCTTGGGCCCGTATTCTAACGGCCACATCGAATCACGCTGCATTTCTCCAGCTTCAGAAGGCACCTCGAACAGGACACTATTGAGAAGCCTCAGCGTCATCGGATAATCCCATGGCTTGTTCGTTTGATCTCGAGGCGGAATTGCAATTGCAGATCTTATATCATCTAAGTCGCATTCGGCAATTTCCGCCATGATCGCCATGATCTTCAAGCGGCCCGCAGTATCTTGAGGCGGCACACGAATCCAAGACGGGCAGGACTGCAACAATTCATAGACATGCTTCACTTGATTGTCGGACGTTTGCTTTGAAGAAGCGGGATGATCCGTTGAAGACCCACTGCTCGGGGCATTATGGTATGCCCTGTTTGGAACGATCTGCGCGGAAACTACTAATGTCACGGCACAGGCTAAGATAAGTTGATTCATAATGTGTACCTGTCTTCCGAAAAAAAACGGGCAGCACTGGCACAGAAAACACCTTTTGGCAGGTTTGCGCTCCCCGGCAAGGCCATGGTGGACCGGAATGCGTAAAACCATGTTGCGGTTTACGCTGAATACCTGGTTGTTTCCCGCAGCGGCAATCCCAACAAACACTCTGTTTTTGCAACTCAGGTGCCGATCCCCAGTTTGGATAGGTTTTGGCACTTAGTAAGGATCCGGCCGCATTATCAGTAAACGGATAAAAGTTGTGTTTAACTTTCTGGAAATCTTCGTCCGCTACTAACTTCGCCTCCCCTACGACAAAGATTTGTCCTCTTGTACCCTCACCCCCTCCAACATTCCACCATACGTCGTGAGCTTCTTTATCTCCGATTTGATAAAGGCAATCGTCCGAACCCTCCTCGATCAAACCAGCAAAAAAACCTTGTCGAATCACTATACGACGCATCGTCCTCGTCCATGCTTCAATAGCTCCAGTCATATGAGAGCCCAACAAGCCGAAGCAGAGCAAACTATTTAGGGTGATTTCCTGGGTGCATAAACACACGCCTTTCTAAGACTGATAAAATGGCTCAAAGGATCGTAATCAGTCTTCGGCGGAGGTCCAAGGTAGATGCTTGTTACGTAGGTGGCTGCCAATCGAGCGTTGCCCGAGCTGTCGAAAACGAAGAAATCGGTTGGCTTCGCCAGGGCTGATTTCACACGATCAGACGGTTCCGGTGAAAAAATGAATTCTGAATAAACGGTGATCTTGTCAGCCTCTGGGCATCCAAGGAAGAGATACATGTTCAACAAATAAATCAACAGTCGATGCTGTAATGTGTATGTGTTACCGAGATACTTAATTATTGCAACGTATATTTCCCCTAATGAATACTCCTCAATTCGGCGAAACGCCGCAGTGATTTTCGGCAAGTCCTCCAAACTCCTATCCTCGACGTTCGGACAACTCATTAGAAGCCTAAATATCACATCAACGTGCATGTTTGCCACATCTTCGTCGCCCGGTAACGTGCCGCCAAAACATAATTCAGACGGATCGCGATGTTTGTGGTGGGCATAGAAGGGTTCAGAAGATTTCTGTCCGAGATCACTTTGCGAGGTCTGTGGATTTGTACAGTGTCCGCCGATGAGGCTCATAACGATCCATGCAAGCATATTGTCACCACCTATCTAATAATTCCAATCGTACCAAGGCCTGGGGCAAACGGAATGCACGTTTCCTTCCCAATTCCATCACAATCGAAATATTCCCAAGGACCCTGCGGCATTGTAATCCCTCAACAATCACATTGTTGAGGGGACTCTGGCTCTTCCTTAGCGGATGTTACCAGGAAACCGTCAACCTCGCTCGCGGCGGAGTTTTTCAGGTCACAGCCGCATCCGGGGCGGCGTGAACAGCAATAGCCCCTCAACAATGTGATTGTTGAGGGATTACAGTCTTGGCTGGTCGCTATCGCTTGCCTCGACCGCCGGCAAGGTCGGCGGCTGGGGTGCCGGGATATTCCTCCACAATGCGCGCGAAGAGGCCGCGCGCGGCGGCGGGGTCGGAGTCCAGCTTCATCTCCGCCAACCGCAACAAGGCGGTCGGCCTGTCCGGGGTCGCGATCGGCTCTTCAACAAAGCTCTCCAGAACCGCCTCCCGCAGCGACAGCGATAGATTCGGAAGCAGGCGAAAACGGAAGTCGGGAGACAGGCGGTGCAGGCCCAGCATTTGCCCCAGCTTACGGACTGACGCTTCGTCCGGGCTCTCCATGACGACCTTGGCCTGATACTCGGCGGCCTGGTCCGCGTCGCCCAGCTGGTTCCATGCCTGGGCGAGAAGCCGGTTGGCGGGTAGGCCGGGATGGCGCTCGCACAGCGCGATGGCTTCTGTCGCCCGCCCCGCCTCGATTAGCTCCTCCGCGCGACCAAGCGGATCTGAACGCCACAGGCCCGCGACGGCAATGCCAAAAAGGAAACCGCCCAAATGCGCCCACGTCGCCACAGAGCCAAGCTCTCCGCCACGCGCCGCCAGCACGGCTTTCGCGGCCTCGTAGAGCAGCAACAGGCCGGCCGCCGCCCGCAGTGCGAGATCGATTTTCGTGCGATTGCGGAAGCTGAAAAGAAACGACGATCCAATCACGGCGGCGACCGCGCCGGATGCCCCGATCGTGGCGACATTCGTCTCCGACGACAGAATCGAGATCATAAATTGGTTGGCCAGAACCGCCGCGACCGCGCCGCCGAGATATGCGGCGAGCCAGAGTAGATGCCCGGCGCGCGGCTCGAGATAGGCGCCAAAGAGCGCCAGCAGCACCAGGTTGACCATCAGGTGCCCGATCCCGGCATGCACCAAAGTGTACGTCGCGAGCTGCCAAAGATGGAATTGACCGGGATTGAATGCGAAACGATGAAGTACGGTCTCGCGGTCCATCGTCGAAAACAGCGCGTAGCAGAGCGCGATGAGTCCGATTGTGGATATCGTCGCAATGGGGTATCGGCCCAACCGGGACCGGGGCATGGCCTCTACTCGACCGCCTCCATGACCTCTTCGGAGATGTCAAAGTTGGCGTAGGTTTCTTGCACATCGTCCAGATCGTCGAGCGCGTCCATGAACCGGACGACCGCCCGCACGTCTTTCTCATCCACCTGGACCATGTTTGTCGGAAAGAGATCGAGGCTCGCGTCCGTGATGAGAATTCCGGCTTTCTCGATGGCGACTTGTACTATGTGGAGCTCGTCCGGCGATGTCGTGACCTCGAACACATCGTCTTCCAAGGTCAGGTTTTCGGCGCCGGCCTCCATGGCGACCTCGAACAGGGCGTCCTCGGTCGTAGCGCCGGCATCGACCGTGATCAGTCCCTGCGATTTGAACTGCCAGGCGACGGAACCGGACTCGCTGAGGTTGCCGCCATACTTGCTAAACGCATGCCGGACCTCAGAGACCGTGCGATTCTTGTTCTCGGTAAAGCACTGGACGATGACCGCGATGCCGCCGGGGCCGTAGCCTTCGTAGGTGAGCTGTTCGTACTGCGCTCCCTCGATCTCTCCCGTGCCCCGCTGGATGTTGCGCTTGATGTTGTCCGCGGGCATGTTGGCCTCTTTGGCCTTGGCGATGGCGCTTCGCAGGGAGGGGTTCATTTCCTGGTCGCCTCCCCCGTTGCGTGCGGCGATGATGATCTCACGGGCGATCCGGGTGAAGGTTTTTCCCCGTATCGCGTCCTGCTTGCCCTTTCGGAGCCGAATGTTATGCCATTTTGAATGTCCGGACATGTTTGAAGGTAGAGTTTATCATCCGGGGCGGCTTTGGCACAAGGACCCCCCTCGTGTCGGGGTCTTTGGGGTCGGCAGACGTGAACCCCGACACATCGGTGCGTCATTGGAACGAGTTACCTGATTTTGATTTTTGCCGGGAACGAATTGGGAGGCTCAGCCTGTCATTATAGGGGGGAGGCGCCCACAATGATGTGGGTGCGCAAAGAATGAACCATACGGATTGTAAGTTGAGTACGAAAGTAAGCGGTAAGTACGGTGTCATCAGCGTGGAGGGCAGCATCGATCAAAGCGCGCCGAGTTCGGGAAGAGTGATTGAAGAGTTGGTCGGCGGGAACATAGAGGTCGGGGTTCTGGATCTGTCGGGCGCCGATTTGATCGATAGTGATGGGCTGGATTGGCTGGAAGAGATCCGGTCGGGGCTGGAGGATCGGGGCATCGGGCTGCGAATCGTGGCCGCTTCCGAGGGCAAGGTGGGCAGAATCCTTCGTTTGATGCAGTACGATCAACTGGCGGAGTTGTTCGATTCGCTCTCTGGGGCCGTACCGGTGGCGCAATCTTCAATGGAAGTTTCGAATCAGTAGCTCTTTCGGCTCCTAAAGATTGATTCTCCCGCAAAAACTCTCTCGTGATATTAGGCATTGAATTGCCGTGCGAATTGAAATCTTGTTACAATGGGCTAGTCGGGTATCGAGGTGAGCGATATGACGAAGCTAGCTTTTGTCGTTGCGGCGTTGGTGGCCGGCATTTCCGCATGGGCCGCCGACATACCAGTGCCAAATCCCAGTTTCGAATCAAAGACAACCGCGCCATGGGTGGTTGAAGTTACCTACGGCGGTAACGGCAGTTCGGCGCCTCGAATTGTCACCCAATTCGCGTCGCCGGGGCATGATGGCTACTACAGCTATAACGCGACCTGCCGGGTGAGCGCTCTCAGACCTCCTGTGGACGGATGCACCCAGTCCGACGCGTTCGTGACGTTGGACATGCAGCAGACCATTCTGCTGGACGGGCCGCGCACGGGAGAGTTTTCCTTCGGCATGTGGGTCAGACCGTTTTTCAGCAACGGCTCCAGCTCCGAAGCCGTCTGCCGCGCCGGGATCGATCCGACCGGCGGCACGGACAAGAACGCGCCGACAGTTGTTTGGGGCCCATCGAATCATCGAATGGGGCTATGGTCGAGGGCATCGGTCGCTACGCCCAGCGCCACGACGGACCGACTCACGCTCTTTGTCGAGATGCGAGTGTCTGCTCAACTGATTCAGTGCAATACCGGCACGACCAACGACGTCATCGTGTCGGTGTCCATCGATGATGCCCGACTGCGCGATCAATTCAACGCATCCCCGAGCGTATCGATCGTATCTCCACCACCGAATGATCCGACATTGCGTCCGTTGGCTGTGCAGTTCAGTTTGAACGATCCTGACAGCGCGATCCTGTATTGCAACGTATATCGTGACGGCGTTCTGTTTCAAACGATGAACAACTGTCCCAACGGTCTGAACCAAAGCTCGCTCATGTCCCCGTCCTATGGCATTCATACGCTGCAGGTGGAGGCGGTTGATATGTGGGACAACGAGACGCTTTCGCCTCTCATTCAATTTGAGGTGATCCCCGAGCGACCCATTAATAACTATGACGATAAGCTAGACTCCTACGCCTATTCCGGAATCATTCTCCCCGTCCACTTGGGAGGGTGTTATGTGGTCGGCGGGGTTACAACGGCGGCAAATGGTCAACACGATACGGTCGTGCATCGGTATGATCGCAATCTCAATCTCATTTGGCGGCAGCCGATATCCGGCCCCATCGGAATAAACCAGACGGCCGTACGGGCCAAGCTCACCCCCGACGGCGGCTTGGTGACGATTGGCACCGGCAACGTAAGAGTCCCATGGAGTAGCGACCTAATTGCGACACGCTTTGCTCCGGATGGGACTAAGCTATGGCAGTATATTTACGATGGCACTCCTCCCGGATATCCGATCTATCTCAATGACACTGGGAAGGATATTGCGGTTGACGCGGAAGGAAACGCATACCTTCTCGGTTCCACTAGACCGTATGGCAATCCTCTCGATGACTATCTCGTTATCACGAAACTGAGCCCAAACGGCACGGTCGTCTGGTCGCGCTATTTCGGCGTAGAAAATGGACTGCAAGAGATCTCGGCTGCCATAGCAGTGGGCGCCAGCGGACTTCTGTATGTCGCTTCGCAGAGCAAGTTATCAACGGAATGGCGAGCAGGGACGATCTATCTTTACGCCCTCGCTCCGAGCGGAGATCTGTTGTCGACGGGGAAGTTCACTGGGCCGTCTTTCGCCGATCAGCCTGCCGCGTTAGCCGTTGAAGGCGATGGAAGCGTATATGTAACTGCCAACATCGGATACTCCGCCACGGATGTTTTTATGACAACAATCAAATTCGATTCCTTTGGTCATGTCGATTGGTGGCTACCCGTTTCCGGTGGAACGCTACCCAACAGTTACAGAAAGTTGATTCAGATCGGCGCTTCGGGGTGTCTTTATGAACTCGGAACTCTTGATGATGGTGGCGCGAATACCGAACGCTATATCATTCATAAGATCACTCCGACCGGAGAACTTGTATGGTCCCGGTCGTCAAGCCTTACTTCCGTCAGCGCAACCGCGATGGTTCTCGATGCACATGAAAATATCTATCTTGTGGGGAGCTGGTTCAATCAAGGCGTGGGCACATTTGGTCTATTTGCAAAATATGATAAAGATGGGAATGAATTGTATTCCGATCTCTGCGGCGGCGCCTCCGGCACATACTGTC
The DNA here is from genome assembly GCA_041483895.1 of Fimbriimonadia bacterium. Taxonomy (GTDB): domain Bacteria; phylum Armatimonadota; class Fimbriimonadia; order Fimbriimonadales; family JABRVX01; genus JBGPGO01. The sequence goes on from JBGPGO010000004.1 coordinate 56,105, forward strand.
TTTGGAATGATGTCGCCTTGTCCGATACCGACGGTGTATACGTTGTCGGCGGTGGTAGCGGAATAATTGTCGCGACTACTTACCTTGCAAATGGTTCGATGGTCTATGGGCACACGGAACTTGGAGCATTTGCCGGTGAATTTGGGGGAGTCCCATTCGGTGTGTACATTCAAGGTCGGCAATATCAGGCTGCGACGAATATTAGTCCGCTTGGAAATTACTGGCTGGTTGTTCCGACACCGGATCCGGTCGAATTGATCGTGAAGCCGAGTCACTGGCTGTCCGTAAAGCAGCCTTTTGAACCGACAACGACGGCGACTCGATTGGATTGGACGTTCCCAGTGAATGGCGATGTTGCTCAGAATAATCGCATCGATCTCGCCGACCTGAATGCCATCTTCTTGGACTATGGCGGCACGTCTTCGTCCGCAGATGCAGATGGGGATGGCGTCGTCGATCTGAAAGATTTGAATTTGATTTTTGTTAGTTTCGGACTTTCCGGGCAAGAGTAGCTCGGTAGACTGCCTCCACTCCCTCCGCCATCTTTGCCGTCGAGAAGCGGGCGCGGGTGTCGAGCAGCGCGGCGGCGCCGAGACGTTTGCGGCGGTCTGGATCGTGGGCGAGAAGGGTGAGGGTCGAGGCGAGGGCGGGCACGTCGTCGCGGGGGATTAGTATTCCGGTTTCACCGTCTTTCACCATCTCCGGGATTCCGCCGACGCGGGAGGCGACGACGGGCAGACCCAGCATCATTGGTTCGAGCAGCGCGGACGGAAACGGCTCGGGCCACAGACTCGGTGCGGCGACGATATCCATGGCCAGCATGTAGCTCTCGACATCCTCCACGTACCCGGTGAAGATGACGCGATCGGAATTGACCCCCACCCAACCCTCCCCCTTTTCCAGGCTGGCGCCTGGAAAAGGGGGAGGGCTTTCTTCGATGCGACCGGTCTCCTGACCGAGTCGCCCGCGCTCCCTTGCGACTCGGTCAGGAGACCGGTCGCATCGAGCGCGGGCGAACAGTTTGAGATCGTCCAGGTCCTCGCCCGCTCCCACGATAACCGCAACGACTTGGGAAGGCAAGAATTCCAGGGCTTGGAGGAGCAGCCGGTGGCCTTTCTCTTTGATCACCCGCGAGAACATGCCGACGGCGATCTGGTCCTCGCGGAGCCCCAACTCGTTGCGGACAGCTTCCCGTGACCGCTGGGGGGTTCCCAATTCCACCCCGTTCAGCACCGTCACCACTTTCTCCGGCGCGATGCCGCCTTCCAACAGCGGCTGCCGAACGGCCTCGGCCACCGCGATGATCCGGTCGTAGAGCCAGTCGCCGTACATCTTGCGCTTCCAGCCCTTCCAGGACCAGGCCATGTGGCGGGTCATAATGACGGCCGGGACCTTGCACAGCCGAGCGGCGACGGCGGGGACGATGAAATCGACGGAGTAATGAGTATGGACAACGTCGTACTTTTCGCGCCGGAGCAGGCGAATGTAAGGGATGAGCGCGCGCCAATCCTGCTGGCTGCGCACGCTGATCTGTGGGCAATGGAATCCCAGGGGCTTGGCATGGCGGCGGACGTAGGTATCCGGGCCACAAGTGAGGTGGATTTCATGGCCGCGATCTCGAAGGGCTTTCATCAGGCCGATGATCCACCGATCGATGCCGCCCCACTCAAACAGGGCGCTTCCCACCTGCAGGACCTTGAGCGGCTGGTGTATCATTCTGGCGAGTCTAGCCGATGACCGAACGAATTCTTGTGATGATGCGGGAGCATATCGGGGATGTGGTGAATTCCATCCCCGCGCTTCGCTGCATCCGGCGTCACCATCCTTCGGCGCTCATCACGGTGGAGGTGGGGGATCGGGCGGCGGGGCTTCTGCGGAACTGCCCGTATTTGGACGAGTTGTGGCCGCGTCCAGAGCATCAGGGATTATTGCGGAAAGTGGCGCTGATTGGGAAGATGCGGCTGCGCCGGTTTCGGGCGGTCTATATTTTGGATGACAGCAACGCGATGATTCTGTACTGTTGGCTGGGCGGGTTGCGCGAGCGATATGGGATTGTGAAGACCAAATACGAGCGGTTGTTCACCCAGTGCATTTGGTTCGATCCGTCGGTGCATGAGACGCTTGGGAATTTTCGTCAGTTGTTGGACCAGGTTGGGGTGGATACTGCGGATTGGCATCTGGAGCTTTTTGATCGTGCCGGGCCCTTTGGGGACGGCGATCGGGAGGATATGGCAGGCGAGAACCCCGGCACATCCATCCCCCCCACCCTAACCCTCCCCCCCAAAGGGGAGGAGGGAATCAGAGTTCCATCCCCCAACAATCATATTGTTGAGGGTGATGGGGCCTTGGTCGCGATCAACCCAGGGGCCAGCATCGAGCAAAAGCGGTGGTTCCCAGAGCGATTTGCTGAGGTCGCTGACAGGGTGCAAGAGGAGTTGGGCGCGACGGTCTGCATTTTGGGCGGGCCGGGAGAGGTGGCGTTGGCCGAGGAGATTCGGTCCACGATGCGGACGGAACCGATGATGCTGACCGGCAAGCTGTCGTTGGACGAGCTGATCGCGGTGTTGGAGAGATGCGACGCTTTGGTCACGTGCGACAGCGGTCCAAAGCACATAGCCGCGGCGGTCGGCACGTCCGTCGTGGGAATTTTCGGCTACTTCGATCCGGCCATCGTTGGCCCCGCCGGCGAGGGGCACATCCTATTAAGAAAGGTCGCCGGCTGTCCCGATTGCCGGCATTCGGACTGCGCGCACGATCGCTCTTGTCTCCGCCTGATTGAGGCGGACGATGTTGTCCAGGCGGTGGCCACAATCCTGGAAAGGTCAGGCGCGCATGCGATCCGTCCTCATCGTTCGGCAGGATAAGCTGGGAGATCTGCTTCTGACGACGCCGCTATTTCGCGCGCTTCATGAGGAGGGCTGCCGGATCACAACGGCTGTTCAAGGGCTCTTTGTTCCTCTCATGGAGCAAAACGAGCACGTCAGCCACGCATTCCCAATTCCTTACAAGCCCAACCTCCGTGCCGCCGGGAGGTTCTTGCGTGATGTCCGGCGAGTGCGACCGGATGCGGTTCTGCTCCTCAAGCCGGATTCCGGGAGCTACACTATTCTTTCTCGCATCGCCGGCGTGCCGGTTCGGATCGCCGCGACACGCAAATGGTACGGACGGCTGATGACTGACAATCTGGGCGGACAATTGGGCGGGCATGAGGCCGAACGGAACCTGAAAATGGGAGAAAAGTTGGTTGGCCACGAGCTGCCGCGATATCCGATGCACCACCAGCCAAGCCGCCCTGTTGCCGATCGGGCGACTGAAGATTTGTGCTCCATGGGTGTTCCAATCGGAAAACGGTTTATTGTCCTCCACGTCGGAACCGGAGGCGGTTCGCGGCCCTGGTCGGCGACCGGATTTGCGCGGGTCAGCGATTGGATCCGGGCGACGCTTGGGGTTCCCGTGGTATTGATGGGATCAAAGCAGGACGAGGCACAGATCGATGGGTTTCGCCGTTCAGTCCGCTCCGAATTCATCGATATCACCGACGGCACGGATCTCTTGCAGCTTGGGGAGCTTTTTCGCCAGGCCGCTCTGCTGGTCAGCACAGACACCGGCCCCGTCCATTTGGCCGCGGCTGTGGGTACACCGTGCGTGACGATATATCCCCAGCGATTCAGCGCCTCAGGCCGTTGGCATCCGTGGATGGTTCCCCATCGCATCGTGGCACCCAACCGGTACTGCCAATCATGCGATGATCACGGCTGTACCTATCAGGAATCGACCTGCGTCGAGACGATCGAAGTGGATGCGGTCATTCGCGCGATCCGAGATTTGTGGGGCGAGCTTAGTATTCGATGAGCGCGTGGACCGGGTAGCCAATGAGGTTGTGGCGTCCTTGGAGATCGGTCAACTCGATCATAAAGCAATATCCCGCCACGATCCCGCCCAGCCGTTCGATGAGGCGGGCGGACGCGGCGGCGGTCCCCCCGGTGGCAAGGAGGTCATCGACGATGACCACTCTCTGGCCCTTCTCCACCGCGTCGGTATGGATCTCGACCGTGTTGGTTCCATACTCCAAGGCGTATTCCTCGCTTATCGTATCGGCCGGCAGTTTTCCCAGCTTCCGAACGATGGAGAACGGCACGCCAAGCTCCAGCGCCACCGGGACCCCGAGCAAGAATCCGCGCGACTCGATCCCGACAATCACTTCCGCGCCCAAGGTGTCCGCATGATCCGTCATCAGGTTGATCACCTGGCGCAACGCCTCGGGCTGGCGAAAGACCGGGGTGATGTCGCGGAAAAGAATGCCCGGTTTCGGGAAATCGGGCACGTTCCGAATATGCTGTTTCGCAAGGATATCGCTCATGGTCCGCTCCTAGACATGTTAGATTCGGTTGGACGGCGAAGATTCCTTTGGGGCCTTTGGCTTGATTTGCAACGTCATCGAGCGCGATCCTGTAACGGCAGTAGAAGAACATGGAGGTGCATTGTGAGATTTCTTTCTTTAGTGGTTCTCATTGCCGGTTCGGCGTCGATTGTAGCCCAGACGACCAAACCCGTCATCCATCGAACGTTCGATACCGTTGCCGACATCGAGGGCTGGAAGCCGTTCCGTGATGCGGACAAGGTGACCTTTGTCAAGCGAGCGGACAACGCCAACGACGTGCATTCCGGAGACGGCTCGATGGTGTTCACATACGTTGCGTCGAAGGGATCATTGCCCGTTCTGTTTTTCGAGGTTGGCGACGTTACGGAGATGAAGGCGGTCGATGTTTGGTTCAAGACCGACGCGTCAACAGCGATTATCGTCGCCCTTGGGGAGCGGGACGAGCAAGTGGATGGTAAGAGCCAAAAAGGCGAGAGCTACAACACCATCGTTACCACAAAGGGCCACGAATGGACCCACGCGACGATTCCTTTGGAGGACTTCCAGCTCGACACCAACGACGGCAATCCGCGCCGAAACGGCAAGCTCGACACAAACAAGATCGGATCGTTTGCTATGGTGGACATCCTCTCCGTGTTTGTTGCCGGCGACGAGAATCTGACCTATATCTTTGGCGATCACAGTGGTACGCAGCGGATATGCATTGACGACTTCCAGCTTGCCCCTGCCTTTGTGGCGAAACGCGCGGTGTTGGCTGCGAATCGAACCCCAATTGACATGTTCAATCGCAACTACATTAGCTGGGTGCCGTCAAAAGGGGTCGATTTGAAACAGTCAATCATGCCGGGAACGGCATCGGGATTTGGCCTCCACTTGGATTATGAACGTGCTGCCGGAAAGTTCAACGCCATGTTCCGCCCGATCGAAATTGGCGCCTTTGCGAACGCGAAGAGCATGGACTTTCAGGTCTCCAGCAGCCAAGAGATCCAATTGATTGTCGGCATTGAGGAGACAGACGGTGGGAAATGGAACATGATCCTGTCTATCCCCGGCGGCAATGCGGCGAGCAAGCAGGCGGTGGTGTTTGCCGAAATGAAGCCCGCCGACGACACCAAAGACTCGGATGGCAAATTGAGTCCGGAGAAAATTAAGTTGATCACTTTTGCCGACGCCACTCCGGATGCCGGGAAGGCGTCCCTAACATTCGGTGAGATTGTTGCCAATAAATCGCATTAATTCGTCTCAAGGCGGTCATCTGGTAACCGGGTATACGAAAGAATTTCGCAAAATACCCCTTTCTGGGGACACTTTACTTATTCGCATGTCTACATAATCCGATACAGTTGCATCTCCGTTGCATTTGGGAGCCGGGAAGAGACATTTGAACCCCGATGGGAATTTGGAGACAGCCGAGTTCCGGTACGCTAGAGTGGAAGTTGGGGGAACATGCGAGATTCCATGTCAACATTCCGGCTCCCAATCGAATAAATCCGGCCAAGACACGTCCAAAAAGAGTATAATTCGTTCGTAGGCAAAACCACGTTTGTGGGCCTTTCTGCTGTTGAACGATTGTGTCAGGTCGTGATACGTTGGGCAAGAAAAATCAGGCGAGTCAGCCACCTGGTCCTCCAAGCGAAGGGCAATTAACTCGGCGCGAGGAGGAGATTCTTCTCGTGGCCGCTCAGGGATTGACTGACAAGCGGATCGCCGAGCAGCTGGGCATCAGCGCGGAAACTGTTACAACTCATTGGAAGAGGATTCGAGCGAAGTACGGCGCTTCCAATCGCGGAGAAGTGATCGCGATTGCCCTCGAGCGAAGGGCACAGGTTCTTCTCTTCGAAATCGCCCAACGCGCCCGCGTGGAAGATGAGCTCCGGAAACTGACGCGGGCCCTCGAACAGGCCCCGGTGGGTGTCATTATCGCGGATGCTTCGCGGGAGATCGAGTACGCAAATCCTGCCGCCGGCCGGGTATTCAATCGGCCCATAGAAGATCTGATCGGCAGCAGTACGGATAGCCTCAGCGTGTTTGAGAAAGATGCCCGGGCAAAGCTCTGGCAAGACCTCCAATCCGGCCGGCAGGTTAGCTTTCAATTCCAACCGAAAAGTACGTCCAGAGATCCAAAGTGGTGCGGCGCGACCATTTCCCCGTTGAGGGACGTTGCCGGAGAAATTACGCACATAGTCGGGATATGCGAGGACATCACGGATCGCAAACTGGCCGCACAAGCCCTGGAGGCGTCACAAGAACAGATTAAGACGATCCTGAGCATTGCGCCCATTATCCTTTTTGCGTTGGACCGGAACGGAAAGATTCTCGCGTCGGAAGGCCAAGGGATGCATTTGCTGGGACGCGAGCCTGGGGCATCGGTGGGCCAAAGCGTGTTTGATCTGTATGCCGACAATCCCAAGCTGATCAGTGACGTTCAAAAAGCACTTGCCGGGATCGAAATCCAGGAGACTCAAGTCATTCTCGGTAGGATAGTTCAGGGCTGGGTGAAACCGACGTTCGGCGAAGATGGCGAAGTTATCGGTGTCCACGGTGTTTCCGTCGATATTACGGACATGCGGGAAAAAGAAGAGCTGCTTCGGCGGACGGAAGAGCGGTATCGCCTGGTCGTCGAGCAGGCCCAAGATGCCATCGTGATCACGACCCGGCAAGGTGACATTTTGGAAATCAATCGTGCGGCGTGCGACCTGTTCGGTTATTCGGAACAAGAATTGGTAAACATGAACGTCGTGCAACTATGTGTTCCCGAAGATTTGGTGCGTCTGCCGATACAGCTTTCGGTGATCGCGGACGGCGAGTCAGTTCGGTATGACCGCTTGGTTGTTAGACCAGACGGCGCAATTCGCTCGATTGAGATCGTCGCAAGCAGTCTGTCCGATGGGAGAATGCTCTCCGTGGCGCGGGATTTTACGGAGCGCAAACAAGCGGAAGACACTCTTCGATTGACCGAGGCAACGAACCTTGCTCTGCTGAATGCGATGCCGGATTGGGTGTTTCGGATCGGTCGCGACGGTAGGTATCTGGATTTCCATGGGGCTGCAAATAACAGTTTGCTGATGCCTCCGGAACAGTTTCTCGGCAAGACCAGCCACGAGGTGATGCCAAAAGAGATCGCGGACAAAACCTTGGAGGCGATTGAGAAGGCCCTGGCGGACGGCAATGTGGTGGCATTTGAATACGAACTGGAGGTTGGCGGGGCGGTCCGATCGTTCGGGTGCCGGATTACCGCGTGCGGGCCGGACGAGGTGCTGGCGATCGTGGCCGAAAAGGGAGGCTAGACACATGAAATTCGTCGGTTTTGTCGTTCTTCTTGTTCTCGCCGGCTGCCGGCCGAGCGGGGAGATCCATTCCGACATCGATGTCGGGGCACGGGATGCGGCGACCAAGTCCCTCCTGACCGACAGTGGCCAGGCGGTTGTCGAAGCCGACAACGAATTCGCTTTCCGACTTTTCGGGAAACTGATGGATGCGGAGCCGGGCACTTCGCTCTTCATCTCCCCCCTGTCTGTTAGTCTGTCATTGCAGATGCTGCTAAACGGGGCTTCCGGGGAGACCGCTTCGGAACTGCGCGAGGCGCTCGGGATGTCGGGGATGTCGGTGGAGGAGATCAACGCGGCGTCGGGAGACATGACGCGGTTGCTGGCAAACCTGGATTCCAAAGTGGAACTCTCCATCGCCAACTCCTTATGGGATTACAAGACGCTGAAACTGGATCCCGGCTTTGTGCGGCGATTGAAGGATTCGTACGCATCCGAGGTGCACCAGATATCGGAGAATGACAATGGGCTGAAGGCGATCAACGATTGGGCGTCCGAAAAGACGCATGGACGGATCAAGCAGATCATCAAGCAGTTTCCTTCGACACCGATGGTGCTCTCGCTCCTCAATGCGGTCTATTTTAAGGGGGAGTGGAAGACCAAGTTCGACCCGGCGATGACCCACGACCTTCCGTTCAACACTTGGTCGGGCAGCAAGGACCTTCGGCCGATGATGAACGGCTCTAAGCTGGAGTGCCGGTATGCGGAAACCAAAGAGTACCAGGTTATAGAGTTGCCGTACGGCGAAGGGCGAATGGGCCTTGTAATCGTCTTGCCAAACGAGAAGATCCGCTTGCCAAAGTTCTTGGCTACCCTCGACGGCAAGAAGTGGACAGATATGATGAAGAGCCTTACTAGTGGGAAGGCTGGGATCACGATCCCACGCTTCAAAACGGAGGGCTTCCGGGCACTGGACAATCTCCTAAAGTCCCTTGGCATTCATCTGGTTTTCGATCCTGGGCAGGCCGATTTCACTGCGTTGGGGCCAAGAGCCCGCGTGTGGGTAGGCGAGACCCGCCAGGCGAGTTGGGTGAGTGTCAACGAAGAAGGAACAGAAGCGGCGGCCGTGACGGAAGTGGATGTCACTACGAAGGCTGAGGACTTCGAATTCTCGATCTTCTGCGACCGGCCATTCTTCTACGCCATCCGAGACACCCAGACTGGCGTCATTCTGTTCATGGGCGCTTACGGCGGGTAAGATCGCCGCGTGCGAGTTTCCCAAATGTACCTCCCAACCCTGCGCGAGGCGCCGGGCGACGCTGAGCTAATCAGCCACAAGTTGCTGGTCCGCGCCGGATTTATCCGTCGCCAGGCCGCCGGCATCTACAACTATCTGCCTCTGGGCCTGCGCGTCCTTCGCAAGATTCAGAACATCGTTCGCGAGGAGCTGACCAGGGTTGGAGCGCAAGAGCTGCTGATGCCTTCGCTGGTGCCGATGGAGCTTCTGGAGCAGACCGGGCGGTCGAAAGTTGATGTGCTGTTTCCCGTTCGGGACCGGGCGGACCGGCTGTTTTCGCTCGGCTTTACGCACGAGGAAGTGATCACGGATATCTTCCGTCACACGGTACATTCGTATAAGAACTTGCCCCTAAACTTATACCAAATACAGACAAAATTCCGAGACGAGCCGCGTCCTCGCGCCGGACTGATCCGCGCGCGCGAGTTCATCATGAAGGACGCCTACAGCTTCCATACGACTCAGGAGTCGCTCGACGAGACCTATGCGCTGATGGGGGAGGCGTACGAGCGGGCCTACACCCGGATGGGATTGGAGACGCTGCGATGCGAGGCCGACTCCGGCGCCATCGGCGGCAGCGAGAACCACGAGTTTATGGTGGTCACCCCCGGCGGAGAAGACACTGTGCTGGTGAGCGATGTGGGGAAATTTGCCGCCAACGCCGAGCGGTGCGAACTGCCCGACGCTTTCGAAACGCCGGTGGATGCGGGGGATGCGCCAGCGTGGGAATCCGTCGCCACGCCGGGAGCGCATACGGTGGAGCAGGTCGCCGATTTCCTGAAAGTTGGACCGGAACGGATAGTCAAAACACTTTTGTATATGGCGGATGGGAAACCGATTGCGGCCCCCGTTCGCGGCGATCGGGACCTGAATGAGGTCAAATTGCGGCGATACCTCGAAGCAGTCGAGATGAGGATGATGTCGCCCGAGGAGATCGAACGGGTGACCGGCGCTCCGGTCGGATTTGCAGGTCCGGTCGGGCTGAATGGGGTGCGGATTGTCGCGGATTTCGAGCTAAAAGCGTTGCGCGATTTTGTGACCGGCGCCAACAAGGACGAGACGCACAACATCCACGTCTGCCATGGTCGTGATTTCGCCGTGGAAGAATGGGCGGATTTGCGCGTGGCGGTGGCGGGAGATCCGGCTCCGAATGGCGGCACATTGTCTACGGTCCGCGGCATAGAAGTTGGACATATCTTTCAGCTCGGCACGAAGTATTCAGAATCCATGGACGCGAAGGTGGTGGATGCCGACGGCGAGGAGCGGCCGGTTCTGATGGGCTGCTATGGACTGGGAATTTCGCGCTGCATGGCCGCCGTGGCCGAGGTCTGCGCGGACGACGATGGGCTGATCTGGCCCGTCTCGATTTCTCCCTACTCCGTCGTCATCATATCTACTTCTCCCGACGAGGCGGTAGTTCGGGCGGCGGAGAACATCTATGAAGAGCTCCGACAGCGGGGGGTGGAGGTAGTTTTCGACGACCGGGATGAGCGGGCCGGGGTGAAGTTTAAGGACGCGGACCTGATCGGCTGGCCGGTGCAAGTGGTTGCCGGCCGGGGTGTGGCCGAGGGTGTGGTAGAGGTAGGTCTTCGACGCGAAAAGTCCCGTCAATCCACGCCGATCGATGCAGCGACCAGCCGTGTGCTTGCACTGCTCGAACAAGGATGAACGCAATCGGCGGCAAGGCTTCCGCATATTTTCACATCTACTTGACGGAGGTATTCGCCTATCGCGCAGCGGCCTTCCTGTGGATCCTGGCGGACAGCATCACCGCGCTCGTCCTTCCGGTAGTGTGGATTGCGGCCGCAGGCGACAAGGGGCATCTCGGTACCATGTCAGTGCCGGACGTGGTCACCTACTACGTGTTTTCCCTTGTCCTGTCACAGTTTATTATTAGCCACATGATGTGGGATATCGCGTTGGAAATTCGGGAGGGTGCGTTCACTGTTTATCTGTTGCGGCCGCTCAGTTACTTTTTCACACAATTCTTACGCAATGTGGCATGGAGGATTGGAAAGGTCGCCCTCTTTTTGCCGGTGCTGGCTCTCATGCTCGTTGTCTATTGGCCATATCTTGGTCAGTCTCACTTTCATATCGGCCCTCTATTCGTTCTCGCTACTTTTCTTGGGTTCATACTCAGCTTTTGCAACGCGTTTGCTGTCGGCATTATCGCGCTACGAACCCAAGAATGTTTCGCGATCATTCGGTTGTATTATATGCCGGAGCTCTTTCTATCGGGCAGGATGTTTCCGCTGGCTCTCATGCCTGGTTGGGTCGCGTTCATTGCCAATATCACCCCATTTCGATTCACGCTGTCCTTCCCTCTGGAACTGGCCCTTGGGCGCCTGGATCAGTCCGCGGTTCTCACAGGATTCATGATGCAGTCCGGTTGGATCGCTATCATGTCATTGATTGGATGGTATCTGTGGCGGTCGGGATTGAAACACTACACGGGCGTGGGGATGTAGATGTCCACCTGGAGGAAATGGAAGGCGATCTATAACATATACTTCCAAGAAAGCATGGCATATCGCGCGAACGCCATGATTTGGGCGCTGACAGATACCATACCCGCCGCCATCATGCCGCTGGCGTGGCTCAGCGCGTACGGTGGACGCTCACAGATTGCCGGATTCGATCCGAAGCAGATGGTCACCTACTACATGATGGTTTTGCTCTTCACAAACTTCATCACCTGCCATTTGATGTGGGAGATGGCTTGGGAGATTAAGGAAGGTATTTGGTCAACATTATTGATTAGGCCGGTTTCGGTATTTGAGATGTATTTGGTTCGAAACTTTTCTTGGCGAATCGTGCGAACGATTGTGTTTGTTCCGATGCTCATAATGCTGCTTCTCGCCTATCATAATATGTTCGACTTTGGCCACCTCTATTTTGGATGGGAACTGTGGGCGTCGGTTATTCTTGGCCATCTCGTAAGCTTCTGCTTCGTTTTCGCTATGGGATTGCTGGCGCTGTGGTTTCAGGAGACGCACAGTTTATTCGGGCTATACTACATTCCCATGCTGTTCCTGTCTGGCCAGATGTTTCCGTTGTCGATGTTGCCGAAATGGGCGTTTATTCTCGGCGCGCTATTTCCGTTTCGATACACCACTGCCTTTCCGACGGAGATCGCGATTGGCCGCACAACGGGCGCCGCGATGTATCAAGGGATGTTGCTGCAGATCGCGTGGATCGTGATTTCGCTCCTTGCGGCGCAGGTCCTATGGCGTCGTGGCATCAAACAATACACGGGAGTGGGCATGTGAAACGGCATTGGCGACTCTACATGGCGATGGTTAAGGCCAGCCTGCAACGGGAAATTGAATTTCGGGCTAATTTTTGGGCCAAGGTCGGACAGAACATAGTTTGGCTGGCATTCTTCTTGCTCATTCTAAAGGTGCTTTACAGCCACACGAACAGTATCGCCGGGTGGTCCGAGGGTAAGTCATTTTTGTTGCTTGCCACATGCTATATCATGGCGTCGATTGTCGGCGCGGTATTTGGTATGAGCGTGCAAGAGATTCCAACGCTTGTACGTATGGGGACCTTGGACTATGTGCTGGTAAAGCCCGTGGACAGTCAGTTCTGGGTCAGCGTTCGGTTGTTCAACTTCGATCAACTTGCGCCCATCATAGTCTCTTTTGGATTTCTGTGGTATGGCATGAGAATGGAGCACTTGTCGTTCAACTTGCTCTACCTCTGCACATATTTGGTGTTGGTAGTATCTGCCATTTTGATCTTTTATTCGCTGGAACTGATAATGATGACGCTCGGCATCTGGCTGGTGCGCGTCGAGAACCTTTGGGTGCTCGGCGAATCGATGTTCCAGGTTGCCCGATTCCCAATCGATATCTTTCCCCCAATCTTGCAAAAGGTGTTCTTTTACGTCATCCCACTGGCATTTATCGCGACGATTCCGACGGAGGCGCTTTGGGGCGGGCTACCGCCATTGACCATTGTGTATGGGATTGTTTGGAGCATTGTTTCCGTCATCGTCAGCCGCGCATTCTGGCGCTTCGCCCTGCGCCACTACACGAGCGCGAGCAGTTAGCGGATCATTCCGAAAATTCGGCTTGCGCCCAAGTCAATCTGGCTCGAATCGGGCGCAAGGCGATACATCTACCCCTCCCCGCTCAGGCCGAAGTTGATGAAGACGATATCGATGTCATGTAAATCGACTGTTCCGCTCCCATCGATATCGTCGTCAGGTGCGGCATCTCCAAAGTTGACCATCATCGAGTTCAAATCGCGCAGATCAACACGGTTATCTTGCGTGGCGTCACCGTTCACCGAGAGGGTCCAGTCTAAACGCTGTACACTGCCCGTCGGTGCGTTGGAAGCGACCTTTGAAAGCCAATGAGAACCCTTGAAGATGACATCTTCGCCGGCATCCAAGAAGCCTTGATAGTTGGAGAGAACGTTGATCGACAGCTCGGTCGAGTCGATCAACGCTCCGCCTGTCTTACCGGTCAATCTCGCCGGTAAGCCAGAGGGATCACCCACGTAGTCGGCAAGATCGACATGTCCGTAGTATTGGGTTCCGGAAAAGAAATATCGTTCAGCAAGCATCTTGTAACCGTATTGAGAATTGCATGTGCCGACCACATACAGGTCATGATCCGGCGACGCTGCAACTGAGTACCAAGTACACGAGGAATTTACAGTATCATTTGCGCTGTCCCAGAACAGCAAATTACCATTCGTATCCAATTTCGCGACAAACGCGCCATTACCAGGCCCGTCGCCGGCAATGTACAGATTCTCGTCCTCATCCAGAATTCCGGTCAAAGCGCATTCATTATTACCAGGCTTTTCGATCTGCTTGAACCAAACCTGGTTTCCGTCCGAATCGTATTTGATGACAATGGAATCAATATAATTGCCCGGATCATCGCTCTGCGCATATCCTATCACGTAGATATTGCCGGACTTTCCGATCGCCATATCTGTAGCCTCGTCCAGCAAGTTGGCGGATCCGTTCTCCAGTACGCTCCAAAGCACATCTCCTGTGGGGCTGAATTTCATCGTCATGACATCGGCGGCTTCTCCCGGCACCTCCCAAATGGCAGTGACATAGATATTGCCATCCGGATCTATCACCATGGCGGCGCCCTCTCGTATCTCATCCTCCTCATTGAATACTTTGGACCAGAGAAGATCGCCGTCTTTGCTATAACAGACGACCGCAAATTGCTCGCTATAATAGTACGGATCCGCTCCGTTGAACGCAACAATGACATTGTCGTCCTTGCCGACGCGCACAGCAAATGGCGCGTCAGGATATCCGGGAAATGACGGAAAGCTACGTTGCCACAGCTGATGGCCGTCCGCGTCCAGCTTGATGACAGTGAGGTCTCTGTCCGTCGAACTGTTCTTCACCGCCGTCCATCCAGCGACATAGATGGATCCATCATCGGACCGCGCCAATCTGGAAGCTCCATCGGCTAACGGTTTCGGATCGCCGGGCGGGGTACCGTCATAGACGAAATTCCAGACAAGATTTCCGGCAGGATCGTATTCTCTTACAATCATATCCTGATTGGCCGCGCTGGCTATTCCGCCTCGACAGGCAACGATCGCTTTGCTGTCGGGAGTGACGAGCAGATCGGATGGACCGGAAAAGGTATCTTGGTAGGCGGTAATCGATTGAGTCCAGATCGGTGCGAGCTTCGTATCGTATTTGACGACAAACAATGTATCGGCCGGAGTCGTATCCATACCACCAATGGCATATAGGGTGCCATCCGGCGCATACTTAATACGCCTTCCAACTCCCAAAGCATCATTATGATCGAATGGGATGTGATAGGGTCTTTGCGAAACAACCTCAATTCCGGTGAGAGGTGTCGCGGCCTCATTATCCCAAGCATCGATCACGACAACCTGAATCGTGTGAACACCAAAACCGGGTGTCATTCCGGCGTACTCGTGATCTCCCAATGGGCAATTGTCGATCTCCTCCTTTCTGTGTACATCAACATAAAGGTCGCAATGAACCGGGAGCCCTTCTGCATCGGAAACGTTGTAATGAACTGAAAAAGGCTGGAAGAGCATGGCGCCCTGCTGCGGAGCCGATATCGCGACGGTGGGAGGAGAATCGACATAGTCTGCCAGGCGCACATCATCAAAACGCATCACTGCAGAAATCTGGGCAATTATTGTGGTCTGGCACAATTCCTCCTCGGCTGATGCTCGTCCGGAGAGGAAGATGGTGAGCCTGTCCGTGGTGATGGTTCCCGTACGGACCTGGGCGCGGACGAAAACTCCAGTCTGTTCTTGGTAGTCGCCCCAAATGACCGTTGGAGCATCTATATCCGTTCCACCTGTCGGATCGCTGCCGACGCGAAAACGGAAAGTGCCTCCGGATGCGATGTGTCCGCTGCCATTTGCCCAAGCGCCGAGATTGAAGTCACCGGTCGTGGGAGCTCCCAACTGGATCGTTTGCCGCAAGACCGATTGAACGAACACATCGTTCGTGACGCAATTGCCATTGGAAGGTTGCTTGACGAAGATCTTCGCCTCAGCATAATAGGCGAGGCTACCGTTGCGACCCGCGCTTTGGACGCCGGAAGAGATCGTGGCTGGGGCCTTGCCATGTCCGCCGTAGGACCGGGTCTCCAGCCACGGGCTGAGGGAACCGGACTCAAAGTTAGAGTTCTGAACTGGGATATCGCCCGCGAAAGCGATGGCGCAGACAAATGGGATGATGATTGCAAAGAAGATTCGTGAACGGATGATCATGACTCGCCTCACTTATGATAAATCTGATAATAGATGACTCTGATTCTCTCCGATTCTATTGATTTTGCCAAGAAAATTATCCGCCGTAGCGTGTGGACATCTCATTCTCCAAAATTTTCAGTCGAATCATTATCCTATTCCTCACCCGTCAGCCCGAAATTGACAACGATGATGTTTATATCCGGCACGTCGACGGTTCCACTGCCATCCATGTCCGAATTGGGATCGTTGAGTGCGAAATTGACAAAAATCTGGTTGAGATCGGGAAGCGCAATGCGATTGTCTCCTGTCGCGTCTCCATTGTACGGAATCGTCCAGTCCAACCGTGGCCCACTATTCTGATCGACGGGAGTCGCAACCGAGAGCCAATGAGTTGGTTTCAACGTCAACCGTTCGGATAGCCCGTCTTCGAGCAGGACGGAGTAATTCCCTAACGCACTGAGGGAGGCACTGCGTGATTCCGTCTTCTGGCCGCCTTGCCACGAAGCGAATTCCGCCTCAAGCCCGTCGAGCGAACCGGTGTATGCCGCCAAGTCGACTTGACCGAACCAATAGCGGGCGGATGCGGGAACGCGGATCGTTTTCATCGTCTCGGTCTGCTGATTACCTGTGGCAGCGCCGGTCACATATGCATCGCCGTCGGAAAATACCGCCATGGATCTCGCATAGAATTTGTTCCAAATAATTCCGGTTAGAGTCCTTGATTCCAAGACTTGACCATCAAGCGAACTTTTGAAAACAAGAGCGGGCGAATTATTATCGCTGCCGAGTAAATGTATTTTGCCGCTGCCGTCTTCGAAGATCGCAGTCGCAGTATCCCATATCTCTGGATTCTTGTCCTGTGCCACCCATTGCTGTTGGCCGTCGTTGTCGTACTTGATTACCACAAGGTCGTAGCCATAACTTGAACTTACCCAGTAATTGCCGCCGACGAGAATACCTCCGTCGCTCGCGATTGTAATGCAGCCAGCGGTATCATCCGCATTTCCGATCCCGTTCTGGCTGCGTGCCCACAAGAGCGACCCTTCGCTGTTGTACTTGAGGGTGTAGATATCGGGGAGACCGTTCTCCCCCGGACAGGATGCGGCAACGTATACATTTCCTTCGCCGTCAGCTACGATTCCGTTGGTTTCATTTCTGTCAGCCCTGGATGTAAATTCCTGCGTCCAAGCGATCGTTCCGGTCGGGTTAACCGCGGTAAGGCTAACTTGCGACCGCTGCGCGTCGGAATTCGAACCGGTCGTTGACGCGAGATAGATCTTTCCGTCTGAACCTATGGAGAACTGGACGGGAGTCAGATGATACCCGTCGTCCGGCAGAATGAAAGTCCTCCAAACTTCGTTGCCCTGCGCGTCAAGCTTCAACAAGAAATCGCGGATTGTGTACGGCGCCTCGCGGAGCGCTGATTTGCCAAACAGGTAGATATTTCCGTTGCCATCCCGGGCGAGATTTGTGGGTTGATCGTCTGCGGGGTGAGAAGATCCCTCCGGTGTGCCATCGAAGACAAATCGCCATTGTTCCACTCCGTTGGGGCCTATATCAAGCACGTATGCGTCGGCGGATTGCGGATTAATGCTAACGCTGCTGTTGACCGCAACAATCTTACTCCCATCCGGATGAACGATCATGTCCACAGGTTTGCAAATCTTGCCCGCCAGGTTACAAGTATATCGGTTCTCTTGCAAGGTATTCAGTCTGCGATCAAATCGAAGGACAGCAAATCGGCCAACACCATTCTCCGAAAAACCGCCCACTCCTATCAGTTGATCTTGACCGAAAGTTTTCAGGAGGTAGCATGACGCATTACCCGTTGGACCGGTATATAGATTCATTTGAGCTTCGGGCATCGATTCAATATAGACAGGTCCTGAAGTTGACGTGTTGTCCCAGTCGTCGGTCACTGTCAGTTCATATTGATGAATCCCATAGCCAGCCATAATGTTGGTAAACTGTACGTCCCCACCTGTAGTTGTCACAGGTGACTGATACTTTTCTCCGTCTCGATAAAGATTGACTGTCATACCTTCAGATTCCGGGTCCGTTACATTGAACGTCAACGAATAAGGCTGAATCATAGGAGCGCCATTTGTGGGATCAGTCAGTACAATGACGGGCGGCTGATCGAGAGACGTCGCCATGTGAACTGAATCAACGCGAAGCGTTGCGGTCAGTGTCTGCGGCATGGACGCATTGCATACGCGCATAGAAACTTCCGCGTATCCTTGAATGAATACCGTGAATGTGTTGGAGGTCGTAGGAGGAAGGGATAGGATCTGGCGAACCCAGCGTGCATTGGGAATAGCGGTTACTTCTGTCCAGACCACCGATAAGCCGTTCTCGTCTTCACTGCCCGTTGGATCGAGCCCGATGCGCGCATGCATTTCGGATGTGTCACCTTGCGATACATTACCAACCAACCATATCGCTAGAGCGATTGGGCCCGTGACACTGGCCGCAAGCGAGAATGACTGATGCATGGATAGGCTGAGATGGATGTTGTTATCCGTGCATTGGCCGGGTTTCGGTGGCTGTGCGGCCATCGATGCTCTCGCACGATAGCCGTAGATACCGGAATAGCTGTCGCTCGTCACGCCGGCTTCCAATGTCGGACTGCCGCCGCCTTGGCCGACGACGCTGGCATTTGCGACCCAAGGATCAAGATTGCCTGTCTCAAAATCACCGTTCGGAACGGTTATGGTGGACGCGAGGCACCGCGCTGCCAAAGCTCCCATTCCAAGCGCGAGGATCGGACTTCGTATTTCCATGCCACACCCCCAAATTTGCTGCGTTCAAATACTAAAGACTGATTTCGCCGTCAAATCTATCCATCGACACCGAAAAATTACCCGCCATATCGGGGCGAAGGATCACCTTTCGTCTCAGATAGCGTCCGATCGAGCGTGGCGGAGATGGGGGCGCTGGAAGCCGAAGCGAGGGGGGAGTGGAGTTCCAGGAGCAGTTTCCGGTCCGGTTCCAGGCCAAGCCCTGGGCCTTCCGGGACGATGAGCTGCGAATTATCGTATCGAACGCGGGGATCGCACACGTCGTCGGCATAGAGGCATGGACCGGTGCAGTCGGAGACATGCTCCAGATTGGGGACGGCGGCACCGATCTGGGCCTGCGCCGCCGTACCGAGCGAAAGTTCTTGCGTTGTGCCGATCAGGCAGGCGATGTCGGCCGATTGCGCCATCCGAAACATCCCCAGCGCCGCCTCAAAACCGCCGATGAAGGTGAGTGCGATGTTGAAGATGTCCACCGAGCGGTTTTGCAACAATTGGATGGCGTAATGGCGGCTGATCACGTGCTCGCTGACCGGAATGGGGCATTTTTCACGGAATGTCGCCAGGCCCTCAAAATCGTACCGTAGCGTGGGGCTTTCTACAAGAGTCGGGTTGTACGGCAGCAGTCGCTCGGTGACGCACCACGCCTCTTTCCAATCGAGAATGTTGCTGAAGTCGATGGATTTTAGATTTGCACCTTTGGGGAGCTGTTTGCAGAATGCCTCGTCCATTTCCGGACGCCTGCCAACATAGAGCCGAAAATGAGTGAAGCCTTCTGACTGGCGCTCCTTCACCGTTTGCAGATTCTTTTCGACGTCTTCTTCAGATGTGATGCGGAAGATGGGGTAGCAGACGGGAAAGCTATCCCGCGTCTGACCGCCCAACAGTTGATTGATAGGAACGCCAAGCTGCCGTGCGACCGCGTCATGCAGTGCCATGTCAATGCCGCATCGAATCACGGCGCCCATGTCATATACATACATCTGTTCCGGAAACGCCTGCAGCATTTTTGCGTTGAGCGCCGCAATCCGCCGCGCATCTTGGCCCACTAGCAGTGTGTTAAGAGCTTTCTCCAAATCCGTGAGGTCCGGCACATACATGGGAAGATGCCCCAGATCCGACACCTCTCCCCAGCCGATACCACTATCAGTTGTCAGCTCAATGATGACGTGATGGGAGATCAGGCCCGTGTGGCGCTTTGTTGCGACTGGATGAAGTTTGATCTGGAAAATCTTCATGGTATTAGTTCAAAACTTGCCAAATGGAATATCGAAGAATCCTGTTGCATGATTTCAAAATATCTTCTAGCCAAAGCTTTAGCTTACGCAACGCGGATTGCCTCATCCAACACGGATGTTCGTATCGATGGCCGTAGCGCCGCCTCCGTCACTAAATCGACATGGAGTCCTAACAACTCCTCCAAGAAAAACAGCAGATCAAAGTATCCATCAAAAGTTGTCTTGCCTTTGAATTGAACAAGAATGTCTAGGCCACTGGCTTCATTATTTTCAGCGCGGGCAAACGAACCAAACAGTGGAAGCGACTCAACATCAAATTCACTCAGCCGGTCCTTATTGGCCCTGATTTTCTCAATAATTGTATCTCGATCCATAATAAGATTGTAACCGATCCCAAGATAAAATTGCAGACTCGACTATAAAGCATTCTTGTCGCCACCCACCGCCTTCCGCATCAACGGCAAATCCCCAACCTCCAATATCCGGTGCGGCATGGCATAGCCGGGAAGGTCCTCCCGATCGAACACGTCCAGGTAGCTGCGAAGGGTCTTCTGCCCGAACGCCCTCTTGATCCGGGAATCCATAATCGCGGCGAGATAGGCCACCTGCCCGCCGCCGGGACCATACCCCCACACCTCGATTTCACCCATCTCCACATCGTCGCGCGAGGCCAAATAGTCCACCGCGCGGCTGACGTCCCACGCCCACATGATCACGTCCGGCCGCCCGACGTAGGTGGCGAGCCGCTGGTCCAAACCCGGTATGTTCCCAAATCCGCGCCCCGTGATCGTCATATCGATGTGCGGCCCGCCCTCTGCCGGCAGCGCCCCGTCCTCATACCCGCGCTCCGCCAAAATGATCCGCGCCGGCAGCTTGCCTCCGGGCCGGCGTGACAACACAAACGGAATCCGCAGACCCGGTTCCGAAACGTAGCTCCCCGTAATCTGTTCCAGCGTCTGTCCCGCGGTCTGTGTCACTTTTCCATCGACGGGGACGCGCGCCGGCTCCGGATAGATCTTCTTCATCCGCTGTGCCAAGTACCCCCGCAAATCCCCTTTCGCATCCGCTACCGCCTTGGCCGCCAATGCCGCGCCTTTCTCCCGTGCCAGCGCCAACATTGTGCGGGCGTCCGCGTACGGCTTGCCATCAGGAAAACACTGAGACGCGGGCGCCTTCCAATCCTCCACATTCATCGGCGGGTCGCTACCCCGGTCGGCCAGTTCCCGCAATTCCTTTGCCGGACCGCCATCGCCAATACCCATCAAATGCTTCAACACAAACCCATACATCCGCTCGCGCATCGGCTTGCGATAGTCATGCCCACCTTGCGCAATCAGCACTTGGCAATCGTCCGGTTTTCCATACGCTTCATATAGCTTGAGCAGCTTTGCGTGCGTCCGCAGCGTTCCCTCTTTTGGGAACTCGGCATCCGTCTCCGCGCCGATCACCAGAACCGGTTTCGGCGCGGCAATCGCTAGTACGTCCGACCGATCGCCTAACAGAAACGCACCCGGAACATGGTTACAATAACACCCATTGCCATAGTTGTCTTCGTAGCTGCTGGGATAGCAGACGGGTATCGCCATGCTGATACGCGGTTCGACGGCAAACGCATACATAGATGTCAGTCCACCGCCGGACGCCCCCGTCACCGCCATTCGCTTCGTATCAAATTCCGGCCTCGTTTCGAGATAGTCGATCCCGCGCACAACATCCCATACCATCACGCCCTCAGGCGGAAGCGACGCCATATGCAAGCGCCAATCGGAATGCGGTCCGGGAAAATCGCGCTCGTCGTCGTTGTGCCCAACCTGGCCGGGCATATCGATGCACAAAACCGCAAACCCATACAGCGCGAGGCCGATGCACCGGGCCTGCACCACCGGTTCCAGCTTTTTGTGCGCCCAGTGCCCTACCGGCGCCAGCACCACCGGATATGGCGCGGTTCCCTTTTTCGGAATATATAGATAAGCCGTGCAATAGAACTTGGGATAGGTTTCGTATATCAGCTTCTCGATCACATATCCGTCGCGATCCAATTTGCCGGTGATCTTCGGATTGAGCGGCGTTTTTTCCGGCATCGGATCGAGGCCGAGCATTCCCAGCGCCTCATGCCGCATCTTCGCCTTCGTCTCTTCCTTCATCATCTCGGAGGGCGGGTGGCCGACGATCATTTTTCGGATCATCGCGTCCATGTATGCGGGGACCATTTTCGTGTCGGGTTGTTGTTGTGCGGTTGTCATAATCAGCGCCATTAGTGCGAGCATCTATTTCCTCGGTTTTATTTCTGGATTGACTTGAAACGGGAGCGGTTCGCCGCGCAGGCCGGCGACCAAATTCTCGGCGGCGCGGACCGCCATCGCTGTGCGCGTTTGGATGCTGGCCGAGCCGATGTGCGGCAGCAGCACCACGTTTTCGAGTTGAAGTAGCGGGTCGTCCATCGGCAGCGGCTCGGCTTGGAAAACATCCAGTCCCGCAGCCGCAATTTCACCGCTTCGCAGCGCATCGGCGAGCGCCTTTTGATCGACCAGCGCGCCGCGGGAGGTGTTGACAAAAACGGTGGTTTTCTTCATCGCGCGGAACTGCTCGACGCCGAACAGATTCTTGGTCTCCGGTGTGGAGGGGGCATGGACAGTGACGATGTCGCTCTCGGCCAGCAATTCATCAAAGGATACAAATCGCGCGCCCGTCTCCCGCTCCGCCTCTTCGTCGCGCGATCGATTGTGATAGATGACGCGCATGCCGAACCCGCGAGCCCGCCGCGCGACCGCCGTCCCGATGCGGCCCATCCCCACGATGCCGAGCGTCGCGCCGTGCACGTCCTGGCCAACCATGTACATCAGGTGCCAGTTGCCCCACTTGCCGCCGCGCACGATGCGCTCGCCCTCGCCCAGCCGCCGCGCCGCCGCCATGATCAGCGCCCAGGCCAGGTCGGCGGTGGTCTCGGTCAGCACGCCCGGCGTGTTGCCAACCATCACGCCGCGCTTGGAGCAGGCGGGCACATCAATGTTGTCGTACCCGACGGCGCAGTTGCTGACCACGCGCAGATTCGGCCCTGCGTCCAGCACCTCGTCGTCAATCCGATCGGTGAGGAACGACAGCAGCCCATCGGCCTCCCGGACTTCCCGCAACAGCACATCCCGCGGCACAGGCTCCGCATCCGGCTGCCATTGCCGCACGACGGCATGCGGCCGGATAACGGCCATCGCCTCTTCCGGGATCCACCGGCAGATGTAGGCTACGGGTTGGGACATGTTGCCCAATTCGGTACTTGGGGTCGCGATCCCTCCATTGCGGCACCTGGACGCACTAATCCCACCCAACCCGCCGCAACACCAACCTGATCCTTGCACCGAATAGTCCCGACAATCGGACCTTTCGAAAATCACCATTCATAAATGTCAATGAGGTCGTGTAATTGTACACCGGAGAGGTTCAGGCATCGCAAGACCAATTCGGTCCTACTTACTGCCAGCTACCCTTTGACGAATCATCTCCTGAATCGCTGGTGTTGCAAAGGTACGAGCAAAATCCAATGCCGTTGCTCCAGCACTCGTTTGAATATCGACTCGCGCGCCTGCGTCAAGGAGAATTCGTACTACATCCTGCCGCCGGTACATTACCGCCTCATGCAAGGGGGTGAATCCGTCCTTAGACGGCAAGTTGATATCCGCCGCTTTCTTTATGAGATACCGCACGGCATCCGCCTTCCCCTCGGAGGCTGCGACTTGAACAGCAGTCCAGCCGGAGAACTTGTCTTGCTCGTTGATGTTTGAGCCGGACTTCAGAAATCGCTCGATCCCGGAGATGTCGCCGTGCCTGGCCGCCTCATGGAGCGATCGGGAAGTCGAACAGCCGGCCAGCGCTAGTAGGGAAAGGAGCAACAGCCAGCGCTGCCGCACAACCGTCGATCCACGTTTGTTGGTACGCCTCATCCGCGTCTGCCTCCAAGGCTTGTTCACCGTCAATCGTAGTTTACACCACGGCAGGAAAAACAGTGTGCTGGGACAATGGCGGGAACTGCGCGCCTAGAAACCAAGCCCATGAAACGTGTTCCCGCAATCCTCCTCCTCCGATGCGACCGGTCTCCCGACCGAGTCGCAGGTCTTCCACAGGTCTCCCGACCGATCCCGGACAGGAAATGCCAACAATGCCTCGAAACCATCCCCATGAAACGTGTTCTCGCCATCCTCCTCATCCTCCTCGCCTGCCTGACCCAAGCCCAGGTCAACGGCGACAACTACACCAAGCAGCTCATCATGATCCCCATGCGCGACGGCGTCAAGCTGGCCACCGTCGTCTATGTCCCAAAAGACACCAGCGAAAAACACCCGATCCTGATGGAGCGCACCCCCTACGGCGCCGGACCCTATGACACCGGCTTCCGCAACCCATACGGCTCGCGGAAGTTCAGCGACAATCACTACATCTTCGCCTACCAGGACGTGCGCGGCAAGGGCCGATCGGAAGGCGAGTTCGAGAATATCCGCCCCATCCGAACCAAGTACAACGGCCCGAAGGACACCGACGAGAGCACAGATACCTACGACATGGTCGAATACTTGGTCAAAAACATCCCCAACAACAACGGGCGCGTCGGCGTGCGCGGCATCTCCTATCCGGGCTTCTACGCCGGCGCCGCCGCGATAAACACGCATCCCGCGCTCAAGGCCGCCTCGCCCCAGGCGCCCGTCTCCAACTGGTGGATTGGCGACGATTTTCACCACAATGGCGTGCTGTTCCTCATGGACGGGTTCAACTTCCTATCCGGTTTTGGCCGCCCGCCCAACCCGACCGTCCAGATGCCCTCGATCGACCGCGGCAGCGACGCGTATCAGTTCTTCCTCGATCTCGGCCCGCTGGCAAACGCCAATGACAAATATCTGAAGAACCAGATCGCCTTTTGGAACGACATGGCGGCGCACGAGAGCTACGACGACTTTTGGAGGGCCCGCGCGCTCACCGATCACGCAAAGAACGTCCACTGCGCCGTGATGACCGTCGGCGGCTGGTTCGACGCCGAGGACCTCTGGGGCGCGCTCAACCTCTACAAGCATATCGAAAAGCAGAACAAGGGGATCCACAACACACTGGTGATGGGACCATGGCCGCACGGAGGATGGGCCGGCCGACCCGGAGACAAATTCGGCGACATTCCGTTCGGCATGCCAGCCTCCACATATTATCAGGAGAACATCGAATGGCCGTTCTTCGACGCCTACCTGCGCGGCGACGGCAACCCGAGCACGCAGGAGGCACAGGTGTTCGAGACCGGCGCGAACCAATGGCACACCTTCGACAAGTGGCCGCCAAAGGGGACGAAGGAGCAGTCGTTCTATCTCAGCGCCGGCAAAACGATCTCAACCAAGCAGGCAGGTAGCGGCCAGGATGAATATGTGAGCGACCCCGCCAATCCGGTTCCCTATGTTGGAAAGACGGGCCGGAATCGGAACAGCACATATATGGACGGCGACCAGCGCTTTGCCGAAAAAAGGGCGGACGTGTTGACCTTTAAGACCGAGCCGATGACGGAAGATCTAACCATCGTTGGACCGGTCTGGGCGGACCTTTTCGTGACCTCAACGAGCACGGACGCTGATTTCGTGGTCAAAGTCATCGACGTATTCCCAGACGATGCGTCGGATAACCTTGGTGGCTATGAGATGCTGGTGCGCGGCGAAATCATGCGGGCCAAGTTCCGGAATAATCCGACAAAGCCCTCGCCGCTGACTCCCGGCAAAATAGAAAAGGTCTCGTACGCGCTGCCGGACGTGTTCCACACCTTTAAGAAGGGTCACCGGATGATGGTGCAGGTTCAGAGCAGCTGGTTCCCGCTCGGGGATCGGAATCCGCAGAAGTTCATGGACATTTGGAAGGCCAAGGCGGAGGACTTTACGAAAGCTACGATTCAATTGCACCACTCATCAAAGTCGGCTTCCCGCATCCGCGTCGGCGTCCTCCACCCGTAACGCTGCCTTCCAGGCGGCAAAGATGAATTTGTAACGCTGGCATCCTGCCGGCTCAAATTTCCCGTAGCGCTGCCTTCCAGGCGGCAAAAACGATCGTGCCGGCATCCTGACGGCTCTCCCCAAAGGTCGCAATGCCACCTAGAAGGCAGCGTTACAAGACGGACATTGACGTAAAAAAAAGGAAGGCAGAATAGCTTCGGCCCTCCTAAGGCATACGCCCCAACCTGGATGGTAAATAGATCATATCGTATATTGACGGTTCTGTCAAGCGGAATCTGAAGAAAAGCTCGAACTTTTTCGAATGTGACGCCGTTACTGACCACTTGAGGTTCTGCCCGCTCGGTGGCCTGCAATCATATTTCATGGATTATCCTCGGTCGATGTGATGTTCCATAACCGCATTCTCCGCTCAGATTCCTCTAGCCCGATGCGCTTCAATTCGTCATGCTTCGCCTCAATCCGGACTAAGAATTCCTTTCCTTCGGGAGAGGTCACCTGCGCCTTGAGCACGGCCATTCGATCGTCGAGATTCGATTGCATTTTCCCCAGTGCATCTTTCATGCGCCCCATCATCTGCCTAACATTGGCCGACATTTGCTCAAGCGCTTCTTCCTTGGTTATCTCGCCGGACAAACGCCGTTCAAGAATCGATTCGGACGTATTGTGGCTCTCATCGCCAGTTGCCAAGATGGTCTCGATATGCTCTCGCTGCTCAGGCAAAGCATGATCGAGCAGGTCCTGATGTTCTTGGTCCAAGACCGGTCGGCACGTTCCAAGCCGTTCCAAGATTTCTTCTCGGCTGGCCGATTTGGCCCATTCTAGGAGCTCTTGCACATGAGAACGAGTGGTTTTCGCTTCTTGTCGGGCCGCTTTCCGCTGTTCCGGACTCAGCCCGCGAGCATCCACCCACTCCTTGCCGCCGGCTGCAACAAAGGATTCATAAAACGCGATGGAGTGTGCTTCCGAGAGCTGGCGCATCTCGTCGGACGGCCTGCCAAACGTCCAGTCCCGGTAACATTCCCCGAGGACGATTTCGATTGCCACCTCCTCCGTCTTGTCCAGGTCGGCAGCCAGGCATGGCAGCTCGATGTCCATCTTCGAGCAATACCAGTCGATCATCCACCGCACGCGGATGCCGAGATCGGGCGGCTGAGGTCCAGATTCAGGCTTCGGTTCTTCCATCACTAACCAATGTACGCCAAAATTCGTCTTGAGATGCAAGTTTCGAGCATTGGCGGCGATATTGCCTGCCCGACGCGGTACCCGCCTTCGCAGTGCTATTGCGAAGGGATTAGGGACGGTTACTTCTCACGGCGGCGAGGACGCAAGCCCCAGCGGCTGCGGAATTCTGACCAGAAGGAGGTTTGCTCTCGCTCGCCACAAAGCGTCCGTATCCATTCCGATTCGATCTGGGTCGTCTCCTGCGCGAGGCGATCGACCTCATCCAGCATAGGCTGCAGAGCCACTTGGAACTGGCCCATAAACTCCTCGCCCGCGGCAGCGGGCACACAGTTTACGTCAACCTGCCGTCCCTTCATCACCCAAGCCGTCGGGCCATAAATCGACACGTGCTGCCGCATTTCCCATGCGCGGCGTTCAATTTGCCGAATGACATCTTCTTGCTCCCGATTGGCGGGATGATGCCGCTTGAATTCCGCCCCTTCCCGGCGCAACTCTCGACCCCTTTCCTCAATCCGCCGAAAGAGGGCACGGCCAGCATCGGAGCGGATTCGGGATCGCAGTCGATCCCTGTTCACAATCTTCTGCCGCTTCACTTCGGCCAATTCGTTCATGTATCGCTTCGCAGCCCAGGCCGCCTTCCGTTGCAACTCCTCGTTCTCAGAAAGGTCGCCCGTTGACAGTTTCTCTTCCATCTCGCTGAGCACCAAGAGGTAGTCGTCCGCCGCATCGAAATACCCCTCAAATTGCGGCCGCATGCTGCCCGGGATCGATCGATAAACATCGGTCATATCAATCTCAGGTGGCTCCGTCGGCTCCGGACGGGTCCTTCTCTCCCGGCCCTCTTTGCCCGCGACCTCCTTGGCAAGCCAGCGCAGTTCCGAAATCGGCTGCAGTAGCAGCCAGTCCTCGAAAAGCCCTCCGAGCATCAATTCCAGTGCCGCTCCCTCCCGGCCACCGTAGGCGCTCTCGTGCCACCGTAGCTTGATGCCAAACCGCCGGCAATACCAGCCGATCATATTCTCGTGTTCCGCCATACCGATAAGAATACGTCCGGGAGTATTCTTGGATGCGTTTCGGCTCACTTCGCGTACTAATAATCACACCGAGCATCGAAAGGGATGGATAATTAGGGATGAGTTCAATGGCCCTATGGCAATAACCGCCGAAAAATCCGTGGCAAAGAAGCGGCCGCGCGCCCGGTCCGCCTTCAACCCGCTGTCGCCGGTCATGTTCCTTTGGCGCAACCCCGGCCAAACCATCCCCCTTTGCGGAGTGATCGTCATGGCGGTGCTGCTCATCGGCGGCATCGTGGCCATGCTGGATTCCATCCCCCACGCCATCCGCACCGTCTACGGCTACAACAAAGAGTTCTGCATCGTCTGGCCTCGCGCGGACACGGAAAATACCCAAAAGATGGCCGACATGCTGCATGACGCGCCCCAATTGGGCCGCATGCTCCGCGTCCGCACCGCCATGATGCGCGTCAAGACCATCGTCGGCCAGTGGCCGTTCATCGTCTACGGCCTCTCGCAGCGCGATTACCAGCCGATGATGGACCGCCTCGGGTTCACCATCACCGAGGGCCGGCTGCCGAGACCCGGCGAGCCCGAGATGGTTGTCTCCCGGCAGGTGGCGCGGAACAAGAACCTGCATATCGGCAGCGTGGCGATGGGGCCGGACCTGACGGACGAGTACGCTACGGTGCCGGTCAAAGTGGTCGGCATCATGGACGGCAAGCACTGGTTCGCTTTCACATCCGGGCGTTTCATCCGCGAACAGCCGCTGCTGCGAAGCGTGAGCCTTGTGCTGATGGCGGACGAATCGAAGAATCAACAGGCGCTCGACATATGGACCACCAAACGGATGAAAGGTACGCAGGCAAGGGTGTTCAGCTATGAGGAGCTCAACACGCAGACGGAAAAGGACCTGTCCACGCTCTACCTGCTGCTGAACATCGTCATCGGCGCCCTGGTTGTCGTTATGGCCACCATGATGGGTCTGCTCGCCAACATCCACTTTTCCCAACGGATGGTGGAGTTCGGACTGCTGCAGGCCATCGGCTACACGCGGTCTAAGCTGCTGCGCCGCGTGGTCGGCGAAACTCTGCTGGTGGTCATCGGGGCCTGGATCATCGGTCTCGGCCTCACCCATTTAGGCCTCGAGATCGTCCGCACACAAGTGATGGACCCAAAGGGCTACCCGATGGTGATGGCGGGATGGGAGATCTATCGCTATACCCTGGCTGTCCCGGTCGCCATTGGGATGTTCGCCGTTCTGACTGTGTGGCTGAGGTTCCGGCGATTCGATCCAGTGGCCATCGTCGAGCGGAGGCTCGTGTGATTCGAATCGAAGACGCCTCCCTGATCTATCGAGATTCGACCGGTCCGGTGCATGCCTGCCGAAGAATCAATCTGCAAGTGGAGACGGGCGAGTTTCTCGGTATCTTGGGCCCGAGCGGGTCGGGGAAAAGCTCTCTGCTCTATCTGATGAGCGGACTGAAGACACCGACGCACGGCCGCGTGCTGTATCAGGACCGGGACTATCAGGAGCTAAAGGCAAGCGAGCGGGACCGGCTCCGGCTGGCGCGATTCGGCATGCTGTTCCAATACCCGTATCTTCTTGGTTATCTAACGGCATTGGAAAACGTGCTGGTCGGCGGGAACGGGCCGGTCCGGACGGCGCGCGCTGTGGAGCTGCTCGATCGCCTGGGGGTAGGCGACAAGCTGCATCGCCGGCCGCGAGCGCTTTCCGGCGGGGAGAAGCAGCGGGTCTGCGTGGCGCGGGCATTGCTCAACGAGCCGGAGGCTATCTTCGCCGACGAACCGACGGCGTCACTGGACCATTCGACGGGAAAAGCTGTGGTGGAGACCCTGATCGAGCATCGGGGCGAAGGGACCATAATCCTGGTCACCCACGACCCGACGATGCTAGAGTCGGCGGACCGCGTGATCCGGCTAGAAGACGGGGAGATCGTGGGTGCCAATCCCTCGGAAGGC
The DNA here is from genome assembly GCA_041483895.1 of Fimbriimonadia bacterium. Lineage (GTDB taxonomy): Bacteria > Armatimonadota > Fimbriimonadia > Fimbriimonadales > JABRVX01 > JBGPGO01. The sequence continues at coordinate 85,958 of JBGPGO010000004.1, forward strand.
ATGGTATAAAGTAAGGGATGTTGACAAAGTACATTCAGACGGCTATGAGCCTAGCCAAATACGAAGTTATTGAGGACGATAACACCTACTTTGGGTCTATTCCTGGATTCCAGGGATTGTGGGCCAACGCAGACACCCTCGAGGCATGCCGCGATGAGCTTATGGAGACACTGGAGGACTGGATCCTGGTTGGTGTTCGGCGCCAAATGCCGCTTCCCGTCATCGGCGGCATTGATTTGAATGTGCGCGCAGGGGTTTAGTGCCAAAACTAGGGCCAATCAATCGTCGTGACTTCATAAAGTTCCTGCGTAAGTGCGGATTCGATGGCCCATTCGCTGGAGCGAAGCATCAACTTATGACGAAGGGCGAAATTCAGATTCCTATCCCCAATCCACATCGCTCCGATATCGGACGCGGACTTCTCACAAGAATCCTGCGTGACGCAGATATTTCTCGCGAAGAGTGGGAGGCCCTTTGAGGCTCGATTCCTACACCCAATTTGGCGGGCATCGCCGGGAAAGCAGGCCGTGTACGAATTGCGTGGCCTGCCCCCTGTGGCCGTGGATCCGCACGCCGATATCCATTCGCGGTTGACCACAAGAAGCCCTCAGCGGCGGGATCATGAAACTGCCTGTATAATATGAGGTAGAGGAGAGCCCAATGAACGCACGCACTGGATTGGTTATAGGTAGCGCATTGTTCGCACTGATCGGATATGCTCATCCGATCTCGCAGGTCGTCTCTTTTGGCGACAGCCTGTCGGACAACGGCAACCTGTTCGCCCTCACGGGATATCCCGGCGCCCCCTACTGGCAGGGACGATTTTCCAACGGCCCCGTCTGGGTTGAATATCTTTCGAGCGATCTGGGTAAGACGTTAAACGACTACGCCTACGGCGGCGCGGACACGGACACCGTCAACACCCTTGCGCCCGGCACTGGAATCCGATGGCAGGTGGACAGCTATCTGGCGGCGCATCCCTCCGTTGATTCCGACGCGCTCTATGTGTTGAACGGCGGCACTAACGACTACATCGATGGGGCGAGCGACCCAACGGTGCCGGTCAACAACTTTCTGGGTGAGATCCACGACCTTGCACAACATGGCGGCGGGCTGTTTCTGATCATGTCTCTTCCGGACCTCGGCATCACGCCGGCGCTCTACGGGACGGCGCTCCAGGACCTCGCGACGCAGCTCTCCATTCAGCACAATGCATTGATTCAATCCGGCCTCGCCGATATGGGCAGCCAGTTTCCTACGGTCCACTTCATCTATTTCGATGTGTTCGCGATTCAACACCAGATTTTCGACGACCCTGGAGCGTATGGGTTCACGAACGTGACGGACAGCTATCTGGACAAAGGCTCGGGCGATCCGTACAACTATGCCTATTGGGACATCGGCCATCCGACGACGCACGCCCACCACATCATCGGCGACGCGGCGTACACCCTGGTGCCGGAGCCCTGCATAGCCGTTTCTTTCGCGGCACTAGTCGCCGCGGCTGTCCGGCGTCGGCAGCGACAGGGTCTACGGAGAGCGTGAGTGCACATTCGGAAAATGGATGTCCACAATATCCCTGACTGCATCGTAATGATAGGTCCCGCCGGCGGCAATCACGACGTCGCGAATGTATACGAACTTGACCTTCATAAGTGCATCGAATTCGCGCACGTTCTTGAGACGCGGTTTTCGCTTTAGCTTCGCAAGGAAATCGTGCGAGAATGATGGGCCCGTATCGGGATCAACCTCCAGTACAATCTTATCTCGGAACAATCCCGACGACGGGTTCTTCCAGTTGCCGTCAAGATAGTACGCGTCCGTCAAGAGCTCCAGCGCCGATCGAATGGGAACAAGCAAATCCCTAGGGTCGCCCTTGGGAAGGGCGCTACTGTACGGGTACAGGGCCGACGGTGGCACCGACTCGCCGTTGATCCTAAACCGCCAAAATGCGGGAATCTGCCAGATCCAAATGTCGAAGTCCGGTATAAAGCCTTTGAACTCCACCCATGCAAACTGCCGACCTAGCGGTCGCGGCACTAAGACCTCGTCGTAGCCTTTGCAGACAATGGGTTGCTGAAATTTTGTGACATTTGACCAGTCGATGATGAACCGCGCCGAGGAAATTTTGCCCAGCCAGGTCGCTCCAGTCGTGAGCTCATAGAATGCTCCACGCACCTTCTCGCCGGACTGCCATTGAATCGATTCATATTCCACACGAACCCGCCGTCTCTGGCCTTTGGCAAAGGCCACCTTCTTTATCCAAGCTCCCTCATGGCGGCGTTCCTCGTCGTCCGGATCGGGCTGCTCGAGGTATTTGAAGGAAACTCGCACCCGATTGCCGTCCACCCAAGACTTGAACCACCGGATACACCTGCGGTTCATCGTGTGGTCGCCCTCGTCAGGGAAGCCCATCGTGACCGTCGTCTTTCCGCCCGTGTTTTGAAAGACGAAGTCGGCTATCGCAATGAAAAACGTGTTATGCAGATAGATTCGGACGGTCTCGTTCACCATCCGAATCTGCTTGTTCTTGGAGAAGTTGTATGCGCCGCCCACCTCGGCGGTGCTGCCATCGTCGGCATGGCAGGCGAGGATCGTGATGGTCGAGAAAAGGACGCTGATCAAAAACCGCCGCATGATGGCACCCGCCTTACATTCTGCCGTTGATTATGTCACGGATGATACGTTCGTTGCGATGAAGTTAGCCTCCCGACGCTACCTAGGGAACTTTATGTTCACCCGATCCTCGACGGGATCGTATTTGTACGATCCACCCGCCGCCTCGATCACATCCTTCAAGTAAACGTACGCTTCCGGCGCTTCGTCAGCCTCCGCCCGCTTCCAAACGACCGGACGGTGTAGCTTCACGGTCCTTCTGCCACCCAGCAAAGCGGTACCATCGTCGTTGATCTCGATTTCACCACCGAACCACTTGCAGGCAGGATTCGTCCAGGGCACGCATCCGCCTGGACCGAAACCAGCGAACAGGTCGCCTAGTTGGCCAGTGTGAATCAGCAAATCTCTTGAATCGCCGCTTGGGAATGGAAGCACGTACTCAAGGCAAGGGGCTGAGTTGATTACATCATTTACCATGAACCTCCAGAATCCCTTACACATCGTCACGTCTAAATCAAAATCAGGGACATAGTGTCCGAATTCAATTGTTCTCGAAGTCATTCCGGTCCTTTTCCAAGGCTTTACATATTCGTGTCCCGAGGATGCTCTTGTGAACGTCAGTGTCGGGTGCTGGAACTCCCTAATATGTGACCAGTTGACGGTGATTCGTGTCGACGAGATCTTGCCGTGCCATGTGGCTCCGGTTGTAAGAATGTATGTTGCGCCCGAAATCGTGCCGCCCGTATACCAGTTCACTGCTTCGTAATCGACTCGCACGCGTCTAGTCTGTTTTGCTCCGAACTGCACCCACTTTGTCCACAATCCTTCGTGAGTTTCTTCCGGGTTCGTGTCTTTCGGTTGGGTGAGCTTCTTGTACTGGACCTTAACCGGTTTCCCATCGACCCAAGATTTGAACCGAATGATGCTATGGGCTGCGCTGATGTTGCCACCTCGGTCGGGAAATCCCATCATGACGGCGGTTTTTGCACCGGTGTTTTTGAACGTGAAATCTACCGTTACATGATGTTGATCGTCATACATGTAAATGCGAACATTCTCGCTGACCATCCTGATCTGTTTGTTTTTGGAAAAGTTAACTGCCGACCCAACCTCAACGCTGCTTCCATCGTTGGCACGGACGGCCAACGGTGCACCAACCGTGATTAGGAGAGCGAGAAACCATCGGCTCATGACCCATTATGTCATGGTTCGTACGTTTCTTCTTACTATTCCAATCAATCTGAAACTTCTTGCCCGTGGGAAGCATCTAAGAGTTGATCCGTGTAGGCAAGGAGATGCAGATGATAAGTTTGATTTGGGCGCTCGTCGTCGCCTGTTCGATATTGCCTCAGCACCAGGCGGCGCATCATCCGGTCGGGGGAATGCTTACCGGCGTCGTCGTCGCCGCCAAGGGCAAACCCATGCAGACCTCCCTAGACATCGTCATGCCCCAGTATTTTGGCCAGGCACCAAACGGAGTGCGGTGGATGGAGAAGGATTCCACCGGGCATGAGGTTGAGCGCGTGGCGGAAGACGGCGGGCCGTTCCCAGCCGGAGAAGAGGTCAACCGCATATTGGACATCGACCTCAAAACCTTCAAGACGCAAGGCGCCCAGTTCTCCCGGTCGGTCAAGACCGACAAGCTCGGCCGGTTCACGCTGACCAAATTGAAGGCCGGACTTTACGTCATCACTCCCAAAAGTGGGAACGCCATCTTGGAGGTGGCGCGTATCTCGGCGGATCGGGGCCGCGAGGTCACGATCACGATGGGGCCACGGGTTGTGAAGTGATTTCCACCGTCGTGAGATAGGGAATGAGGAGGGCTGAATTGGCACGAACTCGTTGGATAATCGCGCTGTGCGCCTTCGCTTCAATCGCAATGGCGCACGATGTGTCGCTGTCGGGCAAGATAACAGACGAAACCGGTCGGCCTCTCTGGGGCGTCAAGGTCAGCCTGTTCGGCAACATGGACGGCCCGGCGACGCAGGAGGCGGTCACTGATGTACACGGCGAGTACCGCTTTGACCCCGTAAAGGCGCAGCTGGTGAAGGGGCATTACTACCCGATGCTGATGCTCCAGCACCCAACCCATGTCAGTGAGGACGGCAACTCGCACTGGAACCTCGACATCCCCGACGAACTGGGCACAGCGGTTCAAAAGGATTTCCGGTTTGTGCAGGGCGGTGTTGTCTGGGGCGTGCTTCGGCACGTTATGGGCAAGCCGATCCAGATGGAGCTTCGCTTCGCCCTGTTGATGGATAATGAAACGGACGCGGCAAAGGTCCAGGCCACCATCAACACAGGCGGCATCCTCAGGAACTCATACTCCGCCAACACGGACCGGAAGGGGCAGTTCCTCGTCACCGGGCTCCCCGCCGGACATTACGCTATCCAGGCGATGCCGGACGGCGAGGTTCTTGGGTTTGTCGATGTCGCTGCGAAACAGTGTATTGGGGAGCTGGACCTGAGACGGCCACGTGTCAAGCTGTAGCGTCAGATGGCTTCCAGAACCCTCCGGAGCGCTCCAGCAACCTCTGCGGCAAGTGGGGCGAGGGCGCCCCGCTTCTCCTCATCGACGAGGCTGAACAGCGCGGCGGCGTCCACAATGCCGACCTCGATCTGATCGCCGACCTGACGGAGAGTGACATTGCAGGGCAAGAGCAGTCCGACCGCTCGCTCCTCAGTGAGGGCAAGGTTGGCGAACTTCGGATTGCAGGCGCCAAGGATCAGATACGGTTCGTAATCCGCGTCGATCTTCTCCTTCATCGTCTTCGCAACGTCGATCTCCGTCAACACGCCGAACCCCTCGCCCCTAAGCGCCGCTTCCACCCGCTCCCGGACGCTCTCCATGCTGCCGCCTATCGCTTTGAACATGCCATATCTAGCCATGAACCAATGGTACTCGTGAAGGGACGAATGCTTCTGTCGTGGAAATGAATGACAATGAAACGGGTACTCACAATTCTCCTGCTGGCGGCGTGCGTCCACACCTGCCATGCCGGCGACGGGTTCAAGCCACTCTTCAACGGCAAAGACCTAAAGGGCTGGAAAACCGTCAACTGCGCGCCCTCAACCTTCACGGTGAGAAACGGCATGATCTTCTGCACGGGCAAGCCGACCGGAGTGATGCGCACCGAAAAGATGTACGAGAACTTTGTGCTTCAGGCTGATTGGCGGCACCTGGACAAAGAGGGCAATTCCGGCATCTTCATTTGGAGCGACGCGACCACCGCGAAGGGCCAACCCTTCACGCGCGCCATCGAAGTCCAGGTGATGGTTGGTTCGGAGGCCGATTGGTACACCAGCGACGGGGACGTGTTTCCCATCCACGGCGCGGTGATGAAGCCGGAGAACCCCAGACCCAAAGGTGGCGATCGCGCTTATCCCACGGAAAAGCGCATGAGGCCCGGCGGCGAATGGAACCATTACGAGATTACTTGCAAGGACGGCAGCATTTCGCTGGCGGTAAACGGCAAGATGGTAACGCGCGGCCACGATGTTAATCCGCGCAGAGGCTACATCTGCCTCGAATCCGAAGGCTCGCCCATCGAATTCAAGAACATTCGGATTAAAGAGATGCCGCCCGCAAAGCCGCCGCTGACCATCGTCCAAATCGCGCGGAAGGACGACGGATTTCTGCCGATGTACACCGGCGTCGACTTCTCTGGGTGGAGGTTTGAGAAGGTCCATGAGGGCCATTTCAAGGCGGATGACTGGATGATTACATTCGACGGCGGCGGGGACGATCTGTGGACGCAAAAGTCCTACAAAGATTTTGTCATGGTCTGCGACTGGCGATGGACGGCGAAGCCGGAGACCCATGAGCTGCCGGTGCTGCTGCCCAACGGCGACTACCGGCTCACAAACGACGGCACGCAGATGTCCGTGCCCATGGAGGACGCCGGAGACAGCGGCATCTATCTGCGCGGCAACAGCAAGAGCCAGGTGAATATCTGGTGCTGGTCGTGCGGATCCAGCGAGGTGCATGGCTACGTTACGGACGAGAAGCTGCCGCGCGAGGTCCGCGCCGGCGGAGTGCCCAAGGAGCGCGCCGACGCCGCGATCGGGCAGTGGAACCGGTTCGTGATCACAATGAAGGGGGATCGGCTTACCGTGGTCCTCAACAACAAGACCGTCATCGACAACGCCCAGCTCCTTGGGGTCCCGAGCGAGGGCCCGATTGCGCTGCAGCACCACGGCGGGGCAATTCAGTTCGCCAACCTCTTCATCAAGGAGATGAAATGAGGCCGAAGTGACAAGTTGGATGAAGCGCGCGTATGAGATGGATGAATAGGGGGAAATCATGGCGGAACGGATGAGCGATAAGGCTGTGCACTCGAAAACCGGGAAGACCTGGCCCGAATGGTTTGCGGTGTTGGACAAGGACGACGGCAAGAAGATGAGCCATAAGGAAATTGTCGCGGTCCTTGGCATAAAGCACGGCCTCGGGCCGTGGTGGCAGCAGATGGTGACCGTTGAGTATGAGCGGGATCGCGGCCTGCGACAAAAGTATGAGATGCCGGACGGTTTTCGAATCGCGAAGAGCCTAACCGTGCCGGTGCCGGTTGAGATGCTGTATGCCGCTTGGAAAGACGGTCGGCAGCGCAAGAAGTGGCTGGACGAGGCAATCTCCATTCGTACGCCAATCGAAAACCGATCGCTTCGCGCCGATTGGTCCGATGGGAAATCGCTTCTGGTTGTGAACTTCATTGGCAAAAGCGACGTCAAATCGCAAGTGGTCTTGGAACATGGCAAGCTGCCGGATGCGAAAACCGCCGAACGCATGAAGCGGTACTGGACGGAGCGTTTCGCGGCGCTCAGAAGCGCATTGGGTAGGTAGGCCAAACGTCCTATGCTCGGCGGGGCCAAATCCGTCTCAGTGATGCCCCAGTGAGTAACGGACGCAATGCCGCCTGGAAGGCAGCGTTACGATCAGATCGGCAACGCAACGCCCATTCGGTTGCGTAGGTAGACTATAGGAACTCCAAAGGATCGGAAAAGGAGAACTCGTACATGCGTTTGGCATCTTGCATTTTGGCGTTGCTTGCCTCGATCTTCATCGCAACCGGCCAAGACCAGCCCCTCAGCCTTGACGAAATCATCCGATTGTCCCTTGCCCGCAATGGCGCCGTGGCAGCTGCACGATTGGATCGCATCGGTGCATCCGAGCGGCTCACCCAGGTGAACGCCGCCTTTTTCCCCACCATCACTCCGGAATACAACTACACGGACAACTTAACGGAGTTCGGTGCGTCCAACCGATTCTCCAGTCGGCAGACCTCCGCGGGCATCGTCGCGGATTGGCTGCTCTGGGACTCCGGCGGTCGCTATACCAATCTGCGCACATCGCAGGCCGGTGTGCGAAGCAGTCGGTACGATGAGCGCCAGCAGCGGCGTTCGATCATATTCGAGGCCACGGATCGATACTACAGCACTCTTCTGGCCCGCGAACTGGTCCGAGTGGCCCAGGCGACGGTGGATCGGAACAAGACCACGCTAGAGATCACCCAGGCAGAAGCCGATGCTGGGGCAGTCGCTCGCAAAGAGGTCCTACAGGCGCAGGCCGATTTGAAGAATTCCGAGGTAAGCCTCATCCAGGCGCAGCAAAATGCCCGTGTTGCCGAGGCTGATCTCCGCGAGACGCTGGGCTGGGAACCGAATCGTCCGCTCCCAGAATTAGTCCCCGTGCCGAAACCGACTCCACCGGCCAAAATCGACCCGCTCACAGCGTACGAGGAGAAGGCAATCGCCGAGCGTCCGGACCTGAAAAGCACGTCCGAGTCCATCCGTGCCTTCAACTACTCCATCCGCCAGGCGGAATACAATTCGCGCGTCAGCTATCAGCTTCATGGCAGCTACGTTCGAAATTTCCAAGAGGAGAGCTCTTCGGACCGCTCCATCAGTTTCTTCGCCTCGATCCCCTTGTTCGATGCTGGGCGCTCTCGATCGATCGTGCGAGAAACCAAAGCGAGCCGCGACGCCGCGCAGGCGCGCTTCGAGCAGACCGAGCGCAGAGTTCGATCCGACGTCGAATCCGCGTACCTGTCCTACTCGCTCAACATCCAAGCGCTGACAGCCGCATCGTTGGCGCTTGAGGCGGCGCAGCTGAACTACGAAGCGGCGACGGAAGGCCGGAAAGAGGGCGCCGGGAGTCTCACCGACGTAATCAACGCGCAGCTCGCCCTGGTCCAGGCCGAGACCAACAACGTGAACGCCGTCTACAACTTTTACATCGCCAACGCCCAATTGCAGTTCGTCTCCGGCGCGCCGATGGCAGGAGAGTTGCCGTAGTGGCTCTGCTGCGGACAGTCAAACTGAACAAAGATTATCACATGGGCGATAACGTCGTTCGGGCGTTGCGGGGCGTGGATTGCGAAATCGATGAGGGGGATTTCGTCGCGATCATGGGGCCGTCAGGGTCAGGCAAATCCACGTTCATGAACATCATCGGCTGCCTGGATCGGCCCACATCAGGCGAATACTATTTGGATGGCGAGCTGGTTTCGGAACTTGGGGACAACCGCCTGGCGGAGGTTCGAAATCAGATGATCGGCTTCGTCTTTCAGACCTTCAATCTGTTGCCGCGAACGAATGCGCTGCGCAACGTCGAGCTGCCGCTGGTCTACTCCGGGGAAAAACGCCGGTCGGAAAAGGCGACGGTCGCGTTGGATCGCGTGGGATTGAAAGATCGAATGGGGCATCGGCCCAACGAGCTCTCCGGCGGGCAGCAACAACGCGTTGCAATCGCGCGTGCGATCGTCAACGATCCAAAGATCATTTTGGCGGACGAGCCGACCGGGAACCTGGACAGCCGCACGGGAGCGGAGATCATGGTGATCTTTCAAGACCTGCATCGGCAAGGCAAGACCATCATCGTCGTCACCCATGAACCGGACATCGCAAAGCACTGCAACCGCATCATCCGTTTTCGTGACGGTATGATCGTCGGTGATGAGAACGTGCCGACTCCGATCGATGCAGGCGATGCTCTGGCCGCGATGGGTCCTGAGCTGGACTAGCCTCACTCTTTTCCTGCCCTGTTTTGCCGGACTTTCCGCTGGGGTTGGCCGCGCGACCATCACGCCCGACGTGAAGTCGCAAAAGGTTCCGCTTGGGGGCTATACGGCCCGTGGCAGCAAAACGGCTACTGGCGTGAGAGACCCGGTCTATGCGCGAGCCATCGTCCTTCGTTCCGAATCCGATCGCATTGGCATCGTTTCGTGCGACATGCTCACGCTGCCGCGATCGTTGAAGCGTGCCGTGTTGGAGCGGCTTCCCGGTTGGCAGGAGGATCACTTAATCCTAGCGGCGACCCACACGCATTGCGCCCCCGACAGCCAGCGACTCAATCAGAAGATGACCTTTCCCGTTCCCGGCATCGCGACGTTTCAAGAAAAGGCGCTGGATTGGACCGCCGACCAAATCGCGCAGGCGGTTCGCGACGCCGAGCGAAACATGCAGCCTGTCTCTTTGCGGTTGGGGATGCAGCAGGCCGGCCTCAGCCGACTGCGGCGATGGCAGAATTTGACGCGAGAGCCGCAACCGTTGCAACGATCGGGACCGCTGGGTTGGGATTGGGTGAAACGGCCGGCGCCGGAAATTCCGGAAGAGGATCTGCTTCGAATCGCGGAATTTGTGCGGTCGGATGGGCAACCGTTGGCGGTCGTCGTCAACTATGCTGCGCATCCAACGATCTTCAGCGAGAAGATGCTGGAAGTTTCTGCCGAGTACCCTGGAGAGCTGGCGCGGCGATGGGAGGGCAAACATCCCGGCGGCATGCTGCTGTTTATCAATGGAGCGCAGGGGGATCGGTCCCCAATTGCAGACGACGGCGTAACGGAAGAAGAGAAAATGCAGCGGTATGCCGGCCGCGTGCTTGGCATCGTCGAGAGGGCCGAGAAGGAAGCTATCATCTATCCCTTCGACGGCATCAAAGTTCGGTCCGCCGAGATTCAGCTTCCCCCAGTGCAACCCCATCCACAGCTTGTTGAGCAGGTCGCGAAGCAGGGAATCAGCAAAGAATTGTTGCAGAGAGTCGCCGAAGGGTTTATGCCAAAGACGACGATTTGCGTTTGGGGAAAAGTCGGCGCGTGGGAGTTTATTGCGGTTCCGGGGGAGCCAACGACCACTGTCGGGCGGGAACTGAGGCGAGGCTTTCCGCAAACAACCCACCTATTTGGCCTTGCCAATGATTGGATTGGATATATCCCCACCCCGGACCAATACAGAGTCGGCGGGTATGAGGCGACCGTCTCGTTCAACGGGCCGGGCCTCGCGGCGGCAATTGTCAGAGCGTTCCGTTCCCTGCTGTGAGAAGACGCCGATTTTTGCCGCGCCAAAAGACCCCGGCGCTCGAATGGCCGGGATCTCGGGCGGACAAATCCAACTCCTACTTCGCCGCGCCAATGCGGAAGATCTTGCCTCCGCAGGTAGGACAAAGACCCTTGACGGCCGGCTTGCCGTTTTTCAGCGTCGTGGTCTCCGGATCTTTGATTTCTTTATGGGCCTTACACTTCAAGCAGTAACCTTGGGCCATATCGTTCCTCCATTTGTACTGTGGGAGCCCGTGAGAGCATCGCAGTTGCGTTCGCGTGTACACCCTAACTCAGTAGGCTCTCGAATCAGCGGACCAGTGCGAATCGCACCAGTCATGGTAGGGAGTTTGCCGTACTGTGGGCCTATCCTGCAATCGGAACGATTATTTTTGGAGGGAGATTTCCATGCCGTCGTAGCCGGGAACGACGCCTTGCGGCTCCAGAAGCTCGGTGAGACGTTCGTGGGTTGCGCCGCCGCGATGATCGTGGTGGGTCGTTACAACCATTGAATCCGGGCGCAGAGCGCCGATTTTGACCAACTTGTCCCGGGCCTGCAAAACCTCTTCGACATCAAGATGACCGGGGTATTCGTTCTTCACCATACCGTGACTGCAATCGATCACGAGCAGATCGATCGGCGCGGCCATCGCGGAGAGGAATTTCCATGTCGCTTCCGGCCACCAGCCCGTGTCCGTGGCATAGAGGAACCGCGATTTGCCGTCATCGACGATCAGATTGAGTGCGTCTTCTCGCTCGAGATGGCCTGCTCGGATTCCCGTCAAGTCATACGAGCCGACGCGCGAAGTGTCGAAGGAGCTGAGGCAAAAGGTGCGAAGCAATTCGCTTTGCGCCAATTCGCTCGCAATGCGATGAAGAACGACATCGTTGCCACCCAACGCGAACTTTGGGCCATGCCCGTTTAGGAACGGCGGCAACAGATACTGCAGCTCGCGAATGGCAAAGTGATCGTCGTCCGAATGGGTAAAAACCACGTTGTCCCACGCTGTTGCATTCAGGCGGTCCCGGTGGATTTGGCAGAGAGTATCGGGTCCCAAATCGATCTTTAGCGCGCCGTCCACAAGGGCGCTGGATCGGCTCCGAATCTCCTTGCCTCCAACTTCCCGTGCGTGATTGCACACGTCGCAGCAGCAGAACAGTGCCGGAATTCCCTCGCATGCCGACGTCCCAAGCAGCCTTACTTTCATCGTCGCGCCCCCATCAAGTTTTCTACCCACGGCCAAAACAGTAGGCCGGCGGGCGGGTCGCGAAATTCGCGCCCAATGATCCAGACGGGAATATGTATGCCATGTTCGGCATGGTCCCGGCAGATCAGGTGGAAAGCCCCAAGTAGGTCCGATCCTGATCGAACGGTCATCTCTCCCTCGATGACCACGCTGATTGACGGGGTTACGGCGGGCAGTTCATCGGTTTCCAAAATCGGCAGTTCAAACAGCATCCCGGTCGCTTCGATCAGGGCCTTCGCCTCGCGTATCTCCTCGGGGGTCGAAGTCGAAGTGGGCAGTTGGTCGAGAGATGCGAGACCGGCAATCGCCCCAGGATGAGTGTACAGCCGATCGGTTTGGTCCTCGACGATAACGCCTTCCCTTCGCCAGCCGGCAATCAAATTGGCCGTCCGCATGGGGGCGACGAATCGGCTTCGATCGGCGGGTCGCCGGTCGTGCGCCAGCAGCATCGGAGCCTCGTGGGCCAAGAAATCTTCCATTGTGTGTTGCGGAGTGGCGGCAAATCGATAGGCCCGGAATGGCAGCAGCGTCAGTGGCATCGCTTAGAATCGTTTGCGGTTGCGGGGCTCGAAATGGTAGCCCAGCAACCCTCCTCGGATTTCTTTGTCATACATACGCTGAATGATCGGCTCTCGGAATTCGTTGAACACGCAGATCACCCTCACCCCGAGCATTTGGGCCACTTGGGTGGCATCCTCCTTGCTTCGCGGGTTCAGTTTCTGCGAGCGGCAGGTTTCGGTGTCGGCATTGTATAGCGAGCAGTCACGACAATCCATGAATCACCTCGCTCCGTAGCCTTCTCTCCCTAGTAATCATGTCCGCAAAAGTTCCCGGCAACCAGGTTTCTATCGCAAATCGGGACATAAGACCCTCCCATCCCTTCACAGTCTGACTGTGAAGGGATGGGACGACAACCCCCGCGTTGTGTCGGGGTCCTCGCCTGACGACCACCTTACAATTACCGCGACCTAAGCTGTGTCGGGGTCCTCGCCTGACGACCACCTTACGATTACCGCGACCTAAGACCCCGACACAGCGTTTCGGCAATGGCGTTGGGAAGCCGTCCCTTATCCATTGCCCGTCAGGGCCTCGGACTTCAGCACGCCGATGTAGGGCAGGTTGCGGTACTTTTGCCGCCAATCGAGACCATAGCCGACCACAAACAGGTCCGGGATATCGAAACCGCGGTACTGGATCGGCACGTCCGCAATCCGGCGGCGAGGGCGATCCAGCAGGACGGCCACGCGAAGCGTTTTCGGACCCCTGCGCTCGATATTTTTATAGATGTATGCGAGAGTAAGGCCGGTGTCCACAATGTCTTCGACGATCACCACGTTGCGGCCCTGAATGCTTTCATCCAGGTCCTTCGTGATGCGGACCTCGCCGCTCTCCACAGCCGTACCGTAGCTGCTGATTGCCATAAAATCGAAGGAGTTGGGTACGGTGAGATGGCGGACAAGGTCGGTCAGAAAGAACACGCCGCCCTTAAGCACGGTCACGAGATGCACCCCATCGGGATAGTCTTCCGAAATCTCCGCGGCAATCTTCTTGATTCTCGCCCGCAGCCGCGCTTCGGAGATCAGGACTTCCTCGGCATCCGGATGAACCTGCATGCCCTACAGGTTACCCCGCCAGTATCTCGACGTTCGCCCTGGGAACCCTGACTTCTTCTCCAGACTGCAGCTTCGCGTACAGAATTCGCACTTCAGCCCCGGATTCAATCTCGACAAGCTCATGCGGCAGTTGGGTCACCGTGGCCAGCGACCCAAAGTACGGCTCTCGAATCACTCGAATCGGCGTGCCGATGTCCAGCGTCTGATCTGTTTCCTCCGCAGGCTTCTCAGTCATCTTCTCCGTCAGAGGCACGACGATCTCAGGACGGATTACGCCCGCTCGGATCTGCGTCGCTCCATTGATCGACGCATGCTTTCCATCCAACGATTTCAGCAGATAAAATGTTCGCTCGGCCATCGCGAGCATCCCAAACCCTTCTGTCAGGATAATGCTCAGCGGGATGTCTTCTTGGCCAGTAATCGCGACGCCGATGTCGAAGCCGAGGAATTGGACAAGGTCGGAATCTTTAATCCCTCCGCAAACGATCCCAACCGCTCCGGCCTGGACCGCGGAACGTATTCCCGCGGCGGTCACGCCGGCCCCGCCGACAACGATTTTGCCCTTGTGCTCCGGCTTGAAATGCCCGGAATCCAGAATCTCGTCCGGTCCGCTGACGACCGTGATGATCTCCCCGCTTCGCTCCCCACCGACGCCAAAAATTCCTTGGATGAGCGCCCCTTCGGCCTCGATCTCCGCACCGCGCCCGTCCTGCACGGCGACCACCGTGCCGTTGATGTAGGCGGTCTTATCGATCGGGATCGGCGGCTCGCGCAGCGCCATGTGCCCGGATATTGGAAAGAGCGCCTCGAAGGTTCCGTCGACCGGCGCCGCGACGGAAGTCTTGAACAGACCCAAGAATCCCTTCGTCTCGCCGAGCAGCTGACCCTTCGTGATCGGATCGCCCTCTTTGACGAGAAGGAAATTGCGTACCTCTTTCGGCTCGACACCCAACAGTTCCGTGAACTTCACGGTCTGAATCATGCCGGGCAATTCGGCTCGAGCGATGATTGTATTGGGCTCAACCGTGTCGCCGGTCTTTACAAGCACCTGCCCATTGATCGGCAACTGCCTGCTCTTTCGGATTTTTGTATAGCCGCTGACGGTGAGTCCGGGAGTATAGGCGCTACCCAAGTTTCCTCCTGCCTGCAATGTTGCTAAATATCCCAAGCCCGATCAGTAGGATTGCCGGGCGGAGGACGATGAGACAAAGACACTCGTGAGAATTAGGATACCGAGTGTAGCATGGGTCCGGAAGCTGAAGTCAAACGCGTGTTATAATTGAACCGGCGAACGGAGATGCAACAACTCGGCGGCTATGTTTGTCGGTCCTTGCTGTCCGTAGTGTCTCCAGGAACCAAAAATAGGAGTGGAAACCTATGTCGCCCGCTCTGTCGACAAAAACGGCAGGCGGGCGATGTCTTATGCCTCTCCGTCGTCGCCAACCGGCTGCGTGTTCTTGGCGCCCGCCGGGGCGGGACCGTGCGCGACGATCCGGGTGTTGGGAATGTAATGACTACCCCCCAACGCTTCCTTCCGAATCAACTTTTCGCCTTTGTACACATACCGCCACGATCGGCAGCTCCAACCACGCCCGCCCTTTTCCACAACTTTCCTAGATCCGGGACGCAGCGTCGGATCGACGGTGTCCTTCACTTCAAAGCCGAATGCCCTCTTATCGGTAACGATGATCTTGTAGGAAGGCTGGTTCTCATCTTTTGTGCCGAGAATTCGGATGGTGATCCGTCCGGGCCTGTACTCAGTAACCACGGCAACCGGCCCCTTCGTGGTATTGCGGAATCGAAGGTCCTTGCTTCCGAAGTTAACTGTGGCATCTCTGCCCAATGGGACGTAATCGATCGCCATCTGGTGATTGTGCCGCTCGAGAATCTTCATGCCGGACAAGAGCGCCGAATTGTAGAGCGTCGAGGACACCTGGCAGACGCCGCCGCCGACGCCGGGAACATGCTTGCCGTTTTTCAGCGTCGGCGCAATCAGGAAACCGCGCGCTGTGGACCGCAAGCCAACTGTCTTGTTGTAGGAGAACTCCTCGCCGGGCAACACAATGTGGCCGTTCAGAAGACCCGTCGCCAGTTTGATGTTATGCGCTCGCGTTCCTTGGGATGAGCGGAAGCTGGTGGTCCAACCGCCCAACTCGCACGTGATCTTCTTGAGCGTTTCTTCCGTCGCGCTGCCGTATGCCTGGGCGAACTCAACTTCAGCGTGCAACCCCGGCTGGACAAAGGCCTTTTCGATGTTCACCAGCGTGGCGTCGGGATCCAGCTCCCATCCCGGTTTTCCTCTCTGAATTTGGATGTTGCCTGCTGCGTATGTGAATTTGGCGTTTTCCGCCGGCACGTTGAATCGGGTCAGTTTGATCGCCCACTTTTCGTAGGCCGCTCGATCCACGTTCCATTTCGCGGTTGCAGATGGCGGCAGGGCAACGGCGACGCGCCGATTCGGCAGGCGGGACAATGGCGCATATTTCATCGCCTCCGCAACAGACCTCTTGGCATCGAGCTGAATGCCTGCGGTTGCGGGATCCACGATTTCGGACTTCTGGCGGCGGATGAGATGCGACGCGAGTTCGACGGCATTATGCCGGCGCGGTTCCCACAATGCAGCGACCGATCGTTCCGCTTCCTCCACCGTCAACCCGGAAATATCTATTCCCGCAGCGGTCGCTCCTGTTGGAAAGCGGGGCTGGAAGATCGACAGAAATGCCGCCGCGCCGCCCCCTATCAGGGCAGCGCTAATAAGACCACCGGCAACCCACCTGTTCAACCTCACGTCCCTACACCATCTTCCAAATTGTGCCGGACACACCGTCTTCCAAGGCGATGCCGACCTCTTTCAGATCGTCTCGCACCTGGTCCGCCATCTCGAAAATCTTTTGCTGCCGGAGCTGGGCGCGCCATCCGATCACCTTTTCCATCAGCGCGTTCAGCGTTTCGTCCGACTGGCCTTTGGCAGCTCCGAGCTGCAGGCCAAAAATATTCGCCATAAACTGGACCGCTTCGATGAGCGCGACCATCCTTGGCGCCATATCGGGACTGGCCGCCGCGCTCTCGCTTTCCGCGACGATCTGGTTCATCGCCGTGACGGCCTCAAACATGGCGCCCATCGCCTGCGGAGTATTGAAGTCGTCATCCATCGCGTTTGCGAAGCGCACCATAAGCCCGGAGGCGCTGTCATCCGCCTTCGCCGCATTGTCTCCGAGCCACCGTTTGCCATTGAGCAGCGCGTTCTCAATCCGTTTGACCGCGGCTTCCGACTGGTCCACCCGCTCGTATGCGAATTCCAACTCCGATGCGTAGGTGGTCCCCATGAGGAATAGCCGGATCGCCGAAGGCGAGTACTGATCGAGCACGTCGCGAAGCGCCGTGACATTGCCAACGCTCTTGGACATCTTTTCTCCACCGAGCGTCACGCGGCCCCAGTGCATCCAGATGCGCGCAAACGTCTCACTGCCGAGATAGGACTCGGATTGCGCGATCTCATTCTCATGGTGGGGAAACTTGATATCCGCCCCTCCGGAATGAATATCGAAGTTCGGCCCGAGGTAGCGAAGGCTAAGCGCTGAGCACTCGATGTGCCAGCCGGGCCGCCCAGGGCCCCACGGGCTGTCCCAGCTCGGCTCGCCCGGCTTTGCGGCCTTCCACAGGGCGAAGTCCTTCGGGTCCCGCTTACGCTCATCCACGGCCAGACGGGCCCCGGCGAGCATGTCCTCCGTTTTGCGTCCGGACAGCTTGCCGTATGCCGGGAATTTGTCAACGGAATAGTACACATCACCCTCGACTTCATAGGCGAAGCCCTTGGCGATGAGGGTCTGCACCATCTCGATGATCTGGGGCATGTTCTCCGTCACGTACACCCATTCGGCGGGCTTCACGCCGAGCTGCTCGAGGTCATGGAGGTATTTCTCGCCGTACTTTCGGGCAACTTCCGACGCCGGGATGCCTTCTTCGGTCGCCCGGTTGATGATCTTGTCATCGATGTCCGTAAAGTTCTGCACGAACCGGACCTCGAATCCTCGATGCTCCATCCAGCGACGCACGACATCGAAAAAGACCGCGCCGCGCATGTGGCCGATATGAGCCGGGGCCTGGGGGGTAAGACCGCAGGCGTAGATGGACACTTTGCCCGGGTCGCGGGGTTTGAATTCTTCTTTTGAACGCGAAAGCGTGTTGTATATCCTTATCGTCGCCATTTTTGCGAGCCCTTGTCCTTGGGCTCGGCCCTCTCTTCAAATCTGGATTCTAGCTGTCGCAGCCTTTCCGCCAATTCGTTGATCGCCGATTGTTCCGGATCCAAAAGGTTCAACTTGTCATCCATCACTGGCTCTAGCTGCCGTACCCCGGCCTGAATGATGATTCGACCCGGAACGCCGACCACCGTGCAGTTTGCGGGCACATCTTGATTAACGACGGCATTCGCTCCGATTTTACAATGGTCCCCTACCGTAATGGGACCTATTATTTTCGCGCCCATGCCAATGAGGACGCTATTTCCAATAGTCGGGTGCCGTTTCTTCTTTTCCAAGGACGATCCGCCCAATGTGACTCCGTGATAGATCAGGCAGTCGTCTCCCACTTCCGCTGTCTCTCCGATGACGACGCCCATCCCATGATCGATAAAAAGCCTTCTTCCAACCCGCGCTCCGGGATGGATTTCAATGCCGGTTAGGAATCGTGACATGTGCGAACAGAGGCGGGACGGCGCGCGCAGCTTCATTTTCCAGAAAACGTGGGCGAATCGATGGTTCCAAACCGCCCAAAGGCCGGGATAGAAGATAACTTCGAATAGTGATCGCGCGGCAGGGTCTTTTCGGAAAACGGTCCGGATATCTTCCGCCATGCGTCCGAAAAGGTTCATTATTGGGGCTGCGCTCCGTA
Organism: Fimbriimonadia bacterium; assembly: GCA_041483895.1. Lineage (GTDB taxonomy): Bacteria > Armatimonadota > Fimbriimonadia > Fimbriimonadales > JABRVX01 > JBGPGO01. The sequence continues at coordinate 104,639 of JBGPGO010000004.1, forward strand.
AGAAGTATACCCGCGGCGCGGTAGCGAAAATAGCCCGCATCGCGGATATTCCACGAGACAGGCACAGTTCACCCTTAGGATCACTCGACGTTCTTTTCGAGCGGACCCGATACTATTCCGCGTCCTAACGCGGGGGTCGCGAACGACGAGAACAGCCTGCAGACACTCCATTCCCTTGCGGATATAAATGATTGCGAACGGGCAAGGACATGGATCGGCTCGTTCTACACCCCTGACGCGGCCTAGGAACAGTATAAGTTCGAATAAATGTATTGTTTTCCCGGCCGGCCGGAAGCACGCTATTTGGTTTTCTCAGACGACTAGTTCTCGGAGAACGTGTTGGAATCCCTTTCGGAATTCCTCGTCTAAACACTAGTCGTGATCAACTGTCCCAAAAGTTCACCTTTGCCCATTTTTTTTGTGAAATTCAGTGTTATTGGCCGCCGAAGAAGACCGAAGAGACCTGCGGCAGGCTCGAAAGCTCCTCCACAGCCTTCGCGATGGCTCGGTGAGAAGCGGCGCCGACCTTGATGATCAAATCGTAGGTCCCGCTTTCATTTTGAGATCGCTCGAAACCGGCCATATCGAGGCCGGCCGATGCGAGCGCGCCGAATACCGGTGTAGCCGCTCCATCGGTCGTTAGGGTCAAGTGCAGCTCATGCAGCTCTTTGTAGCCCAAAATTCGAGAAGTGAAAGCCTCGACGACGACTAATGTGATGATGGTGAGGACGGTTGCCACCACCGCGACCGCATAGAATTGGCCCCCAAGCCCCACCGCCATCCCTATGGCAGCCGCGATCCAGATGCTGGCGGCGGAGGTCAGGCCCTTGACTTCCCCGCCCCTTCGCAGAATGGTTCCCGCGCCCAGAAACCCGACCCCGGAGACGATCTGGGCCGCAATCCGGGAGGGATCGGCGCCGTGCCCGAAATTGATGGAGATGTCGGTCATCAGGGTGCTGCCGACAACAATCAGCATGTGAGTGCGGACCCCGGCCGGCCGCCCCGCGCGCTCCCTTTCCCAACCGACGATTCCGCCCAAAAGCGCTGCCAAGCCGAGTTTTAAGGCAGTTTCCAAGAAGAGGCCCGGGTTCGTGATGCCAAACGCGTCCACGGGGTTCGGTTCGCCGTATTCGCTCCTCGTCCTTCGCAATCGAAATCAAACCTTTTGCTAACCCTAGCCTGAGGGTATTGACAGGCTCTATTTCCATTGACTACACTTCGTGACGAGCAGGCACTGCATTGAATTACCGTTTGAATTCCTAGGAAGAGTGTGGAGGGCGAACTTGATCGCTCCTGGTATTTCCGATACGCCGGGGTTGTGTTTTGGGAGAATGCAGGATGAGGACGTCGTCCGTATCGCCAAGCGGGGAGACTTCCGCGCGACCGAATATCTGATCGGACGCTACCGAACTCTTGTCGAAAGCAAAGCCCGGGCCTATTTCTTGATTGGCGCAGACCACGAAGACGTCATTCAGGAAGGCATGATCGGCCTCTGCAAGGCGATCCGTGACTTCCGTAGCGATCGGCTTTCCAAATTTCGACCTTTTGCGGAGCTATGCGTCACCCGGCAGATCATCACTGCCGTCAAGACCGCTACCAGGCAAAAACACGGGCCTCTGAACGCCTATGTCTCCCTCAACCGGCCGGTTTCCCCGGATGACATGGATGGTTCCCTGATGGATGTCATTCCTGACCGGAACAGCGCCGACCCCGAGGCTCTCCTCATGGTCCGGAAGCTGCCCGTCAACCTCCACGCGGCGGTCGAACCCGTTCTCAGCGACCTGGAAGGCAGGGTTTTGAAGTGCTACTTAGACGGCAAATCTTACCGGGAAATGTCCGTCGAGCTGGAATGCCACACCAAGTCTATCGACAATGCCCTTCAGCGTGTGAAACGCAAGATCGGGCAGCTTTTTAAGGACTAAACCCGCCTCAACATCCTGCCGACACTGTTGAATGTGAGCAGTGCCTGTGCAAGCGACTGTGCGTTCTTGCTCTTCTGAGGAGGTTGCTTCATGTTTGGATGGTTTTCGCCTATGAGGGGATATTCGTACCGAATTGCCGGTCTGGCCGTCGGTCTGGCGACAGTCGGTTGGATGGCAGGCTGCGGCGGCGGCGGCAGCAACAACGACCCCAACACCGCTTTCAACGGCGGCATTTTTAGTAACGGCGCTTCCCGCGGCAGGGCCGCCCAGCCGATCGCGGGCGCGAATGTCGCCATTTCTGTCTACACGACCGGAGAAAACCTCGGCAGCGCCACCTCCGATGCCAATGGGAGCTTTAGCGCCAGCATCCGCACCCTGCCCCCCGGCACGGTGCTGCTGCTTGTCGGAACAGGCTCGACGGCAGGCGGAGCGGTCACCGTCAAGGGACTGATTGGCATGCCGAGTGCGGGCGCCGTCATCCGCGTCGATCCGGAGACTACAATTGCCGCCAATGGGCTGGCTCGCGTGGTCACCGCCGGGGCATCGAAGAACGTGATTACGGCGGACGTGGCCGCGCAGGCGCTTAACGCTGTCCGGGCGGCTACCGCAGCCGGTTCCGTCGACCTGGATACCGTCGATTTCCGCAGCCAAGCCTCCGTCGACGCGGCAACAACGGCGGCGGTCGGCAACGTGGCCCTCGTGACCTCAAACACCACTGCCCGGGTTTTCGTCGACAACGTGGACACCGGCAAGAACGCCCCGCACCTGGAAGTTGCATTGGCCGCCGGGGCCCACACGTTCCGGGTCCAGACCAGCACCCAGACTTCTGAGAACTCGGTGAACGTGCCGGCGGACGGCGCGGCATGGGTCGATCTGAACCTGGTCTCCGGCGGCGGGTCGGTTCCGAGTTCCGGAACTTTTGGCGGCTCGATGACATTCAACGTCAACGACGAGACAATCGCCAGTCCGGCATCCGCAGTGAGCATCCAGCAGGTGGACGGCTTCCCGAACAAGCGATTGGTTACCATTAGCCTGCACGGCGTGAACGGCCTACCCCTGGACCGGGCGATCCACCTTCAGGGAACGGCCGATGCAACGGCGGGGGATAAGCTGTCTGGATCAGCCGGTTCGGCGAGCGGATCGACGATTCGGGCCGATTTCGTGAGCGGCACGAGCACGGTCACGCAATTCCAGGAGATTGTGGAGAGTTCCACATTCAATCTCACGTTCAACGCGGACGGGACCGTGAGCTTCACTTTGAGCGCGAACTCGGCGCTGCTGTCGGGGAGCGCTTCCGGGACCTTGCCCGGACTCTAGCAATCAGCGGTCTTTGACCAAGCTGCCGGTGGGTCGTCAGTCGGGGGTATGGCGACCCTTCGGCGTTTAAGGCCAAACTCCCTGGAATACCGAGAAAAACCGGGTTTTCCCGTTTCATGCCGGCCAATTGAGTCGTCATATAGATTGCGGTTCAAATCTGCCGGGAAGGAAGCAAACGCGCATGCCATACCTGATTGTGATCGCCTCTCTCATCGCGTCTGCGAATGTCGGCCCCCACGATCGTGGCGCCGTCGCGAATAATTGGGCAATCAACATTTATGCCGGAGAGGCCAAGCGCCGGCCCTACGATCAACATGTGCGGCAATATAGCTGGATGAATCAGATTGCGCGACCGCAATTGGGCTCGAACAGCAGCTCGTGGGAGGCGGCGGCAAAAAGCAACGGCGACGTGGGAGCTTTGTATCCGCAGTGGTTTCCGCCTTCAGGCAACTACACGGAAGAGACCCCGCGATCCCCGTACACGGGAGGACCGAAGCAGCGCTGCAGCATCCTAAGAATGTCTCCCAATTGGGCCACGCTCATGTTTCGCGCGATTTCTGAACAAGGTTGGAGCGAGAAGCGGCTCCTGTTGGATACGGCGTTCGGCCGTTCGATGAATGCGCAGGAAGTTCGGCAGGTCGTCGAGCTGGGCGGGTATCTCGGAACGTCACGGTGTCCGTCCTACATTGTCAACGTCTGGGCCGGCGTGGACGATATGAAGGCAATGGCCGCTGCCGGTTGGATCGTGATGAAAGAGACGCCGCGGTTCGACCAGCCGCCGGAGAACATTCAATTCGGGATGGACCAAGTAAAGCGTCTTTGCCGGGAAATGCCGCCTGGGAAGCTTATCCTATTCCCGCGCGTCACAAAGGATTGGCGAACCGATCCCCGTGGATTTCGCGAGCAGGTGGGGGCAATTGTATCCGAGGTCAAGAAATATGGGCAGATGATCTGCGCCCGGCTCCCAGATGATACGGAATGCCCCGCGGAAGAGATGGAGAAGCTGTTTCCCGACTGATCCCACAGCGCAAGCTAAAGCGTGCGGCTACCGGCGTGCGGCACCCCGCGCGGCAACTTGCGCGAAGCCAATTTGGCCGTCTTGCGATGGAGACCTTTGGCAAGCTCGGATATCGTGACGAACTGATACCCCTCTTTGCGCAGCGTCTCGATAATGTCAGGCAGTGCGGCCATCGTCTCCGGAATCCCGTCATGAAACAGAATGATGCCTCCGGGCCGGATTTTCCCCAACACCCGCTCTCGGATTGTCGCCGAAGTCGGATATCTGAAGTCTTTGGGGGCAACCGTCCAGAATACCGGCGTCAATCCGCAGACGTGGGCGGCTTCCAGCACGAGATTGTTGTATTCCCCTCCCGGCGGGCGGCAGAACTTGGGCTCCACACCAATCACGCTCTTGATGGCCTCGTTACACGCCTCCCACTCGTGTACGATCTGCGCCGTATCCAACGTCGGGAGCTTGGGATGGCTGAAGGTGTGGTTTTCGATGTCATGCCCAGCCTCGTTTTCCGCCTTCACGAGATCGGGATGGAGCTCCACCATTCGGCCGACCACGAAGAAGGTGGCCTTGACGTTTTCCTTCTTGAGGATTTCTAAGAGTGTCGGGGTGAATTTGGGATGGGGGCCGTCATCGAAGGTCAGGGCCACCTCTTTGACATGGGCATTGCCCTGATAGATGCGCGGAAAGCGTTTCCAGCCCGCGACCTCCGCATTGAGCTTTTTCTCCAGCTCCGTCCCCGAGGCGTACGATTCGTGCTGGCCGACGCCGTAGCCAGGCGCGGAGGGCTCCAGGGACTGAACCGAAACTCGGCGCTCGGACGACTGTTGACATCCGAACAGACAAAGCAGGCTCGCAGCCAAGAGAAATGAAGGGAGTTTCATTCGCCTGATCAGTATGATTGCCAATTCCCCGGAAAGTATAGAGGTCGTTTGCAGATGGTGGGCGGTACTGGATTTGAACCAGTGACCTCCTCGGTGTGAACGAGGCGCTCTACCCCTGAGCCAACCGCCCGCAAGCGGCATTTTAGCACGTCCCGAACGGGGGGTTTCCAGGTATCGTTCCCTCCGTGACAGAGGAGCATAGACAACAGGGTGACGAGCGCGCGGAGGAGGTAGCGGAAAGAGAGCGCGAGCTTCTCGACCAGGTGCATTCGGCCGGTTCGGCGGAACTGCCCGACGTACCGGAATTGCGATACGAACGGCCCAAGGCGTCGCCTGAATCCCAAGCGCTTGGCGGGACAATGGGCACCAACCGAGCCGCCGCTTTGGCAATGACCGTCCTTTACGCGATGGTGGGCCCGCCCGTCGTTGGTCTGCTGCTCGGGATGTGGATCGACAATAAGTACCATACCGCACCGTTTTGGACCTCAGTCTGCTTCATGATCGGCGCCGGAGGCGGGCTGGCGCTGATGATCCGCTTGCTTTTGAAGCTCAGCCGCGATGAGGACCGGTAAATTGCGTCGGGAATGAGTCTCTGGCCCTGTGAACCGCGGCGAATCTTAGACCTGATACCCCGAGGAACGGCCTGTGAATCGGGTAAAATTTGAGCCGCAGCGGGGGATAACGTCCGACGTAGATACCGGTCATCCAATAATTGACGTAGAACGGAGCGGAGCCGCCCGTCCGAATGCGGCACGCCGTCTGGGCGTCAACCAGCCAGGAAACGGAACCATGAAACAGTCGAAGCAGTTGCCAAGCAGCGAGAGTCTCGGGTTCATCGAAGAGATTTACAGTCAATACGTCAAAGACCCCTCCTCGATCGGCAAGGATTGGCGGCAGTACTTTGAGGGACTGCTGAATGGGGACGTATTGTCGCGTGGCTTCCGAACGGAACCTTCGTTCCTGCCCTCCAGCATTTTCCATACGAACGGCGGGGTAGCCGCGCCCAGCCCATCGGGCCAGACGTCGGAGGCCGAGCTTCAGCAGCGGGTCGGCATGCTGGTACGGAACTATCGCGTCCGGGGGCACAAAGTGTCGGATGTAAATCCGTTGCCTGTTCCGAAACCATCGCTGGTGGAGTTGGACCCTGGCTACTTTGGGATTACGGAAGCGGACATGGACCGCGTGGTGGCGGCGGATACATTGGTCGGTGTCGGCCCAATCAAGGTCCGAGAGGTTATCCAGCGGCTGCAAAACACGTATTGCCGGTTCATCGGCGTGCAGTTCATGCACATTGACGACCTAAATGTCCGAGAATGGCTGCAGCGACGCATGGAGATGACGGAGAACCGGCTCGCCATGTCCCGCGAAGAGCAGCTTCGCATCCTGACTCGACTTACCGATGCCGCGATGTTCGAGGACTTCATACTCAAGAAGTTCATTGGCGCAAAGAGCTTTTCGCTGAAAGGGTCGGAGAGCCTGATCCCGCTGCTCGAATTGGCGATCGAGAAGGCCGGCAAGCAGGGAATTCTGGAGATTGAGCTGGCAATGGCTCATCGTGGGCGGCTCAACGTGTTGGTAAACATCCTCAACAAGAGCCCACAGGACATTTTTCGGCTATTCGAAGACGCGGACGCTGAATACTACAAGGGCAGGGGCGACGTCAAATATCACCTTGGCTTCAGCAGCACCTGGACGACGCAGGAAGGCAAGGAGATCCACCTTTCGCTGTGCTTCAACCCCAGCCACCTGCAATACGTGAATACCGTGGCGCTGGGCCGGATGCGGGCGAAGCAGGACCGTGCGGGCGACACAGGCCGCGAGAAAGGTATGGCACTTCTGATCCACGGCGACGCCGCGTTCGCCGGCCAGGGAATCAACCAGGAAACGCTCAACTTGAGCGAGTTGAAGAACTATTCGACAGGCGGGACGCTGCACGTCATCACGAACAACCAGCTCGGGTTCACGACCCCGCCGGAAGAGGGACGCTCGACTCAGTATGCGAGCGATATCGCGAAGATGCTCCAAAGCCCGATCTTCCACGTGAACGGCGAGGACCCGGAGGCGGTCGCACAGGTGGTTTCGATGGCGATGGACTTCCGCCACGAGTTCAAGCGAGACGTTGTGATCGACATGTACGGTTTTCGACGCTACGGGCACAACGAGACCGACGAGCCGTCCTTCACTCAACCCAAGATGTACGAAATGATCGCAAAACGCAGGTCGGTGTATGAAGGTTATCTGGAGCACATGCTTGCGCTGGGTGGGATCTCGCGCGACGAGGCGGATTCGATCGCTTCACGGCAGCGCGAGTACTTCGAGCAGGAGCTTTCCAAGGCGAGGAGCCATGACTACGAAGTGCGTGGTGAAAAGCTGAAGGGCATTTGGGCGCCGTATATCGGCGGTTCCGCGGCGCATGCGGATTGGCCGGAGACGAAGCTGCCAAAGACGCGATTGACCGCCATTCTAGAGGCCCAAACCAAGCTTCCGGACGGGTTCCATCTCCATCCGAAGCTGGACCGGATGATGACGCAGAAATTGGACATGGCGGCCGGGAAGAAGCCTCTCGACTGGGCCGGTGCGGAGTCCCTTGCGTTTGGCAGCCTGGCGATGGAAGGGTATCGGGTTCGGCTGTCCGGTCAAGATTCGGGACGAGGGACGTTCAGTCAACGGCATGCCATCTTGCACGACTATGAGACCGGCGATCGGTACGTGCCCTTGCAGCATTTGGCGCCCGACCAGGCGCCTTTGGAGATATTGAACAGCCCGCTGTCGGAGTTGGGTGTGCTTGGTTTTGAGTACGGATACAGTCTTGACTATCCCGACGCGCTGGTTCTCTGGGAAGCGCAGTTTGGTGACTTCGTCAATGCGGCGCAAGTTATCGTGGACCAGTTTGTCACGAGTTCCGAGATCAAGTGGAATCGCTTGACTGGGTTGGTGATGCTTCTGCCGCACGGTTTGGAAGGACAGGGGGCCGAGCATTCCAGTTGCCGCATTGAGCGTTTCCTCGAGTTGGCCGAAGACGACAACATTCAGATCATGAACCTGACAACGCCTGCGCAGTACTTCCACGGATTGCGCCTGCAAGCGATTCGGAAATGGCGCAAGCCGCTGATCATTGCTACCCCCAAGAGCCTCCTTCGCCATCCGGAAGCGATTTCGAGCTTGGACGACCTTGCAAAGGGAGGCTTCCAAACGGTGATCGCCGATGAAGAGGTCAAGACCGCGAAGGCGGTTCTGCTCTGCACGGGCAAAGTCTATTACGATCTGTTGCATGCTCGAAAAGATCGTGGGCGGCGCGACGTTGCGATTGTTCGGTTGGAGCAGATCTATCCGTTCCCAGAGGAGGTCCTTTCCGGTGTGTTGGCACGGTACGGAAAGACGACACCTGTCGTCTGGGTGCAGGAGGAACCGGGCAACATGGCGGTTTATCCCTGCCTCCGACAAAAGTATTGTGAAAATCTGCTTGGCCACCCGCTCTCGCTGGTCTCTCGCCCCAATTCGCCGAGCCCGGCGACGGGCCATGCAAGCAGCCACAAGTTGGAGCAGCAAATTCTGGTTGATGAAGCGCTGAGCATATAGGAGTCTTGACATGGCAGTCGAGTTGAAAGTCCCGTCGGTCGGTGAATCGATCACAGAGGTCCAGATCGCGCAATGGCTCAAAGGCGAAGGCGAGCAGGTGCAAAAGGACGAGAACATCGTGGAACTGGAGACGGATAAGGCCACGCTGGAGCTGCCCGCTCCCGTTTCCGGCATCCTAAAAGGCATCGTCAAGAAGGTCGGTGACATGGCCAATGTCGGTGACATCATCGGCTACATGGAAGAGGGCGCCGTGGCGACGGCTGGACCTCCGCCGCCAGCTCAGGCGAAGAAATCGGTTCCGGAAGCCCGCGTCATGCCCGCTGCCGCGCGAGCGTTGGCGGAAAAGGGATTGAAGCCGGAGGATGTTGCGGCGACGGGTCCGGGGGGCCGGCTATTGAAAGAGGACGTTGTGCGACACGAGACCAAGGCGGTTCCAGCCGTCAACGGCCGCCACGAGGATGTAGTTCCGATGAGCCCGCTCCGAAAACGAGTGGCCGCGCGGTTAGTAGAGTCGCAGCAGACGACGGCCCACCTGACAACATTCAACGAGATCGACATGTCAAACGTGATGGCTTTGCGCAAGCAGTATCAGGAGGAGTTCCAAGCCAAGAACGGGATCAAGCTGGGAATCATGTCGTTTTTCGTCAAGGCGGCCATCGACGGACTGAAAATGATCCCGCAGCTCAATGCAGAGATCCGCGGTACGGACATCGTGTACAAGAACTACTACGATATCGGCGTAGCTGTCCAGAGCGCGAAGGGGCTGGTTGTTCCGGTGATTCGATCGGCGGAACAGATGAGCTTTGCCGAACTGGAAAAGGTGATTAGCGATTTCGCCGTGCGGGCCAGGGATAACAAGATCGCGATCGAGGAACTGGAAGGCGGAACGTTTACAATCAGCAACGGCGGCGTGTTCGGATCTCTGATGGCGACACCGATTATCAATCCTCCGCAGAGCGGCGTGCTGGGAATGCACGCGATTAAGGATCGGCCCGTCGTGGTGGATGGCGCGATTGTGATCCGGCCAATGATGTATGTGGCCCTCACGTACGATCATCGCATTGTGGACGGCCGCGAATCCGTCACCTTCCTAAAGCGCATCAAAGAGTGCGTTGAGAATCCGACAAGGATGTTGTTGGAAATCTAGGTGGCAATGCACGATCTGATTGTCATCGGGTCCGGTCCCGGTGGTTACGTTGCCGCGATTCGTGCCGCCCAGCTTGGCCTCAACGTCGCCTGCATTGAAAAAGAGCCCGCGCTCGGCGGGACCTGTCTTCGCATCGGCTGCATCCCATCCAAGGCGATCTTGGAATCCAGCGAGAAATTCTACGAATCACGAAGGGGTCTCGGCGCACATGGCGTCATCTTGGGAGACGTGAAGCTGGATCTGTGCGCCATGATGAAGCGCAAGACGGAGATCGTGGAATCTCTGACGAACGGCGTCGCGTTTTTGTTCAAGAAAAACAAGATCACGCGCTATGAGGGACATGGGCGAATCGAAGGGCCTGGACGCGTTTCTGTTGGCAGCGAGACGCTGGAAGCCAAGCATATCGTCATCGCGACGGGCTCCAATGTCGCGCAGTTGAAAGGTGTGGAGTTTGACGGCGACCGAATCGGCGGAAGCACCGAGGCGCTGTCCTATCCCGCTGTTCCGGGAACGCTCGTCGTGATCGGGGCTGGGTATATCGGTCTGGAATTGGGATCCGTATGGAACCGGCTGGGATCGAAGGTGATAGTGCTCGAATTTCTTGATCGCATATTGCCGGGAATGGACGCGGAGATCGCGGCCGAGGCAAGAAAGCAGTTTGAAAAGCAGGGGATGGAGTTTCGTTTGGGCGCCAAGGTCACGTCGGCGAAGGCGGGCAAAAAGGGCTGCGTGGTCGAGGTGGAGGGGTCGGATCCCATCTCTTGCGATCGGGTTCTTTGCTCCGTCGGTCGGGTGCCGAATACGGACGGGTTGAGGCTGGAAAATATCGGCTTGCAGCTTGACGAACGAGGCCGTGTGCCGATCAACGAGCGCTTCGAGACTACCGTTCCTGGGTTTTATGCCATCGGTGACGTGGTGCGCGGTCCGATGCTTGCTCACAAGGCGCAGGATGAGGGCATCGCCTGCGTGGAGGGCATCGCCACGGGGTACGGCCATGTCAACACCAATGCCATCCCGGGCGTGGTATACACCGAGCCGGAGATCGCCTCGGTCGGCAAGACCGAGGAGGAGCTGAAGCAGGCCGGAATTGAATACCGGAAAGGCTCCTTTCCGTTCATGGCGAATGGGAGGGCCAAGGCGCTGGGGCACACCGCGGGGAAGGTCAAAGTGTTGGCAGATGCGGCGACCGATCGCGTGCTGGGGGTTCATATCATCGGTCCACGGGCCGGCGACCTGATCGCGGAAGCGGCGGTTGCCATCGAGTTCGGCGCGTCTTCGGAAGACATCGGACGCGCTTCCCACGCCCATCCGACCCTTGCGGAAGCGGTGAAGGAAGCCGCCCTGGCCGTCGAAGGCCGGGCCATTCATGTTTAATACCTGTGAGCGGGACTCTTGACTCGATTGTAGAAATACGGTTAACTAGGCGCGAAAACGCTATTGACGTGGAAGAGGCTAGGCCATGGAGGATGTCTACGTCCTAGGACTAACAACGTCCAGGGACGGCACGGCGGCGGAAGATCTTTTGATCCGAATGAAGGTAGCCAACCTGACGGACTACCGCGCGAACTATTGCGTCAAGGTCGGGCTTCCGTGGACGCCTGAAATTGCGCGGGACGGCGAGATCACGATTTCAAAGAGCCGCCTGAAAAACAATCTGCGAATCATCCTCGAATGGAACCTGACGCGCGTCATGACAACAAAAGCGGAGCCGGCGATCGCCCACGGGACGGCCTCGTTCGAATACGGCCGCAATCGACCTAGCTTGTTGGTCAAGGGATTTAAGAAGTATCGCATCAATGAGGCTTTTGATGGGACCATGCTGCAGGTTGATATGATGATCCGGCTGCTCTGATACCCTCCGCGATTCCATGCTCGAGACGCGCAACTTTTGCAGCGGATTCCGTATGATAGGAGATTGCAATCGCCTTCCCTATTTTGGGGAAGGCGATTGCCAAACGTTTAGTCGCCCGGGCTGGAGTTGATGCCGAGCCGCGATCCAATCGTAACGATGTCCGCTTCGTCCGGCTTCGCCGGATTGAGTCCCCCTTTGACACCCGCGCGGACGCTCGCATAGTATTCGTCGATGAGCTTAATGAGGTTCGCCGTTAGAGCGCCTTCGATGGCATCTTTGAATGCCTGGGGCGTCGCGGCGGTGAACGACGTGAAGTAGTCCACAAGCGCGAACGGTAGATATTTGGTTTGACCCGTCGCCGTGGCGGACAGGGTTTCGACCAAATTGGCCATCGGCAGCGTCGAGACGCGATAGTTGGTCAGGTTGGCGCCCGCCAACGCGCCCATCGTCGTTCGATATCCTACGCTCTTCGCATAGCAATGAAGGATCAGGGCGACAAGCAGCTCGTCATGCATCCGGAACTTTGCCGGCACGTCGAACAAGTGCCAAACGCCGTACACATTGCCCGTTCCGACGTTCGTGTATGGTTGGACGCCTGCGGCGACGATGTCTTGATACAAGGTGCCGAACTGCGAGTTTTTCTCGACACGAAGGTCGCCGTTGGTCATAAACCACTTGATGGTCTTCGACACGTCGAGAGCGCCGGCGTTCGATGCAAAGGTGGTGAAGCGAAACGCGGAAAAGTTTGCGATCCCTTCCAGATAGGCTGCCTGGTAGTTAGGAATGGCGACATGGAAGGAGTGGCCGCCCTGTGTACCGCCATAGATATTTTGGAGCCCCGGCATGTGAGTCCGCCAATCAGCCAGATCTTCCGTGTGGGTCAGCTCGTGGCAGAATGTCGCGCAAATCTCGTCGGCATTCGGATGGCCGTTGCGCAGAAACTGGCCGTTTTGAGTCAGATGCCAGTTGCCCATCGTGAACGAGCCGCCGAAGAACGAGGCCTCGCGCGTTCCGGTCGCATCAAAGGACTGAGCTCCAAACGACTTGCCCGCCGGCCACGTGTAGCCGCCGGAAAGATTGATCCCCCACCGATTTCTAGACGGCCCATCGGTAGGCTGCTGATTTCGATCGTTGACAAGATAGATCGCGATCGGCTTGCCCGTAAGATGCAGAAGCTGATCCACGACCCCCTGCAGCGCCAATGCCTGCGAGCTGTTGGACGCGGGCCCGAACAGCCAATCGAGCAGCATGCGAAACGGTTCGTTCTCGGCCAGGTTTTTCATATCCGCGTTAGCGGTCCCGGCAAGATATTCGACGGGTGTGATGACTACTTCCCCGGTGGCAACATTTGGATTGGGTACGTAGAACACACGGAGTTTGGTCCGAATGTACGCCTGGTCGGCTGACGCCGCAACCGCCAAGGCGAGGGCTAAGAGAATGGTAATTTGTCTTTTCATATCATTCCTCCTCTACTGCGGCAGCTCGTCTGCAAAGATGACGTCCTCACTGCCCTTCTTGGGGCCGGAGGTCTTGGTTGTGCCGTCCTTCATGCGCCAGCTGATTTCATAGGTGTAGTCGTTGTCGCCCGGCGAGTGGATGTATTCGATCGCCGTGCTGGGGGGAGCATCCTGCGCCACGCGAATCGTCGCCTGCAGGTTCTGAACGGTATCGTTCAGCTTTGCCGTGAACTTGATGGTCGCAAGCCGCACGCCAAGCTCTGTCAACCGGCTCGGGTCGGCCTCGATCGATATCGATCGGCGGGAATAGGTCGGCGTGACGCTGAGAGCGACGTTTGTCGTCGGCTTCCAGCCCTCTTCCACAGTTTTGCCGCCGAAGAAACTCCAGACGGTGTTGTACTCATACTCCAGCCATTTGCTGCGGTCCGTATCGCCTTTCCAGCCATATGGGGTAAAGCGGAACAACCCGCCGCTGGTGCTGAAGTTTGTGCGGTCAATCCGGATCTCGTCCTGCGTCATGCTTCGATCGCCGTGCTTCTTTCGCATTTGGACCGTCACAAAATTGACGTACTTGGAGAAATCCGCCGAGTTCTGCCCGTCCAACATCACGACGACTTCCCTCTGCTTGTACAGGTCGTCATCGAGGTTGACGGATCGGAACACCATCGGATCTTTGACCCATTTCGTGAGATTGCCGATGTTTTCCGAGAAGGTCGGATTCAGCTTATCCAATGTGGATCGGCTGAGTTGGATATTGATCGTGCCGCTGTTGTGCACCTTCTTCATCTCGTAGCTGGCGAGCAGAGAGAATGCGGGTGGCGACGAGTACGATGGCTTGGGCGGCGGCTGGCTTGCCGCGGCGGCCTGCTGCGGAGCGGGATCTTTCTTGGTTTCCACCGCGGCCTGCGCGCCAATCGTAGCATCGCCGGCCGGATGCGCTCCTGCCGCCGCCGGCGCGGGCGTAACAGCCGGCGTCGTTTCCGCTCGCCGCGCTGCCTCGCGCGCTTTTACCGCGTCGTATTGGCGGTCGATCTCTTGGTTTTCGGTACGGGTTTCCTGCTGCTGCGTCTGCATGTATTTAAGCGCCTTGTCCAACATGCCTCCGCTGGCATCGGGAGAGCCAAGCGCAAGTCCACCTCCGCCGGCGTCCTGCCGGTCGAACATGGCTTCCATGATCTTCGCTTCCGCAGAGTTCACGACGCCATCCAGCTTCTCATCCGTACCCTTGATGGTCACTTTGAGGGTGTCGGTGCGGACCATTTCGTCCAGCACATCCTTTATTTCCGCCCCGCCGAATTTTGTGGCGATGCCGGCGGCAAATGCGCGGTGCTTGTATACGCTGTCCCACTGACCTGTAACGGTCGCCTCATATCCATTGCGATAGCCCGCAATCTCCATCTCAAACGTGAACGAGACATCGGGGGTCGAGGTCTGGAACGAATTCCAAAGCAGGGTCGCTCCCATCTTTGTGAGCTGCATAGAAACAGCTGCTTTGTCGCCTTCCAGAATCGGCGCGTTGCCAAGTCCCAATACGCGCGTGGTCAGCTCCCCATTCTCTTGCTTGAACGAAGAGACCAGGCCAAACTTACCGGAACGATAAATGATCGGGCCGGCAATGGTCGCACCGGGGACTATCTTGCTCAGCTCGCGCTTGGCCTCGTCCAGCATCTCCGGCGGAACGCTGAGGGCGACGAGACAGTGAACGATGCCGCCGCCTTCCCCCTCTTTTGCCGCGTCCGTTCCCGCCGCCCCGGCGACGTTGCGAACATAGCGAAGGAAGCTGAATTTGGGCTTCCCGTCCGCGTCCACGGCGAGTCCGGCCTTGTTCGGCAGGTAGTAGTACACCTTCGGGTCCTTGAAGTCCTGGAACAGCTGCAACTGTCCAGCCCGGACCGTTTTGTCCAGATTGATCTCTTGGGCGGTTGCGGCGACGATCGTCGCGATCACGGCCACAAACGCCAGTAAAAACCTTTTCATTTTGTTTCCTCCTTCCGTACTCGGCGGGCATTGGCGTGTCGGTTCATACAACGATATCGGCATTCGAACCCGTGGCCACAGCACTTAATTGCCTCCAAGCGCGCCTCCCAATTTGTCCAGGACCTTCTCCAACAGGCCGCTGGCGAGATTCGCGGCGCGATCTTTGAACGCTTGCTCCGTCAACAGGTTTTCCGGAATCGCCGCGAAGATATAGCCGTCCGACTGATCCTTCACCCATGGACCCACCAATTTCCCAGCGGTCTTGTGGTTGAAAACCAACCGATAGGCGTACTTCGGCATGTCTCGATCCGTAAACATCTTCTTATTGATGAGCGCGACAGCGCCGCCAACCGGAAGCTGGATCAGCTCCGAATCTTCCTTCCCGAACTGCGAAATGTGGACCTCGGCGGTAACGCGCGTGATGTCCTTAGCCTTCAGCGCATCCAGATCGCCTTCCAACTCGACGATGAGTGGCCGGACCGGCGGAGCGAGCGTGACGCCTTCCCACGAGCCTGTATTCCAGGACGGACTTTCCGGAAACACGTTGCCGCCCTTGAGGCTCCACTGGACCTGGTACTGATAGACCTCCGGGTTCTTGTCTTCGCCGCGCGCGTACGTGACCATCGCCGCAACACCCTTATCCTTCAGATACTTGGCGTCGATCGTGCGATGATCCTCAAAGGGCCGGCCGCTGCTGCGGTTCTTCTTTATGTTTATCGTGACGTAGTTGATAGTGTCCTCGAAGATCTCTTTCGCGTCGAGGTCGAGGATGAAGTTGATGTCCCGATGCGTGAAGAACGGGTCGTTGAGGTTGACCGATGCGACACACTTTGGGTTATCCCGGACTCCGTTGTACCAAGACATCAAGTTGCCGGTCATCGGATAGGGATATGTCATCGGGATGGAATAGTTGAAATTCCAGGACTTGTTCTCCGTGAAGGTGCTGCTCTTGGCCCGGTAAATGTTGGACTTAAAATGGTTCCCTTGCTGCGCTGGGCCATCGTCCGGCTTGGGTTGCTCCTTGGAGCTCTCCATCATCTGTTCCGGCGAAGCTTTGTCTTCTTGGAAGAATGAGTTCATGAATAGTTGCAAGACGGCATCCCGGATCTTGTCGACGCGGGCGTCCTGCTCCAATTCGATGAATTTGATGTCCACAACTTTGTACTTTTGTAGGATCTCCGTTAGCTCACGGCGCTCCTTGTACGTCATGGTGTCTTCGCCGGATGTTTCCCAGAGGAAGCCGAGGAATCGTCCCGTGGTTTCGTGGGTACTCTCCCACTCCTTCTTAATCTTCTCTTTGCTCTGCTGGAAAGTGGTCGAGCTATAGGTGGCGGTGCCCTTTATTGCAGGGCTGACAACCTGATAGGCCAAGTTGAACGTGATCGAGCAGTCGGCGATGCTGCTGGTCTTGTCCAGCGTCGCGGCCATAAGCTGAGCGCCGTTTGAAGTCAATCTCGCCGCGGCGGCAACCTTCTGACCGGGGAGCAACGGAGCTTTGCCCGATGTGACCAAGCTCTTGGTCATCGTTTCATCTTTCAATGTGGCAGATGTGATGAGAAACGTACCGCTGTCGCCATCCGGTTTCATCTGCATTGCGCCGAGAAGCGTGTCGCCCGTTGCCGCCAGCTTTTGCTTCAGTTCATTTTCCTGTTGCACCGTCAGGCCATACTCCATCAGAAAATGCATCAACGCGCCCTGCACGCCGCCTTCCGATTCCCTTTTCTCCGACGTGAACTTCAGAAATAGGAACTCCGGTACGCCGTCGGGCCGTTGGGAAAGCCGCAGGTTGGTCGGCAAATAGTAAAACTGGTGTCCGCCGCCTCGGCCCGCCAACGTCATCAAGTACCTGTGCGTAAGCTTAGACCCGATTGGCGCGCCACTGGCCTTCGATTCGCTGTCCATGATCAGGTTGACCACGGTGCCGTCATTCAGGGTGATGGTCTTGCGGCCTTCCGAAACCGGGTAGGCGAAGACCGACGCGGCCAACGCGCCCGTCAATCCAAGAATGGCGAGCCGCCGGAACCAACCGCTGCGCCGACGCCCCCAATGCTGTTTCGTATTCATTACTATCCTCCGTTTGGTTGGTTGGCTCCGGCGGGCACTTCGTCAAGAAGCACGATGCCGGAGGAATCGTCTCGTGAAATCGTAATGTCTTTGCCGTCTTCGGTGTGCCAGGTGATATTGAGTCCGACCGTGAATTGGTTGATCGGCAGGGTGACATCGAGGGTTGTGTCGATCGGCTCGGTCCCGACTCGGCAGTTGACCTGCTTGGTTTTTGGGCTGCCAAAAAACGGATAGCTGACCCGGACGACCGCATATACAATCTTCTTTTCCTTCAGTGCCTTTTGGTCGCCGAGAATTTGCACCGTTCGATGCTCGTAGGGCGGAAAAACGTTGATCATCGGCCCTTCCGTCGCGGTCCATGGCGTCTCGTAGGTTGCCCCGCCTTGAAAATTCCATCGGGTTCGGTATTCGTATTTCAGCCACAGGTCCCTGTCATCGTCACCGGAATACCCGTATTCGAATCCAAGATTTCCGGCAGCCGCATCTGTGACGGCCTCTGCGGCCCCGGCCTTGTCGATCACCTTTTCGCCCAGCGTCACGTTGCCGTCTTGATGCGTCTTTCGCAAAGCGATCGTGACCGAGTTGACAAACTTGCCGAACTCCGGCAAAACCGTCCCATCAAGCGTCACATATACTTTTCGCTTCTGATAGACCGGGTCGGCCATGATGTTGACGGCGCGAAAATACCGCGAGTCGTTGCCGTATTTGGAAAACAGCTCGCCGATGTTCGCCGTGAGGAGAGTATGCCGCTGAACCCCGGACTGATGGTTCAGCGAAATCGTGGTGTGGCCGCTGGTTTTAAGGTCCTTCATCTGATACGATCCGTACAAACTGAGGCCAAATCCTCCGCTGCCGCCGGACGCCCCGAGTCCGAGCGACGACATCAAGGTGTCAAGGAAATTTCCGCCCTCCGCCTTCGGCGCGGCCTGTTGAATGACGGGCTGAAAGAGCAGGTCGACGATCTTCGAGTAGGCGGTGTTCAGCATGCCGTCCATCGTGCCGTTTTCACCACGCGACGTCACTTTGATCGCCCCATTCTTCTTGAGATCTGCCACCGCGATGCCGACATCCGCGCCAAACCACAGCACCTTCGCGCCGGCGGAAAACTTCTCATCTTTTTGAACCTCGGACCAATTGACTTCGATCGTCGCATCGTAGGGATCGGAGAGGCCGGAGAACTCCATGTCAAACGATATGGAGACGTCCGGCACGCGCATCTTAAAGGATTGCATAAGCAGCGACGCCTGGGTCTTGTCCAAATCGAACGAGAGCGCGACGCGGTCGCCCTCCAGAACCGGCGCGGCGCCGGTATCGAGTATATGCTTCACCACGGCGTCCGAATCCGGCTTGTCCGGGTTCTTGAGCAGCGAGGAAATGACCGCATATGTTCCGCGACTGAAGATGACCGGGCCGGTGAGCTTCAGGTCGTTGTCCTGCGTGATGTCTTGCAGCTCCGATTCGGCTTTCTTGACCGCCTTCGGATCGGTGTCGTAGAGAACCAGCATGTGGAGCACGCCGCCGCCATCGGCTTCCGTGATCGTGTTGGCGCTCGGGTCCGTCGCGGGCTTGTCCTTGCTGCCTTTTACATAGCGGATGAAGGAGAACTCCGGCTTGCCTTCCGCATCGGTTGCCAGGTGGGCTTTTTGCGGCAGATAGATCCATTCGTGCTGGCGATCGACGAGCGGGAAGCACCAGAGGCCGGCGGCCCGCTTGCCGCGATCCAGTTGGATGGACTGGCCGAACCCGATGCACATCAGCCAGACGCAACATGCGAATGCAATCCAAAGGCGTTTCACCTAGTGGCCCCCTCCCGGCACGACGACGGGAGCGTCCGGCGGGACGAGATTGAAGTAGGTCTGATCCAGGTCTACCCAATCGCTCTTGACCGACAAGCCGCTCTTGTAGAACCAGGTCGTCCGGTACTGCGTCTTTGCCCCTGTCCGGTCGCGATACAAGGATGCCTTTGTCGTTGATTCCGTGTCGCCTGGCGAAGTGTGGCTCTGCGGGCAGTCTGCGACTTGCCCACCAACGGGTACTTGAATTCCACTACGCAGGTCTGCGCGCTCTTGTCCTTAAAATTCTGCCGATCCGCATCTATTTCTATCTGCACTTTTTCAAAAGGTGGAACCAGCGACACGGCCGGGTCCTGGGTTGAGGTCCAAGCCTCGCCGGCGGGCACTTTGATCGAGGGCCGATCATGAATGCTCCAGACGACCTGATACTCATAATCCATCATATCCTTCCCCGATTCGGCAAGGCGCGGATAGGTGATGCCCTGCACGGTCGTTCCCTTTTTCACCGTGTCCGGATCGAAACGAATGGCAGCCGTAACGTCTGACTGCCCCGACTTATATTTCTTTCGCAAATTCACCGCGACGAAGTTGATCGTGTCCGCAAAAGAATCCACAAAGTCGCCGTCCACTTGAAAATGGATCGTCCTCGTTTGGAACGCCGGATCGTCCATATTCACGATGCGGAAATAGCGCGGGTCGTCCTTGAGCGCATCATACAGGCCATGGATATTTCCGGCGGTGCTGACCGGCACCTTCACCGTCCCGTTCTTGCTCAGATTGATCGTAAACAGATTGTGCTTGATGTCCTTGCGATCTTTAATGACCCACTGGTCGTCGGTGTAGTACTTGGTGTCGTCGGTGCCGCCGAAAGTCCGCGAGAGCCAAGACCGCTCCTTCCTGCCTAAGAGCTGCCCCTGCTCGACTGCGGCTTCCCTTTCCGGATCGGCCGCGAAGCCGGTCTTGGTGTCGAACATCAGTTCCGTCAGCTTGGACGTGATCAAATCGAGCAGCTTGGCCATATCGTCGGTCTTAATTCCGAGGCCGGCGCCGCGATCCAGCGATTCAACTTTGAGGTCCCCCGTCCGTTGAAGATCGTCGGTAATCTGCCGAATCTGGCGCTTGGTGTAATCATGCTGGCTGTTGTAAATCGATGAGAAATGCTTATAGACGGTGGAAACATCACAGGTCACACGCGCGTTGAAAGCTGTCACGACGGCCTCGTAGTACGCGTTGATCGAGATGGAAACGTCGGAGGTCGGACCGGAAAGCGAGTTCCACAGCAGCGTCGCGCCGTTCGGATTCAGGATGGCGGCGACGGCGGCCTTCGAACCCGGAGTGAGCGGGGCGGAGCCGGAAGTGATGACGGTCCGGGTCATCCCGCCCGGGGCCTTGTCGTTGAGCACCGCCGATACAACTTCAAACGATCCCGGCTGGTCTTCGGCCTCCTTCTTGGCCGGCAAAAGTGCCACGGGGCCGACGATACGGGCGCCCTGATGTTTCTTCTGCAGCTCTTTCTCCAGCAGTAGAACCGTTTCCGGCGGAAGAGTGAATTCGACGAGGCAATGGAACAGGCCCCCGGATGCCTGGCCCTTCGGATCGACATACTTGAGGCAGAGGAATTCCAATGTGCCGTCCTCATTTGTGGCCAGCCTCGGGTATTTCGGCAGGTAGTAGAAGGCGCTGTCGTCCTGATAGTCCTGCAGCAGTTGCACACCCATGATCTCGTACCGGCCGCTGTCGAACTTCACCTGCCCAAAGGCGATGCTGCCAAAAATCAGGCCGGCGGCTATCAACATCCGTCGCATTTAGTCTCCTCCTCCTTCGTCGTCCGCGGGTTTCGGCTTGGCCGGCGGCGGGCTGGTAATATCCAGCAGCTTGGCCCAACCCGGTCCCTCTTTCCAATCGCCCACCTGGCGGTCCCCTTCGACTGTGACCGAAATGATTCGGTAAGAAAACGGCTTATCCATCCGCACGGCGAACGGGAACTTTAGGCTTGCCGAGGCGATATCCGGCGTGGCGGCTTTGAACGTCACGGTGCGGGTGACGGGCGTTCCCCCAACCCCCATCGCTTTAATCTCCACAGTCTTGAGGGCCAGCGTCGGGGTCAGCGAATTGTTGAAATCGTAGCACCGGATATCGAGCGCCGGATATCCTGGCGGCACGGACTGATTGAGATCGATCCGCTTGAATCGGTCCGGCCACTTGTCGGCATCCGCCCGGACTGTGACGACGTTCGCCAGGATCGGCACAACCTTCTTCTCCCCTTCGGCCTTAAGCATCTCCTGAAGCTCTTTTGGAATCGCTTCCGGATTGCCCTTTGCAACCGAGTACCCCTCCGTATCGCCTTCCGCAAAGTACACGTACGAGACGGAGATCAGAACCTGCCCCTTATGAAACGCTTCCCATAACGCTTGGGACGAATAGGGGTCCGGATTGACGGTGTAGATGCGCTCGGACCAAAGGGCCGTGTCGTATGTCGGCGTCGCCGTCGCCGCATCCGACTCTTCCAGCCGTCCGTCCCTCACCTCTGTCGCCTTGTCCGCCACCGGAGCGTCGTCAACGATGGGCGTGTAAACGAGCCGCGTTTCCATGTGTTTGATGGGCAGGGGCAGCAGCCTCGCGCCAACGCCAAGAGCCGCCTTTGCGTTCTTGAGCGCATCGCTGTTCACCTTGTCCATGACGATCTTAAACGAAAGCACCGAGCGGGCAACGAAATCTCCCGGATCGCCCGTGACTTCCGAACCGGTGTATATGATTTGCAGGAATCTGAGATCGGGCCCGCCGGACGGATCGGTCGCGATTTGAATCTCGCCCGGCGCGTAATAAAACAGCCGCGTATCCTTGGTGTCCAGGTACACGGTCATGCCCGCGGCGACTCGCGTTTTGCCGAGCGCGGGCTCGCCATGCGCCGCCATCGTGACCAGACCGATTGTCATTGCGACGAAAATTGTCCTCATTCTTCCCACATTCCTCTGGTCCCCTACCAACCATGCGAGGGTCGGCCGGGGGTCGCGTGCATCAAACCCCGTCAATGCGCAGGCTTAAGCCTGCGGCTACCGTTTACCGGCGCTACCCACCCAGCAAGGACTTCAATTGCGCCTTTCCCAGGAACAGCTCCATCCGGTCTCCATCGGTCCATGGCGTCGGCCCAAGCGCCGTCCCATCGGCCTTGATAATGGTGTACCGATACGAGAACAGCGGGTCGCCGGGTTTCGCCACTTCGTCGGCACGGCGATCCACTAGGTAGACTGGTCCGATCTCGATCGTCTGGTTGTCGGCGCTGATCGATCCGCTCTTGATTTGTTCAGCGCGATTCTTCGAATCGAAGTACTTGGATTTAACATCCACCATGATGCGCGCGATTCCGCCCGGATCGGTGAAGGGCGTCAGCGTGACGATCTGCACTTTCGCCGTCGTCATGTTCGCGACGCCGCCCGTCCATTGAGATTTCGCGGCATCGACTCCTTCCGGATAGTTTTCGACAACGCCGTAATCCGCCCAGGACTTCAGCGACTTGCCATCCAACCAGCCCTGGATTGCCGCATCGGCGATGCGGGCCTTGGACTTCGGCGGCAGCTCCGTGTTCTTCAGATCGTACGAGTAGATCGTCGGCGTGCCGTCCGAGCCGATGGTCAAGAAGTGCAGATACTTCAGCTTGATTGGGAACGGCGCTGTGTTCTGCATCAGGTCGGCGCGATGCCAATAGCGCGTTCCAAACGTGTGCGGATCGGTGATCTTGATCTGCACCGGAATCAGCACGCTGAACCCATCGCCTTCGCCGGCAGAAGTATACGTGGCCGTACCCGTCAGGCCAAGCCCTTGAGTCAACGTCGCTTCGATATTTTCCTTCGTGACAACATCGGTCGTGAAGGAAAGGTCCACCTCCCCGGCAATATCGGAAATGGCCGAGACCGAGATTTTGTCCGCGGCGATGTTGAATCGCTTCAGATCGTCCTTCATGGAGAATCCGGGGGAGCCGTTGAACGGGAAAGGCCGCAGCTCCTTGAACTTGCCGGCTGGCAGACCCTTTTGCAAAAGACCCCGCACGAAACTGATCTCCGCCGGATCGATCGCGGAAGTCAGCCGGGCGGTAATCGATACGTCGTTCGACCCGTCGGGCCGCGCCGCGCCGTAGATCATTCGCAGCGCGTAGCCATTGTCCACGTCCCAGAACAGCACGTAGCGAGCGGGCAGATAGTAGAAAATTCCCGAGGCCGGATTGGCATCCATATACACGTCCGCGTTGATTGTGGTGATCTTCTCGGCGGTCAGCCCGGTGCCAGGCGCGGCATTCAGAAGGTCGAACAGACGATACTTGGTGCTGGACGGCCCTTTGCCGCCCTTATCCGCCACATCCTTCGGCAAACCTTGCGCGGCCGAGATCGTGGTGAGCGCCCTCAGCTTGGCGGTGTCGCTAATCCGCAGCGTGCCTGTGGCCTTCGGCGTAGGATCAACTCTCGGTTGGATGACGGAAGCCGCACCACCGGCGCGAAAGATACTGGGCTGCGCCAAAATCATCTTGGACATAATCTCCGGCCGGAAAATCTTGGGCGGAGGCGGCGCGCCGCCCGCCGGATCGCTGGCGGGGATGGCACCGAGCGCCGTCGGGGTGATATCGACGACATAGGTTTCGCCGGTCAGCTTTGCCAGGAACTTCTTGGCGACCTTGAAGACGCCGGCGGTATCCACTTTATCCTTGGCGTCCTCCTGCACGATCTTGGCCAGCATAAACTTGCTCTTGAATTCCACTCCCATTGGCGCGGAATCGTTCAGGTGGAAGGCCATGTGGACGGTGCCTGCCGCAGTGGTAAGTTTGGGAGCCGCGCCAACCAACGCGATAGGCAGCGCGTTCTTCTTGTCACCCGCGAATTCGGCGATAAGCAGTTTGCCGGACGAGATGTCGGCATCCTTGTAGACGATGTCGACCTCCATCTCGCGATCGGTATCCTTCGTCACCCTCATAGAGACGATTTGGCCCTTGCCTTTGGCCGAAAGACCGGCGGCGAGCGGGCCGAGGTCGGAAAGTTTGAACCCTCCGCCGAGCAGCGCCCCCAAGAGGTCATCCACCTTGCCGATCGCGGTGGCGTTAAATTCCTTATTGAGAATGCCGGAGACGTTGTCCTGCGCCACAACGGCGACCGACAGCGCAAACCCACAAACGAGTGCCAGACAAAGCTTTTTCATCATGTCCTCCCAGCGCCGGTACTCCCAGCGCTATACATGTGCCTTCGGGCGCCCCGCGCCCATCGCCACGCCGCAATTCACCTTCAACGGAAGTAAAATCGCCTACACCTTAGGCGAAGAATTGGTCGAACCTGCGATGATCAGCATCGTCTTTTCAGATACTACCTGGTTCTGATACGAACTGATCGGCTGAACCGTCACCCTATCCTACCAAATGGTGTCTCATTATGCTAGTACAGGACCAGACCTTAAGGGCTGGGGATTTAGTCTTGGGACCGCCTAGGAAGTCTTGGTGCCCTGAACCGCCTGACACCACCTTCCCTCTCTGATAGGAAGCGGTGGCGGATCGAGAGGCTGCAATTCGCGGGGGCTCACCATTCCAACGCCCACTTCGGCGGCACGACGTTTTCGAACTGGTTTGCATTGAGATCGGCGATCATCGTCGACTCTCCATTCGGAAAATCCGCCCACGCCCAAAGGCAGCCCTTGTCGCTATAGAGGACGCGCCCGCGCATGTCAACGTCCAGCCAGTGCGATGAATTCCATTTGGTTTCCCACCGAAGGACAGTCTTACCGGCCTCGTCAAAGGCTTCCCATTCATCGGAAAGGTACCAATAGATCCTCCGCAATAGGCCCCCAACAAATCGCTTCTCATAGACGGTGCCGGCATACTGTTCTGTCCGCACTGGAAACTCCCGAAGCTGTTGGGGAAATTCACACCAACCGGAACGAAGAAGCCGGATGCGGAAGATCATTTCATCTTCAGAACCCGGCAAATTCAATTTGTGCGCAATGACCGGCGATTGGACCGGTTTTTTCTCATTCCATTGATAAGGCATGTTATTGAGATCGACGACGGTATTCGATGCCCAGACACCGCCGCCGTTCCAAGCCCCGCCCATAAACCAAAGGGCGAGCGCCGTGAAATAGGGTGGGCGGCTGATCGCGGTCCAACCTTGCTGATCCCACGAGACATGGGTTCTGAGGTCAGGCCCGGCATATCTTGTGTTCCTGTAATTCGTGAAGGCGCCGACCAGGTAGCGTCCGTCTGGACTGACATCGCAACGGCGGGTATGGACATGACCCGTGATCCATTGCCCAGGCGTTACCCTATCGGTCGCGAAGTCCCAGATGAGCTGTTGCGTGTGCTTGGATGGACCTCTGCGAAAGATGACCGCCAGGCCGGCTTCCCGAGCGATAATGCCGTCAATCCGGGCGTAGGTCATGAAGGCGAGTCTAGCAGGAACTCTGGTACCCCGGACGGATTGCGATCTCTCGATATTGGTGCTGCTTGATGCCGAACAGCGCTCACCTGCGGCAAAACTTCGTCTGAAACGGTCGTCCGTCGCTGCCCGGACGCAGCCTAACCGGTTCATCCTCCAGTGTCGTTGTCACCTGGCCAGGCTAACTATTTCCGAATGCCGCTGGGCGGATACTCAAGAATCTTGGGGACGGCATCATGACCGTGTTCGCAGTGCCCGCCAACGCCCTCAAGGCGGTGGAGGCACTGCGGTTTCTTCTGGCCGAGCCTTGGCGGGGATTCTGGGAGACACTTTATTCCAGGACTCAGTGCCCCAAACTCGCCGCTGGGATCTCCCCCTTCTCAAACCCCGGACCCGCCCAGAACACCCTCAAAGAGTGTCCTCCGCCAGCCTCGAAGTACCCCACCGTGATCGGATGTTTCCCCTTCCTGAGCGCGATGTCGCCATGGACCTCGGAATAGGCGTGTAACCCATCGTTATCCACCACCAGGCTATTTCCGATCCACATTCTGCTGCCGTCGTCCGAACCGGTCCAGAACCGATACACGCCGTCCTGCGAAATTTCGATCACGCCCCTCAAGCGCATCGAGTAGGTTTCCTCCTTCGGATTCGCCTCGTCGAGGCCGAACTTGCTAACGGTCATCGTCCGCATCGGCGTCAGCGAGTCGAAGTGCGGGACTTTCTCGAACTTTCCGCCAAACAGTTCGCAGATGACACCAGGGACCGAGGGGCGCACGGGCATAGGGACATCGCAAAAGCCCACTTCCAGCTTTGCCACCAGCGGCTCGCTGAACTGCCCATCGGGCCAGAAGCAAACCGCCTTGACCAAAGTTGTCTTGTTCACCTTGATCGGCGCCACGTACTTCGGCGAGGTTGGTTTGGGCTCCGAGCCGTCCAGCGTAAGGCGAACCACGCCCTTACCGCTGGTGTTCAGCAGCCGTATCTGAGTCTCACTCACGAACGCCCGAAAGCCCAAGTCCAGCTTTGGCACGCTGGGATGCGGGAACAGGAAGTTCCGGTCCACGGCGGGGCTGCGGTCCCTATCCTTCAGCTTCCAGATTTCGACCGCCCGCGCATAGCTGAGGTCTGGCTTTTGGGTCCAATGCCAATTCAGTGTGATGCGTGATGTGTGAGCAGTGATGGACAACACATTGCCTTTCGCCAAGACCCGCCTGCCATCGACCGTCGCCGAGTCAAGCTTGACGAAGTATGGAATGTGAAAGAAAAGCGACTTCGGCGCCTGACGCCATTTCGTTGACAGCACGACGTCCGCTCCGTCCTTTCGCGAACGGATGACAAATGACACCGGTCCGAAGTTCGTCGGCGCATTGGTGAGCCGGATGACCTGGCCCGCGCGCACCCACTGCGGCGAGAGGCACGACGCGAGGTGCAGCGCGTCGCCCTCCTCGCGGACCAGCATGTTCCTGACCAATTCGACAGTCCGCGCGGCGAACCACCCGTGCGGCGTGTAGTTGCCGCCCACGTCGCGATCGCCCCAGGGCGCGGTGCCCATCTCAAAGCCCGCATGCGTCGCCGATGTGTGCGCCAGGATGCTGTAGAGGTCTTCCAACACCTCCCGCTGCATCCCGCAGGCAAGCTCGGTTTCTGTGGTGTTGTATATCTCGTAGTGGTGTAGCGTGCCGGGGTCAGCGTCCACGCCCTGCTGCTCGCGCATCCGGAGCACCCAAGCGTTCGTGCCCCAGGTAGAGATGCCCTCGCGCCATTTGTACTCTCGAACCATCCGCAACGTAGTGGCGACACGCGGGTCGGACTTGTCAATGACTCCAAACGGATAAACGCCGCCGGTCGCATTCTCCCAGTCGCGCCCGTCCTCCGGCTTATCAATGCCGGGCGGGATGTAGCCGCCGGTCAAAGCGGTCATCTTGCCAAGCTGCGCCATGAACCGCTTGCGATAGGCGTCGTGCCAACTCTGCCAGAGCGCTGCGTCTCGACTGTGTCCCGTGGCATTGGCCAGGTTGATCGCCTCGCGCAGCCCCAGCAGAATCCAAAAGCTGTGGCTGGTGTAGTGGCCTTCCAAAAGCTCGGCATCATAAGGGCCGAGCTTTGGCCATAGGTTCAGCGGGTCCGAGGCGATCTTCTCCTGGAAATAGTTCATGTGTGGTGCGAGCACCGGGTATGCGTACTTCGCGAACACCATGTTGCCCGTCGCGCGGAAGTGCGCCCCCACTGCCCAAAGCGACTGGCCCCAATCGTCCTCTCCGCTGTGCTTGAGCTCTCTTGCCGAGCCGTCCGGGTTGGTCTCGAAGTAGTACTGGACGCTTCCCCGAGCGGCCTCCGGCAGATTCATCAGGTCGAACATGTGCGTGATGTACGCGCCGTCCCGGAAATAGAACGTATGGTACTGGAACTTGTTGACGGTGGGCATGAAGCTCTTGCCGTCCAACAGCACGTCGCGCGCGATCAGGTTGTAAGCAACACTGGCTTTGATTGTGTCGGAAACCTTCTCCTCGGGCAGGTCGATCTGCGTCGCTTGGTCGAAAATGCCCGCCCAGAACGCGGACACCTTGCTGAAGGCCTCCCAGTAGTCTGCACGTGTGACCGCAGCCACCTGGGCCTCGCGCTTCAGGTCGACAGGCACGAATGGCACTTTGAAGATCATCTCGGTCGTTCGATTGTGCTCAAGGCGCAGGCTGTATTCTACGCCGGGACCGACCCGATAGGACGGCGCGGGATCGCCCGAGTACGTGAACACAAGGTGGCCGGCCTTACTGACCATGCCGCCGCTATCGCTGGCTGTGGACGATACGGCCCATCGGCTCTTGTCCATGAACCGGTCGCAATACCACTCGCGGCAAGGCATCTCCGCGCGGTTCCGCTCGCCCCGGCTCGTGAACTGGGCAACGAGCTTGGTCTCTTTCGGTTCGACGCCGCTGTTCGAAGCCATTACGCGCACGTATGCCACCAAGTTCTCGCGCGGATCCAATGCCTTGGGTGCCGCGAAGAACTGAACGTGAAACCCGATGCCGTCCCGCTCGAAGTCGCATTGCGGAAACGGGAGTGAACCCTTGTACAGCGTTTTCAGACGCACGTCGACCGGTTTCGGGTCCATGCCGGCCAGGAGCTCGAATTCGCCGAAGCCGTTGTTCAGCGCGCCGTCGTAGGTGAGTTGGAACCCCTGCGGGCAGTCCTTGAACCCCACCACGTCGCTGGGATAGAGGAGAAAGGTGAACGGTTCGCTGCCCTTTGGAGCCTCCGCGTTCTGCTTCTGCGACATTCCGCTCTCCTTCTGTCGAGTTTGGCCAAAATGGCCCGCATCCGCGACGCGGATGCGCAACAAGTCGCTATTGGGCGCCGTTCCAGGACGGCCGAAACCCGGCCATCCAACGAGGAGGAGACACGCTGCTGAAATCATCTTGGATACCCTCGGCCTGACATGGCGCGAGCATACTCCATATCCTTCCGCGAGGAACTCAACGATGAAAAGCGCCCTGTGTTTGATCTTTATTATCGCCTGTTCGTCGGCAGAGAGAAGAGCGTATGACCCGCCGTTGGAGCCGACGGCGCTACGTGCCGCGGCCCGATTGGATTCGCCTGAACATTCACTGATGGCGCGAAGTTAGCCGCCTGGCCGCCGCTCGATGAAGAGCAGGATGACACCCGCGAGTTTCCGTGGTGGTTCGTTCGACAGAGACCCACACGACGTCGAAGTGGTAATTTTGCCAGGCGAATTGGAGAACCCGTTGAGAACAAGGGTTCGAACCCCGTCTGGTCTGACGACAATCCTAGGTTCAAAATGGGATGGTACACCGCCCCTCGTAACTCGCGAACTACCCCGGTGAACGTTCATCGCTTCATCATGTGGGTTACGCTCGCGAGGAACCAGGGCAGAAAAGGCCGGAAGAGCCTCGCCAAACTGTAAAGCTAGCCCCGAGGCGATCTGAAAAATGTCATCGGCCACACCCGCTTCATCGCGGATATCGTCGTTGGAGACCGCTTCCGAAAGGATCCAGGCGACATCGAGTCTCTTGCCCAAAGTATCGAGAGATTCGGCCTCCTGCATCCGATCGTAATTACGCCCGACGGGCGACTGATCGCTGGGGCAAGGCGGATTGCGGCCTGCCTCACGCTCGGCTGGACGAAGGTGCCGGTTCGCGTTGTCGACATCGGCAGCGTCATCTGCGGGGAGTTTGCCGAGAACGCCTGCCGCAAGGACTTCACGCCCTCGGAACTGGTTGCTATAGGCGAGGCCGTCGAATTCATCGAGCGTAGGGCCGCGCAGCTTCGACAGGAAAGAACCCAGTTCGGTTCAGGCGGCAGCGAAGAACCGGCACAAACGTGCGACGTCAGTGAACTCGACGACGGTGGTGGAAAGTTACCACCACCGTGCAAATCGCGTGATGTCGTCGCCAATCAGCTCGGCATCAGCGGCAAAACCTACGAGAAGGCAAGGGCCGTCGTTGCCGCCGCGGAGGAAGATCCTTCCCTTGCTCCTCTAGTTATCGAGATGGACCGGACGGGGAAGGTAAACGGCGTTTACAAGAAACTTCGTACCACCCAAGCGGCGACAGCGATCCGCTCCGAACCGCCGCCGCTTCCCGATGGGCCGTTCCGGGTCATCGTAGCGGATCCGCCGTGGCAATATGAAAATCGCCCGGACGATCCCAGCCACCGCAGCGCTCTTCCGTATCCGACCATGACCGAGGTCGAACTCTGCGAGTTACCTGTTGCTGGCTTAGCGGCTGACGATAGCATCCTGTGGCTCTGGACGACGAACGCTCACATGCGAGAGGCGTACGCCGTCCTTGACGCATGGGGCTTCAACGCGAAGACGATCCTCACCTGGGTAAAGGACCGCTTCGGCACGGGCGACTGGCTTCGAGGTCAAACCGAGCATTGCCTGATGGCGGTAAGGGGAAAGCCGCTCGTCACGCTAAGAGGCCAATCCACCGTGCTCCATGCGCCATTGCGGGCGCATTCCCAAAAGCCGGACGGGTTCTACGACCTGGTGGAATCTCTTTGTCCTGGATCCAAGTGCGAACTTTTCGCCAGGCAGAAAAGGCCGGGCTGGATCTCCTGGGGGAACGAGTGCGAACCAGTCGGAGCGTGTTCGTAGATGGCGGGGGACCTCTATCAAGTCGTCTGCGAAACGCAGGACGGTCTCCTCGATGGGGAGGCGACCAAACGCGTCTTCATCGAAAGGCACCCTGCCTTCGGAAAGGACGGCAATGGCTGCTTCGTTGAGGCCACTTTCCGGCTGGCCGAGGAGATCGATGAGGATGAGGTCCTGGAGTTTCAGTACCTGTTCCGTCTGGCTCGCAGATTGAGGCAGCACACCAATCCTTCCTGCCGGACGGCGGATACCGGCTCGTTCTTCGTTCCATTGGCACACCTCTTCGTGGAACTTCTCTGCCATTACGGCAAGATGCAATGCCTGAGCGGCATGGATTGGGATGACGAGGAGGAGGTCGCCCTCGAGTTCGAGCACGTGTGGTCGACGGTACGCTTCGCCGAGGGTGAAGATACCCTCATTGAAGCGTTCGTTCGGGGCCGGAGCGAGCCTCTGCAGTTCTGGTAGAAGGGTCCGGCAGGCTCCTCACCCAGCTCGCGAGCGCCGCATACCATCTCCAGGTGGCGCAAGGGGACAAACCGATTCTGCTTCCCATCCATCAGGTCAGCAATGCCATGGGGGTCGCCCCGAAGACCGTTTCCAACCTGATCGCCAAGGCGCTCGCCGCCAACCTGCTCCTTCCCGTCGATCTGAGCTACAGCCAGGCACAGAAAATCGCCAAACAGTTTCGCTTCAATTTCGAATCCCACCTCTACAAGAAATACAAGCCGGTAAAGGCAAGGTAGGGGAAGACATGATTACACATAGATTCTTAGAGACTCAGGAGACTCACGGAGGCTTAAGGGCATTTAGTGAGACTCAAGGAGATTCAGGAGAGTCAGCGGGATCGCGCGTTCTTCAACTTTTGGAGTCCGACAAAGGAGGTGTGAATTTGATCCTCAACGAGCGATATGAACTGGTGCCGACTGCCAAGCTCACTGAGCATCCGGATAATCCCAGGCGTGGTGATGTGGAGGCGATCGGGCAGTCAATTGACGCCAACGGGTTCTTTGGGACTCTGGTGGTCCAGAAATCAACGGGCCACGTCTTGGTCGGGAACCACCGGCTGCGAGCCGCCATTGCCAAGGGCATTGAGGAAGTGCCGGTCGTTTACGTCGATGTGGACGATGAGAAAGCGCGGCGAATACTGCTGGCTGATAACCGTCTGAGCCACCTTGCGACCAACGATGATGAGGTGCTGGCCGCTCTCCTGAAGGAACTAACGGAGTCGGAAGATGGACTCGTCGGCACCGGGTACGCGGACGATGACCTTGCGGCGCTTCTGAAACTGTTCGAGGATGAAGGAAACGTGGTGGAGGATCCCGGCCCTCAGATCGACAAGGCCGATGAGCTGCAGAAGAAGTGGAAGACGAAGCCCGGACAGCTGTGGCTCGTTGGAGCGCACCGCCTTTTGTGTGGTGATTGCACGAACCCATATGACGTGGCGCGGGTGATGGATGGGAAGAAGGCCGCGCTGTTCGCAACCGATCCGCCTTACCTTGTCAATTACGATGCCCAGAACCACCCGTCGTCCTTAGAGTATCAGAAGCAGGTGGATGCCGGAACGAAGAAGCCGAAGAACAAGGACTGGTCGTCGAGCTACGGCGGCAGTTGGGATGATGCCGATGCCAACTCAAGCCTGTACCACTCCTTCATCAAGTGCGCCGTGGAGATTGCAATCAAACCGAATGCGGCCTGGTACACATGGCACGCACAGCGCCGGCAGGCCATGCTGGAAGCCGTGTGGAACGAGTTCGGCGCGTTCTGGCATCAGACCATCCACTGGATCAAGAACTGCCCGGTGCTCGGCTACAGCTACTACATGAACGCCTCGGAGTCGTGCGCTTTCGGCTGGGTCAAAAGCCACGAGCCGCCACGCCTCGCGGGCGACTACCCCAAGAACGTTTGGGAGTTCCCCAACCGTGGGGAAGGTCAAGACGACATCGAGCATCCGACGGTCAAGCCGGTCGGTGTGTTCACGATCCCGATGGAGCAGCACACGAAGAAGGGCGACATCTGCTACGAACCGTTCTCAGGTTCCGGCAGCCAGATCGTAGCGGGTGAGCAGCTTGGCCGCAAGGTGTACGCCATCGAAATCGAGCCCAGGTACGTCGCCGTCGCGTTGGAAAGGCTGTCCGGATGCGGCCTGACTCCGGGGTTGGAGAAGGCCAAATAGGTGAGCGAAGAATGAGCGATTCTGATAAGACGGAATTCAACTTTGAACCGGAATTCGTGATTCTTGTTGCTTCCGGTCTTAGCATTCGGGCGGCGGCTCGGCAGCTTGGCATACCTGAAGCAACCGCCTACCGCATGTCGCAGGAACCTGAGTTTCGAAAGCTCGTATCCGATGCTCGCCATACGATGCTTTCCGAAGGCGTGGGCGCCATGACCGCCGGCATCAAGTCCTCGATAACGAAGCTTCTTGCTCTTACCGCCGACAAGGACAAGAAGATCAGTCTGAGCGCCATCCGCACGCATCTGAGCGAGATGACCAGGTTCACCGAACTGCTCGAACTTTCGGAGCGGGTGCAGGCACTCGAAGAGAGCATGTCCCAAACGCAAGGCCAGGAGCGCTGGGGACTATGAGACAGCGCGTGAAGACGGCCGCCACCATAACCCGCAGGCTCTTCGATCTGGAGGGCCGGATGCCGTCAAAGGCTGACGAAGAGCCATTGGGACCCGTGTCACCCAATCTCGTGGCGATTGTCGTCGCCACCTTTGCCGACATGGAATGGTACGACGTTCCAAGCGAAGACGGTCGGCGGCTAGAGCAAGTTATTGTTTCGCCCTATGACGCATGCCTTCGCGCCTGGAGCGGTCCCTACTACCATTCCGATGGAACCATATCGAGATCAGGGCTGCCCCAAGAACTTGCAGAGCGGATTACATGGCTCACTCGTTCCATATGGGAAGGGCTGGAAGAAGAGTACAGGAACGCGAATCGAGCCAGCGTCTGGATCTCCATACCCTTTACCAATCTCCTCGAAGCGGGCCTGACCGGCCTCATCTCGACCCCAAAGATTGAGCCGAGGGACCCAAGAGTGCGCGAACTTTGTGAAATCCTTCTTAGCCTCTATGACATCGCCTTGGACGTAAAGAAGCCAAAACCATCGCGCATGTCCACCTTTTTGAGGCTCCGAGGTTGATGCGGGTGCAAACAAGGTTGGAGCGGCTTGAACGCTCAGCCCGGGTTGCTTCCGGCGCGGAGCTGATCCCGATGCCGGACCTCGAGCGCTGGACTGACGAGGAGTTGGAATCGTTGGCTTCGCTTCGCATACTTGACGACGATTGGTTGGATAGGCTCAGTGATGCGGACCTCGAGCGCATGGCGAGAGGGGAGCGTGTCCCAGGCTTCGATTACTCACGGCCACTTCCGAAAGCCGACCCAGAAGCATCGAAAGAGATGGACCGCATTTTGAGGCGCGTGGACGAGCGGCTAAGACGGGAAGACGCCAGGGGTGTGAAGTGCGAAGCCTGAACTCGTTGGAGCGCCAACTAAAGAAGATGGAAGCCAGGCTCCCGAAACCACGAGAGGAAAAGCCGTACCATCCGGATCAGATCGCATTCATAGCATCTTGGAGCGCTTGCACGAAAGGACTCGTCACCTTCGACGTGGCCGCAAGAAGATTCGTAGATATTCGATTTGAGACGTTTGAGGCGGCGTGCGAACACTTCTGGGGAGAGCCGCACGTGGGGTGGGGCGGCAAAACAACTCCGCCGGCATTCGACTCGGCCGTGGCACGAAGGATCGCAACGCTGGCGGTGGGCTACGCTAGGGAAGTGGGCGAAAGAGCTCTCCGGGATGGATGCGGTGGGCCGACCGGCTGCTCCGAGGAATACGCCCTGCACCTGAGCCATCGATATCATGGCCAGAATTCGCTCTGCGCAGCGATGACCGACGGCATGGTCGGCATGCTATCGAATCCGAAGACTTTTCACCCGGATCCCCGAATCCGCGAGCTCTCGGCACTTCTCCTGCCGCGCTATCCGAACGTATCTCTCGATGGGGAGCGAATGCATCCGGATCGCCGGGGCGAAGCCGCCGCCGGGAAGGAACATGACCGGTCCAACTGAAATGCTTCAGCATGCGCACCACAATTTGCAGGCTAGCCGAATTTGAAACGACGTCGCCGCATGGGAATGCAGGGCTCGTGGGCTTCTTCAACCGGACGACTCCAAGCCGCTATCCTTCTCCGTTGCCTCCCATGGTGTTTGGGACCGAGATCGCCTACGAGCCAAGCGAAAGCGGTCGGACGGCCAAGGTCGAGGTGGTAGTGATCGATGAGGACGGCCATCGCGTCCTAACGATCACGAGAGATGTTGAGCTGTATCCAACAGGCGACGGATCGGAAGGGCGGGCATGGATAAGTCACACCTTCGGGACTGATGAACCGCCGGTCATCCCTGGTCCTGGCGAATACCGGTTCGACGTTCTCGTTGACGGCCACCTTGTTGCGTACGACCGACTGGTTTTCGCCAGCTTGGCCTAGCTCTGCGAGGAACACCCAGGAAGCGCCCAAAACGCGCGCCGTGGCGCGACGGTCGGCATTTGTGCGCCACTCGTCCCAAGCTAGTCCTATGGGCCACTGACCACCTCCAAACACCTATCGATAATGGTTCTTTTCGATAGGTCATCGCTCCAGTGAGCCCATTCTAGGCGTGGTCACCAATTCTTGATGCAGTCTTGATACTTCCGGACTGATTGTTGATGCCTTCTTGTCGCAGTGCGACCGTACAATTCAATCATGGAATTGGCCATCGTCGTCCTCATGATCATGCTCTTGGCCGCGTCTTACGGTCTGGTATGGCTGTGTGGCCGGTTGGAGGAATAGACATGTACTGGGTCGCCGGTATATTGACCTTGCTGCTGTTGGGCTATCTGATCGAAGCCATGCTGGAACCGGAGCGATTCTGATGTCATCGGACTGGCTTCAAATCGCGATATATGTCGTCCTGCTGATGATTCTCGCTGTGCCCCTTGGCGCCTATATGGCAAAGGTGCTCGAAGATCAGCGCACCTTTCTTTCTCCGGTGTTCGGCCCGATCGAGCGGGTGCTCTATCGCCTGGGCGCAATCTCGCCGGAAGAGGGCATGGATTGGAAGACCTACGCGAAGGCTGTTCTTGCCTTCAGTTTCATCGGACTGGTGGTCGTCTACCTGCTGCAGCGGCTGCAGGGCAACCTGCCACTCAATCCCGCCAGACTTGGCCCCGTATCTCCTGACCTGTCCTTCAACACCGCGTCCAGCTTCGCAACGAATACGAATTGGCAGAGCTATGGGGGAGAAACGACCCTCAGCTATTTCACCCAGATGGTGGCGCTCACCGTTCAGAATTTCGTCAGCGCCGCAACCGGCATCGCGGTCTTGGCCGCGCTGATTCGCGGCATTCGCGGCAAGCAGATCCAGGCGATCGGCAACTTTTGGGCCGACCTAACGAGATCGACAATTTACATCCTGTTACCGCTCGCAATACTCCTAAGCATTGTGTTCGTGTCCCAGGGGGTGGTTCAGACCTTCGATCCGTACGTCAAGGCGCTGACCCTGGAGGGCAAAGAGCAGGTGATTGCCGTCGGACCGGCCGCTTCCCAAATCGC
Source organism: Fimbriimonadia bacterium (assembly GCA_041483895.1). GTDB lineage: Bacteria > Armatimonadota > Fimbriimonadia > Fimbriimonadales > JABRVX01 > JBGPGO01. The sequence goes on from JBGPGO010000004.1 coordinate 140,751, forward strand.
CATCAAGCAACTAGGAACCAACGGCGGAGGGTTCTTCAATGTCAATTCGGCGCACCCATTTGAGAACCCAACACCTCTGACCAACCTTCTCAGCTGTCTCGCCATCCTATTGATCGGGGCGGGGGTCTGCCACACCTACGGGATCATGGTAAAGGATAGTCGACAGGGGTGGGCGCTCTTGACAGCGATGACAATACTCTTCCTACTCTTCGTCATCCCGTGCACCCGCGCGGAGCAGTCCGGCAATCCACTGTTCGCCAAACTGGGCCTTGCCTCGACCGAGAACTGGGAGGGCAAAGAGGCGCGAATCGGAATCGGCAACTCTACCCTATGGGCGGTGGCCACTACCAGCGCGAGCAACGGTTCCGTCAACTCCATGCACGATTCGTACACCCCGTTGGGTGGCATGTTCCCAATGATCCTGATCCAGCTAGGGGAGGTGGTTTTTGGTGGCGTTGGGTCGGGCCTGTATGGAATGCTGATCTTCGCCGTAGTTGCCGTGTTCGTCGCGGGCTTGATGGTCGGACGTACGCCGGAATACCTCGGGAAGAAGATCGAGGCGTACGAGATGAAAATGGCGTCCGTGGTCATCCTAATCCCATGCGCGCTTGTGTTGCTCGGGACAGCCATCCCTCTCATGGCCGGCACGGGTCAATCCAGCATGGCAAATCCGGGCGCGCACGGTTTCAGCGAACTGCTCTACAACTATTCGAGCATGGGCAACAACAACGGTTCCGCCTTCGGCGGATTCAACGCGAACGTGCCGTTCCATAACATTCTGGGTGGAGTCGTCATGTGGATCAGCCGATTCTGGATCACCGTTCCCATTTTGGCCATAGCCGGATCGTTGGCAAGAAAGAAGACCACTCCTTCCGGTCCTGGCACCCTCGCAACACACTCGCCGCTTTTTATAACGCTCCTGATCTCGATTGTGTTGATCGTGGGAGCCTTGACCTTCATCCCTGCACTTGCGTTGGGTCCGATTGCGGAGCAGATAACTTATGCTACACAAAACTAAGGCGACGTCACTCTTCGAACTGTCGATTGTACGACGAGCGGTCGGCGACTCGTTCAGGAAGCTCAACCCACGGTTGCAACTTCGAAATCCGGTCATGTTCGTCGTATACATCGCCTCGATCCTGACGACAGTCCTGTGGCTCCAATCGCTGGGCGGAAGCGGAGAGGCTTCGCCAGCGTTCATCCTATGGATATCGATCTGGCTCTGGTTCACGGTCCTCTTTGCCAACTTCGCGGAGGCGGTCGCCGAAGGGCGCGGCAAGGCGCAAGCTGACTCACTTCGTCAGGCACGGAAGGGCCTTACCGCCAAGAAACTTGACAAGCCCAGTCGCGATTCCGAATGGACCGCGGTGGATGCATCCACGCTTCGGCGCGGAGATATCGTTCTGGCTGAAGCAGGCGACTTCATTCCTGGAGATGGCGACGTGATCGAAGGCGCAGCTTCTATCGATGAGAGTGCAATCACAGGAGAATCGGCCCCAGTTATCCGAGAATCAGGCGGGGATCGCAGCGCGGTTACTGGCGGAACGAGAGTGTTAAGCGATTGGGTCATCGTTCGCACGTCCGCCAATCCTGGAGAAAGTTTTTTAGACCGCATGATCGGCATGGTGGAAGGAGCGAAGAGGCAGAAGACTCCGAACGAAATCGCGCTAAGCATCTTGCTTGCGGCGATGACGATCATCTTCCTACTCGCATGCGCCACCCTGCTGCCATTCTCGATATACGCCGCGAACTCCGCCGGTCAGGGGAGCCCAATAACGGTCACCACACTGGTCGCGCTGCTCGTCTGCCTGATCCCGACCACGATTGGTGGTCTCTTGAGCGCGATCGGGATCGCGGGTATGGACCGGCTGATGCGTAAGAACGTCATCGCGATGTCCGGCCGATCCGTGGAGGCGGCGGGTGACGTGAATGTGCTGCTGCTCGACAAAACCGGGACCATCACGCTCGGAAATCGCCACGCCGTCGCTTTCCGATCCGCACCAGGAGTCGAGGAAAAGGAACTCGCTGAGGCGGCGCAGATGTCGTCCCTAGCGGATGAGACGCCGGAGGGCCGCAGCATCGTGGTCCTTGCCAAGGAGCAGTTCGGGATTCGCGAGGTCGACATTCAGGGGCTCGAGGCTCACTTTCAACCGTTTTCCGCCCAGACGCGAATGAGCGGTATCAGCACGAACGGCCGTGAAATTCGCAAAGGCGCGGCGGATGCGGTCTGGAAGTGGGTTGAGGAATTGGGTGGCCACATGCCTCATCAGGTGGAAGCGGATATAGAGGACATCGCCAAAGAGGGTGGCACGCCGCTGGTCGTCGCGGAAAGGTCTCGCATCCTGGGCGTCGTCCATCTCAAGGATATCATCAAGGGTGGCATCAAGGATCGGTTCGCCGACCTGCGAAACATGGGCATTCGGACCGTGATGATCACGGGTGATAATCCGCTTACGGCCGCGTCTATCGCAGCGGAGGCTGGTGTGGACGACTTCCTTGCAGAGGCGACACCGGAAGCCAAGCTCCAACTGATTCGGGAATATCAGCAGGGCGGCCAACTGGTTGCGATGACCGGGGACGGCACCAATGATGCCCCTGCGTTGGCGCAGGCGGATGTCGCGGTTGCGATGAATACAGGTACGCAGGCTGCCAAAGAGGCGGGCAACATGGTTGACCTGGATAGCAATCCGACGAAGCTGATCGAGATTGTCGAGACCGGCAAGCAGCTCTTGATGACGCGTGGCGCGCTGACGACATTCAGCATCGCCAATGATGTCGCCAAGTATTTCGCGATCATTCCGGCTGCCTTTGCGGGCATCTATCCGAAACTCGTGTTGCTTAATGTCATGGGCCTGAAGACGCCGGAAAGCGCGATTCTGTCGGCGGTCATTTTCAACGCCCTCATAATCATCGCGCTCATTCCTCTGGCGCTACGAGGCGTGGCGTATCGGCCAGTCGGTGCGGAAGCCGTCCTGCGGCGCAATCTGCTGGTCTACGGCGTTGGGGGCCTCCTCATCCCCTTTATCGGGATTAAGGCGGTCGACCTCATTCTAGGAGTATTCTATCGATGAAGACGTTGCGACAGGCGTTCATGCTATTCCTCGGCCTGACTATCCTAACCGGACTCGTCTATCCGCTCGCGATCACCCTGATCGCTAAGGGCGTTTTTCCAAGCCAAGCTGATGGGAGCCTCATTCGCCAAGGCGATCGGATCGTGGGATCGCGGCTGATCGGTCAGGAGTTCACGCAGTCCGGCTACTTTTGGGGCCGCCCCTCCGCGACGGCGGAGCACGCCTACAATGCGGCCGCCTCCAGTGGATCCAACCAAGGGCCGAACCATCCGGACTTCGAGAAGGCACTGCGCGAGCGCATCGATGTGCTCCGCCGAGCCGATCCTGGCAACCGAGCCAAAATCCCGACCGAACTGGTCACGGCATCCGGCAGTGGGCTCGACCCGCACATCAGCGTAGCTTCCGCCGAGTACCAGATCGGGCGAGTCTCGCGAGCACGGGGGATGTCCGATCAATTGCTGCGAAAGCTCATTGCGGATCACACAGAGGGTCGCCAGTTCGGAGTTCTCGGTGAGCCTGTGGTCAACGTTTTGAAACTGAATCTCGCTCTTGATAAGATGGAGACGCGCTGATGATTGTTATTGCAATTGGACAGGGATTGTTAAGCATTACGGCGTATCTGGATGCGTATTATCAGGTTGAGCCCCGAACGGCGGAGTACGGAAACCTGATCCCGTTGCGCCAATTCGACACAAAGAACCGGGAATTCCGAGTTGCCGCGGCACAGGTGGACATCAACTACAAGCAGGGCAATTTCGCTGCCTTGGTTTCGCCCTGGATCGGCGATAATTCAGACGTTTTGGAGCGAACAAATCCGAAGCATAACGACGTGCTCGATCATTTCGCGCAAGCCTACGTTACCGTCGAGCGCTTGGATGTTGGAAAGTTCTATTCCTGGTGCGGCTACGAAAGCCCTGAGTCAAGGCTCAGCGATTGCTACAGCCGTGGCCTTCTGTACACCCTCGCGGAGCCGGTGTGGCATTTTGGCCTGCGATATGCGTGGAATCTCAATCCAGGTTGGAACGGGAGCTTTTATCTCGTTCCTGCCTGGAACCAATCTGAGAGTCCAACAGAATCGGTGGGAGCCGCGGCGCAAATTCATAGGAAGTTTGGGTCCGCCACAGATGTCACGATTGGATACATGCGCAGTGAAGAAGGCGACAGCTCCCCAAATGCGTTCGGCGGATACGGTGGCATCGGATTCCCGAAGCCGGGGTCGTCAAGAGTCGGCATGTTCGATCTGATCGCCACGCATGTTGCTTCGAAATCGCTGCGGCTGGTCTTCAATGCCGACTACGGCATGGCTTCCGAGGGCGCAAATAGCGGCGTTTGGCTGGGAGCGGCGGCGTATGCAATCTATACGACCGCCGATAAATGGCAGATCGTCGGCCGCGCCGAGAGCTTCGCGGATCGGAGCGGCAATCGGGTCGGCGTACCGGCGTCTCTGTTCGAGGTCACTCTTACAGTGTCCCACAATAGCGACGGCATCATCAAGCGCCTGGAGATCCGCCACGACCGGGCCAACCATGGCCTGTTCGCCGGCGAAGACCATCAGACGACGGTGAGCCTCAGTCTGGGAGTGACATGGCAAGCGTTGCGATGACTTCAGATCATTCGGCTCTTTTGGAACCCGTCAAGGTAATTACCTTTCGAATGCTATCCCATAACGCCATCATCGCCGTGCTCGATGCGGCCCGCAAGACCAGTACTGCGGTCGCGCTTGCGGTCATCGCCGATGACGCCGAAGCAATGCCGCTCAAACAGGCCTGGCGGGAACATGTGGACCCCGTGGCGCCGGCGGTCCCGCTCTTCTTGCTGCACGCCAACCCCGACCGGGCCCAAGAGCGCACCGCGGAATATCTCGTGGAACTTCGGCATGTCTACCCTCGCCGGGAGATTGAAATCATCGTCGTCGCGAGCGGCATATCGAAAAACGAGGGCGTTGTTCCAAAATGGGTCAAGCAGCTTGACAAGGCTATAGACGCACATGGAATTACCGACTACATTCTTCGCTTGGTGTAACAAGTGACCGATAGAAGACCGGACCCGGATGCCCTGATTGTGGAACTTCGCACGAAAGAGGCGACGCCCGGTCATGGTCGTTTGAAGGTCTATTTGGGGATGGCGGCGGGTGTGGGGAAGACCTATGGAATGCTCGCCGACGCGCAAGAAGCAAGGCGGCGGGGACTGGATGTGGCGATCGGGTACCTAGAACCTCATGGCCGCCAGGCGACCGAAGCGCTCGCAGCAGGATTGGAACGCATCCTGCCGGTAGAGGTCGAGCATCGGGGCCTGATGCTCAAGGAATTGGATTTGGATGCGGCGCTTAAGCGACGGCCTGAATTGATGCTCGTCGACGAACTTGCCCACACCAATGCGCCGGGAATGCGGCACAAGAGGCGCTGGCAAGACGTGGAAGAGCTCTTGCGGAGCGGGATCGATGTCGCAACCACCGTCAACATCCAGCATTTGGAAAGCCTGCGAGATGTCGTCGCTCAGATTACCGGGATATTCGTCCAAGAGACAGTGCCTGACTCTCTCATCAATTCTGCCGATCAGATTGAGCTGGTGGACCTGCCGCCCGAAGACCTGATCCGACGGATCGAGGAAGGCAAGGTCTACGTTCCTGAGAAGGTCCAGATCGCGTTGGAAGGGTTTTTTAGGGCTGGAAACCTATCCGCACTAAGGGAGCTGGCTCTTCGCAGGACAGCGGAGCACGTCGACGAGCAAATGCGCGGATTCCGCCAAGCTGCCACGGAACCTTGGCACACGACAGAACGGATTATCGTCTCCGTCGCTCCCAATCGGCTTGCTGCTCGCGTAGTCCGCGCCGCTGCCCGAATGGCGAACAGCATCCATGCCGATCTGATTGCTGTTTTCGTGGAAAGTCATCGCCAGGCGACCGTCACAACACGAGGCCGTGATCTGGCGGCCGACGCCTTGCGGTTAGCCGAGTCTCTCGGCGCGGAGACGGTGATCCTGAGCGGAGAGGATATTGTGCAGGAGTTGATTCGCCTGGCGAGAAAACGGAATGCTCCCACTATCGTCGTCGGCAAGCCGATCCGCCCGCGTTGGCGAGAGATCATCTTTGGCTCTGTTGTAGACGAACTGATCCGAGAAAGCGGCGACATCAATGTCTTCGTCATTACGGGAGCGGCAGAGACCGGAACGATTCTTCGCGTCGCACCACCGCCAAAGCCTGGTGATATCAAGACTTTCGGCGCGACAATCGGGATTGTCGGTTTCTGTACAATCCTGGTCGCCATGCTCTATCCCTACTTCGCCCCGGCCAATCTCTCCATGATCTACCTGCTTGGCGTTACGATGACAGCCGCTCGTTATGGGCAGCGGGAAGCGGTGCTCGCCTCGCTGCTCAGCGTCTTCGCATTCGATGTCTTGTTCGTGCCGCCGAGATGGACGCTGGCCGTCACCGACGTGCAATATGTGATGCTGTTTGTCGTGATGCTGATTGTATCACTGCTGATCAGCACCCTAACGGCTCGCCTGAGAATGCAATCGCAAGCAGCTTCCGAAAGAGAACGCAGGACGGCCGCGCTCTATGATCTGAGCCGCCGCTTGGCCGCCACGCGGGGAAGAAAGGACTTGGGGCAGGCGACTGTCGAAAAAGTGCGGGAGCTGTTCGATTGCGATGCATGTGTCCTCTTAAGCGATTTGGAGTCGCATGAATTGCAGCCGATGCCGGGTTCGCTGACCGGATTTGAGCAGTTGGCGAACGAAACTTTGGTCGCCCGCTGGGTGGCCGATCACATGACGCGAGCCGGTCATGGAACCGATACTTTGGCCGGCGCCGCGGCAACCTATTTCCCATTGGTTGCCGATGAAAACAGTGTCGGTGTTCTTGCAGTCGCCCTCAACGAAGCTCTTCTGCAAGACCAGGCCTCTATCCACCTGCTCGAGACTTTCGCCAGCCAACTCGCGACCGCAATCCATCGGGCGAATTTGGCAAAGCACTCTCATGTCGCAGCGCTGCAAGCGGAAACCGAACGGCTTCGGTCCAGCCTGCTCAGCAGCGTATCCCATGACCTTCGGACGCCGCTGGCCGTGATCGAAGGATCCGCGGAATCTCTCATGTCGAGCGAAAATACGGACGATAAGCAGCGAGGTCTGGCCGCGGCGATTCGAGATGAGGCACGGCGCCTCGGTCGGTTGGTCCGAAATCTATTGGATATGACCCGAATGGACTCGGGGGCGGTCGAATTGAATCGGGATTGGCAGTCCCTCGAGGAGTTGGTCGGGGCGGCCCTCAGTCGTACGGAGCCGGTCCTGGGAGACCGCAATGTAATCGTCCATCTTGCGGAAGAATTGCCGTTGGTGTATGTGGATGGTGTCCTGTTGGAACAGTTGCTCGTGAACCTGTTGGAAAACGCGAGCCGGTACACGCCTCCGGGAACTAGAATCACGATTTCCGCGGAAAGCCATGAATCGACAATACGGGTCACAGTCGCCAATAATGGACCTCCACTTGCCTCGGGTGAAGAGGATGCGATCTTCCAGAGGTTTCATCGCAAGGCGACCGACGGCGATCGGGGATTCGGGCTCGGATTGGCCATCTGCCGCGCGATTGCGGAAGCGCACGGTGGGACGATCATTGGTCGGAACGTTGAGACCGGTGTCGAGTTTGTCATCACGTTGCCGTTGCCGAAGGCTCAGCCGGAAGTACGAGATGAGTGATCGCATGACGATTGCCATCATCGACGACGAGCTGCCCATGCGGCGTCTCCTTCGGGCGGGGCTTGCGGACGGAGTCCGCCTGGTAGAAGCCGAAACCGGCGAGGCGGGAATCGGATTGGTGGCGCAGGAGAATCCGGATGTCGTTTTGCTGGATTTGGGGCTGCCGGATATCGATGGAATCGAGGTTGCAAAGCGCATCCGCGAGTGGACCGATGTGCCCATCATTGTCCTCTCCGCCCGCGGGCAGGAGCGTGACAAGATCGCCGCGCTAGATGCCGGTGCGGACGACTATCTCACAAAGCCGTTTGGCATCGGGGAGCTGCAGGCGCGGATTCGGGTCACGTTGCGCCACGCGGAACGCGCAAAGGGGCCGAATCCAGAAGCGCTATTTGAATCGGAAGGACTTCGCATCGATCTAAGCGCGCGACAAGTGTTTGTTGAAGACTCCGAGATCCATCTAACCCCGATCGAGTACAAACTGCTGTCGACATTGGTGCGGCATGCGGGACTGGTCGTTACTCACAAGCAATTGCTGACGGAAGTCTGGGGGCCGGCCTATGCTTATGAGGTGCACTACCTGCGGGTATACATGGCCCAACTCCGCCACAAAATCGAGAGCAATCCCGCACAGCCGCGCTATCTGACCACAGAAACTGGGATCGGGTATCGCCTGCGCTTCACGTAGACAGTTTGGATGAGGTCGGCGCGAGGCGCTACGGTATCGATAATGGCGATTTTCGATAGGAAATTAGTTCAAGTGACGCGACAAGAGTCTCCGCAATTTCGTAATTTGCTAACTCGGCGGATTCACATATGGTTCCAACCGACGCCGAATGTCCGCGAATTGTTCCTCAGTTAGCTTAGTGCCTTCCGGTTTGCAGTATGGCCCCATGAACCGCCGAAAGAGCCGAAATGTCTGAGTTTCAGGTTTTTCAGGTGGGTAGAATCCCCGCTGGTCTCTATACGACGTGCGAGCATCTTCATCTAGGCCATCCCACCAATCACTTAAGGACTTCATGTCGTCTTGGAGATTTTGCCCGGAGATGAACGCCTGATTTTCGCGCAATAGTTTCGGAGCGATCAGACGATGAAGCTTGTCGTTTGAAGCGAATACCTGACAAAACGGCAGATAGAAGAGATACTCTAGATCGATGTTGTTTGTTGGCTTGAATCCAATTAGTTTGTGCCTGGTGCATGTGTGAAGGAGCAAGATGGCTTTTAGACAATGGTAGGCATATGGGGCAAATTGACGGACCATGAGGGCACGATGATAGTTCCATCTGCTGATGACTTGGTGCAGCGATTCATTCGAAATGTTGAATCGACGACACAGCAGGCGGATCCACACCAACTGCAACCCAGGTCTATTGGCCAGGGTTTCAGCAGTGCGGAGTGCCTCGCCGATATTGTTCGCCCTTGGGATGATGATGCTTCGGCTTCGAAGTTCCTCACCAAATGCTTCCATGGTCACCTCGTTCGTCCAAGTTCGCCACATCTTGGCCCCAAGTCGCTCTGTTTCTTCAAACTGCCCGTCTTGCCACCGCATGATAGCGGTGTTGAGTTCATGCAGATCGAGCATGAATCCGTATCCACCGTCGTCTTCCACGATTCGAGCGTAGTCCACCGGGAACTGACCAGTAAGCGGAACCGGATAACCGTGGAGCGAGGCTTCACAAGCATTTTGCGCCGAAACAATCACAATCGGACCACTGCCAAAGAATTTCGCGGCCAGGATTGCAACCTCACTTTGACCAGCTTGCGAGATTGTATTCTTTGCAAGATCGCCTAGCACCTCCATTGCCAATATGGGCGGGAGGCCCGGCCTATAGTGCGCATTGAGGGTGCTATGTTCCGACTTGCCTAGCATTTGGAACGCAGACTTATCCAGTATCAAATTTGGACCGATCATGGACTCGGATTCTAGCAGAGTGCTCGGGCCGGGGTTTCTTCGAATAAGTCTTGGGGCTCATCAATTTCCGCCCTGACCTAACGGCTCCAAGAATGGATTGAAAACGCCTACCCTACCCCGAAGTAGTTTACCGCGAGCAATGACAGCAAATGAGTTTGCTACGGCTGGCGTGCAATCGACCGATTCGGTCTCGACTAATTTTGCCCTGTATTGCATTGTGGCTAGGGCTGGTCCCCGATGATTCTGCCCCGGTAAGCGATTAATTGTCGGTTACTGACATTGCCCCAACGGATGCAACCGTGCGTTTCTTGACCCTATTCTACGGATTACGCCAGCTCTGATAATAGCCGTGTGGCCCGACCCTGAAGGTCCTCCCGCGCGTCGTCGTAGATCATCAGCGTCTCAAGCTTGGAATGACGGCTGAGCTTCTGTGCGCCGCGCACGTCGCCGTTGGTGGCGTGCAGGTAGGCGGTGATGCTCGTGTGCCGCCACTTATGCGGGCTGAAGTTCTGGATACCGGCCTTCTTGGCATAATACTTCACCATGAACGCCAGGCCAACACCAGTGATGCCGGACAGTTGGCCATCGAGGTCCCGTGTGCAGGAGAGGAACAGTGCCGGTCGGTCGTCGTTCCTGCTAGCCATGTAATCGCCGATCGCTTCGATGGCCTTGTCGCTCAGCGTCATCAGCACCTTCTGAGTCCCTGTGCCTTTGCCACGGACGGCTAGCGTCTTCGCATCAGGGTCGAAGTCGCCCCTCGTCAGATTGCAGATCTCCGCCCGTCGCAGCGCCAGTTCCCAAAACAGCCGAAGGATCGCCGCGTCTCTCTTTCCCTTGACGGTGTTGGAATTGGGAAGCATCAGCATCGCGGCCGCCGCGTCCTTGTCGACGCCCCTTGTGTCGCGGTACTGCATCGTCTTCTCTCCCGGTACCAGCCCTTGCGGATTGACTTCCGTCAGCCCAAGCTGTCGAGCAACTTGTAGAAGCGAACGGATCGCCGTCAGTCTACGGTTCAGCGTCACCTCGGCCACGCCTTGTTCAATCTGCTGCATCTTGAAGGTAAGCATCGCCCGAACGACGCCGGGCGTGTCCAGTTTGAAGAACGCGCCGACCGTTTGCGGCGTTGGCTCGCTCCTGGCCACGACCCGGAAGAACAGCCGTAGATCCCGCTGGTAGGCCAGCCTCGTGACCTCGCTCCTTTTGGACCGAAGAAGAAACTCCAGCGCGTCTGGAGCCGCTGGGGCTACTTCTGTAACCTTGAGTTCAATTGCCATGGTTCTTGCCTCCCTTTGGTATCGAAAAGGGCCATTATCGATACCAACACGACATGTACCAGGAGGGGGCGGATACATCCAGTCCCGCGCTCTTGAAGGCTAGCGGTTTCAGTGTAAAATGGATTGTAGTAGCCGATAGTAACGGCTTGGAGGAAGTCAGTGGAGTTGGTTCTACGGTCAAGGGGCTCGGGATATTCTCTTCGCAGATTCATTCTCTACGTTCTCTTCGCATCAACGAGAGACGATTTTGAATTGCGCCGCCAACCAAGACCCAGCGAGGCCGGCCGCAACTGGAAGGCAGCCACAGACCTGGAACTTGTTGCAGGGCTCCGGTCGGGGGAACACGGCGCTAGCGCCGAGTTCGTCCGGCGGTTCGAGAAGCTCGTAACATACATTGCCTACGGCCACACTTATGAGAAGGAGGAGGTCGAGGATCTCGTACAAGATGTTTGGGTGGTCCTCTCGCGCGGCAACTGGCGGACGGTCTGCGCTTGGGAAAACAAGTGTCCACTCTCAAGCTACGTGTCCGTGATCACAACCCGCGTGGTTCGCGCCCGGATGCGACGTCGACCTAACGAAGTCTCAATCGAGGAGCTGGACGCTGAACCCGTGGATTCCACCGTCATCGTTGAACCGCTTCTGACGTCACAGCAGGCAGAGACGATTCAGTTTTGCATCCGGCAACTTTCGGCGAAGCAGCAGCTCGTGCTAAAGCTACGAATCGTCGATGGAGCGGACCATATCGAGATCGGTCGGTTGCTTGGCATTTCGCCGACGACATCAAGGAAACGACTGTTTGACGCACTTCGGAAGCTGGCAAAACTGATCCCCGAAGTCGATCCGAGTTTGATGGAGCTGGAGATATAAATGCGCTTTCCTTGGAGCAAACGGGAAGACCTTGACGCGCTGGAGCGCATCATCAGTGGCGAGACTTCGGAGCAAGAGGCCGCGGAATTCGCCGTAACCATCGCCCGATCCGAAAAAGCTAGGCGTGCGATTGTTCCATTGGAGAAGGCCGGCAGATTGGTTTCGGTGGCCGGTTCTGACATCTCTCCGTCCGAACATCTTAGCAACAATGAGCTGGCCGAGTGTATTGCCGGTGACGTGTCGCCGATTGTCAAAATGCGAAGGGAGGCTCATTTGGCCTCTTGCGATGAGTGCCGGGCGGTGTTCGTGCGAGCGACGGCGGCCTACCGCGTGTATGCGGAGAATGTGCGCCCGCCGTTCCGCCGCGCCATCCGCGGCATATTGCTACCCCTTAGCCTGGGGATCGTGCCCGGGATCTTCTTCGGCATCTATCTGCTTGGTTATTTTCTATCGCCCTTCGATCCCCCTTGGCTCGCCCCACTTGTGAACAGTCCCTGGATCGTAGTCTTCGGGCTGGCATCAGCCGTAGTCGCGGTGATGATCCTTCTTAGGAAACGTTGGTGAAGTGGATCGCGCTATGCGTCGGCGCCGTTCTTGCGAGCGTCATGTGGGTGACTGTCACGAGGCTCGCGCTCAACGCCTCCCATTTCCAGGACCTGGAACCGATGTCCGCACTCCAGATACGGTCCGCGCCGTATCGTCAAAGATCCGCAATGCGATATGGCTTCGGCGGAATGCTCCCTCGGCCCGCAGGCGTCCAAGATCGCATCCGTCTCACGTTCGAGAGCGAAGGAAGGTTTGAGGTTCAGATCCTGTTCCGCGACGGTGAGGGCGACATGGTCTTCCCAGGATTGGTCGACGAGATGACCGGGCGTTTCATGTGCGGCCCACACCTCGCCGCCGTCGAGTTCCCCTACCTCAACGCAGTGCGCGGCATGCTGCACGGTCCGGCGCTGGTGAGTGGAAGGCCCGCCGTTTACGTCGAGGTGGAAGGCCTTCGGTGGGTGGCCGAACGGAACGACTATGCGCCCGTCGCCGGCTTCCGCTGGCAAGGCATGCTTCCGTCGGAGGGAGGGCCGTACGGTGGCCGCTAGAATCCCTATCTTGATATCCGTAGTCGTCTCGTTGTTGGTGGCGATCTGCTTCGTCGTCTTTGCACGAGCGAGGATCGAGACATTCAAGTATGCCGGCCTTCCCGTAATGTCCGAGGCTGCGTTGAGACGCGCTCCGTTCGATTGGCTGCTCTTCGTCCGTCATTCCGCCTACCTAAAGGAGTTCGCAGGGCGTAATCTTGTACAGGTGACGGAATACGAAGGCAAGGTGGGCGTAATGCCCGGCATTGCGGATGGGCAGGGCTTGCCCTTGATAGTAGGCCCGATAGATCAGAAGACCGGCCGTTTCCGCGCCGACCTCTCTCCCGCAAGCGGCAAGTATCCCTACTTCGATCGAGTGGAAGGGGTGCTCCACGGCCCAGGGCTGGTGAACGGTGCTCCGTGCGTTTATGTCGAAATGCGCTCGGAGTGGGCGGGGATCTACGAGAGAGCCCATCCACACTTCCGCTCGATCGGCTGGTCCGGGGTCTTTCGGAGTTGCCGCGAGGTCTCCGTCATGCCATGATCGGCAAGTTGCTGGCTCTCGGTCTTGCTTGCTGCTTGACGGCTACGATGCTCGTGATCGCCGTCCATTCGTTCGTCGTGCACCCTTATCTCGGCAAGCTTGCCACCAAGTCGGAGGGCGAGGTGAGGCGCGCCCCGTTCATCCTCACCGACCTGAAACGAACGCCTTTCGTTGGCGTCCTCCACCGACCGGATGGCACTCCTGATATAGTTAGTATACGCTGGACGCTCTATGCCTCCGTGAACGTGTCGATACGATTCGGACATGGCGAGGGCGATGTGACGTTTGCCGGGATGATCGATCCGGAGACAGGCGAGTTCCGTTGCGGCCCGCACGCCGCCGCGATGAGCTTCCCCCATTTCTATCACTTGGTCGGCAGGTTGCGCGGACCGGGCTTGGTTGCTGGCAAACCGATTGTGTATTTCGAAGGGAAAGGCCTTCCCGTGGAGGGTCCAGTTCGCCCCGGATATTCATGGAAGGGCTTTCTGACGTGGAGGCCGTAATCCGCCCCGCGCGGCTGTTGATCGCTTTGGTCCTGTTCCTGACTGGAGCGGGATTGATAGCCGCCGCGCTCGTTGTGGCATTCCACGGCTATGCATCGGCGACGCGATTCGAAGGCCTTCGAACAAGGACGATCACGCAACTTCGATACGCCGTGTTTTCGCCACGACTGGCTGGGAGGTGGCATTGGCGCGGGGTCTGGCCGGGGCGCGAGATCAGGAAGGCCGACGTAACGATCGCCGGCGATAATACAATCACATTCCGCCTGACTCCTACCGAGGACATTCAGTTGCCGCAGTGTAGTGGGATTCTGTCGTCTGATGGCAGCTTTGACATCGGTCCGATTCTGGCGAAGATCGGTTCCCTTCGCTTTGACGCGATCGTGGGCCGGGTCCGTGGACCGGCGTTGGTCGACGGTCAGCCGCAGATCTGGCTTGAGGCGCAGACGGTCCTGAAACGCCGCCCGGTGTTCGCTGGGCGGGTTAGATTGTATCGGTGGTCGGGAACACTCGCCGCAACGGGTCGGACCTAGCGCACAAAATCATCGGTGCGTCGATAAGTAACGCTGGGCGCTTGGCGAGGCACCTATTGAGATGGAACAAGCTAGTTCGGGAACGATTCCACTACAGGCACGCCGTTGTAGAGCAGGATATCCGAACCGCTAAACAGGAGGTTCCGGATGTCATCGAGCCGATTTTTGACCGTCATTGTGGGTATCGCCGCGACTGCGTCTGTGGTCGCGCATGACTTCGTAGACGAATTCAACGGCAATTCGGTGGATACTTCCCTGTGGACCGTTGACACAGGTCAGGGTGTCGTGTCAGTCGCGAACGGTTTCCTGTCCTTATCTGCACCATCCAGCGCCTCGGGGTTCCCAGCGCTGACCTGCGCGACCAACCCGTTTGCCGCCGGTAGTTGGACATTCGAGATCAGAATGCGCTACACAAACCTACACGGTGGGCATGGGGACGGCGTCGAACTGTTTCGAAGCCCAGACGGTGACGGAAGTCCCTACAAAACGATCATCTGGCAGGACCTCAACAATTTGGCCTTCTTTTGTTCGAACACGCTCATGTTCGTGATCTCGGGAGGGGATACGGAGTGGCATACGTATCGGCTCGTATACACGGTTGAACAGAATGTGTTCGCGGCCTATGTCGATGAAGTGAAGCGGGGAGAAGTCCCAGCGGAGGCGCAATGCGACACGATAAGGATCGGGAATCCGAGGTCCGGATGCTGTAACGGCTGGAACTCCTTTGACGTCGACTATGTTAGGATCACTCCCGCCGAAGATACGTGGCACGTCAACCCGGCCAATGGCCATCTGTACAAGCGGACGGATACCATGAACTGGAAGGACGCCAGGCGGCAGGCCGTGCTGTGGGGTGGGCAATTGGTCACAATCAACGATCAAGCGGAGCAGGACTGGCTCCTCCAGACCTTTGGCGACAGCGAAGACCTGTTCATCGGCCTGCGCGATGTCAAGCCGCCGCTCCAGAAGTGGCGGTGGGAGTCTGGCGAGGCGGTCAGCTACACGAATTGGAACACTGGAGAACCCACAGATACAGTTGCCGAGCCGGTTGTCATGCTTAATAATGGATTAGCCGGCAAATGGAACAACGTGCCGATGAGCTTTTTGGCGCGCGGCATCGTCGAGCGGACGCCACCTCAAGTTCAGCGACTGGCGGTGGGTTCCGACGGCGCGACCGTCACCTCTGACCCGCTGGAGCCGGGCAAGCGATACGTTATTGAGGCTTCTGGAAGCTGGCAGATCGCTCTTGACGGCCGACTGGCCGACGCGAACTATTGGCGAGATCAGGACGGAGTTTGGCGGGAAAAGAGCGCTCCTGGACTCCTGGTAAACAATCAGAATGTCGCTTGGATGGGGTCCCCCGAAGGCGTATATTATGCGACGCACACCTACTCGCCATCTCACGTCTATCGGTATATCGTCGTCGGCAACGGCGAGCCCATATCGTTCCGCGTGAACGATACACAGTACGACGACAACTTCGGCGGGTTGCAGGTAAGGATCTATTCGCCCGTGCCGACAACGGGTACACAGGCTGACGCGCTATGGCCGTTGCACTACGTCGATCGTAACAACACGGGCTTTTTTCCATGGGCCATTGGGCCAGATGTTCCTCAGGTACGCTGGTCGCTGCCTAACGTCGGTTTGGCCGTCCTAGTCTCAAGCAATGGTAATGTTTATTGCCTTTCAAATGCAGCACTACAATGCTTTAGCCCGGATGGCTTACTCCTTTCTCAGGCGACACTGCCAGGCAGCCAAATAAGCATTGGCGGCGTTATCGGAGCGGACGGCTCGGTCTTCCTGCTGGCACACCAATACATCGCCGCCTTTGATGAGAATCTCAACCTGCGCTGGCAATATTCAGATGGGGGCTTGTGCGGCCCTGTTGTAGACGACGCCGGCAACCTGTACTATGGTGGCTGGTTCGGCGGGGGTCAACTTTATTCACGAACCCCCTCAGGCCAGCTAAGCTGGTCCCTTCCTTTGTCTGAAGAGATGTTCCCTCGCATGGTCCTCGGCCCAGATAATCTGATCTATTTGAAGGCTCTTCATTCGCCCCGAATCTACGTGTTCTCCATCGACGGCCAGTCTCTAGGCAATTTCGACGGGCGCGGAAACGGGGGCATGACGCCGGTTTTCGATAGCGATGGCACGTTCTACACGACGACCGCCGACGGCATGCTCCATTGCTTTAACCCGGACCGGACGCCTCGCTGGGAACAGAATATCGGAGCGACGGTTGATACCACCCTTGCTCTTGCGCCCGACCACAGAGTCGTTAGCCAGACGTTTTCGAGTGGATTACTCCTAAGCTTCTTGTTCGATGGAACTCAACTGTGGTCCACGCCCCAGGACGCCTCCGCCTATCAACATATCCGGCTCGACGCGCAGGGAACGGCAACGAACGCGAACTTTGCGAATCGTATCTGGTCCGTAGACTTCATGGGTAGCCCGATGTGGAACCAACAGTTCGCAGGAACAGATATGATCGCATCGCACGTTATTGGACCCGACGGCACGATCTACGCGACTGCGGGAGGGCTCCTGGGCACACTCTACGCCATCGGCCCAGGCTCGCCAGTGCTCCAGGAAACCTTCCTAACCATTGATAACACCACAATTAAACGCGGTGAGACTGCGGACCTCGCCGCTCGACTGGCATTGGGTAGAAACTCCGGCGGGGCGAGAAATCGCACCGTCCGGTTCTACATAGATCACGTGGTATTAGGCCAGGCGGTGACCGACTGGCGCGGTATCGCAACGTTGCCCTATGCCGCGCCGAGCAATATGGCGATCGGACCACATGTCTTGACCGCGAACTTCGATGGCGATACGAATTTTTGGAACTGCGAAGGCGACGGCACACTATACGTTCGCCGCCCCGTCAGCCAAGTGGAAGGCCAGATCTTCTTGGAGAACTACGAACCCGACCCGACTGGGCAGTCCATCACCTTCGAATTGCTCGACGGCGGCGGACAAACGTTGGCCGACACCGTAGCCATCCTGGATTCCACGGGCCATTATTCGTTTGAAATGACATACGAAGGACCTTGTTCACTCCGGGCGAAAGGCAGCCACTGGCTCAGCTCAGTCGTCTCAGGCCTCAATCTGTCCGAATCAGCGCCGGCCATCGCCAACATGCAACTGCCAAATGGTGACGCCGATGGCGACAATCTAGTAAGTCTCATTGACCTGAACCGGATTCTCATTGAGTTCACATCGACTGCATCTACCGACACCGATCTGGATGGATCTGGAAAAGTGGATTTGCCTGACCTAAATATCGTCTTCTTGAACTTTGCAAGGGCCGGTCAATGAATCAACGGCCTCGCATTAGGAGCGAAACCATGCGTTTGCTGGTGCGAGTCGTTGATGGAAGCGCATTGAGACATTAGCGGGATCGCGCCACCAACCCTGATCCCCGCAGCTATCGATAACGTCCATTATCGATAGGACCGGGCCGCGCATCCGGTTCTAGCGTCTACTCTTGCGGCGTGTACGTCGAGATGAAGTTCGTGTCCGTCAGCCACTTGCGGAATGCCGGGTTATCCGAGAATTGCTTGAACAGTTCAGCGTGGTCCGACAGAAGCTGGACGATAACTCGCTCCAATGCCTTATCGTGCTCGATGCGAGCATTTTGTCTATCGGAGTTCTGGATGGCGTTCTGGTACGCGGTATCGGCCGCAACTCGGGCGGGGATTTCGACCGTAATGACCTCCTTGATCTTATCCTCGTCCTTCCAATCGATGTTGCCGAACTGCTCATTGAAGACCCGCAGAATATTGCTCAGCTGATCGATCTCAGGCTCTGGCATGCGTCCGCCGCCGGAAGTTGGCAACGGTTCGATCTCCGCATCTGTGTCGGCCAAGGCTATGGACATCGCTGACCGGACTTCGACGCGGTAGCTGTCCATGTCGATGGATTCGAGGATTCCCTTGGAAAGGTCTTCCTCCATTGGGGCCGGCAGCTTCGGGATCAGGAAATTCAGGAAGATCGACAGCTTCTCCCATTCGGCGAAGCTATACGGCAGGATCGACGCCAAGAAACCGTACGTCCGAACAAATGCCTTTGCCTTGCCTTTGAAATCCACTTGGCCGTCTTCATCAAGCGATCCAATGTAAACGGCGACACAGGCGTCGAGGATTGGATCAAGGTGGTCGCGGTCAGCACCCGAGAGATACCGTTCGACAATAACATCGACCTCATTCGGGCCATACACTTGGTACCCGTCTAGATCCGCCTTCAAATCGTGAAGTCTATTCGGGTCCGTCTCCCTGCTCAGAATAGTCGTGCGGTAGTACGGTTCGAACGCCTGCTGAATCGTGTCTGAGTCGTTTACGAAGTCCAGCACAAACGTATCGTGCTTCTTCGGGTGGGCCCGGTTGAGCCGTGATAACGTCTGCACCGCCTTGATGCCAGACAGAGGACGGTCCACGTACATGGTGTGAAGAAGCGGCTCGTCGTACCCGGTCTGGAACTTGTCGGCGCAAATCAAAAACCGATACGGATCCTCTTGAATCTTTTCGGCGATCTTCCCACTCGGAAACCCGTTGAGCGTCGATTCGGTCACTTTCTGGCCGCCGTCCTCATGTTCGCCGGAGAATGCGACAATGGCTTTGAACGGACTCTTCCGTTCCCTCAAGTACTCACTGAACGCGTGGTAATAGTCGATTGCCCGCGCGATAACACCAGTTATCACCATCGCGCGTGCCTGGCCGCCGACCTTCTGCTTGGCAAATACCTGGTCGTGAAAGTGATCCACCATGATCTCAGTCTTCTGCCGAATGGCATGCTCATGCGACTCCACGTATCGCCGCAGCTTCTTCTTAGCCTTTTTTGTGTCGAACTCTGGGTCATCCTCGACGGTCTTGATCAGGTTGTAGTAGCTCTGGACCGGTGTATAGTGCTCCAGCACGTCGAGGATAAAGCCCTCCTGAATGGCTTGCTTCATCGTGTAACTATGGAAGGGTCGATGCTTGACGCCGCCGCCCTCCTCATAAGGTTCACCAAAAACCTCAAGCGTCTTGTTCTTTGGCGTCGCGGTAAAGGCGAAGTAGCTGGCATTCGGAAGCATCTTTTTCGCTTCCATGATCCGATTGATCTGATCCTCAATGTCTTCGTCGTCTTCTTCGCCGCCCACCTCGCTAAGGGCGATGTTCATCTTCGCGGCGGCGCGGCCGCCCTGGCTGGAATGCGCTTCGTCGATCAGTACCGCAAACGATCGGTCTCTGTGTTCATTGCCGATATCGTCAAGGATGAAGGGAAACTTCTGGACAGTTGTGGCAATGATCTTCTTGCCGTCCGCAATAAACTTCTTAAGATCGCCGGAGTGCTCTGCGTGGCCGAACACGGATCCGACTTGGGCGAATTGCTTGATCGTGTCGCGCAATTGTCTATCCAGCAATACGCGGTCAGTCACCACAATAACCGAATCGAAAATCGGCTTCGAGTCCTGCTCCAGCCCAACAAGCTGGTGGGCGAGCCATGCGATGGAGTTGGATTTCCCGCTTCCGGCGGAGTGCTGTATCAGGTACCGCTTCCCGGCACCGCGAGAGCCAGCATCGGCGAGAAGCTTCCTCACGACGTCGAGTTGGTGGTACCGGGGGAAGATGAGACTTTCCCGCTTGCGATGCGTCTTGTCAGCAGGGATCTCCACAAGCTGCGCGTAATTCTCTAGGATGTCGGTGAGGCCGTCTTTTGTAAGGACTTCCTTCCACAAGTAATCGGTCTTGATTCCGTCCGGATTAGGCGGGTTGCCGGCCCCATCATTCCAGCCTTTGTTGAATGGCAAGAACCAGGAAGCCTTTCCTTGCAGATGGGTGCAGAACCGAACCTCCGTGTCGTCCACGGCAAAATGTGCGAGACTGCGGCCGAATTGGAATAGCAATTCGCGCGGATCCCGGTCGCGCTTGTATTGCTGGACGGCGTCCTCGACCGTCTGCTTGGTCAGGCTGTTCTTGAGCTCGAACGTAGCTATGGGAAGACCATTGATGAAGAGGACCAAGTCCAGCGCGAGTTGGGTCTCGTCCCTGCTGTATTGCAGCTGCCGCGTGACGCTAAAGAGATTGGCCGCCCATAGCCTTTGCGCCTTTGCATTTCCGGGTGAAGGAGTGCCGTAGAGGAGCTGTACCCTTGCGGGCCCGTGGGAAACGCCCTTCCGGAGCACATCGACGATTCCGCGCTTGGCGATTTCGCCCTGAAGACGGTTCAGGAACTGGTTGCGGCTTGGTCCATCGGTAACAAGGCCAAGCTGTTCAAACGCTTTCGGCTGCGTCTTGCGTAGGAAATCAAGGAGATGCCGAAGATCGATTGAGTGGTCGCGGTCGTAGTCCTGGGGGCTTCCGAGAAGATAGCCCGCTCCGGCGTAGCCGATTGGCGTCTCAGCGACTCCTTGCACGGTCTCGCGAATCTGCTCATCGGTAAGCCCAGTGAGCGACCGGACGATGAGTAGCTCCAAACCCTTTTCACTGGTATCAGTGCTCAACAGACTCCTCGGCGGCGGCTTGCTCCTTGATCAGTTCCTCGGCTTCTTGTATTGCCTTTCCCAGAAACGGTCGGACCGCTTTGTCAAGACGAATCATCGCATCAACCATTTGGTTGATGAAGGCGGGCCACGTAGCTTCATCATCCAGATCCACCTGGGCATCAAGTCGTTTGCAAACGCGGCAGGCTCTTCCGTTCGAAAGTTCCTCCCAATTCAGGGGCCCGCCGAATTCCGCTTCAATAACCGACCTGTTCGTTTCTAGCGAGTGAAAAACCGCTTCGTTAAATGCCTTGCCCATCTTTTCATCATCAATGTAGAGTTCGACACGGCCCTTTCCGTACGCGAGGACATAACCTAAGCCGAAAGCGGTGGGCATATCGGCCGCAGTACTAACCCAGTTACTTGTGCCCGGCGATATGTTTCTGTGGAGCGACGTCTTCGACTTAGCGGAATCAAGCAATGCCTGCCAGAATCGAAAATAGCGATTGCTCATTGTCGCTTGATCACCCCTGACCCGCCTGGCCTCCGAGACAGCTTCGCTCGGCCCAGTGATAAGCGTGAACAGTGGTGCAGGGGCAGATTCGCCGATCCGGATCGCCTCCAACTTAAGCAGATAGAACGACGCGCTCCCTGCTTCATTGAGCCACTGAATAGCTTTCAGGTGCTCAGCACGAGGTTCGGAGACAATCCAAACCGCTCGCTTCGCTCCCACCATCGCGACATACGTGATGACCTTGCCGAGGTGATCATGATTGCTCCGCTCAAGTTGGTTTTCGATCACCACGAGGTTACCACTTCCATCTTGGGCAACTAGGTCGACACAAAAGTCACCTACAGTTTGTTCACGCTCGATGACCGCGAGGTTAAGCCCCAGAACATCACCAAGAAGGTCAAGGTTCCCTTCGAGCCATCGTGTGAAATCGAGGGCTTCATGTTTCCATGCGTCTCTAAGGTGCAGTCGTTCTATTCGGCCAATCCCGGTACTCATTGCGCCGCTCCCGCAATCTGCTCCTCGGGGTCCGCGACGAACTCTTCGATATCCAGTTCTTCGGGCTCTTCGATGAGGAGCTCTTCGACATCCGGGAGGTCGAGATGCCGAACGTCGACCTGGCCAGTCACCACGTCGCTGATTAGGCGGCTACGGTACTCGCGGATCAGGTCTATTTCGGAATTGGCTTTGGAGATGGCGAGGTTGATGCCCTGAGATGCGAAATCAATGTACTTCACCAAGTCATCTTGCTCAACACGTCCGGGAAACGCAAATCTGTACTTGCGCAGCTTCTCGCTTGTCAAATGGGCGATAGTGTTCTCGCTGCCATCTGCTTTGAACACCCCCTTTTGAGCAACATAAAACAATTGGTACATCAAAAAGCGAGGATTGTCGGCGTGCGGACACCGTGGGCGAAGGCGATGGAGCGCCTTCTGATATCCGACCACAGAATCACATTCAGCCCACATTGCCGACCGCCCGACTTCACCGCCCTCACAAACCAAGAGGTCTCCCGCCCGTACCGTGTACCGCTCATACTCCTCCGTTCGAATGTCCATTTGAGGTAGCTGTGCCGTCCGAATATTGTCCCACTGCACATCCGTGTTTCTGAGATAGGGAATCAGATAATTACCGGTGATGCGCTTTCCGTCGAGCATCTTTCCCAACTCGACGGAATAGCGCAATCGCAGAGCCATCACCGTCCATTGCGCCGGGATGTCGGATAGCCATTCAATGCCAGAGGGTTTGAGGGTGACGGTGGGGTCGAGGCCTCGGGTAACGGCGCGGTGGATGATGGCCTGCTTCTGCTCGTTCAGCAGCTCAATCATCTTCCGCTTCGCTCGAATGAGCTGGTTCACCAGTTGGTCGAGGTGGCGAATGAAGCGAACGATTGCTGTTCGGTCTCCGACCGGCGGGACCAGGATGGGCATCTCGAGGAACGCTTCGTCCGTAAGTTGGAGCCGAGACACCCAAATGCCCTTAGAGCGAACTGTAAACTCCCAGTCGTATGCCCTCGACCTTAGCAATTGATGGAAGTACTCGAAGTCCTCCGCAATTTCGGGGCGCAGGCGGTACACACCATAAGCCGAACTGATTATTCCGTGATATCTCGAAAACCCGAACCCAGTTGCCCAGGCCCACAAGCTATTAATGACCAGATCTCCGGGCCAGCAAAGCTTGTGGCCCACGTAGCTCGACGCCATGAACATCGTCACGGCCTTTTCGTTGCGTCTCCGAACTCCATCAGCGGCAGACACCGTCAGCAATTCCTCGTCACCGGTGGTTGACCGTACGTCTATCGGGCCGAACAGATACTTTGCCCGAATCACTTCCCAAGCGTCCGGGATTCGGTCAAGCCAAGGCAGGCCCGCATTACGATATGCTGGGTACGGGCGGAGACCGATAGGCGGCGGCTTTTTTGCTACTTTGCTAACCAATTTCACTTCAAGACCGCATCCCAATTTCGTATGTTACCCTACGTTTCAATTTCAATTCTTTCTGTCTCTAGGGACAAGCTTAAATAAAACTCACGTTCAAACAGGCTCCATTTGCTAGCGATATTGGCAGGTATCCGAAGTTGCGCTTAAATAGACCTTTCAACCCCAATATGGAAGGTAGCGAACATATTCGCTGGAGGCACTCCAACGAACAGTCTGTTCGATAGTGAAAATCAACGATCCACCTCAACGAGTACTTGATCGAGGAGCCCCTCGGTCTCTGTTTCAAGCGCCTCGATGTCGCGGCGAATCTCTTCGAGCGTCCGCATCGGCTTCGGCTTGTAGAAGTAGCGCGTGAAGCTGATTTCGTATCCGATCTGGGTCTTGTCCGAATCAATCCACGCGTCGGGAACGTACGGCAGAACTTCCTTTCGGATGAATGCCTCGATTCCGCCGTCTTCCAAGAGCGCCACGTTCTCGGTGTCGCGAAGGTCGGTGTCTGATTCATATTCGACGACGCACGCCTTCCCCTCGATGGTCGCCTCGAAGAGTCCGTGCATCGGGTCGGGCTCCGCCTTGCCCGGTTTGTGAATCTTCCGAATGACGGGTGGCGCGTTTTCGTCCCGCTTGCGGCTCTCTTTCAGCTCCTTGATTTCCTTCGGCGTGTATGCTCGATTCGCATCGATACCGACGAGCCGCAGCGGCCGCTCGACGACGACCTTCCAAAATCCAAAGGCTTCATTCGGGAATATCTTCGACTGCTCAGTCTCCTCAAACGCCAGAAACGTCTCGACAATCCGCTGAATATCCCCGCCCACAAGTTCGCAGTTTTTCTTGCCGAGGTTTTTGCGAAGCGGCTTGTACCACTGGGTCGCATCGATTAGCTGCACATTGCCCTTTCGATGCTCCGCCTTCCGGTTGGTGAGCACCCAGATGTATGTCGCGATGCCGGTGTTGTAGAACATGTTGAGCGGCAGTGCGATGATGGCTTCCAGCCAATCGCTCTCCAATATCCAGCGCCGAATGTTGCTCTCGCCCTGCCCGGCATCACCGGTAAAGAGCGATGAACCGTTGTGCACCTCGGCGATGCGGCTGCCTAGCGGAGTGTTGTGCTTCATCTTGCTCAGCATGTTGACCAAGAACAAGAGCTGGCCATCGCTGCTTCTTGTAATCAAATTGAAGTCGGGGATTCCCTGATGTTGGATGATGAAGCGCGGGTCTTTCATTTCCCCCTTGCCGCCCATTTTTTCCAGATCGTTCTTCCAACTCTTTCCATACGGCGGATTCGAAAGCATGAAGTCGAATTCGCGGCTGGGGAAGGCGTCGCTGGAGAGAGTGGAGCCGTAGATGAAATTCTCAGCCTCCTCCCCTTCGCCTTTTAGGAGAAGGTCGGCCTTGCTGATGGCGAACGTCTCAGGTTGGACCTCCTGGCCGAAGAGGTGAATGGAGACCTCTTTGCCATGTTCGACTGCAAGTTCCCGGAGCCGCTCTTCCGCGACGGTTAGCATTCCGCCTGTACCACAAGCGCCGTCGTAGACAAGATAGGTCCCCGACTCCACCTTGTCGGCGATCGGTATGAGGATGAGGTCCGCCATCAGCTTGACGACATCACGCGGAGTGAAGTGCTCCCCGGCTTCTTCATTGTTCTCTTCGTTGAATCGGCGGATCAGCTCTTCAAAGATCGTCCCCATCGCGTGGTTATCGAGCGCCGGCAATCGCTCGGAACCATCTGCATTCATGACCGGTTGCGGTGACAGATTGATTGAGTGGTCGAGGAACTTTTCGATAAGCCCACCGAGAATGTCGGCTTCGATCAGTGTTTGCATCTGGTTCTTGAACTTGAACTTATCCAAGATCTCTTGAACGTTCGGCGAGAACCCATTGAGGTACGCAAGGAAGTCGGATTCGAGTTGTTGGCTTTTCGTGCGGGCCTTGAGGTCACGAAGCGTGAACGGCGACGTGTTATAGAACGCTTGGCCCGCCGCTTGTCGGAGCGCCGCATCTTGGTTGGCGATCCCAGCCGCATCCAGGTTCTTCTTCATGTCGAGAACCGCCCGCTTGGTCGGCTCCAGGACCGCATCCAGCCGGCGAATGACGACCATTGGCAGAATGACGTCGCGATACTTCCCGCGCACATACACGTCCCGCAGTACGTCGTCCGCGATTCCCCAGATGAAGTTCGTGATCCAACCTAGCGTCTGCGTGCTCATAGTCCAGTGGTCAACTCCCCTAATCAAAATAGCATGTTACCGAGAATTCGTTGTGCGCTCGGTTACTCCTGCTCCAGCTACTGTTCTTGGCCGGATATCCGGTAACTGGGCGGATCGCTACTTGAGAACGATAATCGAACCGTCGCTGCTGACGAAGATTGCAGTGATCCCGATCCGCTCTTTGGCAAGCTTCGGTAGCCGATCCCAGAGGCCCCGAAATTGCCGCATATCGGGGAGGGCAATACTGTAACGGGTGGCAAGTGCTCTTGCGGAAATCCAGACTGCCTCAGTCCAGGTAAGCATCCGCTGGGAGCCTTGGTACCCAATGGACTCAAGGACGCCACCAACATCCCGCAACCATAAGGGATTGGTGGACCAAGTTTCCTAACGCGAACGTCGCCGTACGAGCTGGCCCAGAGTCCGGGTTCTTTGCAATAGACATCGATCCACATAGCGGCGGTGACGCGACTCTGGAACGCCTTGAATTGGAACACGGGAGGCTTCCCCAGACGGTCGAGGCGATTACCGGCGGCGGCGGAAGACATCTGTTGTTCCGTTACGCGAACGGAGCGACCATCAAATCTCAGGTTGGAAAACTCGGACCTGGCATCGACGTGCGCGGGATCGGTGGGTACATCGTCGTCGAGCCGAGCCTGCACACGAGCGGTAAGAACTACATCTGGGAAGTGAGCAGCGATCCGTTTGATAACCCGTTAGCTGTGGCCCCAGACTGGCTCCTCGACCTTCTTACACCCAACACGCAGACACAGGGCGCCTCGAAAGAAGTGGGCGACAGGATCCCGGTTGGGATTCGTAACATGGTGCTTACCAGCCTCGCGGGGACGATGCGCCGAAGAGGCATGACCGAGCCAGAGATATTAGCGGCTCTGCTCGAAGTCAATAAGGGTCGATGCGATCCGCCTCTTGACGAGTCAGAGGTTCGAAAGGTCGCGCGGAGTATCAGCAGTAAGCCTTCGAATACCCCGATCGGCGGGACCGGCGCATTTGGGCCAGATGATAGCTGCGCTTTGGCATCAGATGGTGAACCCGGTTCGAGCGGAGAGCCGCCCAGGATCTGGACGATTGACGAGCTGCTGGACGCAGACTTCCCGCCAGTTGAGTGGATCGCCGACGGTATGCTCCCAAAGGGCGGCCTGATCCTGTTGCACGGCGCTGCGGAAAGCGGTAAATCAATCGTCGCGACAGATCTGGCGATTGCCGTGGCTGCCGGACGCAAATGGCTTGAGACTGTTGACGTCCTTCAGGGGGCTGTATTCTACTGGGATGAAGAGAATGGCGCCCAGCGCAGCACAAATCGCCTCGTGCGCATGGGAGCAACACGCGGACAGCCCATCCACTACATCGGTATGGCCGGCTTACTCCTGACGAAACCAAGCGATGTAAAGTACGTTCTCGATGCTTGCATCTCGCGGTCCGTCAAGCTTCCCATCATCGACACGATGATTGCTGCACATGAGCTAGCGGAAAAAGACGCGACCGAGATCAGGAAGCTCAGGGCAATCTTTCGGCCGTTTCTAGCTGCGGGCATCACCGTCCTCGGGATCATCCACGACCGCAAGGACGGCCACTTCACGAATGTTCGCCTTCATGAGATCGCCGGCAGCCGTGAATTCGGGGCGATGGCAGATGCCGCCTGGCAGATGAAACGGACCGACGCAAAGAGCGACGAATTTCGGTTGGAGTGTTCAAAGTTGCGAGACGGCCCGAGGGGCGAAACGAAGATTTACAGAGTCGAATTCATCGGAGCGCCTGATGAGCCACTCCGTGTAACTGCGGCAGTCGATGCCGGTGTGGCCCAAGTCAAGAGGGCTCAGATGCGCTCGAGGGTCCTTGATGCGCTCATGAGGGCATGGTATCAGGACGACTGCTGGCTGACGAAGAAGGAGCTGGAGCTTGAGATCGACGGCGATCACCACACCGTGAAATCCGGCCTGGACATCCTCCTCAAGGAGACGATGATGGTCAAAGACGCGGAAGAACAGAAGCCGGTGCCGATTGTCCTCACTAGGAAGCGCGTGAAGGAGGAAGGCCAGACCGGCAAGAGCGCAATGGAGTATCGGCTTCGCGACGATTATGTTGCCCGCGCCGAAACTGGTGACATGCCCGATGAGGATGGCGGAGAATAATGGGGGGCTTCCTATATACTCCCCCACCATTATTAGAAGGCGCTTCGATTGCTGGCGAGTCGCTGGCAAGACTTGACTTCCACGGCCCTTCATGCTCTCATGTTGATGCGCCGCCCCGGAGGGCGGCAAGGCAAGAGGAAAGGAGCTTACAATGGCTAGTTTGACGGCGGAAACGAAACAGAAGACGCTTCGAGCCTGGGGATATGTAAGGTGCAGTACGGATGATCAGGCTCGCTCAGATTTCAGCACGCTCGACGCCCAGCGGGAAGCCATCGAGCACTATGCTGAACGTAGGTCCAGGGATTGCGTGGAATGGAAGATAGTCCAAGTCTTGTGCGATGAAGGTCTCAGCGGCAAGGACTCGAAGCGTCCCGGGCTGCAAACACTCATGCGGGCTGTGGACAACGGCGAGGTCGATGTCGTGATCGTCTATCGGCTGGATAGAATCTCTCGCTCCAGCGCGGACTTTGTGCAGATGTGGGAGCGATTTCAATCCGCTAATGTGAATTTTGTCGCAACGGACCAGGATTTCGACACAACCACCCCG
Organism: Fimbriimonadia bacterium; assembly: GCA_041483895.1. Classification (GTDB taxonomy): domain Bacteria; phylum Armatimonadota; class Fimbriimonadia; order Fimbriimonadales; family JABRVX01; genus JBGPGO01. Next base: position 169,029 of record JBGPGO010000004.1, read on the forward strand.
ATGGGCCGGGCGATGCTGATGATCGCAATGGTGTTCGCACAACTCGAACGGGAGACCATTGTTGAGAAGATCCAACACAAGATGCATGCATCTGTTGCGAGAGGCCTATTCATGGGCGGCGGCCTCCCATTCGGCGTCATGCTTGACGCTGATCGCTCACGAGTGGCGCATCCAGAATATGTGCCGATCATCAGGGAGGCCTACCGAATCGCCGATCAGCGCTGATCGCTTGCCGCCGTTGCCGACTTCCTAAGGATCGTATCGCCAAACCTTCCGCTCCTCAAAGGCCGTACGAAGTCGCCAACATGGACATGCGAGTCGGCGCGGCGATTCCTGGACAATCCGATGTACAAAGGCCATTTCCACTACAGCGGTAACAAGAAAGGGAAGCGAGGTCAAGTAACGATCATCAAGGACGCAATGGAGCCAGTCATCTCTGCCGAGCAGTGGGATCGCGTGAACAGCTGGATACATGAGCGATCGGGAATGGCTTCGAAGCGTGCCTGCAGCTTCCGTTCCTACCTGCGCGGCAAAGTGTTCTGTTCATGCTGTAACAGCGCAATGTCACCTAGCGGGCCCGGCGGCAAGAAATCCAATTTCAGATATTACCGCTGCACTATGTCAACCAAGATGCTGACCAAGTGCGAACCGAGTCACTTGAACGCCGAACGCTTGCACGAAGCCCTCGTGGCCGACATGGCGAAGGAGGCGAGAGAGGGAAATCTGGAGGCGATCTTGGAGTACATCCCCGACGATACTGCTGTTGACAAGAGCATGCTCGCCGACAGCCAGTCAGCGCTGGAAGGCAAAATCCGCGGGAAGCAGGCTGCCATCGCTAACTTGATCGACTTCATCTGCAAGGGTCGCGGCACCGAGTCGACTTCGGAGGCTTTGAAGACCGCCGAGGCTGAACTGAATCAAGCCAAGGAGGATCTGGCCAAGGTCAATGCGGATTTGGTGGCGCAACGCAACATTACTCCCGATGTCAGTAAGGTGGAAGAAGCCTGGGCCCGTCTCGGTGAAGTTTGGGGTGTCCTATCTGACGACGAGCGCCAAGAATTCTTCAACGAAACCGTTGAGCGCATCGAAGTCCACCCGGATGGCAAGCTCAAAGCGACCCTCCGAATCGAATTTCCAGCAAACGAACGATCAAAACAAATCGTAGGGTATGATACGGAAGAAGCGCCATTGAACGAACCGCTCGGTTCGCGTTTTCAAGAGGATTGGTACCCCGGACGGGATTCGAACCCGTGACCTTCGCCGTGAGAGGGCGATGTCCTGAACCGCTAGACGACCGGGGCACGCTTCCGCGGGGCCATGATTATACACGAAAAAGGGCGGCGCCTCCCGGAATAGGACGCATAAGTCGTATAGGACCTATAAGTCCTAATCGGAAGTCACCCCCTCGCGCCGAACCGAACCCCCTGGTAAACCCGTCCCACAAAAGGCCGCACAAAAAAAATCCTTCCGCGAAGAATAGAAAACCATGCCTACAGAGTCTTCTCTACCAGAGCGATGCTTTGGTGACAGTCCAATAAGGGGAGTTTCCACGGATCGAAAAGGGTCTCCGGTCGAAGAGATCCTGACCGAGAAGGCGTGCAAGGAGGTATTTGCCTTCCTGTATAGCCGGCTTGGCAACGCGGAGGATGCGGCTGATGTCGCACAGGAGGTATACGCACGCGCCGCCCGTACGATATTGGCCACTGGCCCTCCGCGTCATCCCCGGGCTTGGCTGTACCGCATCGCCAAGAACGAAATGTTTGGTTGGAGGCGAAAAAAGCACCGGGAGGACCGCGGCAGAGCCGCTCTGTATGCCGCGGCCGACATCGAAAAGCCTCCAAATTTGCAGTGGCGCTTGGAAATTGAACAGGCGCTCAGTGAGTTAGAAGAAGCAATGCGAGAAGCTGTGATCTATATCCATATGCTCGGATATACATATCGGGAGGCCGCGGACCTTGCCCATGTGCCCGTGACCACCATGATGAGCCGCGCCTATCGCGGCCGCACGAAGCTACGTGAATTGCTGGGGGACAAGTTGGACCCGGAGGCAAGAACATGAGCAACCATCCAATCGAAAAACTGGACGCCTACCTCGAAGGGGCGCTTCCCGCCAACGAGATGCGCTACGTCAAAGATCATGTGAAGCAGTGCGTCCGATGTGCGACCGAGCTGCGGCGGGCCGAGCGCCTGCGGCACGTTTTGTATAAGACTCTGCCGCCGCTGGCCGCCATGCCGCGCCGCTCCGTGGTCATCCGGGCGCCCGCAGCCCCCATGCGAACGCCGAGATTTAGCTGGGCCTTCGCTGCCGTTACCGTCGGGGTCTTGGTGGTGTTCGGCCTATTCCGGTTCGGCTCCTCCGGCCTGGTTCTCGCGCCCGAGCAAGTGGTGGCGACCGTACCGCAGACCAATGGATTGCCGATCCGGTTGACGAATACCGGCAAGGTCTATGTGGGGGAGAAGCCTCTCAGCCCGGAACTTGCCGCGCCCGTCCAAAGAATGCTGACGCCGGAAATCTGGCCCCGGCAGAAGGACCAGGAGAGTTCCCACTCCGCTGCCATTCGCTTGCTGCAGCCGAGCCCGATTAACATAGCCGCAACCCAACCGCCGTCGGAGTTGGCCTGGACGGGGCCCACCGGTTCTCCCTATCTGGTGGAATTGCAACGGCGTGAGGGCGGCGGTTGGTCACCGGTGCCTGGATTCCCGAAACGGATCGCCGCGTTCTCCCTCTCTGTCAGCGGTTTGGAATTGGGAGAGATCTTCCGGTGGCGGGTATCGACCGGCAACGCGACATCCAAATGGGCCACCGTCAAGCTGCTGCGACACGAAGAAAAGATGCAGTTGGCTGAGGCCCGGGATCGGTTCGGAGAGGACTCATTCGTGTATGGTTCGGTGTGCGCGCAGTTCGGTATCTATTCGGAAGCCAAGGACGCCTTGATGCATGAGGCGGTGGCGCATCCCGGCGAACCCGGCATCATTAATGCCCTTGTCGAAGTGCGGCGTCAGATCAGCCGTTTGCAATAGCGCGTCAGCCTGCCGCGACAGCGTTATCCAATTGGTCCGCCAGACGGCCGCTGAGGGCGCCCCCGCACAGATCCGGGTTTGTGGACCAATTGAGAGCCAGCTTCTTGATGTCCTTCGCAAACCGGGATGTGGGGTAGGTGAGGAGCACCGCTCGCGACTGGCTCCGCGCACGATCGACGGCCACATCTTCGTGGACCGAGCCCGCATAGGCCACTTCTGTGTTCAGGAACGACCGTGAGATGCCGTTCAGCCGCATGGCTGTCATCTGACCCTCATCTGAGCTGTTGACCCTGTTTACGCAAAGAGAAATTCGGCTTCCGGGGTTGCGGCGGCCGGCCATTCGCAGCGCGGCGTAGGCGTCGTCAAGTACCGCCGGTTCGGGGGTCGTCAAGGCAAGCACTTCGTCGGCTGATAAAACCATCGTCATCACGCTGTTGGCCACTCCCGCCCCAACATCGGCGATGACGAAGTCAAACGTCTCCTCGATCTCCTGCAAGCCGCCAAGCAGATGCGCTTCCTGGTGGGGGGACAGCCAGGCCAGCCGTTCCAGCTCCGGTCCGCCACTGAGGATCCGGATTCCGCCGGGCCCTTCAGTGATCACGTGGTCCAGCGTTCGGCGGCCGGACAGCATTTCGGAAAGGGTGCCCGTCGGCGCAACGCCGAGGATATCGAGGAGTTCGGAGCGTCCCAGATCCAAATCCAAGAGCAAGGAGTCGTGACCATGCTGCTGCAGGGCGATCGCCAGGTTCGCGGCGATTTGGCTGCGCCCCAGACCAGCGCGGCCCCCGGTTACGAAGATCGAATAGCAGTCCACGGCTAGCCTGCCCTTCTTCGGTGGGAATCGGACAGATACTCCGCGACCCCGGCATCCCCGGAGAGATCCGGCCAATGCTGGGTGAGCAGCTCCTCGGAAAGCGACAGAGTATCTGGGAAGCGCCCATGCCGCTCCTTGGCGCATGCCCGCAAGATGAGGCGATTGAGCTGCGCAGGAAGGTCCTCGGAGGGCACAACGGCTCCCTCCATCACCATCTGCGAGACGGCCGCGACGCTGTTGCCAGGGAAGGCCGGTCTGCCAACTGTGGTTTCGAACAGCAGCGTGCCCAACGAGAAGATGTCGCTTCGCTGATCCATGGGCAGACCCGCCAACTGCTCGGGCGATAGATACCGGTAATCCTCAACCGGGATAGTCGACTTGTTAAGCTGTTCGGACGGACTGAGCTTGATGTCCAAGTGCGTCAACCTCAGCTCTTCGCCGGCAAGGATAACGCAATTGGACGGTGACAAGCTCTGATAGACCAGTTGCGAGCCATGGAGGTATCGCAGAGCCTCACAAATCTGCAGCCCGAGTTCACAGACGCTGGACACAGAGAGCCGATGTTCGCGGTCCAGGCGCTCCCGAATTGTCTCGCCCGGCAACGATTCGCTCACGACGAAGCGAAGGCCATTGACCTCCCCGACATCGTGAATCGTTAGGATATTGCGATGCGGGAAGCGGGCCAGCCACATGCTGTGCTCCAAGAAGCGCTGGGAGCGGCGGAACTCCTCTTCGTTCGTACTGGGTCGGACGACGGCAACCAGCACGCGGCGGAGAAGCCGCGTGTCGTCGGCCTCGTAGAATGCAACAGTTGGTTCGTTCCATCGGACATTGACGAGCCAGTAGTGAAGGAACATGCTTCCCGGCTGAATCGGGAGAGCAGATTCGGTCGAAACTGCGCAATAGCGACGATCCAGCTCGGCCAAGATCTCGTTGGGGGTTGATATGACGTATTGCAAGTTACAATCTGCGGCGCTTTCGATGGCCTCTGTGGCGTCTTGGTCCGCCGGATCCGCGGTCGCACAGTGGAGGGTTGAGCCGGTTCGGCGCAATGGAACGACCAGATGATGTCGCGCCAGGTCTTCCGGTACAGAGAGAACGGCGCTAGTGTCCATGGGAAATAGCTCGAATCGAGCGATATCCAGGTCGTATCGGAGGCAGATGGCTCGGGCCACCTGGTCGGCGGATACGTGACCTTCATCCACCAGCAACTCACCCAAGCGCAAGCCAGGCTGGCAGTTGCGTTTGAGAAAGGCTTCCCAGTCCTTTTGTGCGATATCCCCGCATGCGGTCAGGATTTCTCCCAGCCGCTCATATCCAGAGGCTTCCAATCGAGCGCCCTGCCTTTCGTGGTCTCTCGATTGATTATCGGCGGAAGGGAGTGGAGGGCTCCGTTCCATCGGAGCCGGTTCTTGCGTGCGGCTCCGATGGAACGGAGCCCTCCAAACCTAGAATCTGTATCCGATGGTCGAGAAGAAGCCGTTGATGTTGACCCCGCCCGCGCTGGGATAGAGGGAGTAGCCGCCGCGGATGGCGATACGGTCTCCAAACATGAAACCGGCAAAAATGCTTGCTCCTACGCCAAGTTGGGTGTCCGTGCCACTGCCGGGCTGAAAGTCTCCGCCATTGTCCGCGAAGGCCACTCTGCTGGAGAAAATGCCCACGTCGAAGCCGGCGAACGGCCCCTTGTCGCGCCCGTACCACGCATAGCGCAAGAAGGCGCCTCCAGCCTGGACTTCATTGCCGGAATCCTTCCGGCCTGTCCAGCTGAAACCGACGGAGGTCTTTGCACCGGACGGGCTTGTGATGAGGTCCAGCGTAATATCCGCTAAGAATGTCGTGTCGCCGATCAGGGCTTGTGTTTCTTCCTGGGGGAAAAACGCTCCGGCCTCAATGTTCCATCGATGCTGATCGTCCGCAAAAGCTGCGGAGGTGATGGCGGCCACAACGAAAAGCAGACCGCCGCGAATTGCGAATCCCTTCATAATCGCACCCTTCTTCCCTAAAGAGTTACCGCTAATTGTACCGGCGCAACTGCTTACCCTGCAATTGCTGGGGAAACTATACCCACATCGGGGAGATTTGGTGTTGGGGTCTTGGGTTTTCGTGGCTTGTATGGGTTGTCCAGTTCCGTGTTGGGGTCTTGAGTGTTTGGCGCTTGAGAGGTCGCAGTAGGCAAGGACCCCAACACAACAACGCCCACAGGGGAGAGGACCCCAACACATCGTAGGTTATTCGGTTCAGGGTTGGGGTCTTGGGTTTTCGGCGCTTGAGCAGTTGCGGCAGGCGAGGACCCGAACACATCACTGGCCACTGGTAGCAGGTAGAATCGTTACCTATGGATCAATCAATGATCGAAGCGCTGTCCAAGGCGAAGCCTCGCCTGGACGCTATCGGACAACATCTTTGACGTAGCCGGAACGGTTACGCAGATTGCCACGCTGGAAAAAGAGCAAAATCGACCCGATTTCTGGGACAACCCCGACGCCGCACAGAAGATCCTCCGCAAACTCTCGGCTCTTAAGTCACGAATCGAGCCGGTCGAGCGTCTAACGAAGCAGCTATCGGACATTCAGGAGTTCCGCGGCCTGCTCGAAATGGACGGAGACCCGGCCATGGAGGCGGAGATCGAGGAGACCGCCAAAGGCCTCTTAGCGAACCTGGAACGCCTCGAATTCGAGACATTGCTGTCCGGGCCTTATGACCAAGGTCCCGCCATTGTGACCATTAACGCGGGCGCAGGTGGAACCGAGTCCTGCGACTGGGCATCTATGTTGCTAAGAATGTACACCCGCTGGGCGCAGCTTCGCGGCTTTTCATTCGAGATAATAGATGAATCGCCCGGCGACGTAACGGGATATCGGAGCGTAATGGGAATTGTGGAAGGCCGGTATGCGTACGGGTATTTGATGGCCGAACGAGGCGTGCACCGATTGGTGAGAATTTCACCGTTCGATGCCGCCGGGAAGCGCCACACATCGTTCGCGATGGTGGACGTGATTCCAGAGGTGACTGATGGTGAGGTCAATATCAAATCGGAAGAACTTCGCATCGATACCTATCGGGCCAGCGGCGCGGGCGGCCAGCATGTTAATAAGACCGATTCCGCGGTCCGGATTACGCACATTCCGACCGGCATCGTGGTGACCTGCCAGAATGAACGGTCCCAATTGAAGAACCGATCGACCGCGATGAAAGTCCTAGAGTCGAGACTCGCGGACCTGGAACGGGATAAAACGGAGACGAAGCTGAAACAATTGCGGGGAGAGGTCCCGCCTGCCGAATGGGGCCATCAGATACGTTCGTACGTTTTGCACCCGTACTCGATGGTGAAAGACCATCGGACGAATTATGAAACGGGGAACACGAGCGCCATATTGGACGGCGAGCTTGACCCATTTATGGAAGCCTATTTGCGAATGACGCCGGGAGAGCGGAAGGAGTAATGATAATGCGACGCGCAGGTGCGTTGGTAGTGATACTATTGGGAGCGATGGCTTGGAGCCAGGCGCCGGATTTGGCGAGCGCCGGGAGTGCGTATTCCCCCGCCGCCAGCATTGTGGTTGACGCGATTCGGGCGGCTGCGAAATCGGATATCGCCGTCCAGGCAGCCGGGTTCTTCGCGGACGGGAAGCTGCCTGCGAAGGTAGATGCCGACGCGCTCAACAAAATGCTTTCATATCCCGGCGAAGAGATCACGGTTCTCACCCTAACCGGCGATCAGGTCAAGAAGGCAATGGAGCGGTCCCTGAGCCTGCTGCCGCAGTCCAATCGGCAGTTCCTCCAGGTCTCCGGCATGACGGTCACCTATTCGGCGAGCGCCCCGGTGCAGTCGCGCGTGAAGAAGATTCTTGTCGACGGCGCGCCTCTATCCGACACCGCGAAATACACGGTTGCGATGCCGGCCACCCTCGCCCGCGGCGCTCTCGGATACTTCACGATTTGGAAAAAGGAGCAGATCACGTCGCAAACGGGCGTCACCGTGGAAGCCGCGGTGCGGGAATACCTAAAGGGAAAGAGCTCCTGGCCGATCGGAGAGACGAACCGAATTGTGGGTGAATAGAATGTTTTTGCTCGCTCTTGCTTTGCTTTTTGGAGGGTGCAATTCCGCGCCGCAGGCAACCGGGGACGGGACCGGTTCCGCGCCACAGCATGTCACGAAGGAGGCGCCCAACCCGACGCCAAAAACCGATTTTGATGGAGCGAAGGCATACGAGCTGCTCAAGAAGCAGGTGGCGTTTGGGTACCGGGTGCCGGGAACTCCAGCCCATGACAAATGCCTGGACTGGATGGAGCAGACGCTGAAAGAATCCACGCCGAATGTGCACCGGCAGCCGTTCACCGGGACCTACAAGGGCAAGAAACTTCTGATGACCAACCTGATCGCGCGGTTCAATCCTGACGCCAAGACACAGATACTGCTCTTGACCCACTGGGACACGAGGCCGATCGCCGACCAGGACCCGATCCCGGAGAACAAAAAGAAACCGATACCCGGCGCGAACGACGGGGCCTCCGGCACTGCGGTCTTCATGGAGCTTGCGCGCTCCTTTGGGAAGCGGGCGCCGGACGTTGGCGTCGTTTTGCTGTTTACGGACGGCGAAGATGTGGGCCCTGATATTGACAACATGCTTCTCGGGGCGCGGTATTGGGCGAAGAATCAGATTCCCAGGGGAGTAAAGTACGGAATCTTGATCGACATGATCGGTGACAAGGACCTGCGGGTTCCGGTCGAGGAACACGGGTACGAAGTGGCAAGAGATGTCGTACAGAGGGTGTATGATACTGCCAAGCGCCTTTCGCTGGAAAGCACATTCCCCTACGAGGGCGGCGGATTTATCGAGGACGATCATATACCGCTGAATGAGGCCGGAGTGAAGACGATCGATCTGATCGATTTCACCTATCCCTACTGGCATACTGTTGAAGATACTGTGGACAAATGCAGCGCGGCATCGTTGACAAAAGTGGGTGTATTGCTGGAAGCGTTGCTGCGCGAAGAAAAGTGAGTTAGACTGTAGTTGTAGGCGTACACTGTGCGCCGCTGGTTTTGCAAGGGAGTTGGCGAGATGCATCGAGAGGATGTTCCGGCATTTTGCTTTGAATTAGATCGTGGAGCGAGGCTTCGAGTCAACGAGGCGTCGCTGAAATCTTGCGACCTGTGCGGCGCGCTCAATCTTCTGCAGAATGGCGAATGTTTCGTGTGCGGATGGCGCGGCCACTTCAGCCGGAACCAATCGGTGATTCACGAGACGTTGATCGAGCTGATCCGCAGTCTGCCTGAGGTATCGCCGCTGCACTTCACCGACGACCGCACATTGCGTCGCATTTTCCGGCGGCGTCCCTGGTGGGTGCGAATGGTGGATGCTGTGCGCTGGTGGTTTGAAGCGCCGCGATCAGTTCGGTAGCATCCAGTCCTTGATTTCGCTGTAGTGGCTCTTTCGCAGGTGCGGCTGCGTGCTGACACTCTTGACGATCTCTTGCATGAGTGGCACCATTTCCGCAAACCGTTCGGCGGTATCCGTTACCTCAAGAAGATGTTGCCGGACGCGCTGATCGATTCCAAGCATCCCCGCCATCGCGAAGGAAAGCGAGCACGGGTCCGCAGAAAAGCGAACCTGAATCTTGAGATCCAGCCGCTCGGTCAGAAGATCCGCCAACTGCTTGAACGTGGATTTTGCCTCTTCCAGGACCTCCGCTTCGTCCTCATACCCGCACCAAGGCTGGTCCTCCACCGGCTGCACTTTGCCCACCAAGAAGGAACGGGAGCTGTCGAACTGCCGGATGCGAAATCGATCGGTGCCTTGCGCCACGATGTTCATGCGCCCATTTGCAAGACGGTCGACATCACGAATGACCGCCGCCGTGCCGACGAGATACGGTTCGGCTTCGTCATCGCCGACCTCATTGCCTGTGCGCAGGAGCACCACGCCGAACGGCCCATCCCGCTCGATGCATTCGCTCATCATTTCCCGATACCGGTCCTCGAAGATGTGAAGAGCCATCAGCATGTTGGGGAACAACACGCTGTTGAGCGGAAACAATGGCATCGATGTCAGCTTTTCGGGCACGAGAGAAATATTACCACCGGTTCAGCCAGCGGGTTCGATGGCTACAACGCGTGCGAAGCGAGTATTGGAATTATGACGTACTAGTTTGCAGCGAACGGGTCGTCCATCTGCCATGTTTCCTCATCTACATCCTTTTTGTCTCTGTTCTTCTCTGTCACTGAATTCCTTTCTTCGTAGTGATTGAGAAGCTCCAATAAGCCGAAGGTATTCGGACCTGTTCGCACGAAGATTTGGCTGTTTCTGGCGTACGAACCAAGCGATCCCGCGATGGAAGATCGTCTTTCCTTCGTATCATCTCTACCAAGACCTATTAGCAACTCACGAACATGGAGGGGCTCGCGCGCATCGAGAAGCACCTTGCGGATATTTGCGACATCACTTCCCGGCCTTAGCTTGGTGTCGGGCTGGTCATTCTCCGGCGATCTAGGGAGAAACCTGAGGGCTTCCCTTAGGCCTAGGATGAACTGCTCCAGCTTTCCCACCTCAAGGCGAAGGCCCTCCAGCTTAGTCTGCTCCTTGGCAATTCTCTTCTCCAATTCCTTGCGGGCGCTCATAATGAGTCCATTATATCTCACGATGGAGAAAAAAGAGAGAAAAGTGAAAAACTTTTCGGTTGCAATGTTGACGATGGTATTATCAACGTCAGGACATGTCTCTTGGAGGCCTCGGCAATGAGAATAGACACCGTGATAAATGAATTGGAAAGAGCCAAAATCGTTCCACCGAGCGGCCACGAATACTGGATGGGACGCGACCTAATGAGTATTCTTGATTACGCTTCTTGGGAAAAATTCGAGGCTGTGATTGAAAGAGCCGTCGAAGCATGCAAGAGTCTAGACGAGTCAGTCGACAATCATTTTCGCCGAACGGTGAAAAAGATAGAGGCTGCGAAGGGCGCGATGGTGCCCCGGGCGGACTATTAACTCGACAGATGGGCATGCTATCTGGTCGCGATGAACGGCGATTCATCAAAAAAGCAAGTTGCGATCGCGCAGGCATATTTTGCCGTTCAGACACGTCGTCAGGAACTGAGTGACCAACTCAACGAGGACATGAAACGGCTTTCATTGCGCGAGCGAGTCCGGCAAGCACATTTAGCCTTATCAGGAGCGGCAAAGAATGCTGGCGTGATCAGATTCGACCAGTTTTACGCCGCTGGGTATCGGGGATTGTATGAAATGGGATTGAAAGATATCAAATCGAAGAAGGGTATTCCCGAACATGAGGAACTGATGGACTATGCTGGTCGCGAAGAATTGGCTGCAAATGAATTTAAGCTGACTCAGACCGAAGCGAAGCTGAAACGGGAGAACGTCTCTGATGAATTGGCCGCCAGAGATGTCCACAAGAAGGTAGGAGCCGAAATCCGCACAGCAATCGAAAACGTCGGCGGCACCATGCCTGAAGATCTGCCGGCAGAACCGCCCATCAAGAGCATTCGCGAAAACGTCAGGAAGGCGTTACCAAAGTCGCCGTCACGAAAAAAGAACGAGTAGGCGCCGCCTTTCAACTATAGATGAATGAATAGTAGTCCCAGTCCGGATCGGTCGCCATGCGGATGAAGGCGATCTGGCCCGAGTGATAATAGTCCTCCGAGCTGAGATATGTGATCGCCCTGCCGAGTTTCATCGGCATATCCCACAGACTGACTTCGGTATCGAGCGGGGTGTTTTGGTATCTCTGCTTGAGGAAGGCAAGCAGCTTTTCGTGCGATGCGGAAAGCATCATCCGGAGCTGATCGAGGTCGGTTTCTTCCACCTCAATCGAAGACCAGTCGGAATCGGCGCCGGCCTCCATCGACGCTTGGGCGGTCCTGTCCACCCACAGCATGTGCGCCACCGTTTCCCGCGCGCTCTTGCATTCCGGGTACGGCTTCCACTCCCACTGTTCTTCCGTCAGCCCTTCCATATGCCTCAAGAAGTGGGCGCGCGACGCCTGCTTTGCCTCGACTAGGTCCAGCGGTCCAAACGGCATGCCCGTATTCTACTCGGCCAAGCGCAGTCCGATAAAGCCTTGGCGATAGGAAGGGAAATACCAATTCCGGAAAGTGCGGCGGAGGATCGGGGCGGCCGTCACCCAGGACCCGCCCCGGCAGACGAAATGCCTGCCATCCATGTGGTCTTTCGAGTAGCCGTCATACGGGAACGCCTCGAAGCCTGGATAAGGGAGGAATTTGGACGAGGTCCATTCCCACACGGAGCCGGCCATGTTGGTTGCGCCGAATGCGTTGGGCGCGCCGGCGCCGACCGATTGCGGCTGCCAGGCATTTGCGCCGAAGTCCGCTTTGTCCGGTGTCGGCTCATCGTTGCCCCAGGGATAGCGGCGGCCGTCCGGGGATGCGGCGAACTCCCATTCTTCTTCTGTTGGCATGCGTTTCCCAGTCCATCGGCAATACGCCTCGGCCTCATACCAACTGATCCCGGCAACCGGCTCGTCGGGGTGGATCGCCCGCAGTCCTTGGGGTCCGAAGAGATAGAAATCGCCATCGAGAACGACCCAATATTCCGGCAGCGTTGCTTTTTCTTGCTCCCGCCATTGCCATCCCGCGTCGCTCCATAAGCCCTTTTGGAGGTACCCATAGTCTTCGACGAACGTGGACCATTCGTACGCGGTCACAGGGGTCTTAGCCAAGCGGAAGGGCGCCACTTCGACCGAGTGGGCGCGCTTTTCGTTATCATAACCGCTCGGTTCGTTGGAGCCCATTTCGAACACGCCGCCGGGGAGCTCGACAAATTCGGTTTTGCGATCGGATTTCCATTCGATCGGTTGCGGAACGCCCTCGATGCCCTTGTGTTGATGGATGAGATGCAGCATCTCCAGGATCGTTTCCTGATGCTGGCACTCGTGCTGATAGGCGAAATCCCACGCGTATCCGTCGCACAGAAACGGATTGTCCGATGCCAAATCCGCCGCCTCCAGTGCATCCAAAGTGGCTTTTCTTGTGGAGTTCAGGTACTCGACAAGACCGGCTCGGTCTGGGATGTTGACGCGGTTGTCCTTCGGGTTATCCGGCGTATCGGCGAGGATGAAGCTGAGGAACTCATCTTGGCAGGGTAATCCCAACGCGCGCACCACAATCCAATGCTCCTCTGTTCGCGCGATGTGCCCAAAATGCCACCCCACCGGGCTATAGAAATCATGAATCCGCACGCGCAGGATGTCATCCGGGATGCTGTTTAGGAGCGCAAGCGTCTTGGCGCGCGCGGCCTGCATCGCCCCGCGGATCTGGTCCTTCCGGTTCATGCCATAGGTATACTCCATGCCGTTGTGGAGAAGCCCCGCCGCAAGCTGTCCAATGTCGTCAATTCCCCGCAAGCCGTCATCTTTCTCACTGTTTTTCTCGATCTATTCGCTTTTGCGTTAGTGCTGCCGAAGCTGCAACTGTACGCCAATGACCTGGGCGCGAGAGGGGCGGTTCGTGGCGCGCTGATCTCCAGCTATGCGTTCATGGGATTTATCTTCGCGCCGATTTGGGGCCGGTTGTCCGATCGAGTGGGCCGTCGTCCGGTGATCATGTGGTGCGTGGTTGGCTCGCTCCTCTCCTTTATCATGCTTGCATTCTCCCGAACCCTTCCCCTCCTGTTTATGTCGCGCGCTATCGGAGGGATGGCGGCCGGAAACATCTCGGCGGCACAAGCCTATCTCGCCGACATCACCCCCAAGGAGAAACGAACGAAGGCGATGGGAATGCTCGGCGCCGCTTTTGGATTGGGCTTCATATTCGGCCCGGGGATCGGGGGGGTGCTGGGCAAATGGGGCGATCATGTGTTGGGCGGCCACGGGGGCATTGTCTTTCTTGGCGTCGGCGGCGGCATCGTGTGCGTTGTCAATCTAATTTGGGTGTTGCGATTTTTGCCCGAGTCGCGAATCCACGTGCCGAGCGAAGGGATCCTCGGAACAAGCGTACTGCGGACGGTGCTGGAAAGTCCTCGGCTGTTGACGCTCCTGCTGCTATTTGCCGCCATCAACTTCGCATGGTCGAACATGGAATCCACGTTCATCATCATGATCTATAAGAAGCACGGATGGCGCGATGACATGGGGGCGTTCTTGCTCGCGTATGTGGGCATTTTGACGGCGATTATTTATGGTGTGGTCGTGCATCGGGTGTCAAAGGCAATCGGTGACGGTCCCACCCTGCGATTGGGGGCGTTTTTGGCGATTCCGGGCTTGGCGTTGCTGTCGTGGGCGCCCAATCTTGGGTTGCTGATGCTTGTGATGTTGGTGCTGGCTCTTAGCGGCGGGCTGGGTAACCCGACGCTGCAGAGCATCGTGTCCAGGACCGCGCCTCCGGATATCCAGGGAGGGATTTTTGGGGTGGTGCAGGGGATTGGGAGTTTTTGCAGGATTGTGGGGCCGCTCGTTGGCAACACCTTGATCGAGAAGAACGTGCAGTATCCCTATTCCCTGGCAGGAGCGGTCGTGGCCGGGGCGTTTGTGGCTACGCTGTTTGTGCCGTTACCGGGGCGGGAGGCCATCGCCGCCGGCGCGGGACCAATGGCGGCGGAGCTGACCGATGAATAGCACGACGAAGCGCAAGCACGGGGTGTACGACACGCCGGAATGGCTGGCGCGGCAGGTCCTTGATGGTGCGCTGTCTCGATTGGGCCGCTCTCCATTGCGGGTGTTGGATCCGTCTGTCGGCAAGGGCGTCTTTTTGCGCGTCGCGTCTTCCCTGCCCGCCGAGCTAGTGGGTTGGGAGTTGGATCCCGATCGGGCGTCATGCGTTCCTCACGGCAACATCCATGTTGGGGACTTTCTTGCGGCGCCGACGGACGATGCTTATGATATGGTGATCGGGAATCCGCCGTGGGTGTCCTATTCCGGCCGGCATGCGCAAGAGGGGCGGTTGGAGGAGTATGCGGGCGGGTGGAAGTCGCTGCATTCGGCGTTCATCGAGAAGGCGGCGCGGCATTTGGCGCCGGGCGGGGTGCTTGGATTTGTCGTGCCTTGGACGGTGGCGCATCAGCGTGGGTATGCGCGGTTGCGTGGGGCGTTGGCGTCTATGGGGGAATTGGAATTTGTGACTCCTACGCAGGACGGATTTGCGGACGTAACGATGCCGTATTGCATTCTGTATCTTCGACGCTGCGAGAGTATTACGGCCCCCTGTAGCCGCGGGTCCGCATGCTGGCCACGTCCCGATTGCCAATCCCTTGAGCCCGCGGAATCACCAATCCCTTCACAGTCGTACCCCGAAGGGATAGTTGAAGCTCCCGCGGGCCTCACCGTTCGGCAGGCGGAAGGTGGTCGGCATGCGGACCCGCGGCTACAGGGTGGGGGTTTTCCTGCTGGCCAACAAATCTTCGGCGACCCGGGTGTGCATACGGGCAACGCGCGGGAATTGATCCTGTCCGCGACGCCGCGGGACGGTTGGGTTGCGGTGCGGGAAGGGAAAGACTTGACGGCCTATCACCTCCGGCCCCCGGCCCTGTTCGTCGACCCCGATCCAAGCCTTCCCTCCAGCCGCTATGCGCGGGTCGGGCAGGCGGAGCGTTATCTTTCGACACCGATCCTGATTCGCCAGACCGCGACACGGCCCATCGCGGCGGTGCACGACGAGCCGGCCTTTTTCCGCAACAGCATCCTCGCCTGTTATGGCCTGCCGGGCCATAGCCCCTACTATCTGGTCGCCCTTCTCAACAGCCGGGCAATGGCGTTCTTCCATCGGGTTATCAATCCCGATTCGCGGCAGTCGGTGTTTCCCCAGGTGAAGGTCTCGGCTCTCGCCCGGTTGCCGATTCCGGTTCTTGCGCCAGCAATAGAGCTAAGAGGGTTGTTTGCGCTGGCGAAGAATTGGCTGAGCGGCGAAGCAGTTGAGATCGATGCCTGACATCTGTTGGACTATGCTGGCCGTATTGATCGGCGGCTCGCTCTTCGACTGGATCACGGGCTGTCGAGTACGACGTCGCGCCCTAGAACGATGTCCCAAATGCAGATCGCTAATGTCCTGTTCCTTTGATTGGGATGTGGACGAATGGGAATGCCCGAAGTGTTCTCATGAAGATATTGCCCGTTCGGAATCTCCCGTACAGAATCGAGCGATGGAAGTGTTGGATCGGTTGGCGCTGGGCGATCGACGCGCCAAGGCCATAATGGTTCGTCGGCTTGCATCGGGACTGACGCCGGAGCGAGCCCTCGCTCTGGTTCGGGAATCGAAACGTATTTTTCAGCCGGCTGGCTCGAAAAAGCTAGGCCTGATTTTGGCATTGTTATCTATAGGCGGGTTGATTGGCGTGGGCTTCTCCAATCCTTCGTCGGTACTTGAGCGCATTTTCATATTTCCAGCCGCGGTTTCATTTTTGGTTTTGGCCTTGACACATATACGGCCACGCGATTGGCTCAAGGTGAGCGAAAACATCCGGGAAATCACGCTACTGAACTCACAACCTACGGCGGCTGGATATCTTGCGACCTTGGCGCAAAAGAATGACTCGGCAGCAATCGTTAGCTATTTGCGGCTGGCCAAGACTGTTTCAATTAAGGAACTGCAGGAGTTGCCGAGCAGCGAAATTGTGCCGGTGGAACGCCTTGTGATCCGAAGAGCGCGTCGAGGGGATTGGGACCTCGTCGGGGCGTCGATGCGGATACTCTCGAACACGTCGCGCCAGCAATCAATATCCTGTTTGTCTCGCATGGCCGGCAAGGCGAACGCGCCCATGAAGATTCGCGAGCAAGCGACCGAAGCCATTCAGGCCATCGAGGCCAATATTGCGAAGCTTGAATCCACCCAAAACCTCCTTCGCGCCGCCGTTTCGACCGAACATCAGCCAGAACAGCTCCTGCGGCGAACGGATCATGGTTCTGATCCCGACCTACAATAACAGGTAGGACGGAGCCATTGTGTATACATCTGACCTCGATAGCATCATTGACGCTTCATTTCTGAGCGTGATCGGATATCTGCTTTGCCGATCGCTCCACCAGCAGATCCGAAGCCATCGCGCGTGGAGAAAGTGTCCGCATTGCCGCTATCTGATGCATTGCGAAATGGACTGGTCAACTGACCACTGGCATTGCGGTCGATGCGCGTATGCGAACGATGAGCCACAGGTCGAGATTTGGCCGGATCGGGCGGCAAGCATTCTCGACCGGGTTGCCGCGTTGGGCCCCATCCTTGCGACACGATCAGTCGATCGGCTGGGGTCAACTCTCAATAATGTTCGGGCGGCGGCGATCAACCGGGCGGCTGCCGAGATGTGCCATGACCTGACTCGAGCCTGGACGAAGACCCTGATTCTTCTTGTCATCCCTTTACTCTTTGTGTTTGGCTTGATCGACTACTGGACGCCGGGCCTGCTGCCTTCCAAATTGCTGCGTATTGCAGCCTTTACATACCTGGTGTCTGATTTTGTCTTGGGCTTTCGACCCAAGGCCTGGATGCGAGACGTGGACCTGGCAGCCTTGGAAATCATCGCCGCCAATCCGCAGCCCTCGTGCATCGGATACTTGGCGTCCGCTGCTCGAGGCAGACGTGGTTCGAAAGCGGCCCTCACCCTCGTTCAGCTTTCCGAACGGATCGATGTGAGGAATCTGCGAGTCGCTCCATCGAGCCACCTGCAGGCGTTGCTTGCGCTGATACATAAAAAGGCACGGAAAAAGGAGTGGACAATAGTTGCCGCGTGCATTCGGATCCTTAGCAAATCAACCCACCGTCCCTCGGTCGCCAGCCTTGTTCACCTTACCGCGAACAAGGGCACACCCGATGACATCCGCGAGCAGGCTGCATCGGCGATTCAGGCGATTGAGGCGAACATCGCCCGCGAGGAATCCATGCAAAACCTCCTCCGCGCCGCGTCGCCGACTGAGACCGATCCGGATCAGCTCCTTCGCTCCACCGATTCCGATATTACGTAGACAAATGAGCGTCGGGGATGCAAATAAACGCAAAATGCGTAATAATGTACGTATGATGCGTAAAACCGGATTTCTGGACGCGATTATGCCTCGGATACGCCAGAAGTTGCTGGCCACAACGATCCTCCAACCGGATCGATCGTGGTACTTGAGCGAACTAGCGAGTCACCTGGCAGTACGACCATCTAGCCTGCAAAGGGAGCTGGCGTCCTTATCCGATGCCGTAATCTTGACGAAGTCTCAAGACGGAAACCGGACGTACTACCGCGCCAATACCGAGAATCCGCTCTTTCCCGATCTCGAAGGGCTGCTGCGAAAGACGATTGGCCTGGCTGACGTTTTGAGGAGCGCTCTTTTCTCGGTCGCGGAAGGCGTTGATTTTGCGTTCGCATTCGGCTCCTTTGGTCGCGGCGATCCTAGCGTTTCAAGCGATATCGATCTATTTGTCGTAGGCAAAGTGCCGCTATCCGAACTGGCATCGCCCTTGCGGATCGCAGAGGTCGAGCTTCAAAGAAGCATCAATCCTGTCGTCATGGCCCAGGACGAACTGATTTCGCGGTTGGCAAATCGAGATCATTTCGTTGCGCAGGTGCTGACAACTCAGCGATTGTTCATAATTGGGGACGAAAATGACCTGGCAAACGCTCTTGAAGTCCCGAAAGGTACAGCAACACGTCACAAGCAAACAAGAGCTTGATGACCTCCGCGCTGTGATCCATCGCGATCTCGCAGACGCCGCCGTTGCGGGTCTTTCGCAAGACCGGAGGTTTGCTACGGCCTATAACGCGGTCCCCCAAGTCTCAAAGATGGTGATCGCATGTTCGGGTTACCGGGTCCTGGGACAGGCACATCATCAAACAACGTTCGTCGCATTGGACATTGCGATGGGACCAGCCGTGTCGCAGATTGCGATCTACTTTGATGTTTGCAGACGAAAACGAAACCTCATCGAGTACTTTGCCGCTCATAAGTCAACGAAATCTGAGTCGGATGATCTTGTGGAACAGGCAGAGAAATTCCTTGCGATGGGGGAGGAGTGGATTGAGTTGAATTTCCCCCAGTTCAAGGCAGATTCCCCGTAGTGTGCGGCTTGTTTGAGCTACTCCTGATCCGGACCACCTTCTTCACTCGACCGAATCCGATTCATGATGGATAGCAATTGGCCGTTCAGTGGTTCAGGAGTCGCAAAATTGCATTACTAAAACGAAGACCAGTGATAGACGATACAGATATAAAGCAATTCTGCGACGCAGGTTGCAAAAATGCGCGAATTCGACCCTTGCAATATCGAAAAGATGCCGTATACTCAAGTTCAATTGTTAGAAAACGGTACCTATCCGGGCCAAATCAGAGGCCGGAGAGCGATCCCGGCAAGGGCAGCGGGATCCATTTGTTGATGTTGATTTTCATCCCGACCTTATGGATTTAATTTATGACCATGGAGGAAAGGGATGTATCGAAAACTTTCAGTCGTCGCTCTGGCGACGATCTTTGCAACTGCATCGCAGGCCGCACCGCTTTTTTCGGGACTTGCGTTTTTCAGCCAAGGGCCATTTACACAAATGGGTGGGATTAACGGATCCCTCTCAATTGTTAATCTCCCGAACGGATTCAACATCACCGGCAACATCACGATCAATACCGGCCCCGGATTCGTTGGGGGGACATTGCTGTCCTGGACGGTCGATCGGCCACTCGATCCGAGCTATGGCACGGGAATCCTGTCGACAACGACCTATCTTTTCGGATTTTCTCAACCGCCGTCACTTGGCACCTTCGGCAACACGTCTGGGATCTCACAGAGCGAGTTTACGAACTTCGTTGGACCTTCGACCTCCACGATTCCGTTGAATCTCACCGCAGGCGCGCAAACGTGGAACAACATCTTTAGCAGCGGTCCGTTCGTTTACACATCCGGTGGAACGAACTACTTGCGTCAGCGGTTCGACCTCGACGGCATTCAGCTTTCGGGACCGGGCGGCAATTGGGTCGTTGATGTTCCCTTGACGACGACCGTTGATGTGGTTCCGGAGCCGACCAGCTTGGCGGCGATCTTCGCCGGTATCGGAGCGTTTGCGATTCGACGACGACGCGCCTAGCCTTTGAGAAATTCGGAAGGCCGAACCGATGCAAATTCGGTTCGGCCTTTGCTCTTGCATCTCACAAATCTTCGTAGCCACAGTCTGTGAGAGTAGATTGGCCGGGAAACGACATGGATATCAGAATCGGCTAGACTCGCTGCCATGTCCCGATTCCTGTGGCTTCTGCTGGCGCTGGTTGCCGCCATGCTCGTCTCGGTATTCATCGGCGCAGAGCGGCTGGCCGTCGCAGACGTGTGGCAGTCGCTGCTGAGCGGACCGAATGGCGGCGACAGCATCGGCACCATTGTCTGGCAGTTGCGGCTCCCTCGCATCCTCGCCGCCGCGGCGTGCGGATGGATGCTTGCGGCGGCGGGTGTCGGATTTCAGGGTGTGCTGCGCAACCCGCTGGCCGACCCGTACATCACCGGGGTGGCGGGCGGGGCGGCGGTGGGGGCTTCCTGCGCGGTGTTGTTCGGATTCGCGACCGCCCTCGGAGGGTTTGCCGCTCCCGTTGCCGCGTTTGTGTTCGCGTTCGGCGGCGCGCTCTTGGTGTTTGGATTGGTGCGCCGGGCGGGACGGATGAACGTCGCCAGCTTCCTCCTGGCCGGCATCGCGATCGGGTCCATGCTTTGGGCCATCATCACCCTCCTTCTGCTCGTCGCCCACCAACCGTTCGAACGAATTCTCTACTGGCTGATGGGCAGTTTTCAGCAAGCGACATGGGAAACGCTTTCCGTCATGGCGATTGTTGGCGGTGTTGGGGTCTTGGGGTTATGGCGGTTGGCGCGGCCCTTGGATGTGTACGCCCTCGGTGAGGAATCGGCGGCACATTTGGGCGTGGATGTGGAGCGGGTGAAACGCGGGGCGCTGCTATTTGGATCTCTGGCGACGGCGGCGGCGGTTTCGTTCTTCGGCATCATCGGTTTCGTGGGCCTCATCGTGCCGCATTTGGCAAGGCGGATGTTCAGCCCGCGCCACGCGCTGCTTTTTCCCTCGGCGGGACTGATGGGGGCAATCTTGTTGGTGTTGGCCGACACGCTGGCCCGGAGCGCTCTGCCACCGACGGAGATTCCGGTGGGCGTTTTGACCGCGCTGGTGGGTGGCCCGTTTCTGGTTGCCATCGTGCGAAAGGGTACATTGGCGGCGTGAAATCCGTCCTCTTCGTTTGTGTTCACAACTCCGGCCGCTCGCAGATGGCGGAGGCGTTTCTCAACCATCTGGCTGCGGAGCGCGGCCTCGCGGTGCGCGGCCTTTCGGCGGGCACGGCGTCGGGCGGGAGCATCAATCCGCTGGCGCGGCAGGTGATGGACGAGGTTGGCATCTCCATGGCCGGGCAGGAGCAGAAGCAGCTAACTCTGGAGAAGGCGCAGGCGGCGGACCGGGTGATCACGATGGGCTGTGGGGTGGAGGCCGACCAGTGCCCCGCGGGGATGATGCCGACGGAAGATTGGGGGCTGGACGATCCGGCGGGCCAGCCGATCGAGGCCGTGCGTGTCATTCGGGATCAGATCCGGGATCGTGTCGGACGAATGTTGCAGGAGATTGTCGTCGGGCCGTAGCTTCGCAAGAATTCGTGTTGACAATGTGTTCACAATGTGGTACGATCTATGAACTATGAAATCCCAGCCGAAGCCTGAGCACATCCACATCCGCGCCTCGAAGCATCAAAAGGCATTGTTGGCGGGCGCAGCCCGAAAGAGAGATTTGTCGTTGAGTCAGTTCGTTCTCCAAGCGGTTTTGCCGGTGGCGAACGACGTCCTTCAACAAAATGCCCAAGATATTCCGCTTCACGTTGAGCTAGACGACGAAGCATGGGCAGAATTCAATCGCCTCCTAGACGCTCCAGTTCGGGATCTGGCGGAATTGAGAAAGTTGTTGCTTAGCAAACCCGTTTGGGAAGAGTAGGCGTGGTATCAAAACCCGTTCTCTTGAACGCGACGCACGACATTACAAGTTTTGATTGCGGCAAGGAACCGGTCACCGAATTCTTGAAAAGGTATGCGCTGATGAATCAAGCGGGCGGAGCCACTCGGACATATGTTGCTCTGAGTGGCAACAACGTCGTTGGATATTATAGTTTAGCGCCGTATTCGGTCTCCCACAAAGAAGCGCCAGATCGAGTTACTAAAGGACAGTCCAAACATCGAATACCGTGCATCTTGCTCGCCCGACTGGCAGTTGACAAGAGCCAGCAGGGCAAGGGATTGGGAGGCTCGCTATTCCGGGACGCTCTCCTCCGGGCCGATTCCGCTCACTCGGCCGTCGGCGGCAGAGCTTTTCTTGTTCATGCTGTAGACGAAGAAGCGCTAGGGTTTTATGCAAAGTACGAGATGCTACCTTCGCCCACCAATCCGTTTCATCTCTTCCTACTGTTCAAAGACGTCCGTGCAATTCTCGCCGCCGATTGATTAGTCCACAATCACCCTGATCACAACCCGCTTCTTCCGATGACCGTCGAATTCCGCGTAGAACACCCTCTCCTACGGGCCGAGGTCCAGGCGGCCGTTGGTGATCGGGAGCATCACTTGGTGTCAGAGGAGTAGGCGGTTCAAGTGCGCAACTCGCTGTTGTCTATGAGTCTTGTATTGCCGATCCATGCGGCGATACAGAGTCGAGACTCTGCGTCGAGCGATTCGATGCGTTGCAGGGTGATGGAATCGACGACGTGAATGTAGTCGATGCGGACCGCGTCAATGACTTCGGTAGCCAGGCCCTCGATGGCTGCGGTGGAGCGTTCTCCGGACTGGACCGCTTGCTGCGCGGCCTGCAACGCTTGATAGATGGTGAGGGCGCGGCGGCGATCGTCGGGTGAGAGGTAGGCGTTGCGGGAGCTCATCGCCAATCCGTCCGGCTCGCGCACAGTGGAGCAGCGGACAATCTGCGTCGGGATTTCGAGGTCCGACACCATCTGCTCAATGATGCGAAGCTGTTGGAAATCCTTCTCGCCAAAGTAGGCGCGGTCTGGCTGGACGATGTTGAACAGCTTGCACACCACCGTCGCCACACCCGCAAAGTGCCCCGGACGGAAGGGACCGCACAGCCCTTCCGCCAGCGCGCCGGGCCGCACTGTCGTCTGCCAACCCTCCATGTATATCTCCTCTGGCGCCGGCGCGAAGACTGCCTCCGCCCGCGCCTCCATTGCCAATTCGTAGTCCCGGTCAAACGGCTTTGGGTAGCGAGAGAAGTCCTCGTTTGGCCCAAATTGGGTCGGGTTTACGAAGATGGAGACGACGGTCGGACCGTCTCTTGCGGAGCGGCGGATGAGGGATAGGTGGCCTTCGTGCAAGGCACCCATGGTGGGCACGAGGCACACGTTGGTCGCATTAGAGCGCCACTCCCGAACTTCTCCAATCGTGCGAAGAATCATGCGTGCGGAAAAACCCCCACCCTAACCCTCCCCCTTACTCGTTCCTCGCAAGGGGGAGGGAATTTATCATTTGTCCAGTTTCGACGATACATCTTCGAGCGCCGTCAGCAACTGTCTTTGCGTGGACGTGACTGCAAGGTCTGAGCGCGTCCGCTCCAGCACTCCCCGCAAGGAATCGCACGTCCGGCGCAATCCGCCTGTCAGCACGTCCGGAAAATCGAACGTGATCAACTCCGCGTAGATTTCATCCATCACTTCCAGCAACTTTTCGGCGTCATCCATCTTCCCATGACGCATGAGATCGAGCACGTAGCGCCGGCATTCGGAAGACGCCTCGGCCATGCCGTTGAGATAGGCCGACACCATAACACCGAGAGATTCGAAAGACGGCAGAGGCATCCATTGCACCATCGCAAACACCGCGTTGGCCTCGACGAACTCCTTCTCCGCGTCGCTTCGATAGCCGGAAAATGCAAGTTCCGGAAACGGCGCGAGCGCGGCCTGCATATCGCGCACCATTGTCTTCGTTTCAGCGAGCAGCGCCTGCGCGTCGTCAAACTGGTGGCGATGGATATTGCGTATGGACTTGCTGCTGTTTTGGATCACCTTGCGGCAGAGCGACAGCGCATCCTCCCTTCCCTGGTGTTGCTCTGTCAGCCGTTCGCGCAGGGACTGCATGACGTCCAACCATCCGCTCTCTTTCATAGATAGCCTCTTTCTTGCAAACTGACGTGTCGGTCCTCCCCAAGGATCACATGGTCGAGCAATTCGATTCCTAGAATCCGTCCTGCATCGGCCAATCGTCGGGTTACGTTGATGTCCTCATGGCTTGGTTCCGGATCGCCGCTCGGGTGATTATGCGCCACGATGATGCTGGCAGCGCCTTCTTTGATCGCGTCCCGAAAAACCTCTCTAGGATGAACGACCGCCGCGTCGAGGGCTCCAATAGAAATCGTCTTGCGCCGTAGAATATTGGATTTTGAGTCCAAGAAGATCGCGCAAAAATGCTCCTTTTTTTCATCGCGCAGGTGTCGGAACTCCGCAGCCACATCCGCGGGATCGCCAATAGTCGTACGTTCCCCCAAACCCGATTGCATCACCCGGCGGCCCAGCTCGATCGCGGCGAGGACCCGGGCCATCGCTTCTTCTTCGATTTCTTGCTCCAAAAGATCCTCGCGGCAAAGATCGACCAGCTTTCGTATGCCGCCGACCGACTCGACCAATTTCCTGGCCCGATTGAGATCGTCGCCTTGGCCCCCCATCAAAACGGCAAGCAGCTCCATCGGCGCCAGCGAACCGACGCCAAGACGATGGAGACGCAGGGTGAGATCATCGGGCTCAGACACCCCCATAGGGTACCTAGTTTAGGTCGCGTCGGGAAAATACTATGTTCGCGAGGAGCAAGAATCCGATGATGTAGGCGAAGATGTAGAACTGATCAAACGAGGTATAGGTGAGATGCTCGCCCGCGCGCCGCCCCATCTCGCGGCGCATCGCTGGGACCATTCCCTGCTCCAAACTTCCGAACCAAGTGGCAAGGCGGCCGTGCGGAATTAACCAGTCGCTAAGGACTTCCAGCTTGCGCAGGCTTTCGTTTTGCGTTATCTCGGCGATGATGTGGATGATGGTGTCGCCGATAAACGTGAACGAGTAGAGGGTGGCAGTGAGCATCAATGACATAACCATGCTGCCAAACGAAGAAAAGGCAATCGTCAGCGTACCATATAGCACAGGGTATAGCAGCATCACGCCCAGCATCGGCCAATTGATGGCGTAGCCGGCCAAATGTCCATATATGGCGGAGCAGAGCGCCCAGTTGACGCCGATGCAAAGCAGAATAATCACGTCCGCAAACAAAACCACGCCGAGCCATTTACCCATCACGACCTGGAAACGAAAGATCGGCTTTGTGACAACCGAAGAAAGAACTCCCTTATCGATCTCCGCGCTGATTTGGCCCGCGGCGAGTACGATGGCAATGATGCAGGTGAAGAACAGAATGATGCGTGCCCCGACAAACTGGGCGGTGAAAATTCCCTGCCGAAGTCGTTCCTCTTGCGGCATCATTTGCAATCGATCGGCCTGGCTGAAAGCTCTCGGCACAATGGAATCGATGACGATAAGGCCGGCGAGAATTACGAACGCCCACAACCAAACCTTCTTGCGCAGCGCCTCCCTCAATGTGATCGATGTGATGAGCAGCAGTTGTCGCATCAGTTGCTCGGGCTGACGCCCGACTCCTCGATGGTTCGGATAAAGAAATCCTCCAACGATTCGCGCTGGTAGCTCATGTGCATCAGTTTGGCATTGGTGTTCACGATGGCCTCCGCGATGGCCGGTATGTCCTCATCGCGCTCAACGCCGACCGTCAAATGAGCGCCGTTGCTCTGGATGATCGAGCCGATGGTTGCGATCTGTCGGAGCGTCTCCTCGCCGATGTCGTTCGCCTCCACCTCAACAACAGAGCGGGTGGTCAGCAATTGATCCAAGGTGCCCTGGCGGATCACTTTCCCCTTGTTGATGATGGCGAGGCTGTCGCAGGAAAGCTCGACTTCCGATAACAGGTGGGAGTTGAGCATCACACTCGTTCCTCGCGACTTTAGTTCGCCGATGATGTCTCGGACCTGCCGCCTTCCGATCGGATCGAGCGCGGAGGTCGGCTCGTCCAAAATAACCAGGTCCGGATTGTGGATAATCGCCTGCGCAAGGCCAATGCGCTGCTGCATGCCTTTTGAGAACTCTCGAATCCGACTCTTGCGCCGGTCCGTTAGGCCCACGATGGAAAGAGTCTCATCCGTGCGGCGGCGCAGGTCCGGCCAGTCCATACCGGACAGCCGGCCGTGAAAATGGAGAAACTCTTCGGCTGTGAGAAAGTCATGAAATTGAAATTTCTCCGGCAGGAAGCCGATCCGACGCTTCACGGCGAGCGATCCGATCGCCATGCCGAAGATCTGCGCGGAGCCGGCGGTTGGAAAGACGTTGCCGAGCAGCATTTGGATCATCGTGGTCTTCCCCGCGCCGTTAGGACCCAACAGGCCAAATACAGCGCCGGTGGCAACAGTCAGGTCCACGCCATCGACGGCGGCGACCCCCGCGCCAATCATGCCCTTATAGACCTTGCGCAACCCTCGCGTTTCGATTACAGCGTCCAACTTGGCCTTTCTACCCCACCTTTAAGCCTCATTGGGCTGTTCCTGGGTATTTTGCGTTGATTCATCATCACTTTGCACGGGGCGAAGAAGCAAGCGCTCCTCCACTTCCCCCTGCCCCGCCGGACGGAGCAGCGTCTGCGCCTCCTCATCGATGGCGGTGGCGGCCCGAAGCAGCGTTGGCATTTCCTTTCGCATTTGCAGCGTTCGTTCGAGGATCGGGATGGTTTCCTTGATGGAGTCATGAACCTCCGCCCTCGTTGGCCCCTCCTTAACCAGCAGCCGGAATAAATGCAGGGTCGAATCGTTGCCGATGAACCCGTGCGCGCGAATAGCCCGCACGGCAAGCTCTGCGTCGTTGGATTGGATTAGATTGAGGAGCGCCCTTCTTTCGCGGCTATGGAAGATGCCGGCATGCTCCATTCGCAGCTTGGGCAAGAGGCTGAGCAGCGCGGGTGTGGTGGACTTTCGCAGTTCGCGTTGGCGGTGCGCAACGGCCAGGACGCCGCAGGACGCCGGGTCGCCGATCTCGCGCAGCGCGTTCGCCACCGTCCGTCGCACCGGGAAGGCGAGGTCAACGGAGAGCCATCCTCCGACAAAGAACATGACACAGAAGCCGGCCCATTTGAACATCCAAAATGCGGCGATGACGATTGCCAAACCCACCCACCGCCACACCCACCTCTGCCAGCCGATCCGCTTATGCTCCTTCCGCAGGTGGTCAATGAGCGCGTCCACCGACGATTCTCCACCGATGCGCCCCAGGACCGGCGCGATGCGGCGAATCTCCCCCGGCTCCTCTTCCAACAGCTCCAACAGCCGCGTCTCACCCGTTTTGCCCCACTGAACAAACGCCGCCTGGGACATTCCGACCACCTTTGGGTTGGTTGAGCGCAGGCAGTTGGAAAGATATCGGAAACGCTTGTCCCCCCGGTCCGGCGTGAGCTGGCGGCCCTTCTTGCATACCGGGCATTCCCACTGCTTTCCGGGCTTTGGCAATTCGTCGGGGCACGGTTCGCCGCATTTGGAACAGAATGCGACCGCCGCGTCCGGAATGCCGCTGGGTTCTTGGTAGCTAGCCATCGTTACCAGAATCATACTCGCACCGGGATTGACTTCGTCCCGGCAATCGGGTACATTGGCGCGGTCTCAAAGACAGCAGGAGCTTCGGCTTAATCATTCCTGCCGAGGGGCGAAGGGCAATCACATACGATTTTCAGCCCGGGAGTCTCGTGTCCGCGAGGCTCCCGGCGCTTTATTTGCGGCGGGGATTGGAGGAAAGAAATGCCTACGGCAGCCAAGGCAAAGATTATTGACGAAACGAAGGCGCTGTGCGAGCGGTCGTCCGGCCTCATCTTTACGGAGTACAGGGGCCTGACGGTCAGGTCGCTGCAACTGCTTCGCAAGCAGCTCAAAGAGTCCGGGACGGAATATCATGTGGTGAAGAACACATTGTTCCGCCGGGCCTACTCGGAGCAGGTGGACAACATCCCGATCGAAATGACGTCCGGCCCCACGGCCATCGCCTTTTTCGAAGGGGACGAGTCGGCGGTGGCCAAGTCGCTCGCGGATTTCCAGAAGCAGCATCCGGAGCTTGTGTTCAAGGGAGGCTACATAGCCGGTCAAGTGCTGGACGAGAATCAGATCAAGGTGCTTTCGAAGCTCCCAACGAAGCCGGAGCTGATCTCTCAACTGCTCAGCATCGTGGAAGCGCCCGTCCGCAACATCGCAGGCATCCTGAACGAGTCGCTCGCCCAGGTGGTTCGCGTAATCGGCGCAATCGAAGAACAAAAGGCCGGCGCGGCCTAGAATTTTAGGAGAAAGAAATGGCAAATGCTACTGTGGATAAGGCCGTTGAGCTGATCAGCGGCATGACGGCGATGGACCTTTCGGAGCTGAAGACCGCTCTTGAGGAAAAGTTCGGCGTGACCGCGGCTGCTCCGATGATGGGGATGCCGATGATGGCCGGCGCTCCCGCCGAGGCGGTGGAAGAGAAGAGCACGTTCGACGTGATTCTGGCGGCGACCGGCGATCAGAAGCTTCAGGTCATCAAGGCCGTTCGCGAATTGACGTCGCTCGGCCTGAAAGAGGCAAAGGACCTAGTAGACAGCGCTCCGGCCCCGGTCAAGGAAGGCGCTTCCAAGGAAGATGCCGACAAGATGAAGGCGGCGTTGGAAGCGGTCGGCGCGAAAGTCGAAATCAAGTAGGTTCGGTTCACTGCCGGGGTCTTGGCCAATGGTTCGGGACCCCGGCTTTTTGGGTGTGACTTAGTTAATCGGGGAAGTCCGGTTGCTCTTCCAGTTCCCGCTGCCCTCGGTGTCTCGATCCGGAATTTCCATCTTGGACGGGCCGTTCGGCCGCGGGGGCGCTGCGTGGCTGCTCTGCTCAATCTGCTGCATGATCTGGTCCGGCGTCTGACCGGGCGCCGCCTCCGGCTGTTGCTTCTGAGGTGCGTCCTCATCATCGCCAGAGACGACCGGGGAGCCGCCTCCCATCAAGAACATGGCGAGGAACAGCATGATGACGATTGTAACCAGCAAAATTGGCGATCCGCGCTTCCGCATAGTCGTGCCTCCCGATCTTCTGATTGTACATACGTTTCCTGGGTGCAGGTCAATTCCCGGGCGCGTTATCCTGCGCAAGCTAGAGCTTGCGGCTACCCGAGACTCCTTTTCTTTGACGATCGCATCGTCAACGGCGCGCAAGCTAAAGCTTGCGGCTACCGGTGGGGATCGGATAAAATCTGCTCCCCTAGCGCGGGTGGCGGAATTGGCAGACGCGCATGCTTGAGGTGCATGTGAGGCAACTCGTGGGGGTTCGAGTCCCCCCCTGCGCACCAGATTCCCTAGCCGCCCTTCCGCCGGTGGCAGGCCGCAATCCCACCTTTTTCAACATATTGCTGATGGTATCCCTCGGCCTTGTAGAACGGCGCAGCCGGCGCAATTTGGGTGACAATCTTGTCCTTGAACTCGCCGGATGCCTGGAGCTTGTCTCGTGAGGCGATGGCTGCTTGGCGTTGGGACTCGCTGTGATAGAAGATGGCTGACCGGTAACTGTCGCCGAGGTCCACGCCCTGACCATCCGTCTGGGTGGGATCATGCAGGTCCCAAAACAGAGCAAGCATCTTCTCGTACGACGTCTTTGTAGGGTCAAATTCTACCTGGACGGCTTCCGCGTGGCCGGTGGTGTGGGAACAGACCTGCTCGTAGCTGGGGTTCTTCATCCTGCCTCCGGTATAGCCGACAGCCGTGGCGATGACACCGGGCTCCTTCCGGAACTCGGCCTCCACGCCCCAGAAGCAGCCGGCGGCAAAGGACGCCACCTCGGTCTTTCCGACCTCCTTGGGCGCGTTTTTGACTTTGTACAGACCGTTTTTGGTAAGGTTGCTACCGTCGGGTCCGCTCGCGGCGGCCTCGACCGAAGTCCCGCAGCCTGCCAACCCTAGGCTCGCCGCCGCTATGATCCCGAGAGCCAACTGTATCAGCTTCATCCGTTTCTCCGCTCTGTTCGTGCTAACCCGTATTATGGTGAAAGCGCCGGAAAAGGTTCCCAATGCAGTTTGATTAGGTGTCGCCTGACATGCCAAAGTTGACAAGCGTGGTGTTGAAGTCCTTGATGTCCACCATGCCACTGCCATCCAAATCGGTGGGATCCATGCCCGGGCTGGTATCGAAAGCGATCAGCTCGGCATTTAAGTCGCGAAGATCCACGACGTTGTCGCCTGTCGAGTCTCCAAGCACATCTTGCGCCCAGTTGATCGTTGTTCGGTCCGCACTGACGAGCAGCGCCGTTTTGCGAAGAGCCAGCCACCGATCCCCTTTGCCGACAAAATCTCTGGTACCCGTAGTCATAAGGTTCGCGCAGTAATAGCCTGATTCATCGAGAGTCAGATTCAGCGTTTCGAGTATCGTGGTCATGTCCATCACTTTGACTGTAAAGGGGATGCCCCTTGGGACTCCGACAAAATCGGCGAGATTGACGATTCCTTCAACGGCATGGTCTTCGGTGATATGGATGTTGTCGATCATGATCATCACGGGTTTTCCCGCCGCAATGCGAGACAATGTGATCGTCATGGTCCACAAGTTTCCTGTTTCTGGAGTATCGGACCAGCTATGGATGTAGGTTCTGTCAAGAATTTGGCTCGTCGCGCCGGACCCTGTAAGCTGCAGGGTAAGTTGCGTCGCGTTGTTGTATTTGAATTCGATTTTTGCACGGAGCGATGCCATGTCCGCCATGTCTTCAGCAATGAATCGAGCGTTGAAGGTGACC
The DNA here is from genome assembly GCA_041483895.1 of Fimbriimonadia bacterium. Lineage (GTDB taxonomy): Bacteria > Armatimonadota > Fimbriimonadia > Fimbriimonadales > JABRVX01 > JBGPGO01. The sequence goes on from JBGPGO010000004.1 coordinate 199,661, forward strand.
TTCCATTGGCGGGCCGAATTAACTGTGTCACTCCAATTCGTATCCTTGAAAATCGCGTTCTGATTGGCTGCCGCGCCGTCCAGCATTGCGGCCAGAACATGGTTTTTGCGCTGTATGGTCGTCGTGTTTAGAGTGTCCCATTTTGCCCGAACGCCATCGGAAATCCACGGCTCTGTATTCGTCAGCTCATCCTCTGTCTTGGCGATCACCGGCGTGGCGCCACTGGTGTTGCTGACGACAGACCAGCTGCCGACCGAGGAAAAATCCACATTCCGCCAGACGTAGGCGCCCACTTGCGAGGACGCCGCCAATGCAAAGCAAACGGCCACTCCAGCCTTTCCAAAACTCGTCATCAATCGATCCTCCCGTGCAATGAAATTCCCCGCCGTAGTTCAAGAGAGATGCGGGTCTCGATTAAATACTTTTACACAGGGGACATTATACGGCAGTTCTTGAAAGCCCGCAGGCCGATAATCCTCATGCGGCCCAAGGTAAAATTGCGGCAAGCATGGAAAGGTGGTGGCTGTGATGAGCGTGATGGCTCCTGTGAAGCCAGTTACACTAGAGGATATGCCCAATCTGGGGACCGGCAAGAGGGCCAGGCTCCACCGGCTGCTTTACAAGTACGGCCCAGGGAACGGCACGCTGCTGTTTCTTCCCATCGACCAGGGATTGGAACATGGGCCAAGGGACTTTTTCGTGAATCCCGATTCGGCGGACCCGGAGTTTGAGCTTCGCCTATGCAAAGAGGTCGGGTTCAGCGCGATCGTGTTCCAGTATGGGATAGCGGACAAGTATATGCCGCGCTTTGCCGGCGAAGTGCCGCTGGTGCTGAAATTGAACGGGAAGACCGAAATCCCGCCGGACAATGAGGCGCTGTCCTGCATGATCGCCAGTGTGGAGGATGCCTGCCGGCTGGGGGCGGACGCGATAGGCTACACGCTGTATATCGGCTCGCCGTCGCAGTATGAGGATTTCCATAACTTCCAGCAGGTGCGGCGGGAAGCGGAGGCGCTGGGGATGCCCATGATCACCTGGGCCTATCCGCGGGGCGAGGCGATCGCGACGAAGGGCGGCAAGGACAGCCTGTACGCCATTGACTATGCATCGCGTGTGACCGCCGAGCTTGGGTCGGACGTGGTGAAGATCAACTTCCCGAAGAAGACCTCGCCGGACAGCCCGAAGCCGTACAACACGCTGGAAGAGAGCGATGCCGAGATGATCCGGCGCGTGGTGGCCTCGGCGGGCAAGCAGTTCGTGGTGATCTCCGGTGGGGAGAAGGGCAGCGACGAAGCCGTGCTGCATAAGGTGACGCTTTCGATGGAAGGCGGCGCGACGGGGATGATCTTCGGTCGCAACGTCTGGCAGCGGCAGTGGTCCGAGGCGGTCTCCATCTCCGGGCGGATCAAGGACGTCCTGTTGCGGTTTGGGAGATAGGATAAGGCAGCGTGCTAACCGACAGCGACGTCCACTATCTCGCTGGCCTCCTATTGCTTTTGTCGACGGATTCTAATGTTCGCATCGACCTTGGGAAGAAGGTGGTGGATGCGACGATCCCCAAGCCCCGCGATGTAGACGTAGTCCTAACGACAACCAAGGAAGGAGTCGATGAGCACTCCCTGGGCGGCATAGAGGTAAAGGATCACGATCGAAAGTTGGACGTGACGCACGTGGAGCAACTCGGCGCAAAGCTGCGTGACATGCCCGCGCTCGAGACTCGCGGTATCGTCTCCGCGAGCGGCTACACAGACCCGGCCCTCAAGAAATGCGAGGCTTACGGTGTGCGAGCCCTTTGCCTTCAGCGCTGGATTCCCGCCGAGTCCCCGTTAAACCACGTCTCATTTCCGGCGGACCTGTGTTTCAGCGCTCCTCTTCTAGTTCCCCATGGCCCCATTGGCCTTCGGTATACATCCGGCTCTAATGATTCAGTGGTCAACCCCGCAGAGAGCGCGAGACCGTGCGAGTGGTATGTAGACGGTGTTCGCCAGGCGAACATCACCACCATCGGGCAGCTAAACGACGCGATTCTCGCGGCGTTCCACGAAGGTCTTCCGGAAGACATGCGCAACCACATCACGGAGAACGGACCCTTCCCATTTGATATGCGGCTGTTGTTCACGGAGAAGGAGCACATGCTCACGCTAAACGGGGATACCTATAAGATCGACTCAGTTGCAATCCAGGGTAATCTGTCACGCAAAGTGGACCAGATTCCAATGGATTGGCGAGCGCTCGTCGATGCCACAAGCGGTGACTATTTCGCCGGAGCAGGCGTGGCTGTTTTGCAGAATGGAGCCCTCATCGGGCTGGCGCTGACAACTCGCAATGAGCAGGCCCATATCATTCACGTTTCGCCTGAGGATCGAGTTCGACGGGTGATACGCAACCAGAATCTTGGGCCGGCAGTATGCGAGACGGTGGTGGGGTAGGGCGATGGCCAACTTAGCGCACCCATTCGATCCAATCTCTGAACTCGTACTGGCTAGTACGGACAGTCCCAACCAAAGAGCTATTAGGGAGATTGAGAATCACTACCACGTCGCCATGATCGCTGACAACATGCAAGCCTTAATGCATCATCAAGCGAACATGCTAAAGGTTCAGTTGGGCCATGCTGCCATATCAAAGGCGGGATTCGAAGCCCTGAGTGCGCAGCAAGCGGAGACGAATGCGTTTCTCGCGGACATCGGGATGACGCTTGATGACATCCTTTACACCCAAGAACTTGTCCTTTCAGAGTTGCAGGGGCTGCACGCAACCGTCGCAGAAGGCTTCGAGAGGGTCGCGAATGAGCTGATTGCTCAGCGGAAGGTTCTTGAGACGATAGCAGACACCCTCAAGAAACCCTATGAGACGAAAGCGAGAGAACTCCGAAACGAAGCGGACAAATGGCTGAAGCAGGGGATGAAGCGAAAGGGGCAAGACAGGGTGGAGGACTACAAGGATGCCCTGCGGCTCTTACAGACCTGCACGGAGAACCCAATCGGAATGGAGGACTATGTGGTTTGGTTTCAGATCGGCTGGCTGCACTGGAAGCATCTGGAAGATGTGGGGGCCGCAGAACGCGCGTTCTACCGATCCGCTCGGCTTGCGGAATCATCCGGCGATCTTTATTATGTGAACGCCTTACGCCATCAGGCATATATGCTCTCTTCTCTGGGGCGGGACGAAGACGCTTATGAGAGATGCCTGCGCGCCTCCCGTACGACGCGTCAACACGCAAAGTTGTTTGATCTCGCGCGGTACGCCAAGAAGACTGGCCGGACGGAGGAAGCTGCAGCACTGTTAGACGAGGCTCTCGTTTTGCACCCGCCCTTGATCGTGGCAATGTATGGAGAATCGGATTTTGGCACCTAATCCGTGGCTTGATGCAATTGCGAATGCGAGGACAGCCTCCGGCCAAAGAGAAGTTGCCGACGCAACGCACGCCCTCTTTGACGAGTGCGAGCGCCTTCAGAGCATTGCCAAAGGCATCGGCATGGAATTGGGATTGCCTTGGGCTAGCCATGCGATCAGCGACATCCTGTACGCAGGCGGAGAGGCCCTGAGTGCGGATTATTTGACTTGCGTCACGGCTTGCCGGCGCTTGAAGGAAGCCCAATTAGAAGCCCGAAAACACGCTCTTCTTCATATCAGTGAGGCACTTGTGGCGCAGAAATCCGAGGTTCTTAGACTTCGAGAACTTGTCGCAAGGGTACAACAGGCTGACCTTAGCGCCGACGAAGATACCATGCAGCAGGGGGGTTTGATATGGGGTCTCGGCTGCTTCTCACTGGTTGTCGCATATTGTGTAATGGGAGTGCAAAGCCCGAGGCTTATGCTGCTTGGACCGACATTTGCGACCCTTTTCAAAGTGGCCACGATCACCGCAAGCGTAGCGCTCGTCTGGTGGATCACTCGTTTGGTTCCCAGATATGGCAGGGCGGCTGAATTGCGCAGTGCTAAATCCGAAGTCCAGAAGGCCGAAGAACGATATGTTGAACTCCGGGCCGCAGTTGATCAGGTCAACCGAACCCCGTGGATGGTTTCGCGCGAAGCTATTTTGAAGGAGCTTGGCTGAAATATCGATTTCGAGTAACTTCGACTGTCCTCATGTTCACACGTCAAGTTAGGGAGCGCTCCTCTTCAAGGGGCTTTGGGAAACGACATACCTCGACCGATGCTCGTTCGACCGTCACCTTCGCCGGGGGGTGGAGTTTGGTCGCGGTGAGGTCGACTTCGGTGACCATGGGGAACTGCTCCAAGATGGCGTCGGCCAGGACTGAGGCGAGGCGCTTGGTCGGATCCCAACTCACATGAAAACCGGCCGCCGGGTAAACTGAGCCGAGACAACCCATGAACGAACAGGAAGCCGTCGAACTCGTCAGTCAGCGGATGCGGGAGCTGTTCGACGTGCGTAGAATCCTCCTCTTCGGCTCGCGGGCAAGGGGCGGGGCCAAGCCGGATAGCGACTATGACGTGCTCGTCATCGCCGATACGGACGTACCGTTCATCGAGCGGCAAGGCATGGGCTTATTGGCCATCGGGGCGCGTGATTTCGCCATCGACCTCTTGATCTACACGCCGAGCGAAGCCGAAAAGGCTGCGTCTATCCCCGGGTCGGCACTGTACTGGGCCGAGCGTGAAGGTCGGGTGGTGTATGCCAAGTAGCGCGACGCAGGAATGGCTCGACAAAGCCAAAGAAGACGAGCAGGTCGTCCTTCTCATGAAGAATGCCGGTGGACCGTGGGGCATAGCGGCGTACCACATCCAACAGGCTGCTGAGAAGTACATCAAGGCATCTCTTGTCGAGGCGGGCCTGGCGCCCCCAAAGACGCACGACCTGGAACAGCTCTTTCAGTTACATCCAGAGCCTGCTCCGTCGACTCTGGTGCAACACGCCGCCGCCATGCTGAGCGCCTACGCTTGGCTGACAAGGTACCCCGGAACACCGCCCATCGAAGAAAGCCACGTGATCACAGCCGAATCCCAGCTTGCAACGATCAAGGCATGGGTGTTGGCGAACATTCCTTGATCAGGGGCCGCTTCCAGATTCGTTTGATGCGAAGATCGTTCAGTTCGACCCCATTCCGGATATGGACCTGCATACTTCGACCGATGCGCGATCCACAATCACCTTCGCCGGGGGGTGGAGTTTGGTGGCGGTGAGGGTGAGCTCGGTGACCGTGGGGAACCGCTCCAAGATGGCGTCGGCCAGGACCGAGGCGAGGCGTTCCAGGAGGTTGAACTTCTCCCGCGCGCCAATCTCCACGATGAGCCGGGCGACGTCGGAGTAGGAGACCGTGTCGGCCAGGTCGTCTGTCTCGCAGGCTTTCGTGAAGTCGCCATGCAGCGTGACATCCACGGAATACCGGTGCCCGACCTGTTTCTCCTCCGGCGAGACGCCATGAAACCCGTAGAACTCAATGCCCTCGATGCGAATTATGGTCGTCACGTCCAAAGGATACCTTTCGTTACAGTGTAGCCGCGGGTCCTCGTTCTGAACCGTGATCGAATCGCCGCCGCCAAGACCCGGGCGTGACCACGGTGGAAGCGCTCAAGCGGTATCGGATCATCCAACGTGGTCTCTCGCAGGTTTTGTACCAGACGATTCGAAAGGGGTATCAGAACGAGAACCTGCGGCTACCGGAAATTGCCATCGCCAAGTCACTCGCAGGTTTTGTTCCGGGCGATTCGGAACGGGTGTCAGAACGAGAACCTGCGGCGCCATGAAGAATCGCGAGCCATCCCACGTATCATAATAGGATATGGCCGTTGAGGAGAAGCTGAAGGGGCTGCCGAAGGACCCCGGCTGTTACATCTTTAAGGATAAGGGTGGGGGCATTCTATACGTCGGGAAGGCCCTCGACCTGCGCTCGCGCGTGCGCAGCTACTTCCTAAAGTCCGCCAAGCACGGCCCCCGAATTGCCCGCCTGGTCTCCAACATCGCCGACCTGGAAGTCATGGTGACCGACACCGAGCTGGAGGCGCTGGTCCTGGAATGCACCCTGATCAAGCAGCACCGGCCCCCATACAACGTCCGCATGCGCGACGACAAATCCTATCCCTACATCGCCGTCACGATCAACGAAATGTTCCCTCGCGTCATGTTCACCCGGCGCCGGAAGAAGGACGGCACCCGCTATTTCGGCCCGTTCACCAGCGCCTTCGCCGTCCGAGATACTTTGCGGCTGCTCCACAAACTGTTCCCCCTCATCCCGTGCCAAAAGGTGTTCCGCAACAGGTCGGAGCAGAAACCCTGCCTGTACTACCACCTAGGCCAGTGCCTCGCTCCGTGCGCCGGCCTCTCGGACCGAGCAAAGTATAAGGAGATCGTTCGGCAAGTTATACTTTTCTTGGAAGGCAGGCAGGAGGAGCTGGCCGACAAGATACGCCAAGAGATGGACCAGGCGAGCGAGCAATTAGAGTTCGAGAAGGCGGCGGCGCTGCGCGACAAGCTGGCCAGCATCGAGGCCGTGCTGCAGCGCCAAAAGGTGGTGACCGACGAGACCACGGACCAGGACGTTGTCGCCATCGTGAAGGACGAGCGCGGGGCGTGTGTTCAGATGTTCTATGTGCGGCACGGCAAGCTGGTCGGGCAGCGGTCCTATTTCCTCGACGCCGCGCAAGAGGCCAGCCCGGAGGTCGCGGTGCAGGAGTTCGTCAAGCAGTTCTATTCCGATTCGCCCGAGGTGCCGCGGGAGATCCTGCTGCCGGTGGAGATTGAGGAGCGCAACATAATCCAGCAGTGGCTTCGGCAGCGGAAGGGCGCGGCGGTGAGCGTGAACGTGCCGCAGGGCGGCCAGAAGCTGCGGCTGGTAGAGATGGCGGCGACGAACGCGGAATTAGCGCTGACCGGGTTCAAATCCGACCTGGCGAAGCGCGAGGCGTGGGCGGACGAAGCGATGGCGCAGTTGCAGGAGGCGCTCGATTTGGAGACGCTTCCAATGCGGATCGAGTGTTATGATATATCCAACATACAAGGCACCGCGCCGGTCGGCAGCATGGTGGTGATGGATAACGGCGAGCTGGCGAAGGACGAATATCGGCGGTTTAAGATCAAGTTCATGCCGGAAAGCCCGGACGATTTCGCCATGATGCGGGAGGTGATCCAGCGACGGCTGCGGGCCACCATCGAGGGGGATGAGCGGTTCAGCAAAGCGCCGGACCTGATGGTGATCGATGGCGGCAAGGGGCAGCTCAATGCGGCGTTGGAGGCGATGGAGGACGTGCGACTTTCTTATCCTGTTGTTGGCCTCGCGAAGAAGCAGGAACTGGTCTTTTTGCCTGGGAAGTCTGACCCGGTGGCGCTGCCGGATAACTCGCCGGGGCTGAACCTGTTGCGACGGCTGCGGGACGAAGCGCACCGGTTTGCGCTCAGCTACCATCGGAAGCTGCGCGAGAAGCGGGCGGTGGGGTCGGTTCTGGAGGAGATTCCGGGCGTGGGTCCTCGGCGGCGGAGGCTGCTTTTGCGGACGTTTGGGTCGGTGCAGGCGATCAAAGATTCATCGCTTCAGGCCATCGCGTCGGTGCCGACGATGACGGAGTCGATGGCGAAGCGGGTCAAGGAGTATCTGGCCGAGACCTAGCGAGAATACGGTTCTTGGGTGCTCAACTCACTAATGCAGCTATAGTGTTTGCGATTGAAAGTGTACAAGGATTTGTTGATCGCAATGGCATGGGCGGCAATCAGCGCGTCCAACATCCCTAGCCCGTTGCTCAGTCGATGGCTTGTGAACAGATTGAATGCCGCCTCGCATGTGGTTCTATCAGGCCACAGCATATTGAATCGGTTGAGAAATCCCGATACAGCATTTTGTTCACTCAGATCCCTACAGCCCTGAATCAATTCCATCGCCACAAATCCAGACACTCCGACAATTTCATCCGGTTGATCCCGCAACCAACGTTCAGCGCCATCGACTCCGCGAAGGATGTCGATCGCGACGTCGGAATCCAGAAAAATCAACCGAGAGAACCTCGATGTTCCATTTGCTCTCTCAGCCGCTTTGAGAATTCGGTACTATCCGCGATGTCATCCCTGTCGGCCCAAAGCCCAACAAGCCCAGATTCAAGCAAATCCTCGCATGTCGGGAACGGTCTTTCTCTTTCCATGGCGGGCTGACTTATCACAACGTGGATCTTTTCACCAGATTTGAACGGCAGACCCGCCAAGTGGAGTTGGCCATCGTCTTGAACAATGACTTCTGTCTCGTACGCTTCCATCAGAAAATACAATACCCTATTCGTAGAAGGCAATGTACAGCAGGCGACAATTGGGATGCTTGCTACGAATTTCGACGGGACTTTGACCGGACCGCAAAGCATGTCCTGCATGGCCTGGGAGACAGGTCGGCGGCAAACCGCCATGGGGTTGGTCCAATTCACAATGAGCTATCACGCTTGAGCCTTCGGAAATTCCGGTCTCGCAGGAAGAACCTGCAAGCAATTCGGTCCGATGTTTCGCTACAATAGTGAACTTATCCGGTAGGAATCCGCTCCTAATCCATGGAGGATTGATGTCTAGAGTTTTCGTAGCCATTTGGGTCGTCCTGTTGCTTCTGCCCGCGATTGTCCGCGCCGACAAGGACTTCGACTGGGATAGTGAAACCGTCTCCGCCAAAGATCTGATGGAGCTTGCCAAGAAAATCCCGGAAGGCTTCAAGGATTCGACCGCCACAGTTCTGGACAAAGGGGTATTCATATACAAGAAAAATGGTAGGACATTTGAATTCGCCCAATTTGCGGAGAAACTGATGGAAGGCGACCCGAATGGCGACGAGAGTGAGGGATCGTTCGATTACAACTCCTACTACGAGAAACTGCTCTACTATCGTGTGGAAACGATCCTCCCCAGTGGCAAAGTTGTCGTCCTTCCCGACACAGATTATGAAAAAGAAAAGACGGAACTGGGGATGGCGTCGGTTAACTATCACTTTCCGTCAGTGAAAAAGAGCTGCATTCTGAACTATGTATTTGTTAAAGAATATGTCAAAGACATTATGCCCAATCATATGTCCGGAAACTGGTCCTATTGGGTCGGAACGCCGGTCGTACAATGCACCCTGATACTGGACTATCCCACCAATAAGCCGTTCCAATTGATGCAACTGAACAACTCCACAAAAGAGGTAACCACGCCGCTGTTCAATGGCGCGCGAACCCGCAAGACGTGGACCGTTCAAAAGCTGGATCCGATGGAAGAGGAATATGCCATGCCGGACGAATACGAACTTTCCGTGCGGACCATATTCACTACTACTCTGGCATGGACGGATATCAGCAAGTGGTATTCTGGACTGACATCGAATATGACATCGTTGGATGCGTCCTCTGGTACGGCGCTCGATGTTGCGACGAAGGATGCCAAGACGGACATGGAGAAGGCGGCGGCGATTTGGAAATACGTCGTCACCAACTTTCGGTATGTTGCCGTCACTCTTGGCACCGGTACACACAAGCCGCACTCTCCCAGCGAGGTCTTCGCCAAGAAATATGGCGACTGCAAGGATCAAAGTCTATTTCTTGTCACGGCCCTCAAGCGATACGGAATCAAGTCGTGGCTGGTGTTGTTGCACGCTGGGGATCAGATACCCTTCACCAACGAACTGCCTACGCTGGACGCATTCAATCATGTCATCGTTTGCGCTGAGATCGACGGCAAGCGATTCTGGCTCGATCCCAGCGCAGGCAAGTGGCCGATCGAAGTAACACCAAATTCCGCGCAAGGCGTTCAGGTGCTGCTTGTTCGAGAAGACGGGGGAGAGATTATTTCGATCCCCAAGGAGCAAGAAGGCTCATTGCGTGATATGAAGTTTGCCGTGCATCTGGACATCAATGAGGATGGAAGCGAGACGATGAAGACGGTTGCGAAGCTGCCGAGATTTGCGATGCTGACAATCAAGGAATTTGGAATCGATCCTGATGAAAAGAAGCAGGTCGAAGAATACATCAAGTCCAGCACCACGGGGGAAAGCTCCCGACTCAAAGATGTGAAGATTGATTTTCCGGATCCGACTTCCAGCGACGAAGGCGTAATCACTGTCACCGGCAGGCTATCAACGGCCGGGCAAACGATTGGTGATCTGCTCATCGTTAAGGCCATTTCGAATCAAGAAGACGATGACATCGATATGAAGCACTATGTAGGTGAAAACGGCAAGCGCGATTATCCGTTCGTCTACCCATCGGCCAGCGATCGAAGCTATGAGCTTTATCTGACATTCCCTAAAGGCTGGTCTATCGTGGAGAATCTGTCGCCGTATTCGCTCAAAGGTCCGGGAAGAGTGGAGAGCCAGGTCGTGGACATAAACGGCAACACAATCCACTACATCATGCGGGAACAGACGTTCAAAATGAACGAGCCTCTGTCTGCGTTAGACAAGATTGTTGCGTATGAAAAGGAACTCGTCAAGGCGCGGAAAGGGAAGCTGGTCTTGCGAATGTCCAAGCAGCAATAGTCCGCCTGGCAAGGACCTCCGTGACCTGAACCAACGAGCCGCCATCCAATCCCGTTGGAAAATGGAAAGTGTGTCACACTCAGGTTAGGTCCCGTAAGGACCGGAGGTACTAGGATGCGGTTTGCGGTCGTCTGTTGTGGACTCTCTCTCGCGTTCAACGCTTTGGCCGCGAACAAATTAGGCATTTTGCCGGACGGCGAGAGATACGTAAAGGGCCAAATCATTGTTGGGCTTGACCATTCCACCAGCAACTTGGTGGTCGGGCAGAGCTTCTTGCAAGGCAAGGTCAAGCGAGTTTATCCAGCAATTCATGCGGTTCTTCTTGTATTTCCAACGAACCTGCCGATATCGGCTCTCCTCTCGCGTCTCGGACACAATCAATCGGTCTTGTTTGCCGAGCCAGACGTGATTTATCACGCTGCCGACTACGTTCCAAACGACCCTGACTGGTCCAGCCAATGGGGACCGGAGCGCATTGACTGTCCAAAGGCCTGGGACTTTGCCAAAAGCGACTCGAGTACGTTAGTGGCGATAATTGACTCCGGAGTCAACTACAACCATCCGGATCTCTCCGCGCATTACGCCGGCGGTACCGATTTTCAGGACAATGACTCCGATCCGATGGATGTGGACGGGCACGGAACTCATGTTGCGGGCATAGCGGCCGCCGTGCCGGACAACGGGTTGGGAATCGCCGGCGTGGCTTTCAATTCACGATTTCTTGCCATCCGGGTCGGTACAAACAACACCTTTCCAGAATCTAACATTATCGCAGGCATCAATTGGGCGGTGACCAACGGTGCTCACGTCATCAACATGAGTTTGGGCGGATACGGGTACTCAAGTGCGATGCAACTCGCTATTGATAGCGCATGGAGTTCCGGTGTCGTGGTCTGTTGCGCTGCTGGGAATGATAGTACGACTCAGCAATTTTATCCTGCGGCGATGACCAACTGCATTGCCGTCGCGGCAACGACCGGCACGAATACGCTCGCGCAATTTTCCAATCGCGGCACATGGGTAGACATTGCGGCGCCTGGCTCGGGAATCTATTCTACCGAGATCAATGGCTATGGACTATTGTCTGGGACTTCGATGGCATCGCCGATGGTAGCAGGCACCGCTGCGCTGCTGTATCAATCGATCGGGGGCGTGCGAAATCTGACGAATGCGGCGACCGTGCGCGCCGCCATCCAAGACAGCGCCATCGATTTCACGCAAGAGATTTCTGGCGGAAGGCTCGATACCTACCTTGCCGCACTATTGGTATATAACGTCCCTCCAAGTTGGGTATCGCAATTCTCCGACCAAGCGTGGTCTGAGGCGATCCCTTCCGAGATCGTAATCGATACCACTGGAAATTCATTCATGAGCTTGCGCGGCACGGGCAATGGCAACGATGTGGCCATTCTCCGAAGATACGGCCCGACGGGCACTGTCGCTTGGAGTCACCCACTCTTGCCGAACGACCAACCTACGGCTTTGGCGTTAGCTGGTACTAACCTGTGGCTAGCGAAAAACGGATTTCAGATATTGCGATTTGACACTGTCTCGGGAGCGCTCCAGAACACCTGGGGCCTATCCCAAGCATCTCCAGTCGATTTCCCGTCTGATTTGGCCGTCGACTCTCTTGGAAATGCCGTGATTTTGGGTCCCATTTCCACCAACAAGTTCCTGCTCGGCAAGGTGGCTAATCCCGGCGGCGTTCAATGGCAAACACAGTTTGATACGATTTATCCATACAAGAGTTGCTTGGTGAAAACAGACGGTCAGAACAATATATATACTTCCACAACTCAAAAGCCGCCTTTAGGATGCCCAGTTGCGGTAGCCCTGACAAAGTTCACACCGTCCGGGTCAGTAACATGGGAGAAAGTGATAGGAACGCAGCCATGTCCGATTGTGATCACGCAAGATGGACTAGATATCAACGCCGGCGGTAATCAAATTGCGATTACCGGAACCATTCAGTTGCAAGGCAATGTGCCACCTGCGCGATATCTATACGTTTACGATAACAACGGCAACATAAGTTGGCAGTGGCTGATCAATGCCAACGGTGGGCCGCCTGCATCCATGGACGCCGGCGGACTATCTTTCGATCCGACGGGGGCTCTCGTAGTGCTTGCCACTGAGTATAACAACGGCACATCCCATTATGCGATTCGTGTCATAAAATACGCTCCAAACGGGGCACTGGTATGGGATAAAACATACAACTTGCCCGATAGCGCGCCGCCCAACATCAACTACACAAATCGCCCCCAGTTCGATTCTGCCGGTAATGTGTATGTCTGCGCGATGGCGCAGTTTCCAAACGGCACGAAAAAAGACTCAATTACAGTGAAATTCAATTCAAATGGCAAGCTGATGTGGGCAAGCCGCTATCCGGGTGTTGCCGCGAATTTCATCGTCGGCAATCTGATGGTGGTTTCGCCTGGCGGTACAGTCATTTTGGCGGGAACCTCGGAACCGACGATTACGACGCAAGGCAACACCGTGTTCAGCTATCAGGTTCCAGGCGGTGGAAACACTGCCACCGGAAGCGTTGGCGGCCACGTTGATCTTGATGGCTACGTTGGAAACGTTGGTCTCGTAGGAGAAATCGAGATTCGGGAACCCGCAACCGGGACTGTTTTGAGTGCCGGCAATGTCAATATTGGAGTTGCCGGCGACTATGTTCTTGCAGAAATGCCGACCGGCGTATACGATATCTCCCTAAAGTGTCAGAACTGGCTTCGGCAAACGATCCATAACGTGACCGTTGCAAAAGGGGCAGTGTCTCTTGACTTCGCGCTGATTAACGGGGACGCCGACTGGGACAACCTCGTCAGTCTTCCCGACCTGAACGAAGTTTTCGTCGACTTTGGCACAGATGACGCCGATGGCGGTGATCTCGACCACGACGGCCTTGTCGGTCTCCCCGATCTAAATTTCACCCTCGTTTATTTCGGGACCCAAGGGGATCCATAGCCAGGCAGCGTGTCTCATAGGAACTTTCGGTTGAATGCCGAACCCTATTGCCAACGCTTTTGACCGGGAGGGCATCAAGTTGAGCATTCGATGTGCGGTGGTTGGGTACGGTTCGCAGTTTTCTATGGGAAGGCATCATGCCACGGAGATTGGCAAGACGCCGGGACTGGAGTTGGCGGCGGCCTTTGACGCCGATCCGGAGAGGCGGCAGGCGGCGAGGGAGGACCATCCGGAGGTTTTTGTGCCTGAGACCTATGAAGATCTCCTGGCCAATGCCGCCATAGACCTCTGCATTCTGGTCACCCCGCACGACACACACGCGCCCCTCTCGATTGCCGCGAACAAGGCCGGTAAGCATGTGCTAACGGAGAAAGTGATGTGCCTAAATGTGGCGGAATGCGATGCGATGATCGCCGCCGCGCGAGACGCCGGGAAGATGCTGACCGTGTACCAAAATCGTCGGTGGGACCGCGACTATCTGACGGTCCGAAAGGTGCTGAAGTCCGGCATCCTAGGAAATCTGTTTCATATTGATAGTTCGGTCAACGGTTGGTGGTATCCGGCGGGCTGGCGCGGTGTCAAGAAGGCGGGCGGCGGAATGCTCTATGATTGGGGCGCCCACCTTTTCGATCAGCTCATCCAGATTATGCTGCCGGCCAAACCCAAGACCGTGTTTTGCACGCGGAATAAGGGTGTGTGGACGGACGTGGATATCGACACGCAGAACAACGCGACGATTGTCTTTGATAACGGCGTGGTTGGTCAGATCGATGTCGGCTGCATGTCCCGGACTCCGCGGTCGCGATGGCTCATCCGGGGCGAAAAGAGCTGCCTGCATATGCCGGATTGGGACCACGCCGCCGCGAAGATGGAGATCGATGGCGTTGTCGGCACGATGGATGTGGAGATGGAAAAGGATGACTGGAACGGCGTGTATCGCAACATCTCCGAGCACCTGAACGAGGGCAAAGAGCTGATCGTCAAACCGGAAGAGGTCCGCATTGGCATCGCGGCCATCGAGGCGGCGCTCAAATCGGCGGAATCAGGACGATCGGCTGATGTCGTTAGCTAGCTTGGGATGCTAAGGGGTATCGGGTGGCACAATCGGCTCCAGCGCTGTGATCAGTTCCGGAATCGAAACCTGAATCGCTGTCCAGACCTTCCCAGCATCTATCGCAGCATAGTTATGAATCAGAAAGTTGCGCATGCCCACAATGATTCGCCACGGGACGCGTGGATGTGCATCCCGAAATTCCGTCGTCACTTTGCTGGCCGCTTCACCAATGATGGCAATGGACCAAAAGGACACGTACTGCAAATCCTCACTCGCTTCGAATTGATCCAGAGTAACTGCGTCGAAGCGTTCTTGCAGCTTCTTCGCTTCAGTCAACATATCCAACAGGTAACCTTCATCCTTTTGCATAAATGACCATTGCCGAACGAAGGATGTGCTTGCGCTTAATGTAATTGGGGCTCTTTTCGACAAATCGCTTTTCAACGATATCTACGGGCCGTCCGAGCACTTCCGCGAACTCGTCCTCCAAATCGAGGATTTTGGGCCACCCTGGATCGTAACCCTGCTCGTATGTCACCAATAGATCGACATCGCTGGACGCGGTGTTCTCACCACGTAGCGTGGATCCAAAAATTGCCAACTCGCGAATGTGCCACTTCGCGCAAATCGAGGCTAGTACTTCGTCTGATAATATCGGAGGAGAGCCCATTGATATTCTATATTATTGCCTCAAACAACAGGAAGTTGCTAGCTTAGTGCCACGGTTCCCCTTCGGTTAGCAGCCAATCGACCAGGTGACGGCGGCTTGCAATGGCGAGCGCGATCGCCGTGTCTGCCGCGCCATAGTACATATACACTTCGTCCGTAGCCTCTTTGTAGACAAGCCCGCACGGAAAGACGACATCCGCCACATCCCCGACGCGCTCATATTCCTCTTCCGGCGCAAACACCCAGATCGGACCGCGGCGAATCACCTTGGTTGGATTCTCCAAATCCAACAGCGCCAATCCCAAGCGATAGATGGACCCGGACGGGGTCCGCCGCACACCGTGGTACATGATGATCCATCCTTCCGGCGTTTCCAACGGGGGCGGGGAGAGCCCGATTCGGTTGGCATCCCACCAGGCACCGCGTCGCGCTTCCAGGAGTACCTGGCTGCGGCCCCAGTGGATCAGGTCCGGCGAGAATGATATCCAGATGTGCGCCCCCGCCTCCCATGCGGCGGGAACCGGGCGATGGATCATCGCCCATCGGCCGTCGAAGCGGTGCGGGAACAGCGATGCGTCCTTGTCTTCCGGCGGCAGCACCACTCCCCGGCGCTCGAACGTGCGGAAGTCCTCTGTCAGCGCCAGGGATACCAGCGGGCCGCTGGAAGAGTAGGCCGTATAACAAATCGAGTATTTTTCCAATTCCGCCAGATAGACGATGCGCGGATCTTCGATGCCCCATAGCTCTTCCGGATAGTTTTCCGGGTCCGCCATCAGGGTCGGCTTTTGGTCCACAACCCAGCCGGTTACCCCATCCCGGCTTCGGGCCGCGGTCAAGTGGGAATGGCCCCTTCTGTCTTCTACCCTTGCCATCAGGAGGGTTGAACCGTCCCGCAGCAGCGTGGCGCCGGGGTTGAACACCGTGTTGGCGGCATACGGCCATCGGGACGCGGTAAGGACTGGGTTTTGGGGATGACGAACAAAAAGCTCGTCGATCGGTGAACGGGAAATCTTCATGGGTCGCTCGCTCGCTGTTGGATACTCTCATATTCGGCCTGCCGGGTCTCATTCCTCCACTCGCGGGTTGACAATGGCGGGGCCGCGACCCATAATACAAAGCGCGCGGAGTGGTGTCCGAGTGGTCGAAGGAGCACGACTGGAAATCGTGTAGTCGCCGAAAGGTGGCTCGTGGGTTCGAATCCCACCCGCTCCGCCATCTTCTCAATATGCCTAAGTTGAACCGACGCGCTCTGGTCCGGCGGACCCTGATCTACGGTATGGGCCTTCCCGCCGCCTTCCTCATTGCCGCTACCTGTGTCTATTACGGGGAGCTGCATATGAGCGCGGGCGCTAGACCGGCCAGTGAGACGGCCGACCTTCCTCCGTTTGCGGCCACCGACCGGATTCTGATCGTCGCGCCCCACCCGGATGACGAGGCGCTCGGCTGCTCCGGGCTGATCCTACGCGCTAAGAAGGCGGGCGCCGATCTGTTCGTGGCCGTCCTCACAGACGGGGAGGCGTTCGAGAGCAGCGTGGTTATTGAGGAAAAGACGCTGCTGCCGAGCGACAGGGATCGCGCCGAATATGGCCAAAAACGCCAATCGGAGACGTTGGCAGGCATGCGAATGCTGGGGATTCCGAGCCAGAATGTCCGGTTCTTCGGATGGCCGGATCGGGGTTTGGCGGAAAAATGGATGTCCCGCGACGAATCCGGCATGACGGAAGAGCTGCGGCAACTGATCGACGGTGTGCGCCCGACGCAGGTCTATGTCACGCATCCGCTCGACGATCATGCCGACCATTCCGTCGCAGCAGCCTTTGTCCAGGCGGCGCTGCTCGGTTCCGACGTCCATCCTAAACTTCGCACCTATCTGATTCATCGCGGTGATTGGCCGCTGCCGCAGGGTCTATCGGTGGATTCGTCACTCGACACGCCGGAGGGATTTACCGACTATGACTCTCTCCGCCTCTCCCTGGGCAAGGACGAGGTGGAAAAGAAGAAGCTTGCTCTCGCGGAATACGGATCGCAGCGACGCCTGCTTGGCCGATTCATGGAGAGCTTCATCCGCAGAAACGAACTGTTTTTCGACGCGGAAAAGTCACCGTTGCTGCCAAAACGCGATATCGGGCTCGGCGAGCCGGCGGCCGACTGGACGGGCTTGGAACCGATTGCCATCGACCCTTCGGCGGACAGCCTGGTGCGGCAGATGAACAGCGGTTTGGACATTGAGCGCATCCTGGCCGCCGAGAGCGACGATTGGATTCATTTTCGCATCGATTTTGGTGGTCGGATCATGCGTTCCGGCGAGTATCGGCTGGGTTTGCGGGCGTTCGATGAAGGCGGGGAGACGGTCGGTCGGTATCAGGGGTCGGTTGTGCCGGGCCGGGGGCATCATGGGCAGTTCGTGCATTGGAGCGGCAACACGCTCGAATGGACGGTGCCTCGGTCGCTGTTTCCGGGCAGCCGCACGTTGGCAGTTCAGATCGAAACGAAGGTCCTCGGCCTTTCCATGGATCGATCGGCAATTGTGTTCTGCCGCCTGGATCAGTAGCCGCAGCGGTCCCCGACTCGACTTCTTACGTCCGGCCATTCGTCATCGGTTATGCTGAACATCACCGTATCCCGCACGTGGCCGTCGGGCATGATCATGTGGTGGCGCAGTACGCCCTACCACACAGCGCCGGCTTTCGCAATCGCCGCCTGACTCCGCCGATTCCTGGCATCCGTTTTGAGCTGCACCCGCACCGCCCCCAGGTCCTCGAAGGCATGGCGCAGCATCAGGTACTTCATCTCCGGATTCACAAATCCACCATGAAATGCCTTCCCAATCCATGTGTGGCCGATTTCCAACGCCCGGTGGGCGGGCCGGATGTCCAAATACGATGACGTGCCGACCGCCTGCCCCGTCTCGCGAAGGACTGCGGCGAACGGCACCCGGCCATCCCCATGCATCGCGTCGATCCAGTTCTCGAACCCGGCGACCGTCCATTCCTTGGGCAGAACGACGAGGTAGTCGAACAGGTCTTCGGAGGCGGCATCCAGCAAGCCCGCGGCGTGCCGGGCATCCAGCGGCTCCATCCGAACGCGCGATCCTTCCAAAACGATAGGCTGGACATTCATGGCGACCAGGATTTTGACACCATTCTAACCCCGCGCTGGGCTAAAATAGGACTACAGGAGGTGGCTCATGTATCTTGTAGTTTCCCGATGGCGGGCAAAGCCCGGGAAAGAGTCGGAATTTGAGGCAACCGCAAAGCCATTGCGAACCAAAATGCGGTCCCACCCAGGCGTCGTGATGATCGAGGCATTCAAGAACGTGGATCATTATGTGGTGGCGCACGGATATAAGGACAAAGCGGCCTACGACGCCATCGTGCAAAATCCGACCGGACCGTTCAATGAATGGGTGGAGCAATCGCACTTGGAAGATGTCGGCGATTGGGTCGGCTCGGATTCTGGCGAAACGATCGACGAATGAGTGACAAAAAGGAGATAGCTAAATGTATCTTGTGGTTTCAAAGTGGCGGGCTAAGCCCGGCAAAGAGGATCAGTTCAAACAGGTTCGCGTGACGATGCGCGAAGCAATGCGAAGCCAACCTGGTGTAAAGATGATTGAGGGGTTTGAGGCCGGGGACTATTCGGTCGCGGTCCATGCCTATGAGGACAAGATGACGTACGATCGCATCGTCCAAGACCCGAACGGTCCGTTCAGCAAAGCTCTCGCGCAGCATGGGATGGAAGATGTCGCCGAGTGGCTCGGTTCCGATAAGGGAGAGACGATAGATTAGCCTATGGCTGATTTCATTCCCATCTCTGTTTCACGCCACATCGACGCTTTACCGGAGAAGGTCTACGACGCCTGGCTCGATCCTTCTTGCGCACGCACATGGCTGTTTGCAACGCCGGAAGGCGACATGGTCGTTGCCGAAGTGGATGCTCGCGTTGGCGGGAAGTTTCAGTTTGTCGATCGGCGGGATGGGGAAGACGTGCTGCATACCGGCGAGTACCTGGAGATCGACCGGCCTCGCCGGCTTGCGTTCACCTTCGGCGTGCCTCAGTATTCCGATGCGTTTGATCCGGTAACGATTGACATCGCCCGGGAGGGCGACGGCTGCATGGTCACGCTGACACACGAGATGAATGCTGATGCGGCCGAGTGGACGGAGAGAACGCGTGAGGGTTGGGGGATGATTCTGGCCGGTCTTGCCGCGGAGATCGAGAAAGGTTAAGTTGTTTCATTGACGATCGCATTGGGCTAATAGGTTTTCATTGACGATCGCATCGTCAAGAAATGCCTCAGATTGACGATGCGATCGTCAATGAAAAATCCCCTTCACAGTGCGACTGTGAAGGGAAAGACTGACCTGGAGGGAGGGCTGACTTGGACAAACTGAACTGGGGAATTCTGGGGACGGGCGCCATCGCGAAGAAGTTTGCGGAAGGGATGCGTGCGTGCGACAATGGCAACCTGGTCGCCGTCGGGTCGCGCAGCATCGACACCGCGAAAGCCTTTACCGATGAGCACGGTGGCAAGCCGCATGGATCCTATGAGGACGTGCTGGGCGATCCCAACATGCAAGCCGTGTACATCGCCCTGCCCCACCACATGCACGCGGAATACACGATCAAATGCGCGCGGGCGGGAAAGCATATTCTGTGCGAAAAGCCGTTCACCCTCAACGCCAAGGATGCCGTGCGAGCGATTGCGGCGGTGCGGGAGGCGGGAGTGTTCTTCATGGAGGCCTGGATGTACCGCTCGCACCCGCAGACGCTAAAGGTGATGGAGCTGATCGAGGACGGGGCTATCGGAGAGCCCAGGGTGGTGCATGCCGAGTTCGGGTATGCCTCATCGCGGGATTGGCAGCATTTCAAGGTGGATGCGCGGGTGGGCGGCGGCGGACTGATGGATGTTGGCTCGTACCCCGTTTCATTCAGCCGGCTGGTTGCAGGTGTGGAGCCGACGGTGTGCGAGTACACGTGCGCCTTCGTACGGGGTTATGATGGGCACGGGGTTGGGATATTGGAGTTTCCCGGCGAACTGCGGGCCTCGTTTGGGACGGCGGTTCACGTCAATCTGGCGAATACGGCGACGGTGTTTGGTGATACCGGCCGGATCCACCTCCCCAGCCCTTGGTTTTGCGGCGGGCCGATCCTTTTGAACGACAAAGAGGTGCCGTTCGAGACAGTGCCCGATCTGTGGGGCAACCAGGCGGGAATCGTGGCGAAGTACCTGGACGAGAAGCAGTCCCCGATGATGACCTGGGACGACACGCTGGGCAACATGCGGACGCTGGACGCGCTCCGCGCCAGCGCGGGACTGGTGTTTGGGGAAGAGGCGAAAGCATGAGGGTTGCCGCCTCACTCGCAATCTGTTGCATAGGAATATCCGGGTGCGGCAGACCGCATGCTCCGTCGGTGAGGAAATTCACACTGACGACAGGAGGTACAGTGGAATTAGCTGCCGTTTCGCACCCTGGCTCCAAAACATCCTGGAATGGTGGCGGAAAGCGACTCCCTTCGTATATAAATACTAATGTCACTCAGATGCTCGAAGCATTCTCCGGACTTCCAGGAGCTACCGGTAGCTTTTGGGAAAAGAATCGAATTATCACGCTGAGATTGCATCCTGCAACACTTGGTGAACCGAGCGTTGTTTGGAATGCTTCCGGCGGCAGCGGCTCGTCAGGCGTCGAACCAATCCGAACTGGCGATCCAAGATCGGACTACCTCGCAAGCAACCTTTGCAACTTCAAATTAGGCACGCAGTCTGCAAATTTTGATGTTGGTGTTGCGGATGGCAAGTGGAAGGTTGTAGCAAAAGCCAATATATCCAAGGGATCGATAACCCGAACTTCGGGATTGTCAATGATAGTGTCAGTATCAGAAAAACCAAATACACGCGGTCAAGATCATGTATGTGACGTCGAAATTCCCACGCGGATGGCAGATCGAAGCGAAGCGCTGTCCGTCGTCGCTTATGATCAAACTGAGAAACCGATGCGGTCGGCAGGCAGTTGGGGTGGGCCATCGATGTCCCATTACTTCTTTATGGGAAGCGTAAATGATGTATCCCGCGTCGAAGTTCGTACTCGACCATATCAGTGGATAACATTCAAAGACGTTAGGATGAATCCAAATTGAAATACGGCCACGTCCATGGACTCGATAAACCGATCTCTAAGATCGTCCTCGGCAGCACGCTGCTGTCAACCGACCGGCTGGACGAGAGCTTCGCCATCCTCGACACCTACTTCGAGCTGGGCGGCAATGCAGTGGACACCGCCCACTGTTACGGCCCAAAGACCAGCGGCGCGCTGGGGCAGTGGATGGAGGCGCGGGGCGTGCGGGACAAGATGGTGCTGTACGACAAGGGCTGCCATCCATACGGCGAGGAGCGGCTGACGGTCGCGTGCCTGCGCTCGGATCTGGCGGAGAACTTGGAGCGGCTGCGGACGGACCATGTGGATGTGTGGGTGTTCCATCGCGATGATCCGACGCAGCCATTGGCGCCGATCATCCAAGAACTCAACGATCAAAAGGCGAAGGGGACGATGCAGGCGTTCGGCGGCTCTAATTGGAGCATTTCGCGTGTCGAGGAGGCAAACCGGGTGGCGGCGGAGTTGGGTATGCAGGGCTTTTCGCTCAACAACCCCAACCTATCTTTGGCGACGGTGAACGAGCCGATGTGGGCGGGTTGCGTGACGATTGACAAGGCTGGCCGCGATTGGCACGAGCGGACGCAGTTCCCGCTTTTCGCGTGGTCCTCCATGGGCGGCGGGTTCTTCGCGGGAGTGGAGACGCCGGACGTGATGCGCGTGTATGCCAACGAGGAAAACTATCGGCGGAAGGCGCGGCTGGAGGAACTCGCTCGCAAAAAGGGCGTCCATCCTGCCCCACTCGCGCTCGCGTGGACCCTGCACCAACCGTTCCCGGTCTTCGCCCTCTGCGGCTGCGCCAACCCAGAGGAGGTCCGCGGCGTGGTTTCGTCGCTGGGGATCGAAATGACCGACGAGGAGTCGCGGTGGTTGGAATTCGGCGAGTAGCCGACCAGTTTGGCCGTGCGTTTTTTCACTGTCGCCAAGGTCGTCACCTTGCCCGAAGACGTAATCGATTTTAGAATCGGATCATCTCGTTCCCAGTCCAGAACATAGATCGACCCGTTCGGACCCATCGCCACGCCGGCAGGCTCGGAAAAGCCGGTCGCAACGGTGGTGACCGCGCCCTTCGGCGTCACCTTCTTGATCAGCCGATCCTGATCGTCGGCGACATAGAGGTTGCCCGCCGCGTCAAACACCATGCCGCGCGCGCCGCGAAAACCTGAGGCGAATGTCGTGACGGTTCTGTCCATCGCCACCTTCCGAATCGTGGTGTCGTTATCGGCCAGGTAGAGCGATCTGTCCTTGCCCCAGACGAAGTTGCTGCCGTGCAGACTCGCGAACTGGGCCGCCGTACCCTTGCCGTCCTTCTGGCCCCAGACGCCGCCGGCAAGAACCGTGACCTTGCCGGTCTTATCGACGCGGACAATCTCAGATCGCTTCCATTGCGTTTCTCGCCAGCCGATGATGTCCCCATTTGGCGCGATGGCAATCGGATCGCCGCCGTCGCCTAGCTGCATATCTTTCGGCTTTTTGCCGTAGGCCGCAACTTTGCCGGTGGAAGATATCCTGCAGACCTGCCCATCCCGATCCCCGCACGTCATCAGTTCACCTTTGTAGATCATTAGGTGGTGTGGGACTTGGCCAAGCGATCCGGCGGCGTGAGCGAACTCCGTCACCTTCCCGTCCTTGTATCGCATAATCCGGTCGCGGATGCCATGGACGAAATACACCGCGCCGTCCTTCCTGACGACGATGCCGGTGCCGACATGTGCAGCAACCATATTAGAGAGTAAGACGGCAAGCAGCAGAAGCGCTTTGGTGCCAATCATCAGCAGATCATACTTTAAGCAACGCTCGAAAGTTCCTCTATTGTTGAATGGCGCTGGCGAATCGGCGGTAAGCCACCTGTTGATGAAGCGCGATTTGCAATACCAGTGGTTGGAGATCGCCAGAGTCCGCACGCTCCAAAGTGTCTATGTACGTTGTCTTATCGTCCAACGGAATTATCATGGGGAAAAACCCTCCGCGAATGAGGACCATCGAGGCAAGTGCCCGCGCGACACGACCGTTGCCATCCTGAAAAGGGTGTATTTGCGTTAATCGGTGGTGCAACCAGGCAGCCTCAACATCAGGCGGGACGTTCACCACAACGTGCTCGAGGTGCATGTCCACTAATCGTTCCATTTCGCTGGCAGTTTGCTCCGGTGGACAGTAATAAAAGGTAGTGCCGTTGCGCTTCGGATAATTTGGATGTTTCTTCCAATCGCCGCGCAACATCTCAACCACATGTTTTCGACCTTGCTGATCATAAACGTCGGTAGTCGTTTGCCTACGTGTCATGGTAGCGTGGAGTTCTTTGATATAACTAGTCGAAAGGGGCCGTTCTTGCTTTACAAAAGTAAATACGCCTTCCAGCGCGGCCTCCTGGTCCTCTATTAGGGCAACCACATCTTCCGCAGATCTGCCAGACGCACCGCCTAAAGGAATGTTCGCGGCCCTTATGCCCTTATCTATGAGAGTTTCAGTTACTCCTCGTTCGAGAATATAGAGATTTTCTATCTGTCCCGTCTCAATAGCCCACTCTCGATTGAGACGCTCGAGGAAGCTTCGTTTTGCGTCTAGGTGTAAGTTTGATTGACGTGCTACCCATTCTTCACGCATCTGGTCGAGGCTGGCAACATGAAGCGCCAGCCAATTCCCTGGCAGATCTTCTATTCCCGTATCGGGATGCCAAATGAATTGTTTTTCCATGGCACAAATTCGAAATCCTAACCCGACAAAGCGTTTGCGCCACCGACGACCTCAAGGATCTCCTTGGTAATCGCCGCCTGCCGCACCTTGTTTGCATGCAGCTTCAGCTCCCGGATCATCTTGCCCGCGTTGTCCGTTGCCGAAGTCATTGCGGTCATTCGCGAGCCATGCTCGCTGGCGGTAGACTCTAGAATGGCCTGATAGACCTGGGTAAGCAGATATCTGGGAAGCAGCTTCCCGAGAAGCTCGGTGGAGTTGGGTTCGAATTCGTAGGCAGCCGTCCGCGATTGCGATGGAGCGTCACCCGCCGACGCCGCAGGTGGCTCAATGGGAAGGATCTGCGTCCAGACCGGCACCTGGCGCATCGCGGACATAAACTTGCTATACACCAGATAGATTGCGTCAACCTCTCCGCTCTCGAACAGCTCTCGGACCTGGTTGGTCACTTGGATGGCATCATCGATCGTCGCACCCGAGGTGGCGAAACTGTAATGGCCGGACATTTCATACTTGCGCCGCCCGAAATAGCCCTGGCCCTTCTTCCCGCACGTGACCATGCGCCAATGGTCTTTTTCTTGCTTTTTGAGCGCCTCTTCGGCGAATCGGATAATGTTTGAGTTGAAGCTCCCGCATAGACCGCGATCAGAGGTCATCAGCAGCACTCCGGCGCGCTGCACCGGGCGCTTGACCAACAGCGGATGGTCTGGCAGGTCTCCGGCCGCGCCAAGCTTTCCCATCAGCTCCAGCATCTTGTCCGCGTAGGGCCGGGCCGCGATGACACGGTCCTGCGCGCGACGCAGGCGGGCGGCGGCGACCATTTTCATCGCCCGGGTGATCTGTTGGATTCCCTCGGAGGTCTTGATGCGGGCCCGGACCTGCTTGAGCGTCGCCAACTATGCAAAGACCTCGCTCTTGAATCGCGTGATGGCTTTCCGCAGCGTCTCTTCGGTCTCTTTTGAAAATTCCCCGCTCGTTCGAATCTGCTCGAGGACCTCCGGATAATCGGTCCGCACGAATAGCTGCAGCTCGGATTCGAATTTGTTGATCTTCGCAATCTCGACATCGTCCAAGTAGCCGGCCGTTCCGCAGAATACGGAGACCACCTGCTCTTCGATCGGCATGGTCGCGAAGAGCTGCTGCTTCAGGAGCTCCGTCAGCTTTTGGCCTCGGAGGAGCTGGTTTTGGGTCGCCTTATCGAGGTCGGAGGCGAACTGCGCGAAGGCCCGAACCTCTCGGTACTGAGCCATGTCCAATCGTAGGCTGCCCGCGACCTGCTTCATCGCTTTGATCTGCGCGGCGCCACCCACGCGGCTGACGGAGATGCCGACGTTGATGGCGGGGCGCACACCGGCGAAGAATAGGTCCGGCTCCAGATAGATTTGGCCGTCCGTAATGGAAATAACGTTGGTCGGGATGTACGCGGACACGTCTCCGGACTGGGTCTCGATAATGGGCAGTGCGGTGAGGCTTCCTCCGCCCTTTTCGTCGTTCATCTTGGCGGCGCGCTCCAACAGGCGGCTGTGCAGGTAGAAAACATCCCCTGGATAGGCCTCGCGTCCAGGCGGGCGGCGCAAAAGCAGGGACACAGCGCGGTAGGACACCGCATGCTTCGACAGGTCGTCGTAGACGACGAGGGCGTGCATTCCGTTGTCGCGGAAGTACTCGCCGATCGTCGCGCCAGCGAACGGGGCGAGGTACTGCATGGCGTTCGAGTCATCGGCGGACGCCACGATGACGACGGAGTATTTCATTGCACCTGCCTGGCGAAGCGACTCTACGACTCGTGCCACCGTGGACATGCGTTGTCCGATGGCGACATAGATGCAATACACGGGCTTATCCGTCTGCTGGGAATGGGTCTGATTGATGATGGTATCGACGCAGATGGCGGTCTTGCCGGTCTGCCTATCGCCGATGACCAACTCGCGCTGGCCACGCCCTATCGGGATCATGCTGTCGATGGCCTTGATGCCGGTTTGCAGCGGCTCTTTGACCGGCTGGCGCTCGACAACACCAGGAGCGAGGACCTCAATTCGGCTGAACTGCTCGGAGGCGATCGGCCCTCCGTCGTCTATCGGATGGCCGAGCGAGTTGATTACGCGACCCAAAACCCCCATGCCGACCGGGATTTCAATAATTCGACCGGAGCGCTTGACCTCATCCCCTTCCTTGATCTTTACGTCAGACCCAAGGATGACCGCGCCGATGTTGTCCTCTTCCAGGTTCAGCGCGAGACCGAAAACGCCGCCGGGAAACTCCAGCAGCTCGCCCATCATGGTATCTCGCAGTCCATAAACGCGGGCGATTCCATCCCCCACCTGGAGGACCGTTCCAACGCTTTCAACGGCGACGCCGGCTTGGTAGGTGGAAAGTTCTTTCTCGAGGATGCTCGTAATCTCTTCAGGCCGAATGGGCATGTCGGTACCGTCCCTGTAAATTCCGCGCCGACTGTGATTAATGGCGCAATCCGGGGCAGTTATACCCTGGGGACGGACCATTCAGCAACAAGCCATTGGGCTGCCCGACACGGCGTTCTTCTCCTGAATGTCCGCCACTGTGGCTTGCTTGCTTGAACAGCCCGATGTGCCCTCCGTATGGGTCATAGAGGTCGTATATGTCGTATAAGTCCTATATGACCCATCTCGATTCGACCGGACCGACCGATTCGGAGGGCGCATCGGACGTCGGCTCACGGGCGAGGCAGGCCTGTCCCGAGGAACGAGGAGAGGTGGCGAGGATGTGTTCGGGTTCACTCCCGCCGATACCCCCGGCGCGCCGATATCCTAGACCCGAACACATCCGGAACGAACACCCTTCACAGTGCGACTGTGAAGGGATAGCAACCCGTGGCGACTGTGAAGGGATAACTTGCCCGGAAAACCATTGCCTGACTCGCTTGAATAGCTGGGTCCACCCCGCCTGAGTACAATGCTGCCGTATGCTTCCGTTTGCTGACCGGCTAAAGAAGGGCGTCCTGGGTATCGATGGGGCGATGGGCACCGTGTTGCAGGACATGGGCCTCCATCCGCCCTTCGATATGGCCTGCCTAACCCACCCGGAGCAGGTAGTTGAGGTCCACAAGCGATACATCGACGCCGGGGCCGAAATCATCGAGACGGCGAGCTACAGTTCCAACCGCGTGAAGCTGTCGATGACCGGGTACGAGGAATACCTGGAGGAGCTGAATCGGCGGTCGATGGAGCTTGCCAGGGAGGCTGCCGGCGAGCGGGTGTACGTTTTCGCGTCCATGGGCCCGGTTGGAAGGCCGCTGGCGCCGGTGGGTTCGATCCCGGACGATGTGGCGGAGGCGGCGTTCCGGGAGCAGGCGTCGGCGCTCCTCAAGAACCCTCCGGACGGATTCATTCTCGAGACCTTCTACGACATGCACGAGTTCCGAATCGCTGTGCGGGTCGTGAAGGAGATGACGGATCTGCCGATCATCGCATGCAAGACATTCATCGAAGACGGCGACACATTGGCGCAGGGGCTTCCGGAGCGTGTGGCGGCGGAGATGCAGGAGTGGGATGTTGCCGTAATCGGGACGAACTGCACAGTGGGTCCGCAACGAATGCTGGACATCGTGCGGCAGATGGTGGAGGTTTCCCGGCTGCCGATCATCGCCATGCCGACACCGGGCCTGCCGCAACTGGCGCGCGGACGAATTCTGTACGATACGACGCCGGAATACTTTGCCAAGAACTGCCTTCGTCTGGTAGAGGCGGGCGCAACGATCATCGGCGGCTGCTGTGGGGTGACACCGGATCATATTCGCGCGGTTTCCGCGCTGGTTAAGGGTGTCAAGCCGGGATCGCGTCCCGTGGTTGGGAAGACAAAGGAGCGTGCCGTCCCGGCAGAGATCCTTGAACTGGACCGCTCGCAGTTCGGCATGAATTTGGGCCGCAAGTTCCAGATTGCCGTCGAGCTGGACCTGCCGCGCGGTTTGGACATGACGAAGGTCCTCACCGGCGCTGCGGCATTAAAGGAGAAAGGCGTCAGCATTATCGACATTTCCGACGGGGCGCGGGCACGATTGCGAATGAACCCTGTTGCGGTGGCGCGGCTGATACAAGAGCAGTGCGGCATCGAGGTGATGATGCACTTCTCCTGCCGAGATCGCAATTTGCTCGCGATCCAGGCGGACCTTTTGGGGGCGCGGGCGCTGGGGATCAACAACATTCTCGCCGTGACCGGGGACCCGGCATCCATCGGCGACTACCCGACCGCCACAAGCGTATTCGATATCGATTCCATCGGGCTGGTGCGAGTGCTGAAGCGGCTGAACGAGGGCGTCGATATGGCAGGGAACAGCATCGGGGTCCGGACCAACTTCACGATCGCGGTTGCCTTCGATCCGCGGTCGCAAAACCTAGAAGCCGAAGTGGACCGACTAAAGAGGAAGGCGGAGGCGGGGGCGCATGTCGTGTATACGCAGCCGCTTTTCGATGTGGAAACCGTGCGGTATGCCGTCGCGGTGTGTGGGGAGGTGGGGTTGCCGCTCATGGTCGGGGTGCTGCCTTTGCGGAGCACGCGTCATGCCGAATTCATGCACAACGAAGTGCCCGGGATTCATATTCCCGACTGGATTCGTAAGCAGATGGAGGATGCGGAGCCGGATCAGGCCGCGGACCTGGGGATCGCGCTCGCGCGCAACCTTGTCGCGGAAATCCATCCGTTTACCCAGGGACTGTATTTGATGCCTCCGTTTGGCAATCATCGGGTCGCTGAAGCGGTTATCGAAGTAATCCAGGATAAGATGAAATCATGACGACATTGGAATGGGTAGAGAAGCTGGCGGATGAAGGGCAAGAGTTTTGTCTCGGTGTGTTGGTCGCCAAGTCCGGATCGACGCCGCAGATGCCGGGCGCGAAGGGACTTTTTCTGCCGGACGGGCGCGTGATCGGGACGTTGGGCGGGGGATGCTTGGAGATGGAAGCGCGGCGGCTAGCGCTCCTTTCGCTGCGCGACGGGCTTTGCCGCTACCAGGAGTTTCAGTTGGATTCCGATTTCGGATGGGATGACGGGTTGATCTGCGGGGGGCGCGTGCAGGTGTTTTTGCATCCGGTGGTGGATTCGTTTGCTGACGCGGTTCGCGCCGCCAATTCCGCTCGCGCTTCGGGAACCTCCGGCGCGTTGGTTTTTGGCCTTGCCGGTCCCGGTTTGGGATCTGTCCGGTTCTATGCCTCCACAGGTCCTCCTGTTGAGGCATGTTTTGAGACCTGTGTGGAAACGGGTCGGCCGGCATTGGCGCGGGACGGGGACGCGGCCTGGTTTGTCGATCCGATCCTTCCGCCCGAACGGCTGGTGATCTATGGCGCGGGACACATCGCCACCGCACTTTGCGCTTTGGCCGGCCAATGTGACTTCTCAGTCACAGTGATAGACGACCGGTCCAGCTATGCGAACGCGGAACGTCTGCCTACCGCCGATGAGATATTGGTCGAGAACCCGGAAGATGCGGCGGCGCGACTGCCGATGGATGAACGGACCTACGTTTGCGTGGTGACGAGAGGGCATCGAAACGACGCGCGCGTCTTGCGGCATATTGTGGCGAAACCCGCCGCCTACATCGGCATGATCGGCAGCCGGCGCAAGGTGGCGGTGTTGCGCGAGCAGTTCTTGGAAGAGTCCATCTGTACCGAGGCGCAGTTCGATCGCGTAAAGAGCCCGATGGGATTGGATATCGGGTCCGAAACGGTGGTGGAGATCGCCGTTTCCATCTTGGCCGAGTTGCTGAAAGTGCGCGCCGAACGCCGTGGCCCTGTGCTTGCGCGGTGCGGGCAGAAACCCCTAAAGGTATGATCGACGAAGGTTGTCATTCCGAGCTTGCGAGGAATCTGGCTGTCATCAGGAAAAGCTACTTGCGGGCAGGTTCCTCGCAAGCTCGGAATGACAAATTCGCGTTTTCGACATCCCTTCACAGTCGTACTGTGAAGCGTTAAGACAGGAGTTGATCGTTGACCGTTGATGAGCAATACGATTGGGTGAGCCGTGGCGCG
The DNA here is from genome assembly GCA_041483895.1 of Fimbriimonadia bacterium. GTDB lineage: Bacteria > Armatimonadota > Fimbriimonadia > Fimbriimonadales > JABRVX01 > JBGPGO01. The sequence continues at coordinate 229,641 of JBGPGO010000004.1, forward strand.
CTGGAGATCATCTCTCCGGGCGAGCTGCGCGCAAAGCTGAAGAAGGGCAAGACTCTGCGCATCAAGCTCGGGGTGGACCCGACGGTCCCTCATGTGACGCTGGGTTGGGCGGTAGTTTTGCGTAAACTGCGGCACTTCCAACAGGCCGGACACCACGCATGCCTGATCGTTGGAGACTTTACCGCGATGATCGGCGACCCGAGCGGCAAAAGCAAGACGCGGCCGATGCTAACGCGTGAAGAGGTGCAGGGACATGTGCGCGCGATCGAACCGCAACTATATAAGATTCTGGACCCCGAAATGACCACGCTGTACTATAACGCCGATTGGCTGGGGAAAATGGATTTTGCGGATGTGATTCGCTTGACTTCCAAGATGACAGTGGCGCGGATTTTGGAAAGGGATGATTTTGCGAATCGGCTTGCTGCCAATCAGCCGATTGGGATGCATGAGATCATGTATCCACTTTGTCAGGGGCAGGATTCGGTGGAGATCGAGGCGGATGTGGAGCTGGGTGGCAGCGACCAGAAGTTTAACAATCTGGTTGGAAGGGATCTGCAACGCGCGATTGGACAAGAGCCGCAGGTTGTGCTGCTGATGCCGCTTCTTGTCGGTCTCGATGGCGTCGATAAAATGTCGCAATCATTAGGCAACTATGTTTCGATCACCGAAGAACCGTTTCAGATGTATGGAAAAGTGATGTCGGTGCCGGATCACCTACTCGAAAACTACTACACACTTTGCACGGATGTTTCATTGGCCGAGGTTTCGAAACTGATAGGTGGTCATCCGATGGAGGCGAAGAAGAGGCTTGCTCGGGAGATTGTTACGATCTACCACTCATCGGCCGATGCCGGAGCGGCGGAAGAGAGATGGCTATCGCAATATAGCAAGAAGGAGCAGCCTGACGAGATTGTTGAGGCGACGATTCCGGACATCCTGGTCAAAGACGGCAAGGTGCTGTTGGCTGCGTTGATCGCGGGGATCGGCCTGGCGTCTTCCAACGGCGAGGCGAGGCGACTAATGCGGCAGGGAGGCGTGAAGTTGGATGCGAACAAGGTGGATGATCCGATGCTAGCATTGACGCCGGAAGAGCTGTCCGGCAAAGTTTTGAAGGTGGGCAAGCACCAATATCGGAGAATCACATGACGCTAGCCATGGGCGGCAAAGAGATGGATTTGGGCGGGCGCTATTTGGGAGAGCTGCGCGAAGCGAACGCTCTGCTCGGCGACATGGATGCGTTGCGTGCACGAATGGAGGAAGACGGATATTTGCTGCTGCGCCGGCTGCACGATCCCGTCAAAGTGGAGGCTACTCGGCGAGTGATACTTGAGAAGCTGCAGCAAAACGGTCAACTGGATGCCAGCGCGCCAATGATGGATGGCATCATCGGCGAGGGCGCGACGGGGGCGTTTCTTGGTGGACAGAAAGAGCTGACACATGCACCGGAATTTCTGAACGTGGTAGAGGCCCCGGAACTGATGCAGTTTTTCGCCGAGTTTCTGGGCGGACCGTCGCTAACATATAGTTTCAAGTGGCTGCGGGTGACAGGTACTGGCGGTTTCACCGGCGCTCACTATGATATTGTGTACATGGGACGTGGCACCAAAAAAGTGTTTACATGTTGGACGCCTCTCGGCGATACACCCTATCCGCTCGGACCTCTCGCCATCCTTGTAGGATCGCATCGTTTTGACAAGGTGAAGGAGACATATGGGGAGATGGATGTCGATCGCGATCATGTGACAGGATGGTTCAGCAATGACCCCAAGGAGATGGTAGATCGATTTGGCGGTCAGTGGCAGTCTTCAGAATTTCAAATGGGTGATGCCCTGATCTTCGGGATGTTCACCATGCATGGCGCGCTTGATAATAGTTCAAACCGGTATCGCCTCTCCTGTGACACGAGATATCAACGCGCCGATGAACCCGCGGACGAACGATGGGTGGGCGAAAATCCGCTCGGCCATTATGCATGGGAGAAAGGCGAAACCGTGCCGATGGAAGAGGCGCGGCGCCGGTGGGGCATTTAGATTTGGAGATTCCCTCCGCCGGTTGGGGGTCCGCATCCTAGCTAGAACAGTCGGCTCACCGAGAGAGAGAAGATGCCATGCTCCGTCTGATCGCCGTTTAGATTCTGGTACAGAGGATGCTGGTAGCTGACGATCAGCCCGATATCGTTCGCCATCGGCCACCGCAAGTTGATCGCGCCGAACAGCACATGCCCGCCGCTGTTGTCGTCCTTGCTGTCATCTTCCTGGGTGTCTTTTGCGACCACCTTGCCATTGAGCTCGAACGCCAACGCCGCATCACGCCGAATGGGATGCGAGTATCCGAAGCCGTAGAAGAATGCGTTGCCATAGTGGAAATGCCGATTGTTCGAACCATTAACGCGCACAGTAAAGCCAGAATACCAGAGGCCCTTGTGGCGAGACCCTTCCCATGTAAATGAAGCGCCGCCGGACACGTCGGTGCTCCCCGTCCCGACCTGAAGATGCTGCTCTTTCAAATCGCCGTTCGCATCTCGCGAATTGTTCTTTCCAGTCGGAAGTTTGACATTGAGGTTTACTGCGGTAAGGAGATTGCCGTAGTATGACGGTTTGAGTTGGTAGATGGTGCCAACTATCATGTCCCCAAGGCCACGAGAATGCTCGTCTTCCTCAACGCCGGTCGTGACAATCGTGTTATCAATATATGGCAGGTTTGCGCCAACAGTCCACTGATCCGTAATACCGTGAAAGACGCTGAGCACATATTCGCGATGGTGTTCCCGCTCTCGTTCGCCGGGAGTTTCCGCGGCATTCGATTTGTTAAATGATAGAAATTCAAAGCCGACAATCGTCTTGTGCCGTTCCAGAGTCTGCGCCCCAAGACCCTGCAACGCGGCCCCAAGCGCGTGCGCAAAGCAGACGGAACACGCATTCGCGGCCGACGTAATGGCGATAATCGCCAGAGCAAACCCATATCGCAACATAGATAAACCCCACTCGCACAAGCTGGCACCGACCATCCCAACGTACGGTCGATACCAATCTCTTATGCCAGGTGGAAACCTTACTGACCCCGGCATTTGGGCGAGGAATGTTCTATTGAACCGGGTTCGGTGGTATGTGGCCGGCGAGACGGGCGACGGCGTATGCGATGAGTGTGGCAATCACGAAGTCCTCGGTCAGAACGCTGCCTCTTGGAACGCCGTTACGGATCAGAACGATCGCATCGGCGATGATGACAAGCCAGAACGCCCACCGCCTGCTTTTCATGATTCCCCATGCCGCGATCACATTGGCCGCGACCTTTGCCGCCGTTTCGAGCATGAAGAGCCCGAGCATCTCGCTCACCTGATGTTTTTCGCTAACCGGCACGGAGTCCGGTCCCGAAGTCGGAACGATCTGGATAACCGCACCCACAAGACAAAGGAGACCAAGCCAGTACGTGAGAAATACGCCGGATAGCGCCATCAGCCCGATGCCGACCGTCCGGTCGTAAGGGTGTTCCTCTCGATCGGGTGGATACGGATCCGGGACCTTGTAGACTGTCACGGTGGAGAGTATGGCCGATTAAGCATCTTGCGTGGGCAAGGGTACAATACCCGTAGATGGCGATAACATGGGAATCGCTTTGGGCCGGACCGCCCCCCCTTGCGCCGAGTCAGGCCGACCGACGCAGAGCTGTCCTGCGAATAGGCCGAAACACCCTCCTGCTCGGCGGGCCGCATCTGATCTATCTTGTTGCCATCTATTGGCTTCGCCTGCCTTGGCAATCAATCATGTCTCAGGATGCTTGGCGGGTCGCATTCATAGCATATTACCTGTTGCTCGGCGGAGCATCGCTACTACTCATTCGCCCATTCGGGGATTGGAAAAGCCTCGGTTTTCGCCGGCCGATTTCGTGGAGCTCACTGTTTATTATCGTCGCGGTCACCCTCACCTTTCATGCGACAAAATGGAACTTTCACTGGGATAGAATCACCCTCATGGTTAGTATGGAGGTAGTTTTGGCATCGCTTGCCTACACCGCGTTTTATCAAGCCTACCTTATTCCCGCGATTGAATCCGCCGGTTATTCCTGGGGCTGGGCAGTGTTCTGGTGCGCGATGATAAGCGCAACGATCCGCTACCCGATCAATGTGGGCGGATTCGAATACTATCTATTCCATGGCCTTATCCTCGGCGTGGTCTTCGCAGCCCGGCGGAATATGATAGAGATCGCAGGCATGCGGATACTTGCAAGCCTGATTCTCGAATTGGGGAGGGTTTAGATGACGAATCAGCGATTGGAGCAGGTCTCGAAGTGGGCACTCGCTTTGAGCTGCTTCGGGATTCTTTGGCGGATCTTTGCCCCGATCCCAGTCATGAACGCGATGTTTGAGTACTCATGGATCGGAAGATACTATCGGGATTTGACGGAGGGTCTCTCCCATATCCTAATCTTCGGTTGCGGAGCGGTGGCGTTCATTTCCCGCTCCATACTAGAAGACCGGCGGACGACCGCAGCAATCCGGAAGGCCGTCGAGGACCTATCGACCCAATGATCAATATAAGCCGATCCGCGCTAGAAGATCTGCTGTCCCAAACGGAAGCGAATCTGCGGTTCATGCTCAAAATTGCAACGGTAGCCCTATTGCTTTTCGCGATCTGTTACTTATGGGAACTGCGCGGATATGGATTCATGATGCCCGGGAATCGGGTTGCATTCGTGGTGGTTACCATAGGTGTATTGGCTCAGCTCGCCGGTGTGCTTTCCTTCGCGACTCTCTTTCCGCTCATACGTCAATGCGGTCGGTTCCGGCGCATATTGACAGTAGCGCGGCTGTCCGCAAAGGACCAGGTCACGATATCACCGATCACCAACTCCATTGCATCCGGGTTGCGCACATTAGCGATCGGCGCATTCGCAATTTGGACCTACGAAATCATATACGTCTATGCCTATCGATACTACTACGATGTGTATCATACGGACGGAATAACTTCATGGTACACCCTGGACTTCGTAATCAGAACCTATTTTCATACAGCGGCAATAGTCGCGGTCGCCTACGCAGCCTGGCTGTACTATGACGTTCAGATCCAAGCCGTCCGTGAACGAGCCCTGCTCACCGCCTGGCTCTACCCGCTTGACGATTCAGTCCGTGAACCCAGGACCGGCTAGACACTACTAAAGAACGTGAAGCGTTTTCGGAATGCAGCTCCTTTCCTATGGGCCGGGCTGATCTTTGGAACCTCCTGCTCCGTCATCCACAGAAAGGCCTTTGTCGGGGTCGTGGGAGGCGCGCTGAACGCCCCCCGCTTCGATGATTTTTGGGCGCATTGGTGGTGGCTTGCGGTCAAAGGTTGGCATTTTGCCGAGTTCGCGATCCTCTATCTGCTCATCCGCGCCGCCCTACTTCCTCACAACCGCCGGCTCGCCATCCCACTAGCCATTCTATTCGCGATGAGCGATGAGTGGCATCAGACTTTCGTCCCCGGCCGCGGCGGCACCTGGACGGACGTAGCAATCGACGCAGCGGGCATCGTTGCCGCCGCGTCTATCGCCGGACTGTGCATCAGAACTAAGCGGAAAGGTCCTGATTAAGGATCCGTAATGTCCATGTTCGTCACGGAAAACTGTACGCAAGCCGTACCGTCCTGCGACCAGTTGATCTGATGCGGCCAGGCTTCGTACAACAGGAACCGGCACGTTGGCTTGCCATTCGAACCGAGAATGTCGAGCGTCAGGTTGCGAGCAAATCCCGTTGCGCCGTTCTTGATCGCCGTGAACCAGTTAAAAATCGGTTTGAGCGCTTTCCGATCACAGCAGATAGTCACGTCGCCGGCATTATAGTCGCCAGGCACCTTGTGATTCTCGCCATTGCCGTCTCGAAACAGCTTCACGTCGATCGTCTGACCCGGACAGCTAACCATGCATGTAAGTGTCGGAAGATCGGGACCGCTCAGCCGCCCCGGCCGCGTCGCCGGCTGGACATACGGGGCGCTCGAGACTCGCAAATTGCCGATGGCGTCGACGGGGAACAACTGACCGAACGCCGCGAACGATGTGGACAGGATCACCCCTGCCACGATGATAGGTCGAAACATAACAGATTGCCTCCTTCTTGTATTAGACAGTATACGGGAAGAATCCTGAAATCGCCTGCTCAGAACAATTCATCGTGCATTATTCCGTGGGACGCAGTTATCCGGAAATTCCGGATAAGTGCAGCAGGTGCAAGCTCGCCTTCCGCGAAAACATTTTCAGTCTCTCTTCACAATCCCTATTGTGAAGAGTGGCAGATTTGAACTATCCGGAATTTCCGGATAGTTGCCTCTGGTTTGAGTTCTCCTTCTTCGAACACGTTGCCGATGTGCTCATTGACGGTTCGGACGTCCTTCTCGAACAGCTCGGCCATCTGCCGTTGGGTCAGCCAAACGGTCTCGTCCACAACCCGAACCTGGACGCGCGTCTGCCCATCCTCCGTTTGGTAGAGAAGGAACTCGCCTCCGCCCGCCGGCACCGGCAGGTTGCTCATCGCTTGCCCCGTGGTTTCAGAGATCTCCGGCCACTGTCTGCCATGCTCCATTCATTCACCACGGCATGGCCACCTTCCTGTGCAGAGGCCGGGTTTGCAATGGTCCCAAGTTCCCTCCCCCATTTTCGCATAAGAACCGTAAGCAAAGTGTGGGAGTATCGCTGTCATTCCGAGCTTGCGAGCAATCCCTTTCTGCCCCCTCAGTCTCAGGTGCTGTTCAGGCAATAGGTTGTCATTCCGAGCTTGCGAGGAATCCCTTTCTGGACTTTCTGTCGTCTAGTAGCGTTGGCGGATAGCGATAGGTTCTGAAAGATGCTGTCTTGTCAAGTGGCGAGTGGATCGTAGAACGGCTTGCGGTTTTTGAGCACGCTGTAGAGGATCAGCAGCAGCTTGCGCATCGCCGCGATCAGGGCTTGTTTCTTCGGCATGCCGCGTTCGACC